>CAWACJ010000011.1:0-30113 GCA_963780665.1 uncultured Methanocellaceae archaeon | reverse complement strand
CGAATCTCGACTCGTAGGCCGTACGTATGGTGCTCTGCAGGAGCATTAAAAAGTACTGTATATCATTCTTCATCGGGGATTTAGCCGCCGCCGGCCCCTGTGGAGAATTCGTTGATCGCTCGTGAGATCGCAAGCTCCGACAGCGTGATCGAGGAATGCTGTCGCGCCTGTGCCTCAAGATTATGGGCCTCGACGACGATTGCATCCTCCAGCGCGCGGCCCATCCAGCGAGCACTCGCGCCCTGATGTCCGGGTCCAGTAAATGATGATAGTTAGAAATTATCAGCTCGGCGTCCTTGATATAGCGCTTTAATAACTCGTATCCGCACTGGCCTTTTTTCAAGAACTCTTCCGTGATCTCATCGGAGTTGCGGACACCTTTGTAGAGCCATTCGCCGAACGTTCCCGTCTCTTTGAGCACCTCGCGCATGTACGGGCATATGCGCTTTCTCAGCACGGCGACCCGGCCTTCGTCGCTCATGATCTCGCTGGCGAGCGACTGCCGAAGGTCCCGAAGCTCGGGTCTTCTTTAACCTTGCCGGCGGCCGATTTATCCTTTTCCTTCAGCTGTATCAGGTCCCTTTCCAGCCCCATCATCTCGAAGGTGTTTTCTTTTAAAACATTGCACTCGTCATAATCCTTATCCATCGGGCACATGTGCTCTTTTCCCTTAAGCACAGCCACCTTGATATTGGCGATCGCCTTTATTTCGCGGGCTTCCTCTATGAACTGTTCCATTTGCTGGTGCACGTTGGTGGCGATGATGACCTTTTTTCCCTTTTCCCTTTTGCAAAAGCCAGGGCGGGGGCTAGCGCTGATAGCGTCTTACCCGTGCCGCAGGGCGCCTTCGAACAGGATTGGCTTGCCCTTAC
The DNA here is from genome assembly GCA_963780665.1 of uncultured Methanocellaceae archaeon. Lineage (GTDB taxonomy): Archaea > Halobacteriota > Methanocellia > Methanocellales > Methanocellaceae > Methanocella. The sequence continues at coordinate 29,241 of CAWACJ010000011.1, read as the reverse complement.
TCAGGGCTTTATATATCCGGTCCATCGCCTCTTTCTGGTTAGGATAATATGAAGGTTTAGGGAAGAACTGAAAAGATTTCGCGATTCCATGGGATTGCCATTTTTGCCGCTACTGGCGTACTATATTTATATGTTCGATATAACATTTGGCATATTTATAGGTGAGATAGACGGATTGAAAATCATATCAAAACATATTTAACCGTTTCAGGGCGAACGTTTTATCATGCCAAAATGGGTATGCGAAGTCTGTGGATACGAGCAGAAGTTCCTGTGCAGGCCAGGTTGTAAACTTTACACGTATCACGGTAGTGTTGCCCTGCTGATTGCAAGAATTGCGGATACACCGGATAAAATGCACATGGAATAAGCATTACTTTTTTCTACGACACGAGAACGTTTTTAATTTTACACATCATACTATTTTCCAATGAAGCTCATCGTGTTATCTGACACGCACGTTCACGGCCAAATGCCTGAAGAATTGCTGGCCATCGTCAAGGATGCCGATATCGTCGTCCACGCAGGCGATTTTATCACCAGGCAGGCCTACGACTCTCTGAATGTCACATGTAAAAAGCTAGTCGCAGTACACGGCAATAGTGACGAGGACGACTTGAAGGCCATGCTGCCCGAGATCGAGACGTTCGAGGCCGGCGGCGTGAAGTTCGGGGTCGTCCATTCCGGACGATTTGGCACCGACACGACGAACATGAGGTACCTCGCGCTCGAAATGGGTGTTCGTGTCCTTATTTTCGGCCACCTGCATCGTCCCATCATAGAGCAGAGCGACGTTTTGCTCGTATGCCCCGGCAGCCCCACGCAGCCCCGGATGGCCGACCCGACAATGGTCTCTTTAGATGTCATGGATGGAAAGGTCACAGGCAACCTCATAAAAATAACAAGCGGCGACTTATGCGGCTATATAAAGTTCATGCGCTCGCTATAATTCACCCTATCATCAGTGTAAGAACCACTGGTGATCAATTTATCAGCCATATTTTATAATCAATCACCGTGGCTATCGCATGTATCTAAAACAACGAAATGGAGCTAAAATTTAATAAATATACTACTCGCTGACATCGAGTGTGGTCTGCTGCGTGAAATCGATGAGCCGGTTCGCCCCATAAAAAGCGCGTTTTGAGACCTTATACCGGTCCCGGATCTGCTCGGCGACATTCAGCCTTACGACGATCTTTTTATCCTTGAAGTGGTCTTTCAAAGCCAGGTATTGAAGGGCACTATAACAATCGCTTATTTTTTCAGCCTTTATGGCCGATAAATATTGCTCGACAGATGCAATGTAAAATTTTTCAAGCTGCGGCGGCCCTTGTTCCATTTTGATACACCACGTAAAACACTCGCAAGCGAACGTTTGAAATGTATATACGCTTTATGATATATGAATGTGACCCTTGACGATAAAGGTGTTATTCGACGTGCTTCTGCCATGACTTTAGAATATCGCGAAGAAGTAGTCCTCCAGCACATGCGAAACAACCGATAGCGATAAAGAACATAATAGGATGTAGAAAACGTCCCGTTCCAAAGTGGAACGCGTTAAGGTTGACATACGCCCTGATATTGTAAAGATAATAAGGTATATGATCAGCATCGACGAGAACGTTAACAATCCCACCGAGAAGCCCAGCAAGAAGTGTAAGCCCTCGCAACGGAAGACGTATGGCCAATTCAGGTTCACCAGCATGCTATACCTAGTATATTATATAAATACAACTATATTAATATGTTAGCTCAATAACATGTGAATGTGCATATATAATCGCTAAATGTCCGAGGATTAGGCGTACCGTATCGATCGCATCGGATGCGGCTAATATATAAATATGTTATAAAATATATTAATACTGTCATGCATGAAATGACACTGCTCATTGACGACAGGGCCCTGGAGTGGATCGAGCATAACAGGGGAAACATGAGCCCTGAAGAGTTCGCTTCCAGGCAATTAAATATCCATATTTCCGATGCAAAAGCTGCGGATATCAGCACCAGGCTGCACGGGCATATCATCGAGAAACTCGACAAGCTGGAGCACCGCATCGAGCAGATGAACGAAAGCCTTCGCCGGGAAGAGGCGCGCATACATTCACGGTGAACATCTTTATGGGTTTTCACGGCGAATGGTCATTTAATGAAAACTTACCTGCTCGATGCGTCAGCGTTCATATATGGGATGATACCCGATGGCGAGATCATGACGCCTTCCCGCGTCTATTCAGAGGTAAAGGATGAGCAATCCAGACTCCGGCTCGAATTGATACAGGGGCTGATCGTGAAAGACCCGTCTGATCCATCCGTCGCAACGGTCGAAGCCGTGGCGGCATCCACGGGAGATGATAAGCGAATATCCCTGCCGGACAGGGACCTGCTTGCGCTGGCGGTGGAAGAAAAAGCATCGGGCAAGGACGTAGACATACTGACGGACGACTATTCCGTTCAGAATGTTGCCAGGAAGCTTGGCATCAGCACCACGGCGCTGCGCCAAAAGCGGATTAAATATAAGGTCGTGTGGGAAAAACGTTGTATGGGATGCAACCGCATATTCAAAGAGGGCGAGATCTGCGAAGTCTGCGGGTCCCCGCTGATACTAAAGAAACGATCCGTGAAGAGGTAAGCAGAATGAGAAACGTCAACGATCTGATCGAGAAAGCGATTGAGCTGAGGAACCGCGGCCTGCGGTCCGGCGAGATCGCGGACGAGCTTAACATCTCGCGGGAGACGGCCACCTGGCTGCTGACCCGCGCCAAGAAAGAGAGCGGCGTCCCCGCACCCAAGGATATTTTCATAGACTGGAGCTCCATTGGTAAAAGCTCGAGCCGTCTCATGCTCATCGCGACCTGCCTGGCGGACCTGGTGGAGGAAGCCTTGAATGAGCTGGACACGAACGTCGACGTAGTCGTAGGCGTAGCCCTGAGCGGCGTCCCTCTTGCGAACATCGTCTCGTATCAGTATGGCGTGGAGCTGGCGGTCGTGCATCCTGGAAAGCACAGGTCCGACGAAGGTAAGGAGATCAAGCCGACGATGAGCGAAAACTACGCCGATGTCAAAGGCAAGCGCTGTGTCATCATCGATGACGTGATCACCACGGGCAGTACCGCTGAAGAGATCATCAAGCTCATCGATGAGAACGGCGGCGAGACGGTGGCGGTCGCGGTCATGATCGATAAGAAAGGCGTCGACACGATCGGTAACGTGCCCGTCCGGTCCCTCGTGCGAATCGGCCGCGTCGGTTAATTTGGCCGCGTCGGTTAATTTGGCCGCGTCGGTTAATTTGGCCGCGTCGGTTAATTTGGCCGCGTCGGTTAATTTGGCCGCGTCGGCTAATTTAGAAGTCTCTAAGTTTGAAGAAGGCACTATCCACGAAGATGATTAAGGCACTATACGGTTTCTTACGAAGGACTTGAAGGTCACAAAGATCACGAAGACTTGTTTTAGTCAAAGCCTCCGGCGGCCGGGTGACTCGATATTTATAGGTTATACAGGCTCGAACGCTTATAAAAATTAAAGCCGATGATCGAGCACTTATACTTTGAGCTTGACCATCGCGTATAATAGCGAGCCGATGACAGCTAAGATGATGCCGGCTATGAGTATTACCGGGAAGCAGCAGACGGCCTGGCTTCCCATGTTTAAAACGGCCTGTAGCACGGTCGAGCCATCCGCCGTATAATAGTTCGTTGGCCGGATAATATCTGCAATAAACGTCATCACCATAGCGAAGGGCCTGTGCACGACCTCTGCAGTCGCGCCGGCCACGACGCCTATGATCGCTGCGTCACCCGGGTTCTTTATGTATTGAGCGGCCATTTTCGCGGCCAGTAGGCCGGCGCCAAAAAACGACAGCACTCCCAGTGTAAAAAGGACGATGAAACTAAAAGAAGCCCCGATGATAGCCCCGTTCAGGATATCCGATAAGTCTGACGGCGGAGTATAGTTAGGGTCACTGTACTTCATTGCCATATCCTGCAATTGCGACCCGAAGATGAACTGCTCTACAATGATATACGCAAGTGCGAGGATCACTAGAATGATACCACAGATGATGCCTGCCATAATGGCTTTTTTAAACTTTTCGTCCATAAGTATCCTCCTACTAAATTTTGATTTGTACAGATAGCGCTTTTTGCACTTAAAGATACCCATTCTGCGCTTATTAACTAAAAATAAGGCTCACATGCGAATTAATATCACTGTATGGATATAATGTGGCAATTTCTTATATGTTTTCCCTTACCGCATTCCGATTATATCATCATTTTTCAGTCAGCGGCAAAGGATCATGTATGCCACAGATTTTTATATAACATGACCTCTTAAACAATCTTCGTAAACGCAGTAAGGTTTAATTTAGGAAATGCTATAATATTATGCGGGATTTCCCATTTACAACTGGATGGGATATTGTGGGGATGGAAAAATGTTCGAACGATTTATACTCTTATTCAATAGGCTAAAAGCAGAAGCGACACAAAGGATGCCGATAAAAAAGAAAGCTGCGCCCGTTAAAGCTAAAACAGTGAATACGCTCACGCCGGGACCGGATATCGCCCGGCTGGCAGAGGAAAACATGCCTAAAACGAAGCCCGAGCTGCTTTTACTGCCGTCTATGGAGCCCGAGCCCGTCGTTGTAAGCAAGCCTGCTGTCGAACGAAACCTCTCTATGCCACTGCCTTCCAGCATAAGCGGAGAAGAGGTGGCCATGGTCCAGCATGCCGTTAAAAAGACGAGCACCGAGCGTTTCAGGTATGTCGAAAAGCCTTTTCAGCCCATGGAAAAAGAAGAACAGAAAAAACCCGAGGATATTATCAAGTACAAGATCAAGCCGCTGAACCTGCAGGCATCAACAGAGCATAAAGACACTGCACACAGCGATGTGATCGTATACGGCGAGAAAACTCATAATTAGACAATACCCGTATGATCGATAGGCCATCTTCTGATCTAGAGCCTATCGATTATCTTTTCCAGTATTATTACCAGCGAGCATCGCTATAAATAAATGGATGCTAATGTTCCGGCCGGCATAAAAAAATAATTAGCCCCATACCGAGGCTTTTTTCGTCCAGACGCTGTCCGGATATTTTCTCTTCAGCTCCTCATTTGCATTTTTCAAATGCGAAGGGTCTTCTGTTTTTTTATACCGGGATACGCCTAAATAATAGACGGCTTCGGACGCGACATCACTTTTCGGATGTTTTTCGGTCACCGCGCTGTAGCATTTCTCGGCCCGGTCGAAATTTTCTGCCTTAAGGGCCATCTTCGCCTCCGCCATGATCATTTGTGCTTTGAAATCGTCCGTCGGCAGGAATCCCTCCCAGCGATAAACCGTGTCGCCCTTCTCGTCCGCGACGACGAACGTCGGCGTCCACTGTACCTCATACTTCTTCATCAGGTCCTTCGAAGCCGGCTCGCTGACCTCATACATGAGTGGCACGAAGCTATCCGCGATGAACTTCGATACGTCCCTGTCCGGCAAGACTTTCGCGATAGTAGCCTTACATCCGCTGCAGGAGTTGGAATGGAAGAACAGGAGCATCAGCTTACCCGTCTTCCCCGCTTCCTCTTTAGCTTTCCTTACATCGTTTCCCCATTTTATGCTCTGTTGTTCCATCATCAGTATCACCGCAAATCAGTAAATCATAATTAGCATATTCACGTCTGATGATAACAGCTCTCAATAACTTTCGCAGCGGGTTACCATCGATTTAATATGAGGGTTCGACTTTATACAACTGAGAATACGCCATGAACGCGACCGATACCGATATAAAGACCAGGGCTACGATCGAAAAGCTCGAATCCATGTCAGATCCTTCGAACAAGGATGGCATGGCGAGGTTTGGCATTAACGTGAACAATGCGCTATGTGTCTCGATGCCGGCCATCAGAAAGCTGGCTAAAGAGACCGGCAAAGACCATGCGCTTGCGCTGGCTTTGTGGAATACCGGTATACACGAGGCGAAGATCATGGCGACGCTTGTCGATGACTACCGGCAAGTGACCGAGGATCAAATGGATAAATGGGTTGCAGATTTCGATTCCTGGGATGTCTGCGACCAGTGCTGCTCGAACTTGTTCGATAAGACAAAATTCGCTCACGACAAGTGTTTCGAATGGTCGAAGGACGACCGCGAATTCGTGAAGCGTGCCGGCTTCACGATGATGGCCACGCTGGCCGTTCATGATAAGAAAGCCGACGATGCGGCCTTTAAGAGCTTCTTTCCGGTCATCCTCCGGGAGTCTACGGATGAGCGAAATTTTGTTCGAAAATCGGTGAACTGGGCTCTCCGTCAGATAGGCAAGCGTAATGTAAACTTGAATGCGGAAGCGATCGCCGTCGGCAACGAGATGAAAGTCATCGATTCAAAGAGCGCCCGGTGGATCGCGAGTGATGCGCTGCGAGAACTACAAAGCGAGGCTGTGCAGCAAAAACTAAAAAATAAAAAGTAACTACGTTTGCTTTTTGATCTTCCAAATCGCAAAGCTTATTTATAAGCGTGCCAGTAATTGGCGGCTGTCGCTGGTGACACTGATGGCTGAGAAGGGACCAAAGCTTTACGCTGACACTTCAAAACGGGCCTCTGCGGAGACATATGACGAGGCGTCCGATATTTACGATACATACGAAGGGCTATTTTTCCCGTACCTGTTCGGCCGCATCAGGGATTTGATCGATAAAAATTTCATACCATCATTGCCGAAGGGCGCTAAGGTGCTCGACATCGGCTGCGGCACAGGGCAACAGACTATGCTGTTCAAGAAAAACGGATTCGACGTACTTGGCATAGACATCAGCCACGGGCTTGTGTGCGTGGCAAACAAAAAGCTCGGCGAGAATATCTGCATGGTCTCCGATGCCGGTAAGCTGCCTTTCAAGGATGCGACTTTCGATGCGATATCAAGTGCCGGCAGCACCGTGAACCACGTTCCCGACTATCAATGTTTCTTTGACGAGATGTGCCGCGTCCTGAAGCCCGGCGGAAAAATATTCCTGGAGTCGGACAACAAATGGAGCCCGGACATGGCCTGGTGCCTGGTGAGCACGATTGTCGGGGACCCGCTGGAATATCACGGGACGGTGGGCGAAGCGATCGGCTATTTTAACCGGCCCATCCATGAAGGATATCCCTATGTGTTCCCGCTTCATTTTGATGATGACAAAGTGCGGCTGCTCAACCTTCGGACGTTCACATATCACGAGTTAAGAGACCAGCTCAAAAGAGGCGGATGTACGATAAAAAAGGTGTATAGCGTACACTCTATCACAAATCTCATACCAAGCACTGTCATGCAAAAGGACAAGCCAGGCCGTATCACAAGGGGCATATTCTCCGTCCTGCGCCCGATCGAGGACACCTTATACCGTTTCTGGCCATTCAACCATATGGGCATTAGCATCATTGTGCTGGCAGATAAAAAGCCCTAAAACTATATCCCGTGTAATCCCTTTGCCAGGGATATCTCTTTATGCAGTACTGGGCGGAGGGTGAGAGAAAACCCATGGGCTTTAGTCGTGAGATGAATTGAGTTTCCAAATTATAGATATATTACGATAAGATATTTATACATAAGTAACTATATTTTTTGTAGTGTATAAGGTCTATAAGTTCAGGCTCTATCCGACCAAGGCTCAAGTTACGAAGCTTGAGCGTACGCTTGAACTATGTAGACAGGTATACAACGAGACACTAGCATATAGGAAGGATAAGTATGAACAGGAACATGTATCGGTATCGAACTACGCTACGCATAACCTGTTGCCTGTTTGGAAAAAGAATGCTCCCGAACTAAAGGAAGTGTTCTCACAGACATTACAGGAAGTTCAAGAACGTGTCGAACTGGCGTTCAGGGCGTTCTTTCGCCGTGTCAAGAACGGCGAGAACCCCGGATATCCAAGGTTCAAAGGATACGGCTGGTACGATAGCTTCACGTATCCTCAGATGGGATTCAAGCTCTCCGGTGATAAACTCACCCTATCTAAAATTGGAGACGTGTATATCAGAATACATCGAGAAGTATATGGCGATGTTAAGCGAGTTACCATCCGAAGGAATAGCAATGGAAAGTGGTATGCTTCGTTGACCGTAGAATCCGAACTAACGATCGTACCGAAAGAACAGATACCTGCTATCGGAATAGACATGGGGCTAACATCCTTCGCAACGCTGTCCAACGGCGATGAGGTTCCCAATCCAAGGTTCTTCCGAACGGAGGAAAGAGAACTAGCAAGAGTACAGCGAAGGCTTTCCAAGCTGGAAAAGGCTTCACCAGAACGTATGAAGGCTATACGTGTCGTTCGCCGTGTGCACGAACGTATTGCTAACAAGAGGTACGACTTCGTTCACAAGCTAAGTCGTATATTAGTTAATCAGTATGGCTTGATAGTGTTTGAAGATTTAAATATTAAGAACATGGTCAAGAATCATTGTCTTGCAAAGAGCATCAGTGATGCTAGCTGGAATATGTTGTTCACTGTCACGAAGTACAAGGCTGAAAGCGCCGGTACAACCGTGATAATGGTCAACCCAGCCAACACCACCAAAATGTGCTCACGATGCGGAACCTTAGTCAATATGGAACTAGGCGACCGTACCTTCGAATGTCCTAGTTGCAGCTTAATCATCGATAGGGACGAGAACGCCGCTATGAACATTCTCAGACTGGGATTGCAGTCTGTCGCCCGAAAAGGCGTAAAAGCCCACATGCTTTAGCTGTGGGAGCAGTCACGGCCGTTCGATATGATGCGACGATTTTCCAAGCTCATCGAACAGGGAGTTCATGCATCCTCGCATGTCTCGCGCTATGTCCGATACCGACAGCACGCCTACCAGCTCCTTGCGGTCGTTCACGACGGGCAGGCGGCGCACTTTGTTCTGTCCCATCACCTTCATCACGTCGTGCACGTCACTTTCTTCATTGCACGTGATAATATTTTTACTCACGATATTGCCCACCGGCTCTTTGGCAGGATCGCGCGATTCTGCGATCACACTGGTCACGATCTTACGGTCCGTCACGATGCCCCGCACCTCGTTCTTTTTTCTGTCTACCACTACGACAGAGCCCACGTTCGATTCCTTCATCCTCTTCGCGGCTTCTGACACAGACTCGCCCGGGTCGACCGATATGATATTCTTCGTCATGATATCCTTAACTTTCAAAACGACTCCTCCCTACCTGTGATAAGGCTAGTTGATATGTTCGCATGCACGGAGATGAATCTTCACCGCTATTAAAACGCCCAGCAACATGTTCATGTCCCTGCATACCATTATATCACTATAATTTGCTGGAAAAAATGAATGCAGGAGTGAAAGGATGAAGCATTATATCTTGCTCATAGCCATCATTATGGCCGCATTTCTGGCTATCGGCTGCACGGTGCCTCTCAAGGTGCCGCTGTCGACCGCCACTGCGACCCCCTCGCCTGTGGTTTCGTCCACGCCTACATTAATAGGCGGGAACGACGAGGCGCATATCTTATTCACATGGGAGATATGGACATACACGAAAGAGTATAATCGAATACCGGTGACACCGGGTAAATCCTTCTATGTGATGCACGTGAACGTGACTGCAGATAAGCCCGTAGAAACGTCTGCACAATGGTTTAAGCTGGAATATAAAGAAAAAGATAGCGATCCAGTATCTCTGGCTGACTATACCACTTTTTCCTATCCTGGCGGCATGATCGGCGTCAACGGCAGCTATCTCACGGGCGACATTGAGTTCGAGCTTCCGGCACATCTGGCTTCGGGATACCCGAAACCTGTCTACTGGATGGACCCGGATAAGCAATCCGGGACCTATAAAGTGAAAGAGCCTGTGTACGGCGAAGGTGGCGTATACGGCGAATGAGTCGCCGCTTAACCATCTTCCCGATCTATTTTTATTGACATCGTTAAAGGGCATAGTTTATATGTCATGAAAGATATGTGGCATCCATGAGCGATTTCGCAGAAGAGATATTTAGTTTGCTTGGAAATCCTAACGATAGCCTTCGCCTATCATCGCTCGTGGAATCCTTCGATCTGAAGGACGGGAGCAGCGAGCCACAGGAGATCATCGTTAAGATCATGAAGGATACGCCTTCCCTCGATGTCAAGTGGATCAAGGATACGCTGTCCGAGTACGACATGTTCTACAAGTTTACTATCGTGGAATAACCATAGCGAATACTGCCATCGGGCAAAGACTCATATCTTCACACCATCGTTTTTTCTTTCACTGAGCTTTTCGAGTGTCTCATCGAATGCCGAGGTCACGCCCGGCACTCCTTTATCGTTATAATATGACATGATCTGCAGGAGGCCGATGATCGTATCTGCGCACTCTTTAACGACTTCTCTCCTGTCGCCCCGGGCGATCGCCTTTACCACTTCTCCAAGCTCCTCGGTGGTAAAAGCAGCTTTTATAAGCGCATCCTCTTTGCTTTTTATGATATAGCTTTCAGGCAGGCTGGACATCATGTTCTTGATCAGGCAGTCCACTGTGTAGGTCATACATTACATATGGTGTCATGATGCCAAAAATTACACGGATACTCAATGCACCGATTCAATGGGGCTTTTCCGGCGTAACTCGATATATTCTTTTAGTGCCTGCGCAGTATTGTGCTCGCGGTCCCGCGCCGAATATACGAGTGTTACGGTGCCTTCACGCGCTTTTTTCCATATGGTCTCGACGTCATTCCGCCTGTCGTCTAGCTCTTTCCAGTACCTTTCCTTGAACTCATCCCATTTTCTCGGGTCGTGACCGAACCATTCGCGTAATTCAGTACTGGGCGCCACGTCTTTCAGCCATAAAGCGACGGCAGCTCTCTCTTTGGTCACACCTCGCGGCCATAGCCTGCCGACAAGGATCCTGTACCCGTCATCATCGGAGACCTCGTCATAAGCTCTCTTGATCTTGATCATAATGATATTATTTTCACGCGGGAGACTAAACGTACTTCCAAACGCTGTAGCGAGTCCCAAGGACGTATCATCGCCAGATATAAACCATCAGTTTAAATATTACAAGGTCAATTAAGGTTTATATACTAATCATTTATTTAATGTGGGCTAGGGTTTCAATATACTGGAGGACGGGGCATGAAAGAGCTATATCTAAAAGTCGCCAAAGCAATGACGGGAGACTTGAACCGGGGTGTCGCGAGAATCGACCAGAACATCCTGCTAGAGCTAAAGCTTACCGCTGGCGATGTGATCGAGATAGAGGGTAAACGGGCTACGGTAGCCAGGATATTCTCGCCCGGCGATATCGTGGAAGCCGAGGGTAAACGAACCACCGTGGCAAAGGTCTGGAGAACGGAAAAGCAGGACTGGAGCCAGGAAATGATCCGCATCGATAGCTTTACACGACAAAACGCCGACGTCGGTATCGGCGAACGGGTCAAGGTGCGCAAGGCCATCGCTAAAGATGCGCAAATGGTCATGCTGGCGCCAATGGATGGCGTGAACGTCAATCTTTCCGGAAATACGAATGCCGCCGAGATCATCCGGCACCAGATATCAAAGCGTGCCATCATGCAAGGCGATATCATTCCGCTTCTCTATAGCATGCCGAACCCTATTCTTGGTAAGACGCCGACGAACCAGGACGTCCAGCTGGTCGCAGTGCGCGTAGATCCCCCCGGCCCCGTGGTCATCACCGATACGACCGTCATCGAGATCGTTGATAAGCCCGTGAACATATCGAACGTGCGTTCCGGCATCGTCAAGTATAACGATATCGGCGGACTGGCTGACGTAAAGCGTGAGATCATCGAGACTATTGAATGGTCCCTGAAGAATCCCGAGCGCTTTATTGAAATGGGCATTCGCCCTCCAAAAAGCATTCTTCTCTTCGGCCCTTCCGGCACCGGTAAGACCCAGATCGTGAAGGCAATTGCCAATGAGTCAGGCATCGAGTTCTTCTCCATCTCCGGCCCCGAGATACTGTCGAGATCGCCCGAAGACTCGGAGGCGAGGCTGAAAGAAGTCTTCGAGAGCGCTAAGGAGAACGCGCCCGCCATCATTTTCATCGACGAGCTGGACTCTGTCGCCATACGTCGCGATGACGTCATGGGCGAGTCGGAGCGCAGGGTCGTCTCGCAGATGTTCAGCCTCATTGACCTCTACGTGGAGCGCGGTAAAGTGATCGTCATCGGCTCGACGAACAGGCCGGATCTCATAGACCCGGCGCTGCTGAGGCCAGGCAGGTTTGACCGGCTCATTTACGTGGAACCTCCGACGAGAGACGGCAGGCTCGAGATCTTCAAGATACACTCGCGTAAGATGCCGCTTACAGCAGACGTGGATCTCTTGAAGCTGGCTGGCTTGACCGAAGGGTTCGTGGGAAGTGACATCGAGGGGATCTGCCGGGAAGCTGTCATGCTTGCTTTCCGCGAAGACCCGGACGCTAAACAGGTCGAGATGAAGCACTTCCGCGAAGCGTTGATGAAATTCAAGCATAACAACGATATGCGCATGAACTACTCGACCGGCGTACATGAAAAACTCGCCGGACAGGTCTAAGGCCTCTAAAATTTAGAGGTATTAGCTTCTTATTTTTCGTGTTCTTATGCAGGCTGCATAACCTTTATTTTCTATGCGTCTATTGTGCTCTTGATGACATTCGAAGTGATCCCAGCGATAGACCTTAAGGGCGGCATGGTCGTGCAGCTAGTCCAGGGCGTGCCCGGCACGGAAATGGTCTCGATCGAAGATTCCCTCGCAGTAGCCAGAGACTTCGTTGATCAGGGCGCGAAGACGCTGCATATTATCGACCTGGATGGCGCGCTGAGCGGGGACCGCAAGAATGCCCGGATCGTCGAGGACATCATTAAGAATTTTAACGTGAATACCGAGGTAGGCGGCGGGATCAGGGACTACGAGACCGCTAAATACCTGCTGGGCATGGGTGTGACACGCGTCATTCTCGGCACGGCTGCCGTAAGGGACCCGAAGCTTGTCTCCAGGCTCTCCGGGGATTTCGGTCCCGAAGCCGTGATGGTCTCCCTAGATTCTCGCGAAGGCAAGGTGCTCGTAGAAGGCTGGAAAGCGTCTTCGGGCAGGAGTACGGTCGAAATGGCGGGCATATTAGAAAAGAATGGTGCGGGAAGCATCCTTTATACGAACGTCGATGTCGAAGGCCTTTTGAAAGGCGTGAAGACGGCGCCGGTTAAGGATCTGGTCTCGAATGTCGGCATCCCGGTCATCGCGTCCGGCGGTATCACTACGCTCGATGACATCGTCATGATCAAAAATACGGGCGCCGCGGGGATTGTGATCGGTTCGGCACTATATAAACACTTATTCACGCTACGTCAGGCGATACAAAAAGTAGCGGATTAAAAATATAAAATATTTTTTCCATTGTTTCCTCTTTTAGAAATTAATATGTAATGACCAAAACCAGGTCATAAGCGATTCACTCAATTATCCATACATGCATTTTCGGTATCGGATTTCCAAAACAATATAACCCTAAAAGTTACCGTCTATATTGGAGCTCGTAATGAAATTTGCGGGCAACCGGTGTATTTTATGCTGCCCATAGGCGTTTTAATGAAAGAGCACAGGCTCATCGAGCGTATGATCAAGCTGATGAGAGACGAGCTTGAGCGGATAGGTATCTATACCGGCATAGATCCTGATTTTGTCGATGCATCGGTGGATTTTATGAGGTCGTTCTCCGACATGTGCCATCATGGCAAGGAGGAGAACATACTTTTCAAGGAGCTTGCGGAAAAGCCTCTGTCGCCGGAACTCAGGCAGATCATGAATGACCTGATCCAGGAGCACGTTTTTGCCCGTAAAACCGTGGATGAACTTGAACAAGCGAACGAGAGCTATATCATGGGCGAGAAGTCCGGGCCGGCGAGCATCGTCGCAGCAATGAACACTATTACACAGTTCTATCCTGAACATATCAAAAAAGAGGAAACAAGATTTTTCTACCCTGTCATGGAGTACCTGACTAGAGAAGAAAAAGATAAAATGCTTCTCGAGTTCGCTGATTTTGAAAGTAAGTTAATACATGAAAAATACGACATGGCATTAAAAAAACTTGAAGAACGCCATCTGATGCCGGGCTCCAGAAACCGGTGAACAAAAAAGCACGCGCAACTCATCTCATGAGTTGCGCGAAAATATCGGTCCGTTCATTCGAGTGTGCAGCGCCTAACGCTTACTTCTTCTTAGCATGATCATTGCCACTCCCGCAAGGCATGACAATGCAATTATGCCGGCAAAGCCAGGCGATTTTGAAGTTGTGGGCTGCAATGGTAATGCTGTCGTCGTATCGTTTAGATTAACCAAATCATTTACAGTTGTATTTGCCATGTCCGTAGGCTCCGGAGTGACCGTAACAGTCACATAGACAACCAGTGGCGTCGATACCGGCACTGCTGTAGCCATATGTGAAGAGGCTGTGGTAGGATTCGCAGCTACAGTCGCTGTTGCTGTTGGTGTTGCTGTTGGTGTTGCTGTTGGTGTTGCTGTTGGTGTTGCTGTGGCCGTCGCATTTGCCGTTGGTGTCGGAGTTGGTGTCGGAGTTGGTGTCGGAGTTGGTGTCGGCGTATTCACGTCATATGTCAGGGGTATGTCCAGCTTCATAGCTGTTCCCGATGTCGTGAATGGATCGGATGACATAGAATGGCCCTGGTATGTTGCCGTAACTGTTACCGTCTGGCCGTCTCCCGGTACATTGATGTAATACGCGCCATCGGAATCCGTGGTGGTAGGGCTAACGCCGGTACATGAGACGGAAACGCCTGCAGTCGGCACCCCATTCACTGTTACAGTACCCGCTATAAGGCATGGCAGCGCCGTATCCGATAATGCGGGCGAAATTGAGATGCTCAACACGATAGCTGCGACTATCAATACTTTAGTGGATAAATTGGTTGATCTTTTAATTATAGACATAGACTCACCTTAATTCATTCAGATATTCAGGCCATCCGGGCATTGCAGCCCGGTAGTACTATCGATCGATAATTATCGCCTGTACGTTAACCGTATATGATGTTCATTGAAAGAGAAAATCGATAATATGCTATACCCTGGTATTTTATATGTTTATTATTATAATAATATCGTTTAAATAATATCTAGTAATTGCATTGTTGCTTATGTAATGAGCGATTAAAAAAAGTAAACAGGGCAAAATCCTCTTGGGGTACTCCCATCACATTTTATATATGAAGGGCTTTTCGAAATCCCTATAGCCCGTTTGTATTCTGGTATCGGGTAAAAACCAGTCTCCGACACAAAGATTTATTTATATTAAAGTAAGCAATAACAGTGGTAGCATGAGATCATCGAGCATTAGCAGGCAGACAAAAGAGACCGATATTAAGATCGAGATGAGCGTTGACGGAAATGGAAACGCAAATATAGGCACGGGTATCGGCTTCCTGGATCATATGCTCGCTTCATTCGCGAAGCACGGGCTTTTTGACCTTAAGGTCAAGGCAGTCGGCGATCTACATGTTGACGACCACCACCTGGTGGAAGACATGGGTATTTGCCTGGGTGAAGCCTTCAAGGAGGCGCTGGGCGATAAGTCAAAGATCGAGCGCTTCGGGCACGCGCTGATCCCCATGGACGAGTCGCTCGCGACCGTGGCCGTGGACATCAGCGGTAGAGGATATTCGGTATTTAACGCAACTTTTCACGCTGAAAAGGTCGGTGACTATTCGACATGCATGACCAGGCACTTCGTGGATTCGTTCGCGAGGGCCGCAGGTATTAACGTTCACGTGAAGATCGAGGGCGAGGACGACCACCACATGGTCGAGGCCATGTTCAAGGCGCTAGGCGTCGCTCTCTGGATGGCTACCCGAAAGAATGAAAAACGGGGGGTCCCAAGTACTAAAGGAATACTTTAAAGCACCCCAATTAAGCATCACGGCAAAAGCAAAGGTATTGCTCGTCCTGGTCATGGTGGTCTGGGGCGGCTCTTTTATCGCGTCCAGGCTAGGGCTTGACGGATTATACCCGGTGGAATTGGCCACAATTCGTTTCGCCATCGCCGCGCCGCTGCTTTTACTCGTCACGATCATCATAGCCGGGCCCAGGTCGCTTTACGTAGCGCCGAAAGACCTGCCTGTCCTTGTCATCATGGCGCTGACCGGCGTATCGCTCCAGTATATCATACAGTTCGCGGGCATGACTTATACCTCAGTCACGAATACCGCACTGCTGATCAACATGGGCACATTCTTCGTGATCATCCCTTCTGCACTATTCCTAAAGGAAAAGCTGTCCCTTGATAATTCGCTAGGTATCGTGATCGCATTTCTCGGCGCAGTGCTCGTGGCGACACGCGGGGATCTCTCCTTCTCGCCTCACCTGATCGGCGATGGCCTGATCGTGATCTGCGCAGTCATGTGGGCGATCTACATTCTCATCGGAAACAAGCTGGCAGGCAAATATTCCGTGCTCACACAGCTGAACTGGATATTCATGCTCGGCTTCATCTTCCTGATCCCTGCCTATCTGGTCACCCCTCATCACTCGCTGGCATCGTTCTCCGCGCTGAGCTGGGAGTGCATCCTGTATTTAGCGATCTTCTGCTCGATCATCGCTTATTTCGTCTTTAACGACGGAATTATCAAGATCGGCCCTTCAAAGACGGCCATATACCAGTACCTTGAGCCGTTCTTCGCGATCGTCTTTGCCATCCTGATCCTGAGCGAGCCGCTGGGACCGGCTATCATCGTCGGGGCTTTGTTTATCCTGGCCGGCATCGCAATGGCAGATAACAACTTGAAGATCATCAGCCACATCATTCGGCCTAAAGAGTCACAGGCATCCGATGAACACCATTGACGGAAACTTTTAACGTAGATTGGAGCGTTTCGCTACTCTATGCCAGGCTCGGGCGAACATTCGAAGAACGGAGGCTTACCACTTATCATAGGCCTGCTGGCCATCAACGTATTCTGGGGCGCTTCCTTCGTCGCAAATACAATCGCACTACGATATATCGGGCCCATAGAGATCGCTTCCATCCGATTCTTCATCGCAGCACCTTTGCTGTTGATCATCACGTACCTCTGGAAGGGTAAAGAGACCTTTAAATTCGATAAGCGAGACATCGTCACTTTTATCATTTTAGCATTGACAGGAGTAACATTCCAATATGCAATTCAAGTATCCGCACAGGACTTTACGTCAGCCACGAGCGCGTCACTTCTCATCAACTCGTCCGTATTCTTTATTCTGATACTCGGCGCTGTCTTCCTAAAAGAAAAAATGACCTGGCTGCGCGTCATGGG
This sequence comes from uncultured Methanocellaceae archaeon, assembly GCA_963780665.1. Taxonomy (GTDB): domain Archaea; phylum Halobacteriota; class Methanocellia; order Methanocellales; family Methanocellaceae; genus Methanocella. The sequence goes on along the minus strand of CAWACJ010000011.1, from coordinate 11,945 downwards.
CGCGGTCGTCGGCTTTATCGGCGTGGCCCTCCTCGTGACAAAAGGCAGCCTGTCGCTTGAGATGAACGATAACGCCATTGGCGACCTCATGATCATAGCCTGCGCTTTCCTCTGGTCTATATACACGATTTATGGGAAAACTATCTCCACGAAATATCATCCGATCGTGATATTAAATTACGTTTTCATACTTGGCGCCATCGGATTGATGCCATTCTACTTTTTGACGCCCCATATGCCTATACAGGACGTCCCTTTAAATGCCATAGCCGCAATCCTTTTCCTGGTCGTATTCTGCTCGATCATAGCCTACCTGATCTATAATATTGCACTTGAAAAAATGGACACTTCAAAAGTTGCGCTGTATATCTATTTCGTGCCTCTCTCGACGATCATCCTGGCAGCCCTGATCTTACACGAGACGCTTACTATGGCTTCGGCGGCAGGCGGTATTATGGTGCTAGTGGGTATGTATCTGGCGGAAAAACATTAACTTTAGGACTTAAACTTCTGAAGTAGCCTCGCGTAAAACTTCTTCTCCTCGCCTTCCGAGGAGCGCGTAAGCCTCTCCATAATCAGCTCCGGCGTGCTCTTTGCTAAGTAATAATAGCGAGGGTTCCTGTCCACGATTAGATTTAAATTCGCATCAAGGCCTGTAGCCTCGATGCCGTCGATGCGTATCTCGTACTTCGTGTTCTCCTTGATCTGCTCGGCCAGGTGGCTCACGAAGACGGCCACATTGTTCTCATTGTCTATGAGCGTCTCCAGGATGCCCGCCATGATCCTTGCAGAAGCACCCGGCTCGGTAATGGATTCCAGCTCGTCGACGAGCACGATCTTGCTCTGCTTGCTCATGATGCTAGAGAAATCTTTTATCGTGGTCTCGAAGGCGCCGGCGGTCAGCGTACCCTTTGACTTACTGAAGTACAGGAGCTCGTCCACCAGGCCTACATCGGCCGACTGCGCGGGCACCGGTAATCCCATGTGCGCCAGGATGACCACCTGCGCCAACAAGTCCAGCATCGTGGTCTTTCCGCCCGAGTTCACGCCGCTTAATATGACCACGCGCTCGCCTTTTGTCTCCTTATTTTTTAGGCCCACACAATAGTTCACTGGCTCGATCTTCTTCGCATATCCTCGCAGGAAGATATTATTACCACCCGTGATGTTCACACCCGAATTCTTCGACAGCTTCGGCATCTTTAAGCTATAGTCGGCGGCGAACAGGCCGATCGCGAAATATGTGTCGAACTCCAGCGTGTCGCGTACGATATCCCTGCATGTCTCCTCGAATTTCGAGAGACGCTTCGCGCTGGTCCGCTTCATCTCAAGGCTGCGCTGCACCAGCTGCTTATTTAATGCGTTCTTGAAGTCGTCCAGCGCCCGGTATTCCACTTCGATGGGATAGACGATCTCATCGTTGAACATCATGTCCACGTGCTGCATCTCGAAAGGCTTGAGCGAAAGCTTGTCCTTTATGTATTCCTTTGCCTCGCTCACGACTTCTGCGTATGCCTTTGCGACTTCCTTTTCCAGCATGCTTTTAATGCCAAGGTCGCCCTTCTCGCCGAACATTCCCAGCAGGTCCGAGCCTTTGAACGTGACGGTGTTCTTCTCCATTCGCTCGTGCAGGTCTGCATTCGCTTTTTTAAGCGCCGCCTGCAGTACTTCGTTATATGCTTTAAGGGCATTTTTCAAGCGGTCGAACTCCGGGTCCACGCCCAGCACAAGATCGCCTTCCGGCGTAATGCGGGACATCTCGGCAGAAAGCTCGAGCATCCTCGCGTCTTCTAAATATGCACAAAATGGAAAATCCGACCTCGCGCGTATGATCCCTATCGTGCCGATGGCCGCTTCGATGGGCTCTTTATTCGCTGCGAAGAAGCCGATCGTTATTTCCGGCACGAGCCACCAGATGTCGGCCGGGTTTTCTACGAACTCGAGGTTCAATTTTTCAGGGAAGTCGTTACCAGTGAATTTGTTGCCCACGATGAGCGCCTGAGAATAGCCCTGCGCCAGGTCTACGAGCTCATGCATGCTATCGACCTGGTAAACTTCCAGGTACTGGTCCACATGACGGCCTATAAGTGCGTCATAGTCCTTTTTGTTGTCAACCATGACCGCGCGATCCCTTGACTTGCTTGCTTTCGCCGCGTCCTTGAGGTGCCTGACCTTTTTCAGCGTAGCGTCCAGCTCGCCGCTCTTATCCTTCGAGAGCTTACCAGCCAGCTCGATATAGCTTTTCAGCTCTTTTTGAATTGAGGCGATCCTGTCGACGCGCTTCGACGGGTATGGGATATAAGTGCTAAGCTTTGCCCTGGAATAAGGGGTATGAGAATAGGAACGGATCAGGCCAATAATGCGGTCATACACGTTAGAGGCTTCCTGCGTCTGCAGGAACTCGCCGATGGAGACGCCTTCCTCCTGGGCGATGATCTCATGAATAAGCGATATGGCATACTTCTCGCTGATCCCCGGCACCTCACAGAGGCTGGCTACGTCGTGCTTTCTCAGCACTTCGATGGCCGATTGCTCGGAGCCATAGTGGCTGATCAGTTTCGTAGCGATCTTTTCGCCTATTCCAGGTAGCTCTAACAGGCTGTTCACGTGCAACTAATGTGCCATCTTACTATTAATAATTGAGCAAGCGGGGCGAAAGTAATGTGCCACTGAGTGTAAACTTAAGCTCTCATAATGGATATAGAATAATATTCGGGTAAAAGTATTTGTAAAAACAACATCATACTCGACGATTCACACTCATATACATGACAGACTACATTGGGCTGATACGGTCGATTTATTCGTGCCTTGGGCAGATAAAAGCGAACTTAATTGCAGAATGGATTATCAGCTTTTACAATTGATTATGGGATAAGTGACCAATATAAAATAGGATATAACAGGGACGATTAGCAGAATGTCAATGATCATAGATACAATTCACACGGCCGTGCAGGATATTTTAACGGCCTTTAAAACGCCGGGGCGCCCGAAAGTGAAGTTCAACTTCAAGGACTTCATGTTCTTCTTCCAGTTCGTCAGGCCGGTGTGGATGATCGGGCTGATCAGCCTTGTCATGGTCATGATGACAACGGCCATAAGCGCGATACTACCGCTCTCCAGCAAGATATTCATAGATTATGTCATCCAAAAAACCGGGTATGGCGGCATTGAGTCCATTATGTCCACCCTGGGGCTCAGCGCATATACGCAGACGGTCATCCAGCACCTGAGCTCTATTAATTTCCTGATCGCCGTCATGATCGTTATTGGCGTCGTTAACGTGATACTGACTATACTGCAAAGCTACCTGTCCTCAATATATCAGCAGGAGATGACCTTTAACCTCCAGACCCGGCTGTTCGACCACGTACTGCGATTCCCCATGTCCTTTATCAAAAATAAGCAGACCGGATACCTGATGTCCAGAGTTTCGGACGACGTGGGCATGATGCAATATCTATTCTCGGATGCGGTGACCCAGATCATCTCCAGTATTTTTTACCTGATCTTCGGTATCTTCATCCTGCTTTCATTGAATGCCCGGCTGGCCGTGATCATCGCTGCCGTATTGCCTGTATACCTGGTCGTCAGGTACCTGTTCTCGGGTAAGATCCGGGCATTGAGCCACCGGGAACGGGAATATAACTCGGAAGTCTCACGGGACATGCAGGAGGCTCTCTCCGGTGTCGAAGTCGTCAAGTCCTACGCCACGGAGAAAAAAGAAGTCGGGAAAGTTTCACTTAAACTGAAAAACGTCGTACGCACCAGGATCGCCCGGTCAGTGCTCATGTCGCTGGCCAGCTCATTCATGAGCGGCACCATGTTCGCGCTCACCGTGGTCGTCATGTTGCTCGGGGCCCGGGATATCCAGAATGGGTCCATGACCATAGGCGACTATGTCGCTTTCATCACATACATCATGTTTTTATCCAACGCCGTCAACACGCTATATCGCACTTACCTGACCTTCCAGCCGGCGTTCGCGTCTATGGACAGGCTGAAGGAAATGTTCAGCATAGCCCCGGAGTTCGAATGGGACTTGAAGACGCCGCTCAAGACGCTCGACAAGGTCAAAGGAGACATACGGTTCGACAATGTGTCCTTTTCATATAACGATAAAGAGCCGGTGCTGGAGAACATCAGTTTTAGCGCGAAGCCAGGGGAGGCCGTTGCGCTGGTCGGTCATAGCGGCGCCGGTAAGACTACTTTGACGAGCCTGCTGCTAAAACTCTACCTCCCGAAGTCGGGCGCCATATACCTGGACGGCACGGACCTGAACGACCTGGACTACGCCTGGCTCAGGAACCAGATCAGTGTTGTCTCGCAGGATATATTCCTGTTTAACGACACCATCGAGAATAACATACGCTATGGCAAGGCGACTGCTGCCAGAGAAGATGTCGTAAGAGTGGCTAAAAAAGCCCATATCGACGATTTCATCGATAAGCTGCCCAACGACTACGATACGCTCATAGGCGAGCGCGGCACTAAATTATCGTACGGGCAGAGGCAGCGGATCTCTATAGCGAGAGCGTTCCTCAAGGACGCGCCGATCATCATACTAGACGAGCCCACTTCTTCCATAGATACCGAGACTGAAAAGTTCCTCAAGGAATCCCTGGACGAGCTGATGAAGGGCCGTACGACATTCATCATTTCTCACAGGATGTCGCTGACGGATATCGCGGACAAGATCCTCGTGATCGAGGACGGCAGGATCGTGCAGAGCGGCACGCAGCAGGAACTCGAGAGTAAAGAAGGGATCTATCAAACGCTCAGGACGCTTGACCAGACACATGTAATCCCCAGGCCCGATTCATACAATACAAATTAATATGAATTGCATAAAAAGTTGGGCCTTATGGATGAATGAAATGCCATTTATATGCTAAAAAGTTGATTAAAAACTTTTTTATTATCCTCTGTAGCTTGAATAATTTCGCCTATTATCGCCAGCGTTATTGAACTGCGCCCGTTGATAGAAACATTTATCATTAGCTTGTAATATTATCTCTCTCCTATAGCATCAATAATTTTTGTATTCGTATGCGCACATATTGAAATGCTATAAACAATCCGGGGGCAAATAATGGCATACATACAGGTAAACGACAAAACATTAGAGGAACTTAGAGAGCTAATGCAATTGAAGTATCCTAACATAAATGTTAAAGAGCGGGACGATTCATGGATCGTATCCTATGTCCTGGAACACTCGATAACTGCCTTAAAAAATGTCGCCGATCCCGTAGAATCGACAAGACTTAAATTCATTGAAAGAGCTATGGGGAATGCGGAGACGAAGAATTTATGGAAAAATATCCATAAGGACTTTTAATCTTTTTTGCTTCGCCATACCAATATTTTATTATCCAGCATATGTAGCTTTTTGACTAACTACGATGATGTTTTCAAGGGCTTCACATTTGTATTCGGGCCGGTCATCATCATTTCTAATATCTCCTTTGATACAGCTTTGTCGAGCGGCTTGTTCTTATTACCGCATTTTGGAGAATAAATGCAAGCAGGACAGCCTTCATTACACTCGCAGTCGCGCACAAGATCAAGCGTTACTTTTGTCAGCGCAGGAAATAGCTCATAGCATTTTTCAGCGATGCCTATGCCGCCCTCGTACGCATCGTAAATGAAAATGGTCGGCAAATTCGTGTCCGGGTGGTTCGGCGTGGACAGGCCGCCCATGTCCCAGCGGTCGCATAATGCATATAGCGGTGACATGGCGATCATCGCATGCTCGACCGCGTGGATGCCGCCATTAAAGTCCTTACGTTCCTCGAGGATCTTCTCATGAAGCTCTTCGGGCAGTGTGAACCATACGGCCACGGATTCGAACACCTGTGGAGGCAGCTCGAGCGGGAAATAGCCCAGCAGCTTTTCATAGCGCTTCATCGCGTACTCGTAATATTGCTCGGTGACCGTCACGTCGCCGACATAAACGTCTATGCCATTGACCGTTTTCTGTGATCGCACTTTCTTGATCGCTACATCGGACAATTTCAGTGACTCAGTATAATAGTCAACGTCTTTTTGTACGGCTTTAGCGATGCCCAGCTTGAGGTCGAGGTCTTCGATGATGTACGTCTCGCCCAGGTGCAGCAGGACTGCCCCCTGGTGCGCTTCCGAGCACGCCCTGGCGATCTCCATCGTCTCGATGATCTGGTTGCCGCACATGACCTTCACGGAGTGGCTGGATATATTTTTCAGGCTCACGATCTCGGAAGGGCTCTTTGAGCCGCTGTATGCAAATCCCCTGGGTGTCCTGCGCACGACGCCTGCATCGCCCATTGCTTCCATGACGTCCGAGATCTCCCCGAAGTACATGGAATCGTTAGCCGTCAGCGGCATTTCGGCGGAGGCACACATGAGGTGACCCATGAGAATGTACGGGTTTTGTAGATCGACAATGGCTTCCTCGCTTTTTGCCGTGAAGAACGATTCCGGGTGCTTCATGTAAAACTGGTCCAGCGGGTTCTCGAATGCCACCATAGTGACGAGCGACTCCGAAGCGCCTCGGCCGGCCCTGCCGGCCTGTTGCCACGTCGAAATTCGAGTACCCGGATATCCTGAAATGATCACCGAGTCCAGCGACCCGATGTCGATGCCCACTTCGAGTGCATTGGTCGAAGTCACGCCTTTCAGCCGCATGTGCTTGAAATCATCCTCGATGCGCCGGCGGTCCTCGGGTAAATATCCCGCCCTGTACGGAGCTATCTCATTCCTGTAGCGGTTGTTGTCGTATTCCCGTGCCCATTTGGCGATCAGCTCCGCCATACGCCTGGAGGGCGTGAAGCAAAGCGTCTGCAGCCCATGGTCCAGCTGGCTGACCATTAAACGCATGGTCTCCTGGTGCGTGGAGCCTCGCTTTTCTCCCTCGAGGGGCGGGTCCCAGAACATGAAATATTTCTTTCCGCGCCCCGAGCCGTCCTTCGAGACAACTTCGAATTGCTTCCCCGTGAGCTTATATGAAAGCTCTTCGGGGTTCGCGATCGTGGCGGACGATAATATAAATTGAGGGTCGGCGCCGTATCGCTTCAAGATCCGCCTCAGCCTGCGTATCAGCATCGCAACGTTCGAGCCGAACACGCCTCTGTACGTGTGCGCTTCGTCGATGACCACGTACTTCAGGCCCGAGAAGTACTGCCTCCACCGGTCATGCCATGAAAGATACCGGTGTATGGCATACGGGTTACTTACGATGATCCTGGCCCTGTCGCGTATACCCGCCCTGGCCGACTGAGGAGTATCACCATCGTAGATCGAGGGCAGCGCTTTCGCGCCAAGAGCAGTATCCATCACCTTTAGTGTTTTTAGCTGGTCGTTCGAGAGTGCCTTCATCGGATACAGGTACAGCGCAGTGGCCTTTTTATCATTTAAGAGGGCCTCGAAAACTGGCACGTTGAAGGCAAGCGTCTTGCCGGACGCCGTAGGCGTCGTGATGATGACATTTTTACCGTCCAGGGCCAGGTCGATGGCCTTTGCCTGATGAGAATAAAGCCTTATTTTTTGAGAGTCCAGGTATTCACGGAGCTTCGCATTTAAAATATGATTGACGTCATCGTACGAGGGCTCACGCTCGTCGATCTCCTCGATGTGGACGATCTGGCCTTCATAATTATCGGACGTCCTGGTGTCCCTGATGAACTCTTCAATAGCTCCCATTGCCGCAGTCCTCGCAGAATTTTGAGAATAGCCTGGCCAGCGATATCAGGTCCTGCCGGTTGTGCTCCACGATCGGCACCAGCGGGCCTGGATTTTTGCTGCGCGAGTATTCCTCATAGAACTCGGGCACGAGCGCGCCGGGCACATCGTCCTTTCTGTCCTCCCCGAACAAATACTTTTCAACGGTCGTCAGCCTTACATCGGGCAGCGTCGGCCTGAGCGAGCGCCTGGCGAACGGGAGCATGTCGAAGTGGATGTTGTCTATGTCGCCGCCCATGTCGTAGTACCAGCGGCGCTGGTTAATATACGGTACATCGAACGAGCGGCCGTTATACGAGAGCAGCGGCGTGCCTTCGACCTCGCTGCAAAATGCGCTGATGGCCGCCGCTTCTTCGCTAACGTCCCTGGCGAGATATTGCTTTGTGTATATCTGATCGCCGCGGGCGAATGCAGCGCCGAACAGGATGATGGGCCTCGAAAAAAGGCCAAGGGTCTCTATATCGAGTGCGACCAGCCTGTCGATATCGGTGAACGCGCTTAAATGCAGGTTCAGCGGGTGTGACTTAGGGAGCCAGTGCCATAATTCTTCCTGGATACGGCATGCATCGCCGGAGTCTATGATATCCGTAAGGCGCTCGGCCTGGTCTTTCCAGCGAGAGTGCCGGGTCAGGTCTTCTATTGTCTGATACCCGCCGGATCTCAGCTTTCTCTCGGTACCCTGGCCGATGCCTCTTAATAGCCTCAGGTTGGAAAGAAGCGCTGTTCGGGCTTTTTCTTTACCGATCTTACTCAGCGAGAACCCGGCAGAGCTCTCGACCAGGTAGCATTCGCCCATCTCGTTGTGGACGGGCTTTCCCTTGATCGCTTCTTCGAGTCTTACACCATCATACCGCTTCAGGTATTCTTTTTTTACTCGCAGCCCCTCGGCGTAATCCTCGCCATAGAGCCAGGAGGGCATGAAATCTCCGGTAGCCGGGGCTGAATCCTTCTCTACGATATCATATTCTTTCCAGCTTTCTTCCCGTACGCGAAGGCGGCCGGCAGCCGCATCCAGTCTGCCCTTATCAAGCAATGATAATCATAGAACGTTAATTGCATGCTCTTTTAAAGCTTTTGTCATGTGCGTCGTGAAAGTAACGATTCGACCTACTTTTCATCGACACTTGACAGGAACTCTAGCACGGCGTTACAAAACGGCTCCAGTATCCCCATGAAAAAGAAGGTGTGTCCGCCTTCAAAGGTAATCATCTTCGAACTCTTGATCCCTTCCTGCATCTCAACCGCCCGCGAAAGGGGGGCAAGATTATCCTTAGTGCCATGTAGAATCAGCGTCGGTACGCGGATCTCATCAAGCCGGTCACTGCAGTCGTAGCTGCGGGATGCTTTAAGCTGGCGGGCAAATGCATAGCCTTGCTGTGGGTATTTTCTAAACATCCTGATCGGTAAATATTTCATGAGCCGGAGCCAGAGCGGCGGCCGCGCATTTTTCACCTGTCTGGCGTACGTTGATGCCAATATCAGGCTTTTTACAAGGTCCGGGTTTTGTAAAGTCAGCGCCATGGCGATACGCCCTCCCATTGAAATGCCGAGCACGTGCGCTTGCTTGATTCCAATAGCTTTTAAAAGGCCGGCGGTATCATCCGCCATCATCTCTATCGTATAGGGGATATCCGGCTTATCGGTACGCCCCACTCCACGGTTGTCGAAGGCGATAACACGGTACTTTTTCGAGAGCCTGGCTATGATGGGCTCATAGATGGTCAGATCAGTGCCGAGCCCGGCGATCAGCACGAGTGGCTCGCCTTCGCCCCTGATCTCGTAGTACATGTTGATATCGTTCACTTTTACCGCAGGCATTTCATGTCCTCATTATCACGCGATGCCATGAATGTTATGGCTGTAAGCAATTGAAATTTTAGAACTGGCACCTGGCCGAGAGGAACTCATCGACCGTCCTGTTGAACTCTTCATATCTTTCGACATTGGGAATGTGGCCGCACTTATCGAATAATTTTACGGACGAGCCAGGTATTGAATCATGGTATTTCTGGGCGTCAGATACCGGTAAAAGCATGTCATTCCGCCCCCACATGATCAGCGTCGGCGCCGTTATCGACTTCAGCAAACTGATGCGATATGAGTCGTACATCATCATATCCCGGCAATTTTTTATGAACGCATTTCTGGATTCTTTATTGTCCGACACGAGCATGATATCATCCAGCAGCGAGCTGGCGGGGCCATCGTAGAACATCGAGCGGCAAAAGAGCTTTCTGCTCCTCGCGCTCAGGCTGAAAAACACATCGAATAATTCTTTGCTATACAACGTGCCAACGGGCGAGATGCCCGTCGCGTCGGACAGGGCGAGCCCGGCGACTTCCTGCGGGTATTTTGCCGCAAGCCCGGCTGCGACCGCCCCGCCCATCGAATGCCCGATGATGATCGGATTAGAGATATGCCGCGCATCGATGAACGATCGCAGGAATTCCACATAATACTGGACGCCATAATTTACTTCCGGCTTATCAGATAGGCCGAAGCCGGGCAGATCGAGTGCGTATATCTTATGGGACTTTGACAATGTCCCTATATTATACTTCCATTGCCCATGAGAAAGCCCGTTGCCATGTATCAATATGACCGGCTCTCCCATACCTTCGGTCTGATAAAATACTTTAACGCCGCCCACGTAAGTATGACATTCCATCTACGTCACTCTTAACTTAACAAGTACTTTTTATACGACATAAATGTTATTGAGTAACATATTCCAGATTGCCCTAAGTCTCAGCGAGTGCCTGGCTATAAGACGACTATACAAAAATATATCTACCCTGAGTGTGCTTTTTACTATGTCTCCCCGCAATGAGGGAAACCTTAATATCAGATATTGCACAACTATAGTGCGCGATACCGGGCCCGTGGTCTAGCCGGTTATGACGTCGCCTTGACATGGCGGAGGTCGTGAGTTCGAATCTCACCGGGCCCACTTGTTTTTATTCATTTTTTAACAGAATTTGTGGGACAATTTTAGTCGAATGTCAGGTTTGCGATCGTATTCCAGCTCTTCTTTGGCGTCCCGTCGATCTTCCTCACGCCGACGGAATTGAGGGCGCTAAGCCCGGACCCGAACCCGGATGTATCATGCATGAGCGCCAGGGTCACGTATTCGGGCCTTGCATCCTTCATCAGGCCTGGCAGCATGCCATAATATTTTGCCTGTATATCCTCACTGCTACCCGCCTCCGAATTCCAGCCTACTTCCGAGAACCCTAACCGCTGCGTCGGTAGTAGCTTTCGGACGCAGGAGTAATAATCGACAGGTATCGTGGCAGGATCGCCGAACAAAATAGGATATGTGGTAAATGAGTAGACGTCGAGGCTATATTTAAACTGGTCCAGCGAGCCGAATTTTTTATTGATCAGCATCTGGTCCCACTGGAAACTGATGGTCACGACTTGTGAAGGATATTTTTCTTTAATCGCCTGATATGTCTCTTTCGTCAGGCTTACATACGCGGCATATTCAGCCGGGTTTTCCTCCAGGAAGTTCACTTCGGTCCCCAGGCCCAGGTAATCCGGCTTGAGCGCCGCCAGATCCAGTGCTTTAGCCTTGAATGCGGCTCTGACTTTTTCATCCGTAAAGCTTGTCCCTCCCGCAGATGCCGGAATAGCAGGAGTCTTTCGACCGCCGTCCAGCGAGATCGGGCTTAGATAGAGGTGGAAAGCCAGGTGCTTCTCTTTCGCTTTTTCCATGAGCGTTTTTATCGTATCATCAGGCATTTCATCCTTCACTCTGTTATCAGCGTCACATGGCTGCCTTCCTGCGCGGCGAGATCAAAAAAATTGTTTATATCCTGTTCGCCCGGATTCGGTAAATGTGCCGGCGATACCGCAAAACCCAGGATTGTGTTCTTTGCCGTATCGACATGCGTTACTGGTTCCGCAGATACGGGTGATGGTGTCTTTTGCGTACAGAGTGTCGTGCCACACATCGCAATGATCAATATTACAGCAACGATACTGAGCCGTAAAGCGCTGATACGAGTCACCTTCATAAAATATACATCAAACGTTTATTTGACTTGCGATGATGAGTCATGCTGAAGAAGCGGGGTCGACACACCAATATAGCGACAAAAACCTATAAATAATCAGACCCGTATAGAACGATTACCCATCGAATGGGTATGAAAAACAGTCCCGTGGGGTAGTGGTGATCCTCCTGGCCTTTGGAGACGAAGACTCAGGTTCGAATCCGG
>CAWACJ010000010.1:0-116295 GCA_963780665.1 uncultured Methanocellaceae archaeon | reverse complement strand
AGTTGTTGGTAAAACCGATTTTATCGTCGGCTTCAAGCTGGCCGGGATCAGAAAGACTTTCGACGTCAAGAATGACAAGGAGCTCGAAAGTAAGATCCGCGAGTGCCTTACTGATAAGAACCTGGGTATCATCGTCATGCATACTGACGATCTGAAAAAGCTTCCCCAGGCCCTTCAGCGTGTGATCGATGAGTCTATTGAGCCGACGTTCATAGCGATCGGCAGTAAAGAGGATTCAGGGTTAAGAGACAAAATAAAACGCGCCATCGGTGTAGACCTGTGGAAATGACCCTGCTATGAAAATAATCTGTTAACAAAGGTGTTTACTGTGAGCCAATTAGGAACAATTTACCGTGTAGCCGGTCCGGTGGTGACAGCAGTCAACCTTGACGCCCGCATGTACGATGTCGTTAAGGTGGGCCATGAAGGCCTGATGGGTGAGGTCATCGAAATCGACAATGATAAAACGATCATCCAGGTGTACGAGAACACCTCGGCGATCAAGCCCGGCGAGCCTGTGCAAAACACTGGCATGCCGTTATCCGTAGAGCTGGGCCCTGGCCTGCTTACGTCTATCTATGATGGTATCCAGAGGCCGCTGCCCGTGCTGAAGGAAAAGATGGGTAACTTCATATCGAGAGGCGTCACTGCGCCTGGCCTCCCGAGGGACAAGAAGTGGAAGTTCGAGCCGACCGTAAAGGCCGGCGACAAGGTCGAAAGCGGCAGCTTCCTCGGCACTGTCCAGGAAACCAAGACTATTCTCCATAAGATCATGGTGCCCCCTGAGACTCCCGCGTCAACGATCAAGGATATCAAGGCCGGAGAGTTCACCGTCGAAGATGTCATCGGTCACCTCGAGAATGGCATTGAATTGAAACTCATGCACAAGTGGCCGGTCAGAAAGTCCAGGCCATACAAGGAAAAGCTAATGCCGGACATACCACTGGTCACCGGCCAGAGGATCCTGGACGGCCTGTTCCCGATCGCAAAGGGCGGAACAGCAGCAATCCCGGGCCCGTTCGGCAGCGGAAAGACGGTCACGCAGCAGCAGCTGGCAAAGTGGTCCGACGCGGAGATCGTCGTATACATCGGTTGCGGCGAACGCGGCAACGAGATGACAGAAGTGCTGGCAGAATTCCCGCACCTCACCGACCCGAAGTCGGGCAACCCGCTGATGGACAGGACAGTCCTCATCGCCAACACGTCCAACATGCCCGTGGCGGCCAGGGAAGCTTCCGTGTACACCGGCATCACGATGGCAGAGTACTATCGTGACATGGGCTACGGTGTCTCGCTGATGGCAGACTCCACCTCCAGGTGGGCCGAAGCCATGAGAGAGATATCCTCCCGTCTGGAAGAGATGCCCGGTGAAGAAGGCTACCCAGCATACCTCGCATCCAGGCTATCCGAGTTCTACGAGAGAGCCGGCCGTGTGATCACGACCAACGGCCTGGAAGGCAGTGTCACCGTTATCGGGGCAGTAAGCCCGCCAGGCGGAGACTTCTCGGAGCCGGTCACGCAGAACACGCTGCGTATCGTGAAAGTGTTCTGGGCACTCGATGCCAAGCTGGCTCAGCGCAGACACTTCCCCGCGATCAACTGGCTCAACAGCTACTCACTATACCAGGACTCCTTGAAGGACTGGTATACCAAGAACGTCTCGCCGGAATGGAACAACCTCAAGGTACAGTCAATGGAGCTGCTTCAGCGCGAGTCCGAGCTTCAGGAGATCGTACAGCTCGTCGGCTCGGACGCATTACCCGAAGACCAGCAGCTTACGCTCGAGATCGCCAGGATGATCCGTGAATACTTCCTGCAGCAGAACGCTTACCACGACGTGGACACGTACTGCAGCATGAAGAAACAATTCATGATGCTCTCGTCGATCATGAGCTTTGGCGAGTACGCGAAGAAGGCCCTTGCAGCCGGCGTGCCGATCCCTAAGATCCTTGCGCTGAAGTCAAAGGACGATCTGGCCAAGGTCAAGTACGAGGCCGACTTTGAGAAGTACCTTAACGATGTGAATCAGCAGATGCAGGCTGAGTTCAAGGCGCTGGAGGCGGCTTAAATGAAAGAATATAAGACTATTAGCGAAATCGCCGGCCCGCTGGTCTTCGTCAGGAAGACAGAGCCAGTCGGCTTCGAAGAGCTGGTCAACATCCAGCTCAGCGACGGGACGGTCAAGAGAGGCCAGGTGCTGGACACATCGGAAGATATCGTCGCAGTACAGGTGTTCGAGGGTACCGCAGGTATCTCCAGGGACTGCAGCGTCAAGTTCCTGGGAGAGACCATCAAGATGCCGGTGTCCAAGGACATGCTCGGCCGTATCCTCTCCGGCGCAGGCGAGCCCATCGACGGCGGCCCTGCAATAATACCGGAGAAGAGGCTGGAGATCGTCGGCGCAGCCATCAACCCGTACTCCAGGAAGCAGCCGAAGGACTTTATCCAGACGGGAATCTCTACTATTGATGGTATGAACACGCTCGTCAGGGGACAAAAGCTCCCGATCTTCTCAGGATCAGGCCTTCCCCACAACGAGATCGCCCTGCAGATCGCCCGTCAAGCAAAAGTGGTCGGCTCTACAGAGCCGTTCGCAGTAGTGTTCTGCGCAATGGGCATCACTGCGGAAGAAGCGCAGATGTTCATGAAGGACTTCGAGAGGACAGGCGCCCTCGAGCGCGCTGTCGTGTTCATGAACCTGGCAGATGACCCGGCTATCGAGAGGATCATCACGCCGAGGCTGGCATTGACGACCGCCGAGTTCCTGGCATTCGAGAACGACATGCACGTGCTGGTCATCTACACGGATATGACGAACTATTGTGAGGCACTCAGGCAGATCGGCGCCGCCCGTGAAGAAGTGCCCGGAAGGCGTGGCTACCCCGGTTACATGTACACCGACCTGGCCATGTTATACGAGCGCGCAGGCATCATCGACGGCAAGAAGGGCTCTATCACCCAGCTGCCGATCCTGACGATGCCGGGCGACGATATCACCCACCCGATCCCTGATTTAACGGGATACATCACCGAAGGACAGATCGTGGTCGTGAGAGACCTTCACAGGAAGGGTATATACCCCCCAATCAACGTCTCCCCGTCCCTGTCCAGGCTGATGAACCTGGGTATCGGCCCGGGAAAGACCAGGGAAGACCACAAGTCGGTCTCCGACCAGTGTTACTCCGCCTATGCGGAAGGTAAGGACCTCCGCGGCCTCGTGGCCATCGTAGGTAAGGATGCGCTGGGCGAAAGAGAGCGTACGTTCCTGGACTTCGCCGACGCCTTCGAGGACAAGTTCGTCCGTCAGGGCCGCGAAGAGGACAGGACCATCGAGCAGACGCTCGACCTGGCCTGGCAACTCCTTGATATGCTGCCGATCAATGCGCTGAACAAGATCGACAACAAGTACATCGAGAAGTACCACCCGAAGAAGAGGAAGCAGTAAGGTGCGACAATGGCTGTTAAAGATAACATCAAGCCGACCCGTTCGGAGCTCCTGGAGCTGAAAAAGAGGATCGTTCTCTCGCAGAGCGGCCACAAGCTCCTGAAGATGAAGCGCGATGGCCTGATCATGGAGTTCTTCGAGATCATGGACAAGGCCAAGAACGCACGTGCCGAGCTCATGAAGTCATACGAAGATGCCACTCAGAAGATAGCCATTGCCCGGTCCGTAGAGGGTAACGTGGCGGTCACATCGGCCGCCTTCTCCCTCAAGGAACAGCCTGAGATCAGCCTCGAGAGCAAGAACGTCATGGGCGTCGTCGTGCCGAAGATCGAGTCTTCCGGCATCCAGAAGTCGATCCAGGAGAGAGGCTACGGCATCATCGGCACCACGTCCAGGATCGACGAGGCAGCGGAGTCGTACGAAAAACTCGTGGAGCAGATCATCATATCGGCAGAGATCGAATCCGCGATGAAAAAACTTCTCGAGGATATCGAGAAGACCAAGAGGCGCGTGAACGCGCTCGAGTTCAAGGTGATCCCCGAGCAGAAGGATGCTGAACAGTTCATCAAGCTGAGGCTCGAGGAGATGGAGCGCGAGAACACGTTCCGCCTCAAGAGGATCAAAGACTAAATATGGATATCAATATGGATATCGAAAAACAGCTTGCGGCGCTCTGGGCTAATCCGGAGCGCATCGCAATTCTTTTTATGGTGCTCACCTATGCCTCATACGGCATGGTCGTGCTAGGCTTCTTCATCTTCATCTACATCCTGTTCGGCGCAACGACCGTCCTGTACCTGCTCGCCGGAGCCATTATTGCCGGCGGCGTGGCACTACTCTTCCTGATCGTAGGGCCGTGGCTCATCAGGTTGTTCTCGAAATAAAAAAAATTATATCAGGCGTCTTTACATTTGACTTACATCAAATGAAAAGCCATTTAGTTTATTGGATCATTCGAAAGTCAAAGAGTTTTATACGGTTACTTCGATGTTCACCGCTTGTGTCGTAGGCTCTGGGATTTCCATTTCATCCTCTTTCATAAGTTCAAGGTGCGCTTTTATGGCGTCCGTCATGAGGGCGATGGTCTCTTCCACTGTTGTTGCCGCGGCCACGCATCCCGGCACATCGGGGCAGTATGCAGAATAGTTATTCCCGGCTTTTTCGATGATTACCGTGTATTTAGACATCCATGTCCTCCCTGTTCAATCCTGCTTGTTTCAACACGCAATTCAGAGTCTTTTTAGCCATCTCCATGTCCGGGTGACCGGCAATGGTCACAATGCCTTTTTTAACCGGATGCTTATAGTGCCGATGGCTTCCTTTGGTCCTTACGAGGTACCACCCATCTTTTTCCACGAGCTTAATGATCTTCTTTATTTTCACATATGTCTCTCCAGCGTATTAACTTTATTACGGCTCGATTTTAGCATACGAGTGATGGGTTGATAATGTGGAAAGTTATTAAACATATGTAATAAGTGTTTTGAAAGTAAGCTGGTCATCAGATATATGCTATCCTTAACTTAATCTCAACTTTATATTCAGTATCTTTTTATAAACGGACGCTATATTATCACCTGAAATCAAGGTGGTACCAATGACTGAATGGTGGGCATTCAAACCCGTAAATACGGCGTTCGAGAAAACAAAGAAGCTATTATTATCCCCGTTTGACATGTGGACGTGGATAAAGCTTATTGTCATCATGTTCTTCGTAGGCGGAGCCAGCAGCTTCGGCAGCCAGTTCACTAACATCTTCAACTCTGGCAACAATATGTCCAGCCCTGTGGGATATAGGAACGAGATCAATAACTTTTTATCGAACAGTAACCTGCTCATGTTCATCGTGGCTCTGTTATTGCTTTTAATAGTCATAGCGCTCATCCTGGCATACTTAAGGAATGTATTCTCCTTCGTGCTGGTCAAGGCGCTCGCTACGGGCGACGTGCACGTGATCAAGCCTGCATTGGACAATCTGGGAAGGGGTTTCAAGCTATTCGTAGTCACGTTCTTGCTTGGGCTGTTCACGCTGGCTGTGGTACTGGTGCTCGTCGTTGTAATGGTCGCATGTGTGCTGATCGCGATTAAAACCGGTGTGGCCGCAGCTTCGGGGCTACTGATAGTGTTACTGCTGGCGCTGGTCTTTGTCATAGCACTCGTACTGTTAGTCGTATTCTGCCTCATCATGGCTATCCTCATGGGATTCATCTATGACTTCGCGGTGCCTATGATGTTTTTCAAGGGAATGGGAGCGATCCAGGCATGTAAGCATGTGTACGGCCTTGTTAAAAAAGAGTGGAAACAGTTCTGTGTTTACGTACTCACGCGCTGGGTCCTGGCACTATTTGTGGGCATTATCACAGCCATCATATCGATACCGGTATTGCTCGTGTATATCGCCATGCTAGTCATCGGCGTGATACTAGCCTTGGCAGCTCTGAAGACATCGGTGGCGCTGGCGGCGCTGATCGGCATTTGTATCGTGATAGGCACCCTGTTCTTTATCGCTATCATGCTGGTCATCTCCATGCCCGTGGGCGTGTACCTCAGGTACTACTCGCTGGACATGCTGAAGAACGCCGACCCATCTGCTGTGGAATATTCGGGAAAGATGGGGACGCAATAGGCGATCTCCTTCTTCAATTTTCTCGACGTCTTTTTTCACATAGGTAATATCATAATATTAGAAATAGCCCTGGCTACAGGCTCATTATAAAATAAAAAAGTACGATGTAAGACGTTTTATATCTTATTATTCCATCTTATTCATCTCACGATGCCGGTACAGATCCAGGCACCGCTGAGAGCAGAACGACTTTGCCGCGTACTTTTCCACCTTATCTTTAAGAGGTTTACCACAATTTGAACATACTTTAGCGCCGAACATGCTTCACCATAAATATATAGTAGTTATAAGACATAAAACCCCCTGATTACCGATGCTTACGAAGAGGATCATACCCTGCCTGGACGTCATGCTAGGAGAGCATGGAGGATGCGTCGTCAAGGGCGTGGAGTTCGTCAACCTCAGGAACGCGGGCGACCCTGTCGAGCTGGCACGTCGCTATAACGAGCAGGGCGCGGACGAGCTTGTTTTTCTGGACATCACTGCATCGCATGAGGGTCGCAAGACCATGATCGACGTCATCGAGCGTACCGCCAACGAGGTTTTCATTCCCATGACGGTGGGCGGCGGCATTAAAAAACTGGACGACATCAAGAACATACTCAGGGCAGGCGCCGACAAGATCACCGTCAACACGACGGCCGTCAAGGACCCTTCTTTTATCAAGGCCTCCTCGGACATATTCGGCTCGCAGTGCATCGTGACCGCGATCGACTGCAGGAGCAACACGAATGTCGATGACCCCCGCGCTGTCAACGTCATCACTAGTAAGTCCGGCATTCCCGCCTGGTATGAGGTGGTCATATATGGCGGACGTACGCCGACCGGCATCGACGCCATCGAGTGGGCCAGGCGCGTCGAGGAGCTGGGCAGCGGCGAGATCATGTTGACCAGCATGGACACGGACGGCACGAAGGACGGCTATGACCTTCCTATCACGAAGGCCATCTCCCATGCGGTACACGTGCCTGTCATCGCCTCCGGCGGCGCCGGTAACATCGAGCACATGTACGAAGCATTCGTCAAGGCGGACGCCGATGCGGCGCTTGCC
The DNA here is from genome assembly GCA_963780665.1 of uncultured Methanocellaceae archaeon. Taxonomy (GTDB): domain Archaea; phylum Halobacteriota; class Methanocellia; order Methanocellales; family Methanocellaceae; genus Methanocella. The sequence goes on along the minus strand of CAWACJ010000010.1, from coordinate 109,173 downwards.
GCCAGCATTTTCCACTTTGGCGAGTACACGATCCGGGAAGCGAAGGAATACCTGCGAAGTAAAAACATACCCGTGAGGCTTTAACTTGGAGATCCGCGAGTTCCAGCTTCTGATGAAACAGCTGTATGGTGCCAACGATGAAAAGCGGGGCACCGAGAAGACGATGCTCTGGTTTTACGAAGAAACCGGCGAGCTGGCGGAAGCGATGCGGAAAAACGACAAAGCCGCCATAGAGGAAGAGATGGCAGACGTGTTCGCGTGGATGGTCTCATTGGCCAACATGATGGACATCGACGTGGAGCAGGCATGCCTTAAGAAATATCCGATGAAATGCTCCAGATGCGGCAAATCACCGTGTGAGTGCGATCAATAATCATGATCGAGTACGTTTTACAGGGCTTTCTTCTAGGCTTAGCGTATCTTGCACCGATAGGCATGCAGAACATGTACGTGATCAACTCGGCCATACGAATGACCCGGCTGCGTGCCTACCAGGTGGCGGGGATGACCTTCGTTTTCGACATATCCCTGGCAGTGGCCTGCTTCTTTGGCATCGGCTTTCTGCTTGAAAAATTTCCAGCCATCAAGGTCTTCATTCTCCTGGTCGGGTTCTTCGCAGTCACGTACATCGGCATACGGCTGATCCTTTCAAAGCCAAAGCTGGAGGAGATCGAGATGAACGAGCCGCTGACGAGGATCGCGCTCATGTGCTTCGCGGTGACGTGGCTGAACCCGAATGCGGTCATCGACGGCACGATGTTATTAGGCGGCATCAGGGCCTCGCTCCCTTCGACGGCATCCAACATGTTCATCCTCGGGGTGGCGCTGGCCTCGTTCACGTGGTTCAACGGCATAGTCGCAGTCGTGTCCACCTTCAAGGGCCGCATCAGCCTGAAGACGTTCAGGTTCATCAATGCGCTATGCGGCGCTGTGATCATTGTATATGGCTTGATGCTCGGCCTCAGCTTCGCAGAGATATTCATCTAAGTATACCAAAATCGCAGTGTCTTAATCATCTTCGTGGTAGTGTCTTCTTAAACTTAGAGTCTTCAAAGTACCATCATGTTTTTAAAAGCATGAGCACATTATGCCTTAGATGCAGGACGATTCATCAGCGGCCGTACGATGCGCTGTAAAGAGGACACGTGAGCTGTTATTCAAGCCCCTGGACCTAAAATTCTTGCTTTATGCATCCTCGTGGCTATCCGTCAGCCGAGGCCACGGCCAGAGGTTCCAGGAGCTAAGGCGATTGAGACCGTATTACCGCGGCACAAGACAGCTATCGAACCTCGCTATATTACTGGTACTATTATCGCTGGTACTGCCGTTCAGCGTGCCTTTCGTCGGCATGGACGGGTTCGTCAGGCTTCTCATCTTATACCTCATATTGATCATCGTCGTGACGATCGCAAGCATCCTTATCGAAAGTGTCATGGATGCAGTGTTCGCCATTCAATACGAGCGGCGTTGCTCACTTAAGGAGGCCACCGGCACTTTCATTCAATACTGTCGGACCGATACAGCCTTCATGATCGAGTATATGATCATCAAGCAGGTCGTGGACACGGTCCTGATGACGCTGGTCATGGCGCTCTATTTACCTGCCATGCTGGTGATGATCGCCATGCTGCAGTCGCTGATCGTGTCAATAACGGCCGGAGCCCGGGATGTCATGGGCCTCGCGATGCCCTGGCTCGCTGTCATCGCTATACTCCTTTTACTTGCCATATTAGTGACAGGGCTGTTGTCGGCGCCCATGGCCGCGTTCTATGGCTATTATTCGGAAGAGTCGGTCCGGGCCATGAGGCACCTGGAGCTAAAAGATGGCCGAGAATAATAAACAGCTAAAGATATTCGATCTGGCGATGCTCGTATCGTCACTCGTGATCGGCTAAAAGAGTGTAAATTTTTATTACTTTCTTAATCGGTTCTTCCAAGCAGCCTTGCTGCTATATAAAACAAAAGTATCACTATGACCATCGCTGCCGCAAGCGATCCGTAGAAGTCTGGCAGAACATGGGCGCCAAACGTTAAAAATAATAACAGGCCGGATAAGATGATCGCCCCGATGGTGATTCCCAGGATCGATGTGGCCGCATCGCCGAAGCCTCTCAGGTCTATGCCGCCGATGCCGCCAAAGGCGAACCCGCCTCTCTTGCGGGCCTTACCGCTGCGCACAGGAGCTAGCGACTTCTTGCCGCGCTTCCTGCCACCGGTGGATGGGGCGAATCTCTCTTTTACAGAGCTTTCTTTCGCGGAGCCGCCTCCCAGCTGGCCTCCGTGAAATACCATGTCCTCGTCCACCTCATCGTAGCCTTCGAACTCCTGTACGCCGTCCAATCCACCCATCAGCTCACCTTAATTCGGGAGGCAAAAGATTAGGTATGCCATCCTCTATGGGATAGTTCTCATTGCACTTCTTACAATGTAAAGTACCATCGAGGACTTCCGAGTCCTGCTCTTTCTTCACGATCAGCTCCAGGTCGCTTTTGCAGATCGGGCAGCATAAGATCTCCATCAGGTCTTTCTTCATGGTCATGGCCTCATTTCTTTATATTGCGCAGATCCACGATATCGTTTTGTCCCGGTCCCGTCGAAAGAAGAGTGAATGGGATGCCCGCATCTTTCTCTGCCTGCTCGATGAATCGCCTGACCGGCTCGGTTAATTTCTCATACTCATGAACGCCTGTCACAGCCGGATCTATACGGTCCAGTCCCGTCACGGCCGCCTCCGTAGCGCCGTTGATCATTGCGGAATAGTGGGCCATCTTTGGATCCCAGTACCCAATGCGCCGGGCCCTGCCAGTGACTGTGCCGAACTCTGCTATGCCCAGCTTTTGTGCCTCCTCAGGCGACATCTCCGTCTCGAACGGGCCTTCGCCGACCCTGGTCGGGAATGCCTTGAAAACGACCACGACGTCATCGATCCGCGTCGGGCCTACGCCCACGTCTGCCGCTAATTGGGAGGCCGAAGTATCCTTTGAGGTGACGAACGGGTAAGTGCCGTAATACAGAGAAATGCCGAATCCCTGGGAGCCCTCGATGATCAGGTTCTCTCCCTTGTCGATCACGTCGTTGCATTCCTGCGCGACATCCGTCATGTATCTTTTAAGCGTGGGGATCTCGCATGCCTGCTTGGCGCTGCGCATCACGCGCTCCTTATTCGCGGGCCCGCAGCCCGTGCCCGTGGTCCCGATCTTTTTCGACAGGCGCTCCGTGTGCTTGTCCTCTTCGATGTGCTTTTCCTCGATGATAGAACAGCGATAATCGACGCCGACTCTGTCGGCCACGTTGAGCAGCGATACCTCTCGCTCCAGTACGACCGGGTCCACCAGGACGCCTGCACCGATTAACAATCGGGCATTGTCATAGACAAAACCGGAAGGTACCATGCGGACGCCGTATTTTTTTCCATCCTTATAGACAGTATGCCCGGCATTCGGGCCTACGCCGCCTCTTGCGATGATAGGGGGATGATCTGAATGTGCGATATGGGCGACGATCTTGCCTTTTCCCTCGTCGCCAAAAAATCCACCAACTACGATGGTAGTGACCATTTAGTATGACTCTCCATCTAATCTATCCTGATTATTGATTAAAAAGGTTGCTATCGACGCGGGGTTTACAATAATTATTTATTTACCTTATCTTCCATATTCACTCTCCGTTACCTTAAAAAGCATTAAAATGGCCTCACAAGCTCTAAATACGTACGAATACGGCCGTAGCTTAACAAATTGTTATATGCTCAAGATGTAAATAATGGCTAGAAGATCTATGAAAGCAAGTACCATAACGTTATTCTTCGTCTTTTCGATATTCGCATGCACGGCGCTGGCTCTTTCGGGATGCGTAGCGAGCCCGGCGCAGAGTGGCACTGGCATGTTAGCCGGTAATGTGACCGTGGGGCCGCTCTCGCCCGTCGAGCGCATCGGCGTTTCGCCTACTGCGCCACCGCCGGAAGTCTTCACGAGCCGTAGCCTGATCGTCTATGCCGCCGACGGCACTACAAAAGTGGCCGACGTTCCCATACGCGCCGCGGGCTTGCACGGCATGTACAGCATATCGCTTGAGCCCGGCACCTACGTACTTGACGCGCCCCATGCCGGCATAGGCCATGCGAGCCCACTGCCGAAAACGATCGTCATCGAGGGCGGTAAGACCACGATCGTTGACGTGGACATCGATACAGGGATACGGTAATTCTTTTTATTGGTCGTATTAAACCATCGGCTTATTAGCCTGGCCCTGGCTATCCAATAAGTTCTTGTAATAAACGGTCATTAGAGCATGAATAAGTACGTAACGCAAAGACCGTCGATCTCTTGATCCGCGATCACAGGCCGAAAGTACTTGTATTATACTTTGATATTACGATCGCAAAGTTCTCTTTAATTTCATACCGGAGATGTGAATAGATGCCGAAAAATGGCTCGAAAAAGAATAAATCCGTCAAGACCCGGGTAAATGCCGAACCGGATCAAAAAGTACAGGACATAACCGTTCAGCAAACGGTAGCTGTGGAAAAGGCCAGTGGCGAGAAAGCAGGAAACCCCGTCATAAAACTTTTACGATCATATGTCTCGATCTATTCGATCGGCGTCCTCGCGATCATCCTGGTAATGCTGTACATCCGCATCGTCCCTTCGTATAGCAGCGTGTTCACCAACTGGCCCTGGATCAACGGCGCCAGCTACGTGAACGTAGCTTCAGATGACGCCCCCGAGCAGATGAGGCTGATCTTCAACACGATCGCCCATTTCCCCATCCGCGAAATGTATGACCCGTTCACGCATTTCCCCTTCGGGAGCCCCGTCCATTTCGGGCCGTTCTTCACATTGATGATCGCATTCGCTTCCATCGTGGCCGGCCTGGGGCACCCCAGTACAGAGCTTATAGCCACCGTAGCGGCATATTCCCCCGCAGTGCTCGGTGCGCTGTGCGCCATTCCGACTTATCTCATAGGCAAAAAGCTGTTTAGCAGGAATATCGGCCTGCTTGCAGCGTTTTTCCTCGCGTTCATGCCGGGCGAGTTCCTCGGAAGATCGATGCTCGGCTTTGTCGACCACCACGTAGCTGAAGTCCTGTTCTCCGTGCTCACCATCGCATTGCTTGTATATGCGCTGGACGCCGCGAAAAAATCGAACCTGAGCCTCGAGCAGATAAAGAACAAAGACATAAAAGCGATCAAGACGCCACTGGCACTAGCCTGTCTCGCTGGCGTAGCATACGCCCTGTACATCCTTGAATGGCCAGGCGCGCTCATGATCGGCTTTGTCATATTTGTCTACTTCGCTATACAGGCCGTGGTCAACCACCTGAGTGGCAAGCCGCTCGATCAGATGCTGATCGTGGCGACACTCCTGTACCTGGTGCCGGCCATACTCGTGCTGCCGTACTCGCTGCAGGATATACACCTGGAGCTGATGTACTACTCGATCACACAGCCGCTCTTCATGTGCATGGCCGTGATCGGCGCCTGGGCGCTATATGCGATTTCAAGGGTATTGAATAAAAATAAGGTCGGAAAACTATTATACCCGGTAACGCTAGCCGGAATAGCCATTATCGGGCTCTTAGTCCTTTCCCTGGCTGTGCCTGCCGTATATGGTCTGGTCATCTCGGGCTTCAAGGTGTTCACGCCTAACGGCGGAATGCTCACCGTTGCGGAAGCAAAGCCCACATACCTGGACGACTCGGGCAGCTTCTCGATGGACCGTTTCCGGTATGACTTCGTATGGGGATTCCCCCTTGCCATCGTAGGCTTACTCCTACTGCTGTATCGCGTCCTTAAGAGCCGCAGGCCGGCAGAGCTGCTGTTCCTGGTCTGGAACGCGATGATGTTCGCAGCTGCGTTCACGCAGATACGCTTTACCTATTACTTTGCGATCAATGCTTCTCTGCTGTCGGCATACGTCGCACTTGAGGCATTCAATGCTTTCGGCGGGGAGAAGTTCCGCACCGGCTTAGAGAAGAAAGTCAAATCCATGGGGGACCTGCCGGCATTCATAAAAAAGAACGCTGGCAAGACCACTGCGCTGACGGTTATAGCGGCTCTGTTCATCCTGATGGCATCCGCTCCCGTGACACCGCTGGGCATATGGCCCAAGGCGCCCCTGGGCAACCCCATCACCACGATACAGGCGGCGAACGGTCCGGGCATAGGCTACGAGTGGTACGAGGCGCTCACCTGGATGAGGAATAGCACTCCGGACCCGCAGGGTAGTGCGATCTCGCCTGCTTTTAACTATGCGAGCGGAACGTACACGCAGCCGGCATCGGGGGAGAGGTTCAGCTATCCATCCAGCGCCTATGGCGTCATGAGCTGGTGGGATTACGGCCATGTGATCACATACATCGCGCAGAGGATCCCTAACGCAAACCCGTTCCAGGCCGGCATCATCGAGAACAACGGCACGATGGGCGCCTCCAAGTTCTTCACGTCGCAGAACGAGACGGCCGCCTATGACAACCTGAACTGGCTCGGATCGCGCTATGTAGTCATCGACAACGCGATGGCCACCGGCAAGTTCTACGCGATGACCGCCTGGATCAATGATACCGACGGCTGGTACTCTGTCGCAAACGTCAATCTGGGTACAGGCAACAACTTTAATGCCCCTGTAGACTCCAGTAAATTCTACAATTCCACGACTTATAAGCTGTACTACGGCGATGGTGCCGGCATGAGCCACTTCCGGCTGGTGCACGATTCGGCGGGAGACTACACGGTCACGTTCAAGTATGCGAACATAGCCTCCAGCTACATCAATTATTACGAGTCGCAGACGTTCTCCAGCTATGATCAGGCCTACCAGTTTTACCAGACGGTACAAAACCCCACATGGGCATCGCAAAGCCATAATGCGTTCGTATGGGACGCCAGGCCGCCCGAGAAGCAGGTGAAAGTGTTCGAGAAGGTCCAGGGCGCCACGATCACCGGCAGTGCCCCGGACGGTACCATGGTGAACGCGACCGTATCGCTCAAGTCGGACAGCGGCAGGGCATTCAACTATACGCAGAGCGTCGTGGCATCTAACGGTGCTTACGCGATCACGGTGCCATACCCGACCGAGGCAATGAAGGGCGACGGATACTCGTATAGCATCACGCCGACATCCAAATACGAGATCACGTATGGCGGATCGAGCAAGCAGGTGGACGTGTCCGAGGAAGCCGTCATGGACGGGAAGACCGTGTCGGTACAATAAGCGTCCTTCACCGAAAATGTCAGTATGCGGCCTTAACGGCCGCATTTTTTTTAGCTCATTGGTGAACGCCGTAAACGAATAATGCGTTCTTTGTGACCTTCAAGACCTTTGTGCGAAACCGTATGGTGTCTTAAGTATTTTTGTTGATAGTGTCTTCTTAAAGCTTGGAGACTTCAGCCGCCGGAACGTGAATTGTTACTTTTTTCTCCATCGACAATTTATTTATATACATTCACGGTAGTGTCATCCTTGGTGAATGCCGTCGCCGGGCGGGAAAATAGCGTAAGCGCTTTCCTTTTTACCCTGACGGCCGGTATCATGTTGTTCGAGGAGCTTCAAAACATAGTGGGAAAGGACAGGGCCTCGCGCGATCCCGCAGAGCTATATTGCTATTCATATGATTCGTCGTATATCCGCGGGAAGGCGGACTACGTCGTGCGGCCGAACAGCGCCGAGGAAATATCGGAGATAGTAAAGCTGGCCGCTAAAAACAACGTGCCGATCGTCCCCAGGGGCTCTGCCAGCGGGCTCACGGGCGGCTCGGTACCGGTAAAGGGCGGCATCGTGATGGACATGACAGCCATGAACCGCATCCTGGAGCTGGAGATCGAGAACCTTCAGGTGCTCATAGAGCCGGGGATCATCCACAAGAACCTGAACAACGAGCTCGTCAAACATGGCTTCTTCTTCCCGCCGGATCCCGGCAGCAGCGACATGTGCTCCGTAGGCGGCCTGATCTCAAATGGCGGAAGCGGCATGCACTGCGTCAAGTACGGCACGGTAAAGGACTATGTGCTTGACCTGGAGGTGGTATTGCCGAACGGCGATATCATCAACACGGGCTGTAAGGCGCTAAAGTCTTCGTCCGGGTACGATCTTACTCATCTATTCATAGGCAGCGAGGGCACGCTCGGGATCATCACCAAGGCAAGGCTGAAGATCCATGCGCTCCCCGAAACGAAGTCGATCCTGATGGCCACGTTCGATAGCATCGAGGATGCGGGAAGGGCGGCCGTGAGCACGCTTTCAGGCGGCGTGATACCGGCGGCCATGGAGATCATGGACGGCAGCGCCATACGCGCCGTCATGGAGATCGACCCGTCGCTGGGCTTATCCGACGTAAATGCCATGCTGTTATATGAACTGGACGGCTACAAGGAAAGTGTCGCCCGGGAAGCGCAGCTGGTATGTGAAATCTGCGCAAAGTGCGGCGGAAACACGCGGGTCGCGAAGGATAAGAGCGAGGAGGAGCGCCTCTGGTCGGCCCGTAGGCTAGTCGGCGTGGCGATCACAAAGCTTAACCCCGGTAAAGTGCGGATATACGAAGCCGAGGACATCGGCGTGCCCATCAAGGACGTGCCGTTCATGCTTAAAAAGATACAGGAAATAAGCAAAAAGCATGACCTGCCGCTGGTAACGTATGGGCATATCGGTGATGGCAACCTGCACACGGGGATCGCCATCGACCAGCGCAGCGAGGCGGAGTGGAAAAAGGTGCACGCCGTCAAGGACGATATATACGACGTCGTTTTAAGTCTCGGAGGCACGATCCCCAGCGAGCACGGCATCGGCGTGATCAGGGGAAGCTATATGGCCAGAGCGCATGGAAAAGGCTACGACGTCATGAAGACCATAAAACACGCCATCGACCCGCAGAATATCATGAACCCGGGAAAAATGGGGATGTAGGTAGAGAACATGATCCAGGACCACATCGAGGATATCATCAAATGCACGCGCTGCGGCCGCTGTCGGGCGATATGCCCTATTCACGAGGAGCTGGGCTGGGAGTCGACGAACGCCAGGGGACGAATGCTGCTGGCACGGGCGCTGGCCGAAGGAGAAAAGCCATCGGAGGCCATGAAGACCTCATTTTACACCTGCCTGACCTGCGGCATGTGCTCGGCGACCTGCCCGTCCGGGGCAAAGCCGGACGCCGTGGTGGAGACGGCCCGCTCCCAGCTAATAAAGGAAAATTGCTCGCCGGAATATTATCAGGCCATACTCGACAACATAACCGAACATGGCAACTCGCTCGGAGAAAAGACGGCCAGGAACGCCTGGGTGCCGGACGAGCTGAAGCTTAAGGGAAAAGCGGACGTGATCTACTGGGCTGGCTGCCTTTCATCGTACAGGCAGCAGGAGACGGCGATCGCGAACTTAAAGATACTCAGCCGCTTCGGCATAAAGGTCCTCGAGGACGAGCAGTGCTGTGGCTCGCCGCTACTGAGACTGGGCGGCGAGGCTGTGTCGATGGAGCACAATGTCGAGCAAATAAAAAAGAGCGGCGCAAAGACGATCGTGACCGGGTGCGCAGGCTGCTACAAGACTTTAAGCGAGTACCGCCTGGATGGTGTAGAAGTCCTTCATGTCACGCAGTACATGGCACGGAACATCGACCGCATGGAGCTCAAGCGCCTGCCGTATAAGGTCTCGTATCACGATCCCTGTCACCTTGGCCGCTGCATGGGCGTATACAATGAGCCTCGCATCATCATAGAGAGGATATGCGATTTCGTGGAAATGGCCTCGTACCGGCAGAATGCCCGGTGCTGCGGAGGCGGAGGCGGCGTGCGGCGTGGCCACAAGGACCTGGCACGCAAAGTGGCCGCCAAGCGGCTGCTGGAAGCTCCGGCAGGCATCGATTTTATCGTGACGGCGTGCCCCATGTGCAACGCGAACCTGGAAGATGCAGGCGCAAAGGTGCTCGACATCTCAGAGCTCGTGCTCATGTCGCTGATATAAGCCGGCTATTTTTAATAATAATTTATTTATATATCTTTTTATAAATACTTGATATATAATCGCCTGGTAACTTACCGGCTTTTTACAGTGACATATGATAGATAAACTGCAAAGTATCGCGGGCCGTGACAGGGCGACCAGTGACCCGGGAGAGCTATATTGCTATTCGTTTGACGCATCGTACATCAGGGGACATGCCGATTATGCAGTGAGGCCGGAGAGCCCGGAAGAGATATCACGGGTAGTGAAGCTTGCCAATGAGAGCGGCATCCCGATAATTCCCAGAGGCTCCGCGAGCGGGCTCACGGGAGGCGCCGTGCCCATTAAAGGTGGAATCGTGCTGGACATGACCCGGATGAACCACATTCTGGAGCTAGATCTAGAAAATCTCCAGGTGGTGGTAGAGCCGGGCCTTGTGCATAAAAAGTTAAATGAAGAGCTTGCAAAACACGGACTGTTCTTCCCGCCTGATCCGGGCAGCAGCGACATGTGCAGCATAGGCGGCCTGATCTCGAACGGCGGAAGCGGCATGCACTCCGTCAAGTATGGCACTGTGAAGGATTATGTCATGAGCCTTGAGGTCGTGCTGCCGAACGGCGATATCATCAACACGGGCTGCAAGGCGCCTAAAATGTCCGCCGGCTATGACCTGACGAGGCTGTTCGTCGGCAGCGAGGGCACACTGGGCGTGATCACGAAGGCAAGGCTCAAAGTTCGCCCGCTGCCCGAATCCAGGTCCATGCTGGTGGCATATTTCGACGAGATCGAGGATGCAGGCAGGGCAGCTGTGTCGATCATATCCTCCGGTGTGACGCCTGCGGCAATGGAGATCCTTGACGGAAGCGCCATTCGCGCAGTAAAAAAGGTCGAGCCAGGGCTGGGTCTCCCCGATGCTGAAGCCATGCTACTTTTCGAGCTTGACGGCTATGCGGAGAGCGTCGCCCGCCAGGTCGAAATGGTCTCCGGTGCGTGCGAAAAATGCAATGGCCGTATTAAAGTGGCGAGGGGCCGGGAGGAAGAGGATAAGCTCTGGGCGACAAGGCGGCTGGTGAGCGTCGTCATCATGAGGCTGGAGCCCGGAAAAGTGAGTATTTATGAAGCGGAAGACCTCGGTATACCCATGAATAAGGTCCCTTTCATGCTCAAAAAGATACAGGAGATCGGCGAGAAGCACGGCCTGACGATCGTCACCTTCGGCCACATCGGCGACGGCGACCTGCATACGGGCATAGCGATCGACATCCGCAGCCAGGAAGAGTGGGACCGGGTCCATGCGGTAAAGGACGATCTCTACGACGTTGTCCTGAGCCTGGGCGGGACGCTCTCCGCAGAGCACGGCATCGGCGTCATCAGGGGAAAATACATGAGCCGGTCCTATGGCAAAGGCTACGAGGTCATGAAGGCCATTAAAAGAGCAATCGACCCGCAAAATATCATGAACCCTGGAAAAATGGGAATGTAACGGCTGCAAAAATGATCGAAATTCCGGGCTGGCGCTCATGTCGCTGATGTGGCGGTATGGCATTTTCCGGATGCTGTAATAGCTGTATAATATCCGGCCGGCCTTCTATGGGATATTTATTGAGGTTGGCTATCATTCTGGATATGCTCATGGTATTTATGGCCAATATATGGAGACCCGAAGCCTTCCAGGGAGAAGGTAAGAAAAAGGACTATTTCGAGGGCTGGTACTTCAAATCGGTGGATAATGCGGAAAATAACGCTATCGTGATCATACCGGGCATTTCGCTTGCCGGAGACCCGACCATTTCCCATTCTTTCATCATGGTCATAGATGCGAGAGCCCGTACGATGCATTATTTTAGGTATCCTGTTTCTGATTTTTCTGCCGATAAGAAAATGTTCGAGGTCTCCATCGGTAAGAACTTTTTTAGCCTCCACGATCTTCGCCTGGACCTAAACGACGGCCGGAATGTCATCAAAGCCGAACTGCGGCTCAAGGATATACATCCCTGGCCTGTTCGCCTGCTATCGCCTGGTGTCATGGGCTGGTACCGGTTCGTGCCCCTGATGGAATGCTATCATGGCGTGCTAAGCTTTGACCACGATATCGAGGGCTATCTCTGCATCAACGGGAATAAAAGAGATTTCAGCGGCGGTAAAGGCTATATCGAGAAAGATTGGGGAGCTTCCATGCCATCCTCATGGATCTGGATGCAGACCAACCATTTTGGCGAGGAGGACATATCGCTGTCAGGGTCCATCGCTAAGATCCCGTGGCTCGGCAGTTACTTTACGGGCTATATCTTCGGCCTGTGGTATCATGGCCATCTTTATAAGTTTACGACTTACGACGGGGCGAAGGTCGATAAGCTACGGGTTTCCTCTGAACGGATCGAGATCGCGCTTGAGGACCATGCATATTACATGGAGATTGACGCAGACAGGCGGGAAGGCGTGGATATCCCGGCACCCTCTCTCGGCGAGATGACCTCTAAGGTGAACGAAACCCTCGACTCCAGCATAGGCATAAATCTCTACAAAAAGAAAAAGAGCGGCCGGGACCTCATTTTCTCGGGCACCGGTAGAAATGCGGGCCTGGAGTTCGTGGGCAATGTGGATGAACTGGTCCAAGGGCTAAAAAATAATATAACATTGTAGTGGCGGGAGCTGTTTATACTCCCATAGCATTATCTGCTTTTTCAATGTCAAGGCCTCGCCCAAATATTATAAATTTTAAATAATAATCATCCTATGCTCTGGAACACATCCGCTTTTATTTTATAGTAATATTTATATTATAACAAATTAATTCTCTATTATACGATTGGTAATTAATGGAAGCTGATGCTCTTGAAGTACAAACTCTATTTCTTTTTAGGCGTGTTATGTTTAGTGGTGCTCGTGATCGGTAGTATGGCCGGATATTCCCAGCAGACACCCCGGTCTCAAGCACAAGTGTACATACAGTCATTACCCGCGCAGCCGGTATCACCGACGATGAACCTGGTTATTCCCGCGGCATCAGTCTCTCCGGCGGCACAACCAATTTCGACGCCGCCGGCAGCGCCAATAATAAACCCGGCTCATTCTGAGGCCCCCGCTCCTGCTGTCCAGGCCCCCTTACCTACTCCTCCGTTGCCCCCGGCGATCCCGATAATCACTCCATCAGGCTCTTCGCAGGAAAGCCGGCGGCCTCACGCAACGCCGCCGCCAATACCGACGATGGTCCCTGATATATAAACGGGCCCTGGCTATTATTGGGTTATTCAGTAGATGGCATGTGCAAGTACATGGACTGGATCCCAACCCTTCCCGGGCCGGTGAAGCGGTTCATGACCAGGTTCATCCCGGCTAAAAACCCTGTCGAAAGCGTCTGGATTTTCGTTTCCAGCTGCACGCTCGGGTCTTTGTACAGCCATCCGCCGGGCTCGATGTCGATCTGCTCGCCCGGGCCCAGGACCTTTTCAAATACATTTCCATAGCCATGAAGCCACAGTATGCCATCTCCGCTGACGACATTGAACTTGTCGATGAAAAACCCGGTTCCGCCGAAGAGCATGTTCGACACGCCCTTCATTCGCTCGTATGAATAGTCCACATTTCCCGTGGCCGCTAAAAATTGATGTTCGCGCACATGTAATCCCTCGCCTTGTTTCAGGTGAACCCCGAATACGTGTCCTGCGCCATCACGGCTGAATGCGATCTGGCCGGGTCCCGAAGCCTCCGTGACGAATATCTGCATTCCTGCTATCATACGTTTAAGCGCGCCTTTCATTGGCCTGATCTTAATGATGATCCCCGGGTTTTTCCAGAGCAAAATATGATGCTCATAATAGATCGTCTGTCCCTCAAGTAGGTCCACAGTCAGCGCCGGCACGAGCTCGCCGTCTAAATGATAGGTGTAGCCCGCAAATGTCTCGTCAGGCTTACTTGTCGACAATAATTTTGGCCTTTCCATACGTTCCACCACGTACTTTATTCTTTTATGATCAACGACCGCTTACTTTAAAGATATTTATATGATCTTTATAAAATTTCATTAAAAGATCGGGGAAAATCGTAAGTGTTATCTGCTTGTATTCATACAGGATACTGGTCATGACGCTCATTGACTTGAAATACGGGAAAGGGCATTTCCAGGTCGAGGTGCCCGATCGTAACTATGCGGGCACGCTGCTGCCCAACGAGATGGCCGGCGCGAAGGACGAGCAGGCCGAGATAAAACGAGCGCTGGCGAACCCCATAGGCTCGAAGCCGCTTCGAGAAAAGCTGAAAAAGGGCATGAAGGTCGTTGTCATCATAAGCGACGTCACCCGCCCCTGCCCGTCATATAAATTTTTACCGTTATTACTTGACGAGATAAACGCCGGCGGCGTGCCAGACGAAAACATCACCGTCATCGTAGCACTGGGCACACACCGCAAGACGTCCGAGGAAGAGAAGAAGACGCTCCTGGGCGTCTCCTATGGCCGAGTACGATGCATCGACGACGATCCGTCCGACTGCAAACACATTGGCACCTCCACCTTCGGCCACCGGATCGAGATATTCAGGGAAGTCGTGGAAGCCGACGCCGTCGTGTGCACGGGCAACACGGAGTACCACTATTTCGCGGGATACTCGGGCGGGGCCAAGGCGATATTACCCGGCTGCGCCAGCCTGGAGACGATCCGGATCAACCATGAGATGATGACCAGCCCGAAGGCGGAAACGGGCAGGCTGGACAGCCCGATCCGCGAGGAGATCGACCAGGTCCCCGGCATGATGAAGGTAGACTTTTTACTGGACGTCGTGCTGAACAGTAAAAAGGAGATCGTGACCGTAGTCGCTGGCGACGTAATGAAAGCACACCGCGAGGGCGTTAAGCTGGTCGACCGCATGTATCGCGTCGAGATCCCGAAGGCGGACATCGTTCTCGTGAGCGCTGGCGGTTATCCAAAGGACATAAACATGTACCAGGCGCAAAAGGCAATGGACAATGCCAAGCACGCCGTAAAGGCCGGCGGCGCCATGATCCTGGTGGCACAATGTACCGAATGCCTGGGCAACGACGTCTTCGCGTGCTGGGTGGATGAGGCGACATCTATCGAGGCACAGGCCCGGCGCATGGACGAGCACTTCGAGCTTGGAGGCCACAAAGCCTCCGTGATCGCGAAAACGGCCATGAAGTGCGACATCTACCTGGTGTCGGACATACCTGATGAGACGGTCCGCAAGATGTTCCTGATCCCCGCGAAAACGCCGGAAGAGGCTTTGGGTGCGGCTTTAAAGAAGCTTGGCCCCGACGCCAGGGTGCTCGTGTCACCGCATGGCGGCATGGTTCTGCCGAAACCGATCGAATAAGCCGGCCTTCTGCTTACCCGGCTTATAGTTTTTCTTATGGCCATATTTATGCTTAATTAAGGGTTTAACCGTTAAAAATATGCACTTACCCCGTATAAACTTTTTATTCTGGCGTGTAGAGTATTTCTTAAATAAAGGAGGGTATTGATATGAGGGTAAAACTTTTAATAGCATTGGCAGTAGCCAGTGTCTTTCTACTAGCGTGCGCGCTACCTGCAGGCGCTGTTATAGGGCCTAACGTAGCGCCAGGTGTGTCGACGATCGTCTTCCAGGCACCGTTCTCGCCCATAACCGCGCAGGCCGTGTCCACGCCATCGATCGTTGAGATATGCCCACCGGTGGGAAATGTGAACACGATCACGGCGAATAATGTAGTGCTAACTCCGCCCAACATAGCAGCGACCATCGCACTCGGCACTCCGGCTGCACCAGGTTTCGTCGCGCCGGACTTTGTAGGAGCACAAGTCGAGTGCCCGCCATTCGCGGTCCCGGCGTTCTCGGTCCCGTCATTCTTCGACCCATAATGAAGAACTGATCGAGTGTCCTAATGTGGCCAGCCTTTGCCGGCCCACCTCTGGACCCTCACGGAATGCGCAGCGCACTTCGAAACTGCTGTAAACTGGCATTGGGGCCGGGCTTACACCGCCCGCCCCACACTATGCTTTTTTAAAATTCAAAAGGTTTATGAAAGTATACATCCACTCACATATGGAATGTCGAGGGAAGAGATACTGCTGGCGCTCAGGGAAGTGGGCGATTATATCTCGGGCGAGGCCTTAGCCGAACGCCTGGGCGTATCGAGGGCCGCCGTGTGGAAGCAGATACATACGCTCATCGATGAGGGCTATGGCATCGATTCCCAGCAGAGCCACGGCTATAAGCTCGTGAGCGTGCCCGATAAGCTATACCCGTTCGAGGTGAAGTACGGCCTTCAATCGAAGCTCCTCGGCAAAAAGGTCGCTCATCTTGATAACACTAGCTCGACCAATACTGTCGCTAAGCAGATGGCGGAAAGGGGTGCCCAGGAGGGTACCGTGGTGATCGCGGAGACCCAGTCCCGTGGCAAAGGCAGGCTGGGCCGCAAGTACGTCGCGAAGCCCGGCGGCCTGTGGATGTCACTCATATTGAAGCCGAAGATCGATCCGATGCATGCATCGAGCATCACACTGCTGGCCGCGGTCTCGGTGACCAAGGCGCTCCGGGGCATCGGCCTCGAAGCCGTGATCAAGTGGCCGAACGATGTCCTCTTGAACGGTAAGAAGATCTGCGGCATACTCACGGAGATGAGCGCAGAGACCGACGTCGTTAATTTTATCATCCTGGGGATTGGCGTGAACCTGAATAACGAGGTCCCGCTGGATACGGCTACCACCGTGAAAGCTGAGCTGGGCAGGGACATCAACCGGGTGGAGTTCACGCAGTCGCTGCTGGAAATACTAGAAGAGGACTATATCACGTTTAAAGAGGAGGGCTTCACTCCCATTTTATGGAGCTGGCGCCGGTATTCGGATACGCTGGGCAGGCCCGTCGAGGTCACCTACCAGAGTGAAGTGATCCGGGGGATCGCCGAGGACGTGGGCGATGACGGGTCGCTGATCGTGAAATTGCCGGACGGCTCGTCCCGGAGGATCGTATCCGGGGACTGCACGCACCTTCGAGCATATAAAGCGCATGCTCACCCGTGAATGCTCTGGCAACCTTTAAATAAATGTAAACCCTCTATTTTTTGAGGTTGACGATGCCCCTGAACGATAGTTATGTTAGAAAGCTGGTCTATGCGTCGCTATTTGCCGCGCTTACGGCCGTGGCCGCCTGGGTGACCATCCCGCTGCCATACGTTCCGCTGACGCTCCAGACATTCTTCGTCATACTGGCAGGTGCGCTGCTTGGCGCTTACTTCGGGGCGCTGTCAATGATCGTTTACCTTTTGTTGGGCTTTGTCGGCCTGCCCGTATTTTCCGGAGGCAGATCCGGCCTCGGCGTGCTCGCCGGTTCCACAGGAGGCTATCTGGTCGGCTTCGTTGTGTGCGCGATCATCGTCGGTTTTATAGTGGAGCGAAAAAAGAGCCCCGGCTTTTTATGGTACTGCATGTCAATGGCGGCGGGAACCCTGGCATTATACGCCTGCGGAGCCGCATGGCTTACCGTCATTATGCGCTGGGACATCGTACAGGCCCTGATCGTGGGCGCGTTGCCTTTCCTGCCGGGTGACGTCATAAAGATCATCGTTGCGGCTCTCCTCGCAAAAAGAATGAACAAAGGCAAGCCAGAGGGCTCACGTTGATCGAACTGAGGCACGTATCATATTCGTATGGCGGCAGGCCTGCGATCCGTGATATGTCTCTCACGATAAAAAATGGCGATCATGTCGCCATTATCGGCCCCAACGCATCGGGAAAAAGTACGCTTGCGCATCTGATCAATGGCCTGATCGTGCCGGATGAGGGTGATTGTTTTGTCGACGGCATCAACACAAAAGAAGATATCTATGCTGCCCGAAAGGCCGCAGGTATAGTATTCCAGAACCCCGACGATCAGATCTTATCGAGGCGCGTCGTCGATGACGTCATGTTCGGCCCGTTGAACCTGGGGCTTTCTTCAGCTGAAGCCATGGCGAGAGCAACCGGATCTTTGCGCAGCCTCGGCATCGAGAGCCTTTCGGGGAGGGCGACGCACAGTCTCTCGGGAGGACAGAAGCAGCTTGTCGCCATTGCCGGAGTACTTGCGATGAGGCCGAGCCACGTCATTTTCGACGAGCCCACGGCTTTCCTGGACGGCGATGGCATCGAAGCTGTACGCGGCGTCATGCAGAAACTAAAGAACAATGGCATGGGCATTGCCGTGGTCACTCACGACATGGAAGAGGCGCTGCTGGCTGACCGGATCATCGTATTGCACGGTGGCCGCATTATACTGGACGGTACGCCGGAAGCCGTGTTCTCAAGCGAGACCCTGTTGAGGGAGGCGGGCTTAGAGATGCCGTTCCGTATTTTATTATCAAGTGCGCTGAAAGATAAAGGCGTGGAAAATTTCCATATTGCCGGGGTGAATGCTCCTTGCCAATATCGCTGACGGGCGTGGGACATCTTTATCGAAAAGGCGAGCCTGACGAAACCTGGGCGCTTCGGGACGTTTCGCTTTCCATCACGGAGAACGAGCTCACGGTCATTGCCGGCAGGAACGGCTCAGGTAAATCCTCTCTACTACACTGCATGTCAGGGCTGATGAAGCCCTCAATGGGAAAGGTTACCATCGACGGTAAGGATGCAGCCGCCTCACGCAGCCTTATTGCTCTGGCCATACAGTTCCCCGAGCGCGCGCTATTCGGGCACACGCTATATGACGACGTGGCATTCGGGCTGCTCAACAGGGGGATGGACGAAAAACAAATACAAGGCCGGGTGGATCTGGCACTCGAGACCGTGGGGCTCGACAAAGAGCTATCGGGCATTTCTCCCCAGGAATTAAGCCAGGGGCAAAAAAGATTGGCGGCACTTGCGGGTATCATTATTACAGGGCCAAAATACCTGTTCCTTGATGAGCCTACGGCGGGCCTGGACGCCCCCGGGAGGAGAAGGGTCATGAAGCTCCTGTCACAGCTTAACCGCGAGGGCATGACCATTGTCGTCGCGTCACACGATCTGACGCATATCCTGGACGTATGCCGCCGCATCATCATCGTGGACGGCGGCAGCATGGCTGCCGATTGCCAGCCTCAAGAGCTGGCCTCGCTTAAATGCCTGGAATCAATGGGGCTCGCGCTGCCCTATCAGCTGAAAGTGGCGCGTGAACTAAGAAGACAGGGCGTACAGGTCGAAGACCTGAGCCTGGAGAAGCTGGCGGATGGGATCCGCAGGATGTGCCAGAATGAAGATCATTGCTGAGCTTAAGATCATCGGGCTGGCCGCGTTCAGCCTTCTCGTGGTCTTGGTCCCGGCGCAGTGGCTGCCGGCTCCCGCTGTGGCGCTGCTATTATTCGTTCTCATCGCGAAGGCAAACGTGGCTAAAATGTGGAGGATGTTCGCGCCTGCCCTGCCGTTCATTATTTTTATATGTGCAGCGCAGTCGATCCTGGCCGGCGGCAGCGTGCCGATCGCGAAGCTCTGGATCTTTAGCCTGTCGCAGGATAGTGCCCGTGTCGCCATTGTGTCCGCGGCCAGGATCATGCTTCTTTACCTGGCAGGATCCGCCGTCACCGCTACGACTTCTGAGACAGAGTTCGCAGTCGCAATACGGCGATTTTTAAGGCCGGTGGACCACGTCTTCCACACGAGCTTCGGTAGGGACATCTCCACGATGATGATGCTCGCCATCGCATTCATGCCGGCCATCGTCGAAGAGTATGCATCCGTGAAGATGGCGCAGGAGGCCAGGGGCGTAAGCTATGGCAGTCCTGTCAAGGCATTCAAGGGCGTTATCTCCATCGCCGTGCCGCTGCTGTATTCTTTATCCAGAAGGGCCGACAACGTCGCCATGGCCATGGAATCCCGGTGCTACGGTGTCAAAGACTCTAAGTTTGAAGAAGGCACTATTCACAAAGAAAATTAAGACACTATACGGTTTTACACAAAGACACGAGGACACGAAGACACCATATAGTTTAGTTAAAGCCTCCGGCGGCCGGGCGATGCATAGGTTTTCCAAGTTATATAATCAAGCTAAAAGTAATCAAAATTTTAGTCTCCAGGCCGCCGGAGGCTTATATAATAAAAATTTAGTCTCTAGGCCGCCGGAGGCTTATCCTGAACCGAATAGTGTCCTCGTGTCTTCGTGTCTTTGTGTAAAACCGTATAGTGTCTTTATCATCTTTGTGGGTAGTGCCTTCTTAAAACTTAGTGTCTTAATGAGTGATTTTCAGGTAGTCCTCGATCTTTTCGATATCGTTCAGCGGCACGGTGCACGTGCCTTCGCGACAGAAGTAGACCGTCGGCTTTCCATCCATACGTTCCTTGCCCTCGAACAGAGGCGATCTACTATTTCCACTATCCATTAGCACGACACGCTTGATCACGCGGCCGTTGATCAGCCCGGATAGCTTTGCGCTATCCTCCGGGTCGGCCAGGATGACCGCCTGTAGCGGCGGGTTCAGGTAGTAGTCGACCGCCTGGTAATATGTGGCGTTGCCGATCGGGTACGCCTGGGCGGCGACGGAGAACGTCTCCAGCACTTCATTCGCCCTATCCATGTAGCGGTCCTCACCAGTAAAGTGGTACAGCTTCATGAGGTTCAGCGCCATTTGCGGGTTTGAGCCCGGCACTGAAAAATCCGACGACGGCCTATCCATGGTCATCGGGGTCCGGTCCTTTTCCTGCACGTAGAAATATCCGCCGTTATCCCTGTCATAAAACTTCACATCACAGTGCTCCGTCAGCTTCACGGCGTAGTCCAGGTATTTCAGGTCCCCGGAGACGTTGAACAATCCGAGCAGTGCCTCGATGGTGCAGGCATAGTCATCTAAAAAGCCGTCCACAGAAGGCTTATCTGTGTATATCCGATAGAGCGTACCGTTTTTGTACATGTCCTTCATCATGAAGTCCATGGTCTTCACAGCATAGTCCAGACTGCGGGCATCACCCAATACGTTGTACGCCTCGACCAGCGAGGAGGCCATCAGTGAATTCCAGCTTGCGTGGATGGAAGTATCCACGAACGGCATCTCACGCTTCTCCCTTGCCTCAAGAAGTATCTTTTTTTCTATGGCAAACCTGGATTTATCGCTCTCTCCCGGGACGTAAAGCACATTCTTGCCTGGAACGTCCATGTTGCCCGTTTCTTGAGCTTGATATGCCTGCAGGAACAGCCCTGCCCTATCCCCAAGCAAGCTCCGGATCTCCGCCTCGGTCCAGGTGAAATACCCTCCTTCTTCGCCATGCAGGTCCGCATCCACGCTTGAGTTAAAGCCTGCCGGCGAACGTGCCATGCGCCCGAGCACGAAGCCTAATATCTCATTGGCTGTCTGCCGGAAATATTGCGCGCCCGATCGCTTGTACGCCTCCAGATAAGCCATTAGCAACAGCGCATTGTCGTTGAGCATCTTCTCGAAATGCGGCACCTTCCAGCCTGCGTCAGTTGAGTAGCGGTGAAAGCCGCCCCCGACCTGGTCGTAAAATCCTCCGGCGGCCATGTGCCTGAGCGTGACGTCCACGATGTGCCATAGCTCCTCATTATTCGTTTCCTCATACGTTTGCAGCATGAGCAAAAGCGCTTCGGAAAACGGGAACTTGGGCGCACCTCCGAAGCCGCCGTTCACCATGTCGAAGCGCGATGCGATCTGTCCCACGGCATCGTCCAGCATGATATCGTTCACCGGGCTTTTACCGATGGATACGTGCTCCATCACGTGCGAGAGGTCGCCGACGATCTTTTGCACGGCCCCTTTGTCATTATTGTATGCTTCGCTGACCGACGCTAGCACGCTCTTTAGCGCCGGATACCCATGCCCCTGTTTCGCGGGGAAGTACGTGCCGCCATAGAAAGGCCGCTTATCCGGCGTCAAGAAAACAGTCAGTGGCCAGCCTCCCTGCCCCGTGAGCGCGCTGACGGCCTCCTGGTATGCCTTATCCAGGTCGGGGCGCTCATCCCTGTCAACCTTAATGGCAATGTACCGCGAGTTCACGATACTCGCGGTCTCCGGATCCCGCCAGCTCTCGCGAGCCATCACATGGCACCAGTGACACCATACCGCCCCTATGGACAGTAGTATGGGCTTGTCTTCCATACGCGCGTGCTCAAACGCCTCGTCGCACCATGGATACCAGTCAATCGGCTCGTCCGCAGCCCTTTTTAAGTAGCTGCTCTGAGAGTTTGCCAGCTTATTCATCATAGATACTATGGAACTTCGATTATAAAATGTTCGACTGCGCCTAAAGCTCGTGAATGGAATATATACCGATAAATGATTGTAAAAAGTATGATCGAGAAGGACCCCGTCTGCGGCAAAGACGTGCAGACCGACCGCGCCATCGTGGTCTTTAAGCTGGGCGAAAAAAGGTACCGGTACTTTTGTAGCGAGAAATGTGCCCAGATCTTTCAAAAGACGCACCTTGGCCTATAGCTGCAAGTTTATATAAAAACGAGACCAATGGCATGTAGGTGAATACTATAGCTGAACTTCCGCCTGGTATGAAAAAATCACAGCTCAAGGTCACAGGCATGACCTGTGCGAGCTGTGTTTCACGTGTTGAAAATGCAGTCCGCGGCACGAAGGGAGTTGTCGACGCGAACGTGAACCTCGCAACAGAAGTGGCTACTTTTACCTATGATCCTTCGAAGGTCACAGTCGATGATGTCGCCGCATCTATTAAAGATGCGGGCTATGGCGTCGAAGTCGAGAGCGTCACTTTACCTGTGCTGGGAATGACCTGTGCTTCCTGCGTCAAGCTCATCGAGGACACGCTGAACCACATGGACGGGGTCATAAACGCCTCGGTGAACCTGGCCACCGAGCGTGTCACCATCCGGTATAGCCCGGCACAGGTCTCTCTTTCTGACATCATCCGGGCCATCAAGGACGCCGGCTATCAGGTGCCTGAAACGAAGGCTGAAGGCGAGCCCGTCGACCGCGAGCGTAGCGCGAGAAAGCGCGATATGGACGACCTCAAGCTCAAGTTCGCGATCAGCGCAGTCATCGCAGCGGCCATCATGGCGATCATGTTCCTGGGGAGCTACATCCCCGTCGTATCGTCGTTGTCGCGCGAAGAAATAATGTACCTCTCATTCATACTGGCTACGCCCGTCCAGTTCTGGGTCGGCTGGCGATTCTACAAAGGCGCCTATGCCGCGCTGAAGCACGGCACCGCAGACATGAACGTACTCATCGCGGTCGGCACGAGCGCCGCTTATTTTTATAGTGTAGTGGCGACTTTCTTCCCGACGCTTGTCATGGTCGGCGGCGAGATGCCGAACACATACTACGATACGTCCACCATGATCATCGCGCTGATCTTACTGGGCAGGCTGCTGGAAGCCCGCGCCAAAGGGCAGACCTCGGAGGCGATCCGCAGATTGACGGGCCTGAGGGCAAAGACTGCACGGGTTGTCCGGGAAGGCCACGAGGAGGACCTGCCCGTCGAGGACGTCAGGGTCGACGATATCATCGTCGTCAGGCCTGGCGAAAAGATACCGGTGGACGGCGTCGTTACAGAAGGCTACTCGTCCGTAGACGAGTCCATGATCAGCGGCGAGCCGATACCAGCATCCAAAAAAGCGGGTGACAGCGTGATCGGGGCCACCATAAACAAGACAGGCTCGTTCAGGTTCAAGGCGACCAAGGTCGGCCGCGACACGGTCCTGTCGCAAATCATAAAAATGGTCGAGGAAGCGCAGGGTACCAAGGCGCCCATACAGAGGCTTGCCGACCAGGTGGCCGCCGTATTCGTGCCGATCGTCATCGGCTTAGCGATCCTGACATTCCTGGCCTGGTACTTCCTCGGGCCGCAGCCCGCATTTATCATGGCTCTATTGAATTTCATTTCCGTGCTGATCATCGCATGCCCCTGTGCCATGGGCCTGGCAACGCCGACGGCGATCATGGTGGGCACGGGCAAGGGCGCGGAGAACGGTATTTTGATCAAGGGCGGCGAGAGCCTTGAGAACGCCTACAAGGTGAATACGATCGTGCTGGATAAGACCGGCACCATCACCAGGGGCGCGCCCTCGCTCGTGGACGTGGTCGCCCTGCCGGGCTTCACGCAGGAGGAGATCATACATTTCGCCGCGTCGGCCGAGCAGACCTCTGAGCATCCGCTGGGGTCGGCCATCGTCATCGGGGCTAAAGACCGTGCGGTGCCTTTATCCGCCGCTACCAAGTTCGACGCGCTGCCCGGCAAGGGCATCGTCGCGGAAATCGACGGCCGTATCGTGATGATCGGGAACTCGAAGCTGATGGAGGATCTAGACGTTCCTTTGGGGGACATGAAAAATGACTTCGAGCGGCTATCCCTGGAGGGCAAGACTCCCATGTATGTGGCCATCGACGAGAAGCCTGCCGGCGTCATAGCCGTTGCCGATACGATCAAGGAGGGCTCTGTCGAGGCCATCGCCGCATTTAAGCAGCTCGGCATCGAGGCGATCATGGTCACCGGCGATAATCGCCGCACGGCTGAAGCAATAGCGAAACAGGTAGGCATCGACCGTGTTCTCGCCGAAGTGCTGCCGCAGGATAAGGCGATCGAGGTTAAGAAACTACAGGCGGAAGGCAAGAACGTGGCCATGGTCGGCGACGGCATCAACGACGCGCCGGCGCTGGCGCAGGCGAACACCGGGATCGCCATCGGCACCGGCACCGACATTGCCATCGAGTCGGCGGATATCACGCTCATGAGGGGCGACCTGCGCAGCGTCGTCACGGCCATACGATTGAGCAAGGCCACCATCAGGACGATCCGGATGAACTTGTTCTGGGCATTCGTCTATAACATCATCGGCATCCCAATAGCCGCCGGCATCCTGTACCCGTGGTTCCATATTCAGCTGAACCCGATCATCGCGGCCGCGGCAATGGCGTTTAGTTCCGTATCAGTCGTGTCCAATTCTTTATTGCTGAACAGGTTCAAACCTTAGGTGATATCACATGGCAGAATATATCAAGCTCTTTAAGAAAAACGACGTGCAGCCGGGAAATATAAAGTCGGTATACGTGCCATCGATCCACCAGAACGTGGCGCTCGTGAACATAGGCGGCGCATTCCATGCGTTCATGGACGAGTGCCCGCACATGGCCTACCGCCTCTCGAACGGCACCATCGAAGGCAGCGTCATCACTTGCCCTCAGCACGGCTCCAAGTTCGACATGGTCACCGGTAAGCCGCTGGCGGTCGCGGACGATCCCTTAAAAAAGTACGACGTGAAAGTCGAGGGTGACGACATCTACGTTATGGTGTGATGTCACTTTCGTATAATAATTAAAGATCGACCGTCTCTTTATCGAGCGGTCATCCTTTATCATTAGACCGCTGGTATGCTCATCTTTACGGTGGCGGTGATCTCTTCGTCGAACACCACGGTATAGAAATCGAACTCTATGCTCGCGGGCATGTCGCCGGGTTTGTAGTCGTCGGAGAGTTTCATGACCGACGCCAGGTACGTGCGATCATATAAAAGCCGGTCGAGCACGATGATATCGCCCACCACGTTGCAGTGGCCGCCCAGCGTTCGCATTGCGTTCTCTTTTATGCTGACCGCAGTAAGGTCCCAGCTCTTTTCATTCGCTGAAGATACCTCAAAGGTTCCCTTATACTTAGGCATCATGGCTGTCACGTCCACGTCCAGCTCAGCTAAGAACGATTCTATCGCGTAGGCCCTGTGGTACGATTCTACCGCGTCGAGGCGAAGGTCAGCGATCTCATCCTGCAGCGAAGGATCGTCGATATTAATCTTTAAATAAGCTGTCCTGGCCTTGCCCATTGCATCGTCCAGCCTTTCGTACTCGTCCTTCAACAAAGCAGAGACAATCGTGATGGTATCCTCTTTCGAATGCTGTTCGCTGATCTCGTCGAGATGCTTTTTCATGTCTTGATGCGAAAGTCCGGCGCTCATAAAAGTATCATGTGACGACGTGGGCTATTAAGCTATCGTCCTTAAAAAAATAACAGGCCACCGGTCGATGGCCTTTATCTGTTTACAAATAGCCGAGTATCATCGAGCCGTAGGAAACAATTACGTATAATACCAGAGGTATGCCCACGACCATCAATGCCTGCGTCATCGTCAGCTTCTCTCCCTCTTTTATGGCCAGCGCGCCCAGGTATGAAGACCATAACAGGCCCACACAGCACGACAATCTGGCTTAAGATATAGAACGGGCTTGAATACAGGTCCTTTGTCATGCTCGAGATGTTTGACAGGTTCGTAGAAGACGATATTTCCATCGTGATCACCGGCGTCTGCGTAAGGAGCACGATCGCGATGATGACTGCGAAGATCTTAACGATATCCGAATAGCCGATGCCCGTGACGATGGGCGGATAAAATTTACCGCTGCCGCCGAACGCCATGCTGAACAGGTGTAAGATCCCTGATATGATCATCCAGGAGATGAACGGCATGATCAAGCCGAAGACCAGCGTCACGATCGTCATGATTGACCGTAAGCCTGACATCGCGTCCGTGCCCGGAATATCGTAGATATAATTAATGTGCGTTGACGCGACGTACGCGCTTAGCATGGATAAGATCGCATATATGCCGACGATGACCAGCGCTTCCTCAATGCGCGGCTCCTTTATGATATCCTTCATCGTTTCTCCCGGCTTTACCAGTATGCCGGTCAATCTTTCTACAAATTTCATCTTATACCTCCCTAATATCTTTGATGAACATCAGCGGGTAGCCGTCCTTAAAAGAAATGCCGACAGCAACCTCGTACTTCTCATACTTGATGACAGCGTCGACGTCCAGCATAGGCCCCTTTAGCTCCGTATAGCCGTAAGCGCTCAGGTTCTCCTCGATCATCTTTCGATTGAGCTTGACCGTGATGTGCTTCACGTATGGCTGCACTGAGATGCTTTGCGATATGGCCTTTTCCAGGCTTTCCGCCGTTTTTAGGTTCACGGGCGAGCCGACGAACTGGTGATACAGCGCGCCGAGCTTGATCCCCGCCTCGAATACTGCATTGTCCCTGGCTGTGACTGACATACGCTTGTCCTCGTGAAATCGGTGTATTTATATGCGCCTTAATAAGATAAAGATACTCTCCTTGGTATTACCGATCTTAAGATCGACCAGGAAGCGCTCTTGAGTGGAGACATAAGCTCCAGGCTGTATCATTCTTCTTTGACGATATCGCTTTCCTCTTCATCGAATATGAAAAGATCATCGATCTTCGCGTTGAGCACGGCTGCCACATCGTGGGCCAGCTTGAGGGACGGGTTATATTTACCTTTTTCGAGGAACACGATGGTCTCTCGGCGCACGCCCACGCGGTTCGCCAGGTCCTCCTGCGTGAGGTCGTACTTTGCCCGGTATTCCTTGATGCGCGTTTTCATTCCACGTCCCCTTTGAATGAGTAGTAGACGTACCAGCCGTAGAAGATGAGCAGCATCATGAAGATCGTCAGGCTTATGACCTGTATGCCGCTTAGCGGGTATGACCATTTGAAGTAGTAGATCAGCATCAGTGTCCAGAGCAGCGATATACATGAGACCCAGGAGTTCATCATTGAGTACGCGACGATCTTTTTCAGACGCTCATCGGTCGCCTCACAGCCCCATCCTGCATACCTCGTTAAAGTGCCTATGACCAGGATAATGCCGAAGACAAAAGCCGCGAGGACAAAGAGATTGATGCTGTTCATGAAGAAGATGATCGCTAGCGTTACAAACACGATCGCAGAGCCCAGCCATAGTACGTATTTCATTGATTCCGACTTCATCGTTCATGCCACCATTTTTCCATCACATAATGTTAACAAATTATAACTTTATGTTATATTTTTCTAACATACAACATATTAATAACTTTCTATCATGTCGCTGATCGTACGAAAGAAACATTTATATGTTATAAATACACAACAATGTGTTAGAAATAATTAACATATTGTGATTGATCTGTTGGGATGATAATGTGAAGATCATATCTGATATTCGCGCGATTTTTAAAAAGGACTGGAAGCTATTCCTTGCTACGAACGCATTCTATTTTGGGCTGGTCCTGATCGGGGCGTTGATCGCGCTTGCGGATCCGCAGATCCAGAGCTCGCTGTTCACGCTGGCCGGCGCAGGGCTTAACAGCGGGCCATTATCGTCCGTGGGCAACGCATACCATTCGGCCAGCGTGCCATATGCAGCGGCAGTCACTTTCGTTACTAATCTATTACTGGGTACTCTCGTCGAGATCACTATTCCTTCGCTCATCTTTCCGCCATGGGCTCTTTTCATGGGCTTTGTGCGGTCGCTCATGTGGGGCATCATGCTCGTGGTACCCATGGAAGGGATATATCCTCTGGGGAGGGCCTTACCTCATTATCTTACATTGCTTCTCGAAGGCGAAGCCTATGTAGTCGCCATCTTCGCATGCGTGAGGCAGATCAAGGCGCTGGTCAAGCCTCAGGCTTTTGACACCGACGATCGGCTAAAAGCCTACGCCAGATCGATCGTCGATAACGGTAAGCTATTGCTTGTCGTGGCATTGCTACTGGCGATCTCCGCCCTCTACGAGGCGTGGGAGGTCATGTATTTCTCGGGGATCATAAAATGACCGTAATCTGAAAGATGAAAATATTCAGGAGAACTAGCTATGAAAGCGTTAATTGTTTATTATTCTTTGACCGGCACGACGCGGAAGCTTGCCGAGAGAATGGCCGGGATGCTTAAATGCGATGTCAAGCGTTTACCCGTACTCGGCGGCGATGTGCCTGTGGGCGAGTATGATATTGTCATCGTCGGCACGCCGATCTGGCTATATTCCCCGGCGTTCCCCGCGGGCAGGTTTTTATCGAAAAATAAAGGCCAGCTGCCCGAGGTCGCGTTCTTTTGCACATACCAGACGACCATAGGCTCAAGCTTTGCCAAAATGGAGCGTAAGAGCGGAAAAAAGCCCCGCGGGCTACTCAGCATGAAAGCCGAGGAGATCGGAACGGAATCCGGGGATAAAAATCTCAAAGAATTCCTGAACAAATTGAATTAAAAAAATCGATGGCATGAAGATAAAAATAAGCTTTTATCCTCATGCATTCTTGTTTTACAGCTTCACTGTGCGGGCATCATACAGACCCGCCTTTTCGATCATTTCCTTGAGCACGTTCTGCTTGACCTCGTCGTCAACGTTCAGGATCATGATCGCCTCGCCACGCGCCTCTTCGCGGCCAACGGTCATGGCGGCAATGTTGATGTCATTCTTGCCCAGGATCATGCCGACGTTACCGATCACGCCCGGCCTGTCCTTGTGCATCGTGACGAGCATGTAGCCTGCCGGTACCGCATCCATGCGGTATCCGTCGATGCCGACGATCCTCGCATCGTCCTTGCCGAAGATGGTGCCGGCGACCTTGCGCTCGGCCTTGTCGGTCTTCACCGTAACGGTGACCAGGTTCGTGTAGTCGCCCGATTCTCCCGACTTGGACTCTACGACCTTAATGCCCCTTTCCTTGGCTAAAGACTGGGCGTTGACGTAGTTCACGAGCTCGCCCATCTTCACGTCCATCAGTCCCTTTACCGCGGCGATGGTGATGAGCGAAGTGTTCTTCTGCGAGATCTCCCCGCTGTAGACGATATCGATCTCCTTTACCTGACCATCCAGGATCTGCGCCGTGAACTTCCCCAGGCTCTCAGCAAGGGGCAGGTACGGCTTGATCTTCTCCATGGCCTCGGCATTCATGATAGGTATGTTCAGGGCCGTAGTGACGGGCAGGCCCTTGAATACGTTGACGACCTGCTCGGCGACGATGACGGCGACGCTGATCTGGGCTTCCTTGGTGGAAGCGCCCAGGTGCGGCGTAACGATGACCTGGTCAAGCTCCAGCAGCGGGTTCCCCACGGGCGGCTCTTTCTCGAACACGTCCAGTGCGGCTCCGGCCACATGTCCGCTCTTAATGGCTTCCGCCATTGCCTGCTCGTCGATGATGCCGCCTCTGGCGCAGTTGATCATCCGCACGCCCTTCTTCATCTTCGCGAACTGGGCGGTGGAGATCATATGCCTCGTGCTAGGGATCAGAGGCGTATGAACAGTAATATAATCGGAATGCTCGTAAATATCGTCGAGCGTGGTGAGCTTCGCGCCCAGATCCTTTGCCCTCTCAGGCGTGGTGAACGGATCGTACGCGAGCACTTCCATGCCCATGCACCTGGCGCGCTTGGTCACTTCGCCGCCGATGCGGCCCATGCCCACGACACCGAGAGTCTTCCCGAGGACTTCGACGCCCATGAACTTGCTGCGCTCCCACTTGCCTCCCTTAAGCGAGGCATTTGCCTGCGGGATGTTGCGCGAGAGCGCGAACATCATTGCGATCGTGTGCTCGCAAGCGGCGATCATGTTGCCTTCGGGGGCGTTCGCCACTATAATGCCTTTCTGCGTAGCCGCAGGCACATCGACGTTATCGATGCCCACGCCGGCCCTGGCGATGATCTTTAAGTGCTTTGCCGCGTCGATGACCTCTTTGGTCACCTGGGTCTCGCTTCTGATGACGAGCGCGTCATAATCAGCTATTTTTTCGATGAGCGCTTCTTTTGTCAGCTTAGTCTCGACGTCAACATGCACGCCGGGCTCAGCCTTAAGGATCTTAATGCCTTCCTCAGAGATCGGATCGGTTATAAGGACTTTCACGATGATTCCACCTAACAGGTATTGATAAATGTGTTGATTAATGAAACTCCAAGTTCATAAGCCTTTGGATTTTTTAAGGCTCAAAGCTTAGAGACTTAATAAACTGAAAATATTTATGCCATTGCCGTTAAACGTCCTTTTGATCATGAGCCAGACCGTAGAAGTGCTAGAAGTACCGAACGCACCAGCTTTCTCAATATTCCAGAATATCGCCGTGCTTGTATTAGCGCTGCTCATAGACTTTGTAGATGACATACCGGCCGACCTGCTGTTTTTTATCGGCCTGGCGCCGGTCGCGGTCGGCTATGATGCCGCTATCACGATAGTAGAGGCTGCGTTCCTCTCGTACATGAAGGTGCCCGCGACTAAGTGGCTAGGCATGAGCGGCACGGACCTTATACCGCTGGTAAACCTGGTCCCGTGGTGCACTCTGGCGGTACTCGACAAGCGCTTCAACGTTAAAATACCGCTGCTGACACGTCTTTTTAACTGATGTGACCTTTACAGTCACAAGACCGATTATATATATTTCGCTTGCATGTTACATATGATGTCACATAATTGTTAAATATGCTTGAAGCCCTATTATTATCTGTTGAAGATGTTACGTAACATGTAACATCGAGAATTTATCGAGGATATCATGTACGCGCCGAACTGGGTCCTGGACACCGCAAAAGCCATTTCAGGCGACATCGTGAACACGCCCGACAGGGGTGCGGTCATACAATCGTATAGAAGCCGTATGGACATCACCCAGGAAGAGATGAGCCAGATCATGCAGCTGCGCCGCGAAACGATCTCCCGGATCGAGAACGGCCGCGTCACGCCGACACTGGCTTTCATACACAAGTTCTCAGGCGTCGCCACGTTAATGGAAGCGGTAAAATCTTTCAGGTCCATGAACAACGCGATCGATTATCCCTATTTTATCCGCGTGGGTGCCGAGATCGGCGTGCCACAGGACAAGATCACGTCCATCGTGGACGCGGCCGTACAAAATTACGATAAGAAACGAAAGAAAGCGATACGCTTTCTGGAGAAATGACCATGTCAATAAATAAAATTCGTGCAGGAGAAGTACACATGCCCTCTAACAGGTTAGTCGTTTGGCTGGAAGACGTCCGGAACACGGACATCCCCATCGTGGGAGGTAAAGGCGCAAGCCTTGGAGAAATGATCGCATCGGAACTGCCAGTCCCCAGGGGATTCGTTGTGACTGCACAGGCATTCAGGGAATACCTGGAACTGTCGGGCATCATGGACCAGCTGTTCGAAAGCCTGAAGATCGACGTGGACGATGCTAAAGCACTTGACAAGGCCGCCGAGGTAGCAAAGAAGCTCATCAGAGACTCGACCATGCCCCAGAACATCGAGAAGGCCATCCGGGATTATTATGCTACTTTATGTAAGCGCGAAGGCGGCGAGATATACGTGGCCGCGCGCTCCAGCGCGACCGCAGAAGACCTGCCTGAGGCGAGCTTTGCCGGCCAGCAGGAGACATACCTCAACGTCAAGGGCGCCGACGACCTCGTAAAGGCGGTCCAGGGCTGCTGGGCTTCACTATATGGCGGGAGAGCAATTTATTATCGCGTGAAGCAAAACTTCCCGCACGAGAAGGTAGACATCGCCGTAGTCGTACAAAAGATGGTCGACGCGGACGAGGCGGGCGTCATGTTCACCTCGCACCCGACCACCGGCGAGAATGTCACGATCATCGAGGCAGCATGGGGGCTGGGAGAAGCGGTCGTATCAGGCACCGTATCGCCGGACACCTATATCATCGATAATAAGGACGACACGATCAAGCAGAAAAAGATCGCCACGAAGCAGCTCATGTTCATCCGAGATAAAAAGACACGCAAGACCACGAAGATAGACGTGCCCGATAACAAGAAGAACATACAGGTCATGCCGGATGCGCTCATCATCAAGCTGTCACAGCTTGGCCAGCTCGTGTTTGACCATTACGGAAAGCCCATGGACATAGAGTGGGCCACTAAAGATGGCGAAATATACCTGCTACAGGCCAGGCCTATTACGACGATCCAGAAGCGCGAGATCAAGGGCGGCATCGCCTCGGGCGAGATCATACTCGAGGGCCTGGGCGCTTCCCCGGGAGTGGCAAGCGGCAAGGTCAAGATCGTGGTTAATATGGGCGAGCTCGACCGGGTGCTAGAGGGCGATATTCTAGTGACCAGGATGACCACCCCGGACATGGTGCCCGCAATGAAGAGATCTGCGGCCATCGTGACCGACGAGGGCGGATTGACCTGCCACGCGGCGATCGTATCGCGTGAGCTGGGCACGCCTGCAGTGGTCGGCACGAGAGAGGCTACCAAGATATTGCAGGACGGTGCCGTCATCACCGTGGACGGCGAGAAGGGCCACGTCATACTCGGTGCAGTGAAGAAAGCCGAGCCAAAGGCGTCCGAAGAAGGAACTGTCGTCAGGTCCATTGCGGTCACCAAGCCCATCACCGCGACAGAAGTCAAGGTCAACATCTCGATACCTGAAGCGACGGAACGCGCGAAGGCGACAATGGCGGACGGCGTCGGTTTATTGAGAATAGAGCATATGATCCTCGGCCTTAATACGCACCCGCAGATGTACATCCAGAGCGGGCGCTCCGAAGAATACGTTAACGAGCTCGTCAAGGGAATACGCACAGTGGCCGACGCTTTCTTCCCCAGGCCCGTGTGGGTCAGGACGATCGATGCGCCGACGGACGAGTTCAGGGCCATGAAGGGCGGCGAAGGCGAGCCTTTCGAGCACAATCCGATGCTTGGTAACCGCGGAATACGCCGTGATCTAAAAGAGACGGAGCACTTTAAGCTAGAGATGGCCGCCTTCAAGAAGCTCTACGACATGGGCTATGACAACATCGGCATCATGCTGCCGCTGGTGCAGCACCCCCGCGAGCTGAAGAAGGCAAAGGAGCTCATGGTCGAGTGCGGGATCGATCTGGAAAAGGTCGACGTGGGCATCATGGTCGAGATCCCGGCAGCAGCGCTCATCATCGATGAGTTTATTAAGGAGGGCATCGATTTCGTATCGTTCGGCACGAACGACCTGACACAATATACGCTGGCCGTTGACAGGAACAACGAGCTTGTTGCGCCACTGTACAATGAGCTGCATCCGGCGGTCATGAAGCTGATCGAGTACGTGATCGGCGAGTGCAACAAGGCCGGCGTCGTGACCAGCATCTGCGGGCAGGCGGGAAGCAGGCCGGACGTGGCCAAGAAGCTGGTCGCCATGGGCATTACCAGCATCTCTGCCAATATTGATGCGGTCGAGGCGGTCAGGGAGATGGTCGCCAGGACGGAGCACGGGCTCATCCTGGATGCCGCCAGAAAAAGGATGAACGAGTGAAGTGATAAGGTGGAAGAAAGAGGGGCCGAAGAAGATACCATACTAAAAGAACTGGACGAAGCCGCGAGTAAGAATGTTCCGTATTCGCGAGTGCTGAGCTCCATGTGCACGGCCCCTCACCCAATAGCGGTGAAGGCGCATTTGCAGTTCATACGTTCCAACCTGGGCGATCCCAAGCTTTTTCCCGGGACCGCAGTGCTTGAGCGTAACTGCATCCGTATGATGGGCGAGCTGTTGCATAATCCCGCAGCTTCGGGCTACATCAGCACCGGGGGCACGGAGAGCAATATACAGGCCCTCCGCACCGCCCGGCTCTTAAAAAAAACCGACCCCGCGAAGGCGAACATCGTCGTCCCGGAATCGGCACATTATTCTTTTGATAAGGCTGCTCAACTTCTTGGCGTTAAGATCCGACGCGCCCCGCTGGATGATGCCCTACGGGCCGATCCCCGGGCGATGGCCTGCCTCATCGATAAGGATACCATCGCCCTCGTGGCGGTCGCCGGCACGACGGAGTTCGGCCAGGTCGATCCCATCGAAGAGATCGGCAGGCTCGCGCAGGACTCGAATGTGTATCTGCACGTGGACGCCGCCTTCGGCGGCTTCGTGATACCGTTCCTCGAAAAGAAATATCCGTTCGACTTCGAGGTGCCCGCTGTCAAGTCGATCGCGATCGACCCGCACAAGATGGGCATGAGCACTATCCCGTCGGGTGGTCTTCTCTATCGCAATGAAAGCGATATGAAAATGATGGAGATAAACGCGCAATATCTTACGTCTCAGGTCCAGTGGTCCCTGGCGGGCACAAGGAGTGGCGCTGCGACAGCGGCCACCTATGCGGTCATGCGCTACATGGGTAAAGAAGGGTACCAGAGGGTCGTGTCGCAGTGCATGGAGAACACCGAGATGCTTTACACCGAGCTTAAAAGCCTCGGTCTCGAGCCAGTCATTAAGCCGGTGATGAATATCACTACATTTAAGCTGAAGGATGCCCAAAGTGTGCGGAAACGCTTATGTGATATGGGCTGGTATGTGTCTACGACTTCCAGGCCGGAAGCGCTGCGCATGGTGGTCATGCCTCACGTGACCTCGGATGTCATAGCGGCATTCGTATCAGACTTGAAGGGCGTTGTGGACGTGGTGTGATGCTGAAGAATCTAAGGGAAACAATGAGAACTGCGCCGATCGTTAAGCGTGGCTCCTATAACTATTTCATTCATCCGATATCGGATGGCGTACCCGTGGTCAAGCCCGAGCTCCTGAGGGAGGTCATCGCTTGCATCGTGAAGAACGCCAACCTGGACGTCGATAAGATCGTGACCATCGAGGCCATGGGGCTGCCGCTGGGCGCCGCGCTCTCGACGATCACGGATATACCATTTATTATCATCCGGAAGAGAAAGTACGAGCTCCCCGGAGAGATCGCGGTGCACCAGGCGACCGGATATTCGAAGGGCGAATTGTACCTGAATGGGATTAACAAAGGCGACCGTGTGCTTATTATCGATGATGTGATCAGTACGGGTGGCACAATGAAAGCCGTGATATGGGCGCTGGAAAAGGCCGGCGCATCCATAGAGGATATTATCGTCGTGATCGAGCGTGGCGAGGGTAAGAAGATCATCAAGGACATGGGCTATAACGTACAGACCATGATCAAGATCGACGTCGATGAGAACGGTGTGAAGATATTGGGCTGTATTGATGAAGAGTGCCGGTAGATATAGAAAATAATTAACTTTTTGTTTTGTTTTTTTAATTCCAATATCTGTCTCGATGGGGAGTTATATATTTTTCAACGTCACTATTTCTATTGATGACCAGTTCTATTTCCATCGGACACCTGTCTACGTTCTACCACACATCTTTTATTCTTGAGGGGACGGACTGGCTTCAGAAAGCCGGGCTGGATGTCACGTGGAAGCTATTCGCTTCAGGACCGGATATGGTGAGGGCTTTCGAGAATAAGGAGATCGATCTCGGCTATATCGGGCTGCCGCCTGCAATTATTGGAATTGCGCGGGGGCTGCCTCTGAAATGCATCGCTGGCGGCCACGTCGAGGGGACGGTCATGATCGGACAGCCGGGCTATAAATCATTTGACGAGTTGGGCGACGTGAAAAAAGTGCTGGAGCAATTTGTCGGGAAAACGATCGGTACTCCGCCAAAGGGCTCGATCCACGACGTCATCATTAAAGATCTCATCGGAAAGCTAGAGCTGTCCATCGATGTTAAAAATTATGCGTGGGCCGACTTCGTGCTGGGGGCGATGACGGATAAAGAAATAGAGGGTGCCGTGGGGACGCCTCCTCTGGCGGTCGCAGCTAAAAAATATGCGGGAGCCAGGATCGTGATCCCTCCCCACAAGCTTTGGCCTAATAATCCAAGCTACGGCATCGTCGTCAGGAATGAGCTGACGCAGTATCCTGAAATCATCGAAAAATTCCTGGAACAGCATGAGAGGGCGAGTAATTTTATCCGGCTCGACCCGCATTGTGCAGCCGGGATCGTCTCAATGCTAACTGGTATCGTGGACCTGGAATCCGTGGAAGCCGCCTATCAGATCTCGCCGAAGTACTGCGCCGCTCTCTCAAAGGAGTATGTCCAATCCACCATGCGCTTTGTGAAGGTGCTGAAAGACCTCGGGTACATTGATCGCCTGATATCGGAGGATGAGATCTTCGATTATCGCTTTATCGAAAAGGTTCACCTTGAAAAGCCTCATTATAATATTTTTTAACGTAATTTGCCATTACACAGTCATTTTATTACATTGCCCGATTCTCAAGGATTATATACTTAACAATAGTTAATTCAGTTATCATGGCGCAAAAAGAAGTCGCTGTCACTGTAAATGGAAAGACAGCGCAGAAGGGGCTGACGGAATACGACCTGAAAAGGTATAACCGCCAGATGATGATCAAAGGGTTTGGTGAGGAAGGGCAGAAAAAACTAAAAAATACGAGAGTATTCGTCGCCGGTGTGGGCGGCCTGGGAAGCCCTGTTTCGACTTACCTGGCCGTGGCGGGCTTTGGCCACATCACCATCGCAGACCTGGATGTCGTCGACCTGAGCAACCTGAACCGGCAGATACTGCACTGGGACAGGGACGTTGGAGCCATCAAGGTAAAAAGTGGCTATGAGAAGCTCACGCAGATCAATCCTCAGATCGAAATCAGAAACATTCCAGGGTAAAATCGACGAAAATAATGTTTACGAGCTGACGAAGGGCCATGACATCATCATCGACGCCATGGATAATTTTCCTACCCGGTATTTACTGAATAAGGCGGCACTGAAGCATAAGATACCGTTCGTCCACGCCTCGGTCTGGGGCCTGGAGGGGCGGATCACGACGATCGTCCCGGGAAAGACACCGTGTCTCGAATGTATATTCCCGCACGCGCCGCCTAAGGAAGTTTTTCCGATCCTCGGCGCAACGCCCGGCGTGCTCGGGACATTGCAGGTGACCGAAGCGGTCAAAGTCATACTGGGCATCGGCAAGACGCTGGAGAACCGGCTTCTCATCTACGATGGCGAGTATATGGACTTCCACGAGATCGCCATCAAGAAGAACCCGGAATGTAAGGCATGTGGTAAGAGTCACTGAATCATCGGAGGAATAAGATGACTAAACTAAAGGTCAAGCTATTCGCGAACTTCCGCGAGGTCACGAAGAATAAAGAAGTCGAAGTAGACGTAAAGGGCAACACCGTGAAGGATGTCGTGTCATCCCTGATCGCTGCGTACCCGGGCATGGGCCCGATCATGCTGAACGAACGGGAGCTCAAGCCCTATGTGAATATCCTGCTGAACGGTAAAACCATTAAAGGCCAGGGTGGGGTATCTTCGCGCATTAAGGCAGGGGACGAGATCGCCATATTCCCGCCGGTATCCGGCGGCTGAACGTTGATAATAAAGAAACAATTGAACTTTACATATTTTTAACCAAACATTCGGTGTTGTTATTTATTCGGATACACGGTCAAGTATATTGGCTATGGCTATCGATTGAAAAAAGATTCCAAACGATCATATACCACTTTTATGGTATGTATCGGAGGCAGTAGATGGGAGTGAGTCGCTCCCACCTAGTGGTACTTGAATTCGATTGTGTATGGTTGCAATACATACTTGGCCCGGATGTATATTTAAAGCTGGCAATGTGGTCGATTTTGCCCATATCTTAAATTTTCACAAAATTACGGTATATGGCCATACGTTAAGCCCTATTTACACACGCGATCGTATATTTAGTCATTTTTTAAATGGCGTGATTTCATCGGGTCGTTTGCACCAGCCATCGCTATGATCCGTATGTAGCTTTTTAATTGCGTCGCCACAACTGGATACGTAGTGATCGCAATGGAAAAAGATCCTGTATGTAAAATGAACGTCGACAAACCCAAGGCTACCGAGACATTTAAAGGAAAAACGTATCATTTCTGTTCGAATGCGTGTAAGTCCACATTCGACAGGAATCGTGATATGTTCATCGGCAAAGAAGAGTAACTTTTTATTACCGGGCTATTTTGGTTTTTATATCTCGGGTTAAACAAAGAGATTCGGCTATGAGTCCAAGTTACTTTTTTTTATTCGATATTTTAAGGCATATATGCCTTTTCATGAACGAATCCTACTAGTCAAATCTCAGGGCAACACCTTTGTGGCTGAACTCACTTCTTTATCCGGTAGATTTTTATTTTCCGAGCGACCATTTACCTTTACATATGCCCGGATTTTTCAACAAAATGCTCGGTAAAGACCCTGAAAGCAGGGCGAGATCCGTACAGGTGCTCGCTAACCTGGATAGCGCGAGTTCCATTCCGAAGCTGATCCTTGCGATCAGCGATGAGACGGTCGAGGTCAGGAGGGCGGCGGCGATGGCGCTGGAGCCTCACGGCCGCACCGGTGACGTGAGCGCGATCGTTGCGCTGACGAAAGCACTTGATGATACGGATGCAGAAGTTCGTAAGTCTGCAGCCCTGTCATTAGGCAGTTTCGTGCCGGTATCTGCGGGTAGCATCGAGAGCGGGCGGGCGAAGGAAGCATTGGTCAGGATACTGGAAAAAGATGGCAATACGAGCGTATTAAATAACGTTGTCCTGGCGCTTGCTCAAATACAGGACCCGGCTACGATCGGGCCGATGGTCGATGCGCTCAAGCTGAAGGATAAAAAGGTCATCGGGATGGCCATCGATGCTATCGATAATATTCCAGCCACCGATGTACGGCTCGACATGAAGAAAGGGCTGCGGTCCATTCTTTGATCATTTTTCATTGTTATACTTTTTAACAATTTTCATTACTCGATCAGGTTTCCAATGCGTTATGTCGCCTGATCCATATTTTTCACTTAATCCGCGAGTAACAGCTTAATTACTAAACTATATTTATGGCTTGTCTTTCATCCGAAACTTTTTATATTCTCGTGTAGAATCTATAAAATTAACGCATGGGGGCATGCTACAGGATGAGTATCCGAGATCAGGATAAACCGAGAGAGGCACTCCATAAATCTCACTTATCCCGTATGGCAGATGGCAGACAAATGGATACCGAAAAAAAATTCCAGAACCTTGTAGAGCATATCAACGACTGGGTGTGGGAAGTGGACGAAAATTGTGTGTACACGTACGCCAGCCCTCGCGTATGCAAGCTGCTCGGCTATACGCCGGACGAGATCCTGGGAAGGACTCCTTTTGACCTCATGTCTCCCGATGAATCTATAAGGGTCCGTGAGCTATTTTACCCTATCTTTCGGCGGCAAGACGACTTTTACCTTCTGGAGAATGCCCTGATAAAAAAAGATGGCGGCATAGTTGTTGTTGAAACAAGTGGTACGCCGATTTACGATGATCAGGGCGTTTTTATCGGCTATCGAGGCATGGACCGTGACATCACGGAGCACAAGCTGGCGGAAGATGCGCTGCAGAAGAGCGAGGAGAGGTTCAGGCACCTGGTGGAATTTTCACCTATTCCCATGGCGATCAATGACGCTGACGATAATATCACATACCTGAATGAGAAATTTATCAGGACTTTTGGCTATACCAGGGAGGATATACCTGACTTAAAGCACTGGTGGAAATTAGCTTATCCCGATCCCGTATATCGGCGGGAGATAAAGGCCGCATGGACTAAAAGCATTAAAACAGCTGTCACAGGGGTTAAAGATTTTGGGCCCATGGAAGCGGCAGTAACGTGCAAGGACGGCTCCATACGACACATAGAATTCACCGGCACTACAATAGAGGACAAAAAGCTGGTGATCCTGCAGGATATCACCGAGAAAAAGGCAGCCGATAGGGCTGTGAAGCTTATTCAGTTCTCGATCGAAAAGGCAGCCGAGATGCTGATCTGGGTTTCGCCCGATGGCAGGATCACCAATGTCAATGAGGCGGCATGCAGGTCGTTCGGTTATACGCGCGAAGAAATGCTCTCCCTGAAAACATTCGATACTAACCCATATTTCAATGAAAGTAACTGGGGCGAACACTGGAATGATATCAAGGAGCGAGGCTCTTTCAACTTCGAGGCTTCGCTCAGGAAAAAGGACGGCAGCATGTTCCCTGCCGAGATCTCAGTTAACTATCTTGTCTACGAGGGCAATGAATATAATTGTTCTTTTGTCAGGGATATCACTGAGCGCAAGAAGGTCGAGGAGATGCTACGCGAAAGCGAGGGGCGGTTCCGACAGCTTGCGGAAAATATCAACGAGGTATTCTTCATCTTCACGAACGACTGGGATCAAACGGTCTACGTAAGCCCTGCATATGAGCAAGTCTGGGGCCGCTCGCTTAAAAGCGTTTACGACGCCCCACTTTCATGGACTCTTGCGATCGCTATCGAAGACAGGGCGGCCATACGGGCCGTTATTGACCGGATAAAGCAGTCGGACACTCCCGATCTTTACACCGTGGAATTTCGTATCACAAGGCCCGACGGAGATTTGCGCTGGATATTCGCAAAAGCGTATGCTGTACGAGATAAGGGCGGAAAGATGTTCCGGATAGCAGGTATAGCGGAAGATATCACCAGTCGTAAGAAGATCGAGCTCGAGCTGGGATCTGCGAAAGACCAGGCAGAATTGTATGTTGACCTGATGGGCCATGACATTAACAACCTGAACCAGGTCGGCATGGGTTTCCTGGAGCTGGCTCTCGACACGCTGGACCTGGATGAAAACGGCCGGCTGATCATCACCAAGTCCCTGGGCGCGCTGGAGGGAAGCTCCCGGCTGATCGATAACGTGAGAAAGCTCCAGAGAGTAAAGTCTGGCGAATTACATGGACAGGCCATGGATCTCGGGCAAATACTGGCGGAAGTCCAGAAAAATTATTTGCGCACCAGCGGTAAGGAAAATACTATTCATTATACGCCCATCACTGGATATCCTGTGATGGCAAATGAGCTGCTATACGACGTTTTCTCTAACCTCGTGAACAATGCGATCAAGCATACACAGGTGGCCCCGGTCATCGATATATCATTAAGAAAAGTGTATGAGGATGGCCGAATTTTTTACCATGTCGCAGTAGAGGACAACGGGCCCGGAATTCCGGACGAGCTGAAGGTCAAGGTATTTAACAGGCACCTTCGCGGGAACACGAAGGCCAAAGGGAGCGGCATTGGCTTGTACCTGGTCAAGACGCTGGTGGACAGCTATAGCGGTAGGGTCTGGGTCGAGGACCGTGTATCCGGCGACCGTAGCCAGGGCAGCCGTTTTGTCGTAATGTTGCCGGCAATAGAATAATAATCGTATAGGCCGCACTTGTACAATTATTAAAATACTGAATCATGTCACTTTTGTAGACGTATTGTCCATGCGGCCAGGCTTTCCAGTAATTCTTTTATTTTTTGCCTGGTCTTTTCGTCCGTCACATTGCCATTTGCGTCGACCTTGTCCTGTGCCTGCGGCACCATGACCTCAGGCCTGTTGACCGGGTACATGTTGAGATAGACGCATGACTGCCTTAGATGGTACTGCGCCCGCGAGCCGGCCAGCATGGCGACGGATGCGCTCATGATGGCTACGGGCTTGCCGTCGAACGAATTATTTCCCGGAGGCCGCGAAGCCCAGTCGATGGCATTCTTGAGCACGCCGGGCATAGAATAATTATACTCGGGCGTTGCGATCAATATGGCGTCGGCCGCCTTGATCTTTTGCTTGAACTCCCTGACTCTGGCAGGCATGTCGTTATCGAGGTCCTGGTTATATGGCGGGATGCCTTCAAGATCAAATATCTCTAGTTTCACGTTCTCCGGCGATAATTCCAGGGCCGCGCGCAATATCGCCTTATTGTAAGAGCCCTTTCGTAAGCTGCCGGCAAAGCCGAGAATCGTTATCTGCTTGTCCATAATGTTCCACTTAATTATTTCCGCTGTTAGATATTTTATCTTTCCCTTAGCCTGCCCCTATTTTTTTCGGACTGGCTTTACCATCCAGGTGAGTACGAGCGGGACTGCCAGTACGATCGTTCGCCAGATGGCGGTCATTTCACGTCAGGCATCAACTATTTTTTTCGATGATAGAAGATCTGATTAAGCTGATCGTTTTAACCGCATTATCGTTCAACTTGTAAAATTTATGCTTTGAGCGGTAATAGGAGTCGATCAGCTTGTATCTTTTTAAGATCCCCAGGTTGTATGAGATCAGATTTTGCCTCTCTTTCAACTCATATATGATCTCGCATACACAATGGTCTCTATTTAACAGGAGCATCACTATTTTCAGCCTCGAGGGATGGCTCAGTAGTTTTAGGATCGTATTCGCTTCGCGAAATTCCTGAGTATTAAAATAATCCATCTCTTCGTGAAGCTCCTTTTCCCAATCGCTTCTCACGGCACAATCGGCGGGGCAGCAACGAACGTATCGCATAGTAAAACAGAGAACCTTTGCTTGATAAATATATTTATCATATTCGATCATTCTTGATATCCGGTTCCATAGTTCATGTAGTTAAGAGGCAATAGGCTGGCATGGAGTGATCATATGGCTTATGAAACAGTCAATATAGAAAAAGAGGAAGGATCCTGTCCGGCTTGTGAGAAATACGTCGAAAAGCACTCGACTACGCCGCCGAAAATAGCAGTTATTGCATGCGAGGGCGCCTGCTCGAAAGGTGAAATAGCCCGGATGGCGGCAAATCTCGTGACATATAAGCTGGCACGTGAAAGTACTGCCCGCATATGCCTGGGCAGCGCCTTTACGAAAGATTCGGGGCAAAGGAACCTGGTCAGGAGGGCCGATAAGGCCATCGCCATCGAAGGCTGCTTCCTTTCCTGCTCCTCCCGGATGATGAAAGGCGCGTTACCGGGGCTTAAGCCCGAGATCGTCCTTGCGGATACGATCTACAAAACTTCCCTGCCCTTCTCGCCGGACGAAGCGCCCGAAGAGCAGCTAAGGGAATGTGCAGCTAAGGTGGCCGAAGCGGTCGTCAATGAATACGTGAATGGCCAAGGCGGGAACGCATTGCATAAAGGGACGATTGCAGCCACCGCTAAAAATACACAGCCAGGCTGCTGCGATAAATAAACGACGATTTCGGCAGGACACGGCAAAGCGTGTCGGCCGTATATTTTTTTATATACACTTCCTCTCATGTGTAATTTATTAAAGCATGCTTGAGTAATGGATGATTTTACCAGGAGAAAGATAGTTAATAATAGTTTGAGGTCTAACTATATCGTGCATGAAAAAGGGAAACGCCATAGCGCTCATAAGCCGTGTGCACGAGAAATCCGGCAAGTTCATTGTCAGGGAGCTACAGGAGCACGAGATAATGGGAATCGCGCCCTCACACGGGGATATTTTCTACATTCTCTTTAAGAAAGAGACGTGCACTATGAAAGAGATCGCGGAAAACATACACAGGACTCAGCCTACGGTCACTGTTCTAGTAGACAGGCTCGTTGACGAGGGGTACGTTGTCAAGGAAAAAAGAGGCAGCGATAGCCGGATGACTTATATCAGGCTGACTGAAAAAGGCCTTCGCGTGAAACCTGCCATGGCTGAGATATCAAAAAAGATGAATGAACTGGTCTATGGCGATCTGACGAATGAGGAATCGGCTCTGCTGGAGAAGGCGCTCAAGAAAATAGAAAAGCGATTCTCCGACCCTGCGGATCTGTAAATTCACAGCTGCGCCATGTTTTAACTTGTTTTTTTATCGTATATACCACCCGGCGCTAAACTTAAATAGTTAGATGTCTAACTATTAGACGTCTAATATTATCTCGGATAAGCCGCGATATAAAATTGAGGATAGATAAAATGGAAGATTTCAGTAGTTTCATTAAGGAAAATCCCGTCTGCTTCCTGGCGACGGTAGACGATGGCAAGCCGTGCGTGCGGCCGGTACAGCTCATGCTCGAGAGCAGCGGAAAGCTATACTTCTGTACCGCGAACATCAAGGATATGTATAAACAAATGCAGGCCACGCCGTTCGTGCAGCTGGCGACGACGTCGAAGGACTATGTCACCACGCTCAGGATCAGCGGCGAGGTGATGTTCAGCGATGATTTCTCAATAAGGGAAAAGATCATAAATGAAAACGATCTCGTGCGGTCCATCTATAAGGCTCCTGACAACCCCGTGTTCGAAATATTCTACATCGAGCACGGCACTGCGAAATTTCAATATC
Organism: uncultured Methanocellaceae archaeon; assembly: GCA_963780665.1. Classification (GTDB taxonomy): domain Archaea; phylum Halobacteriota; class Methanocellia; order Methanocellales; family Methanocellaceae; genus Methanocella. The sequence continues at coordinate 64,628 of CAWACJ010000010.1, read as the reverse complement.
TTAATGGACAGCCTGCAAAGGTCATCAACTTTTAAACAGGTATGGACATTATCCACGTACGATCGGGTGCAGAGAGAAACTGCGCCTGTAAACTATTTTTTTAACATTTGCCCGAACGCAAATTATTTATTCCATAAGCCTTTAGGTGAGTTCTTACCGGTAACGGGTGAGCCTTGTGTTTGAAAACAAAAATGCGGTCGCAGCGAAAAACGACATGTTATGGCTGATCGCAGGCCTTATCGTTATCAACGCTTTCTGGGGCGCCTCGGGCGTAGCCATCAAGGAGGCGTACGGCCAGCTCAGCACCATAGAGATCACCACGCTCCGGTTCGTTATGGCGACGCCGCTGCTCATCGCGGCGACTTTCTTATGGAAGGGCCCCGGCGCGTTCCGCATCGACCTGAAGGATATCCCTTACATGATCATGCTGGCTACCGTCGGCATTTCACTGTCGTTCTTCATGCAGGTGTGGTCTCTCGACTACACGACTGCCACCAACTTCACCCTAATATTTAATTTATCGACGTTCGTGATCATTTTCCTCTCTATCGGGATGTTCGGCGAAAAGCTGACAAACAATAAAATCATCGGCGCTGCTGTGGCATTTTTGGGGCTTGCACTGATCACGACTAACGGCGATTTCGGGGTCTCACCGCATTTAGTGGGCGACGGCATTGCGCTGGCCGGCACAATATTCTGGGCCCTTTATACCGTGTTGGGCAAGAAAATGAACGAGAAATATTCAGCCCTCACCGTCCTGAATTACGTGTTCCTCTTCGCGTCGCTGGAACTCATACCATTTTACCTCGTCTCTCCGCATGCATCGGTGCTGACGTTCGACACCACCACCTGGATGGCCATGGGATTTTTGACCATCTGCTGCTCGCTGGCCGCGTTCCTGGTATACAATTACGGGCTTGAAAAATTACCAGCTTCTACTGTCGCTTTATTCATATATGTCATGCCGCTATCCGGCGTGCTGCTCGCATCGATCGTGCTGGGCGAATCACTGACCATCTATACGCTAGTCGGTGCATTGCTGATCATTTACGGGATGTACAGGGCGGAGAATAAGGGGAATATTAAGAAAAGAATTCCTGCTTAATTAGGTACTACAGGGCCGCCCTCTCAAATCATCATTTATTTATAGTGAAAAGGACACTTAACGATTGTGATGTTTATTACCGAAATCTTCGTTAATAAGTTCATGCATATAACAATACGGATGTGAATGCCGCATGGAAACAAGTGTCAGGAAAAAGGCAGAGCTGATCGAGACAGGCGGCGTGGTCGTCGATAGCTCTTTCAAGCCGTATATCAGCAGAGCCACAGCAGGCCCCGGAGCGGGCCTGGAATCCATATTTGTGAACATTGGCGGGCACCGTGTGAGGCTCGGCGTGCGCAAGCAGTCGAAATTCAGCGCGTCGCTGAAAGGCCGGGACGTGACCATTAGCGACGAAAGCGGAGAATTTGCCCGCGGTACGCTGGAGGAAGCGATCACGCACTGCCCGAAACAGGTCTATATCACGGTCAGCGAGCGCTGTGTATTCGATTGTAAGTTCTGCTCCGTGCCGAAGCTGCAGGGCAAGATAAAATCCACGGACGAGGTACTGGAAATGGTCCGACATGGACTTAAGGATCCATCGTTGAGTGCAATCTCCATCACATCCGGAGTCTGGAAGACGCCCCAGGAAGAGGCGGAGCGCATAGCGGGCGTCGTAAAAGCGATCAGGAAAGAACTCGGTAAGCATGATGTGCCCATTGGCGTGTCCATCTATCCGACGGAGAACTCCTCCGAATTATTGAAAGAGGCGGGAACGGCAGAGGTCAAGTACAACATCGAGACCGTCGATCCGGAGATCTTCAAGAAGGTGTGCCCTGGCTTATCACAGGAATATATCATCAAGTCGCTTGAGCATGCGGTCAGGCTGTACGGCAAAGGACACGTGTTCAGTAATATTTTAATAGGCTTGGGCGAGAGCGACGAGACTGTCGTAAAAGGCGTCGAAATGCTGGCAGGCAAGGGCGTCATACCGATCCTGCGTAAAGTGAACCCGCCCCCGCTCAGGGCCGGCGAGGTGTACGTCGAAAAGGTCAGCGCCGAGCGCTTATTGAAATTAGCCATCGAGACGCGCCGCATCCTGGAGAAGCATGGATTGCACGCGGAACAGGCTCTTACGGGATGCCTACCGTGCACGGGTTGCGACATCACGCCGGTCCTGGATATTTAAGAGGCATGGTCTGGTCACGAAACCACTTAACGACGTTAACTATTTATAAGGATATAACAATCGTTTATTTAAGGCGTGATCTTATGAAACCTCCATGTGAATTGATCGTGTGGTACGTTATACCGACCATACGCGCCGAGCTATCCAAGGAACTGATAAAACTTGGCCTCTCGCAGAAAGAAGTCTCCGAAAGGCTGGGCATCACCCAGTCGGCCGTTTCGCAATACGTGAAGGACAAGCGCGGCAAGGGCATACCGGTGAACAAGAACGTCAGGAAGTCCATCAAGCTGCTCGCGAAGGAGATCGCCGACGGTAAATCCTCCAGAGATGTGATCCCGGGTATTTGCGCAGTGTGCGCCATCGTGAAGTCCAGCGGCTCGCTGTGCGAGCTTCACAGGCAGGAGGAAGATCAGCTCGAAGGATGCGATGTCTGCATGGGAAGCTGCGGCAAACCCGCGACCCTGTAAGCCTCTTTTTCTTCCATTTTAAGCAACCTAAATGTATTTAACTTCACGCCGATTATCATTAATCGTTTGTTGTTCAATTACACAATGGTGATTTTATGAAATGTCAAAAGCACCCTGAAGTCGATGCTGTCGACACATGCAAGATGTGTGGAAAGCCCATCTGCAAAGATTGCAGGCTGGACTTTGATGGAAAAGCGATCTGCTATGATTGTGCCATGCCCTTCACGAATCTCTTCGCCGGTATAGCCTCAGGATCGGCGGGAGCAATATCTTCTCGCTATAAGCTAGTCGAGAATAAGGATAAGAAATAATCTCGTATCAATCTTTTTATTTCACGAAACTATTCAGCAAGAGCATATATCTGTAGCTTTTTATAATTATATGTAATCAAGTTTGCCACGAGCGTATGGTATATATACGTCAAATTCTATTAACAATTGTTAAGTTTCGTAAATGTCGGACAGAGGTTGTAAAGTGAGGATATTGGCGATACATGCCGAAAATATTTCGTGGAAAGTAAATCGGAAGACGAAATTCGCCGAGCCAATCGAAATAAAAGAAGATGAGATGGCCAACTGTATGGTGCTTTTATCAAGTGTCGAGAAGCTCGACGAGACAGACCCGCAGTCGGTCATTCAGAGCGCCACGCACGAAGTCATAAAACGGCTCGGGATGATCAAGGTCAACCGGGTGATGGTCTTCCCGTATGCGCACCTGACCAGCACGCTGAGCAGCCCGCCCATAGCGCTACAAATATTAAAAGGTCTCGAAGAGAACCTCAAGGTTCATGGTATCGAAGTCAAGCGGGCTCCGTTCGGCTGGTACAAGGAATATGCTATCAAGAGCACGGGCCATCCGCTCTCCGAGCAGTCGATGATCATCTGCCCCTACGAGGGAAAGAAGTGCGATTTCCTCTGCCCTCACTGCTCTAATCCAATTATCGTGAAAGACCTTAGTGAGGAACGTGTAAGCCACCCCAGCCCGACGTGAGCAAACTATATGAATAGCCGCTCATAGACATGGATGTGGCACCGGACTTATCGTGAGCCTCATGTCATGAGCTTGAGCCCTTATCATGGGCTTCAATCGTAAAAAGAGTGATAATCTTATGAAAAGGATATATTTAGATAACAGTGCTACAACTCAAGTGAGCAAAGAAGTCCTGGATACGATGCTCCCTTTCTTTACGGAGCATTATGGTAACCCGTCTAGCCTGCATACTATGGGGCAGGAAGCCAATGTAGCTGTCGAGAATGCACGGGCTCAAGTCGCAAAAGCCATAGGTGCCGACCCGAAGGAAATTATCTTCACGTCATGTGGTACCGAGGCCGACAACCTGGCGCTCGTGGGAGTTGCGCAAGCCAACAAGGCCAAAGGCAATCATATCATCACTTCGAGCGTCGAGCACCCCGCCATTTTGCGGACGTGCGAGTTCCTGCAGAAGGAAGGCTTCAGCGTAACGTACCTGCCGGTGGACCAGTACGGCATGGTGAACCCGGCCGACGTCGAGGCGGCGATCACGCCACAGACAACTCTAGTAAGTATCATGGCCGTGAATAACGAGATCGGCACCATCCAGCCCATAAAGGAGATCGGCAAGATCGCGAAAGAGCATAAGGTATACTTCCACACGGATGCCGTACAGGCCATTGGGAAGATCCCGATCAACGTGAACGAGCAGGGCATCGACATGCTGTCGATGGCAGGCCACAAGATACACGCACCCAAAGGTGTGGGTGCGCTATACGTACGCAAGGGCACGAAGATACAGGCGCTCATCCACGGCGGCGGACAGGAGCATAACATGAAAAGCGGCACCGAGAACGTGCCGGGCATCGTCGGTCTCGGCAAGGCTGCCGAAGTCGCCATCCGGGACTTTGATAAGAACACCGAGATCATGCGGAGACTGCGCGATAAATTAATAAAAGGCATCATGCCACTGGAAGCAGTGCGCCTGAACGGCCATCCGACCATGAGGTCTCCTAATAACGTGAACGTTAGCTTCAATTATATCGAGGGCGAGTCTATCATCCTCTTCCTGGACATGGCGGGCATCGAGGGGTCCACGGGCTCCGCTTGCTCCTCCAAGAACCTGAAGGCGTCACACGTCCTTCTGGCGTGCGGCATGCATCCGGAAGAGGCACACGGCTCTTTGCGTCTTACGAACTGTGAATTCAACACGGACGAGGAGATCGACCACGTACTCGAGACCATCCCGGGCGTCGTGGATAAGCTCAGGGCCATGTCCCCGCTATACCAGAAAGCCAGAGCGCAAAAAACGACCAGCTAATAGAGGTATCATATTATGATGTACACGCCAAAAGTCATGGAGCATTTCTCCAATCCCCGTAACGTTGGGGAGATACCCGACGCCGACGGCGTCGGCGAGGTCGGCAACCCCGTGTGCGGGGACATGATGACGATCTACCTCAAGATCAAGGATAACAAGATCGAGGACATCAAGTTCAAGACGTTCGGCTGCGCCGCAGCCATCGCCACGAGCAGTATCATCACCGAGATGGCTCGCGGTAAAACGCTCGAGAACGCGCTGAAGATCAGCCGCAATGACGTAGCAAAGGAGCTTGGCGGCCTTCCTCCGCAGAAGCTGCACTGCTCGAATCTGGCGGCCGATGCGCTCAAGCTGGCGATCGAGAATTATCACCGCAAGCAGCAGGGGCTGCCGCCGCGAACGGGTGTCACCGAAGGTGAAGAAGAACATGAGCATGAAAGTGAATCAGGCGGCTCCTGTTCATCCGACCAAAAGCCGGTACAGCTATAATCACCGGCGCATTTTTTTAACTGGGATCGTTCTCTAATCGCTTACCTTGAGGACGATCTTTCCCCGGATGTGCCCCGACTGGCTCAATTCATGCGCCTTCGCAGCTTCTTTTAGTGGCAAGACATTAGTGACTACGGGCTTGACGATGCCCTGGTCGATCAGCTTTCCGATCTGCCGCAGCTCTTTTCCATCGGGGCGAGATAAAAAGTTCACGGCCTTTACCCCGTATCTTGATGCTTCTTCCGGCGACGATAAGCCGACTGTTGAGATCAGTATCCCTCCATTCTTTAGCACTTTCCAGGAGCGTTTCTGCGTGTCACCGCCTATGAGGTCTAATACGATATCTGCGTCGTGGACAACATCCTCAAACTTTGTATTATGGTAGTCGATCACCTCATCGGCGCCAAGCTCCTTCAGGAATTGTGCATTGTTTGGCGACGCAGTACCGATGACGTTCGCTCCCTTCCATCTGGCCAGCTGGACCGCCATATGTCCGACTCCGCCGGAGGCGCCGTGGATCAGTACTGTCTGGCCCTGAGAAAGATGAGCCGTATCGAAGAGGGCCTGCCATGCCACCAGCGACACCAGCGGAAGCGCGGCAGCCTGGATGAAGTCTAGCGACTTCGGCTTTGGAGCCAGGACTGAGGCATTTGCTGACGCATATTCGGCATATCCGCCGGCCCTGGATTCCAGCATGCCATAGACCGCATCTCCCTGCTTAAGATCAGTAACGTTCGTGCCTACTTCATCGATGATCCCCGATATATCCCGCCCCGGGATCCATGGAAATTCGACAGGATATATTTCTTTGACCATGCCCGAACGTATTTTCCAGTCTATAGGATTTACGCCAGTGGCACGGACATGGACCAACACCTCGCCCGATGAGGCCTTTGGCCTTGGCACATCTTCAAAAACCAGTACATCGGGGCCGCCGAAATGATTCGCGCGTATAGCTTTCATGGTCGTAGCCCTGCTTTCTAATTCAGCCTTCATGGATGCCATGATCCTCCTCCGTCATCGCTACAGTGCACACATTAAGGGCAAAAACAAATCCCGGCTTTCCAGCATCCATTGGCAGGGATATGATGATAAAAAATTGGTTATGTAGGAAATGATAAAAAAGTATCGGGCTCAGCGACTCATATTGGCGTCTTTTCTTCCCCATATGAGGCAATGCCGGTAACCTGGCATGCTCGATATATAAAAAATTTTAGAAGACTAGTTCTTCTTTCGGGAACCGGGCCTTATGCATAGGCTTGTCCGCAGGGAACCCTAGTGGCACGATCAATGTCGGTATGAGTGTCACGGGCAGCCCCAGTATATTCGCGAACCCCGCCGAATTGAAGCCCTGCATCGGGCACGAATCTACGCCAACAGATTTTGCGGCATAAATTGCAGTCAATGCTGCCATGAATGCGTGCGCCTGCGCTTCGGATAGCCTGTACGCCGGAGTCATGTTCTTGATAAAGTTACCCATGAATGCCTCCAGCCCCTTGACATGCTCCTCGGGGACGCCGGCTTTCTTCATGCCGCTGACCAGCTTAGCTGCGTTGCCCTCGAAGTCTGTGTTAGCGCAGAAGACGAGTAAGTGCGAGCAAGTCTTGACCTGAGCCTGGTCCATGGCCAGGGGCGATAGCTTTTCCAGGGTCGCCTTATCCGAAATGACCTTTACCTTCCAGGGCTGCAGGTTTATGGCCGAGGGCGTATAGCGGGTCATGTCAAGTATCGCGTTTAATTTTTCCTCGCCTATGTCCCTGCCGTCAAATTTCTTCGTCGCATATCGTTCCATTAATAATTGCTTAAATTCCATGATCTCGCCTCAATTACGGTTAATAGCTATGCGTTCACGTCTTTGATACGAATACTTTATGCTTTGTTCAAGTCTTATTTTTTGATCAGTGCCTGCCCTTCTTTGAAAGCTGCCCCGACGACGTCGCCGAGTTCAATATATGAAGCCCCCATAAGGAGCATAGGCTTAATTTTCTTGGGGTCCGGCTTTCCTTCTGTCAGGCATTTGTCGCTCACGTACGTCTCGACGATTTCGCCGATGAATACCTCATTGTTGGGAAGGTCGACGATTTTAAAAACCTTGCAGAGCATGTTCACCGGGCATTCCTTTATCATCGGCGCCTTTTTGACGCTGCCGTAGAAATTCGAGAATATCGTGGACTTGTCTGTATCCCGTCCGGATACGAGGCCGACGTAGTCCGTCTTCTGGACCATGTCAGAAGATGGTATGTTCACGCTGAAATAGCCATTTTCCTTGATACCGGCATTCGTGTAATGGGCTTTGTTTACCGTGATATAGACCATGGGAGGGTTCATGGACATGCCGCCGTAGCCGCCCAATGTCAGGTAGTTCTCCTTCCCGTTCACCAGCGCGCCCGCGATGACCGCTGGTGATGGCGATACGGACATTTTTCCAATCAATACTTTTTCCATATTTAAGATATATGGGTTAAGCCATATTTAAACGGGTGGTGACAGCCATGCCACTAGCCGGTTCATCAACAATGTGGCTCTATAAGCGCCGGACTTTAAAAAAGAGAGAAACGCGTCCTTACATCGACGCGTTTTCACCCATCTCTATGGCCTTTTTCATCTCGGCCTTCAGCTGTTCGGGCAGCCCTTCGATATCCACGTCCAGGAAACCGCGGACGATGAGCGCCGTCGCGTTATCCGCGTCTACGCCTCGGGCCATTAAATACTGTATCTCGTCCTCGTTGATCTTGCCTACTGCAGCCTCGTGGCTCAGGTCGACGCCTTGAACGGTGCCTAACAGCTCGGGCACGGCATAGATCACGCCTTCGTTATCGAGTAAGAGACCGCGGCATTCGAGGTGTGCCTTAGTGTCAGGTACTTCTCCCTGGATGAGCCCGCGCGAGGCGATATATCCGCCTCGGCTGATCGTCCTGGCGACAAGCTCGGCCCTGCATCCTTTCGCTTTCAATATGGCCTTGGATCCCAGGTCCAGGTGCGAGCCTTTCGGCGCAACGACTACGGTATTATACCTTGCCACGCCGTTCTCGCCCTCCATCGTGGAGCTCGGGTACATCTGTATATCCTTTACGGGTTTCATACAGACGTAGTTACTCATGAACACCGAGTTCTTCCCCATGCGTGTGCTCGACCGCGGCCTTACGACTAGATTTTCCGCCCAGTTATGGATCATGGTGAACGTGATCTTGGCGTTATCCTTGACGTAGAATTCCGAGATGCCGATGTGTATGCCCTGCGTGACATGCGTATCTGAGGTACAGCCCGAGATAATGTGGAACTCGCTGCCTTCTTCGGCGATGATAACGTTATGGACGTTCTGGATCATGCCCTCGCGCCCTAAATACAGACAGGCCTGCAGCGGGAACTCGATCTTGGCTCCCGGAAGCGCGCGTAAGAAGTAACCTGCGAATTTATGGGTGGCGCTATATGCCGTAAATTTATCCTGGTCCGGCTGCACGAGCTTGAAGAAGTAATCCTTCAGCCATTCGTATTTCTCGAGCGCGTCGTTGATATCCATGACTTCCAGCCCTTCCTGCATGGGCTTGCTCAGGATGACCGACTGGTCGTGCTGGAAGAAAGACCCGGAGCGGTTCGCTTCCGTCGAGTCCAGCCCGATGGTGAGCGCTCTCTCTTTTACACCCGACTCGAGCTCGTTGAGCGTGGTCAGCCTTTCGCGTATGGGCACGTCCTTGACATATTTATCAAGATCTACATCATTGCCGATGGCCGGCTTTTTATTTATGGCAGCCTTAGCACGCGCAAAGATATCCGCAGAGATGCCTTTGGCTTGTTCAGCGATCATTTGTTCAGACATGTTAAGCACTCTCCGTATCCCTTGTGCCTTATATCATCCAGCAGCTCCATCGGGTTACCCTGGCAGAGCACCGTGCCCTTCATCATGACGTAAGCCTTGTCGGCCTTCACGAAGTCCAGTATGTTCCCGAAGTGCGTGATGATCAGGCCGGATTTTGTCCTGTGAACGGTCTTTTTATCTTTTTCCAGCAGCTCGTTGATCGTGTTACCGACCAGGCCGATATTCACCAGGTCGACACCGCTGTCAGGCTCGTCGAGCATGACCAGGTCCGGCTTCTGGGCCATCAACTGTAAAAGCTCCGAGCGCTTGATCTCGCCTCCGGAAAATCCCAGGTTCACGTCGCGGTTCAAGAAGTTTTCGAGGTTAAGCTTTTTTGCCATCTCGATGACCTCGTCGTTGGTCGCCTTGCGGCCCTGGTTTCTTTGCTCGATGCTGATGCGCACCATATCCATGAGCTTGACGCCACGCAGCACGGGCGGGTGCTGGAACATGATGCCGATGCCGAGCTTGGCGCGCTCGTCCATCCCTGCATCCGTTACGTCCTTACCCTTAAAGATGATCTTCCCGGCCTTGATCTTGTACTTGGATACGCCGGCGATGGTGAAGAGCAGCGAGGTCTTGCCCGAGCCGTTAGGCCCGAACAGGGCATGGGTCTCTCCGTCGCCGATGGACATATTGACGTCGTGCAATATGCGCTTATCGTCCACTTCAACGGTTAAGTTCTCGATACTAAGCATGAATGTCACACCGTAAAATTCGGCAAAATTTGCCTATCAAAATTTGCCTATGTTACTCCAAAACTTATACGCCCAATGTCTAAAAACGTTTTGGCTTCTTATTACTGTGTTGAATATTGTTTCTTCGCGCTACCGTATGGACAACAAGCAAACCAAACAATATTCAATACGGCAGCTTATTATTAAAAATATAAAAATCCGGACAAGCCTCCCTCGAAATATGTCTTGGTAAAAATATGTAGACGCGGAAGCGTCTACAGGCCATTTTCACGACAAAACATCATGGCGTAGCTGTCGGCATCTCCGTCGGTGTTGCCGTCGGTGTTGCCGTTGGCACGGCCGTCGGTGTTGCAGTTGGCATTACCGTGGGAGTTGCACTCGGCGCATGCGACGGCATATGCGGCTCAGCGCCTACCCAGGTTTCTTCACCGGACATCTCGGCTTTCGCTATATCGCTGACCATGACCGGCGTCGTACCTGCGGGGAATGTGGCACCGCTCGTCATTTCACTCTTCATCGCGCGGTCGAGCCCCGGGTATGCATCGATCACGAGCATCTTCCTGTCCTTCGAATAGATCACATGCACCGGCTTTTCCAGCTTATACTCCTTTCCCGTCCCATCGGGCAGGTATATTCCCAGCTTGTGGAACTTGAAGATGAAGTAATCCTTGTCTTTTAAGAGAACATGGATGTCCTTCATGCTCATGACCAGTGTTCCTCCGGAGACATCCAGAGTCGCATTTTTATACGGCCTGAGCGCGATGTCCGCAGATTTCAGTCCCTTCGTGGAAATAAAGCCCATGTCGTATGAAGTGTTATAGCTCCCGCTGAGCGGCATCAAGGGCTTAATGGTCGCTACCTCGCCCTCCTTGCCCTTTACGGCCATCGAAGGCACGGTAAACGTCATCATGTCACCGCTCTGCCCGGTAACGGTCTTTACCATGTCGATCCGCTCGATCTCGTGGGACTTCATCCAGCCCATCGCCCTGTGCCCGCCTCCGTCTGCCATGGCGCCCGGCAAGAAAGATAAGAAAAGCGCGAGCAGCACACACACAGCTAATAGTGTTCTTGTGGTTTTTAAATGCACAATTAATCCTCCGGGAACAAATCTGAAAGTTTTAACAAATAGGTTTGCGAATGTTCTGGCGCGTGTGGAGCACGAGCTAAAAAAAGAATAGCGGCGGTGTTTTAGCGAAATTATCTACCCTGAGGACACTGTCCGAGGTAGCGTTAAACCATCAAACCCTTCCGGGGTATGATACGGACAATCTCCTCCGGGATATCACGATGCAGACGATAATAACACTACGTTCATTACAATCGACATATCACAACAAATATGATTACGATCGATCCATTGGATAAGTAGTGTGCCGTCACGGCAGAGGAATAACATGAAACGATCGTCTACCTGGATTATCATTATTCTCGCATTATTACTAGCTATAGCAGCCCTGGCCCTCTGGGCCGGCCAGAACCATACGCAGGCAGCGGGCATACTATACCAGGTCTCTACCAAATACGCCTTATCCAACGGTTCTTTCGGGGGAGTTATCACAGCTGAGGAGCTAAAGCAGCACGGCGACTTCGGCCTGGGCACCTTCGAAGGGCTTGACGGCGAGATGATCGTCGCGAACGGCAGCATATACCATGCTACCTATGACGGGAAGGTCAGCCTCGCAGGCAATGACGCACCAATACCGTTCGCTGAGGTGACATATTTCAAAGCCGACCTGACTGTGCCCGTAAACGTCTCGACCGAAGCGATACATTATGGCGCGAATGATACGGAGACTATCAACGGCACGTACAATTATACACAACTGGTATCGGCCTTGAATACGTACATAACGCCGAACGGGACGTTCTATGCTATCCGTATCGACGGCAATTTTTCTTACATGAAGGTGCGAGCTGCACCCGGAGAGGAGCCACCCTACACGTCGCTGGAGGATGCTCTTAAGAATGAAAGCGTATACGAGTTACATAACGTGAGTGGCACACTTGTCGGCTTCTACTCGCCGGGATATTCCGACGGTATCGGATTCCCAGGGTATCATTTTCATTTCATCTCGGACGACCGTACAAAAGGCGGACATGTCTATGATTTCACGGCGGATGGGGAGGACGCACAGCTTGATGCGCTGCCGAATTTATACGTCCAGATAAATGGTACATGAATATTATCCCTGATCATTTCTTTATAGGACCGCTAAGGCTTTTTAGCCGTTTTAATCACCCTTTCCCATCAGGCATGCCGCGTATCTTCCCTTGTCCGTTATGGTGACGATCTTGTTCCTGCCTTTTTTCTCGACCTTTATGTATCCTTTTTTTTCCAGCTCGTCCAAGATGCCGCGGTTGATCCTCACGAGCAGATTGCTCGCCGTCCTTTGTTTTCCTCGAATATCCTCGTTTAGGTCTTCAAATCCCCTCAGCTTATTTTCCCTGATCATTCGAACGATATCGCCGGTGGACATCTCGCCTTTTTTATAAAGCTCTACAAGGAATGCGCTTTTCGCTCCCGAGGGCATGTCTATCGTAAAATTAGTTAAAACCGTATAATTCGGGGTATTGACGATAGAAAACCCGTGCTCTGCCATGTCTTTTGTGCTCCTCGAGAATCCGCCGTCTACCTGCACGTAATATACCTTGACGTCATGGTACATTGCCGCCAGCGTAGCTGCCACCGCGGTTAGCTTTCCCGATGCTGACATGTTGACGTAAATGATATTCTTCTCCTTTTTCTCCCGGACGATGATGTCGCTGATCGTCGACAACAGAGGTAACGGGTCAGAGGAGATGCCCTCTCTCACCACTACATCTATGCTCATACGTTCGAGCTTCTCTTTGACTACCTGTAAATAGCGCATGGACGCCTCTGCTTTTTTGTCGCTTAGGCTTTCCATCGAATATACCAGGTAAACCCTGTTCGCCTTTAGCTTCTCTAACGGCTTGATCGCCCTGTCGATCTCAAAGCTCAAGGGTATGATATGGACGATCTCTTCCATGACGGCACCGTGCGGATAATATTAACTATATTTACGTTAATTACAATCTAAACATCACAATGATTAAGATTTCGATCGGTCGATAGGATTAGTGATGTATCATCAATACCAGCGTAATTCCTGTGAGGCCTGAGCATGAGTAGTGTTAAAGGCGATACTCCCGAACTAGCTACATATTACGACAAAGTAAGCGACTATCAATATGAGATGGGCCTTGTACTGATCGATATGATGAACATAAAAACAGGTGACTCCGTACTGGACATCGGTTGTGGCACCGGGCGGCTGGCGCTGCAAGTATCTGATATTGTCGGGCTTTCAGGCAGCGTGACAGGCATCGATCCGTCGTCTCACCGCGTAGAGATCGCGAATGCCAGGCTGAATGGATCGCAGAATTTATCCTTCAGGCGTGGGCAGGGAGAGGACCTCGGTGATTTTCGAAAAAACTCGTTCGATCATGCCTATTATTGCGCCGTTTTTCACTGGATCGAGGATAAGAGGTCCGCCCTACGCGAAGCGTACCGCGTCTTAAAGCCCGGCGGCCTGGTGGGGATCACCTCGAGAGCAGAGGTAAGCACGTTTTCAATTAGGCATATCGTTGATAATGTCATGGAAAAGTATCCCGAAAAAATGCAGGATATAAAGCACAATAATACAGGCATGTGGGCTACGAGGAAAGAGCTGGAAACGCTCTTAACCGAAGCCGGTTTTGAGAATATCAAGGAAAATTCTATGACCGTGACCAGGTATTTCCAGTCCCCCGGGGACTTTTTCATGTTCCTGAAGGCGAGCTCTTTTGGGCAGAAGTCGCGGGTACCGGAGCCGCTGCGGTCCGAAGTCAGGGACGCGATCATCGTGGAACTGGAAAAAAGGAGGACCCCGTCGGGCATTGAGCTTGAGTCTAACCCTCTACTCATCACTGCATCCAAAAAAACGCTGTAGTCAATTAAGAACTGTAAAGTGAAAAATAAAATAAAAAATCGCCGCTTTACAGTTGTACAACTGTAAAGACGGTCAGCATTCGATCATAGCGTCAATTCGCTGACGATGCGTACGGCCCTGTCGATCTCCTCTTTGGTGATGACGAACGGGGGCACGAAGCGGAGCACGGTCTCTGACGTGCAATTGAGGAGCAGCCCCTTTTCCCTGGCCTTATCGACCAGCGAAGTGCCGTCCTTGTTCATCTGGACCCCGACCATCATGCCGACTCCGCGTACGTGGTCGACGAAGTCCTGCTTGAGGTGAACCGACAGCTCCTTCTTGAGATATTCACCCATGTCCCTGGACCGTTCCAGGAGGTGCTCTTCCTCGATGGCTTTTATGGTGGCCAGCGAAGCTGCGCATCCAAGCGGGTTCCCGCCGAACGTGGATGCGTGGTCCCCTTTCCTGAACGCGCTGGCGACTCCTTCCTGCGCTGCCATGATGCCCATGGGGTAGCCGCCTGCGATCGCCTTGGCTACGCACATAATATCCGGCTCGACACCGGAGTGCTCTTTCGCAAACCACTTACCCGTGCGCCCCATGCCGGTCTGGACCTCGTCGAAGATCAATAAGGTTCCTGCCTTGTCGCAGATCTCACGTACTTCCTGCAGGTATCCCTCCGGAGGTATGTTCACGCCTCCCTCACCCTGTACGGGCTCGAGTATGACCGCAGCCGTGTCTCCCTTCAGCGAACGTCTAATCGCGTCCGCATCGCCGTACGGCACGAACTTCGCGCCCGGCACCAGAGGCTCGAACGGCTCCCTGTAACGGCTCTTATGCGTGATACTCAGCGCGCCCATTGTCCTGCCATGGAAACAGTGCTCGGCTGCGATAAAGCCCTTCTTTCCGGTACTTTTCCTCGCCAGCTTTAAGGCGGCTTCGACTGATTCGGTGCCGGAGTTGGCGAAGAATATACGGTCCATTTTAGTGATCTCGGATAATTTTTCGGCGAGCTCAGGCTGGATGTCCGTATAATATAAATTCGAGGTGTGTATGAGCTTTGTCGCCTGCTCCTGTATGGCTGCGACGACCTTCGGGTGGCAGTGGCCGAGGCTGTTGACGGCTATGCCTGCCACGCAGTCCACGTATTCCCTGCCGTTCACATCCCATACCAGCGCGCCTTTACCCGTCGCCAGGACAATGGGCTGCCGCCCATAGGTCTGGATGACGTATCTGGCGTCCTTCGCCATGGCCTCCTCAGCAGAGACCTTACCCTTTAATGTAGCCTTGATCATTCATTCTCACTCTATGTTACTCGAACTCGATTGTGGCGGGGGGCTTTGGCGTGATATCGTAAACCACCCTGGCCACAGAGGGTATCTCTGAAGTGATCCTCGATGATAATTTATTCAGTGTCTCCCATGGCAGCTCCATGTGGTTTGCCGTCATGGCGTCGCGAGACTCCACCGCCCGCACGGCGACGATCCAGCCGAAGCAGCGCACGTCGCCCTTGACTCCCGTGCCTTTCTCAAGCAATGCGGCTAAGCACTGCCACGGCTTGAACTGTAAGACAAGTTCCTCTTCCACAATGGCATTAGCCTCACGGACCACAGCGATCTTTTCAGGCGTGATCTCTCCGATGACGCGCACCGACAGGCCCGGCCCCGGGAACGGCATACGTTCGGCGAGCTCTTCCGGCAGGCCCAGCGCCCTGGCCACTTCACGCACTTCATCCTTATAAAGATCCGCGATGGGCTCGATGACTCCCTTGAATTTGATATCTAACGGCATGCCGCCCACGTTGTGGTGCGACTTGATGCCTCCCTCCGACTCGATGCGGTCGGGGTAGATGGTGCCCTGCATAAGATACTCAACATCAAGCGATTTCGCTACGTCCTCGAAGACGCGCACGAATGTCTCGCCTACTGCTTTTCTCTTCAGCTCCGGATCGGTGACGCCTTTCAGTGCCCTGAAAAATTGCTCGCTCGCGTCCACTATGCGCGGGTGCATGAACTCGAACGCTGTGCGTATCCGGTCCGTCTCTCCCTTGCGCATGAGGCCTGTGTCCACGTAAACGGGCACCAGCCGGTCTCCGATGGCGCGGTGCGCGAGCACGGCGCATACGGAGCTATCGACGCCCCCGGATAGCGCTATGAGCGCCTTTCCGTCCTTCACCTGTTCCTTTATCTTTGTGATAGCGTCATTGATGAACTCGTCTCTGTCCATGATCTCGCTCCGATCGTTTTGGAAATAAAGGACGTTCAGTATTTAAAATTATTCATCAAATCGAATATGCGCTATCTTCAATGGCGCCGGATCTACTATACATTGACCTCACGCTTGCCTTTTTATACCAATATGGGTGTTTTGCGGTCACTAAGCGTCACTACGAGAACTTCGTGTCATGGAGCATCGCTTTGATATATGCGTCCGTGATATGGGATATCATGCGCGTGCAAGGGAGGCTTTCGTCCTTCGGCATAAAGGCCGATTTCTTCACCATCGGGTACGAGCGCATGCACGTCGATGAACTATTTCTGGTGCTGAAAGGTGCGGGTGTGAGATGCCTGGCTGACGTACGTGTGAACCCATGGTCGAACGTTCCTGACTATTGTGCAGCGACGCTCGAAGAAAAGCTGGATATCCTTGGAAAAGCGCACGGGCACTCTATCAGGTACGTATCGGTGCGTGAGCTGGGAAACCCTTTCAGGGAAGACGACTGGAAGGAAAAATACCTGGAAAGCCTATCATCGAAGGGCAAAGCGCTGGAAGATCTGCGTGACCTGATCATATCATGCCCGACGGCGCTGTTGTGCTATGAGAAGGACCCTTCGGACTGTCATAGATCCATACTCTCGGCTATCCTCCAGGAGCGCTATGGCCTCGAGCCAGTGGATCTCAGGGCATGAGAATCGAGTGCTTCGGCAGCTTTTTATAGTAAATGGCTAAAATTGGACTAAACCGTTTTGGAGCGAATCATGGAAGGCAGATGGGTCCGTCTTGTAAAAATATTCTGGCTGCCAGTAATTCTCGTGATCATGATCTCACTTGAGCCTTACCTGGGCGTGTGGAAGTCGCGATACTGGATAGAGTACCTCGTTTTACAGGTCATCCTGCTGGTCATTTATGCTTATATCCTCTATATTGATAGCAGGAAAACCAGGGCAAGAGCGCTGTCGGCGAAAGGCAGAAGAAAAAATAGAAGGTAAAAAAGCGAGTCTTTTAGCCCCATCCGGTCAGGACCATCTCCGTGGTGGCGCCTGATGAGCTTCCCGTATACTTCACCGGGATTGGTACATTTGGGGCGACCCAGACTGTTCCAGTGCTGCCATCGGTATTCGCGACGGTGTATTTAGTCGCCGCAAAGGTCCCTGCAGGCACCGTGACGGAATCCGGGACACCACTCGAAAGTGTCGCTCCAGAGTTTGATACCAGGGCATTCGATGAATTGGTGCTTCCGATGGATGCGCTTGAAGCCGGTAAATCCATCTGGCTGATGACCACGCCATTTGACGATGTCGTCATGTGGCCTCCAAGGCTTGCCTGGTTTGACGGGTCCATATACATCTCTATGGCCGTGGTGGTTGTCGTCCCAGCCTGAGTAGAATCCGTTGTTATTGATGCCTTATTGGCTTTCTGGCCATTATACGTGACTCCGAAGTCCTCTCGTATCTTCATAGTGGTCGGCGTTCCCGCCGAGGTAGAGGTCATCTGGTATTCGTACCAGTTGACCTTCGAGAGGTCCATGGCTGACCCTAGCGTGGTCAGTGTGCTGCCCGACGAAGTGGTCGTCGCTGCGGGAGTCACTGTTCCTGCCGCGGTCCCCGTCGCTGCCTGCGTAGCCGTAACGCTCGGCGAGCTAGTGTTCGTGCAGCCCGCAACGGATACTGCCGCCATGATCACAAAAACAAGTAAAATGCCAACATATCGATAGTTCTTCATATGTATCTCCCTCGCGCCCTGACCAAGCGGAAGCACTTCAAGCTTAACCTCTAAAATCGTAAGGGCGACTTTGTATTATTAGTTAAACGATGTAAAATTATATAAATCTATTTAGTTGAATAACAAGCAATAGTCTGCCTTTTTAAATATCGGAAAATAAAAAACAAGATGGGCTTAACTATAGCCCACCAGTTCCATGGTCATGGTCACTTTGCTGGTGACCGCATCTGTGGTCGTCATTTTCACTGGTATGGGTACACCCGGCGTGATCCAGTAGGTCATGCTGCTGCCTTCGCCCTGTAGCACGTATTTCGTACACGTGAAAGAGCCAGCAGGGACGACTACCTGATCCTGCCCCGCGTTCTTCAGTTTTTTAGTGAGATCGGGCGCCTCTGCTGCCGTCAGCACAGGCGTGCTGGTCTGCGATTTATCGAGCTGTTCTCCCGGATTGATGTCCTGGTTAGCCAGCATTTGGCTACCGACTACAGCCCGGATATGGCCACCCAGCACGCTGCCGCTCTGGTCCGTATAGACATCCACGGCTGTGATGGAGAGCCCGGCTGCCGTATTCGCAGTCATGTTGGTCTGCGTGAGCCTGGCGTTCGTGACGCCGCCGAAAGATGCCATTGAGTATGTGGTCTTCAGGTCGCCGGTAATGGGTGTGTCCCCGGTGGTTGTATTGAACCGGTAATCGAACATATGAAGATGATTAAAATCAACTGTCGGGCTGCTGCCGGCAGGCACCCCGGAAGCCAGGCCGGTCGATACGATGACCGAGGGCGCCGGTGTGTTCGACTGCGCAGGCCCGGGGCTGATGATGCCCTGGGTGCATCCTGATACGGCGAGAGCCGCCATGACGATGAACATTAGTAATATGCCAGTATGGCCGAATCTCATAGGATCATTCCCCGCTTTCAATCTTTTTTTATATGATATAACGATGTTAAAAAAATGGTCGCACATTTACTTAAACTTACTCGTGTCAGGCATTTAATGCCATAATAAACGCCGATTTTACATTGACGGGACATTTCCTCTAGTGTTTAAAGAAGGCGCTACCCTGAACGTAGAGACTTATATGCCAAAAGTTTCGGATGCATCGTACCCAGCGGATTTAGCCTCTCGCTTTTCCAGTGCTTCCACCATCGGCTAACCGTTGAAAGCTATTGTGATATGACCGCCTTGTTCGCCGTGTACCGTTCTTCATATAAAATTAGTGTTCGTTGCGGTTCAATGGCCAGGATAGATGTAGCCGGGCCGATAGCGAGTCTGTACCACCAGCCCGGGCTTTCCATCCTTCCTCAAACCCACACTTTGTTGCTACACAGGTTTTACTTTACTTTCTATTGGATAATAGAAAGCCACAACAGCGAGCACCTCATGCGAAGGATGCCATGACCGGTGCTGTTGTGATCCGCAGTCGGCGACGAAATACTCATGGCACATGAGGTCTTATAAGAAGATTAAACTCTTATATTTATATAGATTACCAAATATAATTACTGTTAGCTCTGCAGAATAATAATTTTACGCATAATCGTTTATAAAGCCTAACAAAAACCTAAAATGATAAAATATTGGCATATGAAGGCTCATATGCCAATTGCTTGCTTATATGCTTCCGACGAACTTCGGGCGCTTTGAAAGATTCTCGTTAAGCGGCAGCGGCCTGTTCGGCAGGTCCGCGGTCTCGCCTGCGATCCTCGCGGCCAGCTCTTCTACTGTCATGTCAAGCTTTGTCGGCTTATTGGGCAGTGATTCCGAGCGAACGACTACGGGCAGCTTGTCCTTGTTCAATTCGGCATCGCCGATGGTGACCACGTATGGGACCCATTCCTTGCCGGCATCCCTGACCTTCTTACCTATGGTCTCTTCGCGGTCGTCAATGTCCACGCGGACGCCCTTTAATTTAGCCGCCACTTCCCGGGCTTGAGGAACGTGTCTTTCGCTCATCGTGATGATGCGTACCTGCGTGGGCGAGAGCCATACCGGCAGCATGGGCACAATGCCTTTCTCGCTCTCCATGTGCTGCTTTTCCAGCTGCGCGTAAATACATCGCTCGATGGCGCCCGAAGGCGAGCAGTGTAGGACGATGGGCCTCTTCCTGCTGCCGTCCGTGTCCGTATACGTGATGTCGTAGCGCTCCGCGTTCTCCACGTCGATCTGTACGGTCGAGAGCGCGCTCGCCTTGTCCAGCGAGTCGATGTAGTTGAATTCGAACTTCAAGACGAAGTAGAAGAACCGCTGGTCCCACATCTCCACGAGCACCGGCTTTCCGGCCCTTTTCATGAGGCCTTCGATGAAGGTCTTGTTCTGGTCATAGAACTCCCTCGTGAAGCGTATGGCGACCTCGTAGTCCTTTAAGGTGATGCCGATGGTATTCAGCGTGTTGATGCACATCTCATACTGGTCCCTGAACTCGCTGGTCGCGCCATTCATGTCCGTACAGAGCGTATGCATATCCGGCATGGTGAATGCTCTGAGCCTGCGCAACCCCACGAGTTCGCCGCGCTGTTCCTTTCTAAAGGAATAGCGGGTCAGCTCTATCATTTTCAGTGGTAGGTTCTTGTAAGAGATGGTCATGTCGTGGCTCATCAGGAACTGGCCAAAGCACGCGGCAAACCGTAAGAATAAATTCTTCTTGTCCGCGATCACCGTATATTGTCGGGCGGGGAACCGGTCCAGGTACTTCTTCAGGGTGGGGTGCTCCATGTCGTACATGATGGGCGTCTCCACTTCCATGGCGCCTTTCTTTGCCGCTTCCGAGAGCACGTAGTTCTCCAGTAAGCTTTTCATCATCCTGCCCTTTGGATAAAAGCGCATGTTGCCCGGATCGCTGCCCGGCTCATAGTCCGCGAGCTCCAGTCTTCTCATCAATTCCACGTGCGGTGGGACCTTGTCTACCGCCCTTGCTTTGGAGATCTCGTAATTCACGAACTTTTGGAGCTTCTCATGGCCCGTAAAGTCGAAGGTTTTCGGGTCTTTCAGCTCTCCGTCCACGTCTAGAACGTAGAAATAGCTCTTGAGCTTTTCCTCGTTCTTGACCGCTTCGGACACGACTTCCGGCTTCTCGAAGCACGGCACTATGGCGATCTGCTCGGCGCCCTCGGGCTTGATGGAGCGGGACAATTCCGATAACGGGTGGCCCTTACACTTGATCGTGAAGGTCTTATACCAGCCGAACGGAGCACGCTTGACCTCATATCCCTTACCCTTCATGGCGGTCTCGAGGTTTTTGAGCACTTCGACCGCGACGGCAGGGGTCGATAGGTTCGAGCTCAGGTGAGCGTACGGGTACAGCATGATGTTTTTCGCCTTGACCTGGCCGGCCACGTTCACGATGGATTCGACGGCTTTGTCAACGACGTACTGAGGGTTGGATTCATCGACTCTTTCTACCGCGATGAATGCGGTGAGCGCCTCTTCCATCCTGCCTGCCTTGACGCTATCCTCTATTTTCTCGGCGACGGGGGTGCTCTTTTTTACTTCATATTCGATGAAATCCGAATGGATGAGTAGTAATTGCATCTTTTCACCTTAACTGGTGATACATAAGGAACATATTATGTTATAAAATTTGGGGTGCCTAAGCGGCGCTCTGCTGAAAAAAACCTGGCATAAAGACGGATTGAGGTAAAACCGGTACCATAAATAGCGATTGTATATAAAACGCGATCATCCCGGGAAAATTATGGCCGACAGCCCGTTTATAAATCGTACTATGCGATTTAAAGGTCATTTACAGCTCATTACGGTTCCCGTGAAAATTGTTCACATTTAATTAATTATTAATCGTTATAAACCACAATCTTTATTTTATCACGATTAGTAATCTATATTGTGGACAGTCATAGGAGGGTCCTCAATCGCTTACACTTTGAACGATAAAATCGAGTCCGTAAATGGACGATCGAAGCCCGATGGCCGATGGCAAATAAAAAAACAGAACGGCGTAGAGATCGTCGAGATGCTCGGCACGAGTAACATCATGTACGAGCAGATCTGCGGCAATGGCTTCTGCTTCGAGGACGTGAAGAAGGAATTTACCTGGCACGAGACCGGACGCGTGAACATCGCATACGAAGCAATTGATAGGCATGCGGCATCCTGGCGCAAGAACAAGGTCGCCCTGTACTGGGAAGGTGCCGACGGCACGGACCGCAAGTACACGTTCCAGGAGCTAAAAATACGCACCGATAAGCTAGCCAACGTGCTACGGAAGGCCGGGATCAAAAAGGGAGACCGCGTGTTCACGTACATGCCCAGGCTACCCGAATTATACGCGAGCGCTATCGCGATCGCTAAAGTCGGCGCCATCTTTGCACCTTTATTCGGCGGCTTCCGAGCGGAGGCCGTGCGGGACCGGATCAACGATTGCGGCGCAAAGATGGTCATCACCACCCCGGAGATGCGAAGGCTGGGCATCGACCCCATACGAAATGAGGTGCCCACGTTAGAGACAATACTACTGTGTAACACACCCCGTAACTACGAGTTCGAGAAGGGCGAGCTTAGCTACGATGCCGAGATGGCGTACGCGTCCGAGGACTGTGAGATCGAGTGGTGCGACCTGGAGGACCCTGTGATCATGCACTACACGTCCGGTACGACGGGAAAATCAAAGGGCGTCGTGCACGTCCACAATGCCATGATCGGCCACTACATCACGACGAAGTGGGTGCAGGACTTACGGGACGACGATGTGTACTGGTGCACGGCCGACCCTGGCTGGGTGACGGGCACGACGTACGGCATCTTCGGCCCATGGCTGGCCGGCGCATCCCAGGTGGTCTATGCGGGCCGGTTCTCGGCCGAGGCCTGGTACTGGGTCATCGACAAGTATCGCGTGAACGTGTGGTACACGGCGCCCACGGCGCTCCGCATGCTCATGAAAGCCGGGGCCGGCCCGGCTGACAAATACCGGCTGGACAGCCTGAGGTATATCACCAGCGTGGGGGAGCCGCTGAACCCTGAGGTGATCCGCTGGGGGATGCGCGTCTACGGCCTGCCGATCCACGAGAACTACTGGATGACGGAGACGGGCAGCAACATGATCGCGAACTTCTACGGGCTACCCCTGAAAATAGGGTCGATGGGCAAGCCGTTCCCCGGTATCGAGGCGGCCATCGTGGATGAAAAAGGCCGGAAGCTGCCGACCGGCGTTCCGGGCAACCTCGTATTAAAGCCGGGCTGGCC
Source organism: uncultured Methanocellaceae archaeon (assembly GCA_963780665.1). Taxonomy (GTDB): domain Archaea; phylum Halobacteriota; class Methanocellia; order Methanocellales; family Methanocellaceae; genus Methanocella. The sequence continues at coordinate 41,530 of CAWACJ010000010.1, read as the reverse complement.
CTCCATGATGCGGGCCATCTGGAACAATCCGCAAAAATATGAGGAGTACTTCAGGATACCGGGCTGGTATGTCACGGGAGATAGCGCCTTCGTCGACGAGGACGGCTATTACTGGTTCACCGGCCGCGTGGACGACGTGATCAAGACGTCGGGCGAGCGTGTCGGGCCCTTTGAGGTAGAGAGCGCGCTGCTCGAGCACCCCGCAGTCGCGGAGGCCGGCGTCATCGGAAAACCCGATCCCATGTACGGTAATATCATCAAGGCGTTCATCTCCCTGAAGCCCGGCTTCGACGGGACTGAGGAATTGAAGCGCGACATCTCGGAATCCGTTAAAAAGAGGCTCGCTGCCCATGCTTTCCCCCGGGAGATAGAATTTAAGTCGAACTTACCCAAGACGCGCAGCGGCAAGATCATGCGCCGTGTGCTTAAGGCGCAGGAGCTCGGTCAACCGCTGGGCGACCTGGCGACACTGGACGACGAATAGAGGAGATGATACATGAAACAAGCAACGTAGCGTCCTATCCTGAATGAGTAGCAGCCGCCGCGAGAGGGGCTATCTCTCCGGCGGCTTAACATGGTATGTTTGAACCATAACTATTTTTAAACATGGCAAACACGGCGAAAAACACAGAACTTATTTTTCTATATGCCTCCGGCGGCCGAGCGACTATTATTAAACACAGAGGCACAGAGGCACAGCTGACGTTATTGTTTAGCCTCCGGCGGCCGAGCGACTATATATCGTATATGAAAATTGAACCCTCGGTTTGAGAATAATGAGAAACCATGCATCACATAGCCGCCGGAGGCGTAACCATAACGTTAGCCGTGTCTCTGTGTCTCTGTGTTTAATATTTAGTCCCATACACGCTCAAACGATATGCAACACATAACCGCCGGAGGCGTAACCATAAATACGCCGTGTTCGCCGTGCCGCAGTGGTTAATAAATCCCCGGCAGCCCAAGCATATTAACATTGGACATAGCGCTGTATGTTGAACCAATAAGGCTATATCCGAGCCTCACGAAACAATCTTTGCATTTTCATGATCACCGATGATTTTGACTACCTGGCGCCTGGCGGCCGCACCTATACGACGACGTCGGGCCTTATCGCCAAACTGGGTAAACGCTCCCGCGTGCTGGAGATAGCCAGCGGCAGGGGCGAGGCAGCGTGCGCTCTGGCAAGCACGTTCAATTGCAAGGTCGAGGCTTTCGATATCGACCCGATCATGGTCGAGTATTCCCGCGAAAAAGCGAAGAAGCTGGGCCTCGAGGATTTCGTCGATTTTGACGTGAAGGACGGCCGGGAGATGGACTTCGGCGAGGGCAAGTACGACATGATCCTCGCGGAGGGCGGCGCGCTCACGTATATCGGACGGGAGGACGGCGTGACGAGGTGTGCGGAACTGCTAAAAGAAGGCCGCTACCTGGCGCTCACGGACCTTATTTATCTCAGGGATGAAGTGCCACAGACTGTGCGGGATGCGTACGAGGAGGGCGTGTTTCAGTATAATACGGAGCTGCAATACCGGGAAATATTAGAGAGCAACGGCTTCGAGATCGTACATCTATCGATGCTGCCGCAGTCCGCTTGGGATCGCTATTACATGGGCATGCGGCGTAAAATAATGAACGCGCAGGATCGCTTCACAAAAGAGTTCAAGGACTCCATGATGCGGGAGATCGACGTGTATTATAACATGGGCGGCATGTTCAGCGTCGGGTACGTTTACGTCGTGGCCAGGATGGCGAAGCGTAAACAGGTAAAGCCGGCGCCGGATGGTATGCGTATACCGCTTATCTATGGTGCTATGCGTTAAATGTTCATCTTTTTTTCAATAAAACACAAAAGAGTAAGCTTCGTAAAATGAAAACGGAAGTTATAAGTATATGCAGACGCATTTTAGGTTCGCTTTTATAATGCTCCGATAGTGTAGAGGCCAATCATGCCGGCCTTTCGAGCCGGCGACTCGGGTTCAAATCCCGATCGGAGCACTGGGATTGTGGGGTTCAAATCCCCACACCAAATACCTTTTTATAAAAATTCTAATCTCACCTTTATCAATCGATAGATATCCAGTTTTCTGGATGCCATATCAATCATCAGGCTTTGCTATGCGCGAGTAGAAATTGCCTAATTCATGCGAAATATCATGTAAATAGGTTTCTTTGATCCGTAATCTCTTGGTATGTTTGCTTGCCAAGTCTTCGATATAATCGAAATCTACACCATATGCGGAGCCGAAATCTATGATAAAATGATCATTTTTAAACCCGTCCAGAACACAGCCTTTAATATAGTAATATCTTTTACGCGTGCTCGATTTTTTTTGAACATTCTCCATAAGATTTTTAGCGAAAGAATTCATATGATCTTTTTGTACAGGTTTACCCATCTTAACACGTTTCAATAATTCTTTTACAAGATATTCATTAAAAGTGAGTATCGGTGCTACCAATACGAGATCTAAATCCTTATCTTTTAAATCGCAAGATTGACTTAATATAATAACATTAATGATATCCGCTTGTAAAGTCTGTAATTTACTAGAATCGAAATCTTTTGGTGGAATTAGTCTAAGACAATTAGATAATATGTCGCCTTGCTCAAGGGGTTCTTCTGAGGTCACAAAGCTATATCGGGAGTCATCCGTAGGAATTTGATTATCAAGTCTACTAACGCCAGTATCTTCCATTTTTATCACAAAAAAGTTATTTACCTAACTCTATAGGTTCTGCTCTATTCCGTATCTCAATAACGGCATCGTAACTAACCCTTTTCTGAGTTGGTAAACTATCGAGCATCTTGCAAACCTGAAGCTTTTCTTCCTGGGCAGTTTCGTCACGGACCATTATTTGTGACTCTATTATTGCCTGAACATAAGCCATTGGGAGCACTTCCGCGAAATTATAGTTAACCTCTTGCTGAGGCAGCGAAATCCTATTTATCATATTCCCAACTATCCATTTGGAATATACCCTGGACTCATGCCCTATTAAAAAACTCGGCCTTGTTTGCCTTTTTAACACACTCGACACCCACCCAAATATCGTCATATAGATAGGTGATAAATGTATAACCTATTGCTACCCAATCTATTGACAATTAATAATAATATATGTAATAGATAAATGTATTCGTGTTTATTTGGAGATTATGAAGTAATTTTAAACAAATTATTCGCAAAATATCTACAAATAAAAAGAAATGATAATTGATCCAAAAAAGCATATAGCAAAGTACCAATTGTTATTCTCAATCCATTATGTAAAAATGAAGTTAATTATCGATAATGTTTTAAGCTATTAGAATTATAATTCATACTCTAATAGGGTTTAGAGGTCAAGGACTTGAGGACATAATGTCACTCGAAATGGATATTGCAAAAATTTTTTCCAGCGGCATAGGTCAGCATAATGGAAAATATAAGCCATTAGATTATTTCCAAAGAGAATATGAATGGGAGTAAGAGCAGATATTAAATCTCCTCGATGATATTGAAGACGCAATAATATCAGAAAAAGATTCGTATTTTATTGGGGATTTAATATTAGCAAGAGACCCCGATGGCACTAAAACGCTGGTCATTGTAGATGGCCTCCAGCGGATGATTACTATAACATTAATATTAGCTTCTTATAGAGACTATTTTAAAACAATTAAGGATAATAAAGAATGCGCTGACTGGATTAAAGAGATAGAAAAATGTTTATACTCATCTAAATCAAACGAATGCAGATTACAGCTTGTTGGCGAAACTAAAGATATTTTTAAAAGACTCGTTGACGGGGAGCCTATAGATATAGATAAGCCAAGTATTTTGGAAAAACGGTTCCTATCAGCTAAAAAAACAACCGATACATATGTAAAAGATTTAAGCGATAATGGAGAAGAAAACGTTTTTAATCACCTTGACTTTTTGTTAAACCAAGTAAAAGCGGGTAAAGAAATTGACGAATCTGCTGAAAGAGCTGTTAGCCGTTTCATATCTTTAAATGCCCGCGGAAAGCAACTTACTGTAGAAGACTTAATAAAAAATTGTTTCCTTTGTGCTGTCAACGGTTCTGATTCGACACAACGTGATGAGTATCGGGAAAAAGTTAGTACATATTGGAGGGCCACATTTAGAGAACTTGAGGATAATAAAGGTAAAAGCCAAGTAAAATACATTATTGACCCGATATCATTTCTACGATATTATCTTGTATCCCTTGGCAATGATGCCAATAAATCGGATGTATATAAAAAATTCAGAAATATGGCCTCTGATAACAAAGGCGACTATAAAATTTTGTTAAAAGTTATAGTAGACGTAAATAAAGCAGCAGAAGTTTACAGATCATTGGTTAAAGGGCAATCGACTAGTTCACACATATCAAACATTAGGACAATGACAAATAGTCAATATAAGCCGTGTTATCCTACTTTAATGGCGACTCACAAGGTCTTTGAGACAACACAACAGGAAGAGATTGCAGGATTACTAGAAAATATGATGTTTATGGGTATCATTCTCGGAAATAGATACCACATTGATAAAATTTTACCAAAAGTAAATGCCATGATAGAGAATGCTCCACGTGGAAAAGATAAGCATACTGAACAAATACAGGTTGCTGAAAAAGTAAAGGATACATTAAAGAATTCAATGGAAGAACGTAGGGTCGCTTTTCTAGAAGCGCTTAAAAACACAAGATTTGGTAATACACCAACATCCGCGCCAAAAACACGTTACATATTAAGAAGAATGGCTAAGGCGCTTGATAGCCATGACTATCCTGATTGGACTATCGAACACATAATGTCACAAAATTCCGAGCATGCGAATGACCCCGAATATAGAATATCAATGTCTTCTTTAGGTAATTTTACGCTTATACACAAATCAGATAATTCCTCTATAAGCGATAAGGAATACAGAGATAAGATAATTGTATACAGTGATTGCTCTTGCCGCTTAACTAGTTCGATAGCGAAACCTTTGAGTACGGGTACTAAAAAAACTGAATTTGATAAAGCAATATTAGCCTTTGCATATAAAAAGACTGATAAATGGGATAAGGCAGATATTGAAGCCCGCACAGAGGCTATGGTTAGGTTGATCGATTACATATTTTTTGACAAAAAGTAATTGATGCCCTTGAAAGTATTAACAATACGGTAAAAGTTGGACCAATGTAAGCGGTAAGTGTGCAACCTTATTGTACGTATGTTACGGGATAAAGAGAAGCATAAAAGTATACTTTTCTTAAATAATTTTTACATTTTATTGTTATTATAATTGGATATCTAATAATGTTACTTTTGTCATGTTTGGGCTTGTACTTCTTGCAAATAACTCGGATGGCATTTTTTTCCCTTGTCAATTTTAAGGTCGCCGTCTTCAGACCATTTACGAGATGCTCTATTCGTGGCGCATGAGTTCTTCGTGGGCTCCCTTTAAAATTGGCTGTCGTCCGGTTTATAGTTAAAATCGTACTGTATCCCGTCCTCAGTCCTCTTGAGCTTTGGCCATGCTGATCTTATGCCCTTAGACATCGAATATCGTCGTTCTCCCTTGCGGAATGGGGCCGTAAGCATGTCCTTGGTCATGTACTTGGCCATGTATGCGGCCGTGAAGGAAACCTGCTATCAACTATCGCGTGAGGCGGAGGTTTTTCGGGTTTGCCCGACCGAAGGGAGGGGATGCGGAGATGGCCGGGTAATGAGCGTGCCGTCTTGTCGGCACGCTGCTTAGGGCTTGCGGAGCCTGACGGAGCGAAGCGAACGTCAGGCGAGGGTGCGAGCCCGACCCGGACATCGAAGCACCCGAAAAACCGCAGCAGGCCGGCCAACAGGCCGGCCGTCGAACCGCGTGTGAATATTGGAAATACTTTACCCGAAACGCCTCGACGACCGTGTTTTTAATGTTTGTTTTAAAATGCGCTGCCGGCTCGAAAGGCCGGCGACTCGGTTTTATATCTAAATCAGAGCATCGATGTTGCGGGGTAAAAATAACCACCCGACATTTGACTATCTAATACTGCATATTTCAAGCTTTATCCCTTTATCGTTTGGAATCGGGATATTTTTTTACTTTGACATAGTCGTCTAGTTTGTCTAGCAATTCTCTCAGCTTAGTGGATTCGTTGTCGATGTGTCCTAACATTTTTTTTGCTGTGAGTATTTTATCATTGCATTCTTCCCTGGTGACATCTTCTCTATCGCATACATGTGATAATTCGGCCAGCATTTCAGTACCCGTGACGATCCCTTGAGACCTTTCCATGATTGCGTGGTTGATATTTTTGATATCGCCCTCGGAACTACCTGTATAATATTGCCTGAGCATACCCATTCGCCGATAGTTCTTATATTCAGGGAGTATCACGTATACGACCGTTGTCGCCAATAGTATCGCAGCTCCCAGAAATACTGCCGTAAAACTGCTATATTCTTCAATCTTCCAGTTGTGGATCAGGTCTATTGCTATCCCGAAGAATCCTATTAATATGAGGGCACCGCCGCTAAAGAGCAATAAAAGCCTCGTCAAGCTCGCCGAGTCTACTGATTGAGCCATGATGAGAAGTAACTATCAAATTTATAAATAAGTATATAATATAATTATTAGGCTAAATCAATCTTTTAAGCTCATTTGTCGATTATATAGGTTTACTAGGATGTATGCTCTGGCTATCGAACGCACTAATCGGCAATATGGTGGTCGAGTCAGTCCACGCCGGTTGCCGAACAGCGAACTCAAAACTATAAAACCGGTCGAAATGCCACCGCAGACCGCACATATTTTGTTAATTTTTCTTATGACGGGATACTGATCTTTCTATTGTTAGTCATAGATTAGTCAATACATTAAAATATGATGTAATTATAAATATTACAATATATTATTATCGATTTAAAAGTAAACGATAACGGAGGACTAACTATCGTATCACACCCCGCATGGACCTACGTGATGGACGAGACTCAGCTGCCGGATAATATGATGAAGGTAGTCTATCCCTATGGCTTACCTGTCCTGCTCGTTAAAAATTCCGGGAAGGTCTATGCAATTTCAAATAAATGTGCCCATATGGGCTGTACTCTTTCCCGGGGGCAGCTTGTGGGGCTGACGGTCAAATGCCCCTGCCACGAGTGGATGTTCAACTTACAGACGGGCGTGTTCGTCACCGCAGGCGAGATCAAGATACCCGTCTATGAGAGTAAGGTGGAAGGAAGCAAAATATTCGTAAAAATATAGAGGCTGCCATGAAGAAAGTATCGATGTATACCTTAAGCACCTGCCCGTGGTGCCGAAAGACAAAGCAATTTTTCAAGGACAAGAACATACAGTTCGACTTTATCGACTATGACCTCGCACCTGAGGGAGAACAGGACCGGATCTCTAAGGATATGATGAAATACACCGGCCATATTGCTTTTCCCTTTGTGCGTATAGGTGAAGAAGTCATCATCGGATACAATCCCGAGAAATATGAAGAGCTGATCAAATAGGCGGATACTATGGATATCGAGGCGAGAAAGAAGGCTTTACGTTTCATGTTCCAGCAAGTCATCGATCCTCTTGGGTACAAGTTCACGCCCGACGAGGATACTGTGGATTTTTGCCTGGAGGGCGAGGCTAAGCTCGAACAAAAGTATGGTATACCATATTGCCCCTGCCAGGGGCTGACAAAAGACCACCGGGAGAACATGCAGATCGTCTGCCCGTGCATCCCTTATCACAAAGATCATTTCGACTACATGAAGATGTGCTGGTGCGGGCTGTATGTCTTGAAAGACGTGACAGACCCGAGTATATTACGGCAGATCCCATATGAGGAATTCTTAAAGCGGACGGGGAAGGGATAAGATGTTCAAGGAACTAGCCAGCATCGACGACATATTGCCCGGCGGGATGCGAGCATACGAAACGGAAGGCAAAGAGATCGTGCTCTGTAACGATGGCGGGAAGTTCTACGCGTTCGACCGGCGTTGCGGCCACATGAACGCGCCCCTGGACATGGGCACGGCCAGCGGGTGCATCGTGACCTGTCCCATGCACAGCGTCCAGTTCGAGGCAAGCACTGGAAAAGCCCTGTCGCCGCCTGTCCCGAGCTATGGTGGCGAAGAGCCGCTTCCGAAGGCGATGGTCGGCATGTTCGTATGGATCGAGACGCTCATGGAGCACGTAAGGACACATGACATCAAGACCTATCCCGTCAAGGTCGTAGGCGACAGGATCAGCATAGACATTTAGTATCTGTTTTTCAAGTATGGGCCTCGAATCCGGCTCATACTTTTTAGCTAGAATGGTTATCAACCCATTATCCAACACTGGAAAAAATGATATAGAGTTGAGCCGTACTAGAATTCGTGCCTACCTATTATGAGCTATTGGGGATAGACCTAAATTGTAGCCAGGAAGTAATAAAAAAGGCATATCACGAGCTGGCGCTAAAATATCACCCTGACTTGAACAAGTCCGAGGAAGCCAGGGATAAGATGAAGTCTATCAACGAGGCATACGAGGTTTTATCCGATCCTGAAAAACGGGCGGATTACGACTCGAAGTTGCGCATGAAAAAAAGCCCCCTGTGGGAGGCTGTCAGACAAGGTCAGGCGGATACGGGCGATCATGATGCGAGCTATACTGACGATACGAGCTCTTTTGATTATGCTGTCTACGAGAATGAAGTAAAAAAACACGCCAGGTCATATACCGATCGAGGCACAAGCAAGGCAAGTAATGATGAGCCATTTGTGCGCGCGCAGCCGATAGACAGGATATATTCGGCGCTGCTGGATATCCTCATCATGGAACTGGCATCCATCCCCATCGCTGTCGTCGTCACGTCTGCCATCCCGCTGGCCAATAATACGTTTAGCAATGATGTCAGCCTGGCCAATCCGATCTTTATGCTGGCGCTCTTTTTGGCTTCATTCTGCTACTGCGCCATCTTCGAAAGCTCCAGGTCGGGAGCCACGCCCGGCAAGTGGTACTTTTACCTCTTCGTTTGCGACGCAAAAGGCGGCCGGATACCCACGAGCTCAGCGATCGTCAGGTCTTTTTCAAAGGCAGCGGTCATGTATGTGCTGCTGGCCCTGACGGTCTCAGGGTACGTGAGCATTGCCGTCGTCATCTTTTTAGCGATCATACTTCTCCTCTACATTGGAAACTGGACGCTTCACGATTACCTGGCCGGGACATTCGTCGCAAAAAAAGACCGATATGTTATATAAAAATTTTTAAAACATTTTAAAGCCTTAACAAATGTAAAGGCTTTAAATAAATTTAAATACTAATAGTGTTTAATATACGATTATGCCACGAAAGCAAAAGCTCGACAAGACGATACAAGAATACATGGTTGTCGAAGATCCGGCTGCTATCAAGCTCTTGTTCACCCCCAAATATGCGAATATCCTTAATCTCGTTCAGGAACAGGAGCTCTCGCTGTCGGACATTGCGCGTGCTCTCGAGATCAATCCCGGCTCTGCGCACTACCACTTGAAAGAGCTGGAAAAGCATGGCCTCGTCAAACAGGTTCGCGAAGAGATCAAGGGCGGCGTGGTGAAAAAGTTCTATCGCAAGGCTGCACGGAACATGACAATAGACGTTTCCCGTCCCGGGAATGAGGCGGTCGCGAGCGAGACCGGCTTTGGCGAGGACTATAAAGAGAATATGCTAAAGGGGCTCGGGTCATTCGGATATACGCTTTCTCCCGGGAAGATGGAGGAAGCCAAAGCCATGCTCACAAAATGTGACATGAGAAGCAAGGCGATCCTCAAAGAGGTACAGCAGGTCGGTCTCGAAAAAGTGGAGAGCAATAAGCAGCTGGTGGCGGATACATATCAGTTCGCGCTGCTGGTACGGCTCGTTGAGGATAAGGAATTCAATTCGTGCATGAAAGAGCTCATCGGCTCATTTGAAAAGAAAGGAGAAAAAAGACGTCAAAACCAAAAGCTGCCGGGCATCCGGAAAGATAAGGTCAAGAGGGTATAGAGTATGGAAGCAAACTTAAACGAACTACAAATCATGCCGGGCGGGCAAAAAATGGAAAGCCCCGCCCGAAAGGTGCTCAGCATCCGTAATTTCCGGCTGCTATGGATCGGCCAGGGCCTGTCTCTGATAGGCGATCAATTTACCATGATCGCCCTGCCATGGCTCGTGCTATTAATGACCGGCGACCCGTTAGCCCTCGGTTTCGTCCTCGCGCTCATGGGGATCCCAAGGGCTTTGTTTATGCTCGTCGGCGGGGCCCTGACCGACCGGTTCTCTCAGCGGTCGATCATGCTGGCATCAGACATTCTTCGATTAGTGTTGATCTCTTTGCTAACCCTGGTCGTCCTCTCCGGACACGTCGATATCTGGATGCTATATGCTTTCGCGCTTGCCTTCGGCACAGTCTCCGGATTTTTCTTGCCGGCCTCGAATTCCATGGTCCCCCGGATCGTGAACAAGGAAGAGCTGATGGTCGGTAATTCCATTATCCAGGGTACCTCCCAGCTGAGCGTTTTCATCGGTCCTCTGCTCGCCGGAGGGCTTTTAGCCTTATTTTCAACGAGCTCGGCAACAGCGTCCGGCACCTCGGCTCCGGTCATGTTCGGCATCAGCCTTGCATTTGGCGTCGATGCATTTACATTCCTGGTCTCGGTGCTCACGCTGTGGATGATGAAAGTCAGCAAGCCTCAGGCAGCCGCTGCCGGGACAGGTAACATCTTATCTTCGATAAAGGACGGCATCGCTTTCGTGGCCAAGACTCGCAGTATTCTAGTCATGTTCGCCATCATAGCTATGCTTAATTTGCTCTTTTCCGGGCCGGTCCTCGTCGGGTTGCCCTTCATTGCGAATGGCAGGATGCCTGAAGGCGCGGCCGCTTACGGCATGCTGCTGGCGGCCTTTGCCATAGGGAACCTGGGCGGTATCCTCGGCTCTAGCGCCATTAAGATAAAGCCGGACAACCTCGGCCCGATGTTCGTCGCGATCATCGGCGCATTCGGCCTCGGCATGGCTGCCATCGGTTTCATCTATTCCGTATGGATCGGCTCTGCCATATTGTTCCTGCTTGGCATCATGAACGGATACGTCAGCATCGTACTGATCACGCAGCTGCAGAAGCGCACGCCACCTGACATGTTAGGGCGGCTGATGAGCCTTGTCATGTTCGCAGGCGTAGGGCTGGTGCCCATATCGCAAGCATTATCCGGCGCGTTGCTGAAGATCAGCATTGAAGGAGTTTTCGTCGGCAGCGGCATATTAATACTCGCAATAGCGGTCATGGCCGCACTGTCCAAAGAGGTCCGGAACATCGGGGCAGAGGCGGATCTGTGATCGGTAAATCACCGATCTGATACCCTTTTTTTATTATTTTAAGCTATTTTAGCGGCATTATTTTTTGTTAACAAATTGTGATAGAACGATTAAATAGGTGTCTGGCTTTCTATTGATCAAGGTAAAACGCCTGGATGTGAAAATTCTATGAGATCAAAAGTATGGATAGCCGGAGCTATCGTCGCAGTCATCATCGTTTGTCTTATAGCCGTAGCAGCCATAACTATGGCATTGCAGGGGCCTGCGAAGACCTCTTCAGGAACATGCTCCGTGAATGGCTATGTGCTAAACACTATAGGGGAAGGGCTCCCGGGCACGGAGGTCACGCTTTATATTATGGGCCATAACGGCTCCGCCGATACGGAGATATATAACATGACGGCGCCCGTAATGGGCTCGCCGCCATACGTGGGCATGTTCGTCTTCGATAACGTAGTTATTACGCCGGATGCACAGTATGCGTACCTGTCGACGTCCTTCCTGGAAAATAATGTTACCTATTACGGTCGCACTGACAACTTTACGCTCGTGAATAATTCAACGATCAATAAGTCGATCGTCATGAATACGCCGCTGCATAACGGAACTTTCGTATATGGGTCCGTAGTAAGCTCCTACGGGATCGGCATGCCCAATATTACGGTAACGCTGCATATGACGGGTGCCGGAGGTATCGGTGCCGGCAATGACCTGTCTAACCTGACCACAGTCACCGATGGCACAGGGTCATCCGCAGGCGCATACAAATTCAATGACGTTGTTCCCGTCGCAGGCACGTTGTCAGGTTACGTATCGGCTGAGGTCCGCCCGACTGACAATATGACCATCTACGGCAGGAGTAATAACTTCACGTTTAAAAATGGGTCCTACATTAGCTCGTTCATCGTCATGCACGTGCCGCCCGAATACCTCGACGCGACTCTAAACTCCACGTAAAAGACTAAGCTTAACCACCTAAAAAAAATTGCGGCTTTACGGTTGACTTGCGTCAACCGTATAGACGTTATTGTTATTTTATTTCTTATATCCTTTACCGGCTGAGAACGCCTTCGTCACGAACTTGCCGATCGCGTAGTATTTGCCATCCGCATAGATCAGCGGGTCAACTTTCTCGACGGAAGGTGCCCCGTCGACGATGGCCTCATGGTCGGCGTACGTCTCCACGATCTCGCCCACATACAGCGTATGGCTGCCCAGGTCCATCGCATCGTGCAGCTTGCACTCGATGTTTATGGGGCACTCCTTCGCCATGGGCGCTGTTTTTAGAGTACCATAGAACGACTCGAACACCTTAGATTTGTCGGCATGCGCCCCCGTCACTAGACCGCAGTGATCCGCCTCGATAGCCTGCCTCGTGGACGGTATGCTGATCCCGAACGTCTTGTTCTCGTCGATGCCCTTCGCAGTCTGCCTGACATGGTTGATCGCAACGGCGATCATCGGCGGCGCCATGCAGGCGATCCCGCACCAGGCAGCCAGCATATAGTTCGGCTTGCCGTTCACGTTGGTGCCCACCAGCACGGCGGGCATAGGATACATGAGCGTTTTCGCGCCTAGCTTTACTTTATCCATAAAAAGTCTCCAGTTGAATATAATGGGTGTTCGTAAAAATATAATTTTACCTGACAACATATCCTTGGCCTTTCACTTTACTTTTTCACCATATGTTATCAAGGCCAATCGGATGATACCTCTTATAAGGAAAGGCAATAAAAGCGAGCTACTTAGGGCCAGCCAGGGATAAGGCGGTGTGTCGGGGTTATAGCGTTTTATTATTTGCTTCCCGTCGGGGTCCTGTAAGATAACCGACATTTGCCGGCTATTAGTCCAATATTACCATAAATAGGGTATATCGTAGCGCATGAAAAATATTTATTAAATTTGGTTTCGTTTTATGGGCAATAACTTAAGCCCCACCGATATGAACCCTCTGAGGTACAGTGATATCTATGGAACGCCTTAACCCGTGGCATAGGGTGGAGCAGAACAAGTTCCAGTCCGATAATGAGAAATTCCATTTCATGCTGGAAAACTCGGGCGACATTATCTGGACCATCGATTTAGACTTCAAATGGCGCTTCATCACGAGCAACGTCGAGAGGATAGTCCATATAAAAGCGAGCGATATTATCGGGAAGTCCGTCTGGGATTTCGTGGCTCCCGATTATCATGACATGTTAATGGATAAATTTAAGAGGCGATTAAACGGTGAGGACATACCGGCATACGAGGTCATGGTCAACGATGGTTACGGCAGGCGCATCCCGTTCGAAGTAAAGACCACTCCCATTGTCGATAAGGATGGGAAGGTCATAGGTATTCAGGGGATATCCCGGGATATCACGGAGCGAAAGCGCACGGAAGAGGCAGCACGGAAAAGCGAGGAAAAGTTCAGGGACCTGATCGAGAATATTTTTGACTGGGTATGGGAGACGGACGTGAACGTCGTTTTCACGTATTCTAATCCCCGGGTCCGAGACTACCTGGGATATGCGCCCGAAGAGGTCATAGGCCGGCCCATGTACGATTTCATGAAGCCCGATATGGTGAAAAGGATCACCGGCATGCTGAGCGGCATGATCGAACACCGTACGCAGGTGGCCACTGCCGAAAAAACGATGATCGCCAAAGACGGTAAGCCCGTAGACTTCGAGATGACCGTCAGCTTGATGACTGCGGAAGATGGCACTATCGTCGGATTCCGGGGCATATGCCGGGACATCCGGGATCGAAAACGTGCCGAAGAAGCGCGGCGTAAGGCGTACAGCGAACTGGAAAAGCGAGTAGCAGAACGCACTGAAGAGCTTGTACGTGCACAAGCCACGATGCAGAGTATTCTTGAAACAGCGCCGATCGGCATCATCGTCGTAGATGCCGAAACAAAAATGATCATGTTTCATTCTCGAGAGATAGAAAAGATATTCGGCAGATCTTTACTGGGAAATATTTATGGGCTGAATATTTACCCATTTCAGCTTTTACTGCCTGACGGGTCGCCACTTCGGGATGAAGACCTGCCCCTGAAAATCTCTTTAAAAAACGGGACATCCGTGTCGAATAAGGAGATAAAGATCAAATCCGATGACGGCACCATGCGGACGATACTCGTGAGCAGCGCCCCCATTAAAAGCTCAGATGGCCGCGTCACGGCAGCGGTGGCGACCATCTTTGATATCACAAGGATAAGGTCTGCGGAAAACGAGATGATAGAAGCCAAGGCGCAGGCTGAGATGTACCTCGACCTGATGGGCCACGATATCAATAACCTTAACCAGGCCGGGATCGGATACCTGGAGCTGGCGCTGGAAGCGTTACGGACTAAAAGTAAGCTTGAACGTGGCGATCTATTATTTCTCGATAAGGCAATGGAAGCTCTGATCACCAGCTCCAGGCTAATAGATAACGTCCAGAAGCTCCAGAGATCCCGGGCAGGCGGCTTGAAGTACAAAGTGGTAGACCTGTGCGATATCCTAACGGAGCTTAAAGACCATTATTCTCACGTCCCTGACAGAAATGTCACGATCCGGCTCAAGATGGACCACTATTGTTTTGTGGTGGCCAACGAGCTCGTCCACGATGTGTTCTCGAACTTGATCGGAAATTCAATCAAACACTCGTCTCCCGAAAAGCCACTCGAGATAGACATTTCTATAAAAACCGTCACCGTGGATGACAAAGCTCTCTATGAAATTTCCGTAGAGGATAACGGCCCGGGCATACCCGACCAGCTTAAAGACATGCTTTTCGCCAGGTTCCAGCGAGGAAAAACAAAGACCAGCGGCCGGGGTCTCGGGCTGTACCTCGTGAAAACACTCGTCGAGGACTATAAAGGGAATGTCCGGGTTGAAGACCGGGTCAAAGGGGATTATAAAAAAGGATCCAGATTCATCGTCCAGCTGCCGATCGCTTCTACCGATACTCAGCCGGAAGCCTGACCATTTACTGGTCGAGCAGCCAGGAGACGTCTATGCCATACTCTTCAGGGCTCATGCCCATCGCACGGCTCCCGTCATGGCTGTCGGAGGCCATGGTCAGCTTCAATCCCTTCTTGCGGGCCTCTTCAATTGTCCACAGGTTCATTTCGCGCTCTTTTTTCAACAGGTCGTCAGCGGATAGCCGCGAAAGTACCTCGCTTCTCGCCTTATAGCGGTATTTGCATAGCTCGACGGCTTCGCCGCCCGCATCGAGGAACCTCTTAAAGACAAGATTTACGTCATTGCTGAAGTCGAACGGGTGGGCGAGCACCGGTACGCCGCCCCATTCCTTAATGTACGAGACTGCTTCGCCAACCGTGATCTCATACTCGATGGGCACCCAGAGCTTAGGGTTAAAAATGATGTCCATGAGCTCTTTTTCCGTGATCTTGATGTGAAGGCGCTTCGCGTTGGCCATGGTGTTCTGGAAGACGCTCGGCTTTATTCCGACGGTAGGCTCCCATCCGCGGTACTTCTGCGCCATATAGCCGTTCATATTCTTTAAAAAGCCCTTCTCCGAATCATCCCGGGCCTTTGTCATCTTATCCAGTACGCCGGATGCCTTCGAGCCCGCCCTGATGCCCAGGCCGACGATGTGAATGCAGTTACATCCCTGCTCATTCTTCGTCGTCATCTCGACTCCGGGTATGAGTCGTATGTTCTTAGCCCAGGCGAGCTTCAGGGCTTCCGGATATGCGCGAATGCAGTCATGATCGGTGATGCTCAAGATGTCGATCCCCGCTGCAGCGGCTGCGTCGATGACGCCTGTCACGTCGCGGGCGCCGTCACTGTAGTTCGTATGTACGTGCGTGTCGATGAGCATGGTATTACCTTGTAAAAGAATACGTAAGTGTACCTAATAGAGTTTGTGAACAATCACTGGACTATTGACCAGGTAAAAACTTAAAAAAAGACGCAAGGCACCTGTAAATTTACAGGTGCTTGATGATCGCGTCGACCATTTCGCTCTGCTTCGCGTTGCCGCCAAGATCATAGGTCAAATGCTTCCCTTCTTCGATGACCTTCTCGGTAGCCTTGAATATGGCCTGCGATTGTTTCTTCTCGCCTAGATATTCGAGCATCCACGCGCCCGCCAGCACGGTCGCGACGGGGTTTACCTTGTCGAGTCCCCTGTATTTTGGGGCGCTGCCGTGTGCCGGCTCGAACATGGCATAATGGTCGCCGATGTTGGCACTGTAGATCAAGCCTATGCTGCCCACTAGTGACGAGCATTCCTCGCTGATCACGTCCATGAATAAATTGGTAGAGAGCAGGACCTTTTGATTGTAGTTGGTCGGGTTTTTTATCAATTGCTGTGCGATATTGTCGATGTGGATCTCCTCGATCTCGATGCCGGGGTAGTCTTTCTTGACTTTCTCGCACTCCTCCAGGAACGCGCCGCAGGTCTTCTTCAAGATGTTGCTCTTGTGGATGGCAACGACCGTCTTCCAGCCCCTGCGCTTTGCCTCCTCGAACGCGTACTTTGCGATACGCCTGCAGGATGGCCTGGTGATCTTGCGAATGGCGATGAACACGTCTTCCGTTAATTGTATTTCCTCTCCGATATAGAGGCCTTCCGTGCCTTCGCGGACGCAGACGAAATCCACCTCTCCAAGCGGAGCCGGCGTGCCTTTATAGGACTTAATAGGACGCACATTCGCATATAGGTCAAACTTCTGCCTGATCGATACGGCGGTGCTCTTGGGCGAGCCGATACCGCCCGGCGTGGTGGTCGGGCCCTTGAATCCGGCATCCGTCCCTTCCATGATCTTCCAGGTCTCTTCCGGTATCAGGGAATTGCCGCCGTTCTTCTCCCACCATTCGGCGCCAGCCTCACACGGGATGTATTCCGCTTTCGAGCCGGCCGCTTTTACGACCTTCATCATGGACGCCGTCAGCTCCGGGCCGACGCCGTCACCTTTAATAACTGCTACTTTTTTTGGCATTTAATTGCTACACCTGCCCTTAGTTGGCTTTATGCCGGTGATCTCGTGCTTGGTAAAGTCGAACACCGTCGCCCTCTCCTCGCCCTTGACCAGGTCAAGCCTCGGAGCGGCCACTATCCTACCTATCTTTGTGGCATTAAGTTTGTGGTTCTCGAACGTCTCCAGGACCTTCTTAGTGTTCTTCGGGTCACAGGTGACCATGAACCCCATGCCGGGGTACATCTTTAGCCAGTGTTCGTAATCCATCTGCGGGGGCTTCGGCACTACTGTAATGTCGACATCGGCGCCGACTCCGGATACTTCCAGGATCATGCCCAGCGTGCCAATAATGCCCGGGTTACTTATGTCCTTGCCCGCCGTCAGCACGTGTTGTTCAGCCAGATCAGACATCGAGCTTACCTGGTTACGGACGATGGCTGCGTCCTTTAGGAACGTGGTGTCCCAGTTCACTTCACACGACGGGTGCACGCGGCCGTCCATGTCGATGGCCAGGATGATGTCGTTGCCCGGCCTGGCCCGGTTGCTGTAAATAATGCAGTCTTTTTTAACGACGCCAAGGATAGCGACGTCGACAGCAGAATAGGGCGTGTCCGGGTGCACGTGGCCGCCCACGATGGGCACGCCGAACTTGTCCACGCCGGCCTTCATGCCTTTTAAGACGCGCTGCGTGATCTCACTAGAATTAGAAGAAAATATGTCGACCATGCCCAGCGGTCGCCCGCCCATGGCCGCGATATCGTGAACGTTGACAAGTATAGAGCAATAGCCGGCCCATTCGGGGTCCGCTCGCATGAGCTTGTCCCAGATACCGTCCGCAGCCAGGAGTAGTGCTTCGTCGCCGTGGTCGATGATGGCTGCATCCTCGCCAAAAGAAGGGTTGGTGCCCATCTCGTCAAAAATATCGACGATGTTCTTGATCGTGTGCTTGCGGGTCGTACCCAGGTAGTCCCGCAGCGACTCAGCTAGTCTCTCCAGGTTCATTATGCTGGTATCTCCATTATGACGCTGCATTATATCCCATCCAAATATTAATCTACTTATGGGTCAGGCTATTGTGAGCGGTAATAATCTGATATAAGCATTTTCCATGTTTATTGTCTCACATAAGCTTTAAACATATCGTCACGAGTTACAAATTTTCGGACCTAATTGCCGGAAAAGCGAAGATAGCTTATCTTATTATCAGTAATTATTAGAATTCAATGCCACTAAATATCGTAATAAAATTTGATTGTCACGCAAATCTTCATTTATGTTCGGAGCGTGTAGGAATCGATGAGCGAAGGTCAAAGCGCATATCTCGACTGGGCGGAAAAATACAGGCCGGTGAGCCTAAACGATATCGTCGGCAACGACGCGGCAGTTAAGGCGCTGAAGCATTGGGCCGAGACGTATGGCACCGGCAAGAGAGCCGTCATATTATATGGCTCGCCGGGCGTCGGTAAGACCTCCGCAGCGCTCGCGCTCGCTCACGACATGGACTGGGACTATATCGAGATGAACGCATCCGACCAGCGGACCAAGGACGCTATCAACAGGGTCGCCGGCTCCGCCTCGCACATGGGCACATTCGAGGGGACCGTCGGGAAGCGTCTATTGATCCTGGACGAGGCGGACAATTTACACGGCAATGCCGACAGGGGCGGCGAATCGGCGATCATCAACGTGATCAAGAACGCCAGCCAGCCCATTATTTTAATCGCTAACGACTTCTATGCGCTCTCCAAGCCGCTGCGCGATATCGCAGATCCCATACAGTTCAGGAGCATCCTGAGCACGTCCATCGTTAAGGCTCTAAAAAAGATCTGCTCCCTGGAAGAGATCAAGTGCGAGCCCGAGGCGCTCATGAAGATCGCCGAGCGAACGAACGACCTGCGCTCAGCCGTGAATGATCTGCAGGCAGCCGCCATAGGTGGCAACACAGTGACACTGGGCGACGTGACCACGGGCGAGAAGGACGTGGCAGAGTCCATCTTCAAGGTGATGGGCATGATATTTCGTGGTAATGAGCCGCAGAAGGCTATGCAGGCTGCCCGCGATCTCGACGAGAGCCCTGAAGATCTGATCGCGTGGGTGGACGAGAACATCGGGCGGGAATACCACGACGATGACCTGGAGCGGGGATACGACGCCCTGGCGAAGGCGGACATTTTCCTGGGCCGCGTCAGGCGCAGGCAGGATTACAGCATGTGGCGCTATGCCTCGTTCATGATGATCAACGGCGTGAACCGGGCCAGGCACTCCCGCTATGGCGGATATGCAAAGTACAGCGCGCCCACGTACTGGCAAAAGCTGGGCAGGGCCAAGGCCAGGCGGAACACCAGAGACGCCGTAGCAGCTAAGATCGGCGCATACTGTCACTGCTCGAAGGCGGAGGCGAGATCGACCTACATACCCATGATGATGGCCATGTTCGAGGATCACGACTACGCCGTGGGCTTATCGGCCAGGCTCAAGCTGGAGGAGAACGAGATCGCGTTCCTCATGGTATCCGAAAAAGCCTCGAAGAAGGTCGAAAAGGTCTACGAGGCTTCCCGGGACCTCATTGAGAAGGAGGTCGATGAGGAAATAGACGCGTTCGCGCACTTCAATGCGCCCGAGAGAAAGACTTCTAAAGGGGCGCAAGAAGAAACTACGGCGGAAAAAATCGCCGAGGCAAAGCCGAAGAGAAAGAGACGCAAGGTGGAAAGGGACGGCGGCGAAGAGCCTACTATGGTTCGTGCGATTGAGCCAGAAGCACTGGTGATCAAGCCAGAAGCATTGGTGATCAAGCCAGAAGCATTGGTGATCAAGCCAGAAGCATTGGTGATTAAGCCCGAAGAAGCCTTGGTCAGGCAGGAAGAAGCCCTGGTAATTAAGCCGGAAGAAGCATTGGTGGTCACGTCGAAAGAAGACGACCAGCCGAGTAAGCCAGACGATGTCCCGGCGAGTGAGCCTGAAATGACTAAAGCTGCGGAGCCCGATAAAAAGCAGCGCACGCTATTTGAGTTCTGACGCCTGTTTATTCGATGACTCTTTCATCTTTTTTATAAGCACAGTGAATACGTAGGCGATCAATATGGAGAAAAAGCCGATCAGCTGTATGATCGAATCTCTTTTCAGGATGCCCCATACGAGTGCCGAAAGGCCGAAGAGTGCAATGATCATGCCCAGGATGGCCACAATACGCCTTTTAGTGAGATTATCCATAAGACCAGCTCAAAGATTAGCCATATAGTAGATGAAAGTTACGCTGAAACATAGATGTCGAATGATAATTGGTATAACAATAATTAAGATAATATAAAACTTATATTTATCTTAATCATGGTTTCTCGGGATATTCTCGGCTTAAGGAAATTCGTTGCGCCCGAGTTCGTGTTCGGCACCGGCGCACTATACCTTGCGGGCCGCTATCTCAAGAATTTTGAGGCGAGCAAGGTTTTACTTGTAAGTGACGAAGGCGTCATGAAAGCCGGCTGGACCGGCGAAGTGATGAAAAGCCTCGAAGACGAGGGCATCGACTATTCTGTCTATTGTGACGTGACCCCGAATCCCCGCGCAGAAGAAGTGATGACGGGCGCCAGGAAATACAAGGACGAGGGGTGTGATATCATCGTAGCCGTCGGGGGCGGCAGCCCCATCGATTGCGCTAAAGGCATCGGCATCGTCAGCACGAATAGGCGAAATATACTGAAGTTCGCCGGAGTCGACAAGGTGGAGGTACCCGGGCCACCGCTTATCTGTATACCGACGACCGCGGGCTCTTCTGCGGATGTCTCTCAATTCGCCATCATTACTGACCTAAAGGAAAAGACAAAGGTCTCCATCATCAGTAAAGCGCTGGTCCCCGACGTGTCTCTGATCGACCCCGCTGCGACGGCCACGATGCCGCTAGACCTGACCGCATTTACGGGTATAGACGCGTTAACTCACGCGGTAGAATCCTACGTGTCGAATGCCAGTTCCCCGATCACGGAAATGTTCGCCCTCGAGGCTGCCAGGCTGATCTCGTCCAACCTTTTCGAGACGATCAAGGACCCGGACAACATGGAGCTCAGGGGCAGGATGATGCTCGGCAGCCTCGAAGCCGGCCTGTCGTTCTCGAACGCAAGCCTTGGGGCGGCCCATGCCATGGTGCACAGCCTGGGCGGATTTTTGGACCTGCCTCACGGAGAATGCAATGCGATCATACTGAGTCACGTGGTCAGGTACAACTATGATGCCTGCCCCGAGCGGTACCAGAAAATAGGCGAAGCGATAGGGCAGGACCTTTCGGGAATGAGCGATGCGGAAAAAAAGCCCGCCATCATCGAGGCGATCGTAAGGCTGGAAAAACAGGCGGGCGTGGACAAGACGCTCGGCCAGCTAGGCGTAACAAAAGAAGACATACCGGCGCTTGCCCGGAAAGCCATGAACGACGTATGTATCGTCACGAACCCGCGTCCCGTAAGCGTAAAAGATATTGAGGCGATCTATGAAGAAGCGCTCTGAAAATGAACGCGATATCGAAGGATTACGTGATAAGATCATCGGGCTAGGCGAGAGCTCTTTCAGAAAAACCTATTATCCTCGGCTTCAAAAAAAGCTCGCCGACCTGGAGCGGTTCAAGGCGCTCCTGGACCAGAGTAATGATATTATCTTTCTCATGCTGGTGCCCTCGGGGCAGGTCGTGGAGGCGAACGATTCGCTGGGCAGGCAGCTTGGATATGGCCATGACACCCTGATGAGCATGTCCATATACGATCTCGTGGACGATGTGTCCGAAGAGCTGGAAAAATTTCTCGCAGCCAAAACCGGATCGTTAATGGTCCGAGCTTTGCTTCGCACGAAAAGCGGCAATAAGATCCCGTATGAGATCGACATGCGAGCCGTCAGGTTCGGCAATAATGAATACGCGGTGGCAGTTGCAAGGGATATCACCGAACGCATTCATGTCGAGAACGAGCTTAGAGAAGCAAAAGCCCGCGCGGAGCTTTACGTGGATCTGATGGGCCATGATATCAACAACATGAACCAGATCGTGATGGGATATCTCGAGATGGCCCAGGATAAGCTAATTTCCACCGGTACGATGAGCAAAGATGATCTTGTGCTGATCGACAAGCCTCTCGAGGCACTTAAGAGTAATTCCATGCTCATCGATAACGTGAGGAAGCTGCAAAGAGAAAAATCAGGCGAGCTCAAGCTACAGGCTATCGATGCCGGGAAGGTCCTTGAAGAGACGATAAAGAAGTACTCCGGCATCAGGGGCCGGGATATCACGATCCGGTACACGCCCGTTCCCGGGTGCTACGTCATGGCCAACGAGCTGCTGGTGGACGTATTCTCCAACCTGATCGGGAACGCGATCAAGCATTCGACAGGACCCTTGTCGATCGATGTCGAGCTGAAAAATGTCTCCGAGCCTGACAGGGAATATTGTATGGTAACTGTGGAGGATAACGGGCCGGGCATGCCGGATGACCTTAAGAAAAAACTATTCGACCGCCTTTGCCTGTCTAACGCCAGGACCGGTGGCAAAGGATTCGGGCTTTGCCTCATCAAGCTACTGCTGGATGACATCGACGGCAGGTTCTGGGTGGAGGACCGAATACCCGGGGACTACAGCAAAGGCTGCAAGTTCGTGGTCATGCTGCCTGCCGCCAAGACGAACACGGACGATTCCCATAGTTCGTAACAGTCATCGTATCTGATTATTACAGGCGTCTCGTATTTTTCAGGACGGTGTTTGAACCATGACGAACACGGCGAATGTAATTGTTACGCCTCCGGCGGCCGGGCGACTCATTGCTAACCACAGAGGCACAGAGGACACAGAGTGTTTATGGTTACGCCTCCGGCGGCCGGGTGACGATATTTAGTACGAGCAAATTGCACCCATTTTTTTGATGACGATAAACTATGAATCACGCAGCCGCCGGAGGCGTAACCATAAATCAGCTGTGCCTCTGTGCCTCTGTGTTTAATATAGAGTCCCAAACACGCACAAAATAAACGAAACACCTAGCCGCCGGAGGCATATACAAAATATTTCTCGGTGTTTTTCTCTGCTTCTCCGAGTTTCTGTGGTTCCTACCCAAAAGCGAGAAAACAAAAGAGACGTTGTGTATAATAAAAGTGGGGCACATGTAATGCCCCTATTTTCAAAAAATATTCTATTACTTTGTGGCTTACCGGCCGCCTCCGCCTCCGCCGCCGAACCCGCCTCCGCCGCCGAACCCGCCTCCGCCTGCGCCGCCTGCACCGCCACTGCTTGCAGCCACATATGCTGCAATGGGCACGAAAGCCATGTACGAGTGCATGGGCGCGCCGACGTCCTTTATGTTGACGTTAAGCTGCTCCATCGCTTTTTCGACGTTCTTTCCGACGCCGAGGGCAGTGCCGTAGGCCAGCCATACGCCCCACATGGAGGCGTCCGCCGGCTTATACTGCTTGATCAGCGCCAGGTCGGAGAGGAAGTAAGCGAAAGCGTCCCACTCCAGCTTTTCCCTATAGTGGTCGTCCTTCCAGAAACCGAACAGCGTAGACGGGTACGCTGCCGCCACGAGCAACTGCACGAAAGCAACACCGAAGAGTATGATCGCCCCTACGAGGAGAAGGCTCCAGTCTCCATTCCCCACGAGTAGCGCGCCCGTTACAATAGAGGCAATAATGCCTATGATCGCCAGGATGAACATCGGCGCAAGGTATTTTCTGCCGTCTACGGTGTACTCACTCGTGTGCGATTTATCCACCGTATTTAGCACAAGGTAGTACTCGAGCGAGTATTTTTTCATCTTTCTCGCCGCCTCCGTCCCCTGCATGCCTTTCCGTGCCTCCTTTGACAGCCTCTGGATCTCTTCCGTGTCCACGACGCCGTTCTCGCTCACGTTTTTGAGGAACTTGATGACCTTGGACTCGTATGAGTCGTCCACGCTCTCATCTATGATACGGATGACCTGGCCTTTGCCGTCCTCTTTTTCGGTCATCTCTATCTTTTTCCTCAGGTGCAGGTCGACAAGCGTACCGTATAGCCCGTCCTGGTCGAAGTCGTTAGCACGGCCCTTGAAGAGGAGGTTGACCTCCCATGGCTTCAGATTCTCGTTGGGAACGACGCTCAAATATTGAGGCACAGTGAACTTCTTCTCGCGCCCGAGCACGTACCATATGCCCAAGAACAGGAAAGGTATCAGCATGACGAGCGCTTTAGCTACCATGTTCAGCACGCCGAAGATGGTGTATTGCAATGAGTACGCCTGGTTAGACGACTCTGTCTGGCCTTTTACATTATTTGTACTGACCGGCACGCCTGAAGTGACCTGCAGGTAGTCCTTATTCATGAGCATCTCCACTTCGAGTAGCTCGCCCTTGGCCGAGCTGCCGGAGACGACGTAATTGTCGCCGACCTTTGTAACGGTCAGTGTCGGGGGATGCGGGTAAATAGACACCACATATTTAGCCGGTATGACGATGTGGACGTTCTTGATTGCCGGATGGTCCTGCATGAATTTGATATTGATATGTGCGTACTGGTCGTCGTACTGGACCGGCGGGTGTAGCACGTAGGAAAATTCAAGCGGATAAATGCCGGCGTTAAAGCCCGACGGGTCATAGGAGCCGAGTTCGTTATTGTTGGCCCGGTCAAGAATATATGACCTGTCCGCAGCACTGTCGCTTGTTGCATAAATACTTCTGTCGCTGCCCACCGCATAGCCTACGGTGCCTGCGGGCGCGCTTAATGAGATAAAGTCGATGTGTGGAGTGCTGGCATTCGACGGGACGATATAGAGCGGGTCTGCCCAGTACCTGAATAGCATGTGGTATTCGCCGTTGCTTGTCACGTCGCTAGCGATCTGTTCCGTGAAAGTGCCATTATCGTACATCGTCGCATTGTACGAATCCCAGGTGAGCGTTCCGCCGGATATGCCGGGCAGGTAGTTGTCCAGCACATAGATCGAGCCCAGCGCCAGGATGAGCGTGATGGTAAAAATGGATGCGATCTGCCATGGCTCGCTCCAGGGCTTGCGGTAATGGCTGCCTTTTACTACACGATATATAAAGACTAAAACGCCTAATAAAAATATTAAAACGAAGCCTAAAATGATGAGGAGGGAGGTCTGGTCCATCGTCCCCCTCTTAGAATTCTATTTTCGGGGCCTTCTTTATCTCTTCCTCGAACTCCAGGTATTCGAGCTTCCTGATGCCCGCGATCATCGCTACGAAGTTCGAAGGGATCGTGTCGACCATGGTGTTGAGCTGCTGGGCGATGTTGTTATACGTGTACCGCTGCCTGCCGATCTCGGTTTCCATGCCGTTGATGGATGTCATCAAGCTCGTAACGGTCTCCGACGTCTTCAAATTCGGATACGCTTCTGCGACCGCGTACAGGTTGCCGATGAGGGCGCGTGATTCCTTGTCTATGGCATTCACGTCGCCTACCCCGCCTTTAGCTACAGCGGTGCGCATGCTCGTGATCTTGGTCAGCGTGTCCTGCTCGAACTTCGCATAGCTCTTCACTGCACCGAGCAGCTGCTCGATCATGTCGAGCCTTTTTTTCATGGCCACCTTGATCTGGCCCAGCGTCGATTCCGAGGCGTTCCTCAGGTTCATGAAGCGGTTATAGCTGCCCACGAACCACAGGATCAAGCCGAGAATGATCACGACGATGATTACTAAGATAATGATTGATATGAGATCCATACGATTTCACCAGGACAATAATAAAACGTCTGGCATTAAGTAATTAACCTCTTACCCTACAACCGCCGCAGCCAGTCTATTCCTATTGTCTTACACTGGTATAAGGTTCACAATTCGGCGGTCGGCGATCAGGCGTCGCTACACATTCACAAGCCGGAACATATGCCCTTTGTTAACAAATCGATTTGTTACTATTCAGCTTTATTCGAAACTTAGCATCTTTAAAATAGGATATGAATCGTCACAGCGATCTTGTGAAAACGGATTGAGGATCGATGCATTCCTTACCGCCACGCATACTAGCTAAAACCGCTAATCAAGTGACCCGGATTTCCGGTACCGATGTAAGGATAAGTGATATATCCGTTTCACTTGGCGGTCCGCTGCATGGTGGCGGTAGGAATTGAGGTGGGTGTTGAGGTGGGTGTTGGGTGTTGAGGTGGGTGTTGAGGTGGGGTATTGGAGCTTGATGGAGCGGACCCCGGCATGTGAGGATGAATCGTTTGCCTTCAGCTCGTCCATCGGATTTCCGTTATACGCCGTCTCATCGTAGCATGATCTCGTACATGCCCGTGAGGGTTCATGGGACATGCGCTACTTCATGTTACAATACTCTAATTATACCCTGTCCTCTCAAATATAATCCAGCTTAATAGCGGAACATTTCGCATATAATTACAGAACAAACGGCATATCAGGCAAGAGTCGCATATTTAGCGAAATATCCGTGGCTTACGGCGTTATTTATTATACCGATACAGCTTGGCTCGCATGCATATATAATGCGGGCTTTAATGCGCCTATGGGCATGTATCATGCCGTTCGGGTTTTTTACCTACCGGGCACGACGCCGTACATGCCGTGCAATAGGAATACACGCGCTCGCTGATGCGCCGGTGGTTCAGCGGGCAGGCGCCGCATTTTTTTCGATCCACCTCAGTCTCGGCGATGGCGCCCACGGGGCACGCTTTCGCACACTCCCTGCATTTGCCGCAGGTGGAGTCTCCGAGGATCGCGCGGGGCTCTCCGAGGTCCGCGTCCGTGAGAATGCCTTTTAATCGCAGCCGGGGCCCGTGAGTCCTGGAGACGAACATGCGGGACTTCCCGATCCATCCGAGGCCCGCCATCACAGCCCATGCTTTTAGATAATATGAGGTGTATTCATCTCCTTTACAGCCCATTTGTCTTAGCTCGTCTATGACCTTTGCAGAGGCGATATCCAGGATCATGTTCTCTATGGATGCCGTGTAATCGTCGGAGAACCGGTAAGAAGTGTCGTTTGTGTCATCGATCAGTCGCTTGCCCAGTATGATCATGGCTCTGGCGCCTGGCATGACCTGTGCCGGGTCCTTCACATTAGAGAGATCGACGATGGTCTCGGACCATTTCACGCCTTTGAGGAGCTCCATTTCGTCCGGGGGTATGACGATGCTTTTGTCGAGCCGTAAAAAGCCGACGACTTCGATGCCATATACGGATGATATATGCTTGATAGCATCTTTTATGTCCGGTATGGATAAATCGGCGGCTGTCATAAAAGTCATATTACAGCGTCCGAAAATATTAATACTTTGTAGGTGCTACAAGAGTCCACGCATTCTATTATGCGATCATATGCACCGATGGTCTAGCGGCTATGATATGAGCCTTCCAAGCTCAATACCGGGGTTCAAGTCCCCGTCGGTGCACTTAGTATCTTAATATTATCGGCTTATTTTTTATTATCTCGAATGCTCTGCTGTAATCGTTCTTTGTGTACTACGCGGGTGTGACACTCGCTGGGAAGCAGTTCATATTCTTTTTCGCGGGTGCGACGCTCGCTGGAAAGCAGTTCATATTCTTTTTCGCGGGTGCGACGCTCGCTCACTTCGTTCGCTCGCTACTCGTCGTTTTGGGTGCTTCTATGCCGGGGTCGCGCTCGCACCCTCGGCCAAATCTCGCTTCGCTCGCTTTGGCCTCCGCAAGCGCTAAGCGACGCGGCCACGAGCGGCCGCGTCCATTACCCCGTCATCTTCGCATCGGCCTTCGGCCGACTGACGCCCAAAACGCCTCGCCGACCGCGACCATAGCAATTGTTGTACCATCTATGAGACTAAGAAAGCTTACGAATAAATTGTCGCGTGAGGCGGAGGTTTTTCGGGTCTGCCCGAAGCGAGCGAAGCGAGCGTAGGGATGCGGAGATGGCCGGGTAATGAGCGTGCCGTCTTGTCGGCACGCTGCTTAGGGCTTGCGGAGCCTGACGGAGCGAAGCGAACGTCAGGCGAGGGTGCGTCGACGGGCACCGGAGCGAAGCGGAGAGTGCCCCCTATTGGAAACCGGCCCGGACATCGAAGCACCCGAAAAACCGCAGCAGGCCGGCCCAAAGGCCGGCCGTCGAACCGCGTGAAAAATGAAGAACTCAATTTAGCAAAATGCCTCGCCGACCGCGACCTTTAGCATATTACGATCAAGAACATTTCCATTCGTATCATATTAATATTTGATTTCGATGAGAATATCTTTATAACTCCCCGATGTATTAGAGTCCGGTTGTCATGGCGGAGCGCAGGAGAAAGTTCGACGGGAGAAAACCTTTTAATGTCGATATGGCAGAGCAGCGGATCCAGAGACTCTTCAGGTTAGCTGCCGAGGTATTTCCATCAAGGCCGGACCTTTCTAATCGCTATGTAGACATCGCCCGTCGCATCAGTATGCGCCACAGGGTGGGGATCCCGCGCGAGTTCAAGCGCAATGTCTGCAAGGAATGCCACGCATATCTGGTCCCGGGCGAGAACAGTCGCATCAGGCTCGACGGGAACAACATCGTGATCACCTGTCTCAAGTGCGGCAGCATCAAGCGATACCCGTACAAATAAAAAACATCAATCATTTTTTATGATATGTATGGTGGCTGGCCAGGGGGTTTATCCTGGCCGCTACCTTATTCCCAACCCTTTGTCAAGGAGGGGTATGGTACCCCGTACTTATCTATTTTGCAGTTTAGAGGTTGTATATTTTCGCGTTCCGAACTATCTTATGCCGCGTCCTCCGCCGACTCGTCCATGCTTAAGGCGCTTTTTCCATAGCCCTGCTTGCTCATGTCGGCTCCGGAGTTCGCGCCAGCGTTCGCAGCCGGCATGCCTTTGCCCATGCCTATGCCCATGCCCATGTTAGGCCCGCCCGCCGGGACAGCTCCGCAGCCAAGAGGTACCGTGTATACCTGCGGTATGTACGAGGTCACCGGTACTGCTGACTGCACAGGCACCGTTACCGGCACTGTCGTGGTCGTCATTGCCGGCCTGACGTACGGGACGGGTACTTCTTGCGGTACCACGACTACATTGGGCACCGTGACCGTGGTCACGTCCTGAACGCAGGTCGCCACGGGCACTTCCTGCGGAACGCATGTCGCTGTCATGACCGGTACCTGGGTCGTGACCGGAATATTGCATGATACTGTCGCTACACAATCCTGTGGTGCTCCATACGCTACCGGGGCACCGCATCCGCCGCCGCACGCGCCGCCGCCCAGCCCATAGCCTCCGAAGCCGAACTGCGCTGTCGCCGTTAACGAGAGCAGCGCCACGGACAGCAGCACGATTGCTGCTACTGATATTTTGTATGCCATCTTCATAACTACACTCCCTGTTACTACGATAGAAAAATCCTCACAAATAATTATATAAATTGCCGTATGAAAAAATGCTATTATGGCTCTTTTTTGATAGAAAAATGCAAAATGGCCATGAAATAAGTTTTAAGGAGTAACAGCGCCTCTGTTTGTACAATGGAATGATATTATGTAGTAAAAACTTGATATTATACATAAATAAGCTGTTATATTATAATTTGAGCCTATTAGACCCGATATAACATGAGATAAGTGCAATGATGCCTTTAAATATTGCCGAAGTTTGGTTAATTGCCGACATCCACGATACCTGACATACACGAATCCTTACTCACTCACCACACATGGCCAGGGACGTCATTGCAGCTTTGGAATCGTGAATATTGATGTGCCCGGTTATGCCGTCTATGTAACCATTAAAGAGTGTTTTTCGCTTTATGCGCTTTGCGATTATGACATCAAGGATGAGAGCGCCAATAGTCGGCCAACGTTTTTATACGTTCGTTCTAGATTATGTTATGAGTTGGATGCCGGACAATAAATGTGATATTTGTGGCACGTTCGAGCTTTTACCTTTCAAGTGTAGGTACTGTGGCGGCACTTTCTGCTCCGCACACCGATTGCCGGAGAACCATTCGTGTCCCGGCTTGAAAATGCTTAAGCAGCGTCCCACAGGAGAAACGCAGCGAAAGGTCGGGGCTCAATCGCGCCACGGCAAGCTGAAGCTGCCCAGGGTCAAGCTGCCTTATTCCGGCTATTATGCATACGCTATCATCGGCTTGACGGTATTAGTCTATATTTTACAGCTCGTTTTTCGGCCTGGGTTCACGAACCTTTTCGAGCTGAGCAACAGTACGCTAATGTCAAGGCCATGGGGCGTAATTACTAGTATCTTCCTGCACGATCCCAATAACATCATGCACCTGTTCTTGAACATGCTGATGCTGTTCTTTTTTGGCCCGCTTCTCGAAAGGCGCATCGGCAGCGGAAAATTTTTAGGCATATATCTCGGAAGCGGCATACTGGCCGGCCTGGTGCAGGTGCTCGTATTCCCCGGCGCTGTAATCGGAGCCAGCGGTGCGCTCATGGGTGTTATGGGCATGCTCACGGTATTGATGCCCGACATAAAAGTCATCCTCTATTTCGTTCCCTTGAAATTGGTATATGTCACGATCCTTTTCACCATACTGGACTTATACCCCGTTCTGCAAGGCTCTAGCGACGGCGTCGCGCATATCGCACACCTGACCGGGCTCGCAGCCGGCCTGGCCGCCGGATACTATTATAAAAAGACGAACAGGACCCGCGAGATATACTGGCAGGTCTGAAGGCTCTAAAATTAGAGTCTTTTTAATTTTAAAGATTGCTGATACTGAGTGGCACATATGACATAATACAAATACGGCGGCCCTGGTATACGCACAACTTTGTGGCTTTAATTAGACTAAGATATAAATCAGCATGTGGCATTGATTTTATCGAGGATCTGTATGGTGAAACTATTGCCGGCTCTGGACGTGGAGGGGCCGCCCTTGAAGAACCCTGCCGAATGGCGCTTACGAGTCGACGGCCTGGTGGAGCACAAGAAGGAGTATACGCTCGACGGTATCAGGTCTTTCGAGCACGTAGAGCCTACGACTCCCTTCGTGTGCGTTGAGGGCTGGGACATGTGGGTCAAATGGAAGGGCGTACTTTTAAAGAAAATTATCGAGGACGTGAAGCCCCTTCCGGAGGCGAAGTTCTGTACTTTCTACGCGTACAGCGAGTATACGGATAGCCTGTCGCTGGCACAGGCTATGGATGGGCGGGTGATCCTGGCATACGGTTACGAAGGTGGCGAGCTTCCGGCCGAGAATGGCGGGCCGTTAAGGCTTCTCGTGCCTTTTCTTCTCGCATACAAGTCCGTAAAGTGGCTCACGAGGATCAGCTTTGTCGACAAGGAAGAATTAGGGTACTGGGAAATGAGAGGATACCCGGCGGAAGCGCTCATTCCGGTTGAAACAAAGATGAAGTACGATATTCGATAGGCTGTGTCATTGGTCTAAGAAAGCCGGCATAGGTCAGGTAACAGCCTATGCCGGCGGTTATCATATTCAACGAAAGGGGGAGATTACGCGAACGATAAAAGCAAGCTGCACGAAGAGCATACTCAGGTCGAGGACATTTTAGACGAGCTGGTCATACGAGATGGCTCAATGACGCTCGTTACTCTTCAGAATGGCGACATTCCTGTCGAGGGCAATCACGGATATGGCCTATATCACAGGGATTGCAGGTTTTTAAGCGGCTATGTCTTACGAGTGAATGGCTTGCACCCTATCAAGATCTTATCAAGTGATGAAAAAGGCTATACCTCGGTCACTATGCTCACCAACCCCAGGTTCGTTGACGTGAATGGCAGGGCTGTGGAGAAACAGACGGTCGGCTTTCGCAGGGAAAGGGTCATACCGGGGATCATGTATGAGAAGATCACTGTCCAGAACTATAATGAGTTCGAGATCACAGTAGAGCTTACGTTAGACATTATCTCGGATTTTGACGATATTTTTACGGTACGGGGCATCACGAAGAAGTCTGAGAACGAGGTGCTCCCTGCCCAATTTGATGGTAAATATTTCATGATCTCCTGCCATGCTAAAGATGGCCACACGCGCAATGCAAGGTTTGAGTTCCGCCCTGCGCCCACAATGGTGAAAGAAGATACCGTCGGTTTCACCTTCTCCCTTGGCCCGCACGAGTTGCACAACGTCGATGTGCGTCTCTATGCCGAGGACCAGCCCGGTGATCCTGCCAACGTGCCGAACAACGCTGCGATCGAGAAACGTATCAAGGGTATCAAGGCGTCCTACGCGGATACACTGGAATGCTGCAGCAACGTGCAGACAGATAACACCATATTCAACAAGGTATTCCTGCGCTCGCTATCGGATATGCGCATGCTGTATATGGGCATGCCAGTGGACATTTTTTACTCTGCGGGAGTCCCATGGTATGACGCGTTGTTCGGCAGGGACAGCATTATTTCTTCGCTGCAGGTCATCCCATATAACCCACAAGTGGCGAAGAGTACGCTAAAACTGCTCGCTACGTACCAGGGCAAGAAGTCGGACGACTGGAGGGACGAGGACCCGGGCAGGATCCTGCATGAGATGAGGATAGGCGAGAAGGCGAACCTGAACGAGATACCGCAGACACCATATTATGGCAGCATTGACTCTACGCCGCTCTTTTTGATCCTGCTGGCCGAATATATTGATTGGACCGGGGATATGCACCTGTTCCAGGACTTGCTGAAGAACGTGGATGCCGCCCTGGGATGGATCGATAAGAACTCTGAAAGCACAGGCTTTCTCACATATAAGACAAGGTCTTCTAAGGGCATCTATAACCAGGGATGGAAAGACTCCTGGGACTCGGTCAGCCATACGGACGGTACCGTCGCAGTCGCTCCCGTCGCAATGGCTGAAGTACAGGGATATGTGTACATGGCAAAGAAGCGCATCGCCAACCTGTTCGAACGGATCGGCAGGCACGAGGATACGGAAAGGCTCCTGCGGGACGCCGCGAACCTGCGGTGGAAATTTAACGAAGAATTCTGGCTGAAGGATAAAAAGTACTTCGCCGAAGCACTGGATCAAAACGGGGTCTGCGGCGTGATCTCTTCTAACCCGGCCCAGGCGCTCTGGAGCGGGATCATCGAGCGGGATAAGGCCAGGGACGTGGTCGGCAGGATATTCGAGCGCGACATGTTCTCCGGGTGGGGCGTGCGCACGCTGTCGAGCCTGGAAAAGCGCTATAACCCGCTCGGCTATCATAACGGCACCGTCTGGCCTCACGATAACTCGCTCATCGCTATGGGACTGTGTAAATACGGGTTCAAGGGGGAGCTGTCCGTGCTGTTCACCAGCATGTACGAGGCGGCGTCATATTATCCACGCTATCGCCTGCCGGAACTGTTCGGTGGGTTCCATCGCGAGGAGTACGACATACCGATCAAGTATCCGGTGGCATGTAGCCCGCAAGCCTGGTCGGCCGGGTCAATTCCTTATATGCTGACCTCGTCGCTGGGATTCTTCCCGGATGCGCTGAATGAGCGGCTGACACTGGTCAAGCCCAGCCTGCCGCCATGGCTGCACAAGGTCAGGATCAACAGGCTGATCGTCGGTAAAGCGCACACGCAACTGGAGTTCCAGCGCGCGGGGGAGAGCACGCTCGTGAACGTCGTGGGCAAGCGGGGCGATCTCGAAGTACAGATCGTCTATTAACAATACCGAGAGTGGCGCCATCGAATATCATCGAACTATGACGCAATGGTTTATCATCCCGCTACGCAAGTTTCAATCGTAGAAGGTGGTTTTTGCAATGTGCATTAGCTGTGGATGCGGAATGCCGCACGATAAGCATAACAATCCGGCATTAATTACTATTGACGACCTGGACGAGGCCGCGAGAGCAGCGGGCTTGAGTACTGAGGACGCGGCCATGAACATCGCAAGCGCCATAGGGCTGAGCTGTAAGAAAGAATAGGCATTTTTCAGATCGTGACGAAGCATGCGATATTTGTATTTTGATCGGGCATGAGAGCAGCGGTCGTAGCTCCCGGTAAGAAGGGCTCGATACGGGCCACAGATGTCGATCAGCCCGTGCCGGGAGATAGTGACGTGCTGGTCAAAGTCCTGAGGGCAGGCATCGACGGCACGGACCAGGATATCAACGAGGGCAGGTACGGCACGGCACCCGAAGGGTGCGACTACCTGATCGTCGGCCATGAGGCTGTCGGCATAGTAGATAGTAAAGGTAGCGCTGTGGAAGATCTTTCTCAAGGCGACCTCGTGGTGTCGACCGTCAGGAGGCCCTGCCCGGAGTACTGCTTCTCCTGTCGGAATCGCCAGGAGGACATGTGTCTGACGGGCGATTATCTAGAGCGGGGCATCAAAGGCTTTCATGGGTTCATGTCAGAATATTATGTCGAGAAACCGCATAACATGATCCGTATCCCGCCCACCCTCAAGGACGTGGCGGTATTGCTCGAGCCATTGAGCGTAGCCGAAAAAGGCGTCGGACAGATCTTCCGTATCCAGGAACGGCTCCTGTGGAGCCCGTCCCGGGCGTTAGTGCTTGGCGCAGGCTCGCTTGGGCTGCTGGCGACTTTTATCCTCAGGGACATGGGGTTCGAGACCCACACCATCGCAAGGCAAAGTAAGGAAAGCCTGAAGGCCCAGCTAGTGCGGGATTGTGGCGGTCTCTATATCGACGTTAACATGGAGCCACTCGAAACGTTATCTAATAAATACGGCCCCTTTGACATCATCATCGAAGCTACGGGCGCGAGCGGCCTGGTCGTGGGATCGCGAAGGATGGTCAATAATGGCGGCATAGTTTGTCTTCTTGGCCTATACCAGGGAGATAAAGTTGAGAGCGTCCACATCGATCAGCTTAACCTCGACACCGTCCTGAACAATAAGGCCATGTTCGGCTCGTCCAGCAGCAATGTCGGGCATTTCAAACGCGGCGTGGAGCGAATGGCATCGATCGAGCGCAAGTGGCCCGGTATCATGAGGAGGATGTTCACCAGGACCGTGACCCTGGATTATGTGGCCGATGGCCTGCACCGGATACCGGACGACATTAAGGTGCTGGTGGAAATGACCGAAGAAAACATTTCACCTTGATATGCAGGTAGAGTAATTTTATGGAAATACTGATCTAGCGTGATCTTTTATAAAATAATGAATTTGTCTGTCATATCTTCGTGAGCCTGCCAGTTTTTCTCTCGCGAGCGGCGCTGTCATCCTTCCCCAGCGCATGGCCTCCGTACCCATGCCTCAACAATGCGACCGCCCGGCTGCAATCACGCCCGCTGCCTCTGGAGATGAAAAGCATCTGTATCGCCAGGGAGATCGTGGGTGTGGCAATTTCTTTTTCGATCGCCATCTGCGCCAGCCAGTTCACTTCACCGGTATCGTCAACGAAGGGAGGTATGTCTTCGAACCGGCTCTCCTTTAGCCCTTTTGCCATTAGTTCCACCAGCCATCCCCTGATGACCGACCCATGCGACCAGTTCTCGAATATTGCCTCCATGTCCAGGTCAAAGCCCGAATGCAAGAGCAGCTCCACGCCGTCTCCTATGGCATGGTTCATGCCGAACTCGATGCCATTATGCACTAGCTTGACAAAATGGCCCGTCCCCGGCGCTCCTGTATATAGCAATCCACCGTCCACGGCAAGCTTTTTTAGTACGGGTTCCGCGATATTGAATCCTTCTCGCGGACCGCCAACCATGAAGCAGGCGCCCGTCCTGGCACCCGATATGCCGCCGCTGGTACCGCAGTCTAAAAAATGTATCCCTTTCTCACGCAGATCCTTTTCCCGCTTGATGGAATCCAGGTAAAACGAATTCCCGCCATCCAGGATCACGTCGCCATGGTCGACATGAGGCAACAATGCGTTTAGCACTTCGTCCACGGCATGCCCGGCGGGGACCGAGATGAAGATGACTCTCGGCGGTGTAAGCATCTGTACCAAATTTATATAGTCACTAGTAGTATGGACGCCTTGTGCCTGCAGGTCGGGATGAGCGTGTACGGAATGCCCCACGACGTAAATGCCTTTATTCAGGCACTGCAGGGCAAGATCGCCGCCCATCTTACCCAGGCCTATGATACCAAGCTGTAACTGATCGGTCATCTTCCCCCACTCAAGCTCGTCGCCCCTTTTTTGCGCACCTGTAATTTTTTATTTCCTTTGGAGCCATATACTTAATTTGGGAATTGAGCAAAAAACGTGATGATCAATTTATTCTCAGGAATTCGTTCGTCCCGACACACGAATCGCGTATTATCAAAATGATAAAACACTAATCTGAGAAAAGTGTAGTTGCCCCGGCAAGACGATGTTATTTTCATCATGATATTTTATCAGTGCAAGCGTACTAGTTCGATTCACAGGATGGTGGAAATATGTGTATTAGTTGTGGATGCGGAAAGCCGAACGAGGATCATGGGAACAAGGACCTTATCACGAGAGCTGAGCTGGATAAAGCCGCGAAGGCTGCGGGCATGAGCACAGAAGACGCGGCAAAGAACATCGCGAGTTCCGTGGGACTCAATTGTAAGAAATAACATAGCCTATTTCAGGCTACTTTTTTTTATTCAGACTAGCAGCAGTACTATCGCACCGGAGGCAATCACGACGGACGCCATTGCAAGTGTGTAAAAACCGAACTTTCGAGTCCCGAAATAGAATGCGTAAATGATATGTACGGCCAGGTTGACGAAGACCGCCAGCATGATCGCGATGACCGCGATATTAATGCTTGCCAGCCCGCTCGCAGCCAGCTGCGACGTGGATACTGTGATCGCATTCACATCGGCCAGGGCAGCTATCACGGAAGTCGCATATAATCCGGCACTGCCCAGGTATGTCAGCGCCGCTTTCGAGATGAAGAGGACCGCCGTTATAAAGGCCCCGAACATGAGAGCCGGCCCGATGCTGAACGGTGTATTGAGCTTAATTGGCTCGCCCTTCATGTTACCGCGGCTTTTGATATAGAAATATGAGGCCACGAGGATGGCGACCACGAACATGATGCCCAGCGGCAGGTATGTATCGATGACCAGCCCGGGATAGAATAAGAATATGAGAAACAGTACTCTCACGAACATGACCGTATTCGACAGCGTCGCTGCGGTCATTGCCGCATATTCGATGCCTTTCGATTCCTTCGTACGCAAGGCCATGGCGGTGGTCACTGCGGTGCTTGACACCATGCCGCCCACGATGCCCGTGAGGGCCAGGCCGAGGTCGGTATCGAACCATTTTACCAGGAAATAGCCCACGAAGCTAATGCCTGACAGGATGACCACGATCAGCCAGATCTGGTACGGGTTAAATGCGCCCAGCGGCCCGTACCCCTGGTTAAACTGGTTGTAAAGGATCGGCAGGATGACAATGGCGATCATGGCGAACTTCAGGGAGTCGTAGAACTCGGCGATCGGTATCTTAAAAGTGAATTTATGCAGCGGCTCTTTGAAAGCGAGCAACACGGTAACCACTATCGCCAGGATAACCGCGATGGTCAGCTGGAAGATCGCCAGCCCGCCCAATAAAAAGGTCAGCAGCAGAGCCATCTCGGTGGTGAAGCCTAGATGTTTCGAGATCTCCGATGCACGGTAATATGCGACGGCCGTCAGTGCCGTGATCGCGAGGAGCGCTGCCACGAAGATCATCGAGCCGGTGGACATGAAGTAGCCGCATATGCCGCCCATGAGCCCCACCACGCCGAAAGTACGTAGCCCGGCAAACTTCACGTCCTGCCGTGTCTCCTGAGCTATCTCCCTTTCCAGCCCTACGATGAGCCCGATGAGAAGTGCTGTCAGCAGATTCTCGATCAACGTTACTTCGACCATCGATACTACATGCGAGAGCGAGCGATAAATAAGTTGTGGATTTTCCGAGATCAGTGATATACCGCCTGCGGGCCGGAACCTACTTGCCCTCGGTGTCTTTGCGATTAAAAATCATTCCATTGACACACATGGCTATCGGATGCCTATGCGAAAACATCTGCCAGGCAGCCGTGATCAATAAAAGCCGGCTGGTCTGCTCGGGGCTTCTTACGCGGTGTTGGCCAGGAGTATGTATTCTTTGACCTGCGGGTCCTCAAGTGTCTCGTACTGCTCATAGTACTGGCCTACGGCCTCGAAATCTTCAGGCGCCTGGGCGTATACG
The DNA here is from genome assembly GCA_963780665.1 of uncultured Methanocellaceae archaeon. Taxonomy (GTDB): domain Archaea; phylum Halobacteriota; class Methanocellia; order Methanocellales; family Methanocellaceae; genus Methanocella. The sequence continues at coordinate 3,291 of CAWACJ010000010.1, read as the reverse complement.
AGTGTTGCGACATGCTTCAGGGATTCTACCAGCTCTGCAGGCAACACCGGCGTGGCGATGACCACGTCCTTGGGTCCCTGGTCTCTCACAGCCTCGACGGCTGCGATCATCGTCGCACCCGTGGCGATGCCATCATCGACGATGAAAACGGTTCTGCCATACAGCTTCTGGAAGCTGCCCAGGCCCGCCCGAAGGCTATCAAGCCTGGACTTCAGCTCTGCGGATATGCGATGTGCCTCGCCGTCGATGTAGTCCCGCGAGATCTGCCACCTGTCCATCATATCCTGGTCCAGCAGCACGGCGCCGTTCCAGGTGACCGCGCCAACGGCAAGCTCCGGGTTGAATGGCGCCCCGATCTTCTTCGACATGATAAGGTCCAGCGGCGCGTTGTATTCACGGGCTACTTCATAGCCGACGGGCACGCCGCCCATGGGTATTGCCAGTACGATAACATCCTGGCCTTTATATGCCTTAAGCTCCCGGGCCAGTATCCGCCCGGCTTCTGACCTGTTCTTGAACTTCATGCTCTCCCTTGCCAGTATCTTGATATGATCGTGATATCGAGTTTTTTATTAAGCCCGGGCCTCGGTAGTCCTTGTCGCCTCGCTCAAGCCCTTTGTCAGCTCCGAGATCGTGATCGTCGTGATGTATTTATGCAACTGCAAAAATCCTCCAATCGCGTCGAAGCTCCGCACCTTGCCCTGAATAGACTTTTGCGTGCCCTGATCAGGCACCACGAAGATCAGGTGGTCGCAGTCTGTCCACAGGGACGCCATGGCATGCGAGCTGATCACCTCCGGCGGGACGTCGGACACCTCTGCTATGATCTGTACGGCGAATTTCATCTCCGGCATGTTCGGGTGGTCCTGTCGGGACCAGACCTGGTCGATATGGCCCGCTCCCAGGTTCACGCCGTGCTCTACCTTAAACCCGAGCTCATGTGCCACGCTCTCGCAGATCGCGTCAAAACTGCTCTCCAGCTCCTGCGTCAAAACTATCCCCTCCTTGTCGCGATAATTTATTATGTATGATGAGATTGGCCCCGGCATAAAATAGCATTTATCGCAATATTTAGCGGAATTTCTTCTGCCATACGGCAGTGAGAAAAGATTGTATAAAAGAAGATACTCCCCGAATAAAAAATGGATGACTTCCAGGAATATGCCTAGAAGTCGATGACCTCAACGGTCCTGTATTGCGTGACGCGCCTGACCTGCTTTGCCAGCTGCACGCCGATGTAGCTCACTACGATAGCCAGTACGATTGCTTCACCAAGGCCTATGAACGCTTTGACCACATCGTTCATGTTCAGGATGTATTGCGAGCAGCCCCAGACAAGTAGCCCTGCGGCTATGAGGAAGAACGGGGTGGAGAGATACCTGTAAAGTGTCTCGCTCTCGTCCATATATGCGTCAATTATCCATCCTATGACGATCACCAGGAAACCTGCGATAAACCACAATATTGAATTGCTGAAGAATGTTGCCGCAATGTCAAGGACCGCTGGCTGATATACGTAATGTAAAGTAGACATATACGCTCCCCAGGCCCCTTGTATGACGGCCATGACGATCAGCACCAGTGATATGAGATACGTGACGAAGGTCAGGCGTGACTCGTTGAAAGAATTCTTTATGTTTAGGACGAACGTCTCCAGCAAGTCGTCAAGGCCGAGGCCGCGGTATAGCAGGTAGGCTCCGAGCAAGGTCGCGATGGCCGTCGGCGCCGCGTTCGGCAGCGACATCACGACTGTCGCCGCGTACACCAATAAGATGATGCCGATGGGAATGAAGATCACGCGCGCGACCTTAGGATCGTTCACCAGCTTGGTGATGATATAATACGTGCTCTCCAGGTTCTGCGCCTGCTTCACGACCACGCGCTTGACTCCCTCGATCTTCAGGCGTGACTGGAGTATGGGTAAAACTGACTCGTCCTCGGCCCCGTCCGATATCAGAATGGCCTTCTCCGTGGGGTACTTTAAGAGAATGTCGTCCAGCTGCATGGCGATCGACCGGTCTGACTTGACCCCGAGCTCGCGGTGCCCTGCGATGCCGATCAGCTCCACGTTGTGGCCTTCTGCTTTTAGCTGGTCGTATACCTGTATGCCGCCGTAGATCGTGTTCGTATCGGAGTCTTCGGGATCTGCGGTGCCCAGCTTCGTGGCGGCTTCGATGCTCGCGGCACGGCCGATGACGGGGCTCTTCACGCCGCCCTTCACGCCAATGTCATCATCCTTGTCGATCCAGATAATTAACATATCCATTTTTTTTACCCCACTCGCAAGCCTTTTACTGAACTATTCATGAAAATACGGCCCTGCTGCTTAAAAAGCATATGCAAAGCCACAGGTCTTTTTTGTACTTGAGACCTAATAAAGTTTCTCTCACGAAGAAGATACCGGATGCAGATCATACTCGAAAGGAACGAGCGGATCTTTATGCACGACCGTTACATCACTGGTATCCTCGTTGAACAAGACCAGGTAGTATCGATTGGTATCAGGGCCGTATGTCCCATTGGGCAGTAAGTAGAATGCGCTCCACCCCGAAGAGACGGGCTTGCTGCCATCTACTTTCACTGACTGGCCTGTCTGAGGGTCGACAAGGTCGGCGGCTTCGTATGGCGAGCCATCCGTCAGATTTGTGAAGTTATCCTCATCCAGGATGAGCGGATATATACTGGCGTTTTCCGGAATTAATTGTATCTCGCTAAAATATATCGCTCGTACGGCTTCATTATCCGGAGAGGATGACATATTACTGGACATAGCTGTATATATGCCATTTCCAGGCGGGATGGAAACCCAGCTATTCATCAGTGCCGGCGAACCGAGAAATTGAACGGCAGTCTCGTTCATGGTTGCCGTGTCTACGATTACATTAAAACCGACAGGCTCTCCGCTGTAGTTTATAGAGATCTCTAACCACGCGTATTTCTCGAAGTCCTTCACATATGTATATTTACCAACTTCGCCGGACTTTATGTAGTGAAGCTCATATTTCCCATCGATGCTACCGTTTATGGCAGTATTTATTGCAGGATCTTCCAGGGCGACTTGGACCACAAGATCTCTCATGCTATCCGCCCCCGGGCCCCCGAAAGTGCTGCCGTTTGAAACTATTGACAACATATGGTCCGACAGGCATGCAAGAGTTACGGCAGTACCAACGGCCAGCATAAACAGAGATACCAGCAAGACGGCCAGCTTCTTCATGATTAAGACCAATGGATTGAGATTATTAAAGCGTTCTCTCACGAACCATAAACCTAAAAAAGCGTATGCTAAAA
>CAWACJ010000009.1:0-52261 GCA_963780665.1 uncultured Methanocellaceae archaeon | reverse complement strand
CCTCAGGGGTTAGTATACCTTCTATATAGAATAGCGTCACATGTCCCTTAAAGCCCCGTTTTCTATCGATCCCGTAACTGGCCAGCCGCTCATCCGCGTAAATGTAATCCCGGAACTGCTGTAAGCGGCAGTAGTCCTCTTCGCCGACAGGTGAAATGCTCGCGGCAATGACGCCCGATGGGAGGATCAAGACTCCTTTGGCCTCAAACTTTAGCGGCCCGGAAGACGCATATGCCCGGAACACGTCGCTGAAAACACCCAGCAGCTCTTTTTCCCGCTTATCCAATATCGTATCCTTGAAAATTTCATCGGAAACCAGCCGGGCCACTGTCATATGTAGGGCGGTGGCGGGAGCGGGCAATGCTTTCGATTTATCAAGACATCCCGATAGGGTCCCGATGATCTCGACCAGCACATCGTATGTGGCGACATTGTCCACGTCATTTTTACTGATGGGCGCTATCAGAGTATATCCGGGATAGTAATCCGGTTCCCAATGTCCGTTGTTCATCGTGAATTTGCCAAAGGGCTTCACTTTGTTTGCGCTTTGCCGAATTTCTTTCCCGGTCAGATGCTCTTCCATGTATCTGACGTAGTCTGAATAGCCCATCTCCATGATAATACACCCTTTGATTCTCGGCAATTGCACCATTTTAATGGTACGCTACTGCTTTCGGCCGTAATAATATGAAAGACGTTTTTCACGGCTACTTATACAATAATGGTTTAAGTGTTTTTTCTATGGTAAGTATATAGGCCACTTTTTATCTGGGCTCTATCAAGGCCTTTCCCACTTTGTATCCGGTGCCCACGGCCGCCCCAGCTTCCGGTTTGAAGCGTGGCCCGGCCCGTTCATCGTGTAGAGCAGCGGGTCGATCTTCGTAAGATCCGGCATCCCATCGATCACGCACCCCTCGTCCACGTATGTTTCCAGCACTTCGCCGAAAAAGATGTCGCGGTCAGTAAGATCGGCTTTTTATATTTTAGTATTCTAGTATGCCAACTATATATAAACATATCAAAATATATAAATATGTACTGATGTTAATGTAAGATCGGTGATAATATTAGCAGTCAGATAGACGAGTTATCGATAAGAAAAGCCGTGAAGGAGAGGTATTCGGAACTTGCAAACACCGAAAGCTCCTGCTGCGGCAGCAGAAAGCAAAACACATCGAAGATCGGGTATTCGAAGGAAGAAATAGCGAACCTGCCGGATGACGTTGTTGGCGTTAGCGCAGGCTGCGGCAACCCCACGGCTATTGCAGGCCTCAAGGAAGGCCAGACCGTGCTCGACCTGGGCAGTGGCGGAGGGATAGACGTATTCATTTCGGCGCAGGCCGTCGGAGCGACGGGAAAGGCCATCGGCGTCGATGCCACTCCCGAGATGGTATGGAGGGCGAGGAAAGCGGCGAGGGATATGAACGCCACGAACGTCGAGTTCAGGCTGGGCGAGATCGAGTGCATGCCCGTCGAGTCCGAAACCGTGGACGTGACCATCAGTAACTGTGTCATTAACCTTAGCCCGGATAAGGATAAAGTATTCGGGGAGATCTTCAGGGTTTTAAAACCGGGAGGCATAGTCGCGGTATCGGACATGGTAACGACGGAAGACCTTGCATGCGACGAGCGGGAAATGCTCAGGACATGGGCAGGCTGCATCGGAGGCGCGATCTCCCTGGACGAATACGTCAAAAAGTTGACCGCCGCCGGGTTCCTAGACGTCAAGGTCGAAAGCAAATACGTATATACCCCGGACGAGATGGCCAAAATGGGCAGCAAGTCCAGCGGTTGTGGCTGCAGCGCCCCCGAATCGAAAAACCAGGCGGGCAGCGAGGTAAGCAGCAAGTCCAGCGATTGTGGCTGCAGCGCCCCCGAATCGAAAAACCAGGCGGGCAGCGAGGTAATGTCCAAGATCGCAACGGTCAGGGTCTCGGCGAGGAAGCCGTAGCCGGCGATATGCCGCCGTAACTGGGAATAGGAAGCCGTAGCTGGCTACGGCTTCCAAAACATTTTATACTCTATAAGCAGATACATGGACGTTAAAGGTTTAAAATGGCGAACGATGAAAAGTGTTGTAATAATAAAACAATAATGAAAAAAAGCCTGAAGAGCATTCCCTCAGATGAAGACGTGAAGAGCCAGGCCGAGTTCTTCAAGGCAATCTCCGATCCTGCGAGGGTAAAGGTCATATACGCCCTAGCGAAAAGCGAGCTTTGCGTATGCGAGCTCATGGAGATCATAGGCATGCAGCAGACCATCGTCTCTCACCACCTCAAGGTCCTGAAATACGCAAAAATAATCTCAGACAGGAAGTCGGGAAAGTGGATATACTATTCACTAACCGATCGGCGAGCCATCGATGTGCTCAAGGCTATAGAGGTAAGCCCCTGAAAATAGAATATTCGCTTACGGGATATGGCAAAGCCATGATGAAGCTACGTAAAATATTCAATCAGCTCACGATAGAGCATCTGGAGGCCCTTAAAAAATAATTTTTTTTAGATTTTATTCAGCCTCTCTGATCATCGGACTGTAACGAAATATACTTGAGACCGATTAACAATAGAAGCTAAAGAGGAGTGACGGTATGCAGGTAAGGGTTGCCACATCGGACGATGAAAGCCAGATCATCGATATGCTAAAGGAATTCATGGTCTTTGAAAGAGCTGACTTGCTGACGGATAGCGAATTCAAGGATATGTTCGAGACGGTGATCGGCAAGCCGGAGAGGACCATGTTCCTTATCGCGGAAACGGAGGAAAAAGCCATCGGCATGACCACCATGGTCTTCCGGTTCAGCACGTGGCAGGGAAAGCCGGTGGTCACGATCGACGATGTCTACGTCCGGGAAGAAGCCAGGCACCGTGGCGTTGCCATAGCATTGCTCAATTACGCGTTCGAAGTGGCGAAAAGCCGAGGCTGTGCCCGGGTCGACCTGATCACTGAGATCGATAACTATCCGGCGCAGGAACTGTATAAAAAAATGGGTTTTACGCTGGTCCCGAGGATCCCATTTACAAGGCCGTTATAAGCACAGTATTCGCTTCTAAATGAAAGGAACGCCCATTGTTAAGTAAGCGATGATAAGAGCTGAAATAAAAAAGAGAGATAAGCTTAATAGCTTATCTCGATATTCCCTGAACTACTTCTAAGCGTCATTTTCAAGGCGCCCTCTCCGTCCTTTGTATACCCGATAAAGTGGGAGCTATCGGACGTAGTCATGACCATTGGAATAGAGTCGTGAATGACCCGCCCCATCGACGTGCTTGCATCAGCCGAGAACAGGGTACCATCCGGTACAATGACATGGATCGAGCCCATGTTCGCAGTAGCGGTCAGACTTCCGGCTGTCCCGTATGATCCGAGGTTAATGCTGCCGGCACTACTTGAGAACGTCGCTTTGCTTGCATTGTATTTGGCGTCGATAGAGCCCATATCCGTAGTAGCGCTAAGGCTGTCGGAGGGTGTGCTTGAATCGATGTCGATGCTGCCGGCACTACTCTTGAACGTTGCCTTCTTTGCATTGTATTGGGCAGTGATATGGCCCATATCCGTCGTAGCGCTAAGGCTGTCCCCGGCCCCATATGAGTTAAGGTCGATGCTGCCGGCACTACTCTTGAACGTTGCGCTGGACGCATTGTACTTCGCTGTGATCGAGCCCATATCAGTGGTGACAGTCAGGCTGTCGGCAGCTCCGCTTGAATCAAGGTCGATACTGCCGCCATTACTGCGGAACTTCGCAGTATTCGCATCATATTGTGCCTTGATCTGGCCGAGATCCGTACTGGCATCAATATTTTCGAACCGGCCTCCGTTGATAACGATACCACCATAGTCGCTGTTAAGGGTCATGGTACTACCGTTGAGCGCAGTCACCGCCACGTCCCCGTAAGAAGTCGCCAGGTCCAGCTGATATTGAGAATCCCGGGGCACGTTCACCACTACGTCGGCGCCCGGGGATACATAAAGCCCGATGTGCACATTGCCGAATATCCCCGTATCTTTTTGCTTTGCTTCGGATGTGACTTTCAGCGTGTCGCCATCCATTACGTAGGCCGTATTGGTGACGACGTCATCCAGGTGCCCCTGGCTCGCATGGACATCATAGACGACCTCGACATCGTTAGTATCGGACTCGACGACATTGATATTACCGTTAAAATCATTCAGGTCAATGTTGATCTTACTCGCGCCGGCATGCGAGCTGTTGTCCTGCCGATGCTCGATTGTCAGGCTATGGCCGATTTCATTGGCCAGCCACAGTGCGCCGACGATCAAGAAAATGATCACCAGGATCGCTACCCCGGAAAGGATTACCCGGTCCGAGAGTAAATGCTTCTTACCGGCCGGATACGATAACGCGAATTCCTCGGCCGGCCCCATTTTTGCGATGACTTCACGGACGATCCCCTCGTCGACCGGCTTATTCTGCTTCACAGCGAGGGCTTCGGCGCTGTCCATGATATGGGACTTCAGCTCCTTCTTGATATCTTCCCGCTGTTTCCTCCCCATATTTTTCGTTACCCTATCGGTATAATTATCGATCAACCTGTCGAACATCTACGAATCTCCTTCCATTTGCGATTCAAAATTATCCACTGCCTGCGCGATCGATTTCATCGACACGAGCAGCTTTTCCCGGATGGACTTCCCATAATCGGTGATCATGTAGTATTTCCTTGGCCTCGGGCCGCTCGTTTCCCATCGGCTCGAAAGCAATTTTTCATCGTCGAGCCGTCTCAGGATCGAGTATAATGTGACCTCTTCCACGGTAAGGCCGGCATCTTTGAGATTTTTAATGATGTCATACCCATACCGCTCCTTTTCCAGGAGGCACATTATCGCGATCTGTATGGCTCCCCTTTTGACTTCGGTTTCGAACCTATCCAGAATATCGGCCATTTTCTTCCTCGAGATAATAATGATTTATGTATGTAGTTGTAATACAACTAATACTGTACATGAATTAGTATATAAAACTTAGCTTACGATCGAAGATCAAGAGATTTTCATTAAAAAAAATAGAGGTTCGATCGCCAGTATGTTGTCATGAACATTCCGGTAACTCCGAGACTATGTTTACCGCCTAAATCCATGCATTACATAGATCGAGACCGGAGTTCAGGATGACCTTACCCTGCAAAAGACTCTGACTACTTCAGTCAGTCGCCCCATAGTTTTCTTGCTCATCTTTGAGATGTATGTAGCATACCATATGACTGCTCCTATGCTTGATCGCTCTCTTTGTCTGCATCCACCCTCGGGCCGCAGCATGAGTTTTTCTTAGCATTGGGATCGAACATGCCCAGGCTTGCGTCATCTATTCCGCTTACGTCTCCGCTCTTTCTGATATAGTCGGTGACAGTTTTTTTCGTCTTTATATACATCCCGTCGTAGATCTCAAAGGGGCATGGCAACGATTTTTCACACGCGGTCCTGACGTTTTTCCTTATGCCGCGCTCCTCGATCTCGGCCCAGATCCTTCCCACCTGGACCGTCAGCTCGACCTGTTCGCCTTTTATATTGAGGAACTTCTGCCCACGTACGCCGAACTTACCCTTCAGCAAAGCTTCTGGATCTTCCGCCGGCAGGCTCGGGCCATATACCACGATCCGGGCGATACCCTCGATCTGATTCAGCTCATCGATCAGCTTCTGGGCCGACTCGAAGTTGAGCAGCCGCTGGGGGAAAATCTCGATCTGCATATTCTTATTCTTCCCGCCCGCTATCGGGCTGTCATTGGCAGCCGAAGCGCTTTTTACATCGATCTTTACCATGTGATACCTCCGAATATCTAATTTTTTATGATAATAAACAATTACTATTCCGCCATTGGCAATGTCGAAGCTGGCATTAGTCTCCTAGTATCTGATCATACATTTGTCGAGTCACAAGCTCCAGGCGTGCGGAATCTACTGCCGGTCTTTCTTCATCGATCGCCAGCTGTCGCCCTGCCGATCGAGCCGACGCAATACTGTCATCTATTGAGGCTCCCGATCTTATGGCCCCATTCAGGATCACGCCATGGCCATCGCCTATGTTGCCGGCGAACTCAGGGAACGTATTGTGACAAAGGGATTTGATGTGTGTCAACACCGGGTAAAATCCATCGATCTCCCAGAAGCCGCAGCCGGAGACAAACACGACCTTGCGCAGGTTCACCGGCTCCTTCGTCGTGTGGACCGCATGCTCATAAGGCTCATCGACGCAGGGTGATTGGCCCGGGACCAGCCGGCGCAATAATGATTTCATAGACTGTGTGGCACCTTCCGGGCCATGTTGACCATTGAAATAGAGCGGCGACGCCAGCACGAGGATATCTGCCTGCCCGATCTTCTGCCTGAGCCAGATCATGTCGTCATATGCCATGCATTTTCCGGGCGTGCGTATGGTGCAGTTAAGATTTCCGCAGCACGGGAAGATGACCAGGTCCCGGGAGTAATAGAGCTCTACGTCTGCCCCGGCTTCGCTCATGGCTGCCAGGAAAGGATCGAGAAGCTGGGACGTGTTTCCCTTTTCTTTGGCGGGATTAGTGTTGATCGCAATGACTTTCACCGGCCCGGCCCTTGTGATATCCCCATATTCCAGGCCCGGCAGCGCCTGAACGGCCTGAGACACATCGTTATTGGGAATGTTAAGTGACAGAACGCCACTGAAATCGTAGCCGCTGTCCTTTGCGAATATATTTACGTCAATCTCGCTCTCTGCCATCCATGATCCGCCTCACGAACTTTCACTCATAGTGATATATGTCACCATTGGTGACTTACATCACTAATAGTGATAATCGATACTATTTAATAGTTTGGTTTTATGGAAAAACCGATTGATAAACGGCGATAAGAGCTGTCCGTAAAAAAGATTTCAAAGAGCCATGAATGGGTACGTTCACGCAGGTAACTTTAGGGCTCACCTTTCCGAACATTCTCACCATCGATGAGCATATGGCGTACGAAGTCACCAATGTCCTTCGCGAATTTTCGTTCGGAGATCCCATGGTTTTCCAGCAATAATTTAAGGTCCGTTCGCATATTCGGCCTGCTTTCCAGTAGAAGCGTGAATACGGCTGCAGCTTCTTCGGGGACGATGTCGTGCCTGATAGCCCCTTCATCCATGCCCTTTTTGATCGCGTCGCACATGATAGCAAATGTCTCATGCTGCTTCTCGACGATCGTTTTTACGATCTCCCCGTTTGTTATGCTCGCCATGTCGATCTCTTTCCAGAAATCATACCCTGAAACGTTAAAGGGCATGACTCTCTCTTCGTTTTTTAGCTTCAGGATAGTTTCGATGTCGAAACGGCCTGAATAGAAATAATTGCACGCCCTGTCATAGTCGGGATATTTCCGGGCGAACGAATAGTATGCATGCTGGATCTCCCAGAGGCTTTCAAAGCCAGTCCTGCTTCTCTTTACATATTCATTGACCAGGGCATTCAGTATCCTGGTGCCGCGCAAGACGACGGCGAAATACAAGGACTCCTTGTTCTTGAAATACAAGTACAGCGATTTTTTAGTAAGCCCGACCTCTTTTGCTATGTCGTCCATCGTTACATTATCGTAGCCCCTGGAGAAGAACAGCTTCTCTGCTGCATTCGTAATGTAAATGCGCCTCTGCTCTTTTTCCTGTTCTTTCCAATCCGCGATCGACATAGTTTTTCACCTCTGAAAAATAGTGACCAATCTATAAATGGCTATTATTGTGTAACAAATGCTTATATTTTCTATATATAAAGATTTAGCTAGACTATGGAAAAATGGAGATAAAGAGATAAAGGGGGCTTTTTTGTATCTCTTTACCTTTTTGATAATATGCAATTACTTGCTTTCGACCAGGTGAGAGTACAGCGATTCTACCGTATTCTCGATCTCCCACTTCGGCACGCCCTTGAGCATAGCGGCAACCGATATCCCGCCGGCTCCGACGCCTTCTTTCACAAAGCCCTGCTCGTATGCCTTCAAGCCGTCGAACTTCGAGCCGGCAAAGGAAAGATTTGCGACCAGCACCGGGATATTGAGCCCTGCATTGTGCAGGATGCCGAACAGGTTCGCGCTGCTATCCTCGGCTACCCAGCGCGTGGTCGATAATGCGATGTCACGCTTGCTGATATCGGTCAGCTGCGACAGCAGGACAGCCACTGCAGCCATCTGCGTGCCACCGGCCAGTATGATGGGTATGCCTTCCGCACCCTGCACCAGCCCGATGGTCGCGGCCATCATCGGGTCGCCCACCGACTCAAGAGCTTTTAGGGCGTCACATTTCCCGTTGATGCACGCGTTCTTCAGGCCTTCCATGGCCACTGAGGTCTTCAGCGAAGTAGGATTTTGCTGGAAGCTGCTGCTCGTGTACGAATTCGTATTGAACCCGAGCGCCATGAGCACGGCCAGCGCCGTCGTCGTGCCTGCTGGAGTGGTCTCGCCTATTACGAGGTATTCCGATTGCGAAGCGATCTCTTTACCGACCTTGCGTGCGTTCTCGATGATCTCCTTAGCCCAGGGGACTGCCTTGCCGGTCCGGATGTCTTTCCCGACACCGTTGCCCACTTTGTAATGTGGCACGACCGGCGGTATTTTAATTCCCGCATCCACGTAGAACTCGCGGAAATCCGATAGCGTGATCACAGCCCGAGTAATAAGGCCCGGAGTCGGTATGAAAGGAGGAATCACTGGGATCTCATCCAGCGTAATGATGCGGCCGGTGTGGACGAGTTCTGCGTCCAGCGGCGGCGTGTATACGTTCAGATCCGGGCTCGCGCCCGCGGCAGTAATGCCCGGTATAGAGGCGGTCTCCGTGTTGCCCATGACCAGTACGAAAGAGCCGCGGCCCTTGATCTTATTTGCGAACGATTCAGCGCCATTATAGAAAGATATACCATTATTTTCCATAATTGTCCCTCACGAAATACTTGCTAACAATAATCGTTTAAGTAAAATAAAGTTTACTATACGCAAGTAAAGTTTTGTTAAATGAAATGGGCAATAACCGCTATGGAAATCAGCTCGAATAAAAAAAAGTCCAGGCGCCTTGATCGGTTCAGGCGCTCAGCGGGAATGGCGTAAAGCACAGGATCGTGAGCCCTAGCGCGATGACGGCAAAGATGATACGCGGCAGCCCGATACCACCACTATCATCGACCGGCTTAGGGTGCATACTCGCACTCATGAGCGCCGTGAGAAGGCCCCAGAATATCCAGAGGTCGCCCGACTTATTCAACGCGAACGTGGTGAACAGTCCGAACGCCATGATCAGCATGGGAAGTACACGGGACAATTTATCCGCTTTTTCTCCGAGCAATGCCCTTGCCACATGCCCTCCGTCCAGCTGGCCCACCGGGATCATGTTCAGCATGGTCACGAGCATGCCCACCCAGCCCGCGAATGCGATCGGATTAATGGTATCCAGGTTCATGCCCGGGTTCACGACGGCTGCGATCGCATCGAATAACAATGGCGCCTGGATCTTCATGTACGTGAAGTCCGAGAGCGGCGTAGTAACTGCCACGGGCGGAAGCATGAGGCCTATAGCCGTCACGATGATCGCGACAGCCAGCCCGACCATCGGGCCCGATATGCCCACGTCGAATAGCGCTTTACGATTCGGTACCGGCCCTTTTTGCCGGATGATAGCACCCATGGTGCCGATCGGAGGTATGGGGAACGGTATGAAATAAGGCAGCGTCGCATCTATTCCGTGTTTTTTCGACACGATATAGTGGGCTAGCTCATGGGAGCCAAGCACGATCATGATGGCGATAGCGAACGGCAGGCCCTTATACATTTCCAGGGGCTGCTCGAAAATGTTCACGCCATATAACAGAGAGCCCACGGCCATTGTCGTGAACAGTGTGGCAACAGCAAGGCCCACATTGATCCAGATGTTATCCGGCTTCGCCCTGCCGATCATGAGTACGGTTTCGCCCATGCGCCGGTCCATCATGACGGTTTTTTGCTGCCTGGAAAAATATTCGTATAGCTCCCCCTGTATTTTACTAATATCAGCGGATGGGTCGCCATATAATACGACCGTGTCTCCTGCCACGCTGATCTCATAAAAATTAAAGACTTTGCGGATAGCTTCCTTGTCTGCTTCGCTCAGGCTGCTTATCATATAACCTCAACAGTACCATCGGTGCCGTTGACCGTCACCTGCTGGCCATTATTGAACGCGATCGGATCGCTTTCAAGGCTGTCTACCATGGGTATGCCCGATATGATGGCGCCCACGGCTACAATTGGCTCGGACTTCACGTTGATGATGGCCGCCGGAGCGACGCCATTCTTTTTTAGCTGATAGAGAACATAAGAGCCCACTGTGGACCCCTTACCACCGGGGAATATCAGCACGGTGCCCTTGACATTCTTTCCATAGAGAGCATGGCCTTTCTCGATCACGTCGCCCGTCTTCGGGTCGACACCCCCCAGGAACGAGATCGCGTCCTTTGAAACAAGCGCAAGCCCCGTTGCAGTGCCTTTAGATATGGAGCGCCCCTTGATGATCATTTAATCACCCCTGCATGCTTCTTCGATACACTCTTCAGTGGTCGCGATAACGGCGTCAACGCCACACATGGAAGGCGTATACTTCAGCGCCTTTCCGGAGTTCACCATCATTTTCTTAAAATGATTAGCGGCGGGCGAGACGACCATACAGGTGTCGTAGAGCACTTTGATGCCATGCGAGCGCAGGCTCTCGATCATTTCAGGGTACTTCGCGCCCATCGATCGACCCGTACATACCCAGACGTCTTTCTTCACATGTCTGTTTCCAAGAACACGAATGATCGTTTCCAGCTCTTCTTTAGATGCGTGCGGGCATCCCAGCGCGATCAAGTCCGGAGTCTCGTGATGCTGCATGAGCTTTTTCACCGTGCCCATGTCTATGTCGATGCGGTTCCGGGGCAGGAACTGCCTCGTCGGGATCTGCCATTCATCCTCGTCGCCTAGTTGTTGTCGCTCGATCTCCATCCTATCGACGGGCAGGATATATTGTTCGGGCGTCACATGGAGAACGTGGAACAGCGCGACTGAGCCCGATGATGCGAGGGCTGCGCCCAGGTGCTTCAGCTCGTCTTCCGTCGGAGTAGTCTTAAAAGTAAAGATCGGTATGCCGTCCTTGATCATAGGGCCGGCCACATATCCAAGTGCGCCGTACTCGGCACCATGGATTGGCTCCTTGATCTTGATGGTAACGGTCGGATGTCGGTTCTCCCGGATGTGCAGGCCATAATTAGCGGTCTTGCCGATGAGCGCGGCAGCCAGCGCCGACGGGCCACCCTCACGGTTCGTGCGCGCGCCGAGCACAGAGTTTGCGAAGCATACGGCGGAGGATTCGGACCATGCCAGGTGATCGCCGAACTTCGGGCGCTCGAGATAATAAGGAGTGCAGGTGCATTCGGCCTTGATGCCTAACCGTTCATAGGCGCGGATGATCTGCTCTTGTTTTTCTGCGAACCCGGCGTCTATGCCCATTTCCGCGAAAGCATCGCGGTCCATGCCCATGGGGTTCAGGATGGCGGGGATCATTACAGTCCCATCAAGGTCGCTGATCCATTCGAGGCCCGCATCCCCGATCGTCTTATATGATACGCCGGCGATCTGGGCGCTTTTTACCGGGATCAGCTTATCGGCTCCGTATATGTCACCGAGTGCAACAAGTATCTCCATCATCTTCTGGAGGGTGGGCCCCGCTTCACCGTTATAGATGCTCTCTTCCTCTTTTGTCAGAAACATAAGTAATAGCCACGCAATAAGTATGAGTTAAAGTATTTACATTCTTCATTAGTTTTGCGACATACACTCAGGGTATGTCGCAATAAACTTTTTGCTTTAATACCCTGCCTGTCGCTCCACCGATCGCATATGGTATAATCGTCCGCCACCCGGATGGAATGTTAACACATGCACGGTGCATAAATAGAACAGCCTTGATATGTTCATTCTGTCTATGGAAACCTTTATATTGAACCACAATCACATAAAAAGAGCATTACTTTCATAAGGAGGACGGAAATTGGCACAACAAGCTGGAGAACAATCCGGACCGATATATATCATGAGAGAGGGCAGCCAGACCACTAAAGGCCATGAAGCTCAACAAAATAACATCATGGCGGCAATGGCAGTGGCAGGCTCGGTCGTATCGACGCTCGGCCCTCGCGGAATGGATAAGATGCTCGTGGACTCCACGGGCGATATCATTGTTACGAACGATGGCGTTACTATCCTACGAAAAATGGATATAGAGCACCCCGCTGCGAAGATGATGGTGGAAGTAGCCAAGACCCTGGACTCTGAGGTCGGCGATGGCACGACCACCGCAGTGGTGCTTGCAGGCGAGCTATTGAAACAGGCAGGTATACTGTTCGATCAAAGCGTACACGCTGCAGCCATCGTCAAAGGCTACAACATGGCATCGGAGAAGTCTCTGAAGATCATCGAAGGCATGGCCGTGAAAGTATCTGAAAAGGATACGGTCATGCTCAAGAAGATCGCGAGCACCTCGATCACGGGCAAGGACTGTGAAAGTGCCAAGGGCTTCCTGGCGGACATGATCGTCAGGGCCGCGACGAAGATGATGGAGAAGGACGCCGATGGTAAGTTCTACGTCGAAAAGAAGAACCTCGTGCTGGAGAAGAAGACCGGCGGGGACGTAGAAGAATCGGAGATCCTCGATGGCGTGCTCGTGGACAAGGGCCGCGTGGACTTCAGGATGCCGGATAAGCTCGAGAACGTCAAGGTACTCGCCATGGACATCAGCATCGAAGCGAGGGACACGAAGTTCGACGCAGAGTACAAGATCAGGAAGCCGGGCCAGTTCAAGGCTTTCCAGGAAGAGGAGCAGCGGGCAATACGCGAGCAGGTCGACCAGATCGCTGCACTTGGCGTCAAAGCTGTTTTCACGACCAAGGCAATCGATGACCTGGCTCACCACTATATGGCGCAGAAAGGCATCATGGGCGTCAGAAGACTGAAGACGGCTGACGTGAACCGTATCGCGAAGGCGACCGGCGGCACGCTGATCACCAACCTGGGCGACGCGACTGCGAAAGAAGTGGGCGTAGCTGGCCTTATCGAGGAAAGAAAGATCGGTAAGGACAAGATGATATTTGTCTCCAAGTGCAAATACAATAAGATCATATCTGTCGTGCTCAGGGGAGCCACGTCGCATGTGCTCGACGAGTACGAGCGCGGCGTTGACGATGCACTGCACGCGGTCGAATCCGCGATCAAGGACGGTAAGATCGTAGCGGGCGGCGCAGCAGTCGAGACTGAGCTGAGCATACGCATACGCCAGTACGCTTCCGAAGTCAAGGGCAAGGAGCAGCTTGCGATACAGGCATATGCTAAGGCCATGGAAGCCTTACCCAAAGCGCTTGCGGCTAACGCTGGATTAAACACCATCGACATGATGATCGACCTCAAGCATAAGCATGAGGGCAAGGACGGCAAAAACTTTGGCCTTAACGTGTACCAGGGCAAAGCCGTGGACATGATGAAAGCCGGGGTCGTCGAGCCAATGCGCATAAAGACGCAGGCCGTAATCAGCGCCACCGAAGCGGCCACCATGATCCTGAGGATCGACGACATACTCGCCGCATCCCAGGTCAGGGGACCACCCGGAATGGGCTAAAAAATTCGAATCGTAAATAAACGACGCGATTAGAGTTGGTTATTACCAACTCTAATACGGCTATTTATTTGCCAAATTAAATCGATCGACTTTTTTATCCCTCACGTGATACAAAAACCCTTATAACTAATAAGTATACATAGTAAAAAGTCAAATCATAATCAACTAGGTCAGGAGTCATATCAGATGGGGAGCCATTTTAAGGTCATTATACCACTAATCGCCATAGCGGCTGTGATGCTGGTAAGCGGATGCACCAGCCCGCAGACGTCTGTCAAGGACCTTTCACCCGAGGATGTGGCCGTTAATTTCTGGAACAATATAGATACAGGTAACTATCAGCAAGCGTTCCAGCTGGCATACCATGCGGACGTGAATGCCAGCCAGAAGGACTGGATCGATGAGCGCACGGCGCGCTGGGGCGTCGATGGCAGTAACATCAAGATCTATAAGTTCAAAGTAGTCGATACCTATGACGAAAATAGCAGCATGTTCGATATCAACAACACATCACTGAAGGTAGTGGACGTGAATGCGACTATTGCGTATATGGGCCAGAACACTACAGGACCGCTAAAGGTCATTCTGATAAATACCACTGACGGCTGGAAGATCTTCGGCAATTACTAAGTAAGAAGAATTAAGCATTATATCTTTTTTCATTTGTTACTTTTACTCATTGGACCTACACGCTGATGCCTAATTGAACGAAAGCTCGTCCAGATATGCATCCATGTTCAATAAAAAATCGTTCAGCAGATCGATCGGGACGAAGATACAGCCGCCCTCTACCGTCATGTTGTCATCAATCAAAGAAACGATGACCGGTATGGACTTGACGCCGAACATCTTTTCATGTTCGATGCACCGATAGTAGTGTTTTTTCGCCTCGGTCTTTAAAGAAGAAGCCCTGTGCCGGCCTCGGCCGTAATGCTTGCCGTCTATGCATATGCACAGGTCCTTACGGTATCCTATCGCGTCAATTTGATAGCCGCGCTCCGGCGTACGGAATACCTTACGGAACTTCACGTCGAAATTATGGTACGACAGCACGTCCCGTATGTATTCCTCGAACTCCTGCCAGGTCAGCTCGTTCAGGTCCCGTTCCATCGGGACTCAGGTTGTCACTCAGAGAATATCAAGTTTCTCCATGATGCTGGCCGAGTTGTAGCGTCGTTCCTCGCGTATCTCCTTATCGTTGAGCACCTGGCGCTCGAGCGTGGCCATGGCCAGGTGGAACGCACCATCCGCGCCCCAGCTTTCGCCCTTCGCATTATAGTAGTGGTGGGCAGTCTTCACGCGCACACGGCACAGTATCAGCGGAACACCGCGGAAAGTCTCCTTGTGCTGCTTGAAGTAAACGTTGATGTACCCATTGCCGAGGAACTTTTCAGACTTCTTGAGGAAGCTCTCGATGGAGGTCGCTATATATTGCTGGTCAAAATCGACCAGGTTGCCGTTCGTCAGCTGCAGCGTGAAATTATCGTACATTTCATGCTTGCCCATGGCTGCCAGCGCGAGCAGCACATCCGTCCGGGTTGCGACACCGCGTACCTTACCATCGTACACGATCAGCCCCTGGATGTCCCGCTTCAGCATGAGCTCCACGGCTTCGCGAACGGTCGATTCAGGCTTAACAGTGATCACGCTCTCGGTCATGATCTCCTTGAGGTGAATATCTCTCATCGGTGAGGCATCTATACCAATGCTGCCGATGCCCAGGTCTGACCTGGCGGGCATGATCATATTTAGCAGATCATGCAGGGTGACGATTCCCACGAGCTTGCCATTCTTTAGTACAGGCACACGTGAGATACCTTCCGCCCTGAAAATATTGATAAGCTTGCCGACCTTTTCATCGGCGTCCACTGAGATCACGTCATTGCTCATGATGCTCGACACCGTTCTGAGGCCGAAATCAGTATCAGCCGCATACTGCATCAGGCTCTCGTTGGTGACCACGCCGAGCAGTTTCTTATTATATACAGGTAGCTGCTTCAGCTGGTTTTCCGCGAGCAGCCGCGCCGCTTCATAAATAGATGTTTCCGGGGTAATCTTCGGAGTTTTTTTCACTAGCCCGATTATGCCGGTCTTTAAGCTGTGGATGGAGCGTACGATTGACTTCTCCGTCAGCATGCCCTCATATTCCTTGCCATCGAATACGAGCACAGCGGGGTTGTTTGACTTCTTGAACAAAGGCAGCACTTCTTGCAGCGTCGCCTTCACATCGATTCTCTCGAATCTGTCGGTCGTTATTTCTGAAACCTGCATGTTGTCTTACCCCATTGTTTATATTTATTATAAGATATATCACTATCACTGTATAACGGTTTCGGAATCGGCATATATCGGAAAGCTTTTTAATCAAGAAGTCTATAAATATTTAGTTCTGACATAAAAAGCCCTAAGTTTGAAGAAGTCACTGTATCTTTTTTTTATCTTAGAAATCAAGAAAATATATAGCCAATTAGCGTACAGTAAGTATCAGGTGGGTCATCTAATGATCGATGGTAAAGCGCCGGAATCTGGCGAGCTGGAGATGAAGAGCTGGCTGAAGAAGCTGAAAGAGAACCAGGACCGCCGGAGAGAGGAAAAGCTTAAAAAATATAATGATGTAATTTCTAAGTTCATCATCGTACTTGTGGCTATATGTATCGTCTGTATGATAGCCGTGGCTGCGCTTTTCATGCAGAATGAAGTGCTTCGGAACGATAACAAGCAGCTGACGGCTAGCTATGACAGCCTGAACATATCGAAAAACGGACAGATCCAGCAGCTGCAGAATGACAATAATGACCTAAAAAATTTCATATTCAGTAACCGTTCGATCAATGATTTCCAGCATACCGTATACATTGACCCGAATAGTCCGAAGGTGTCCCAGATCACGTTCAATACGAACAAAGTGACTGTACAATTCGCCGATGGCACCACGCAGGAAAAGTACTTCATAGACTATGATATCAATATAACCAATCCGGGCTCGCCGATACCGAATTCCGGGCCGCTCTGACCTTTTTTATTAACCACGGCGAAAAACGCGGAACCTGTTACTGTATAAGCCTCCGGCGGCTATGTGACTTATTTTGAAATCAAGGATACGATTTGCTCGAGCAATATATAGTCGCCGGGCCGCCGTAGTTCGATTAAAAGTCGCATATCGCGCTTAAAATTTTAATTTACGCCCAGCTTTTTTAAATGCTCGTAGGCTGCTTTCGTAGCGACGCGGCCTCTCGGTGTCCTGTTAATGAAGCCGATCTGGATCAGGTATGGCTCGTAGACATCCTCGATGGTCTCCACTTCTTCGCTGACTGTGACAGCCAGCGTCTCCGCGCCTACCGGCCCGCCATCGAAGTCTTTGATGATCTTCGTCAGTATCCGGCGATCCATGGCATCCAGCCCTATGCAATCGACGTCAAGCTTGTTGAGAGACTCGTCCACGACTTTACGGTCGATTATCTTGTGGTCGCCGACGCTGGCAAAGTCCCTGATGCGGCGCAGCAGCCTGTTAGCGATACGCGGCGTACCTCTGGAGCGCTTTGCGATCTCCAGTGAGCCTTCGTCGGTCAGCTCGACTCCGAGGATCTTGGCGGACCGGTCGATGATCGTCTTCAGGTCTTTAGGCTCATAGAAGTCAAAGCGCAGCGAGACTCCGAAACGGTCTCGCAGCGGCGACGTGAGCAGGCCTGCCCGGGTTGTGGCGCCGACTAGCGTAAATTTCGGCAGCTCCAGCCTGATGGAGCGCGCGCTCGGGCCTTTCCCGATTATGATATCGATCTCGTAGTCCTCCATCGCAGGGTACATGACCTCCTCTACGACGTGGCTCAAACGGTGGATCTCATCGATGAAAATAATGTCCCCTTCTTTGAGGTTGGTTAAAATTGCCGCCAGGTCCCCGGGACGCTCGATAGCCGGTCCTGACGTGAGGCGGATGTTCGCACCCATCTCGCGGGCGATGATGTGCGCCAGTGTTGTCTTGCCGAGTCCGGGTGGGCCGTACAGCAGGACATGGTCCAGAGGCTCGTTTCCGCTTTTTTGCAGCTTCGATGAATACTTTCAAATTTTCCTTGAGCTTATCCTGGCCAATGAAATCTTCCAGCGACCGCGGCCGCAGGCCTTCGTATGGCGCATCGACTCGCTCCTCTTCGGTCTCGAGCGGCGTAACGACTCTGTCTGGTAATTCTTCTTTATTCGCTTCCTTTTCGTTTTCCGAGACGTTTATCATAGGTACCTTAACGATAGTTTAATCAATTCTTCAAGAGGCAGCGAGCCTGCCACGGACCCTCTGGCCTTGGTGACAGCCGCTTCCGCCGCCTGCCTGGTATATCCAAGTGATACAAGTGCAGCTTCGGCATCGACGGTGATCGTACTTGTCGGCTCTTTTTTAATATGGCTCTCGATACGCATGTCTGCAACTTTTTCCTTCAGCTCCAGTATCATGCGTTGCGCGGTCTTTTTCCCAATACCATTGATACGGGTGAGCGTTTTAATATCCTCCAGTACGATGGCCTCCGCCAGATCCGAGGAGGTCACGCTGGACAGGACGCCAAGCGCCACTTTCGGGCCGATGCCCGAGACGGTCATGAGCAGCTCGAAGAACTGTTTATCCTCTTTAGTGATAAATCCGTAGAGCGACATGCCGTCCTCCTCGCGGAAATGCGTGTGAACGTACACTTTACAGCGCTGCCCTTCTGCGGGAAGCAGGTCATACAGGTGAGAGGGCACGTTGATATCGTATCCCAATCCGCCTACATCCACAACGATCTTATCGGCCGATTTATAGTCAAGCCTGCCTTCAATATGTGCGAACATCAGTCCCTCTAGATTTTTGTTCCTGCCTGAGCACTTCCGCCGAATTCGCGTGGCAAATGGCAATGGCCAGCGCGTCAGCCGTATCATCCGGCTTCGGTATTTCCTTCAGGTCTAGCAGCTTCGTGACCATGTACTGCACCTGTTGTTTGCTCGCGCGCCCGTAGCCAATTACCGCCTGTTTCACCTGGAGAGGCGTGTACTCTACGATATCGACACCACAGTTGACGGCGGACAGTATGATGACACCCCTGGCCTGGCTGGCGATCATCACCGTCTTAGCGTTCTTATTGAAGAACAGCGATTCGATCGCCATTACGTCCGGCTTATATTCCAAAAGTATCTGAAGCATGTCGTCGTAAACGATCTTGAGTCGCTCAGGCGGTGGCGTGTGAGCCTGTGTGGAAATGTGCCCGTACTTGCCGACTTTGATCCCGTTCCTGCCGGAATCGATAATGCCGAAGCCAGTAAGTGCTATGCCCGGGTCAATACCTAAGATCCTCATCATCGCCTCTACAACCATTAAATATATCGTCTCATATTCGAACCACATATACAGATCACAGTATGAGCCTGAGTGGGGATACTTATACTGAGACAGATTCATCATGTATAATAACCTTATTGGTTATCCATAGTGAAAGTAAAAAAACGTGATCTCATATGCCGTTATTTAAGCCACGGGCCCCGCCGCAAAACGATGTGGATGTGATACTGGAAAGTATCGCCAAGGGTCAATTCGACGATGACACGATCAATGAGCTACAGCGCCTTGCGGATCTTTCGGACGATGGGGAGATAGACCGGATAGCCGAGACTCTTTTGAGCTATATCATAAGGACCGAGGATCGCAACGTGCTCATCGGAACGGTCAAAGCCCTCACAGTGATGCCATTTTTACCGGAGGGCAAGGACGAGGACGTAATACGCCTTATGGTCACTCTGTTCGCTGTGCCCCAGAATATGCGGATCACATTACAGCATAAAATGCTGCAGAACGAGATACTGAAATTCTTATTATCCATGATCAAGATGGACGAGAGCTATGCGAAGCTCATGATGACGGAGCTGATCGCTTCCCTGGAATACGCATATATCACCGACGATGCAGTAGCGTATCCCACGCTCGAGATGCTGGCCAGGAACAATCCTGAATACTTCAGGCCGCATACCGAGACACTAGTCAAGCTACTTGGAAGTATAAATAAAACTACGCGCGCGCAGTCGGCAAAGCTGATCGGCATCATAGGCGGTAAGTATCCCGAATATGTGTCAAGCGCCATGCCCGTATTACAATCTCTAGCATCATTCTATCCTGACGCGCAGGTCAAACACAACGCCAGCGAAGCTTATCAAATACTATACCATGGCCTGCGCCTGGACGTGGTCGATACCGTGTCCATGAAAGTCGATGATAAGCCCAGACAGCGCTCGATGGGATTCGCGGATATACTGAAAAAGAAAGCTGCCGAGCTGTTGTCAAAGCCCACGCATGAGACGCCCGGAGAACGACAAAGAGCTGCCAGGAATGCGGCGAGAGAACGCATGTCCCGGGATCATAGCGCGAGCCATCATACAGCGGGCAGCGGATCCGTAGGTGGCGGGCATATGACACAGCTGCCGTCCCATCATGCTTCTGATAACAAGAGCGAAAATGTCGACCTATCGGATATGGAAGGATTCGAGACGGAGATCAAGGATATCCTCGACAGGACGAGGGACGAGTTCACGAACGATGCGGAAGGTATTCTCAACTCCATCGGAGTCGGGCACCTATCGATTATGAACCGTGATAAGCTGACCATCACGGGTGATGAGCTATTTTCAAATGACATGACGGTGAGTGACGACGGCATGGCCGGCCAGCAGCCTGAGGCAGAGAAGCAGCCTATACACGCCCGGGCATCTCACCTGGATACCAGGGCGAAACACAAAACTGCAGCCGAGCAGACCATGAACAGTATGCAGGCAGGGTCGAAAACTGACGCAGAACCTGAAAAGCATGCTAATCATGAGAAGAAACATCATGAGGATAGCGCTGAGAAGCGATCAAAGCCCGCGCCTTTACACGGCGCACACAGCCCATCTGAAAAATCAGGGTTAGAAAAGGACTTGCAGGGACGCCTTGCTGCCAGGACCACAGAAAACCCGTCCAGGCTTGTCCGGTCGCCGCATGAAAAGATCAAAAAGAATAAGTCTGTAAGCCATGATGCGATCACGCTACCGGCCGTAGATAAACCAATCGTACAAGCTGTTCCTGCACATGAAGAAAAGCCGGCGATCAAAGAAACAAAAGATCAGGCCGCCCCTGAGATAATTCGGGACATTAAGCCAATAAGCCAGGAAATGACACCGGCCAAGAGTATAGAAACGCTACCCAGGCTTGCCCGGTCGCCGCATGAAAAGATCAAAGAGAATAAGCCGGTAAGCCATGATGCGATCACATTACCTGCCATACAAGCGGTATCTGCAAATAAAGAAAAGCCAGCGGCCAAAGAAATAAAAGATCAGCCCAAACTTGAAATAATACAGGATATCAAGCCTATAAGCCAGGAAGAAACACCGGTAATAAACGTAGAAAATACGATCATACAGGGACCTATACAAACGAAAGAATTACCGGTAGACAATATTGAGATCCCAATAACACAAGTCTCAATAAAAACAGAAGAATCACCGATAATAGAAAATAAGATAGCAGAGCCGGAAATACCAATCATTCAGAGTTCAATAAATAGAGAGAAAACCTGGACAGTAGAAAACCAAAAAGCCCAGAAAACAATAAAAACAGAAACCATTCATAAAGAAATAAATCATGTAAAGCCGGCAGACCCCGAAATCCAAAACGACCATAAGGATAGAAAAATAGAATTGCCTCCGGCAAAACGTGTGGAAAAGGCAATAGCATGGACGGAAAAGCCCGCTATTCCGGCGCCAGTAAGACCTATAGGGACGCCAATAGAAAAGGGAAAAACGCCCATGATACCAGAGGAGCCTGCAGCAAAACGCGTGGGAAAAGTTTTAGCATGGTTCGAAAAGGTAGGCACTCCCGAACCTGAGCAGCCAAAGATAGAGCGCCAGCCGGAAGACATACATATACACTCTGGCAGGGCAATGATAAGGCCCATGCCTGATACGACGGCGCATGATCCAAAGCCAGCGATAAGATCAGAAACTGTGCAGCATCAGACAAATGTCGAAGCCCACCACACGCACCATAATATAAAGCCGCCGGCCACGCATGAAAATAAGAAAAATGAGGACACGGCCGAAAAAACGGTCCCGCCAAAGATGGAGCATAAGATGGAGTCCTCCGTGCTTCCGCCCAGGGCAGCCGTATCCAGGCATGATACATCATGGCCTACTGACCCGATCACGCCACCCGTAGCACGTAAGATCGGGTCATCTAAGATAGGCATGACAGAAAAGCCGATGGAGGGAAAGGCCGAGGGTAAGAGAGAGGCTCTCGTACCAGGCACGAGCATTTCAGGGTTCGGCGCGAACAAGCGCATCTACCAGTGCCCGAAGTGTGGAGGACGTACCCTCGTCGAGGGCGAGTTATGTAAGGTCTGTAAGATGACGATGGAACGTCCCCAGGAAATCGTTCAGTGTGAACGTTGTGGCATGACAAACAACCGTAACATCAAGTTCTGTCGTAAATGCGGCGCTAATCTCGAAAAAGATAAGACATAAAACTTTTTTTCAACTTTAACTAATAGCTATGCCAGTCGTAAACACCTGATAAAAAAGCGGTATCCGCCGCATGCAGCGGATATTATTTCTGAACAATGAACATGCCCGTATGCAGGTCGTTAGCTTCTTCCGCCTTCAGGGGCGTGACCTGTACGTCTTCTCCAATGATGGCGCTGTTACCGAGCGGATCCTCGATGACTAGCGTAAAAGCGGCCTTACCTTCCCTGGCCAGTACCATTTGATTTAACAGCCAGTCGGCTTTTACATGCTCGTCCGGCTGCTCAGACCATTTCTTGGCCATGTGTACGACGGATTCCATGCGCTCGATGAGCCCTTCGACGTTCGTGATATATCCTTCTGACGCCGGGCCCGGCTCGATGTCGATGCCCCATTCGGGGACGCGGACCGTGCCAGAAGTAGAGCGAATTACCCGTACGCTCATGTCGCATTCCGTCGACACCTGCTTGGAGTGTCGCAGCGGCTCTTTCTGGTCCAGGATGATCGTATCGACGTACTTATACCCGCAGGTACATGAGATACAAACTTCCAGTATGTTACCAAAATACGGAATATTATCCTCATGGCACACCATGCCGATGTTGCTATTGCACATCGGACAGAGATAGGGCGATGAGGTATCTATTGACGTGGTATCAGCTTCAAGTCCCGTTTCTTTCATTGTGCCCAGTTAGAGTTTTACTTAGTTGAAAACTTTGTCCTGTCGATCTTGATGGACATGGGCGTAACAACCACCTGGTTGTCGCTGATCATCGCGATGTCGCCACTGACGTCCAGCGCTACCTGCTTAAGGTCTTTCAAGGCCCTGTCGCGGGTCAGGCTGTCGCCCTTGATCGGCGTGATATCGCATACGACGATGTTACCGTTATATATCTCGCGCTTCAGCTCCGGGATCTGGTTCAGGCTGGACAGCTCGCCTACGCGGACGTAGGTCTCAGCCGGTCCGTCGCCGGTGGTCTGTTCCACTTCTTCCAGGTTTATCTCCGTGTATTCATCCGATCCAGTTGCCGGCTTCTTACCGCCGAACAATTTCCCTATAATGCCTTCATTAGCCATTTTATCCCTCTAGACGTTATGATACCGCTTATATAATTAGTTTATCGTTTTAATAGCGATGTCAGGCCGATTCGACTACAACTCCAGTTTCCATATCCGGTCACCTATGTAATGGATCGATTTGACAGCTTTCCCCCTGTTGCCCATCATGGCGTCCGCGTTTACTAGTGCTTTTCCGATGGCGAGTGGCTTACCGTGAACCTCGTCACATACTATGACAAGGTCGCCCTTACGTATGGTTGTATCCACGTCAACGATGCCCGGGCTCATGATATCCGCGCCTTTTGCGACGAATTTGACCGCACCCATGTCGACGACTATACGCTTACTTCTAGTGCGTAGCCTTAGCGCGCCCCGGATGGTCGGAAAGACGGTCTCGCTGACTGAAAATAGCAGTGGTTCGCCGTTGACCAGTATGAATTGCTGGTCTTCGTCGGTGTCCGCGACCTCCATCGTCTTGCCCGCGAACTCCCTGTCCGCGGCGTCTCCGAAATTCGACCTTAAGCTTTCAAGGATATTTTTAACGGCATCCTCTCGTAAATGATGTCTTCCCTTGATCCTCAAAGACCCTTCCTCACATTGTATTTTTGAGATTTAATCCTATATTGCCTTCGCTTATAATACTTTTGCTGGTTGCCGTATTTGGCGTTATCTAATATGTGGTTGTGTTTTTTACATATTAAAGCTTTGCAGTCTTCCGAAGGCTCTAAGTTTTTAGGAGGGCACTATCCACAAAGAGGATCAAAACGAGATATGGTTTCACACAAAGGACTTGAAGGTCCCAAAGGCCACGAAGACTAAGTTTAGATATGCCTCCGGCAGCCGACTGAGTCGAACTCTATTGTATATGCCCACGGCGGCTATGTAATGCATATTTTATTATCATTCTCGAATCATGGATCTAATTTGACTGTGCAATATAGAGTTGCCCAGCCGCCGGAGGCATATCTAAAACAATCCTTCGTGACCCTTGTGACCTTCAAGTCCTTTGTGTGAAACCGTATAGTGTCTTAAGTATTTTTGTGGATAGTGCCCTCCTAAAAACTTAGAGGACTTAAAAAGTGTCGATAAGTATAAATATGCTTTACGTGACTTATGGAGTGTTCAGCATTATATTTTAGCTGGAGGAATTTTATGAGTCAGAGACCATTAGATGTCTTAAACGACGCGCTTAACTCTCCTGTAATTGTCAGGCTTAAGGGCGGCAGGGAGTTCAGAGGCGAGCTACAGGGCTACGACATGCACATGAACCTGGTTCTCGATAACGCCGAAGAGCTCAAGGAAAATGAAGAATCCAAAAAGCTCGGCACCATTATCGTACGTGGGGACACAGTCGTATACGTCTCACCGTAATAGCTATAAAGGATAACGCGTACTAGAGTCTCATCAAAAGGTGAATCACAATGACTAAGGGAACACCGTCACAAGGCAAGCGCCAGAAGAGAGTCCACACTGTCTGCAGGAGGTGCGGCAAAGTATCCTTCAATCACTCGAAGAAGATTTGCGCCGCATGCGGCTTCGGCAGGTCAGCAAAGCTCAACAAGTGGGGCTGGCACAGCCACATGGCAAGACAGAGCTGGTAAAGCTAATAGTAAAGTCGCCCCAGTTTTTGGGGTGACCACCTCATTTTCGAGCAGGTAACTAGAATAGACAAAGTATTTGAGCCGAAAAGCCAAGGGTCTAAAACGTCTAAAGGGTGAAATGTCCTGTGAGAGATAAATGCGGCGTAGTCGGGATCAGGTTCGACCAATGCAAGAACAGGGATGCCGCTGCTCTATACATTTATTATGCCCTTCAGGCACTGCAACACCGAGGGCAGGAATCTTCAGGTATTGCAGTCACCAATGGCACCGTCATGCTCACGGACAAGGGCATGGGGCTTGTTACCGATTATTTTAACCGGGAGCGACTACAAAAGCTGTCAGGCTACGCCGGCATCGGCCACGTGCGCTATTCTACGACAGGCGGCTCGAAACTGGAGAACGGGCAGCCGTTCACGGTCAGCTATAAGAACGGCGCCATCGCGATCGCACACAACGGCAACCTCGTTAATTATCATGAGCTGAAAAAGGAGCTCGAGGCGGACGGCCGCATTTTTACCTCTAATTCCGATACGGAGGTCATCGCCCACCTGATCGCCAAGGAGATGTTGAAGAACGACATCGTCGAGGCGGTTAGGGAGACGATGAAAAAGCTGGTCGGATCCTATTCTTTAGTGTTATTAATGGGCGACAGCGTGATAGGCATACGCGACCCGCTAGGATTTAAGCCTTTATGTATAGGGCGCCTGGAGAACGGCTTTATCATCGCCTCGGAAAGCGCGGCGATCGACACGCTCAACGGCGAGCTTGTCCGGGATGTCGCGCCGGGCGAGATGGTAGTGATCAACGAAAGGATAGAGAGCTATAAGCTCTTCAAGGCGAGATCACACGCGCACTGCATGTTCGAATACGTGTACTTTGCCAGGCCGGATTCTATCATCGACGGCAAGATCGTCTATAAAGTAAGGCATAAGATCGGCGAGATCCTTGCCGAGGAATGCCCGACGAAAGCCGATATCGTATCGCCGGTACCTGACTCGGGGATCACGTCTGCAATCGGCTATTCCAATACTTCGAAGATCAATTATGCCGAGGCACTGATCAAGAACCGTTACGTTAACAGGACGTTCATCATGCCCGCCCAGGAATTGAGGGAGACCGCTGTCCGCCTGAAGCTGAACACGGTAAAATCCAATATCGAGGGCAAGAGCCTGGTGCTGATAGATGACAGCATCGTGCGAGGCACCACGTCGAGAAGGATCATCGACTTAATTAAAAAGGGTGGCGCGAAGGAGGTCCATGCGAGGATAGGAAGCCCGCCGATCATATCGCCCTGCTACCTTGGGATCGACATGGCCACCAGGGAAGAGCTGATCGCGGCACATAAATCCGTAAAAGGCGTTGAGTTTTTAATAGGCGCCGATTCATTGTATTATATTTCTCTAGAGGGCCTGGTAAAAGCGATCGGCATCGATAAGGACGACCTCTGCACGGGTTGTCTGACCGGGATATACCCGATCGAGATACCGGGTGAAAAATGTGAGAATAAGCAGCTGAAGCTCAATAGCTTTGTCAGCGAGTAAGCTGTTATCTGGATATATCGATAGCAGCGGTTAATTGTTAATAGTATATTCTAATATAGTAAAATAAACTATTTTTTGATAATGTAGCTCTATTCTTATTCAAAATATTTCGAATACAGAGAAAGATATTTATCCCTAATATATTAAACATTTTGTTATTAGCGGCTTGAGGGGTATTAGCTTTATTAAAAGGGCTTTTCGGGACATAGAGATAATGACATTAGGGTGTTGTTCTTTTTTAGCGTGCATGCGTACTAATAAAACCGCGTATGACAAAGCTGGTGTAGGTGATACTGACGCAGGTAATCGCTCACAAGCTAAAGGTAGTAGAAGCATACGGAAGCGCCCGATTATCGGAGTGGCCGCCTTTATGATCACATTCGCGATCGCTTGCTCACTGTTCATTCCCGGAGGGCTAATTGACCATCAGATCGCGCAAGCGGACGCTGGCAATGATGTCAACGTCATCGATAATGATACGAATACCAGTCTTGTTCCCTATATGGCCCCATTAAGCCCGGCGTTTATCGATTACATGAATCAAAGATCTGGATTTAGGGCAATGGTGCAGTCGTCTTCTACGCCTGATCTTGGCCTGATACCTGCGCCTCTGGACCTGTCCGGCCTGACCGGAGCACAGATCGACACTTCGAGTACTGTCTCGAGCGTTACCTATAGTGTATCATACGACCTGCGCAGCCTCAATAGGGTAACATCTGTTAAAGACCAGAACCCATCGGGATCATGCTGGTCATTTGCGACGTATGGTTCCATGGAATCATATTTAATGCCTGGTGAAAACAGGGATTTCTCGGAAAATAATCTTAAAAATAATGCAGGATTCGACCTGAACCCCAATACGGGTGGCGGCAATTATATTATGTCAATGGCATATTTGACCAGGTGGAGCGGCCCTGTCAGTGAATCCGACGACCCGTTTGATGCGAGCTCTACGACCTCCCCCTCAAGCTTTACGGTCCAAAAACACGTGCAAAATATTTTCGTGATCCCTGACCGTAGCAGTTCCACGGATAATGATAATATCAAATGGGCGCTCATGAACTACGGCGCTGTTTACACTACTATGTACATGGTGGACGCTGCTCCTTATTATAATGCGGCCGATTACGCATATTATGATAGCAACAGAGTAATTGGCAATCATGCCGTCACGATTGTAGGATGGAATGATAGCTACAGCAGTAGCAACTTCAAACAGGCAGCTCCGGGAAACGGAGCATTCATCGTTAAGAATAGCTGGGGATCATCCTGGGGAGATTCCGGATACTTCTACGTTTCATACTATGATAAGAACATAGGGCTCAAAAACGCTGTATTTACCGCCGATCCGGTTACGAACTACAATCACATCTACCAGTATGACTCGCTGGGATGGATAGGGAACATTGGTTTTATAGGAAGTAATGCAGCATGGTTTGCCAATGATTTTACAGCAGAGTCTAAAGAGAATATCACAGCTGTCGGATTTTATACCATATCCTTGAATTCACAGTATACCGTGGATATCCTTGAGAATGGCGTAGTCGTAGGAACAAAATCTGGAACACTACCCATGGTAGGGTATAATACTGTAGTCTTAAACTCGCCTGTGACGGCTGGCGCGGGAAGCAAATTCCGTGTAGCCGTGAATCTTGCAACTCCCGACAATAGCCCCCCAGTTCCGATAGAATACCCTATATCTGGATATAGCAGCAAAGCATACGCCAATGCGTCGGAAAGCTTCGTGGGTTTAAACCTCAATAATATGGTGGACATTACTACCTTACCCCCAAGCCCCGAAATCAATTACGCCGAAGCTAACGTCTGCCTGAAGGCATATACGGTCGATTATGCTTCAGGGCCGGGAACACTACAATATAACCAGTCCGCGTATAGCGTTTACGAGAACAAGGGAAGCGCGCTTATCACGGTCAATCGTGTCGGAGGCGCAACGGGTGCCGTGACAGTCAAGTATGCGACAAATGGCGGCTCCGCGACACCTGGAACGGATTATACGCCAGTCAGTGGCACTTTGACGTTCAACGACGGAGAAACGAGTAAAACATTCAATGTCCCGGTAATGGATGACGGCGTCTACGGAAGCAATGAGATCGTTTTCCTGAACTTAAGCTCTCCCACCGGCGGCGCATCGCTGGGGTTAAGCGCTGCCTCGCTCACCATTGCAGAGGCAGACGGGATCCCGACGGTCCAGTTCAACGCTTCTACATACAAAGTCAACGAAAACTGCAGTGTAGTTTCTGCAAATGTAACTATGAATGGAATTGCTTCTTCTGACATCACGATCAATTATGCGACCGCATCGGGGACAGCTACGAGCGGTTCTGACTTCACGGCGACAAGTGGAACGCTGACTTTCAAGCCGGGAAATCTTAGCAAGCTTATCAATATCAGCATAATAAACGACAGCATCTATGAGCCGGACCAGAATTTCACGATCACGCTGAGCAATCCTAGCAGCAACGTGATCATTGGATCACCGGGTTCAGCGACGATTACCATAAAAGATGATGACAATGCACCCTCGATCAAATTCCAGTCGCAAAGCTATAATGTAAGCGAAGGAGGAGCGGTTGCCACAATAAATGTCATGCTGTCGGCGCCTTCGGAAGTGCCTATATCGGTAGATTATGCTACAACTGATGACACAGCGATAGCCGGAATTAATTATACACAATCAAGTGGCGTACTTCAGTTCGCCAGCGGATCGGCAATCGGTTCTTTCCACGATTCCTATCATTGATAACTATGCGATCGGCAGGAACAACTCGTTTAACGTCATCACTAAGTAACCCGACCGGAGGCGCATCTCTCGCTTCGCCCATCAAAAGCGTCGTGAACATTATTATGATGATCAGGTGGCCTCTTACACTTTGAATCTAACGAGTGGCTGGAATTTAATATCATTGCCACTGGATATGCAATATAATGGTATTCAGGATATCTTCCCGGAGGATGTAAAGAGTAATCGTCGTGGATATTTGGGGATGGGACGAGATCCACACAGAACTGGAATTTTACAGCCCAAACCCGAATGATTATTATCTATCAATATTACCCTGCTTTGACAAATATTCAAACTGGAAAAGCATATTGGGTTGAAATGACAAATCTGCATCATGTCACAATACAGGGTATGGTGACCAAATAACGCTCCGAATAGTCAGGTGAATTTAGTTTCAAAGGCTGGAATTTCATAGGCTCAACCGGGTTTAGCTCCTATGGCACCAGCTCATTGTATCCTGATGCGATAGATATATGGGGCTGGGACTCTTCCGCACAGAACTTTGTATATTATTCTCCTAATCGAATGACGATTATTTCTACCAGTACTATCCAGAATTAACAACTACTTCAAGCGGCCATGGTTACTGGGTAGAAATGTACATGATATATGAGGGATTGGAAAATGAAATTCTATCAACTGCATTTTCACTAATTATTGTATTTGTGATTACAATAATGGCAGTTTTGCCGGTATGGCTATAGCCGGGGCACCTCCTCAACCTGGCCAGTGGCGGAGTACCAACTAGCTGGCCGCGGTAGCGGAGGCGGTGGAGGTGGCAGCTCATATGCGGCGCCGGCGTTCCAGCCGTTTGTCATGACATTGTTGTCATCTAACGGCAGCCCTGTCGGTACTGTAACGGGTAAGAGTGAGTATAGTATTATCCTCGAAGCCGGTAACAACACCACGATCAATGGCAAAAATTTTACACTCTCAATGTACGCCGAAATGGGGCAGAAGCCATCCGATGATACGCGCCTGGACATAGACTTGCTGACCCCTGATAGCTCCGGACTGCCACTGGGCATGAATGACGTTACTCTGCTCGGAGCAGTGAACATCACGCGGCACGGCGGTAGCAACTGGAACCTGAAGCTCGGTACCATGAAACTCACGTTCAGCGTGCCAGGTACGCCGGGCGCTGACCCGAACTCCACGTATTACCTGGTCAGGTTTGACGGCACGAGCTATGTGACACAAAAAGTGACCTTGCAGGATAGTTCCGCAGGCATGCTGACGTTCGAAGTGGCGCCATCGGGCGAATCCGGCCTCTTCACGCTGGCCATAGCCGAACCGCTCAGCCCGACACCGACACCAACCCCTACACCGACACCGGTGCCCACGTCAACACCGACACCGACACCAGAGCCCTCGATCCTCACTACGACAGGGATCGGGATCATGCTGGCCATGTTCGCCGTGGGTGCGATCGTGGGCGGCGCAATGATCTTCCTAGTGTTCCGGAAATAAAGCACGGGCGGCCGAGTCCGACCCGTTTTTCTTTTGTTTTAATTTATCTGTGACATCACTTATTGTGTAAATAAAATCGCTATTTCACCGTCTTTTTACAATAAAATTCGGTCGCTTTTATCACATTGTGGAAATTATCCTCGTATGGTGGGAACAGATGGTACAAGTTGTGCAAGACTCGGAGCGTGAGGTCTACAGGCTACCTTCGATGACCGATGAAGAGATTGAAAACCTGCTACGCTCGCAGCGGATCTGTCGCATGGCGCTTAACGACAGGCCCCAGCCATATATCATACCGCTTGATTATGTTTACATAGACCGTAAGATGTATTTTCACTTCGCGAATTACGGCAAAAAGATCCAGCTATTTGAAAATGATCCTCATGTCAGCGTCGAGGTCGATAAATATAACGCGGACGTAAGCAAATACTGCAGCGTCACGCTGATGGGCCGATTGGTGAAGGTAACTGGCCCGGAAGAAAAAAAGAAGGTTTCCGAAGCACTGATGAACAGGATCGACGTCGGGGGAGGAGAGCCGAACGTGGCGGCAAGGCACGGATACGAAAAGCTGAGCGATAAGACCCTATCGGCCGCCTCTTCTTTATTATTCAAGCTGGACATAGACCAATGCGTGGCGCTAAAATCGCCGGAACTGTGAGTATGACATAGTTGCGGTCTTAGCGAAACCCATATGAGACCACACGCCGAATATGACCGGGAAAGTCTGCGTAGAAATGCGCTCGACAGGAGACACCGATCATGAGCACAAAAGCCACAGTTGACAAGGATCACATTAACAATAACGTCATCGTACACATAGCCGATTATATCATACAGGTACTGATAAAGGAAGACGTAAACGCATTCGCAGAATGTACGCTCCTACACGAGCTGCTCATGCATAAGCTACCGTCCGTAGCGGCTCCGCTCATGCATAAAAAGGTGAGCGAGGTATCCGGACAGCTCAGAGAGGGCAAGAACATCAATTTGATCAAAGCAGCCGGTGGCGTTACCACGGCAAAGCGCATAAGCTTCCGGTCTAACGCCCAGTACATTGCTTTTGTGCAGCTGTTCTTCCAGGTAGTCGAGGAACAGCCGGAGCTACTAGAGCCCATCAATGGCGAAGAAACATTCGAGCAGTTCATGATCTATTGTATATACATGTTCAAGGAAGAGCTTGAAAAATTCGCAGGCGATATTGCGAAAGAAAAGACCGAACTTGAGCACACGCATAAGATATACGTCCACAGGAGAGGTGTTGAGCCGGTGGAAGTACCCACTTATGCTGACTTCATCGCCGAGCGCCTCGATGGCATGGTAGCCGAGTAGTTGTATAAATAAGCATTTTTATCGGAGGGTTAAACCCCTCCACATTATTATGGAACATTAATAGTTTCACGGCGCTCTAAGCACCTTTTTTTATACCTATAGTTATTTACAATATTATGTAAACAAGCAAGGAAATCGTCTTGCTGCGTGCACAGAATGCTATATCTACCGGCAGCACGTTACACGTGTACGGATGGTGTGAAGCGTTGGAAGAGCATAAGTTGCTACCCGTGAAGGGCACTATAGAAGACAAGTTCATCCGGATGTTCCAGTTCAAGGAATTTAACCGGATGCAGTCCATAGCAGTGCCTGCCATACTCCATTCGGACGATAACATAGTCGTATCGGCCCCGACCGCCAGCGGCAAGACGGTGCTGGCTGAAGCGGCCATGATCAAAGAGCTTGGCAGGCAGGATAAGGGAAAAGTGCTCTTCATCGCCCCTCTGCGAGCGCTGACAAACGAGAAGGAAGGCGAGTGGAAGAGAGTCCTGGGGGACCTCGGGTTTAAGGTATACGTGGTCACCGGCGAGCGGGAGCTTAACGTATCGGAAGCAAGATCCGCCGACGTGATCATAACCACTCCGGAGAAGTGGGACTCTGCCACTCGTAAATACAAGCAGGAGCGCTACTCCTTCGTCAATGAGACCGCGCTGGTCATCATCGATGAGGTGCATCTTCTCGATTCGGACGGAAGGGGTGGCACGCTGGAGGCGATCGTGAGCCGTATGCGGCGCATCAACGCCGATAAGCGCTTCAGGATCGTCGCACTTAGCGCAACAATGCCTAACATCAAGGACGTGGCACAGTGGATCGGCGCGCCGGAAAATGGCACGCTCATCTTCGACGGCACATACAGGCCTGTGGCACTAGAAACCGACGTACTGCCATATTATCCGAAGGATAACGAGTTCCTGAACAAGTATATCCGCTTATACAAAGCGTTCGACCTCATCAAGCATGAGCTGGGCGACGGCCACCAGGCGCTGATCTTCGTGGCGACCAGGCAGGACACATCCCAGGCGGCGGAGAAGCTCTGCGAGATCATGCGGAAGAACAACCCGTATTCGCTCGAGCCTTTCGAGGCCATCAAGCTGCAGGAGATACGTAATCGCGTAAGCAATATGAAACTCAAATCCTGCATCCCCTGCGGCGTGGCATTTCACCACGCAGGCCTGTCCACGGAGGATAAAGCGGCCGTGGAGGCGGGGTTCAGGGAAGGCCTGATCCGCATTCTCGTGTCCACGTCGACGCTGGCATGGGGAGTGAACCTGCCAGCCAGAGTCGTGGTCGTCCGGGATACGGAGATCTATGATCCCATCGCGGGCATGAAGGACATCAGCCCGATAGACCTGCTCCAGATGCTCGGGCGAGCCGGAAGGCCCGGCTACGACACGATGGGCGAAGGCTACGTGATCGTTCCCCCGGCCCGCATAAGGGAATATAAGGACCTGCTAAAAGGTGGAAAGTCCATCGAGTCGATGCTTAAGTTCAGCCTCAGCGAGCATTTGAATGCGGAGATCGCCGTGGGGATGGTAAAAAGCATTGCCGATGCCGTCGTATGGCTAAAAACGACGTTTTACTATGTGCGCGCGCTGCGTGACCCGTCCATGGGCGTATCGAACATAGACGACATGATGGCATCCAAGGTGGAGTACCTGATCAGGAGCGGTTTCATTCGCGACGATAACGGCGTGTTATCGCCCACGTCTCTGGGCATGATCACGTCGGACTTCTACCTGAAGCTCGAGACCGCGCTTATGTTCAAGGAGTATTCCCGAAAAGGCTCTCTGTCTACGGAAGACGTGCTCGATATCGTCTCCAGGGCCGCGGAGTTCAGCGACGTCGTGTCCCGGCCCGGCGAAGCATCCTCGCTACGAAATGGCGGCTTTGACTCGTTACCGGGCGGCAGCGCAAAAGTCAGGGCGATCCTGATGGGATTCATCAACAAGAACGTGCCCGACGAGCTGAAGTCCGATGCCTGGGCGATCAAGCAGAACGCCTCAAGGCTACTGGGCGCGTTCGCCCGCTTTTGTGAAGAGTTCTCGGGGACGGCACTATCGCGGAAAGTCAAGATGGTCTCTGTGCAGATCGATAAAGGCGTGCCCGACGAAGCGGTCACGCTCGCATCCATCGAAGGCGTGGGCGAGCGAAGCATGGAAGTGCTCATGAAGAACGGCATTCGCTCGCTCAGGGATGCCGGCGATAGGAAGCCCGAAGACTTGATCCGTATGGGCATACGAGGCCAGATAGCCATAGAGATCGTCGAGTCGGCGAAAAAGCTTCCCCGCATAGAAACCGATCTGTCATCGTTGCCGAAAGTGTCGAAGCCTGGCATGGTCGAGGCCATGATAAGCTTGAAGAATGTCGGCGCGGCGGGAACGATCGCGATATCGGTGAAGATCAATGAAAAACGCATAAAAGAAGAAAAGTATTTTCTGGCCTGCGGTAGTGCCCGCCAGATACCCATAGAGTTTGAGATGCATGGCGAAGATATCCGGGTCCTGGTCGCCGCGGACTATGTGGACTCCATGCTGCCGGTAGAGGAATGGAATACGACAGTCAAGGCTGAGCGGGAGTTTTTGGAAAAAACGGCAGAAGTGGAGTGTATTAAAATGGATAAAGGGACATTTTACGTGATCGCTGGCGATGCCAGCGTCGAGTATGCCGGAAGGGCGCATGACACATATAGCGGCAGCGTAGTCGTACTGATCAAGCCAGACTCCTCGGTCGTCGTGAACACGGAAAAAGGCGTCTTGCCACATAATTACATGGGCAAAGCGAACGTGAGCGGCACGAGGGATGAGAACGGCATGAAGATCGTGGCCGAGAGCAATGGCGAACGCCTGTATATCGCGTTCGATAAAGTGGCACTCATGCAGGCACCGTTCAACGGCGCCAAAGTGGATGAGCCGCATGAGATACATACCGAGAAAGCTGTGAAGCCCGAGCTATCGGGAAATGATCAGGCGCTTGAAAAGGCGTTGAGGGCTATGCGTACCGAAAAGTCCCATGAATTACGGCTTCCCCCGTATACGATATTCGCAGACAAGACTATACATGACCTGATCCTTAAAAAGCCGGGTTCAATGGACGAGCTGCTCAACGTATACGGCATAGGCGCGGCAAAGGCGGAAAAGTACGGCGACCAGATATTAAAAATATTAAAAGATGGAGGGCAGGAAGCCTGACTGCGACAGGAAGTATAGCCCTGCGAGGATCAGGATCGTGCCCGCGATCTTGCGTATTAGAAACGTGTATTTTGAGACGGTCTTCAGCTGCGTCGTGAGAAGGTTAGACGAATACGCTATCACCAGCATGGGTACCGCCAGACCAATCGAGTAGGTCAGCAGGAGCGATGCGCCATAAAGCACGCGGCCGTCCTGTGCAACCAGCATGAGGATCGACGCCAGCATAGGGCCCACGCAGGGCATCCATACTATGCCCAGGCTCGCGCCGAGCACCAGGCCGCCGAATAAGCTAGTCTCGTCGATGCCCACGGCACCCGGGTGAGATACGCGCGAAAAAGGCAAAAACTGCCATATACGGAGCACGATATCCTCGACTGTCCGGGACAATATATACAGGCCCATGAACAGGATCAGTATGCCGGACGCCAGCTTAAGATAATCAATATAGTCCATCAAAAAGGAACCGAATATCGCCGAAGCTATACCCATGGTCGTAAAAGATGCGGCCAGGCCCAGAACAATTGCCAGTGGGACGAGCTTATTCTTTTCCGTCGAGTATGCCACCACTCCAGGGAGGAGCGGCAGCACACACGGCGACAATATGCTCACCACACCGGCTAAAAGCGCCGTTGCGTACGTTACAATTTCCAAATTTTTATCCTCTCGTTCGCACCGCCGCGTCGAGAGCCGGTTTTAGCGTGTCTTTCTGCGTCAGCCCGACGATCTTCGAGCTGCCTATGCTGTCCGATATTACGGCATCGCTGTTCACGTAGGTGTATTTACTGCCAGACTTGCTTGCTATGATATCCATCTGGGGCACACCTGTGACCTGGAACGCCTTTGCAAGGTCCCTGTTCTCCTGCGCGTCCACGAAGAAGAACGTTACCTTTCCCGAATATTCATCGGAGAGCTGCTGGGAGATGGGATGCTGCTGTTTGCAATACCCGCATTCCTTTGTTTCGAACTCGATGAATACAGGGCCCTTTTGTAGGGCATTATCCACATCGGACATAGTGACCTGTGATGCGGCCACCTGCTGCGAATCGGACATCTGTGCCTTTGAGATCACAATGCCCGCCATTAGCAGCGCACACGCCAGTACGGCTAACACGGCCAGTACGGTTATTCTATTTGCTGTCATCAAATCCATGTAGCTTTACTATTTATAATCTTTTTGTAATAAAAGACACGAAGTCTGAGTAAGGCGCTTTCCAATGACAGGGAGGCCAAGTATAACCTGTGATGCCGCTCTTAAAAGTGTTATGATTGATCGGCCAATGATCGGTTGGATCTTAATGATCCGATCATATATTCAGGATGTCCCTGAAATCTTTTAGCGGCGGGAACTCCAGCACTGCATCGCCCGCGGTGATCACAGGACGGTATAGCCCGATATCGCTCTCGCGGATGAATGGTGACATAAAGTCCCATGAGTCCATGCCATTGATGGTCGTGCCGATACATAGGGGATTGAACGCTGGTAAAACTAGAATGTCTTTCTCATGCCAGACTTTTCTGCCATATAAAAAGCAAGACTCTTTTTTTAGCTCGATGTCAAGCGTCGGATGTTCGTGCCCGATGACGATCAGCTCTACGTCATTGTCTTTTGCGCGAGCCGGCATCCCATCCCCATGAGTGAACAGGATACCGCCCTTAAAATAGCTGGTCTCCGGCTTTGCGTCCAGGCTCTGCAGGGCTGCCTCCATCATCCGGTCATGTGAGCCCGTGACGATGACTACCTCATCCACGGAGGCCATTAGCTCCATCATGATATGATCAAAAGACCTTTTCGTATTCCTGCATAATCGGCCGAACTCATGGAGCACGTCCCCGTCGAGGACAAACGTCTTCGGCTGGAATTTTTTTATGATCGCCCTGAAGCGCTCCATCAGCATTTTTTCTTCGTCAAGCGGCAGGGAGAATCCCTCGGAGATAAGGGAATCCTCTATGCCGATATGCACGTCTGCGCATGCGCAGATGCTAGTTTCGGGAAAATAGACGGCGTTGAGGTAATAGTCTACCTTCATCCCTCTGCCCCGATCTTTTCCATGACACGCTTGTGGAATTCTTTCAGGAGCGAAGTCTTATCCTCGGCCAGCACCACGTCCGATGCTGATAGCGAGGCTATGCCGAAGGCGAGCGGGCTCGGGGAATCTACATTGACTATCTTGACTTTAATGTCCCCGTCCTTGATGGCGCGCACGATCCCCTGGATATGATCGATCTCCAGCCTGTCCTCTATGATCTCGCGATATGACTCCTCAAGCACGGCAAAGTTCTCCAGCTTGTGCGCGAACGAGAGCATCATGTCCGCGGACACCTGCTGGCGTCTCGCGCTCTTCTGGTGGCCTTTGTAGTTCCTCAGGATCATGAGCGAGCGCGTCGCGTTGATCCTGAACATGCGCTTCAGGAGCTGGCTTTCCTCCAGCGATGCGCGCAGCAGCTCTTTCGCCAGGTTTTCATCCAGCGACATGAGATATTCCTCGATCTCGAGCTTCTTGGAGAGCGGCACAGAGAGGAAGAACCCGTGGTCGCTCACCGAGAGCGTGACGTTGCTGGTCTTCTCCCTCGAGACGATATACGCCATAATGCGGCTCAGGCCGTCATTTACGGGCCTGCCGTATAGAGAATGGAAATAATAGTAGCGCCTGTAGTGTAGCCGGTCCAGGTGCTCCTCTACGATCAGAAGCTTTCTGGTCGATATCGATCCCTCGCCTGAATATCGAGCCTGCTCGTCGAATATCTGATATATGCTGGTGGCGCTGTTCTCGTCGATCGGGTAATTCTTGAGAAGCCACTTATACGTGCTGCGGTCTCCGGTGCGCTTGGCCATCTCCTCCTTGAAATCGAGGACATGTAGCGCCAGGTCGAACGATAACGGTAAACGCTCCGAGTACCAGGACGGCACCGTAGGGCGGCTGCTTGAAGGGTCTACATAGACTTTACTGCCCCTGCGGTAGACAAACTCATAGAACTTTCCGCCGAGGACGAAAACATCTCCCTTTTGCAGCTTGTCCAGATACTGCTCATCCAGGCTGCCGACCCAGGCGCGGTCCGCCCTGGTCATTACGTCGCAGGAGAATGCATCGGGTATGACACCAATGTTCGTATAATAGATCATGCGGGCCAGCTTGCCGCGCTTCCCGATGTTATGAGTCTCCGCGTCGTACCAGATCTTCCCGTAGATACTCTTCTCTTCCATCCCGGGCAGCTCTCCGGCCAGATATCGGATCACACTCATGAAGTCTTCATCGCTCAGGTTCCGGTAGCAATAGGAGCGTTTAATTATTTGTTTGACCTTGTCGATGCTTATGACCCCGTTGATGGCCATGCCGAAGATATGCTGCGTCAGCACGTCCAGGCAATTCTCGGGCACGCGTATGCCGTCGATGAAGCCTTCCTGCGCCTTCTTCAGCATGACGGCGCATTCGATCAGCTCGTCCCGGTCAAGCGCGATCACACGCCCTTTCACGATCTGGCCAAGCCTGTGGCCTGCGCGGCCGATCCGCTGTAATAGCGCGGATACGGACTTGGGAGAGCCTACCTGTATGACAAGGTCCAGGTAAGGCATATCGATGCCCAGCTCGAGCGAGGTGGATGAGGTCACCACCTTAGCTTTGCCCGTCTTCAGCTTTTCCTCGATGTCCAGGCGGCCGCTCTTGCCCAGAGAGCCGTGGTGACACCCCGAATTATCCTCATTATAGGACTCGGGGTAGACTTTTCGTAAATGGTATAAGATACGCTCGGCGCCACTACGAGTGTTCGTGAAGACCAGCGTATTATCATGCGCCTGGATCAGCCCGTGTATCATGCTGTAGAGCTCTTTATTGACGATCGGAGAGGGCGTGTTGATCAGGTCGGGGACCGGACAGAGCATCTTGAGCTCGAAGTCTCTGACAAAGCGTGTGTCGACGATGGTCACGTCGCGGTCAGTTCCCTCGGAGTTGCCGCCCAGGAACCTGGCGATCGCATCCAGAGGCTCTACCGTGGCGCTGCAGCCTATGCGCACGAAAGGCTGCTTGACGACTTCTTCCAGCCTTTCGAGACATAATGATAAGAAAACACCCCTCTTCGTATCGGCCATCGAGTGGATCTCGTCGATGATGACCCATCGTACGGTGGCAAGCTTCTCCACGAACTTCGGGGAGTTGAGAAGTATGGCCAGTGTTTCGGGTGTAGTATTAAGTATATGCGGAGTTTTACGGAGCATTGACGCCCGCTCGTCGGCGGCCGTATCGCCGTGTCGGATGGCATGCCGGATGAGCAGGTCTTCGCCGTAGTGATCGCTGATCGTCTTCAGCGGCTCCTCCAGGTTCTTATGTATATCGTTCGCCAGCGACTTGAGTGGCGAGATGTAAATGCAATAAACGCTGTTCTCAAGCCCCTCTTCAGACTTCGCCACCAGGAATAGCTCGTTGATGATGGACATGAACGCCGAAAGCGTCTTGCCCGAGCCCGTCGGGCTGCAGATCAATACGTTTTTGCCCTCGTGTATGAGCGGTAAAGCTAATCGCTGGGGAGGCGTGAAATAGCCGTTGTTGGTCTTCCTCATGGGGCTGAACGTATCCACCCACCATTTTCGTACGGAAGGCGTGAACAGTTTCAGGATCTCGTCGTCCGTATGCGCTAATGTGGCGTAGGTAATGGAGGACGGTGGTGTTGCGAGGGATGGCTGCGCTTGAGAGCGCACGATTTTTCTCTTAGCTGACATATACAAAATACCTGGTAATAGTTGATGTTCGGTCTGGAGGAATAATCCCGATATATGTTTAAAACCTTTCTCTAAGGGGAATGAATGTAATCCGAACAAGGCCATGAGCAGGCAGATGCCCATGGAATATTAGTATCCCCTGCGCATCGGATGGAAAAATTTGCAAAAAAGATTTCCTCGGATTAATTTCAAAACGCATGGACGATAATCATTTTAACCTGTGCGACTATAGCTTGGTTAACATGCCGACGTATTCGCACTCCAGGCTCTCGACATTCGAGAAATGTCCCTTGAAATATAAGTACGCTTATATCGATAAGGTACAGCTCGAGAAACAGCCGGAGATCATAGAAGCGTTCATGGGAAAGCGCGTGCACGAGGCACTCTGCAAGCTGTACGAGGACCGCATCATGTCCAGGGCAAGTACGCTGGACGAAATCCTGGGATATTATGATGGTGCCTGGCAGAAAAATTGGGACGATAATATTCTTATTGTAAAAAAGGGCCTGACTGCAAAGGATTACATGGATAAAGGAAAGGGCTGCATATCCAATTATTATGAGCGCTATCACCCGTTCGATGACAGCCGGACGGTCGGCCTCGAGCAGATGATCAACTTCGACATCGAGGGCTACAGGTTAACGGGGTATATCGACAGGCTGTCACAGAAGGCGGACGGCAGCTACGAGATACACGACTACAAGACCTCCGGAAAGATCCCGG
This sequence comes from uncultured Methanocellaceae archaeon, assembly GCA_963780665.1. Lineage (GTDB taxonomy): Archaea > Halobacteriota > Methanocellia > Methanocellales > Methanocellaceae > Methanocella. The sequence goes on along the minus strand of CAWACJ010000009.1, from coordinate 11,705 downwards.
CGCCAGGATTCTTCGATGATGACAGACAGCTAGCCCTCTATCAGATCGGCGTAGAGAAGATGCGCAAAGATGCAGAGCATGTCGATCTTGTATGGCATTACCTGATACACGATAGAGAAATGCGCTCACGCAGAGACCGTACAAAGCTTGAAAGCCTGAAAGGCGATGTCGTATCCACCATAAAGCAGATCGAGGCTGCAGAGGCGGAGCAGAGGTTCCCGGCTTCGGAAACCCCCCTATGCAAATGGTGTGAATACCAGTCCATTTGCCCTTCTCGCCAGGGCCATGCCTCGTTGCTGTAAAGTAACTGGCAGCTTTTTACCGTCACCGAAAATGATTTGATTTTTCTGCCACTAAGTAGTATGGAGATGAAATATTCTATGGTTGTCACCGAGCCTGGCCTGGATGATAAGCTAATACATCTACGGCGTATTCTTATGGATCTCGACCGCGTACTGGTAGCATTTTCCGGTGGCGTAGACTCCACGTTTTTGCTAAAAATGGCGGTCGACGTACTTGGCGAGGATAAGGTCGTCGCCGCGACAGCCATATCCGAGATCTTCCCCCCGGAAGACCTGGACGCGGCAATGGCTATCGCGAAGGATATCGGCGTACGGCATATCGTGCTCAAGTCCGGCGAGATGGAGAACAAGCAGTTCATCGCGAACACGCCCGAACGCTGTTATATTTGCAAAAAAGGAAGGTTCGACGAGCTGGTCGAGCGCCGTGAAAGCCTGGGTCTGGCGTACATCATCGAAGGCTCCAACAGGGACGATGAGGGAGATTACCGTCCCGGCGAAAAGGCGCTGAAAGAGCTGGGCATCCGGAGCCCGCTGCGCGAAGCAGGGCTCTATAAATCTGAGATCAGAGAGATATCCAGAACGATGGGCCTGCCCACCTGGAACCGCTCGTCCAGCGCGTGCCTGGCAACTCGCATACCTTACGGCACCGCGATCACTTCGGATAAGCTGAAAAAATCCCACGACGCTGAAAATGCACTGCATTGCTTTGGCTTCACGCAGCTCCGTGTGCGCAATCATGGGGACGTCGCCCGTATAGAAGTGCCGGAAGCGGAGATCGACAGCGTAATAAAGTATCGGGCAGATATTACTGATAAGCTGAAAAAAATAGGGTTCACCTATGTGGCGCTCGACCTCGAAGGGTTCAGGAGCGGCAGCATGAATGAAGTGCTTAAAGGGGAATGACCAGAGAATATGAAAATTATTTACCTTGATTGTTTTTCCGGCATCAGCGGCGACATGTTTTTAGGGGCTATGGCGGATATGTGCGTGAACTTCAGCACACTCTCGGCCGGCCTGGCAATGCTCGACATCGAAGGTCTCGCGCTAAAGTCCAGGAAGACGCATAAAGGCGGCATCGCGTGCACGAAGGTCGACGTGGTCGTGCCGGATACAAAGGAAGTACGCCACTTATCGGACATCCTTGAGATCCTTGATAAAAGCGATATAGAGGTGGATATTAAAAAGACCGCGCGTGCCATTTTCCGGCGGCTGGCTACTGCAGAGTCCAAGGTGCATGGCATCCCCGTCGACGAGGTACACTTCCACGAGGTAGGCGCGCTCGACACCATCGCGGACGTGGTGGGTGCTGCGATCTGCTATAAGGACTCCGGCGCTCATGCGCTGTACTCGTCGCCGGTGAACGTAGGCGGCGGCTTCGTGAAGACCGCACATGGCACGCTGCCCGTGCCTGCGCCGGCCACGCTGGAGCTGCTTAAGGGCATCCCGGTGTATTCCAGCGGCGTGCACGCGGAGCTAGTTACGCCCACAGGCGCGGCGATACTTGCAGAACTGTGCTCGAATTTCGGCCCAATGCCGCACATGAAGGTTGAATATACGGGCTATGGCGCGGGCACGAAGGATCTCGAGACGCCGAACCTGTTGCGTGCCTCGCTCGGCGATCTTATCGCCGGTGCGCCCACCTCGCCCAAAACTGAGATCCATGCCGGGCATCACCACTAGACGAGTTTGTATATTTTTCAGCAGTGATCCCGGCTGTTCATTGGACATCAGGAATTAAGGGCGGGCATATAGGTAATTAATTTTTTAAAAAAAGTATCATTTTTCCGGGGAGGCTTCCACTACAGGCTTTTCCTCTATGGGCCGGGTGAGGAAACGAGTGACCTCTTGCTGGATGTAGCTGACAATGTATGGTGCCGCAAAGGCCAGGATCTGAGAAGCCAGGCTGGGACGCTTATGTTCCTTTACTTCACCCTGAGGCCCGACTTTCACCTCTCTCGTGACCACTCGCGGCGTCATCAGGCGGATGAGCTGATAGCCTATCAGCCCGGCGCCGGCGGCTGCCGCAAGAGAAGCGTAAGGATGCGCCTTCACCGTGCCTGTCACGGGCTTGACCATATCCGAGGGTATCCTGGTCACCGAGCTTTTCATATTAGAAAAGGAACGGGCCAGCATCGCCTCAGTGGCCTTTAGATCCTCTTCAGTGACCCTTTTTGGCGGGATCATTTGTCAGCCTCTAAAGATTTTGGCGTCTTCAGTATTAGCTTGCGCGAGAACATAATAAACGAGAGCACTGCGGCGATCAGAATTGCCACTATGCCGCACGCGATCAGTGCGACCCACAATGAGACGAAGGTCGAGATCAGCACGATGATGCCGACAGTGAGGGCAATGGTGCCTACAACGAGCAGCGATGCGACCACGGATAAATAGATAATCTCTTTCAGGATGAAATCCAGCGGATCAAGCATGTAGTGCTGGATGTACAGGTCGATCTTTTGACGCGCGTACAGATCCATGTACTTGAACATGTTGGCGAACTCCGCCTCAAATGACGGGCTCGCTTCCTTCGCCGCCGGCTCCTCGGGCACCTGAATCACTCCTTAATCGCGCCTGCTGGCCAGTAGCGATCCGATCAAAAATCCGGCACCTATCGCGATCGCGACTGTCATGAACGGGTGCTCATGGATGAAATCCTCTACAGGCTCTACTTTCTTTTCGACCTGTGACTTTAGCTCACCGGTCTTTGCGTCCAGCTCATTCAGGAGCGCCTTCACATCCTCGCCTTTACCGGTCACGCTCATCTCGCGCAGGCGCCGCGCTGCATCTTCAAACGCGTCTGCGGCCTGGATCTTCGCTCTTTCAGCGCTGGCAAACGACGTGTCCACAAGCTGTTCGACATGTTGCTCCAAATAATATCACCACATAAAGAATATAAAATTTATATATAATAATGTTTTGCAATCGCTTATGATAAAGGACGATAAAGAAGGAAGTATTAAGCATGGGACTCTATATCCCCCATGCAATTAAAAGCTCAGAAAGTTTTTCTTGCGTTTTCCGTGATCTCTTCGAGCGCGCCTGACAGGGCATCGGAGTTTCGGAAATCATATACGATAGTTTCTAGCTCCCTGCGCGATAAGCCCTTCATCTCGCGCGCAAGTTTCGTCATGTTTGGCATGGCGCGCACGAGGTTATCGACAATGGTCACGGAAGCGGTCTTCGCTGTCCTGGACATGGGATTCAAGTCGATGGCAATGACCTTCTTACCCATTTTTAAAAGCGCCTCGCAGCGATCCCCGTCCTCGAGCGGCACCAGCACGACATCGGCATCCCATATGCCGTTTGAAGTGGCTTTTGCGCGGTCGTGAGATAAACCGGGGATCAAGCGGTCAGGGTGATCACCGTAGATCGTGCAGCATCCGTTTGACCGTAAGAGAGCGATGATCCTTGAGACGCGCTCCTCGGTCCTGTGGAACAGGTTGACTTCGACGGGCGCGTTAAGCTCTTTAGAAAGCTCGCATATCTCAGCGGAAGCTATGGCGGCAGCGTTGCCGTTCACCGAGATCACGGGCTTTTTTGCGAGCAGCAACAGCGCGACGGCTGCCCTCGTGGCTTGCTCCGCCGAGGGAATTGTGCGCTCTCCGATCAGGTAATCAAACGCCTCGCCCCGCCCCTGCGCGATGAGCCCCTGCATACTCGTGATGCCATCGTTCACCCCTTTTACAAGCATCTCCCGAACCAGGAGCGACTTATATCGTGGATGATCCTTAGGAATGTCAGTCATAAGAACACCGACCATATAACACAGCCACAATACCATAACCTTTTCGAATTGTTGTAAGCACACAAAGTTTCGAAGAAGGCACTATACATGAAAATACTTAAAAACTTGGAGCATTCAATGATCAGCGGCTGTATGTGCCCATCAGCTCGCCGCGGGCTAGAACATGGCCTTGCATAGCATTCCTGACTTCACTGGCGGATGCTCCCGGGTCTAAGCTCAATGCTGTATCCAGCGCATACAGGTGAAACGTGTAATGATGAGTCTTACCTGCCGGAGGGCAGGGACCGTTGTAACCGATCTTGCCAAAATCATTTTTACCCTGTGCTGCACCATTGTCTAGCGATCGTTCCTTAGGGACATTCTCGGGCAACCCCATCGCGTCGCCGGGGACGTTAAAGATCACCCAGTGAGTGAATGTGCCTCCGGCCGAATCCGGATCGTCCAGGATAAGCGCATACGTTTTCACGCCCGTCGGCGCACCGCCCCAGGACAGCCGTGGCGATATATCCGTGCCATCGCAGGTGCAGAGGACTGGTATCCGCTCTCCCGGCTTGAACGCCGGGCTCGTCACCGTCAGGCCGGTAGGATCGGCTTGTGCCGAGAATATCAACATGACACATAACGCGGCGGCTATAAAGACGAACATCACCGCAGCGATCAATAGTCGTCGATTCATTATGCGACCCACCATGTTCAAAATATACAAGTGGGATATAACAAGGTTTCTACAATAAAAATTGGCTGAACGGTATCGGGGAGGGGGCGTAAGCCCCCGCCGCGCTACGCCGGTCTTAGAAGAAATTCAGCGCGAACGGCTGATTTGGGCCACCTGCGATAGAAGTGGTTATAAGCCCCGGAAATGTCGGACATCCGGCACTAGTAAAGCTCGTGGCAAACGTCTGGCTTTCGACCGCATTTGTGCCAAAGCCAAATGGCGAGAAGCCGAAGGGTAGGCATGAGCCCCCCTGTGCACCGGTAGCCACGCCCGTCACATCCTGTACGAATGTATTGAACGTCGTCGGAGCGCCACCGAACCCAAAAGAACTCGTAATGACAGAGCCAAATGGGCAGCTGAACGCGAAGCCCGCCATCGCGGTACTTGCAAATAACGGCAATATAGCCACAATAACCAGAACCGATACCTTGCTTAACTTTATCATACAACACCCCCACAATAACATGAGTAACTAAAATAAGCAATAATAAATATATTAGTATCAATATGGGCGAAAACTCGACGATTCTATAAACAATAGCGCAGTAGGCTTGTTTTGATATCTATTAGCTTGTAATGGACGTACCTCCCGTTGATATGCTCAGTACCGGTTATCAGTGCGGCTGGTGTTTCCCTTATATCGCTCAAAAATAGTCTGGCCGCGGTATGTGATCTTATAGACCCGATGGTATGGAATACACGAGCCGGTGGCCAGTTCGAAGCAAAACTTATCGAGCTCCATGATATCGCTGCCCATGACGGACCGGGAATTATCCGGCGCGCCCCTGTGTACGTAGAAAACTTCGGCATCCTCGACGCGTTCACCCTCAGTCCATTTTAGCCTGTTAAGCACGTCCCTCGGCGTTATCATCAAGACGATCTCCAATAAGATATTCGTTTTTTAATTATTTATAGTACGCACAAGACCGTAAATGTAAACGAACTTATGGATCTATGATAAGAACTGCATTGAAAAAATCATAATATAAAAATCAAGGTTCGAGCCGCAGGGCTCGAATCAAGTTTTACTCGCCTGCAAACTCTAGCGGGTCGATCTCGCCGCGGAGGAACGCAATGGTCCTTCTGGCTGCCGACAGGCAGGGAGCTCCGCCGACCAGCATGGCGACGAACAGGGCTTCCATGATCTCTTCCTTGGTGGCGCCAAGGTACATTGCGGCTTTCGCATGGACATCGACACACTTTGATACATTGCGATCTGCGCGGACATGCACATGGCGATAAGACGCTTATTCTTCTCCGACAGCTTGCCGTCCCGTAGGATGACCTTGTCCAGATTGGAGATCGTCTCCAGCATCTCGGGGTCCGTATCCTTGATAAGTTCCAATAATTGGGGCACCATGCCCATTTTCTTCTGGAATACTTCAAACTCTTTGTATGGCATGTAAAAAACTCCTATATACCGCGATAGTCCATCGCTAAAGTTAAGGTAAGCGATGAAAGTTTAAATGCTTAGTGGTTAATGGAAATAGAAATATGAATATGATATAAATAAAAATATGGTTATAAGTGAAAAAACCCAGGTCGTTTAGAGAGCTCAGTCTATACCCTTCATCCTGAATCGCTCCTCCGGTTCCTCATAGCCATAATTGAGCTTCAGCTCATCCATGGACGTGCATATCTCTTCCACTTCTCCACCCGGTTTCTTTTCAATGCATCGCCTTTTTTTTCTCGGAGAAAACGCCATGTTATAGACGTTTCTGCGTACGGTAAAATTGTTTTGTGATAACTTTAACGGAATTTGAGCTATCTATACTACAATGGGAGAATCGCCGTTGAACGACGTTCTTTCAAACATTAATACGGGGCACCGTAACCACAGTTGTCCCGTGTCTATTTTTTATCGTTTACATGTTTAGTAGGTGGCTTGTTGTCTGCCTATACGTGGAACGAAGGCGGGAATGTGCGCAGGTTTATGTTTTGCGCGTTTTACGCGACGATGTCGCTTTGCGCCTTCGTGTCCCGGTATGATCGTAGCTTAGGCTTTTCATTAAGCCCCAGCCAGTACAGTATCTCCTTTTTTTGCAGGTCACTAACGCTAAAGCTGCAGCTTAGCTGTCTTAACAGGAGACCGCATTCCTCCGGCGCGGAGAGGTCGATGGCATGTGCCACCCGGGACGGGTCGAACCTGAAGCCCAGTATCTTCAAGGGCTTTAAGAAGTGATCCTGGAAATCCCGGCTCTCCATCCTGTCGTTCAATTTTACGTAAAGCTTGAACGAATCAGTATCCACCCAGATGGTTATGCTTGCCAGGCTATTCATATTCCATCATATGAATGACGACTATAAAGGGCTGAAGAAAGGGCGACTTGAAAGTAAAAAAGTACTAAAATTAATTCTTATTTGATTCCAGCCACGATCTCATTGGCTCAAGGAAGTATGCATCCCAGCCGTCGTCATGGCTGTCGCGCTCGTCTTTCGTCGGAAGATTCACGTGAGTTAGCTTCACCTTTGTCTTTTTACCGTACGGATGAAGCTCCCATCGTACCAGCGAATCGGCCCATTTGTCATCCCATTCGCCCATGCGCCAGGAATATTCGAGGATGTTCGGCTTTTCTATATCCGTAAAATAGCCGGTCGTATCGCCGCTGAATATCTCATAGGCGCCGCCCTTTTTCAAGTTGACCTTTACCGAGTCGTCGCCCATCCAGCCCCCGATGGCTGCCGGATCGGTCAGCGCGTCCCAGACATCCGCTATAGCGGCGTCGATGACCACGTTCTTCTCAATATCCTGTATGACGAGAACAGATTTGGATGCTTTAGCAGTCTTCGTGCTCTTGACCATAGTAGGGTTGTTGGATACTGTAGTATAAAGTGCTATCTATATAGCCATTAGAAAAAGGTTATCGAGAATGGCACTGCAAAGGATCCGTCCTCGTGCAGTGTACGTTATTAATCTCTACTGAATTCTTATTCTATTCGCTTTCACTTGCATGTCGCGTGCGCTTTTGAGCGTTTCACGCTATCTGATTTATGTTTACTCAATAAAGTCAGGCAGCATATCAGGCATACCGTCTTTATTTGTCCGTTTACCATTACCTGGTAAGGAAAACTTAGCGCTTTCCCACATTCACATTTTTCCATATATATCCCCATTTAGTATATCGGCCTGTAATTATTAAGGCCTTTGTATATAGTCTATATAATTAGGACTAATTAGAAGATAAGCTATTTGCTCATCCACGTACAAATTACTCTATCCAAATACAAATCCGATATTATGTTCGTCACTCGCGAGGCTTATCCCCGGAATGAGCCTGTACGTCGGTAAATACCGAGTATAATCATAAGAAAACTTTTAGAAAAAGTCTCCTGTTGATCTTCCTTTTGTTTACCGCAGCGTTTTTAAAGCTACGCGATTATGCATATGTTTATTGCACAGTTATATAGCTTCTCGTCGCTGATCTAGCCTTTCTAGCCTAAACTCGGTCGTATTATGATCTAACAAAAACTTTAAAGGTACCTCCGCCGAAGGCTGTATGTGACGGGAGCTGGTGCGCAGATCTTTCAGGACAATCCATTACCCGTAATACCCTTTTAAGACTCGTAAAGCGTTCAGGGTAACCCACTTACTTGGTCGGCCCTTCTGTTCTATATCAACCTGGAACTGGCCGTTAAATGTATTTTCCAGCTTCCATTTTCCCTGCTTATCCTGCTTCGAGACCAGCAGGTCGATGGCCTCCCGCATCCGCTCATCCCGGTAGCCAAGACGAGTCATGATACATAGTATCTCCAGGACATCGGTCTGGTACATCAACGGAAAACCGAACTTCAGCCAGCCAGGCTTTGAGATGCGGCCCAGGTCATGGCTTCTCTTGTAAATATGGTGTATAAGCATGTACTCTGCCCCTGCCTCGATAGTCCTTTTCACGTCCCCCGTGCGTCGGTCCGCCGGGATTTCCGCCAGGGCTTTTAGCGTCTTGACCCCATGTTACTATGGTGCGGGGGAAGGGATTTGAACCCCTGAACTCCTGCGAGACAGGATCTTAAGTCCTGCACCTTTGGCCTGGCTTGATTACCCCCGCATTCGAGTAAAAAATTCCATGCCTTTGAGCGGATTACTAATGATGTTCAAGGTTTATAAAGTTATTTATCATCCGCATTAGCCTATTTTACATACGTGAAAACGCTTTTTCATCTCAAGCACCGGATATCGTGTACCTTAGGGCACTGAAAGAAGCGGTAAATAAAGAAAAATAGACTGCTACGCTTCGTCAGCGAACGAAGCGTAACTAAATTTACAGAGAGCTTAACGTCTCGTTAAGCGCATCTGCTTTCGACTTGATCGACTGCGCAGCCCTGGTGATGATCTCCTGGGCGGAGAACGATCCATCGGTCTCGACCGTGTATATGAAGGCGTTTGCGTCCGAGCCCACCTTGATGGCATGGATATCGCATGCTTCTACACACAGGCCGCACATGGAGCACTCATACGGGTTCTCCACGACGAGCTTGTTCTTCTCGATCGAGAATACACTCCGCGGGCAGACGTCCATGCACTGCTTGCAAGAGTCACACTTATCCGTTATGCTAATGATCGGCACGTTCTTGTAGCCTGCCGGACAGACGGGCTGGTACTTAGCGTGCTCCTTACCCAAGCCAAGGCTGGCGACGGCCGTCAATACGACCTTTTGGCCTTCTTTAAGCTCAATGATCGGGACCATGTCGTCAGAGGGCACAGTCTCAGAGTCCGAGGACTTCAGGTCGCCGGAATGGACCATGCACGGCCCTTCGGCCGAAAGCGTAAACGTGACCTGGCAGAGGGCACAGCCCACGCCGCCGCAGTCACATTCGTCCTTCAGCTTGTACATGTCCAGGTTCGTCTTGATGGGGATCAAGCCCATCCTGTGAGCAAGTATCTCATCGAAGATGACGGAATTGTTGTCGTAGATATCTACGTAGTCGATGGCCATCTTTGGGATGTCGGCGACCATGGACCTTCTAATCCCATTGGCGAACGCCGGTGATACCTCAGACAGCACGAACTTAGCCTTGCGGTCGCTGAGCTGCAAGATCTCAAGCTTCATTTTATACGCGCCTGCCTCTCTTTCCACCCGGGGCTCTGGTGCCGTCGTGCGGAATGGGAGTTGCATCCTCGATCCTGCCGATCCTTAAGCCAGCGCGAGCGAGAGACCTGATAGCCGCCTGTGCTCCTGGGCCGGGGCTTCTCTGGTGGTTTCCGCCTGGTGCCCTTACCTTGATGTGGACGCCCATGATGCCCTTAGCCTTGATCGCTTCTGCAACGTTAGCCGCCATCTGCATGGCTGCATAGGGCGAGCTCTCATTGCGGGCCTGCTTCACGACCATCCCGCCGGACGTCTTGGCCAGCGTCTCTGCGCCGGTCAGGTCAGTCACGGTGATGATGGTGTTGTTGAAGGATGAAAAGATATGGGCTACGGCCCACTTCATCTGCTGTTGTTCTGCCATCTATTTATTCCCCCTTTGCCGGCTCTACGGATGCCTGTGGGGCTTCTGGCGCTGACGTTTCCGCCGGTGCCGGTGCCGCTGCTGGCGCAACTGGTGCCTTCGGGGCGGCCGCTGCCTTTGGTGCCACTACTGGCTTTGAGATCAGCTTTTCCTTGGTGATCGACGAGCCGACGTAGTAACTGATCTGGTCCTCTTCTGCCTTCAGTACCATGTAGCTGGGTATGGTCATCTTTCTGCCGTTAACGGAAATATGGCCATGTACGATGAACTGGCGAGCCTGCTTCACGGAGGTTGCGTAGCCCTTCCTGAACACGAGGGTCTGTAGCTGTCTCTCCAGCAGGTCATCGATCTTCAGCGCGAGAATATCCTCAAGCTTCGAGTCTTCCTTCAGGACGCCGAGCCTCTGCCACTTGCCCTGGATCTCTGCCGCTTCGCGCGCATAGTGCGATCCTTCCGTGACACGGCCCGTACCGATGACACCAAGAAGTGCCCTGGCCTGTCCCCTGATCTTACGGAGCATGGAAGCGAACTTCCAGACGCTCTTTTTGTTCCTTAAGCCGAACTTCTTTACGAGCGCGGTCTCCTCTTCTATCCGGGCTTTCTGCCACGGGTGGTGTGGAGTGTTATATATCTTCTTTGATTTACCTGGGTATCCCATTCAAATCACCTTCCGCTTACTTCTTTCCCGCGGGTGCTCCCGCTGGTGCTCCGGATGGCGCTGCCGCTGCAGCCGCTGCTGCCGCCGCTTCTGCCTTCGTTCTCATGACGCCCACAGTCGCTCCGGTCCTTCCGGTCGATCTGGTCTTCTGGCCGCGAACCTTCTGTCCACGCTCATGCCTGATTCCCTTGTAGGAGCGCATCTTCTTCATCACGTTGATGTCTTCTCTGATGCTGAGAACTAGGTCTGTACCCAGTAAATGCCTGTTTTCGCCGGTGTAGAGGTCTCTCTGCCTGTTAACCATCCATGTCGGCATGTTTGCCTCGAGGTTATCCAGGACAGCCTTGATCCGCTCTACCTGCTCTGGCGGAAGGTAACCCATAATAGCGTTCGGGTCTACCTCGGCTTTCCTTGCGATGATCTTAGCGACCCTGTTACCGACACCCGTGATGCCCGTGAGTGCATACTGCACGGTCGAGGTGCCGTCAAGGTCGGTATTAACGATACGTACTAAGTATTTAATGTCGTCTTTCGGCTTGTCCTCAGCTTTCTTTGCCTTTGGCTTCTTGCCATGCTGGGGAGCTTCCTCTGCTGCACCTTCGGCGGGCTTCGTAGCCTTCTTTCCGCCTTTTTTATGGGCGGCGGCTGCTGCGCCTTCGGCGGGTGCTGCTTCGGTTTCCGCCTTCTGTTTCTTTTCCTTATCCTTTTCTGCCATGTGTTCAGATCTCCTTAGTTCTGTCTATTTGTTGTGCGTCTTTCAGATACCGTAGCGGTAGTGTCGGTCTTCGCAGAAGCTTGCCGACACGGCACACTCTGATCTATCTAAAAACACTGATAAAT
>CAWACJ010000008.1:0-218980 GCA_963780665.1 uncultured Methanocellaceae archaeon | reverse complement strand
ATGTCGCCCATCGACGCTATTTGCGTATAGAACGTGGCGATCATGAGGATATAGCCGAACAGGATCACGGCCAGGATGACCGCGCCCATGGACTTGTCCTTGATCGCCTGTTTGAATATCTCGAATGCCATAATTATTTCTCCCGTACGTAGAAGTGCATGAACACGTCTTCCATGGTCATCTGGTGAATGCTGATGTCCGCTAGCTTATGCGATGACAGCTCCCTGAGCACGCTCTCGATATTGCTCGTCACGGTCAGCTTATAGGAGCCGTTGGGCTGGGTCACGTCTGTGATGCCATCGATCCTGAATATCGAAGCATCGACAGGTTCGGCGAACTTTACATTGATCACTTTACCGGACTTCTGCCGCAGCGCTTCGACCTGCTCTTCCGCGACAATGGACCCTTCCTTAATGATAGCCACGCGATTGCAGACCTTCTCCACGTCTGAGAGCACGTGCGACGACATGAAGATCGTCGTGCCGCTCCTGGCTTGCTCCGCGAGAACGTCCATAAAGGTCTGCTGCACCAGCGGATCCAGGCCGTTGGTCGGCTCGTCCATGATCACCAGGTCGGGGTTGTTCATGAACGCCTGGATGATCGCCACTTTCTGGCGCATGCCTCTCGAGTATTCCTTCATCTTGCGGTCCAGCGTGATGTCGAACCTTTGCGCATATTTCTTTGCGCTCGCCTCGTCGTATCCGCCGCGCACGCTGCCGAAATACTTGAGGAACTTCCAGCCAGTCATATTGCCGTACAGGCCGAAGTCGCCCGGGATATAGCCGATTCGTTTCCTGATGGCAACTGAGTCTTTCTGGCAATCCAGGCCGAAAATATTGGCATTGCCATCTGTCGGCCTAATGAAATCAAGAAGGGTCCTGATCGTGGTGCTCTTGCCTGCACCGTTAGGCCCGAGGAAACCGAAAATATCACCCTTATTAACGGTGATGTTCACGTCTTTGATCCCGCGGCTCTTGCCGTAGAACTTAGTCAGGTTAGTAGTTTGAATGACTGTTTCCATTTTTTAGCCTCCATATTTGATCTGGCTACTGGCTGCCTGCGGATATTGCAGGCGCCCGGGATGGATAGCGACAAAGGGATAGACCGCTGTCATATTCGGCCTTTTCCGGTCACCATTAGAAGCTAAGATGTATGTCAGACAATATATAAAGATTTTCTAGCAAGGTTATGTCCGCATATATAAGGTTATCGATTTAAGCCTGTACAGTCATGTGATTATTCACTAACGACTTGCAGGATAGCTCGAAATCTTACCCGTCGCTTATCAATAGCTATGGTTAAAAAAAATTAAAGTATATGCGTATCGGCGACAGAGCCTTTACTGATCAGATAAGCGGACATTGCCTTGAAAACCAGCTTCATGTTCTTGACCATCGCCTTATTCTTCGAGTTGATGGCGTTCATGCTATTATCTGACAGCGGAAGAACATAGAGTAGCTCAGCGTCATCGACGACGAGAATAAGCATGTTCTCAAAGTTGAACATCGACAGAAAGTCCTCGAAAGGCGGTATATACTCTTCCTGGTTCGCGGACTTGTATATCGCGAGCATTCGGACCATGTTTTTCTTATCGACGATCGTTATATTCGCCTTATTGCTGTTGAAAAGAGTTTTCAGGCTCTGCGTCTTATCGCTGCTGCCCGAGAGGATCGTGATGTCCATGTCAATGTCCTTACGTGCAAGCGGCTTAAGATATTTTACGAAGTGGTCGGAGGAAAGCAGTTGTACGCTCTTGTTTGCGTTCTTGACCATGTCGCGGAGTTTATACTCCACGTTCTTTTTCGTAAAGACATACCAGAGAGACTCTGGCAACCCTTCATTGTTCACGTTCTTATCGAGCGTCGCAAACAGCTTTTTTGCGTGTTCTTTTGCTTTTACATGAGTGTCGAACAGGATTTCCAGCCCGATATCGGGGGAAACTGCCTGGTACGTGATAGGCTTTCCATTAATAAGGTTGATAAGCCCTTTTTCCTCGAGCGATCTAAGCCCTTCATAAGTGTTAGGCTTCGAAATGCCCACAAAGTCGATCAATTCCTTGACCTCGGAATTGTTCATGGCTACGAGCGCTACATAGATCTTGGCCTCGGATTCAAGCAACCCGAGCTCCATTAATGACTTAACCAGGTCCTGTGGGATATGGTCCATATTTTTTATTCCCGATGTATTCGTTTAATAGATGAATAGATTTTAATTAGTAATTATAGGCTTCTAGAGCTTAAATATAACTCGTTATCCCTTAGCCGTCATGCTATCCGGAAGGCGCCACAGCACTTGAGTACCGCAGCGCCCGTTCCGGTAACATAACACTACGTGTTATTCATTGACCGCCGCCGGCATGATATCGGCTTTATGCCGGCCAGCTAGCGCGAGGTATGCCAGGAATACCAGGGCCAGGACTCCCATTGCCGTGGCGAACAGGAAGATGTAGTTGAATGCCTGGGCGATGGTATACATCTTATTGGCCGCGTTCGTCAGGAAGAATCCGCCGATGACGGGGCCAATAGCTCCCCCGACACCCTTGAATGTGTTCAATATCGCGGAGCTTGTGCCCTTTTCAGTTCCCGGCGTCAGGGATAGCATGAGTACCTGGAATGCACCCATGCCTAGCCCGAAACCCGCTCCCATAGTCGCCAGTACGATGGCAAGGCTCGTCGAGTCGGTCACATAGTATGCCAATGCGTACATCGACACGATCGAGACCAGCGAGCCTATCACAAGCATTGGCTTTGCCCCGAGCTTATCCAGCAGCACGCCACCTACGATGGCGAAGACCAGCAGTGATATGGACATCGGCGTCAGGATGGTGCCACTGTCCTGTATGTTCATGTGTAGCACCACCTGGGCGAACGAGGGCACGAACAGCATGCCTGCAGTCAGCCCGAGTGAGGTAACCAGCATGGCCACGTTGAGCGAAAGGACTTCTCCCTTGAATAGTAGGGGAATGTCGAGTATTGGTTCCTTCGTACGCCTCTCATACAGGTACAGCAGTACCAGCATGATCGCTGACGCTATGAACAGCGGGAATACGGTGATATCGGTCAGCGCCAGGGTTTCCAGCCTGACCAGCCCCAGCAACAGCGAAGCCAGCGACCCGCCGATCAATATCGCCCCCAGGAAGTCAATGTGATGCTGTTCATTGCCATAGCTCTCATGGAACTTCAGCGCCATGAGAATCGCCAGTACGCCGATTGGGATGTTAATGTAGAATACCCATCTCCAGCCGAAGTTCTGGATAATGTAGCCGCCGATATTGGGGCCTATGATCATCGCAAGAGCGCTCATCGCCATCAGTACGCCCATCGTCTTGCCCTGCTTATCCGGCGGGGCGACACTGCCCATTGCGGAAAGCGCCGCGGGTATGATGATACCGCCGCCGATAGCTTGCAGTGCCCTGAACACGATCAGCGAGTAAATATCCCATGACAGGCTACATGCGAACGATCCGATCGTAAAGCATAATATACCGAATATGTACAGCCTTTTCCTGCCGAACACATCGGATAGTTTTCCGCCGAGCGGCATGATTGCCGTGGAGATCAGCATGTAAATAGTCATAGTCCATGCAACCCAGTCGTAAGACGTGTTGAACCCGTTTACGATAATGGGTAGTGCAGGAGCGAATACATACATGTCAAGCGCCATCATGAAGACGCCCAGCATCAGCACGATCATGACATAGTATGGTGATTCCCAGATGCTCTTCTTTGTTTCTGCCGTAACAGTTCCGATCATTTTAATCCCTTCTTTTTAGCAGACCATGCGCCTGAGTATATACAAAAATCCTGTACGCGCAAACATCGTGCGGCTCGGCAGGGCCGTCGACCTTGTGCATGCCGGGTCAGCATGCCTTAAGCACTCAAGTCTGCTGGCTTATATTTATATTAGTTGTTAACCAGGTAACAACATTCGGTATAGGAGCCTAAAAACTATAAATAGATTGTGGAATAGTTGTAACCGATATTACAACAATTTTGTAAATAATAGTGAAAATGGTGTATGTTGACTATGATTAGCTCAACGAACCTATGTCGGATTGTTAAACTATAAAGCCTGAGAATGAGTAATTAATAAATTGTATGGTCATGTATGATGTCTTCTGCTATGGGGCCATTTCGCTGGATATTTCGGGCAGGCTGGCGCAGCCTGGCGACGAAGGATATCAGGTCGTAGCGACTGATTATCGAATTTCTCCCGGCGGCGACGCCGCGCTCGTCGCGATCACGCTGGCTGGTATGGGATTAAAAGTGGCGCTGGGCGGTGGCCCTATCGGTGAAGACCCGATGGGACAATATTTACGCGACATGCTAAAGGAACTCGGTGTCACAGTTCTGGCGCCATCGTTCGGTAAAACAACCATCGCGTCCATACTCATCGGAAATGGCGAGCGGCGCTCCATCATAACGTATCATGACGAGACAGAGGAAAACGAGATACCGGTACAGGAAGATGCTGCAGCAGATTCGAAATATATCTATGCGGATGGCTGCTATGCGAGAAACAGTGCGATCGTCGGGAACCTGGCCCGCGCAAAGCATATCCCGTCCCTGTTGAATTTCGACGATGCATCTATCACCAACGTCGGGGTGTTCGAGACCGTCATCGCGAACGAAAAAGCATCCAGGACCTTCTCTCACCACCCATATGAGGCGGTCAAGCGTATCCATGAGCTCAATCATGGCCAGGCGATCGTGACTATGGGGGAAAAGGGATGCGTCTACAGTGATGGCAATTCCAGCTATCAGCCGGCACTTAAAGTGAAAGCAGTCGATACGACGGGCGCAGGTGCGGCGTTTGCTGCGGCTTTCATTTTTATGCGAATAGGCGGAAAAAGTTTTCACGAATGCGTACAATTCGCCAGCGCGGTAGGCGCCTACAAAGCAATGGCCCGCGGTAGCTACCGGCGCTTCGCCATACAAGAGATCGAAGAATTTATCCACTTACACCAATAGATCGATTACACTGACGCCGATAGCTTCGAATTCATTTGTAGCTTAAATAATATACTTATATAAAGGGCGCTTAATGTAGCAATCATGAAACGGCCATTCATTCCATTAATAATAATTGTCGCGGGCTTGCTGGCATTGGCGATATGTGTATCGCCGGTGCTGTCGCAGTCGCTCGGTGCAAGCATATCGGGAAAAGTACAGACAAACACAGGTAGCGTTCCCAATATCACATTTGTGGAGCTAGTAAATCCGTCCAATTTATCCCAGGAATATACCCAGTATAATACAACGCCCGATAGTAATGGCTTTTTCCAGTTCACTAACGTATCGCATGGCGATTATGCAGTATTCGCTTATGCCCCGTATTATTCATGGGGTATTTCCTCGCCTATGAACATTACGGACAATACGACGTATACTGCCAGCATCATCATGCTCGCCGAACCAGTCTATGCTGATTTTAACCCCGGCAACGTGGCAGTCAGCTATAATGGCGTCTCTGAGATCCATGTAACGATATATGACCATTGGGGCAAAGTCGTGCCGAACTGGTATATCGTCCTTCAGGCCACCGGGAAACAGCCGGACCCGTCGTCCGGATATACGGATACGAATGGCAATTTCAAGTCCACAGTCCAATACCAGGATAATGTCGGCTCTTCAGTAGTGACCGTATGGGCAAAGGCCGCGAACGGCTCCTATTATGAATTGCAGGGTGGAGAGCTGCCAACAGCAACGCCCACTTCAATGCCGACCTCAATGCCTCCGGGATCACCGAATGGGACCGTGACTGATGGGACCAATGCGACCAACATGACTGTGCCCAGCCCGACTGCCGCTGCAAATGCCAGCGCTACCGCCACCCAGAGCCCGACATCCGCGGGAACCGCCCAGCCGACGCCGGGATTCGAGCTGATCGCAGGCATACTGGCCATATGCGTCGCGATCGTAATAAGTAAAATAAAGTAGATTAGACGCTCTATTGCGTCTAATTTTTTTAATTTTTTAGTTCGGCACAAAGTTCTCGAAGTCACGGTTTCAACACGGAGACACGAAAAGCACGAAGTAGCACGAAGTTGGTTTTGTATAAGCCTCCGGCGGCTTTGTGACTCTATTGTTTTTGTATAAGCCTCCGGCGGCCGGGTGATGTGGACACTGAGAAGGCCACAAACCTTTGGGTCACGGAGGACAAATTATTGTTGCTTGATGACGATGTTGTTTTTGATTAAAATAGAATACTTTTTTCACTTGTTTTGAGTATTATTATATTTTTATTGTGGAAAATTATTTTTTATGAGCTTTAAACATACAACAAGGATTGCTCATCAATTTTGGCACAGGCATTTTCAACGATGGTATTTAAAAACATCATATGATTATCATATGATCATAGAAAAATCGATCATAAAGAAACCACGCTGAGTCCCAAACACCAACAACGTGCACTTCGTGACCCAAGGGTTTGTGGCCTTCTCAGTGTCCACATCACTCAGCCGCCGGAGGCTTTAACTAAAACATTCACCGCAGCCACGCACTTCAAGCCAGGTCGCCCGGCCGCCGGAGGCTTACACTAAACCAACTTTGTGCTCCTTCGTGCATTTTGTGTCTTTGTGTTGAAACCGTGACTTTGGGTACTTAGGGAGCATAAAAAAATAACTTAGGGTTAGCGATACAGATAATATAGGAGCTACGGTGTCTCGACCTTGTACCGCCCGCGGTACTCGATTTCCTTTACGCGTCCCAAAACATCATCAGCGCCTTTAAAGGTCGACCGGTAGCCCGAAGCGAAAGCATCCATGAGCTTTTCATGGTCCTCATGTGAGCTGACGAGTGTCTGATAGAATACGTGCACGTCGACGCCCCTGGACTCGAGCATCTCATCCCAGAACGAGAGGCCGAAGTCGATCAGATATATCGTTTCACCGTGAACGAGCATGTTGGACGTGGTCAAATCCCCGTGAATGATGCCGCCGGAATGCAATTTACCTATGAGAACGCCCGCTTTTCGCGAGTTCTCCACGTTGATGACGGACTTGAGCTGTTCGCCATGGATGCATTCCATGACCAGGTCGAATTTACCCACGTCATAGATGATCGGCGTGGGGATGCCGAGCTTTCTTGCCTCAGATATGATCTTCGCCTCGGCGCGAGTACGCTCGCTTCTCAATCGATCGTCCAGCTCTTTATACCGGTAGCTCTTCTTGACGCGCATCTTGACGACCTCGGATTCGCCTATCGTAACGATCGCCTCTGCACCCCTACGCTCTACAGCCATGGAATATCCACCTCGTCCGGCCTAAAACATGGGTTTACCGACGAATTCTCGACTGAGATCGTCATGCCGTGCTCCATCTGCAAAAGGCCTGTATAAGCGATCATAGAGCCGTTATCGCCGAAAAATTTTCGGGCCGGAGCATAAAACGTAGCACCGCGCTCCTTGCACATCTCTCCCAGCATCTGCTGGAGACGCATATTCGCGCCGACGCCGCCGCCGATAAGCACTTCGGTCTTACCCGTATGTGCCATCGCGCGCTCCGTCACCTCCACAAGCATGGCGAACGCGTTCTCCTGTAATGAAAAGCAAACGTCCTCTTTCGGGTACTTTTCCGCAGCATCTTTAGCGGCGGACATCATGCCCGAGAATGAAAAATCCATACCTTTGACCACATAAGGTAAATGGATATACTGTTTACCCTGTTTCGCGAGTGCCTCGATCTTCGGGCCGCCCGGATGCTGCAGCCCAAGAGAGCGCCCGAACTTATCCAACGCGTTACCGATGCCGATATCCAGTGTCTCGCCGAATATGCGGTATTTGCCCATGCGGTAGGCGAGCACCTGGGAATTGGCGCCGCTGACATATAATACGACGGGGTCGTGACATCCAGTCTGCCAGCGCCCGACCTCGATGTGCGCGACACAATGGTTCACGCCCATGAGAGGCACTTCATATGCAAGCGACAGCGCCCTGGCAGCGGTGGCTACGGTGCGCAGGCACGGCCCGAGGCCGGGTCCCTGTGAAAACGCCACACCGTCGAACTTGACACCCGAGTCGATGACCTGGCGGACCACGTCTCCGATAAAAGTAGCATGGTGCTGTGCAGCCACCATGGGGTGTATACCGCCTGACTCCGGTATGTACGGGTTGTTAGCCTCCGCGTATACCTTATCATGGCCGACGATGGCCGCTGACAGGCTCCATGCCGTTCCCTCGATGCCAAGGACTTTTTGACCGTTCATTAGAACCATCTTATTATGATATGCGATTAGTTAAATGTTTTTTACATCAAGTTTTTCTCGACGAACTCACAGATGTACGGGATCCTGAACTCCCGACCGCTATAGACTTCATATGCCCCATACAGCGCATAGAGCCATCCCAGAAAAGTAATGGCCCAGCCGATACACGGCACCCAGCCGACTACTGTGATCACTAACCCAAAGATGATCGCCTGCATCGCATGGAACCTTACGAACTTGTCCTGGGGCTCGAGTAAAAGTATGATCAGTCCGGTCAGCCACAACAATACATAGGAAAGGGCGCCTTTCATGCGCTGACTTTCTATTGGAGATGAAACTGAAGGTGAATTATCCATGTTGTATCACAGCAATATTAGAGGCGCAGCGATTATTTAATCATTTGGAAAATAGATAAGAAAATAAAAATAGAAAAGTTTTAGCTCTATTTCATCAAGTTATTATCGACGAAATCGGCTACGACTGGTATACGGAATGGCTTACCCGTATAAACGAGATACGCGCCATACAATGTGTAGAGCCACCCGATAAATGCAATGATTGAACCAATACAAATAAATGAGCCTACACAACCAATTATTGTCAGTATAATACCGAAGACAATAGATTGCATCGCATGGAACTTTAAGAACTTATTATCGCTAGCAATTAACAAAACAATAATACCAGTCAACCAACTTAATACGTATGCTAGCGCGCCCTTCATCTTTTCATCATCAGTCCTTCCCGCTGCTGCAGCGGATGGAGCTTGGTCTGCCATATGTAAAAACCTCCTCTAAATATGTTTCATACGATCGTTTGCTATTTAATAGTATGCTGAATATGCACTTACTTGTATATAGGCCGCAATACGTCTTTTTACTAAAATGATACTGACAGATAATACTAATTAAATAAATATAAGAAGCACAGTTAGTGTTACTGCAAATAATATAGTCGATATAATGATAGCTTCTGATGCGAAGTCATTCCTCGTCTTGAATTGCGCTGCTAATACGGAATTTGTGACCGCGACGGGCGTTGCCGCCTCCAGTAGAGACGTTTTGTAGATCAGTCCGGACCCCTGTGTAGCAAGGCCTGTCAGCACGACCAGCGCAGGCAGCGCTACTAGCTTAATGGCGCTTATAGCCCCGATCTCCTTCAGGTTTGACTTAATATCGGCCCCGTATATCATGGCGCCAGTAGCCAGTAGTGCCAGCGGTGATGTGCTGTCCGCTATAAGAGATAATGGCAGGCGGATAAGGTCTGGTATCATGACCCAGGAGAAGAGTATGCCTAGTAATGCAGCCCAGAGAACAGGAAGCTTATGAAGCTTACCAGCTTCGACTTTCGAGCCCGTATAACGCTTAAGCAGGTATATGCCGATGGTAAATACCACGAGCGTATGGATAGTCGAGATAAAAGCGGCCATGCCGAGCGAACCCGACCCCTGCACGGTAACGTTAAGAGGGAAACCGATGTATCCGGTATTTCCATAAAAGGAGCAGATGACGAATATGGCGAACATGCCATCCTTGAGCTTGAGTAATTTTGCGACGATCAGCGCAAGAACTATAGTGGCCAGCAGCGGGACCAGGCTCAATATGTATATCTCCGGGTCCAGCAGGATGTTCCAGCTAGTATCGTGCAGGCTGATGAACGTGATGACCGTGATGCCCACGTAATATACGTAATCATTGATCAGGTTCAACAGCTTTGCGGGCATGAGGCCCAATGATCTTAGTATCCACCCCAGTAAAATGACACCAAAAATAGGGATCAGGACATTCAGGATACTCATCAAAGTGTTAAAGGCGCTAAAAGACAAATAGCTTATTCCATTATTTGAAAGTTAAAAAAATCATAACGGGAGATACATATCCCCCGCCATTTGATCGTTGCTAGCTCAGGTAAAGACCAGGCCGGCCGGTCCGGGAACCGGGATACCGAACGCGATCTGTGGTTGCTGTAACCCGAACGTGGTCGACTCCGAGAATCCGGCTGCCTGTGAGCCCTGGACACCCAGGTTACCGCCGAAGCCGGCCTGGAAAGGTCCGATGCCAAATGGGCTGAACCCACATCCCAATCCACATCCCAATCCGCCTGCAAGTGGCGTGGCCAGTGTGCTGCCGAAAGAATCGGTTGTCGCCGTCGAGCCTACGCCGGATGTCCACGTATCCGTCGTCACGATACCGTTGCCGAAGTTACCATAGGCCACGGGCACTCCCCAGGAGTTCAGCGGTGGTGCCGCTAACACCGGGCAACCCAGTTGCGCTCCTGCCGGTAGGCAGATTGCGAGCGAGAAGACACCAAAAACTGCTAACACTAATAGTTTTGAAACAAACTTCATTCACATCCCCCTCTATTTGGTTGGTTTAATGACCGAGAATAAATATATTATCGCCTTAAGGCGCAGTTAATAACGATGTCCCCGCAATATAAACAACAGAGTGCTGTTATAGAAGGATAAATTGGAATTATTGACTTATAGAATGGTTAAGGCCGCCAAGCCATTTAATATAGGATAGAATCCGGTTACACGGCTTTAATAAAAAAATATCAGGTCTGGAATAACTGCCTGACCTCTAGAATATGCGTGCCGGTTTCATCCAGCGTTAAATCCCAGGCAAGGCCCTGGCCCACATGGACGCTCCAGGCGGGACTGCCGTTATTGGAGGACTGCTCGATCTGCTGTATATCGCCAGGGCCGATGGTGTAATTCAATGGCTTGCCTGCTATGCTGTAGTAGGTGATGTTTTGACCTACCAGGGTGGTGGTTATGGCTTTTTGATGATCTTCAGATGACGCTACATTACTATTATCGACGATCGCAGCGATCAGTAAAATGCATGACACTAACAATACTAATCCCATGACAGTCATGAATATTGTGCTTTTTTTCATCGCTGCATCTCCATACATAATAAGGCGTCATATTAAAAATATTTTATTTAAGCTACGGATAAAATTGAAGTTATACGGCCGATATAGCAGGTTATTCTTATGATTAGCCAAAAAATCGAAAAATTGTGCAATAGATGAAAAGTATATCGAAATAAATAGCTTGTAATAGAAAAATAATCGATAGTATGATATATGAAAACAATATAAATAGTTATCAACTGTAGCGAATCGCATGAATCACAATATCATACTGTAAAAACGTATAGGGAAGGGGGCAATGTTTAGAGACATCCGTATACAAAAACGCGGCCTGGCCAAGGCTATCGTTTTTTTAGCATCGTTGGCAATAGCCATCCTGTTAGCAGCAGGTGCCTACTTTTATCCTGCACTTTCAATCATTTATATTAATTATTGTTACATCCCGATCATACTCTCGGGCATTTGGTACCAGCGTAAGGCCATTTTAATCGGAGTTCTCCTGGGGTTGTTCGAGATATTCGTCGCATATGTCATTAATGGTATGGTGACCTCCAATGATCTGATCATTGCCGTTGTTTTTGTGCTAGTATCACTTATTGTAGGGGTCCTTTCTCATAATAAGGACTATATCTGCAAGAGATTCAAGGACACCATAAACAAGCTGAACGACTTCAATAAGCGCCTGACACATATCATCGAATTATATCCGGACCCCACGCTCATCATCGATAATAATGGCTATGTCATCGCCTGGAACAAAGCCATGGAAGATTTGACAGGCATAAAGTCCGCCGACATGATCGGCAAAGGAAACCACGAGTATTCGATACCGTTCTATGGCGATCGTAAGACTATGCTGATCGACATGATCGACACGCCGATCGGCGATATCCAGGGCTACGATCATGTCAGTATCAAGAATGAGACGATAGAAGCCGTAGCTGTTAACGCCTCGATAAAAGGCCGGGAAGTAGTGCTCTGGGCGACCGCCAGCAAGCTATACGACACGGATAACCAGGTGATCGGCGCCATTGAATCGATCAGAGATGTCACCGCCCAAAAACGGCTCGAGGAAAAGCTGCAGCGCCAGTACGAGGAAATGGAGCATCACAACGATGAGCTAAAACAGCAGTCGGATGAGATCGCTTACCAGCACGAAGAGCTTACGGGCATCTATAATAAGCTCAAGGCGTCGGAAGAAAAATACCGGCTGATCATGAGCTCTGTGGGTGATGGCATATTCATCGTCGACCTGCAGAGAAGGATCACTTTCATCAACCTGAATAACCCGAGAGTCCAGAAGCTGACCGGCTTTACGGAAGAGGAGGTCGTCGGCCATCTTTTTGACGAGTTCGTCGGAAAAGAGTATGTCGACTTCGCAAAAGAAAAGTTCAACATCGGCATCACCGGCGCTCCTCTATCACCGTTCGAGATAGAGATAGTGACAGGCTATGGTAAGCACATACCCATAGAGCTGAACGCGAATGTCATCACCGACATCAACGGCAGGATCACCGGCGGCATAGGCACATTCCGCGACATCACCGAGCGTAAGGTGATGGAAGAAGAGATCATCCGGGCATACCAGATGACCCACCAGATCCTGGAGAAAGCGCCGCTAGGGATATATGTGGTAGAGGAAGAGGGCGGGGTCGAGTACGTGAACCAGGCAATGAGGAACATCGCTGCAGGTGACGAGCCCGAGGATATGCGAAACGTGAATGTGCTCGAGCTGCACACCTATAAGCAGCTAGGCCTGGACGATAAGATCAGGGCGGCCCTCAAAGGCGAATACTTCTATCTGGGCCCGGTCGAGTATGGTGTAGGCCACAGTAAAGATAACAGAGTCCGTAATTTCATGGGGATCCCAATGGAGGAGAACGGTAAGAAGAAAGCACTTATATTTGTCGAGGATGTCACCGAGAGTAAGCGTATGGAGCAAATGCTCCTCGAAAGCGAGGAAAAGTTCCGCAGCCTTGTGGAGACTTGCAATGACATCATCTGGGAGACGGACAGGAACATGGTCTTTACCTATGTCAGCCCCAGGGTCAGCGAAGTTCTTGGCTACACTTCCGAAGAGCTGGTCGGCATGAGCGCTATCGAGCTTATACCTTCGGACTTAGCGAAAGAGCTCGCATTGATCATCAGCAATCCGTCAGTGGCTAAGACGCCGTTCATGCTTCAGGAGACGGACATACCGGACAAGAACGGCAAGTTACTCATTCTCGAATCCAACGGGTCGCCCATGTTCGACGAGCATGGGGACTTTAAAGGGTACAGGGGCATCACTCGCGATATCACCGAACACAAGATAGCGGACGAGACCATGCGGGTGAGCGAGGAGCGTTACCGGCTGCTTTCCGAGACTTCCCGCGACCTCATATTTATCATGGACAGCGATCTGCGTGTCCTGTATATCAACCATTATGCGGCCGAATCGCTTGGCAAGAACCCTGCTGATGTAATTGGAAAGCATATAAAGGAGTTTTACCCGCCTGAAACATATGAGCTGCAAAAGCGGCATCTGATGATGGTCTTTGAGTCGGGAAAAGCGTTCTCATTCGAGGATAGGATCAAGCTGTTCAGCCGCGAAGCCTGGGTGAACACGCAGCTAGTGCCCATGAAAGCGTCCCGCGGTGAAGTGACGGCGGTCATGGGTGTCTCTCGTGACATCACGGGACGCAAGATGGTCGAGGCGGCCTTGCTGCTGGATGAGTCCAGGCTGGAGGCGCTCTTGAAATTGAACGAGATGAAGAATTCCACACAACAGGAGATCGTAAAGTTCGCGCTTGACGAAGGTGTCCGGCTGAGCGGCAGCCAGGTCGGATATGTAGCGTTCACAAATGAAGACGAATCGGCTTTATTCATGTACGCCTGGTCCGACGCCGCCCTGAAAGATTGTCATATGGACCAGCAGCCCAGGATCTTCCCGGTCGACACGACTGGCTTGTGGGGAGAAGCGGTCCGCCAGCGCATGCCGATCATCACGAATGACTATGAAGCGGAGGACACGCTCAAGAAAGGCCTTCCTGAAGGGCATATACCGCTAAAGCGGCATATGAACATACCACTATTTGACGGAGACCACATTGTCGCTGTTGCCGGCGTCGGAAATAAGAGCGAGGAATATGACCAGGCGGACGTCAGACAGCTGACATTGCTGATGAGCGGCATGTGGCGGGCTATCCAGCGCAAGCGCGCCGAGGATGCGATCCAGATGAAGAACCGCGAGCTGGAGCTGGTCAATTCGATCACCTCCACGATCAACAGGACCAAGAACATGAAGGACATGTTCGACCGTATCCTGCTAGAGCTGTTAAACTTGCTGGACATGGACGCGGGCGCGATCTACCTGTATGATACGGAGGAGGGCAAAGAGCTGCGGCTGGCAGCTTCGTCCGCCAGGAACGAGGCAGGCGAGGCGATCAGCTATCGGATGACACTGGATAAAGACTTCCGCGTGCCGGACTGGGTATGCTCCAAGGCAGGCGGCTCCGAGATATGTAATATGGTATTCAATGAAGTCGAAGCGGACATCTGTGTACCATTATACATTAAAGAGGGCGCCATGGGTATCATGGCATTCTACTCCTCCAGGTCAGCCTACTTCAAAGGGGACAGCTCCGCACTCATGGGCATAGGAGCCCAGCTTGGCATCGCAATTGAAAATCACCGGCTTTTCAAGAAGATACACGACACGAGCGACTATCTTGCCGATATCATCAACGAGTCGCCGGATGCCGTAATGACCATCGATAAAGACGGCCAGATACTATCCTTTAATAAGAGCGCATCCCGCCTGCTCAAGTATTCCCCGGAGGAGGTCACTGGCATGAAGCTGGCTCAGCTATTGCCGGCCGGACAGGATCTGGACCTGACGGAGAAGCGCAACCTGGTGAGAGAGTTCGTCTCGAAGGATGGCAGCACCACGCAGCTCAACGTTTCATCCTCCAGGATGTATAAGGACGATGCTACTGGCATCAACATCATCACGCTAAAGGACCTGTCAGAGATCCGCGGCCTTAAGATCACGCCTATCGTGGAAAATGCAATTGAGACCACGCAGCTTTACCACTTAGAGCCGGGAGGCATATACATGGTGGACAAGCAGAATGGCACCGACTATATGGACATATTCGCCGACCAGGTGAAGCACAACATCCAGGGATTATATGTCACGAGACAGAACCCGAAACGTGTCAGGGAGCAATACGGCCTTGAGAAAACTCCCATCATATGGCTGAACGCAAGCGAGTGTGCTGGCGACGAGAACTGTATAAAGCCGGATAACCTCTCCGGCCTGGGTGCCACGTTGAGCAAATTCATGACGGAGGCTAATGACGGCTTGATCTTATTGGACGGTACCGAGTACCTGATGATACGCAACAGCTTTGATTCGCTCCTGAAGTTCGTGCACTTCCTGAATGACAAGCTCATGCAAAGTAACTGCCGTATAGTCTTCTGTATAGATACACTGACGCTGGACGAACGCCAGCATCACATGCTATTAAGCGAGATGCGTAGATTCGATGAGTCTGACACTAAAAAGGTTAGCAGTGATAAAGCGAATTACGATCAGCGGCCGACTACAGAGTTATAGACAATTGTAAAATTAAAAAAAAGGAAAATCGCCTAGTCTAACAGGTATTTATAGGCATCCTCGTCCCAGTCATAGATCAGCTGAAGCCTGTCCACGAGGACCTTGGAAAGTTCCTTCGCCGTCATGCAGCGGTATTGCTGTTCGAATGAGTCCAGGAACTCGTGTGTCCAGGTGTTCTCTAGCTTGAACTCGATCTCCGATAGCTTTGCAAGAAGCTCCTTCTTGGTCATGTTCACGCAGCCCGTAGGGTATTTGACTTCAGCCTCGTCATCCAGGTCTGCCAGCCCTTCGATGTCTTTCGGAAGCAGGTGTTCCCAGTTTATTCGCATGATTGCCCTCCGTATGCGCTGATCGTTTCTTCTATTTCCCAGCCGAGCTTATCGCGTATGATCCATAGAGCCATCTCAGGCGGTAT
Source organism: uncultured Methanocellaceae archaeon (assembly GCA_963780665.1). Lineage (GTDB taxonomy): Archaea > Halobacteriota > Methanocellia > Methanocellales > Methanocellaceae > Methanocella. Next base: position 202,878 of record CAWACJ010000008.1, on the reverse strand, counting down.
GGCGCCGATCTCCGTGACGATCATATCGATATAGCGATGGGGAGTGACGTCGAATGCCGGGTTAGATACCTTAAGATCCGGCCATTTCTTCTGTAATTCGAGGCTGAGCACCTCAGTCGGGTCTCGCTCTTCGATCTCCACAAATTCGCCAAGTAGCGTCCGCGGGCTGAACTTGTAGGTTTCAGCGGCCACGACGAAGGGGACGCGAGCCTCATTCGCAGCAAGCGCTACCTGTGAGGTGCCGACTTTATTGATCAGCGCCCCGTTCACGGTAACGGCGTCAGCGCCGACCACGACCAGGTCCACCTTCTTTTTCTTGATCGTGTAGCGGACCGCCGAGTCTAGTATGAGCGTCGTCGGTATACCGGCCTTCTGGAGCACGTCGATCGTCACGTATCCCTGCTGCCTTGGCCTGGTCTCCGTAGCGATGACGTTGATGTGCTTGCCCTGCTCGAATGCAGTCTGGAAGATCGAAAAAGCAGCCGAGGAGTTGCAGTGCGTCATCAGCGTATCTCCGTCCTCGATGCGGCGCGCGCCGATCTCACCGATCTTTTTTACCGCTTCCTCGGAGTTACGGATAAATGTGTCCGCATTATTTATGATCGCCTGTCGCGCCTCTTCGACGGTGTTCGCCTTATAATGCATCGTAGCCCTGAGCGCATTGGGCAGCGACACGGCTGTCGGCCGGGTGCTGTATATCAGATCGTAAGCGTTCTTCATCCTCCGGTTAAAGTCATTCAGGTCTTTCGAATCGATGGACCTGGCTTCTTCCTTTAGAGCGTTAGCTGCCGCGCGCGCGATCTTGCCCGCGCCCCGGATCTCCATGTTCTTTATTTTTTCGGCGGTTTCCGTCAATACCGACATTCTATGATCACATCCGAGACAAATATTATGTACGTCTATACGTCACCGTAGTACAAATATGAAGCGTTCAAAGTTTAAGTCTCTAAGTTTTTTAAGAGGGCACTGCCGACTAAGTTAATTAAGACACTATACAATTTAGTCCAGAAAATAAATGAAAATTGGGGGATCCCTTTGATCCCCTACCACGGGAGCTTAACGAGTTTGTTCACGTCCACAGCGCCTGAAGTCAAGCTGCCGATAGTGTTCAGGCAGCCCTGAATTGAGGATACGCTAGTCTGCCCCATCAGGTCCGAAACATTAGTATCGGGCATAGCGAATGAAGAACCATCCGACTGGCTTGTGGACGGCATCGACGGAAACGCAAAACCAGGCATGCTTAAGCCTATGCTCGAAGGTATTCCCGATGCTTGTGAAACCATGTCGGATCCCAAACCCATCGGCACCATCATGCCGGGCAGATATGAGGATATCGCATCTTGCCCGTTTATCATGTATGCCCCTGCCGTGATCATTAACAGCGGCGCGCTTAATAATATGACTAATAAAACCCTTATCGCTCTCACTCTATCACCCTCGATAGTATAACCTATCATACACATAATATTCGCATGTATATATAAAATATTGTTATATATTAATCCGGTTTTTCAGGATTAAGGATAGCTGTAATAATAAGGCCTAAGCCAAACGAAGCTTTTTATACCGAGCGGCGATATTGGTGCCTTGTGATATTGCAATGGTAGAAATGTTCGGTGTCAGTGCTATGATCGTGATGGTATTTCTCGCTCTGGCTGCCGTATATATATTGATGAAATTTTTCGAGGAAAAACATGGCGAAAAAGATATTGTCTTACAGCCGCCTGTAACTAACCCGGTACAGACGCTGCCATTGGAAGAAGAGTTCATCTATACGTTTACCAGGCCGATGCTGCAGGACGGTGCCGGCTTGATGGAAGACGCCGTCGAGTCGATTAAGCTTGGGTGTAGCCACTATGAACATGGCGCTTTCGTAGAAGCGAGTGACGAGTTCCATGGCGCCATCAGAAGTCTCGACGATGCGGCCGATAAGTTCAAGGAAGTGCTGAATGACGTGGAAAACCAGGCTTCGCCGCCGGCGCTGAAAGCGAAAAAGCTCCTGGACGACTGCAAATATTTCAAGACAGAGTCCGACAGGATGGAAAACGCCTGCGACGCGATGATCAATGATAATAAGTTTGAAGCCGGGCAGCTCGCCTCCAAAATAAAAGAGCTAGTGCAAACAGCATCCGAGTGGAAGCCGTAAAGAAACGAAGCTCGTAGTTTTTCACCACAAAGAGATTTTAATAAATACCTCAAGCGGCTAAATGTTTCATTTATTTTGGGCGTGTTAGGGACTTTATATTAAACACAGAGGCACGGAGGCACAGCTGATCTTATGGTTACGCCTCCGGCGGCTATGTGATGCTTGTTTCTCATTATTTTTATATCAAATGTTCAATTTGCGCGCACAAGCTATAGTCCCCCGACCGCCGGAGGCTTACATAAAAACATCTCTTACATAAAAACATCTTTGTGAAAATCCATGCACTCCGTATCTTTGTGGTGAAAAACGGTGAGTTTTGAGTGCTTAGTGGCGAGCTTATGGTATTGTAGTGCCGCCGGATGTTTCGAGGTTTACCATGCCCTGCACGATCACCTCGTATTTGATGCCGACGTTGGTCGCGGGCGGGATGCGTTTCAGCATATCGGAAGCAAAAGCGATATCGAGAACTACTTTTAAGTGCGTCATCTCATACTTCGAAAGCCGCTCCGGGAATAAAAGACAGCGCGCAACGGACGGGGAAATGCGGAATATGACAGACAGCGCGGCAAAGCCCGGCGACTGCGAGAGCAGCATGGCCAGTGCTTTACCCGGGTTGTGCCCAACGTCCGGGTACTTCGTCGACAGCTCCGTAAAGTAGGGTAGTTTCAATATCCGGTCAATTGCCTCCGTGATGAATTGCTCGGTCACGACCGTGTGAGAGTAGTTCGAGTACAAAAAATTGTAAATATCGGCGTCAGAGCTCTGGACCTGGCTGAATATGGCCTTATAGCCATCAAACGTCCGTAATAAGCGATAAAAAGGACCGTCGACGGGATCTGCCCGGATCTCCAGCAGCGGCGTCGCTTTTTCAATAGCTAGAAGGGCACTGCGCTCAGTATTAAAACCCGACAGCTTATCTGCTAATATGGAATTCAACGATACGAAATCGTTCTGTCCCGAAAGATATGTGATCAGCTTGGTCACCGATGCGTCTTTAGCCATAATATACAGAGATATTCTGTTACCTTAGTATATGAACATTTTTTAACAGGACGATGCGTACGTAACGATGCAAAGCACTGAAGCTAAGCAAGTACGTTTTACTTATTGTGTACCGGCACGTCCGGGAATGGTAAAGAGCTGAACGCCCGCATGACGCGATAGTTGATCGCACGCGAGAACGTCTCGGCATACTCGATCTCGACCTGCATTCCGCGGTACTTCGCTGTCGCTTCTTCACGCTCCATGAGATGCTCCACGCTCCCCAGGTGCTCTACGCCAGCCTTTTCAGAGAGGCTCTTATGTTCTTTCAGCGCTTTAAGCTTGGTCTGTATGGTACTCTCGATGTCCACGAAAATATCGCCTGCCGAGTTCACGCCGCCCGAGGTCTCGGAATAGTAGAGACATGGCACCTTGTAGGGCTTGTGCTTTGTTTTTACTTCGCCTACTCGCGATAATAAACAAGCACCCAGCACCGCGGCCGATAATGCCCGGTGGTCCGGGTTATAGTCCGTCGGCTGGTGTGTGATCACGATATCCGGCTTTATTTCACGGATCATCTCCACGATCTTGTGCACCGTGGACGTGTTGTTCTCGATCGTGCCTTCCACCAGGTCTAAAAACATAGTCTCGCAACCAAGGACCTTAGCGACTTTCGTCGCTTCCGCCCGGTTTTCGTCACAGGAAGATACACAGATCACGCGATTCCCCGCTTTTGCCATCTTCGCGAGTGTTCCGCCGCACTGGTACGGCATATCGAACGGGTCGGCATGTGCTCCGATCGCTAAAACAGTCAGCTTTGCCATAATGATACTCCTAAATTTACATATGATATGTCTTTTCGAAGCAATAAAGTATGACAAAAGATGTTCCGAAAAACCTGATTGAGCATAAAACTTTTCATCTGTGAAGCCAATTGCAGTTCAGATGGCGCGCATATACACGATCGTGGTTTCTACGATGGACGCCGCGAGTGTCAATATCAGAGATAACTTATTCAGGCTGGCTACATGGGTAAAGGTCGCGGAAAGCCCTTATGCTATATACAGGAGCGAGGGCTTCGAGCTCGTGGTGATACCCGACTATCACGTTTTCCAGGACGGCATCGACGTAAAGCTGGAATCGCTCGGCCATAAGCCGGAAGCGATCATTTTTGCATCCAAGCACCGCAGCAAAGATGAAAGAAAAACTCTCACCGTACATCATACGGGAAACATCGGAGAAAATAAGTTCGGCGGCAGGCCCGGCGAACTGGCCACCTCCGCACCCCATGTTGCGGCATCGCTGCTGAAAGCAATGAAAAATTCCGTCACAGCGTATGGTGTCTCATATGAAGCCACGCATCATGGCCCGTCGAACCTGGCGACGCCGTCTGTTTATGTGGAGATAGGCAGCACCATGGAGGAATGGAAAGACTCCGCTGCGGGCGCTATCGTGGCAAAAGCGATCCTCAATATTGCAGAAGACACGGATATGCCATGTTTCGTAGGGATCGGGGGGAATCATTACGCCCCGCGCGAGACCTCACTCACACTCGAGACCGGCGTCGCGTTCGGACATATCCTGCCGGACCACGCCATTGCCGAAGTCACGGAGGACATTTTAAGACAGGCCTTCGAAAAGACCGGCACAAAGTACGCTTACCTGGATAAAAAGTCAATACCGAAAGAACAGCGCGAGCGCATCGAGACGCTTATCGCCAAATTCGGATATGAGATCGCGCCCGAGTCGGAGATCAGAGAGCTTTCAATGCCATGGCTCAGATGCCCGAGGATCGTGGCAAATAAGGACTATCAGCAAAAGCCGCAGTTCACTAAAAGCTTACAGGAGGCCCTGGCCCATTGTGATCCGGGGGCCTGCGGCGGCTGTCCTATGGGGATCACGGAAAACGTAGACGATACGCTGCTCTCCATGGCATGGAATGTGAACAAGGAAAAACTGCGAACGATCTTTAACGAGCAGCAGATCGCATATTTTTACTGGTCAAACGGCTGCCCTGCGGGCATACTCATGGGCGTGGATAAAGCCGCTGTGACCGCCGCAGCTAAGGCGATCGTCGACGGCTGCGTGGATATCCTCAAATCGAAATACGAGATCAAGTACGACCACTGGGAAGAAAATCTATATATCATCGACCGCCGACTTGACCCGGAGAAGGCCAAACAGCTAGGCGTTCCCGAGGGGCCTATGTACGGCAGGCTGGCCAAAGGCGAGGCAGTTACGGTCGATGGCGTGACAATTACGCCTCAAATGGTATATTCTGAGACCATTAAACGAATAAAGCTAAATAATTATTCCACTAATATAAGAGATAGGGATGGGGTAATGGAACAAAAGGAACCAAGCATCTTTAGCCCGGTTAATAGAACGGCAAAAGAGATCGATGATCACGGAGAGATCATCGATAGCGAAGAACGGCAGAACGCGATCATCGATGGAGAAAGGCCATCGGCACAGCCCGATCAATTGGGCGACACCGATGATGACATCATGAAAGTGATGGAGAACCTGAAGACCAATGTGCTCGTACTCGGGTGCGGCGGCGGAGGCTCTAACTCTATCACGCGCATGGCGCTGGAAGGCATCACGGGCGCAAAGCTGTTCGCATTGAACACGGACGCGCAACACCTGCTACACACGAAGGCGGACAAGAAGTTCCTCATCGGTAAGAAGCTGACCAGAGGCTTCGGCGCAGGCAGCCTGCCGGAAGTGGGCGAGAACGCGGCGAAGGAAAGCCTGAGCGAGATCAAGGCGGCCATAGCTAATTCCGACATGGTGTTCGTCACATGCGGCCTTGGAGGCGGCACCGGCACAGGGTCCGCACCCGTCGTCGCACAGACCGCAAAGGAAGGCGGCGCGCTCACCATCGCAGTGGTCACGACGCCATTTAAGGTAGAAGGCGCGGTCAGAAGAGCGAATGCAGAGAAAGGCCTGGCAAGGCTGAGAGAAGCGGCGGATACGGTCATCGTGGTGCCAAACGACAGGCTGCTCGAAGTCGTGCCGAACCTGCCAATGCAGGCGGCATTTATGGTCGCCGATGAAGTGCTCGCGCATGCGGTCAAGGGCATCACGGAACTCGTAACGAAATCGGGCCTTGTTAACCTGGACTTCGCGGATATCAGGACGATCATGTCCAATGGCGGTGTCGCCATGATAGGGCTCGGCGAGGGCAAAGGCGAGGACGGAGCACTTAAATCAGTCGCGAACGCTCTGGAGAGCCCGCTTCTAGACATAGACATAACAGGCGCTAAGGCCGCCATCGTAAATGTAGTGGGCGGCGAGCACATGACAATATCGGAAGCGGAAAGCGTCGTGGAAGAAGTCTATAACGCGATCGACGCGGATGCGCGGCTTATATGGGGCGCATCAGTAGACCCGGAACTCGGGGACATGGTACGCACGATGGTCATCATCACAGGCGTTAAGTCAAACCAGATACTAGGAAAGACGGCTCCGGAGCCGGTGCAGGCGGCTGTGACACAGCAGAAGACGCTTAAGTCGCAGAAGTTCGGCATCGACTTCGTTGGGTGATATACGAAAACTATATCTTTAAACAGAATAGTTATGGATTCGTCTTTTCTTAATTTCATATTAAGGATGGTAGATGACAGTGGCAGAGAAATCAGGAATATCGCTGGAAAATATCAGCAACTCGATCAAGCAATACATCAGGATACTGCAGTTGACCCGCAAGCCGAGCACTGAAGAGTTTTTAAACATCTCGAAGATCGCCGGAGCAGGCATCCTGCTGATAGGCGTCATCGGGTTCGCAATATATTTGCTAATGGTCCTGCTTCCGACCGCCTTGATCAAGTGATGGGATTGTAATGGCAGAAGGAGAAACAGCAACATCAACGACCGAGTCAAAAAAAGCGACCGTGTATGCCGTAAAAACAACGGCGAACCAGGAACGCTCTGTGGCGAACCTACTTTCGATGGTAGCTCGCAAGGAGATGCTGGACATCAGGTCAGTACTCGCGCCGGAAGAACTTAAGGGCTATGTCCTGGTGGAATCGCCCATGCACGAGATCGTAGAGCACGCGATCCAGAATATCCCCCACGCGAAGACCGTCGTCAAGGGAGCTTCGTCCATCGCGGAAGTTGAGCACTTCCTGGCACCGAAGCCGGCAGTGACTGGCATAACAGAGGGCGACATCGTAGAATTGATCTCCGGTCCGTTCAAGGGCGAGCGCGCTCGCGTAAAGCGTGTAGACCTGGCAAAGGAAGAGATCACCGTTGAGCTGTCCGAAGCAATGGTGCCGATCCCTGTGACAGTGCGCGGAGACATCGTGCGTGTCTTGAGCAAGGAAGAAGCTAAATCACCGTCAAAACAATAATTTTTTTATTCATCAAAGTTGGCGAACACCAACTTTGATGCAATAGTTTTTTTATATTGAATAAAGTAAAGATCGTTCTGCCGTAAACTATTATTAGAAGCCTTACGTTCGTTTAAATTCATAAAACGTCTGTTTATGGATTGTGATAAAGGTTTTATATAGACGGTATACTACTAGACTATCATACAGGTGTCACTTATGCGTAATATCATTGCGTTCATTGCATTATTGATCGCTGCGGCTTTTGTCTGCGGTTGCTCTGTGCCGTTCATGTCCACATCGGCACCGCATCCGACGCAGACGGCCGTCATACCGGACCAGCAGACAAACGATCCGACATACACGCCCTTACCGATCCCATCGGCAGTCCCTGTGACGCCGACGCCGAGGGCGGAGCAGTCGTTCGCTATATCGAACATGAACATTCACTGGAAGACCAATGCGGGAACAGAGAGCGACACGCTCACTTTTGACATCACGAACGATGGCGCGCAGACGCTGACTGGCGTGACAGCAAAATATACGGTAGGCACCTACCAGCTATTGATCGACCCGGTCCTGGGCGATATCCCCGGCGAGCTTGCCCATGTGTCCTCTAGCAGTATAGGCACCCTGAATCGTGATCAGGTAAAGAACGTCACTGTAACCCTGTCAGGACCTAATGGAGCCTACAGCAATGAAAAGCCGGCTAATGCGACGCTCACGATCACGTGGGACGGCGGCTCTAAGACTATATTCAAGAAGTCCGGCTACCAGAACCCGGATTATAGCAATGGTGACATGTCGATCACCGATTCCGACATATATGTGGCACCACCGGTCGAGACTGGCGTGGTGAATTAATCACAATACGACTATATTGGCGGCATTACAGCCCGATGGCGGTAATGCCACAAATCTTTTTTATGCCAGTCCTGTATCTTTTCGAAAGTTAAGCGTAATAACACATCTGGCCGCACTGCTCTGGTGAGTATATTCCCGACGCGATACAATCTTCATAGCATGCTCCTGCATCATCGCCATAACTCCCATAACCACCATAATCGACAGGCACATAGACAGGATATGCATAGCTGCCATACCAGGATGGACTATACCCGTAGTCCCAGCCACCCCAGCCGCCGTTATTCCAGCCGCCTCCCCAGCGGTCACGCCCAAAATCATGGAACCCACGCCCCTCAAAGCCACGGTCGCCAAAGTTCCGCGTGTTAAAACTATGGCTGCCGACGCCGCGATTGTCGAATCCGCGTCCGTTAAATGCGCGTCCTCCGCCGCTAATGCCACTAGAGCTTCTGCCGAAGTGGCTTCCTGATAGGCCACGTGAACTTCCTCCGCTGACGTGCCTGCTTTCTCCTGCATGTGAAACAGCATGTGAGCCGCTGCTACTATGTCCGCTCCCGTGGCTAACTACATGACTTCCGCCGGATCTCGCGCTACTACCCCTCGCGGCCTCGGCCATCGGAAGCATAGAGGCGCATATGACTATGGCCACTACAGCTACTGCTATTACACGACTCCAACCCATCTTCAACTTCGTCACCGCGGATACGTATGATGACCCTGAGTAAAAGACAACGCTGATTATTGCTGGATTACAGTTACTTTTTCTATGCTAAATGGCCGTATAAGTGGCATAGAACAGAAAAGAAAACGATTTGACCGGGTGAAACCATTTTTATCATATGTTGCTCATGTGATAATGAGGTTTTGATGCCAGAGGAGCCGCTAAAAACTTACCATGAAAAGCGCGATTTTAAGCGTACGCCGGAGCCATACGGCCGCGATAACGACACAAAGAAAACAATCTATGTCATCCAGAAACATAAGGCTACGAATTTGCACTATGACTTCAGGATCGAAGTGGACGGCGTGCTAAAGTCATGGGCGGTGCCAAAAGGCCCGTCGACCGACCCAAAAGTCAAGAGGCTCGCACTTCCCACGGAGGACCACCCGATAGAATATGCAAGGTTCGAAGGCGTGATACCCGAGGGCTATGGAGCTGGCACGGTCATGGTATGGGATACCGGTACGTATGGGAACCTATGGGCCGAGAAGGACGCCGATAACCGGCTGACCATGGCGCAAGCATATGAGAAGGGGCGCATAGAGATCCGGCTTAATGGAAAAAAGCTGAAGGGTGCCTACGCCCTGATAAGGACAGGCGATCGTAGATGGCTCCTGATAAAAGAGCGTGACGAATTTGCCAATAAGCCGGCCGATCCGGTACAGGCAGATCCCGACTCGGCATTGACAGGCCGATCTCTTGAGGAGATCGCCGGGCAGGGAGGCCAGCGTGAATAAGCTGCTGGAAAGCCTTCCGGAGGAAGCGCGAAAAAAGCTCCGCAGGATGGAACAGCCCGACTGGCAGGACCCGATGCTTGCCACGCTTACGAAGCAGCGCTTCGATGACCATGGCTGGATATTCGATAGAAAGCTTGACGGCGAGAGATGCATCGCCTATAAAAAACACGAGGGAATACGCCTGATGTCGCGTAACAAGCATTCGATCAATACGTCATACCCGGAGGTTGTCGAAGCGCTGCAAAAGCAAAGCGTACAGGATTTCATCATTGATGGCGAGATCGTAGCATTCGATCAAAAGGGAGCCACAAAATTCGAGCTACTGCAGCCACGCATGGGCGTGCTCGAGTCGCCAGGATCCGGCGCTCCAGTCTACTATTATGTATTTGATATTCTCTACTATGACGGATATGATACGACACAGCTCACTCAGCTGGACCGCAAATGGCTGCTCGAAAAAGCGCTCTCGTATGGAGACACCCTTCAGTTTGTGAAGCATCGGGCTGGCGGCGGGCTGGAATTTTTTAAGGAGTCATGTGTAAAAGGCTGGGAAGGGCTGATCGCAAAAAAGGGCGATGCGCCTTACGTGCACAGTCGCTCGAGCCTGTGGCTCAAGTTCAAATGTATGGCGGAACAGGAATTCGTCATCGGCGGTTTTACGGAGCCACAGGGGAAACGAGAGTATTTCGGCGCATTACTTCTCGGATATTACCAGGATAGCAGGTTAAGGTATGCAGGTAAAGTAGGGACTGGCTTTGACAATACCACGCTGGAAAAGCTCCATAAAAAATTTTCCCCTCTGGTATGTAAGACATCGCCTTTTGCTGAAGAAATTCATGAGAAGGGAGCGCACTGGCTGGAGCCCGTGCTTGTGGCGCAGATCGGGTTTGAGGAGTGGACGGACCTGGGTAAGCTTCGCCAGCCCAGATACATGGGGCTGAGGCCCGATAAAGACGCAAAGGACGTGGTAAAGGAGGTACCGACATGACGGAAAAAATAAACGTAGGCGGGCAGACGATCGATATCACTCACCCCGAGAAGATCCTGTTCCCGGAGCAGAAAATCACCAAAGGCGAAATTGTCGACTATTATCGCCGCATAGCCGATATGATGATCCCGTATGTGAAAGACCGCCCGATGTCATTGCAGCGATTTCCCAACGGGATCGGAAAAGAAGGATTCTTCCAGAAAGAGGCATCGGATTATTTTCCGGATTGGATCAAAAGAGCGACAATAGAACTTGAAAAAGGCCACACACAACACCAGGTACTGTGTAATGACGCGGAGACGCTCGCCTATCTGGCCAATCAGGACTGCATCACGCTGCACATATTCTTATGTCGCGAGGATAAGCTGCGTTATCCGGACAAGATGATCTTCGACCTTGATCCGGGAGACCATGATTTCGATAAAGTAAAATTTGCGGCAAAAGAATTGCGCGAGAAGCTTTCGGATATCAAGATGACCGCTTTTCTGATGACGACAGGTTCTCGGGGATTACACGTAGTCGTACCTCTTGATAGAAGTGCCGATTTTGAAACAGTACGCGCGTTTGCCCATAGTTTCGCCTCCGAGGTGGTGAAAAGTAACCCCGAAGAATTCACGATCGAGACGTATAAGGAAAAGCGGCAGGGCAGGCTATTCCTGGATTACCTGAGGAATTCGTATGGCCAGACCAGCGTTGCCCCTTATTCTATTCGCGCATTATCGGGCGCACCGGTAGCCACGCCCATTCACTGGGAAGACCTGGACCGTTTAGAAACTTCTCAAAAATATAATGTGAAAAACATTTTCAGGCGGCTAAAAGAAAAAGGCGACCCCTGGCAAAACATGATGAAATATGCGGTCTCTATCGAGCAGGTAAAAGCGCTTACCAAATAATGGCATTTATCGCTCCGTTATGGGACAAATAAATATATCAGCGTTTACATCATAGGGATTTTTGCTTTAAGCACGATTGTATGCTAATAGTCGGGTAAGGCTTAAAAAAGTGAAAACTTATGATATCGATATTGCTCGTTGATGATGAACCCGCCTCTCTTGGGACTGCCGCTGCGTTCTTTAGCAAGGATGTCAAATTTGACGTCGATACCGCCGGTTCCGCCGATGAAGCGATGGAAAAACTAAACGGCTATAGCTATGATCTTGTTGTATCCGATTACTTAATGCCCGGCACGAATGGCTTTGAACTATGGAAGCGGCTTCGCGGGATCGGCGACCATACTACATTTATCATTCACGCGGACGAGGGCTGGGAAGACCTGGTATCAGAGACATTCGGCAGCGATGACCTTCAGATATATCTCAGGAACGACCATGATGACAATGACCTTGTCAGGCTCCAGGCGATCATCGAAGAGACGGTCAGGAAAAAAAGCGATAAAAATGCTTTGTCCCGGATGAATCTAAACTACCGGCGGCTTTTGAATTCCCGGCAGGAAGGGATCCTGTCGGTCGACACGCTCGGAAGGATCGAATATCATAACAGCCGAATGGCGGAAATGCTAGGCTACGCCAATGAAGATATCTGCGGCCGAATGCTAGTATCCTATTGCAATGAGCAGGACGCTGAGGACATCGCTAAATGCCTCGACGGCCATGCCGAAAACCTGGCCGGACCGATCGAAGTGGCGTTGATAAAGAAAGATGGCGCGCACCTCGACGTAAAGCTGTCGGCATCCCCGGAATACACTGACACCAACAGGTATGAGGGCATGATGTTCATCGTGACAGACCTGACCGTGCAGCGGCAGGTAACTGAATCTATCATTAAAGAAAAAGAAGCGATCATAGAAACGATCACTAAAGAAAAAGAAGAGAGCATAAAAGAAAAAGAAACGATCATAGAAACGATCACTAAAGAAAAAGAAGAGAGCATAAAAGAAAAAGAAGCGATCACTAAAGAAAAAGAAGAGAGCATAAAAGAAAAAGAAGCGATCATAAAAGAAAAAGAAGCGATCATAAAAGAAAAACATGAGATCGAGAGCGATCTCGAATGCCTGCGGGAGATCGTGTATAAAAGCTCGAATGCTGTGATCGTCATTGATGGCAGCGGCACCGTCGCGTTCGTGAACCCTGCGGCTGAAAAGCTCTTCAACGCAGAGCCTGGCGAGATCGAGGGAGAAAGCCCGGGCTTCCCGCTGATCCCCGATACACCGATCGCAGCCGGCATGATCGGCGAACAGCAGACTATCATAGAGATGTGCCTCGGCGACATCGAGTGGGGCGGCCAGCCTGCATACCTGGTGACGATCCGCGATGTCACGAGCCATTTCCAGGTACAGACGGAGCTTAAGAAAGTGCGGGACGAGCTTTACGGCAAGGTGGAAGGCCGCACTGCCGAGCTAATAGAGACGAACCGGACATTGCTGAGCGAAGTCGGCGAGAAAAAACAGGTGCTGATCGCAATGAACGAGGCGAATGCCAGCCTGAAGGAGTACAAGGACCTGCTTTCGCTGATATGTCGTGAAACCATCCACACGAATAAGATCGGGGTGGACAATCTCGGTAAGCTGATCGAAGCATTCGGGTTCAACAAGGAAATGACCAGATTGCTAAGCGCGCCGCTTGAATCTTTCAACGAGAGCTCAAAGCTCGCCGGCGAAACGATCAAGTACCTGCGGTCGCAGGACCCGAGCGTTAAACCTGTGGATATTACGGACGCCATCACCCAGGTCAAGGCACAGTATCCCGCAAATGACAAGCTTGTATCGATTTTCGTCAACCCATCCCCGCCATGCCCGGTGGTAGCGAACGAGCTGATCGAGGACGTGCTTTCCTGTATCATTGAGAACGCCAGGGAGCGGTCGAGCCCGAACAGGCAGCTGACAGTCAATATCACCGTGTCTCGTATCGATGGTGACGATAAAGACTATTGCCGGTGTACACTGGAAGATAATGCACAGGGCATTGTAGAAAAAGAAACGGCGTTCGCATTTCCGCAGGAAAAAACCGATAAAGGGCTAGGATTATTTTTAGCTAAGTCTATCATTGAAGGCTTCCATGGTAAAATGTGGGTAGAAGACCGTGCGCCGGGCGACTATACGAAAGGCTGCCGGTTCGTGATACTGCTGCCGGCAGCATAAAAATATAACTATTCATCGCCCGTTTTTGAAGACCCTAAGTCTTAAAAACAGAGACTGAACAGTAATAAAAAAGATAAGGCCATTGAGGCCTCTGCTAACATTTTTTAGTAGCTCATGTCGCTGCTGCTGATCCCGTATATGAATGCCGCAAATATTGCCAGCATGATTACGATCACAAAGAAATATACTATATAGATGACTATTGAGATCACGATGAAGATCAGCAGGTTCGCAGTGGAAGTCCCTTTTACGGGAATCGTTCCCGACTTCATCTTGTCGGCGACCTTGTATGCGTTATAGATGCCATATAACCATATGGCGACTCCGGGTAATAAGAAGATCAGGTATCCGATCAGCGAACCGATCAGGTATATTAGCCCTTTTACTATCCCTTCCCCGTTATAGACCTGTCCCAGTCCCGGGAAGAAAAACGATCCGACGGCCGCCAGTAGAGGCTCTTTGTTAACTTGGGTCGGCATGTTTGGTTCGTTAGTTGTATTTTCCATTAAAATAACTCCCTGTTATCATATTACAGGCGATCATTCGCCCACCAATAGCATATGGAGTATAAGAGATATGTAAATATAACGTTTTGTTTACAAGCACAAAAGTGTAAATTAGATATGAAGTTTATTGGAAGCCAAATGTCCATTCGGAAAATAAGATTGAGCATATCTTTTTTATAAGAGATTCGTGAATGGTGCAATAACATTTATTAGTTAGGCGTTTGTTATAATAATAACAATTAATTTGAAAAATTAGGGTGAATATCATATGGAGATCAACCCGTTCAACTGGTCGTTAACCTTTCTGGGTGGAACACTCACCATAGTCGTCGCGATCGTATTCACGATCGCATCCATGCTTTTGTATCCCGGGACAACGTCTCTTTCGGAACATTTCATGGGAGACCTGGGGAACGCTGACCTGAATCCGGTAGGGTATATACTGTTTAATTTCGGGCTGATCCTCGCAGGCATGTCGCTGATAGTCTTTATGTATGGCATGAACAAGTGGCGCACGAAAGAGCTGAATGACCAGAGGTTCACTTTCGCCCAGGTGAGCGGCATGGTGGCCGGCATCGGCTTCGTGATCAACGGCAATTTTTCGGAGAGCTTTAGCTATTTGAACATTTTCTGGTATGCCGTATCTCTCGTGCTGATCCTCGTGTCGATCCTGCTGTTCAGCATCGAGCTTCAGAAGCACCCGAAATTTATCAAGAACATCGCATACTTCGGGTTTATCGTGGACTTTGTGATGGTCGTGCTGATCATCCTCACGCTGGTAGACACCGTCACCACGACGCTGGTGGGCTTGACCAACTTGCTGATGTGGCTTTCATGGATATTAGCCTTGATATGGATCGCCATGATCGTTTTCAACACGATACAGCTACATGATATTGACGAGCAAAAGCCGTCCGAGACCAGTAAGGCTTAAAATTTTATTTTTAACCATATTTGACATTAAAATTAGAAATTAGCGTATTAGTTTTACAAATCTCCCCTAACGACTTTAAATTCCCAATATAATAGAGCCTTGTAAGGATATTCGGTGAAATATCTTGTCGGGATCGGTCAATAGGCCTATCGTTTTACTATGCGTATTGCTGATGCTATTAGCATTAACCATATCGATCTGCGGCTGCAACACGCCGATAACGCCAACCCCGACGCCAGTCCCCACACAGATCACAGCATTCGGAGAGCCGGACGATATGCTTTCGTCGGCAGCTCCGACGATAAATAATTCGGGTCTTTTAACCGTCCATTTCATCGATGTCGGGCAGGGTGACTCGATCCTTGTCATGTATGACAACAAGAGTATGCTGGTCGATGGCGGAAGACCGGATGCAGGGCCTGCTCTGGCGTCATATTTAAAGAAAGAAGGTGTGAGCACGGTGGACGTAATGGTATCCACGCATCCTCATGCGGACCATATCGGCGGCTTGCTGACAGTATTACAAGAGTTACCGGTAAAAAGAGTCGTTGATAGTGGCCAGCCGCATTCATCGCGCACCTATGAGCGATATCTCACACTGATTGATGAGAAGAACATACCCTATAAGGTCGCTGAAAGGGGACAATATATCAATTTAAGCCCGGCAGTCACGATCGAAGTGCTATCGCCGCCGGCTTCAGGCCTGGAGGGGGACCTGAACCAGAACTCCATAGTCCTGAAGATCAGCTATGGCAATGTTTCCTTCCTGCTTATGGGCGACGCAGGCTTTGCCACAGAAAGGAATTTGATGACTACACACCAGAGCCTGAATAGCACCGTGCTTAAAGTCGGGCATCACGGTACGAAGTATGCCACAAGCAGAATTTTCCTGCGAGAGGTAGAGCCTAAAATAAGCGTCATTGAGGTGGGTGCCAATAAATACGGCCATCCTGCCCCAGAACTTTTACAGAGGCTGAAGGATATAGGCTCAAAAGTGTACAGGACGGACATTAACGGCGATATCATGATAGCGACGGATGGGACGACATATACGGTAACGACACAGTATCCTGTGCTGGGAACAGGTTCGAGCCCTGTGGATGCTGCTATGCCGGAGCATTCATCGATAGCCATAAGGCATTTGGGCCTGCCAATTGGTATGGAGGCCGCTGCATGAAAGTAACGCTGGACAGGTTTGAAGGCGAATATGCAGTGTTATTGGTCAGGGACGATGAAACAGTCTCCATAGATTTTCCCGCATCCCTGCTGCCTAAAAATTGTAAGGAAGGGGACATACTGGATATCACGATCACAAGAGACGTTGAAGAGACAGTCGAAACGAAAAAAAGAGTATCGAAACTGATCGATAAATTAAAAAATAAAAACCTGGAATAAGTCCCAAATCAGGATTAATAATTTACGTATTTTTATTAGATAAGCATATATCAACTTGTACTGCGGGATAAATGAAAGACCGCGATTTTTTTCATCATCGCATCATGCTATTATCTGTAGCATTTTTGCGTAATAAGCATATTTTTGGTTATTAAATATCAGGTTATCTTCAAGAATTGCTTATCTTGTATATATTTGGTCAAATACGGCAATGCTTAATACTATGACCACTTATTAATTAGTCATTAAGGGCATAGTCATTTAACGTTAGCTGCATTGTCAGCTATAAACAAGGGGGCAAATCATATGGAGGTAGGTACCTTCAGGTATCCTGAGTCAGTGATACCTGTAGGAATAAAATTAGATGGGATATTGTATTGTCTCATACGAGTGGCAATGATATGTGTCATTCTCGATTTTAGTTTGAGCTTTATCCTGACAGCTTCGGCACAGAGCGCCACAGCGCCGAACGCGACCAGGCCGCTGGCATATGTGACAGGCTACACGAACAGCCAGGTGACGGTCATCGACACGACCACAAGCCAGCTCGTCGCAACGATACCGGTAGGCGCTCAGCCGTACACAGTGGCGCTCTGCCCGGACGGGACTTATGCATATGTGGCAAACATGAACAGCCAGTATGTAACGCTTATCAACACAGCTGATTTTCGCGATGTCAGTAACATAGGCCTTGGTGCGGCTACATATGGTATCGCCGTCGATCCTGCTGGTAAATGGGTATACGCGACCGAGTATAATGCTGGCAAAGTAGCCGTCATCGACGCTTCGACCAACACGTTTATGGGGACAACGATCAGCGTAGGGACGACGCCCTATGGCGTGATCTTCAGCAAAGACGGAAGCCGCGCATACGTCTCTAATTTCGGCAGCGACAGCATATCGGTCATCGACACGTCGACAAAAAGCGTCATTGGGACGATAGCGGTCAATAGCCAGCCCGATTATCTGGCCATCAGCCCGGATGGGGCTTACATATACGCGGATAGCTATGCGACGAAATATATATCGATCATTGATGTGGCTCAGAATAAGCTTATAAAGAGCCTCGAGGTCGGCCTGGCTCCACAAGGCCTGGGCTTTAGCCCTGACGGTAAACGGTTATTTGTCGGCTGCTATGGTGATAGTAATGTATATGCGATCGATACCTCCACACAAACGGTCATCGGCTCTGTGGGCGTCTATGGACCCGAGGGCCTGGCATATGACCCGGACGGGAAAAGCGTATACGTATCGGGCCTTGATGGCTATACCACGATCGTTGACACCTCCACGCTCGCCAAAGTTAAGAGCATATATTCTGGCGGTCAACTGTACTTTGTCGCGTTCAACCCGAATGGCGACTATACACTTCCCTCAGTCACAGAGACAAGCCCGGCCAGTAATGAAAATGGCGTGCCCCTGGATAGTTCGATCTCCGCCACCTTCAGCGAAGCGATGAATAGCTCGACGATCAGTGACACGACGTTCAAGCTTGTCGATGCCCACGGTAACCCTGTCTCGGGAACTGTCACATATTCGGGCACTACGGCCACGTTCACTCCCGCTGCCGGGTTGTCGGAGTACATGACATATACGGCCACGATCACTACAGGTATGACCGACTTCGTGGGAAATGCCCTCGCCTCTGATCATACGTGGAGCTTCTTAACGAGAGATATCACGCCGCCTGTGACTACAGCTACCCCCTCCGGGACGATAGGCCTTAACAACTGGTACACGTCAGACGTGCAGGTCACGCTAAGCGCTATGGATAACGCCGGCATTGGCCATATCGAGTATAGCATCAATAATGCGCCCTGGTCGACATATGCCAACGCATTCACTATCGATACTGACGGCATCAATGATATCCGATACCGGTCTATCGATTCGTCGGGGAACATTGAGGCGGATAGAACGCTTAGCATCAGCACAGATAAGACCTCCCCCTCATTAACGGCAAGCTTATCCCCGAAAGCCAACGCGGAGGGCTGGAATAGCGGAAGCGTCACCTTGCATTTTGATGCCACAGATGCCGTATCACGCATAAATTCAGTTAGCAGTGACAGTGTCTTAAATAATGAAGGCACTTACACGATAGTCGGGAGTGCCACCGATAATGCAGGCAACATCGCTACTGCCAAGGCACACGTGAACATCGATATGTCTGCACCCATCACATCATGCAGCGTGACCGGGACGAGTAATAATGGCTGGTATACCTCGAGCGTACAGGTGGTGCTACAGGCGAACGATGCCCTGTCCGGCATAAAACATACCTGGTATCGAGTTGACGGCGGCGAATGGGCGGAATATTCATCCCCATTCGTCATAGGCATGGATGGTACGCATGTCATCGACTATTATTCGGTGGATAAAGCGGATAATTCCGAGTCGTCACATTCAGAGACGGTTAAGCTCGACCTCAATGACCCGGAAGCTAGCTATACCTTAAGTGGTACGCTTAACAACGGATGGTATGTGACACCTGTCACAGTGTCTATCATCAGTACCAGTAGCGGCTCCGATGGCGCGGCCATCACACACAGCCTGGATGACGGTGCCTGGACCGCATATGCCGGGGCATTTGATGTTATGGGCGACGGCCCTCATCATGTAAATTATAAGATCACTGATAATGCGGGAAGGGAGATGCAGGGTGACACCGGTACCTTCAACATTGATCGGACACCGCCGACGATCGATGGGTCGGCGACTACGGAGCCTGCGGCGAACGGCTGGTATGACCATGACGTCGTGGTCCATTTCACGGCAACGGACAGTAATTCGGGCATCTCC
The DNA here is from genome assembly GCA_963780665.1 of uncultured Methanocellaceae archaeon. GTDB lineage: Archaea > Halobacteriota > Methanocellia > Methanocellales > Methanocellaceae > Methanocella. The sequence continues at coordinate 183,376 of CAWACJ010000008.1, read as the reverse complement.
GACGTCACACCCGACATTACACTCTCTTCGGACGGCGCATCGCAGTCGGCCACGGGCACGGCAACGGACAACGCCGGCCATTCCGCCTCATACACAGTGGGCGGGATCAATATTGATAAAACGGCACCGGCCACGAGCTACTCGCCCGCCGGACTATTGGGCAATAACGGCTGGTACCGCTCGAATGTAATCGTTACGTTGAGTGCCAGCGACGCCACGTCCGGCGTAGAGCATACGGAGTATAGCATGGATAACGCCTTTTGGATGGTTTACTCAGGGCCATTTACAGTGAGCGACGAAGGTTCGACAGCCATATATTACCGATCGGTAGATCAAGCAGGGAACAAAGAACCTGTTAAAAGCGCGACCATAACGATCGATCGAACGGAACCGACGGCCGTCTGTAGCCTCAGCGGGACGACATATGGCACAGGCCAGTTTTATTCCGACGCAGGCGTGACGTTGTCTGCCGATGATAGCAGATCAGGCGTACAGGCAATACAGTACGGGTTCGACAACGCAAGCTGGACGGCGTATTCGGGGCCATTCAGCTTGGCACGGGGAAGCTCCAGGACGCTATATTATCGCGCTTTTGATCAGGCGGGCAACGTGAAGTACGGAAGTACGCTTATCAACTTCGCGTACGAGCCGCATGAGAGCATTTCAATGCTGGCGAAGTACACAGAAGCGGTCGTTACACCGACGATCGTACCGTCAATAATGCCGGTCTCAGCGACTATCGCGCTGCCTACGCTAACGCCGACTCCAAGGATAACGTCCACGCCTACGCCGGCTCCGACAACGGACGAAAATACAGCAAATTATACAGGAATATACCTGGCATTATTCTTGCTGTTAATAGCCGGAGTTGTTGCCACGTACTATTTCATGCAGAGGCAAAAATAATAGGCTTGTCCTGATGCAGGCCAGGTGATCCATGGCAGGTTTATCTATTTGCCATGACACCTGACCTTTATTTATCCTGTCAGTTTGTGCTGATGTCTGGAAACAAGCATGAAGACTGTGCACCCCGATATTATGATGGCCCTAAAATGACCATCTCCGGGCATTCCAGGCTTTTTTTAGTACTTTGTTTAGTCAGTCTTTTATACCAAAGTACGAACCATGTCGCTATGCTTTTACTGGCTCTGCTTTGCTTATCGACAGCAGATCGAAGGACATCACCATCAGCAGGATGCCGTAGAACATCTCGAAGATCCCGATCACCTTAACAAGTGCGAGAACGCCCGATAGCGGGTACATGATCAACAGCACGCCGAATATCACCGAGATAATGCCCGCGGCGATCAACAGTATCTCCCCGCGTATCGCTTTACGGAATAGGAACGCCGATATAGCCTGGAAAATGCCGCCGAAGATGGCGTTGAATGCGATGATATACAGAAGTATCAGTGCAGTGACCCCGGGCCATGCGAAAACGGCGATACCCGCTAATATGGCAATTACACCCTGAAGCAGCCTCAGCCACCAGCGGCCGTTAGTTTTCATATTCATGAGTGAATTTACGATCAGCAGGATGCCGTCGGTGAGCACGAACGCCCCGAAGAGCAATATAAAAAACGAGAGTGTTAGTCCCGGCATGGCAAATATGGCCAGCCCGAACAACACAGCTATTATGCCTCTGAGTAGTAAGATCCACCAGTGCTCTGATAAAGAAGTCATTCTAACATTCATGATAAACCTATTCCATTCATTTATTTTTGTCCCGGTAAAAATAAATAAGGGAGGGAAAAAACGATTCTTTATAAGGACATATTGGCGCTTATGCCCCTTCCCTCAGGCTAATAACGCATAAGCAACGGACGTGAGCGAAATAAAAAAAAGTTTTTAATTCTTGTCGGTTTGGCCCAATTCGGGTGATCTAAAAATATACGATGCCGCGGATACGTCGACATCGATATTTAAGATCTCTGCGACGAGGTCTGCCTTATCAGATGCCAAAGCCGCCGAGACCGCCGAGACCGCCGAGACCACAGCCGCCAAAGCCGCCGAGACCACAGCCACCACAGCCACCACAGCCGCCAAAGCCACCGAGACCACAGCCGCCAAAGCCACCGAGACCACAGCCGCCAAAGCCACCGAGACCACAGCCGCCAAAGCCACCGAGACCACAGCCTAGTCCGCCAAAGCCAAGTCCGCCTAAGCCAAAGCCAAGTCCGCCAAAGCCAAGTCCGAAGCCACGACCAAAGCCGCCAAAGCCGAAACCATTACCGAACCACGCAAATGAGGGCGCGACAACGCATGCTAAGGCAACCAGACACACGGCTGCTACAAACAAAGTTCTTACCATCTTCATAACTGCACCTCCATAATAGCGTTAATAACACCAAATAAATAGATTGTCAGGGACTAGAACGGGATAGCACCGGTTTGGGCGTTATATCGTATGATGAGCTGTTTTAAGAGCCTTAATTTAAAAATGAACGGTATTTTGGGCAATATATTGAAACGAGGTCATATACACAACGATTACATGGAAATATACCATAATTGGTATCCGAACAGGCGTTATACCAGAGAAAATAAATTGAATACTAAAGACATTGGCGAATAGAAAACATATTATATATGCACGATGTTCTATAGCCGCATAAGAACAAAATCATCAGCTCTTTTAAAAGAGTAAATACCAGCTTTTCCTTTATTGTGCAAAAGCGTCGTATTAGGACTTTTTTATGGACTATATTTTTGTGCTTATCTTCAGGTATATCCGCTCATGTCGATCAAAGACTTTGCGCGGTGAAAATGCTCTCACATAGTATCAATATTATGGAGGCTTACAAATACCTGTGATGCATGAATGCAGTGTATCATTAGAAGAATTTGATCGTAATCACATATAAGGATTTGATCGTAATGAGTTCATTTAACACGTTAAAATTAAGCGAGCCCGTGATGAAGGCTATCAGCCACATGGGTTTCGAAGAAGCAACGCATATCCAGGAGCAGGCTATCCCTGTCGCAATGGAAGGAAAGGACGTCATCGGGCAGGCCCAGACGGGAACGGGGAAGACCGCAGCATTCGGCATACCGATCATCGAGCGCATCGAGCGCAACACGAGAGATATCCAGGGCATTGTCATCACGCCAACCCGCGAGCTGGCCGTCCAGGTAGCCGAGGAGCTTAACCGCATAGGACAGTATAAAGGCATCCACGCGTTACCCATTTACGGCGGGCAGGACTTCAAGTGGCAATTAAAAGGGCTTAAGAACTCGCCGCAGATCATCGTCGGCACCCCGGGACGTCTGATGGATCATATCAGGCGAAAGACCATCAAGCTCGACAACATCAGGACAGTAGTCTTAGACGAGGCTGACGAAATGCTCGACATGGGATTTAAGGATGATATCGAGAAGATCCTGAGCTACGCACCCCAGAACCGCCAGACACTGCTCTTTTCGGCGACCATACCGCCACTTGTCATCAAGCTGGCGAAGAAATACATGAAGCAGCCCGTATCGATCGGAAGTGTCTCAGAGCACATGACGGTACCGGACATATCACAAAACTACGTCGAAGTGCACGAGGGACAAAAGTTCGAAGCGCTTTGCAGGCTACTCGATACGCAGTCCCCGGAACTTTCCATCGTCTTCGGAAGGACAAAGATGCGCGTGACAGAGCTCACGGAAGCATTGAGCAAGCGCGGATACTCTGCAGGCGGCCTGCACGGCGATCTTGACCAGCCGAAGCGCGACCGTGTCATGAAGCAGTTCAAGGACGGCACCATACAGATGCTCATTGCCACCGACGTAGCAGCAAGAGGGCTGGACATCAGCGGCATCACGCACATCTATAATTTCGACATACCCCAGGACCCTGAAGTATACGTACATCGCATCGGCAGGACCGCACGCGCAGGGAAGAGCGGCATGTCCATCACGTTCGTCACAGCCAGAGAAGTCAGGCTATTAAAGCTCATCGAGCGCATGGTCGGGTCGCGTATGAAGCGCATGGAAATACCGACTGTGGATGACGCGATCAAGGGACAGCAACGTATAGTCATCGATAGTATCCTGGAGGCGGCTGAAGGCAAGGATGCCTTACAGTACCGGTCTTTAGCCGAGATGCTGTTGAACGACCGGGATTCCGTGGCCATTGTTTCTGCGGCACTGAAAGTGTTGATCAAAGAGCCGGCTGAAATACCGGTAAAGATCACAGAGCCCAAGGGCAAGAAAGAAAGGCCTTACAAATATTCAAAGAGGCCAAGGAGTTACTGATCGGCAGTAGAATTTGAGGTGCAGTGAATACCACAGCATCTCAAAATTTTTTTAAGGTTTTTTCTATTAATTACGTATTTATCAAGAAAACAATACTTATTTTATCTATATACCCTAATTGTTATTCATGTTCTGCGAGCTTGAGGGCCTTAACGTCTATTATGAATCTTACGGCGAAGGCACGCCCATCCTGAACATTCATGGCTACGGGATCGACCATCATGTCATGTCCAACTGCATGGAGCCTATTTTAACAAACCGCCCGGGGTGGCAGCGTATTTATCTTGACCTGCCCGGCATGGGGCAGACGAAAGCGCCCAAATGGCTCAAGAACTCGGACCAGATGCTGGACGTAGTCGTAAAGTTCTGCGACAAGGTCATGCATGGCCGCAGATTTCTAGTGGCAGGGGAATCATACGGCGGATACCTTGCCAGGGGCCTGGCCTTTAAGATACCGCAACGCCTGGATGGTGTCCTGTTAATTTGCCCGGTCATCATCCCGGATAAAGCCAGGCGCGAGCTACCGCCCAGGACAGTGTTCGTGAGAGATGAACAATTACTCGCAACGATCGAGCCCTCTGAAAGAAAGCTCTTCGAGCGTATGCTAGTACTACAGGACAGGAGGCGATGGGATAGGTTCCAGCGGGATATCCTGCCCGGGGTGAAAGCCAGGGATGCTGACTTTAACCAGTGGCTGATCTATAATGGATATGGCTTTTCTTTTGATGTCGACAGGATCGAGCATCCTTTCGAAAAGCCGTCTTTGGTACTGGCAGGCCGTCAGGACGCATCAGTCGGATACAAGAATGCGCTAGGCATCATGGATAATTATCCGAGAGGCACGTTCGCAGTACTCGACAGGGCAGGCCATGGCCTCGAAGTCGAGCAAGAAGTAGTCTTTAATTGTATGGTCGGCGAATGGCTCGACCGCGTTGAGGAATATCAAAAGCTCGACAGCCCTGGACCAAGGCTTTAAGGTTAGGCTGGAACAATTTGATTTATTTATCGATAAATTTTGTAAATATTTTTACTATAAGGAAAATTATGCAATCATTTTAACGATAAAATCGAAAAGTTTATTAACCGCATGAACAATAATTATTTTTGTAGTACTATTATATGGTATTACATTAAGGGGCGGCATTATGATAAAAAATATTAATGAACAGTTAGCCGTAGGCGAAATCATCGGCTATTCAAGCAGGCTGAACTTCTTTTCAGCCAGGATCAATGTCCTCGTAAAAGTCGATGGCGAGGTCAAAAAAATACCCATCGACTACAGGCAGAAAAAATTCATCCAGAGCGAGAGCCCTGAAGGCAGTAAAGTGGCAATCGGGTTTTTTGACGGAGAATGGCATATAGGAAGCAGACCGGCAGCTCATGAACAATATCTTCGTGAAATGGACGTGCAGGTCATGGAATTGCTGGAAAAGGCAAATGGCCATGAAGTTGAGACATCCGGCGAAGCTGAAGAAGTCGCACAGCTAGATCCGGCATTTATCAAGAGTGTAGAGCAGGAATTTAAAGGTGAAGCGAGTGTCATGCTGAGAAGAATGGGACTGGCACACCTGATGGTCATCTCATGAGCACATAAGCTACGCTAAAGGATGCCCGTATATAGAAAAATAATGTTGTAAAAATTTTTAGCTGTCGATCTTAAGATGGTATAAGTTGTACGTTTTCAGTATGTCGTCAACTTCATTTGTGAACTCAAGCTCTACCTGCTTGATATAAGCCATCTCTGATTCAGCATTCTCTTCAGGATATGAGCCGAAAACGCCCATAGTCTCTTCTATTGCTCCAATCTCATCCATTGTAATCCCCTACTTGGCACAACATGTGCCCTAATTTTATAATAACACCTGGCGTTTATAAGCTTTTCGATTATACAGCAACCTGTTACCAGGAAAAAGCTATTGCACCGATTTGCTGAGTCGATAAGGAGATTATTCAGAGAATAACAAATAATACATTTCTTATATATAAAAAATTATTATGAAAATGAGATTATAGCAAAATATTTTCAATGAAAATCTATATTTAGTGATATTGGATTGTATGTATGTTGCAGTAGTGCAACGAATAAGGGGGCAAACAATGATAGGAAAAACATATGGAAGGCCGGCTATCGGAGATATTGTCGGCTATACGAGCATGCCTGATCATCCAGAGGATAAGATCATGCAGGCCAGAATAGAAGGTACAATAGTAGAAATACCGATCGATGCAGCCCGAACAGGACATATTTTAGAGAATAACCCTCCGGGTAGCAAGATATCGGTTAGTTTCTATAATTGCGAATGGCATATTGAGGGTACGGCTACTTCTTTGGGAAATGCCAGTCCACGGATCGGCATATCGATCAGAGAGCTATTAAAAGATCGTGAATTTTCGACCATCGAGCACGCACATGTGCCGGATGTAAAACCTGTCTGTGAACCGGATATCATGCCCGAAGAAGACATTCAGGCGGCTCAGGATTATATCAACGAGATACAGGTCGAGTTCAAAGTCGAAGCGGAAAAGCTGCTTAAAAGTATCAATCTGTCACATCTGCAACTTAGTACAAGCTAAAGAGTCACCTGTCACGAGTATATCTTGAACCAGGCTTATTTTTTTAGCTTCATCACCTTGGGTCAGCATTCTGCATTAGATGAGACTCGGCCGTATTTTGAATACTTCTGGTTCATCTTAAGAGGTTATGCCTCTAGAGTGTAGTGGTGAACAATGAAATAATAAAAAAAGAGATTGATAGTTATTTTAGCATAGCTGTGGCTTCTCGGTAACTGATCCAAGGAATGCGAGGACTTCTTTGGTCTCCTGCGTCCCGGTTTCCATGTCTTTTATGGATACTTTTCCTTCGGCCATTTCTTTTTCGCCCAGTATCAATACCTTTTTAGCACCTATCGAATTAGCGTATTTCATCTGGTTGCCAAAGTTCCGGCCTTGCATGTCCGTCTCGACAATGTAGTTCTTTTCACGCAGGGATTGCGCCATGAATATGCCAGTCTCGCGATATTGCGGCGCAGTCGTCAGCACGTAATAGTCTGTAACGATCGACTCTTTCGGCCACACGCTCGCCCGCCTCATGAGTATCTCAAGGACCGCGTCGCCCATGCCGAATCCCACTGCCGGCATATCATCGCCGCCAAACATGCCGATGATCTTATCATATCGGCCGCCGCCGAAGATGGCTCGAAGCTCGCCCTTCGTGTCAAAGCACTCGAACACGGTGCCCGTATAGTACCCTAAGCCGCGGATGACCGACGGGTCAAGTACGCAGTACTGCTCCATACGGTACATCGTTAATAATTCCAGCAATTTCAGCAGGCTCTCGTATCCGCCCTGGGCGGCTTCATTTTGCGGCAGCAGTGGCTGAAGCTGCATTAGCGCAGTCGAGAACGGGCCCCGGGAATCCAGCACGGAGAGCAGCGTTCCAAGCTGCATATCATTCATGCCGGCCTTTAGCAATAGGTCCTTGAACTCCGCATGGGTGATCTTCCCACGCTTATCGATGGCCGCGAACACGCCCGCAACGTTATCGATCTTCAAGCCTTCGAGCACGCCCTGCATGAGCCGCCTGTCGCTGATCTTAAAGATAAATTGCCCTTCCAGGCCTAAATTGAGCATGATGTCGATGCCAGAGGCAATGACCTCAGCATCCGCCTCAGCGCCGCTTACGCCGAAGATGTCTACGTTTAACTGGTAAAACTCTCGTAGACGGCCGGACTGCGGCTCCTCGTAGCGCCACATCTTTGGCATCGAGAACCACTTGATCGGGCGCTTGAGCGATTTTTCGCGCTCCACGACCATACGGGCGACCGTCGGCGTCAGCTCCGGGATCATGGTGACCTCGCGGTCTCCCTTATCCTTGAAGTTGAACGTCTGCCCGAGTATCTCATCGCCACTCTTTACTCTGAAGAGGTCCAGCGGTTCAAGGCTCGGCGCATCGACCTCGCGGAAGCCATAGCGCCTTACGACGCGGAAGATCTTATCGAGCACGTCCCTGCGGGCGGCCATGTCCTCGGGGTAAAAGTCCCTGAAGCCCTTTAAGGATTGAAATTTCATCGGATCACGTCGTATATGAAGCGTTTATGTCAACGTACTTGTGCGTGAGGTCGCAGCCCCAGGCGGTAGCAGTGCTCTTACCGATGTTGAGACGCACCGTCACATAGAGCGTATCCGCACCCATGATGGCCTTTGCCTTCGCCAGCGTCGCATCGTCGCTCTTAGGGTCGCCGTTGTCGACCAGTGTCACGGTGTCCTTGCCGTTTGAAAATGATAGCGAGACCTTATCCATGTCCATTTCGCATGATGAGTAGCCGACTGCGCACACGGCCCTGCCCCAGTTCGGGTCAGTCCCGTAGACCGCGCTCTTGAAGAGCGGCGACCGCACCATGGCTTTTGCAGCTTTCCGGGCATCTTTTACGGTTTTTGCGCCCTCGACGGTGGCCTCGATGAGCTTCGTGGCCCCTTCTCCGTCTTTCGCGATCTGCTTCGCGATCTCCATAGTGACTTTTTCCAGCCCTTCCTGGAACTTTTTCATGTCTGGCTTTCCGGCTTTTCCCGTAGCTATCAGCGTGACCGTATCGTTCGTGCTGGTGTCGCCATCTACGACGACCATGTTATAGCTTTTATCCACGGCTTTCTTGAGGCATTTTTGTAGGTTTTCGCGCGATACCTCGGCATCCGTGAACACAAACGAGAGCATGGTGCCCATGTTCGGCTCGATCATGCCGGAGCCTTTTGCGATCGCACCGATGTGAATACCGCCGTCGATCTCGACCGAGTACGACTTCGGCACGAGATCGGTGGTCATAATGGCTTTATTTGCGGCAAGGCTGTTTTCTGGACTTGTGCCAAGCCTGCTGAAAACAGCTTCAAAATGGCTGTTGATCCAGCCCATGTTCATCGGCCTGCCGATGACGCCGGTAGAAGCTACCGCGATGGAATGCGGGCTCACGCCCAGTTTCTTTGCCAGCAGCCCAGCCATGGCGATCGCATCGTTGATCCCCTGCTCGTGGGTGAACGCATTGGCACAGCCGCTGTTGGCTATGATGCCATTAAAATCGCCGCCATTCGTCGCGATATGGTGCTTTGTGACCTTGACTGGCGCCGCCCGCACTTTATTCAGCGTGAATACGGCCGCAGCCGGGCCTTTCGCTAAAATAATGGCAAGGCCCATCTTTCCTTCTTTGATGCCGTACGCTTGTACGCCTTTAACGGCACATATGCCGCCTTCTATCGTTTTCATCTTTTTACCCCTGAGTCGTCGTTCGTCTGCCTAATCCGTGTATGATGTCGTCCCTGGTGATGATCCCTACGAGCTTGCCGTTCTGGACCACCGTCAGTCGGTTGATCTTATGCTTGACCATCAGTTCGGCCGCATCTGCGATATCCGCGTCCAGCGTGGTCGATATTACGTTCTTTTTCATGATGCTCTTGACAGGGTTCAAGCCTATGTCCTTGTAATCCGTCTGCAGGCGCCTGAGCTGTACCAGTTCCTTGAACGGGATCTCGAAAATGATCTCCAGCGGGCTCGGCAGCCATAATGTGTCTGACTTCGGAGGAACGGCGAGGATACGCATGATATCGGCCTCGGTCACGACACCGACCAGCTTATCGCCGTCCATGACGGGGACGCCGCTGATATCCTTCTCGCTCATCAATTTCACGACGCTCTCGATCGGGTCGGAAGGCTTACAGGCGACCACGTCCTTTGTCATTATGTCTGAGACTTTCATGATAACTCCTTAGGGCGACAGCCCGCTTGTCCACAAGCCGGTGCGCTCGTCGAACCCGTACATCAGGTTCATGTTCTGAATGGCCTGGCCTGCCGCGCCCTTGACCATGTTATCGATAGCGGAAACGACTACGATGCGGTCTGTGCCCTTGTCGACCTCGAACCCGATATCACAGAAGTTCGAGCCCCTTACGGTAGACAGCGAGGGCTTGTTCATCCGCACGAATGGCTTGCCGCGATAGAAGTCTTCGTAGGCGCCGCGAACGTCATCATCGCTTAGCTGCTGGTTCACGAAGACGTGGGCCGTCGTCAATATGCCACGAACGGCAGGGACGAGGTGCGGCGTAAAGCTGATCTTTACCGATGGGTTCAGCGCTCCGAGTTCCTGATCAAGCTCTGCCTTGTGCCTGTGCTTGGTCATGTTATACGGGACTACGTTCTGGGCGAGGTTCGGGAAGTGCGAATTCTCCGTCGGCTCCTGTCCGGCCCCGGATATGCCCGATTTTGAGTCGAACACGACTCGATCCACGATACCAGCGCTGACCAGGGGTGCTGCCGCCAGTATTGCGCCGGTAGGGAAGCAGCCGGGATTCCCGAGTACGGCGGCATCTTTAACTTCCGGGTGAAGCTCTGGCAAGCCATATACGGGTTCGCGGGGGTCCAGGTGCTTCTTACCGTACACACGCTCGAAAACGTCGGACGGCATGCGATAGTCTGCGCTCAGGTCGATCACCCGTACACCATTGCTTAGCAGTCTCGGCACGACCGTCATGGCCGCCCCGTGTGGAACAGCCGTGAATACCACGTCGCACTGGTCCGCCAGGGACTCCGGGTCGATGTCGACCAGCGTAATGTCCACCAGCCCTTTCAAATTCGTGTGAACTGAGTCAACGGGCTTTCCGGCCTGGCTTCTTGACGTAACGACCGAGATCTCGGCCTTCGGGTGTACCGAAAGAAGCCGCAGCAGCTCGCCACCGGTATAGCCGGTGCCGCCGATAATACCTACTCGTAGCATGTCTATCTCCCATCGATGAATGATGATATTAAATTTCTAGCTCTTTGATGCGCTGCCTGATGTGCCTGCTCGATGCGTATGGCGAAAGATCGCATTTCTCAATACGGACAACCTTCGCCTTTAGGCCACGCTCCTTTAGCTTATCCTCTAATTCTTTTTCGTTCCAGTGCTGATCAAAGCCTAAAGCGATAATGTCCGGATCGATCTCCTGTATAGGCTTGAACATATCGTCCTCGCTGCCCAGCATCGCCTGGTCTACGCACTTGAGCGCGCATACCATGAAGAGGCGCTGGCCTTCCGGAAGGAGCGGCTTGCGCTTGTGCTTTATAGTGCTGTCCCTGGCAACGATCACATATAGGGCGTCCCCGAGCTTTCTCGCTTCCTTCAGGTACAGCACGTGACCCGGGTGCAGGATGTCGAATGTGCCGGTGGCGACGACCTTGATCATCTTACGTCGGCTCCTGTGATCACGGGCAGGCTCACTTTCTCGCCCATCGGATTATAGCATATCCAGTCGTTTTCCGTATACGGATACGATACGATGATATTATAGTAGCCTTTTGCCCCGAACATGCTGAGATCCGCCTCGGAGAACCGGAGATCATGTACGGGATGGCTGTGGACCGATCCTACGACCGACATATCCAGGGGCATCATGTCCAGCAGCATATGTGCGGAGGTATCGTCCGAGGTGGTGCCAGGCACCAGAAGTACCTCGTTGATGATGCCTTTTTCCTCCCGCAGCAGGCCGGCGAACTCGTGCGGATGCGTGGACTTGCTGACCTCGAGAATGAACGTCAGCGCATCATGCGCAATACCGGACACATGTTTCTTACCCATGATATCACATACTTAAACGTGTTTTCACTACTATGTATTTTTCGTACTTAAGAATTTTCTACAAGGATCTGATTCATACCTGAGGCCAACAATAGGTGTGGGGTAGGTACGCCTTAGAGTGATAGAGTTTTACTGTTAATTCGAGCGTAAATATGGCGTTTGATCGTAAATATAGCGATCTATTAGGTAGTAAGCCTTTATTTTTAGTAAGCTTTATAAATAATAAGCGTAAATATACACTCGGATAAATGGATTGGGGATTGGATATTAATGGATAGGCTATTAATCGTAGATGACAACATCGAACTGCTTCAATTATACAAAATGATGATAACGATGGCAGGCCATTATCGTATCACTGCGACTGCGACTGGTGGGAAAGAAGCCGTGTTCAAGTACAGGAGCATGGCAAAAAAGCCGGATCTCGTGCTCATGGACGTGAACATGCCGGATATGGACGGCATATCAGCCGCTAAGGCGATCCATCACCTGGACGAGGACGCCAATATATTGTTCGTGACTGCCGATGACATATATAAGAACGACCTGCCGCTCGAGCTATCGAACGCCGGGATCCTTAGAAAGCCATTTTCAAAGGATGAGTTCTTCCGCCAGATCAATAAGGCATTGTGCGCAGGGCAGTTACAAAAGTCGCTAAATCCTTAAAGCTAGTTACGCTTGCAAGCCAACAATACACACCCATTTATTCACGCGGCAATTTAATCTTGCAGGGCAGCATGCGTGATTAACGATGAGACTTAGCCGGCAATTCGTCGACCCCGACTCATACGGGGCATATCGCTTTTCTAATATTCCAGGCACGATCATATCGTCGCTGACCGGCGAGAGCTGCAATAGCAAGCTGCCGGAAGACGTATTTCCGGATCCCGAAAGAAAATATGATAAAGTCGTACTCTTTGTGATCGACTCCCTCGGATGGAGCTACTTTAGCGAGTTCAAGGATAAGCATCCGCTTTTACGTGAGATATCTAATCGCAGTAAAGCTACGGTCCTCGCGGCGCAGTTTCCGAGTACCACCGCCTGCGAGATCACGACGATCAACACAGGGCTGGACGTCTCACAACACGGGGTCTACGAGTGGTATTATTATGAGCCGGAAGCGGGAGAGATCATTGCGCCCCTGCTGTATTCATATGGCAGAGAGCATAAGCAGCGAGATACATTAAAGAAAGACACAAGCCTCGAGCCATCGAGCATATATCCCCGGGTAAGTCTTCACCATACCCTTCAGGATATGGGCGTGAAGTGCTACGCTTTCCAGAGCAATGAATTCGCCCGTTCCACATACTCTGACATCATGCTGAACGGTGCGGAAGTCAGCGGGTTCGGCACGCTATCGGAAGGGCTTTTTAATCTATCGAATGCGATTTTGAACGAAGGCGGAAAAGCGTATTATTATTTCTATTTCGATAAGATCGATTCCATATCGCATCAATATGGGCCTACGTCAGGACAATTACGCGCTGAGATCGATACATTTTTTACTACTTTAGGGCAAATATTCTGGGACCGCATAAAGGGAAAAGCTGAAAACGTTTTGTTCATACTGACGGCGGACCATGGGCAAACGACTATCGACCCGAAAAAATGTATTTACTTAAACCTGGAATATCCCGAGTTCGAGCGGTTCATAAAAAGATCTGCAAGCGATAAGCCGCTGGTACCGGCCGGCTCCTGCAGGGATATGTTTCTGCATATTAAGGACGAATACGTGGATGAAGCATTAGGGTTTTTACGTGAAAAGCTCGAGGGTAAAGCCGTCGTGTATAAGACCTCGGAGCTGGTCGAACAAGGCTATTTTATGCGTAAGGAGATCTCGAAAGCGCTGGCTGGTAGGCTCGGTAACATCGTCATTTTAGCGCTAAAGGGAGAATCTGTCTGGTGGTATGAAAAGGACGTTTACGAGATCACGTTTATAGGGCACCACGGCGGGCTGACCAAAGAGGAAATGGAAATACCGTTCCTTACCTGGAGCCTTTAAGATGGCGTAAGGCTAGTAAGCTCAATCGGCAATGTGAGGCAAATTTTTTATAGTTACGGCGGTAATAAAACCAGTGGTTAGCGATTTAGTTCAATAGGCTATATGGTCGTTAACGTTAAAACTTAAGAATAGTCGTAGTGGTCTTAAATATGCTAGAATTGAAATTCGTGCGTAATAACCCCGACATCGTCAGGGAGGCGCTCATCAGGAGAAACATGGGTACCGAGCTGATCGACAGCCTTCTCGAAGTCGATAAGGCGTGGAGGGAGTGTCTGCAGGAGGGGGACGAGCTGAAGCATCAGCGCAATGTCGTGACCCTCGAGATCGCAAAGCTTAAAAAGGAAAAGCAGGACGCGGCGTCCAAGATCGATGAGATGAGAGTCATTTCCGACCGCATCAAGCAGATCGACGAGCAGATCAGGGGATATGAGGCTAAGATCAACGACATCATCATGAATATCCCCAACATACCGAGTACGACGACGCCCATGGGCAAGGACGAATCAGAGAACGTGGTCGTGCGCACATGGGGAGAAATACGAAAGTTCACGTTCAAGCCGAAGCCGCACTGGGAGATAGGCGAAAGCCTGGATATCCTCGATTTCCAGCGCGCAGCAAAGATAGCCGGGGAAGGCTTCACGGTCTATAAGGGCATGGGCGCCAAGCTCGAGCGCGCACTGATCAATTTCATGCTCGACGTGCATACGGAACAGGGCTACCTCGAGATATTCCCGCCAGTCCTCATGAACGAGAAAGCCATGACCGGTACCGGACAGCTTCCCAAGTTCAAGGAGGATATGTACGCGTGCACCGACGGCTATTACCTGGCGCCGACCGCAGAAGTGCCGGTGACCAACCTGTACATGGACGAGTACATTGAAAAGCTGCCGATGTACATGACCGCCTATACGGCATGCTTCCGCCGTGAGGCCGGTAAGCATGGCCAGGATACCAGGGGTATCATCCGGCAGCACCAGTTCAATAAAGTAGAGCTGGTCAAGTACTCGGCCCCGGAGACATCATATGAGGAGCACGAGAAGCTCACGAACGATGCCGAGGAAATACTGAAACTCTTAAAATTACCGTACCGGGTCATGAATCTATGTACGGGTGACATCGGGTTCTCGGCTGCCAAGACCTATGACCTGGAAGTCTGGGTGCCTGCGCAGGACAAGTACAGGGAGATCTCGTCTTGCTCGAACTTCGAGAGCTTCCAGGCACGCCGCGCTAACATTCGTTATAGGACGCCCGAGGGGCCGAAATTCGTTCACACGCTGAATGGCTCGGGACTGGCAGTGGGCAGGACCGTCGTCGCCATACTCGAGAACTACCAGCGCGAAGATGGCAGTGTGGAAATACCCGAAGCTTTAAGGCCGTATATGAATGGCGCCACCGAGATCACAAAGCAAAACGCTAAGTGATCTCAGACTTTTTTAATATTTTACAAATAAAATCTATATTTTTATAGCTCATAAGAAATTATTTCGATGAGTTGCGCATAAGTAGCCAATATTTTCAATTTACCTGCCTTGTAGAAGAATCATATATAGACTATATTAGATTTGTTTAAATGAGAATAATTTAGTAGAATAAATAGTTTTGGAGTTATCTAAATGGTGGGAATAATCAAGACAATGATTGACGACATCATCGACCTGAGATCAAAAGGCAACCAGGCTATTGCAAGCACGATGAGAATAAAATTAAAGCTAAAGGGCATCGATGCGGAGAAATTTACTGCGACTTCGGAGGACGATCCGGCGATCATTACAAAACTGGATGTTATTTATAAAGAACTGGTCAATAATCGTGGAAACGATAAAGATATCCGGACTGCATATTCTACAAAAATATCGGTAACCGATGCCGTATCTGATATTAAAGGCCAGCTTTCGGGATCGGATGCTAAGATAGTCATATATTTCGCTTCCACAGAGTTTGATGATAATGAGATAAGTAAGCAGATGCAAGACGCTTTTAATGGCGCTACTGTCTTCGGCTGCTCATCGTCCGGCGAGATCGCAGGCGGCAGGATGCTGAATAATTCGATCGTTGCCATGACATTCACCTCGAATGTCGTCGAAGACGTGAAAGTCGAAGTGCTGGAAAACTTAAAGGAAGGCATCAACATAAAACCGATGCTGAAGTCATTTGAGGATCACTTCAAGACCTCTATCGACGATCTGGACTTAACCAAGTACGTCGGAATCATATTGATCGACGGGCTGAGCGGCGCCGAAGAGAGTATCATGGACAAGATCGGCTATCGTGTGAACCTTACCATCATAGGCGGCTCGGCCGGCGACGACCTGAAATTTAAACAAACGTACATATACGCTAATGGGAAATCGTATAAGAATTCGGCCGTCTTAGCGTTGATGAAGCTAAAGAACGGGTTTGACGTCATTAAGACGGAAAGCTTTGACATCCTCGATACGAAATTTATTGTGACAAAGGCGAACGAGGAACAAAGGGAAGTCGTAGAGTTTGACGGCAAGCCGGCAGTCGTAGCCTATTCTGAGGCGATCTATTCGAAAGTACAGGACGCACACAACTACTTTATGCATCATCCGGTGGGCGTCATTATTGATGGTAAGCCATATGTGCGGAGCCCCCAGAAAATGAAAGATAACAGCCTTGTGTTTTATTGCACGATCCCTGAGGGAATGGAAGTGTCCCTGCTCGAGTCCGCCAATATAGTCAAGGATACAAATAACGCGATTAAAGCTAAGCTTGATGAGCTGGGCTCCATCGCCGGCATGATCAACTTTCATTGCATTTTACGCACGTTGGAGCTGATCAACAACGGTTCTATGGAAGAGTACGGTGAGATATTCTCTGATATTCCCACAATAGGCTTTAGCACCTATGGTGAAGAATACCTGGGGCATATCAATCAAACTTCGACCATACTGGTGTTTAAATAAGAACGGAACGAGCCTGGATAGATATGATATGATATCTATCCAGATGTTTTTTAGTCGATAAGGACTTGTACGCTCGTTTATGTCCTACAATAGAAATTGTCCAGCTTATTTCCTGGGGTTCACCAGTATCTTGCTTTCCCTGGCCCCAAAGAATTTCACCGTGAATTCCTTAACAACGTCCGGATCATAGTCGGCGCAGCTGAATACGTTGATATAAGCGCTCATCGTAGAAGGCGAGAAATGCCCGCTGATACACGACGTCTCTATGAACTGAAACATCGATAATCCCGCAAGGTCAGTGCCTGGCGCGCCAAAACGTTCCACGAAGCATTGGCCGTACCTCTTCATCTTGATAAGGTCACACAGCTCAATCACATATTTTTTTAATGCTTCCGCACTATCGATCTTGTCATTACAGCCATGAATGTCTATGCTTGTTTCAAGGCCCCATATTTCTACGCCCGGGGCATATCTATTGTTCATGGTACAAAAGGCTACATTCGCAAGATATAGAATTTTCGGTCGCACAGTAAAACTAATATATAAACTACCTATGGTTCCTATGGAAAACAAACGATAAATTACCAAAATAAGGTAAAATCTTGCACATTCATAATTTTTAAGCCAACATATTATTTAGATTTTCTAATATTGGCTTAATTTCGAGTAGTGTTGCACTTATATAATAATAAAAATTGTAACAATTCCCTCTCTTGCACGATGTGTCGCGCTGGACAGGGGCTCAAACACAAAGACGCAAAGGATTGTTTTAATATAAGCCTCCTGAGGCCCGGTGTAGTTATTAGTTATGCGTGTTTGGGATTTGTTGTTAACCACAAAGTACACAGGGTACACAATGGAACGGACACAATGGAATTGTGTTATTACCATTGTGTACCCTGTGTACCCTGTGGTTAGCAATGAGTCGCCCGGCCACAGGAGGCGTAACCATTAGGTCAACTGTGCCTCTATGCCTCTGTGCTTAGCTATGAGTCGCCGGGCCGCCGGATGCTAAACAGTAATATCAGCTGTGTCCCTGTGTTTAATATAAAGTCGCATAGCCGCCTGAAGCTAAAACAATTCTTCGTGCATTTACGTTGAAGGACGCTAATTTTATACACCCGGCCGCCGGAGGCGTAACAATAACAAAAAGTTAGTAGTTTATGATTAATCTTTGATGTCCTCGTCGGCATTGCGGCCACACAGGATATCGTTGGCTATTTTTACGTTGACAAGAAGATCATCTAATGTCGAGAGCAGTGACCCGATACTGTTCACTTCGACTTCGGTAATGACCTTTCCGCCTTCATAATGAGTTTTCACATAATCGATGTTGTCAGCCGTAAGCGAACGAGCGATGAACTCGGAGTCACATGATTCAATCGATAGGCGCGCTTTACATTTTACCATTTAGCTGTCTCCCGATGATCTCGTCGACGCTTGCCAGGAACTCTTTTTCGTGGCCTAGCGGGATGTTTGCGCCCGATGCGATCTTATGGCCGCCGCCGCTGCCTCCGACTTTAAGGGCACTTTCGCGTATGGCGATCGAAAGGTCAAGCCCCTTGCCAATAAGGTCAGACGTGCCGCGTGCCGATACTTTAACGCTGCCGTCCTCCGTATTCAGGACGATGATAGGCTTATCCGGCATGACATAGCGGATGATCGTCGATGCCACGGCGCCCGTCACGTCGCTACAGCAAATGTTCAGGTAGCGGATAGAGCCCATTTCCTGTACTTGCTGGACGGCATCGTTAAATGCGTCCAGGATCTGCTTAGAATACTCAAAGTGCTTAGTTTCCGCCTCTGCAAGCGCGGGCTCGTAGCGCAGGCAGATTGCCAGCCCGAGGCCGGGAACGCCCATTTTGCCGCACGAATTTACCGTGTTGGTAAAATCATAGACATCCTTGATGATCTCTTTATTCAATATGTATGCGTCGCCGAGTAGCGAGTCGATCGTATCAGGCGGTGATTTTCTAAGAAGTAGCAGCGTGAGCGCGCTCGCAAGGCGCTTCAGTTCATCGGTCGATAGCGACTCGATATTGCCCGACAGCCCTAATTCGGCGATGAACTTTTTTGACTCCTCGGGTTTTCCCGAAAAATCAAAGTATGGGTCGGTAGAAAATTCCAGCACCTTTTCAATCGGGCCGCGGCCAAGCTTTAGTCCCTTCTGTACGGTAATTGCGCCTGATGCGATGCCTTCCTCGAGTATATCGCGATTCGTGCCGATCATCTTCTGCTTATCGCCGATGGCGCCGGAAATCGCCATTCCCGCCAGATCCCTGTTGTCACCCATGATCCTTGCAAGGGAGTACGCGACACCTGATCCCGATACCTCCGAGCCCCCGTCCTGGCCTATTAACAGTGGGTTCACATGAAGGACTTTGATCTCTTTCTGCGGCACGTGATGGTCGATGACAACAGCATCGTATCGGTTCACAATATCAGGCTGGCCTGAGCCCATGTCGCAAAAGATGACCATCTGCTCCCGGTCCAGGACTGCATGAATAGAATCGTCTAGATTACTGACGATAGTAGCTTGAAAAGAAATATTGAGGCGCTGCAGCGTATGGCAGATAATGCCACAGGCCGTGATCCCGTCAGCATCATGATGGGATACGACCCGTACGAACTGCTGCGCCTTGATCTTGTCGGCTGCGGGTTTCGCGATGCGAGATATCTCGTCAAGCTTCGACATAGGTCGAGAACTTCCTCCGAAACCCTTTTGGCACGACTTATCTCGAGATGAGGATCTCTGCCGTGTCCGGCGTGTATATCCAGTCTGCGGGTAGTACGCCAGTTGCGTGGTAGTACTTTAGCAGCCTTCTGACCTTTGACTCGGTCAGCTGGAGCGCACGCTTGTTGTGCAGATCCTTGTGGTTCTCAACGAGATGCTTGCGCAGCCCGATGGCCTTTCTGATCAGGTTGGTGAGGTCTTCGGGAACCTTCGGGCTTACGTTGTTAGCCTTCAGGATCTGCGTGACCTTCTTGCCGGTCACCTGAGTGATGTCAGGTACGCCATACCTGTCTCGTAAGACAAGTCCGATCATGCTGGTCGGGACGTTCTGGCTGTTGAGATTTAATACTAATTTCTCTACTTCTTCCTTCTTGATCGTTAACCAGGCGGGTGCGGTCTTTCTGACTGGTTTCGTGGACCTTGCCCGGCCTTTCCTTCTCGTATGCATTTTAGCCATTAAAAACCCTCTGAATCGTTAGTGTTAATCGATTTTATTAGTGGTGACGAAGATGTACCTTAATACTCTGATTAGCTTATATAAGTTTTGGCCATTTTTGTAAGACTCTAAGTTTAAATTAAGACACTACCACGAAGGTAATTAAGACACTTTACGGTTTCGCACAAAGGACTTGAAGGTCACAAGGGTCACAAAGACTTGTTTTGGATAAGCCTCCGGCGGCCCAGCGACTAACTACTAACCACAGAGTACACAGAGTACACAATGGTACTAACACAATGGATTGTTAACCACAGAGTACACAGGGTACACAATGGTTTTATTGTATATGCCTCCGGCGGCCCGGTGACTATTGATTATTATCACTTTAAACCTGAATTTAATTAATATGATACCCAATGATCACACAGCCGCCGGAGGCGTATCTAAAACGTCCTCTGTGTACTCTGTGTACTCCAGTAGTTCCGTGTTTGTTTGGTTGGGGTTTGTTGTGTTGGTTTTTGGTGTTGGTGTTTAAGAATTAGTATTTAGTTTGAGGCGGGTTTGGGTTCTTGGTGTTGAATGTGAAAGAGCCTAAGCCAGCCTCATTGGTAGATCTGGGATTTTTATGTTTAAATCCCTTTGTTAGCTTGTTCGGCGGTTGTTTCTGTTTTCCCCGTGCTTGCATGTATTTTAGATTGTTGTTGAAATGCGCGTTAGGCGCGTTCAGTATTGAGTCGATGTGTAACAAGGAGTTCGAAAGCCCGGACCGTCTTCTTTTTTACATGAAAAGGGCGAGCGTGGAACAGGTCAAGGAGTTTGGTTGTTTGCTTTTCCGATCTTTGTTCAAGGTGTTGAAGAGGTATTATGATATGTCCCGTGGGGTGTGGGTAGCCCTTGACATCCATAATGTGCCGTATTATGGAGAGGATGATAGTTACGTGTTTTACACGGTGAAACGAAAGGGATCGAGGGTTCAGAAGATCATGGTGCATAAGTACGCTACTCTGGCCATAGTATCTCGTAGATTCAAGTACACACTCGCGGCAGTACCGGTACTCTGTGGTTAGAATGAGTCGCATCGGCCGCCGGAGGCGTAACCATAAAATCATCGTGTTAGTAGTAATTAAAAAATAGTTTTTTTGTGGTGCTTCGTGTTTTCACGGGTGCATTGATTTCCACTTGGCGGCGATGTAGTCGCGGATCAGCTTGGCGCCGAGTATTGCGGTGTTGCCCGTGTCGTACTCAGGCGAGATCTCTACGAGATCGAAGCCGATGGTCTTTGGCGCAAGGTGGCGTATGACGGTCCTTACTTCGCGAGGGGTCATGCCGAATGGCTCAGGCGTACCCAGCGCGGGCGCATATGCCGGGTCGAGGGCATCCATGTCAAGCGATAAATAGATCTTATCGCAATTCGACATGTACTGGTCGACCTCTTTCAGGATATTATCAATGCCCATGTCGCTGACATCGTCGGAAGTGTACGATCGGATGTTCTTATTACTTTTCACGTAATCGTACTCATCCTTCGTTCCGCTGCGGATGCCGATGGACACGTATTTAGAAGTAATTTCATCAATGATATGGCGGGATACGCAGGCGTGGTTATTCTTGATGCCGCCGTATTCCTCCCGCAGGTCGTAGTGAGCGTCCATGACGACTACGCCTATGGTCTTATCTTTATAGGCGTCAACGCACGGGTACGTTAGCGAATGCTCGCCGCCCATCATGATGGGGATCTTGTTCGCGCCGATGATCTGGCGGGAGACTTCGTATACGACCTCTAGCGTCTGGTCTACGTCTGCATAAGTGTCGCAATCGCCCATGTCGTGGATCGGCACATCCGAAAGGTCCACATCCAGGTCACCGTTATAGGTCTCGAAATTATACGATGCCTTACGCATCTCTAACGGAGCCCATTTGGAGCCTTTACGGTATGAGGACGTGCCATCGAATGGCGCGCCAAAAAGTACGAATGTAGCGTCCTCAAAAGAGTCGCAGGCATCGGCGAACAGGTTGCTGTTCATGTTTTTATCCCTTGTTTACGAGCGCATCTGGATCTTCATCCTGCCCATGGCAGCGATGTATGAGATCTCTCCGCCCTGCTTGACCCGATCCTTGAGATCTTCGGGTATGCTTAACTCGAAAGTAGAATAGTCCGCAGAATCCATTACCTGTGCGGTATCGCCGGCTATGGAGAGTACCTGGGCGTTCTTTCTCTCGACGATGGGGACGTAGATCTTTGCGTCTACCGGCTGTACGATAGAGCGCTTGGAGCCGTCGAAAATACCGATCGCGTCTACCCTTGCTTTCGCAGCGCCGTGTTTTCCGGGCTTCGAGTGCTGTACTGCTACAATAGCGCACGGCTCGTCATCGATGATCACATACTTACCCTCTTTCAGGGTCTTAACCTCGGTTTGCTGCTTCATTAATAATTCCTCCACTGATTTACTAGCAGTAAGCGCTAATAAATTCTTCTAATATGAATACAATGTAACCGCTTTGCCATTAATCTCAGAGTTTGCTCCGACAAAGGCGGGTCTGGGGATATTATAGTCAAATCCTTTATAAATAGTTAATGCAGGATTCATGGAATCAGACTCTAATGTGAGAAATATTCCGCTATCACACAGGCATTATTTTGTGCTTTTAGACTTTTTCTCCTCGGGCTCAGGGGATAGACAGCTTTCATCCTCTGTCTTGCATTCCTTGATCTCGCCCATCTCTTTCCGGTACTCGGTCTCCTCTCGCAGTACGCCCTCACGGCGGGCTTTATCTTTTTTACCCCCGATCAATGCCATGCTGACACACTTCTCGGCCTCTTCCTTTGAGATGCCGCACTTGACCAGCTTTTCCACGTTTTCCTCATAGGTCAGGTATGGGTCCACGGTATCCTGCCGGTTCTCCACGTCGCTGTCCGAAAATTCCGGCTTGCCAAAATCCGATTTTCTTCCTACTCCCGCCATAGGTATACCTTGCTTTGTATATTATACACGAAAGATGTTAAGCTTCACCGTCGGATAAGGCGCATGGTCCGCTAAAAATGCGCTTTAGAGCAAGTAGAAAAATGCCTTTCTGCGCATTAAAACTTGAAAAATAGGAAATGCTACGCTTTACGCTGCAATGGCTTCAATTCCGGTACTTTTTCCCCTCGCAGGTTCCGTTTGATATTCTTGATCTCCACCAGGCTGGCGAGATCTTGGATGTACAACAGCAACTCGGGGAGCAGGCCAAATACTGCGTATGCGATCACGAAAAGCGCGATAAGGCTGCCGATTTCTGCGAAAACGTTGTGCGCCCAGAAGAAGCTGGTATACCCCGCCGGCCGGCCGGTCCAGCCTGTTACTATGCCTGGAAATATCTGGAACCACTGGTCGCCCGAGGCGATCGTGACGAATGTGTTGCGGACCAGGTTCAGTACATAAATGACCGGTACGGACACGAGGAAAGCCTTAGCCAACCGCGCCGTAGGAGCCTTTATGCAGCCCACGACGCCGACGAAAAGCGCCATGCTCTGGATTGCCGTGCATGCGAGGATGATCTGGATGTCCGCCCCGTTTAAAAGAATGTCATTTAAGCCACTGAGCACAGCGTGCTGTCCCAGTGCGTTCACCATGGCCAGGGTCAGGTTCGCCGTCACGCCGATGATCCCGTCACTTAACGCAGGTATGTTCGCGAAGGGAAAGTAGAAGATGCTGCCGATGGCCGCCGCCCGCGTCACGACCACCAGGGATTCGCGCTCGTCCCTGATCAGGAGAAGTGCCATATACAACGTGACCGGTACCGCTAAAATGCATGCGACCGAGTACATGATATTGTGCTCGACCGAATAGAGTTCCGGCAGGGCTAGCAGCCATCTCGCGCCAAAGACCACCCAGCCGACAGCAGCGATCTTACAGCCATATTTCCTGGGCAGGAATGCGCCCGCGATCAGCAGGAACAGGGACATCCAAAGCAAAATATCGATAAATTCCATATGGATCTCTCAGCATTGAATGATACAGGTAATGCCCGTACGCTTCATAACATTTTCGATGTCGGGAAAATGAGGATTACCTACCCGGACAACAGCCTGGCCCTGGTCATGGCGGCGATGTGCGGGCTAGTGCAAATGTGACCGGCTCTGTTGTATCAAGTGTTTTAGCTCCATGATGTAATCCCGATTGAACGCTAAATTCATTAAAGCATAAGAGAGGATGCCGATCACGATTAGCAGGGCCAGAAGCTCGACCTCGCCCAGGCCCAGGATACGGACAGACAGATATGCCAGGTATACGATCGCGGCCATCGCGATGCTTATGATAAATTGTTTTGCCAGCTGCTCGATGTATTCGACCAATCGAAGCTCGATGAGAGTGTCCATGATCATCTGCAGGACGACGAACTGGACGAAGCTAAGGCCGACGAAAACCCATGCCAGGACGATAATACCGTAGCCGGCGACCAGGTAGAACACGACTGTGTTCATCACAGCGACGATCAGGTTCCACTTAAACCCGAACTCCGCTCTTCCTTTTGCCAGGTATGTAGGTACCGAGGTCGTGACGAGGGATTTAATGATCGCTTCGACCGAGAGTATCTGGATCATCGGTATGGCCGCGTCCCACCGGTCCCCCAGGATAGCAGGCACAAAGACCGGCGCCGTGACGATCACCAGCAAGAGTAGAGGACAGATCGCAAAAGAGATGAAACGGGAGATGAGCAGATATCCCTCCTTTAATAAAATGTTCACATCCTGTAGTCGTGAGAAGATGGGAAAAGACACGGTGATGATCACCGTGCTGATCCTCAGGATCGGCGTGATGATCAGCTGGTAGGCCATGGAGTAGAGCCCGAGCATGTCCGCCCCAAGGAACTTTCCGATGATCAGGTTCAGCACATTGATGGCAAAAAAAGTGACACTACGCTCGCCCACCTGGTAGAGCCCAAAGCTGAGAAACCCTTTAAGGTCCGAGCTTCGAAAGTGAAGCTTGATCTTCCACCGCTTCCATCCGGCAAGAAAGAACTGTATGCTCCGCAGGGTATAATAGGCCAGCAGTCCCCAGACCAGGGCCATGACACCTAAACCCATGTATGCCGTGACCGTCGCCACGATCAGGCTGGCCAGCGAGGAGGATATGTCGATCAGTGCAAGCTTTTTAAACTCCAGCTCTTTTTGCATGAGGATCTGAAAGATCTGCCCCACCGGCGCCACCAGGAAGGTCAGGCTGGTCAGCATCATCACCCCGGTCAGCGCAGGCTGGCTAAAGAACCCGACGGTCAAAGGAGTGACCAGCAGCGTGACGATAAAAAGAATACAGCCCAGGCCAATCTGAAGCCAGTAGAGGCTGGATAGCTTTTCGATGGTCGTATCCTGCCGTTGAATGATCGCATTGGAGACACCGATATCGTTAAAGGCTTGCGCAAACCCGATCACTACCATGGCCATGGCCATGATGCCGAAAGCTGTCGGCGATAAAAAATTGGACAGGATGGACACCTGCAGGATCTGGAACACCGAAGTCAACAGCGTTGACAGGCCATTCCATTCTATACCTGCGACGGCGTCCTGCTTAAAAGATGCCTCTATCCCCATGATACAATTAACTATGTCCAATCATTCTTTTAAATCTAAACCACTAATTACATTGATATTTTGATAATAATCGACCGTAAGTAGCCTGATCATGCGGGCATGATCAGCATTTTTAACTCCATAAGATAATCTCGGTCGAACACCATGGCTAAAAAAGCCCAGGCTACAGAAAAAACCGCGATCATTAGTACGAAAAGCGCAAGCTGGCTCAAGCAGGTAGAAAGTCCCAGGAGATAAGCCCCGTAGAGTATAAAGCCTAAAGCCAGGCATAGGAGCGATTGATGGGCAATCGAACCGATATAGGCCTTCCATTTCAGGCCGATCATATCGCCCGTGATCGTCTGTATTATCAGGAACTGGACACAACTAAGCGCTGCAAAGGACGAGGTCATCGCGATGATACCGTACCGGGTGGTGAAATAGAATAGGACGCCGTTCACGGCAGATACGAAAAAGTTCCAGATGAAACCCAGGTCGGCGTGGCCCTTCGCGAGGTAAGTGGGCACTGTCGCAGTCCCCAGGGACTTGAAAAGCCCCACGAAACACAATATCTGGATCAGAGGTATCACGTCTCGCCATTGTTGCCCCAGTATCACGGGAACAAAGACCGGGGCGATAAAAAATATCAAGACGAGGACTGGAAAAATAGTAAAAGCGATAAAACGTGTCATGTGAAGATATCCCCTTACCAGCATGCCATTTTTATCCTGTAGTTTTGAAAAAATGGGAAAAGCGACTGTCATAAAGACAGTATTGAATCTTAATATCGGGTTGATGATCAGCTGGTAAGCCAGGGAATAATGGCCGAGCGCGACCGGCCCTAAAAATTTCCCTATGATGATATTGATGATATTGATCGAGAAGTACGTGACCGTACGCTCGCCCATCTGGTAAAGACCGAAGTCCAGGTAGCCACGCAAGTCAGACCTTTTAAAATGAAGCGCGGGCTTCCACCGGGCGAGGCCGAACCATAGGAATTGTAGGCTCCTGAAACCATAGAAAGCGATCTGGCTAATGACCAGGGCCATCACGCCATACCCTAAAAACGCAGCTAATATCGTGATCGCCGTGCTCGCCAGCGAGGAGATGATATCGATCATCGCCAGCCTGCGGAACTCAAGCTCCCGCTGCATCAGTATCTGGAACTGCTGTCCCAGGGGCGTGATCAGGAAGACGATGCTGGTGCCCAGCATCACATTTGTCAGAGAGGGCTCATTAAAAAACCGCACGGTGAGCGGAGTGAGCAGAAACATGAGCAGAAACAGACATGCTCCCGTCATGATCTCCAGCCAGTACAGGCTGGATAAGTTATCTTTCGTCGGGTTCTGGCGCTGTATGATCGCGTTCGATATGCCAAGGTCCGTATACGCCTGCGCCAGCCCTATCACAACCAGGGCCATGGCCATGATCCCGAAGTCGGAAGACGTTAAAAATTTGGTGAGGACAGCTACCTGGACATATTGCAAAACAGAGGTGATAAGTGTGGATAATCCGGTCCATTTTACCCCTGTAACGGCTTGACTTTTCAAGGATATTATTTTTGTCATACTGCCATTAGAATGACTGAATGACGGGTTTTATAGATGAGGCGATGATAATTCAGCTAAACAAGGTTTTTATCCTAACGTGATTGAATTCAAAAAGAGGATTGAATGAGATATTTCATATTTTACAATATAGTGAAGATAGAGTCGAACCATTGTACTGAGCTTATATGCAGATAAGCCGGCCTTGCTGGCCAGCTCATGTTTTTATTACGCCGCCGGGGTTACTTTGGCTCAACGTGGAGCTCAAGCCGGGACTACCGTAACCGAACGGGCCAAAGTTGATGTTTCCGTGGAACGGGTAGCTTCCGTAATACGGATATCCCGGAAGTACGGGCACAGCATGGCCGACGGGCGAGAAGCCCCACTCGGGCGTGCCGGGCAGCGGCGCTGCAACAGAGCTACCGATATTAGGCCCCGTACCGAACGCCGGAAAGCCCAGGCCGGGCCCGCTAAAGCCAAATATGGGCCATAGCCATGCGAATGCCGGCGCCGCAAACAGCGAGGCTGCGATCACACAAATAGCTAATATGATAAATGCTCTTACCACCTTCATAACCCCAACTCCAGTTTTACCTCTCGGCTGGAGAGTTAAAAAGATTACCTGCCCTGACAGCGGATTCTCGCCAATAATAAACGCTGAACTATAAAAACCCTGAACAGCTCATCCATAGAGCTCGTTGCTACGTCTTATGTAACATTCTCGGGCACATGATCGTAGCTGAATAGTCTAGTGACTCTAGCCCATGGCTTATTTTTACAAACGCACTACCTGAGGAGCATGACTCGATTTAAGAATGGTTCATAATGATAAAGATGGTTAAACATCGGATAAACAAGGATAACGTCACCTATAATTTAATAATATTTTTAGTAGTTCCTGATTAATACTTCATAATTGAGGAGGGTATTGTAAGGTGAGAGTACAGATAGCGAATGCCATTATCTTGATCTCGATATTGATCATATCGATACAGCCTGTGGCAGCGACGACGATCAGTATCCCGTTTACTTCCATTGGATGTGCGGCTTTTATGCAACCGCTTGCCAATACGGCGTGCACGATCGAAGAATTTAATAGCGCCAGTACGACTGCACTGGACGCCGAACACATGAGCATATCCTTCCCATTATCTGACGATCAACAAGCTTTGCCTTTCGGTTCTGTAGACCTTGCATTCCCGGCAATGTCACAGGATACAGTAGGCAGCGTTGCATCACAGCGAACGTATTTCTTCACGGATACATTTTAAAATTTTTTTTAGTTCAATATCCTGCGGCTAGGTGTTGCATTTATATTATACATATTTGGAACTTATTGTTAACCACAGGGTACACAAGGGACGTTTTAGATATGCCTCCTGCGGTTATGTGACTAGAGATTTTCATAGATTTATAAACCAAGCTTAAAGTGATAATAATTAATAGTCGCCTGGCTGCCGGAGTCTTAACAATAAAACCATTGTGTACCCTGTGGTTAACAATAAGTCGCCCGGCCACGGGAGGCTAAATAGTAATAAAAAATGTTTTTAATATCCATACCCAAGGCATCTTATACCTATGTTCGCACAGTTGCCACCGGGCAATTGAAATCCTACCAGCCTGCCATATGCAGTGACTGAAAAGCTGAGAGGGTCTTCATACATCAAGTCGTCGATCGGCCGTCCCATCAGTATTGAATGGTACGGATCGTTCAGCGTCATGCCGCCAGTCGTCCCAGTGCTAGCAGGGACAATATTGTTTGCTGTTGATGTGCTCGTATTGTTCGGGGTCTCTGACACGTTCTTATCAAAGTTCAAATTGTCGATCGGCGGTATTGAAAGCTTAGCCTGTCCGGTAGTATTCGTATCTGTCGTATTGTTTTGAGTTGATGCGTTGTTAGAGCTAAGGCTAGTGTTGACTGCCGGACTATATCCGCTCATGCGCCTTACATCAAGAGGCTCCGAGGAGATGTCTGCCGCCATCATTTCCGAGCCTGTATCCGCAAATTTCCCGTCAGGAATGCTGGTCTGTTTAAGTGTCCGATAGCTGCCGTCGCCGATGCCGACGTTGCCCCCGATCTTCACGGCGTTCCAGCCATTCGCTTGTACGTCCAGCCACGGGGCAGTACCGGTTATATTATACCCCATGGGCTCCCAGTTTGGACAGACCACCGACAGATAAGCTGACAAGTTAGCCGCAGCTAAGGCTTTTTCTTGCTGCGTGTACGTAAATACCGTTAATAGCGATAGGGTAAAAACTAAGACAATAGCTACCGCTTTTAAATGACTCCCAACACCACCTTTCATATTAGGTTAATATATATGCGTATTTTTAGCCTTATTGAAAGCTAATAACGAAAAATTCAGCCCAAAAAGAGGTTCGGCCGACTCACTGGAGGTTTCCGGCAGTTTTTACCATCATCACCGGGCAGGGCGAACTTTTTATTAATCGGTCTGCTGTGGAGCCAAGCAGGTGCTCGAACAGTATCGGGCGTTCCGACGCGCCGATCATCATGAGGTCATATTTTTTATGGGCTTCATCCAGGATCGTGTCTGCCACGGGTCCATGCCTGAGTAAAGACCTGTACCTGACGCCCGCCATATTGAAAATTTTCGAGATGGGACGGAAGACCTCTGTCGGGTCGTCATTACCGGCACTGACGTAGAGTATCGTGACCTCTCCGCCGTACTTTTTTAATAAGATCTCCGCCATGCTGGCCGCCCGCAGCGCATGGCGGTAGCCGGAGGTGGGCAGCAGAATGCGGTTATACGCCAGCGGCCTGTCGTCGTTATAGCTGAGCACCGCGGTCTCAACCTTTGATTTCCTTATGACGTCATCGATCTTGTTGCCGAAAAGCCGCTTGGTACGCTTACGGTATGTCGAGGTCGCGAATAAAATAAGGTCGTGCTCGGACGTTTCGGCGTCCTCTAGTATTCCGCCGACCACCGAAGATGCATTCTTCACGCTGTAATTCACGCGTAAGCTACTTTCCGCCGACAGCATGTGGCTGGTCGATATGGCGTTCAGCGCTTTTCGCCATTCCGCCGGCGACACGG
Source organism: uncultured Methanocellaceae archaeon (assembly GCA_963780665.1). Classification (GTDB taxonomy): domain Archaea; phylum Halobacteriota; class Methanocellia; order Methanocellales; family Methanocellaceae; genus Methanocella. Next base: position 153,283 of record CAWACJ010000008.1, on the reverse strand, counting down.
GGATCGCACTGGAAACGACTACGTTCAAGAACGTGATCGAACCATTAGGGCTTAGGAAATTGTTAACGAACTCCAGTATGAATTTCAGGTTGGAAGTCCTGGAGATCGGTACGAGTATGTTATTATACAGACTTACACCTTCAATATTTTTTTTAACACATTTAATCGGTTTTAAAGCCCTAGTTCAGCCTGTCCAGTTTTCTTACGGCCCGGTTTAACCCTAAATTTATATTTAAGACTATCGCAGCAGGATAATCTAGCGATATATAAGATTAACGCTTGAGCATTACAATCTCATCAGGGAATAAGGCGGCCCCAACGATATAACCTTTGAAGCTCGAGCTTGATCGCGATAAAACTAAATATCAACGCTCGTATTATCTGCCTTTTGCCATAAGAAATGATTTGAGGCAAAGGCTTTAAGTTTTTGGCTAATACAGGAATATGGTTATTAACCAGATCGCTATATAATAGGTATCACCGTAAGTGTAATTGGGAGAAGCGTCGGGATTTATCGAGCAGGCGGTCGGCCGACCGCCGGCCAGGAGGGAGACATGCAGGCGAAATCCGTGGGTATCATCACAAGGCTGGACGTAAGAGACCCGAAGGGCATTATATCGGCCTTCGTCAAGCATCTTTCCTTTAAAGTCAAGCTGTTCCTGGACCCCGTGACCGCTTCGCTGACCGGCGTAAAAGAGTCCACGGAGATAGACGAGATGTACGCGGACCTGGTCATCATATTCGGCGGTGACGGCACGATCCTGCGCTCGCTACAGCTTTTGCCTAATCCGACACCGATCCTGGGCATTAACATGGGCGAAGTGGGCTTTTTAACCGTTGTAGACCCTGAAAGTGCGCTATACATGATCGATGACATCATCAATGACTTTGAGGTCATCGAGCGCGCGCGTATGTCCGTAAAGCTAAACGCCTACGATCTGCCGTGCGCCATGAACGAAGCCGTGATCATCACCTCGAGACCGGCTAAAGTCTCGCAGTTCAGGATATCCATAGACGGGAAGCTGATGGAGGAGATCAAGGCAGACGGCGTCGTCTTCGCGACGCCTACGGGCTCGACCGCATATGCGATGAGCGCCGGGGGGCCGATCGTGGACCCGAGAGTGGACGGCATCATCATTGTCCCGCTCGCCCCATATAAGCTATCGGCCAGGCCGTGGGTCGTGCCAGGCGGCAGCAAAGTGAATCTCGAATTGCTAAAAGAGGATAAGGAGTCGATGGTCGTAGTGGACGGGCAGTACACTGCCACGGTGACCAAGAACGACGTCCTGACGTTTACCAGGTGCGATACGCCGGCACTGTTCGTGAAGTTCGGCGACAAGTTCTACGACCTTGTGAGAGAGAAACTCACCTGATCCTGTAATTTTTTAAAGACTCTAAATTTTTAAAGAGCGAGACAAAAAAGGACAAAGTTAAAACGTTTATTTTTTAAAGACCGTCGCTCCGTCAGGGTCCAGCCCGCTCCATTTGACAGCATAGCCCAATATCTTAAGCACCGGGTCGACAGATTTGACGCCCTTCGAGACGATCAGCCCGGTGGCTTCTGAGTAGAGCATTTTTTCAGGCATTGATTTTCTTATCGCTGCGATCACGCTATCGGAGACCAGCTCATCCCCGGCTAATGTATATCCGATAAGGCCGTTTTTCTCCACATATCGCCTGATCGATTCCGGCTTCATGCCTTTTTCCGAGGCGACACGCTCGATGCTGACCACATCGCCTTCGACCTGCAGGCCAGACTCGTTTAATTTTAGTATGCCTTCGGCAGCCTTTTTCTCATCCCACACACTCAGGCGGTCTGTCACGTCCTTAAGCGGTATTTTCCTATCGAAAAAGATCACGCTGCCCGAAAAAAACTTGAAAGCGTCGCAGGACATTTTCGCGCTGGCAAGCACGATGAGGTTCTTATCCTTTACCTCGTTAAGCTTGGCGACTTTTTTCTTCAAATAGTCGGCAGTCCAGAAGCCCGCGATCTCCAGGTATACTTTAGTGCCATCCTTTTCTAGTAAAAAATCCGGGATGAACAGGTATTTACCCGTGATCAGCGGCTCCGGCTCCCGCGAGATCGCCCAGCCGGTGCCTGCGTTCCTGAAGGACTCGTAGAACTTTTCTTCCGGCTCGCTATCGAATGTCATCGCATCATCGATCTCCGCGAACCGCCCGAATAATGGGGCGTGCGTTTTTTCGTCCATTGCGAAGCTGTAGACACGGGGATTGCCCGAATAGTCCTTTCGGACGATGCTGGCCTCCATGCTCCAGCCCGGCGACGATACGATGAAGGGCAGCAGCTTTGCCAGAGATGTCCCATAGCGCTCGGTAGATTTTAGGGCCGACATCGGGCCGTCGACCATGATATCGAGCCTGCCGTCCGATTCCTCCGCCGCATACATCAGGCCTAAGCGCTTGACGGCACGCAGTGTTTCCTGGTGCCCCCCTGATGCGCGGAATTTCAAGCCTGAAGCCTGGAATAATAATGTCTGAGCCAGCGATAGGTTATACTCACACAGTAAAGTCGTAGCTTCAGGGGGACGGAACTCCCTTAGTATTTGCTCGTTCTCCAGGTCGGCGAACATGGAAACATCGACGGATCTATCCGGTACTTTCAACACTTCCGCCGCTTTTTTTATCGCCAGAGACCGCTCTTCCGGAGTCGTGACTGGATACATAGAAGCGGCGGCCTTAAAAGCTTCTCTGCGGGCCGCTACAGGGTCGATGGCGCTCTCGACGTTCAACGTGCATTTACGCTCCAGCAGCGCAACAAGCCCTCGGACGAGGCGATAGTCAAATCCCTGGTCCTCCATCTCCTCGAGTATGTCTTTTAGCTCGCCGAGCTTTTTCCCGGTATGATCTTTAAAGGCGCCGATAATGTCATCGGCTAGCTCCAGCGTATCGGCATCGAGCGATACGAAGGAAGGCTCTATGTCGTTACCACGTATTTTTGTTCTCAGCAGGTCTGCGGTCAGCATCAGCGCTCCACCGCCTTGTTCCGCCGGTTGGATGATTCGACTTCCTTCGTGCTCCTGGAGACGATCTCGTATAGGACGGCTTTCTTATCGCCCTTTTTACGTAATATCCTTCCAAGCCGCTGGATGAACTCCCGCTTGCTGCCGCTGCCGCTTAGGATGATACCCACGCTCGCGTCCGGCACGTCCACGCCCTCGTCGAGCACTTTTGAGGTGACCAGCGCCCGATAGGCCCCGGTCTTGAAGCCGGCCAGGTTGTCCGATCGCTCGTCCTTCGGCGTCGTATACGTAATATACGGGATCAGGAATTGCCGGGATATACGATAGACAAGATCATTATGCTCCGTGAATATGATGACGCGGTCATCTGCTGATGAATGCTTTCGCAGCACGTCCGCAAGGGCTTCCAGTTTTGAGGACGAGTTCAGCGCCGTCATCCGGGCCCGGTGGCGCGCTAATATGGCATCCCTCGCGCCCTTGTCCCGGCCGCTCCGCATGACCAGCCGCTCGAAGTCCCGGGGCGAGCGCAGTACGATGTGATTATCCCTCAGGTAGCCGGTGTAAGCTTCCTGGTCTCGAGTATATTGCTCCTCTTCTTCGGGCGTTAGCGTCACGAAAATGCGTTTCAGGTCGAAGCTCGCCAGGTGCAAGCCTTCCATGCTCTCTACGTTCTTTTCGAAGATTTTGCCGCCGACCAGCCGGGATAGCTCTTTCTCGCGGCCGTCCTCGCGCTCGTACGTAGCGGTCAGTCCCAGGCGGGCAGGGCAGGCCAGCATCTCCGCTATGGAGGAATAGCCCGGCGAAGGCAGGTGATGCACTTCGTCAAAGACGACCAGGTTAAATTTATTGCCCAGTTCAGCAGCCCTGAGATACGCAGTATCATACGTGGCCACAGTAACAGGCCCCAGCCGGTGCTCTTCGCCGCTGTATACGCCCACGTCGATGTCGAACTCTTCCTCCAGGACAGACTTCCACTGCGCCAGAAGATCCAGCGTCGGGACGACCACCAGAGCCGGATTGACCAGCGTGATGGCCTTTAAGGCCACATGTGTCTTGCCTGCGCCCGTGGGCAGCACGACAACTCCCCAGCGCTCCCGATCCCAGGCGGTGATAGCGGTTTCCTGGTAATCACGCAACACCGTCTTCATGATCAATCCCGGGCAGGGTACGGGATCCATGACATCGTCCTTGAAGGCGAACCCGGACCCATCCATGTACGCCTTGATATCCCGATAGTAGAGCGCTTGTGCTCTGTATGCTTGGGCTCTCTGGTCCCAGGATGAATTGGGCACGCGGATGTTGCCATTAATGAGTATAGTGCCCTTATCGAAGGTGAGGTGGATCATCGAAGTAAGAATGCACGTAGCTTAAATAATCATTGTGGTCAACACCAAAAAAGGGGGTGGAGGTTGCCGTTAATTCGATAAATAGCCGCCTGGCGGGTTTTCGATAGCTTTATTAAAAGTGAAAGCTATACACCAATCTCGACTATGAGCGGCTATAACAACGTGACCGACCGTATCGTGATGATGATCCTGCGCTGGCTACTAGTGTTCATATTGTGCGTATTCATCGTGCTCTTCAGCGTAGACTACCTGTTGCTGCACGGCGATATGATACTGAACAAGGCCGGAGGCGCGTCAGTGGTCAATTTACTCGACGATACCATCGGAAAGGTGATCTGGGGACCGGGAGCCGATATTAACCGGCTGTTCGTCGCTGCCATTTCAATAGGCTTTTTTGTAGGCCTTATTGGCATCGTATATAAGTTCATTAGAAAAGATTGAGGATTCAAAATGGCTGGCTTTAAGGATGAAACAGGACCGGGCATGATCATTGCCAGGGCGATCGCCATATCGGCTATCATGTCAATTGCGATAATGCTGATGGCCCTGGGATTCATGCAGCTGTTATCTGGCAGCGCGGACCTGCCCGTATCGACGGCCATCGTAATGATCGTATTTGCCGTATCATTCATCGCGGCCGTAGTGTTAATGGAAAGGGCAGGCAGCGACCAGACATCCTCGCTCCTCGGCGGGGCTGCGATAGCACTGTGCGTGACCATCCTCGTCATCGCGCTTGTTTCAGGCGTTTCTTACATAGGCGAGCACAACGATCTTTTGCATAACCAGGGTACGGACTTGAACACGCTGCTCGCGGGATTCGCGATCTGCCTGGTGGCCAGCCTTATTATTAACAGGCTAACGCTCAAACTGTAAAATTATAAGCTCGTATACATTTTACCGTTGATGGATAAGCTGTATATGGATACATACTTGGTCATGGTATTGGCCAGGGCGTTGTGGACTGGATGGCGAGCGGAGAGCTCGCAGGCATTCTTCCATAGCTGGGCGGCATGGCGCCGTTTTGGCCTATCTATTTATTTAACAGCATAAAAATGGCTGATCTAGAATCCCCATCATGGCCGTGGCCTCACTTATCGATACCGCCATGGATACCAGTGACGTTGTCTCTGTCACTAGTGAAGAAAATCTGAATTATTCTACACATCAATTATATAATATTGTTTTAATATTATTATGTGTGATTTATATGGCGACTGAACAAGTTAGAAGGACAAGCGAAGCATCTGATATCGACCTCAATGTAGTGATCACAGGGCCCTCTGGAGATGGTTTTCGACGTGATCTGTGTAGCTGGACTGTGGCCGCTATGGCACGTGGCGACCCGGGCCGTTGCCGGGGTAACCGAGATCCCATTTCAGATGGGTGACCGCATTTACGAGTTCGTCCGCACCCCGACCGGCCCCTACGAAGTGCATTGGAAGATCACCGAGCACAACCGGCCCCACGGAGCGAAGATGGTGGCGGATGACGGGACCAGCATCACTTACACCTTCGAGGAGAAGGCGGACGGCACCCACTTCCGGCGGGTGATGGAGCTAGGCTCGATGACGGGCAGCATGCCGCTCCCCGCCACCGACGAGGCCGATCGGCTTTCTATGGCGAACCTGAAGGCCCTGGTGGAGAAAATCATCTGGCGCATGCAAAAGGGTCCCAAGCTGGAGTGAAACGCGCCCAGGGCGGCGATGCAATAGCCCGACGAGTCCGGGATGTGGATCACCAAATGCCAGCGCGATCCGGGGGACAGGTCGTCGAACTAGGCCCGTGCCGTACCTGGCCAGGTCTTCAGCCTGCATATATTACGAGCACCGCCCAAAGCAGGTTATTCCCTAGTTTTTTCAGGCACGCCCAGCGGCTCGTGTTTTCCTGTCATCGTGTCCTCGAACTCGGCCCATTCCGGCAACCGCAGCATATCCTCGTACGCTTCGAACGTGACGGAGTCCTCCGCGGGCATGGGTCGGCTGGCCTTGAGATTCTCGACCGCCTTCTGAATGGTACGGGCCACCTGGAATATGACGGTCGTAGGATAGAGTATCATCGAGTAGCCGAGGGAATTTAGTTCTTTCGGGTCCATCCAGGGCGTCCGGCCACCACCTTCGAGGATGCTCGTCGCCAGCGGGACTCCGTGCAAGGCACGTGCCGTCTCCCTGAGCTGCTCAATGCTCTGCACGGCTTCGACGTATACCCCGTCAGCCCCCGCCTCCATGTAAAGCTCGGCGCGGCGGATCGCCTCGTCGAGGCCGAGCGGTGCAAGTGCGTCGGTCCGGGCCATGATGAACGTCTCGGGATTGTGGCGTGCAACAGCTGCAGCACGTATTTTCGCTACGTGTTCCTCAGCGGGCACCACCTTCTTCCCGACCATATGGCCGCAGCGCTTGGGAGAAGCCTGGTCCTCGAGGAAGATGGCCGAGGCGCCCATCGCCTCGTAGCCCTGCACCACTCTGGTCACATTCTTCACGTCGCCGTATCCATTGTCCGCATCGACGAGGACGGGCAGGCTTGACGCGGCAATTATATCGCGCATCACCGCGCTGTTCTCGCCATACTGCGCGAGGTCGAGGTCCGGGTAGGCGAAGCGCGAGCCCACGAGCGCAAAGCCCCCGATCTGGTATGCCGGATACCCCGTCAGCTCGATTATGCGCGCCGTCAGCGCGTCGTGCGCGACGGGCAGGAGCAGGGGCGAGTTCTCGCGTAGCGCTTCCCTCCACGTCTTGCGGGGGCGATTCTGGTCCTGCGTATCAACGGGCGAGACGGCCCGGTGCGCATGGGCGGTACCATTCGTATGCGTGTGATACGTAACATCTCGATTTTCTTGTTCCAATTGAAACACCTTTTAATGACAGTCTTCGATCGTAGGCATGCAGATAAGTGGCCCAATGTCATAAGATCTCAAAATTATCAAGAGCCATTTTTTATGATTATGAAAAATGGTAGGTGTCCATCACCTACCATGTTATATTCGACCCTGGCATCTTCCCGTGTAGCTAAATTAGGTGCATGAGTTTTTACACGGTCGACCAGAGTCCGCTGTGCATGCCGGTAATATTAAGTGATGGGGCTTTCTCTCTAATTCGCCGAGCTTTCTCTCGATCTCGCCCAGCCGCTGTTCGACCCTGCCGACCAGCGTATCTTCCTCGCCCCGCTGGTATATGGCTTCGCCGGCTTTTTCCTTCATCTGGCCGGCCTTTTCCTTTATCCCGCCAACGAATTCCTTTCGAGATCCTTCAAACTCTATTTTCATTCCCGCCATGAGTATCACCGTCAGAATGACCTTATGCATACATTGGATTAATTTTTCCAACTAAAAAAACAAAAAAGAGGGAATGTTCCAGTGTATTATGGAGGCACACCTGTAAAGGGGAAACGGAAAAACCAATTTTGTATTTAAGTTGTTTTAATATAATAGTATACACATAATATTCTTTCGACGATAATGCTGTGGTGACACAATGCCAAAGCCCTATGAAGAGTTCCGATTCAGCGAAGAAATGTGGTATCAATTCGTCATGGAGATGGCGGAAGAAGGCGTCGTAGTACTTAATCATGACAATGCCATCGTTTTCGTAAATAAAAAATTACTTACTATGCTGGGCTATTCCCGGGAAGAAATGCTCTGCCACAGCATATTTAATTTCGTGGCCGAGGACGACAGAGACGATGTTAAAAAATCGCTGGAACGATGGCGTAAAGGCGTAAAAGAAACGTATGTGGCTAGGGTGAAGAGAAATGATTCCAGCTACGTGTGGGTCGCCGTCGCTTCCACTCCGTTGATAGACGAAAATGGAAAATACCGGGGCGTAGTATCGACGGTGCTTGACATTACGTCATTGAAGCAGAGCGAAGAGGCCCTGGAAAAGGAGAAATCCCTGGAGGATATGTACCTGGACCTGATGGCCCATGACATCAACAACCTAAACCAGGTCGCCATCGGTTACACCGAGATCGCAGTCGATGGGCTCCAGCAACAGAAGCCTGACAAAGGCCGGATACCGGGCATGTTAAGCAAGTCCCTGGAGGCACTCCACCAGTGCACCGAACTCATTAACAACGTTAAAACCATGCGACAGCTGAAAATGCTAAGTCCCCCATCGGAGGTCATCGACCTCGGGAAGATCCTCGAGGACGCGGTGAGGGATTACCCGAAAGTCCCAAACCGTGATGTCGATATCAAATATGAAAATATCCTTAAATGTTACGTCCGTGCCAATCCGCTGCTTAAAGAGGTTTTCACGAACCTGATAAGCAACTCGGTCAAGCACTCGCACGGGTCGATCATGGTTTGGATCACCGTCGACTCGGCAATAGAAAAAGGTAGGAAATATTATGAGACGTCTATCGCGGATAACGGGCCCGGGATTCCCGATGACCTGAAAGGACAATTATTCCAGAGATTCAAGAGCAGGGATCAGAAAGTCACCGGACATGGGCTGGGGCTTTATCTGGTAAAAACGATCGTCGAAGGCTTCGGAGGGAGCGTTAATGTCGAGGACCGGGTAAAGGGCGACTATACGAAAGGTGTCCGGTTCGTGGTCATTTTGCAGGCCGTTGAAAAGTAATATTAAAATTTTTATTGCTCTTTCGTTAAATCCACATGTCAGGCTGAGCCTAATAGAGACTGGAGCCAGTAAAATAGATTTGGGCCGAGCCAGGTCGAGATCGGGTCCAGTAAGAGAAAAACTAAGGCGATGAACGGGCTGAATATGGCGAGTATTATAGTGAGGAGCGCAACAAAGATGGAAAACAGGGTACGTACAGAAAGGTAATCAAAATACCTTTTGTTTAACGCCATCTCAACCAGCAAGTACTTCCGCTGTATGTGCCGCCACAGCAAGAATAACACCGCGCTGCCTAATGCGAGCCAGGCGGCGTAGAGGACCACGGCGATACTGTCATTGCCATACCGGCCGAGCGCCGAAGCCGCGAAGGGCATGATCGTGACGAAGAACAGGAACACGATGTTCAAAGAAATCATATAATCGTCAACTTCGGCAGCATAGTGGATGATCTTGTGGTAGTTATACCAATACACGGCTATGAGGCCGAAGCTGATGACATAGCTGAGAAAGTTAGGCCAAAGGTTGAACAGCGCAGAAAGTAGGTAATAGCCTCCGCCTCCCGCGAGGCCTTCGGGGATCTTGAGGTCGATGGCCAGCAGCGTAATGGCGATGGCGAAGACCGCATCGCTAAAGCTGATCAGGTTATACTTCGTAAACTCGAACATCTTCGCCAATCCGTTCGATGGGCCATCGGTTGCCGCTGCCATACACGATACATTCCGGTATGAGAGCTTATAGGTTATCAAAGCACTCAATAGATGAGGGTTCCAAAATGTTAATATTCGCCGATTTTATGAGAAAGGTCAATGGGAATCATAAATAATGTAGCCGATGAAGACATCGTGTACGGATGTAGAGTGATCTGGACAATGGATTGGAACCATCCAGAGCATTTTTCACGATGCCTCCACCCGGTATTATTTCCATTGGACGGGCCCCGGGGAGTTATTGGCCATAGCCTGTCAATCTAATTATAAAAGGTGGTAGGCGAGTTTCACCTACCAATCCGTATTCATCCCCTATTCATCTTTCCGTGTGGTTGATCGGGATTCCAGCCGGTGATGTAATCACCGGGGGGTGGTGTTTACCACCAGCCGCCCCAGCCGCCCCAGCCAAGCCCACCGAGGCCACATCCGCCGCAACCGCCCCAGCCACCCCAGCCAAGACCGCCAAGGCCCCAGCCACCCCAGCCGCCCCAGCCAAGTCCTCCAAAGCCACAGCCGCCAAAACAGGCGGATACGGCGGGTATAGCCAAGACTATTGCAGCTAGCGCTAGAACACCGAATACTGCTAATTTCTTAATTTCCATAAAATTCCCCCTACAATACAAGGAATAATAAACATTGATAAAATAATTAGTGACGATTATCGGAGTTTTACAAGTTCTAAATAAATAAATTAGCGATACGATCCAAAAACCCCCATCCTAAAGATGGCCGATACGTACAGTGATCGTCAAGTAAATTCATAAGATCTGTCTAAAAAAGCCTCTTATACAAATAAAAACTGATACGATCCAAGCGATAGTAGCTGATATCAAGAGATTGGCGGCAAAAAGTGTGCCCTACATGTCCTCAAAAGAAAAAATAAAAAATAGTGACGCTGTATCCCTAGCGCGTTATGAACGACTTTTAAGTAGGCTCTGCAATCCTGGCCATGGTTCCATGGAGCCTTAACGCGAGTAATCCGATTATTAAGCCGTAAGCGATGGCAAAGATACCGATCGTCTGTGCCAGGGCGATGGCCCCCGTTAAAGGCCTCATTATCAATAGGACCCCGACGATGATCGAAAGGATACCGCTGATAAAGTACAGCCACTCTCCCGAGAACACCCTGCGCAGCTCGATGGCCGAGATCACTTGCAGAGCACCGATGAAGATTAAGTAGAACGAGATAACATACAGCAGCGTAAGTGCGGTAATGCTAGGCCATACGAACACGGCAGCGCCCGCCGCAAAGGCGACGATGCTCCCTAAAAGCCGTACCCACCATTTTCCGTCCTTGACTGTTACCGTTTGCAGCAGCATCAATATGCCGACGGCAAAGGCATAGAACCCGAACAATAACACGAAGACCGCGATCGACAGGCCGGGCATGAAGAAAACCAGAAGCCCGAAGATGATCGCGATGACACTTAACAGGAGCATGTCCCACCATAGGCCGCGCCATGCCGACCTGATCATGTTAGCAACATTACCGGTTGTATCCCCTACATTTTCCACCATTATTTGATCACCAATGAGTATTATAATATATCCATTTTAATAGCCTGTTCCGGGTTGTGAGCGATAAAAAATAAAAATTTAATGCTTTGGAGTTCTTTCGAACTCGCCAAGCTTCGCTTCGCCTTTGCCTGCAAGCGCTTCCATCTTGCCCCTGATCTCCATGCCAGGCCTGCTCATTTCTTTGCCCGCCTCAGCCATCATCCGGCCGCCGGCGTGTCTGGCAGTTCCTTCTACCTCTTTCCTTATTCCCTCTATGTCTCTCTCAACTTCACCCAGCTTCTTTTGGACATTGCCGACTCGCTCCTCGACCTTGCCAATTATCTCTTTATCCACACCCCGCTGGTAAAGTGTCTGGCCGATCTCTTGCTTGATCCTGCCGACATCCTCCTCCATCTCGCCCAGGACTTCCCAGCCCTCCAACTGTTTTTTCTCGCCAGCAAACTTATTTTTCTCACCCCGCTCGTATATGTCTCTGCCGACATCTTGCTTCATTTTGCCCGATTCTTGCTTCATCCGGCCCTCTACTTCCTTCTGGGCCCCTTCGAGTTCCTTTTTCATTCCAGCCATAAATTTTCCCCTCAGACCGAATCATAAATCTGTATTAAGTTAACCTATCTAACGAAAAAAACAAAAAATAAGAGAATATTCCGATATATCATGAGAGCATCACAGAACAAAGTCGGTGGAAAATCAAGTTACATTGTACGTACATCGATTTAGCGAATAATTATCGGTCTATAAAAAGCCGTTTAAACGGGAGTATGACTTAATTGGTCCAGTCAGTAGCCGGGCAAGGCAAGACCGACGGTATCTCTTAATTGTTGCTCGTGTGTACAATGGGTGATCGAACGCGCCCGGCTACCCGAGTGTTTCTTGAAACACCATGTCTGAAAATAATCAGTCGCCGTGCTTCCTCTCGAACTCTCCAACCTTCTTTTCGACCCTTCCTTTCACCTCTTCTACCTTGCCTTCTACCTTAAGGCCGTGCTTATGCATGGCTCTGCCAGCTTTTTCCTTCATTTTGCCCTCGGCTTCCTTTTTAGTTCCTTCGACTTCTCTTTTAATTCCAACCATCAAATCTCACCATGTGACGGACTGCTCAAGCATATAAAATAATTGACAACAAAAAAACGCGATGGAAAGAACCATGATGGCGGATATGGTAGCTATCCTAAATACAGAGCGGGTGTGTAGCACCGGAAGCCTGGTGATAACACGAAGGGCGCCCAGTGCGTGGTTATGCTACCGGCTATAGCTTATTAAGGCTATCCCGACGAATAGAGTAATCTTGCGATAAAGAGTTAACATACAAATAGGTAATGAGAGCTTCATTATACTCTATAAGTCTCATATACTGAGCACATAATTGCACAAACATGAGATGGGGGCTAGGGAGGGTTTCTTTTCTGCATAAAATAATAATTTTGCGCAGGATGGGTATTTTTCAGTATGAGTCTATCATTATCTATACAAACCATAAGAATCATATACAGAAGGATAATATACACACGAACCTACAGCGAGTGATAAGAAGCTATGGAATGTAGTAACAATCGTATCGTATATCAGTTGAATATGCAAAACATACCTAGTAAGTATGCAATCCATACATACGGTCAAATCTATATGGATTGATTTGATTCTAACGAAAGGTAGTGCCCATGAAATGTATCGTTACAGCGGCACTGGCGGCGCTAATAGTCCTGTCGGTGATGTCCTTTGTAATTCCGACCGCATTAGCCTATCCGCCGGCCGTTAACGGTTTTTCCGGCAGCATATCCGGTAAAGTCATATCGCAAGATAATGTGCCCGTTGATAACGCTTATGTTTCAATCGTGAACGCATCCGACCCGTCACAGGTATACGCGAACACTAACACTGATTCCGGAGGCAATTTCCGGTTTGATAACGTTAATGGCACATACGACCTATTGTCAAACACATCGATCGACGGCAGGGGCGGCATTGTTTATAAGATCTACTCATCTAAGGTGCAGTACGGGAACAGCTACACTCCCCCGTTCGGCCTCGCGGTCGGCGATAACGCGCTGAAAGTGAATGGGATCATCCAGACCAGCCTGACGAATATCTCGATCTCCGCCGAAATGTTATCATCGATCATGAAAGATGATAAATGTGCCAAAATTACCGCCACGGTGTATGATTCTTCAGGCCAGCCAGCACCGGACGGTACCATTGTAGATTTTACGGTGGATGAGCCGGGCTGGACATCCAGGAACGGATCGCTTAATAAGGAAGGCAGGCAGTCGACAACTGCGACCACGAGCGGAGGAAAAGCATACGTAAATTATGGCTGGTTCCCTGCCAGCGCGATGCCGGCAAATAATACGATCACGGCATGGGTCCACTATTTTTCCGGCAATAAAGCGTCCATGGACCTGTATTTCTCATCCGCGGCCATTGTGACGGCAAGCCCGACGCCTACGCCTACGCCTACGCTCACGATAACACCGACTCCCGTGACATCGGTAGAGCCTACTTCGAGGCCCACGGCCACGAAAACCCCGACGATCACTCCGACGATCACTAATACCGTCGAGCCGACAGACCAGCCAGGCTTTCCTGTTTCGATAGTAAGCCTGCTCCTCTACATCTTCGTTGGCGCCGTCGTGATCGCACAAGTCATTGCATTATTCTACGGGCTGAAATTATTGAAGAAGAAAAAATGATGTTTGATGCCCACAACTTAAGATAGCTATACGGCGATATTTTTTTAATTATGGCAATGAATCCATATACTTTTATTTACAAAAATTAATTGCTTGCAGGCCAAACATATTCACTGCAAATGCTCAAGGTCCAGCAAGCTTAAATATCCGAATATGCGTATAAATATTTAGGGATTGGATTGGAGTTGTTGATGAGATTATCTCGTCTACATACGTTGATATTCAGCGAAAGCTATCGAGTGTTTCGATACGGATTACTCCAGTTTTATTCCATTCGGGCTGATTCTTAGGCCCACTTAAACAAACACGTCCACGCATCCCAACAAGGACGACTTGAGTGAAAATGCGAAAGCGGCCCATGCGCCTGTGTCTTTCATAGGCTCGAGTATGGTTCCGCATGAAACAATTGGGGATGGGATTAAAAATATGACTATGGAATCAACTGTGCAGGAAGCACTAAAATACACGGAAATGGAACGTGAGTACCGAAACGACAAGGGAGAAAACACAGCAGGTAATGATTTTGAAGATTTCGGTCTCCCCCAGATCAAGATCGTAGGATGCGGCGGAGCCGGTAACAACACCATCAACCGTCTATACAACGTTGGTGTCGATGGTGCGGAAACTATTGCAGTGAACACGGATAAGCAGCACCTTGACGTGATCAAGGCCGACAAGAAGATCCTGGTCGGCAAATCCTTAACGAGAGGCCTGGGCGCAGGCGGTTTCCCGGAGATAGGGAAGAGGGCCGCAGAGCTCGCTCGCAGCACGTTACAGGAAGTTTTAAAGGACGCAGACTTAGTATTCATCACCGCAGGCATGGGTGGCGGAACAGGCACTGGAACGGCACCGATCGTCGCACAGGTCGCGAAAGAACAGGGCGCCATCGTAGTGGGCATGGTATCCACGCCATTCAAGGTTGAGAGAGCCAGGATGGTAAAAGCAGAAGAGGGCATAGCCGACTTAAGGGCAGCAGCGGACACGGTCATCGTGCTCGACAACAACAGGCTGCTCGAGTTCGTGCCGAACCTGCCCCTGGAGCAGTCATTCTCGGTCATGGACCAGCTGATCGCCGAGACAGTCAAAGGTATTTCCGAGACTATCACGAGGCCGTCATTAATTAACCTGGACTTCGCAGACGTGAAGGCCATCATGAACGGAGGCGGCGTCGCAGTCATGCTCGTCGGCGAGACAAAGAGCCAGGACAAGTCCGACAACGTTGTCAGGACAGCGCTGAACCACCCGTTACTGGACGTGGACTACCGCGGCGCGACCGGAGCTCTTGTGCACATCACCGGCGGACCGGACCTGACCCTAAGAGAAGCAGAGAACATTGCAGAGTCTTTAACGTATGAGTTGGACTCCCACGCAAACGTCATCTGGGGCGCAAGGGTCCAGAAAGAATTCGAAGGCAAGGTCAGAGTAATGGCCATCATGACCGGCGTACAGTCGCCGCAGATCATGGGCAAGGGTAACAAGTCAGCCGCAATGGCGGATGACAGCGCTCCGGCGGGCAGGCTGAACATGCGCGGCGGAAGCACTAAAGTATCCAAGTCCATCATCGACGTCATCAAGTGAAGCGGACTCCGCTTCACCCTTTTAATTTTTACACGTACGAACATAAAAAACCAAAAGGGACGCCAAACCTTTTCTTTTTATTTACATTTGCATTGTTTTTTTCGTTATTTAATCATTTAAAGCTGAAATAATGATTACTTTTTAACTTTACGCTTTAACGTTAGCCCAATATCTGATTCGATGGGAAAAAAGCTTATAACATATGATTACGATATTACCATGTTCATTATGTCGGCGGATGAGGAAAGGATTGAGCTAAATCCTAAGTACATAGAGAAGCTTATCGAGACAAGGCTGTACGCCATCACCGAGAAAAAACATCACGACGGGGCCATTTTCACGTTCTACTGCCCCAGGTGCGGGCATAACAGCACGGTCCTAAAGCCGCTGTTCTTCCAGAACTTGACCATGGACACGTTCATGCGCGCGGTCTCAGGATATCGTTTCGAGACGCATGCCTGCGTGTGCGGGAACAAGCTGAATTACAATAATATCATTACGGCACTGTATAGCCACTTTTTCAACGACACCGGGCTCGACCTGCAGGCGGAGATCACTTCCGGCAGTGAGTTCGTGGCATTTTACGCCATGAACCTAAAAGGAGAGCGCCAGCAAATCGACAACTGCATGGACCTGCGGTACATGTACAAGGTCTTCGGGCACGTGTTAAGTCCCAGGGAATGCTGGCGGCACGCACTTGCCACGGTAAAAGAGACGAAGACCATTCAACTGTATAACATCGAGGAAGGCTACACCATCGTCGCGATACCCGCCGAAAGCGCCCATACTGAGGCGAGCATGCGGGAGATCACCGGCCCGGACTGGCCCGGTAGCTCCGCAGTCGTCATCAGGCTAAAAGAGCTGGGCGAGGATCAGGAGCGTTTTACAGATACGTACGAGGAATGGATGCCGGATAACGTGGACGATATCGTAAGCGGACGCGTAGACGCGGTGGCGGTCATGGACATATCCATACTACGCCTGGTCATGCAAAATACGCTTAAAAGCCAGGACATCGAATTCTTCATGAAGGATGACGTATGCCGTATCGAGAAGAAGCCGTTTTACGCTAATATTTCGCTAAAAGAGCTATTAAAAGAGGCAGTCTATCGTGGCAGGAGCTTGCAGGAGATCGTGGACGAGAAGATCGATTTCGGGCTCAACCGGATATATGCCGCAGAAGGATTATATAAAAATATTCGGCGGGAAATGCCCACCTACGATTTCGCGGTCGACGATGACGGGATGGAAGTCATCAACCCGCGCAACGGCCTTTCCGAAAGAGTAGACATCTATGGTGTAATACCAAAGAATGGCGATCGCATCATCGTGTCACAGCTACGGGAATCCCTGAATAAGAGCGAGTCGTTCCAGCCGACCTGTGCTAAATGTGGTAAAGAGGCGCTGATCCTTAAGTCGATAGAGCCATCTTCATGGCTGAAGCAGACGCCGAACGCCATGCATTATGTTTTTGAAGAAAAGGAAAACGCCGTAGTATTGTACTATGTCTCCTGCGGCGAGCATACGGAGCCCGTTAAAAAAACGGACCTGGCGCAGTGGCTCGTGGAGAGGAACGCGCTGGACGAGATCTTCGAAAAGGAACTGGACAGCTTAAGGCTGAACGTGGAAGCGCACGCCGGAGTGTTCGGCAAGGACGTGATCGTGGGCGCGCTTAGCAATAACGCTTGTGACATCATGGTGCATCCCGCGTTCATCAAAGGATTGCTACAGCAGCTACGCGTAGATCTTGGAAAACACGTGATCGCTTACGCCCCCATGAAAGAGATGGTCATCATCTACAAAGAGGACGCGGACATGGAGAACCTGAATAAGGCTGTTTCGGACTTGCAGGGACTCATGGCTAGCAAGGACTTAAAACAGACCATGCTGGATTATGCGGATGTATTCGACCTGAGCGAGGCCCATGGCGTCTTCAACCTGGTGACGCTGCCCGAAAATCAGAATTTACATATAGAAGGCAATGCTTATCGGGAAGAATCATAAGTCAATATGCTTAGGTATATAACGTAAGCACTGGTCTGCTGCTCGTTATATAAAAAACCAAAGCCCATCCCGATATCGGTAATGTTATATACGGGCATACCATGCGGCTAGTAAACTTTTATATACGCTCTTTAGCATCTTACTATAGTTCCTTCGACAGTATGCCTGTGGCATACCAGGCGCTATCAGCAGGCTAACGTCAGCATACGGAAGCTTATATGAGTTCTGACCGCTGACAGAATATATAAAAATTTCAGGCAGTTGATGATCATAGCTTTTGAAGTCTCAACCGAAAAGAAGCTGAAGTTCGAAAAAGGACTATCGGACCGTACATACTTTGCCTGCGCTATATTATTCTTCGGTGTCATCATCCTGCTGATGCTGTATATCTCGTCATTTTTCATGTATGACGGGATGAACTATGACACCGACCAATTTTACAAGATGGCCCAGACCATCATAAGTGGTGCCACGCCCTACGTCGATTTTCAAGACCCTAAGCCTCCACTCATCTATTTTACCCTGACATTGCCCCTGCTGCTTGGCCAGAAGTTTTTAGGCGGGATGCTGCTTGTGGGCTTATGCGACATGATCAGCGCTGCCCTGGTCATGAAGATCGGCTGGGACCTATACGGCCGGTTCGCCGGGCTTGTGGCAGGGCTGCTTTTCGTCCTGAACATCGGCTGGGCGCAGGGCTATTTCGTCATGACAGAGCCATTCACAGTCCTTTTCATACTTTTAGCCACGTATTTTGCGCTGTGCGGTAAAAACAAGCATTATTTTATTGCCGGCTTGAGCCTTGGGATCGCCATCGGCTTCAAGCAGTACGCACTGATCGCTCTGCCGTTGTTGCTTATCGCACTGTACATGAATAAGGAGCTAAGACATGCGCCCGCCTTTCTGGCAGGTGTCGCGCTCCCCCTTACCGTGATCTTCGGTGCGATCCTGGCGACCTATGGCAGGCAAGCGCTGGATGCTGCATTATATTGGAGCTTCGGTGTATCCGGCACGTACATAGGTGAGGCGGATACCGGCGGGATCGCAAATTACCAGAGTGATCCATTGATGCTGCTGCCGAGCCTCGCGATGGCCTCGAGCATGTTCACCTCTTTGATCTTTTTTGCATTCGCCGGAGTCTTCAAAGACCATCAGCTCAAGAACGAGGAAGTCTATTTCTTATTGGCCGGGGTCTGTTTCGCACTGACCATTCTCATCCGGCAATACCTGCATTATTGGGTGCTGGCGCTGCCATTCTTTGCCCTTTTATGCGCAAAGATATTTGCTAGCGATCCTTAATGCCTCTTTTTCATCTGGGACGGGCGAGAAATACAAGTATCATGCCTGTATATAGATAGCTTTATATGCTCTTCTAAGTTATATGGTAGCATACATCATACCAGAGGTAATTCCATGGAGTATTGGGACCCAAAGATGGAGACGATCAAGCGCAGCGACCTGCAAGAGCTTCAGCTGAAGAGGCTGAAAAAGACGCTCGGCTGTGCCTATAAAAACGTTCCCTTTTACAATAAAAAATTTAATGAAATGGGCTTAAAGCCCGCCGATATAAAAACGCTCGACGACGTTCACAAGTTACCATTCACTAAAAAATCAGACTTGCGTGATACATATCCCTTCGGGATGTTCGCCGTGCCGATGAAAAAAGTGTCGCGCATACATGCCTCATCGGGCACCAGCGGTAAATCTACAGTCGTAGGGTATACGCAAAAAGACCTTGAAACGTGGGCGAACCTGATGGCCCGCTGCTTTTTCATGGCAGGCATCAGGCCGGGCGACGTATTCCAGAACGCCGCGAACTATGGCTTGTTCACAGGCGGCCTGGGCATCCATGCAGGCGCAGAGCGTCTGGGATGTGCCGTCGTCCCGAGCGGCACGGGCAGTACGCACAAGCAGATCGAGATGATCAAGGATTTCGGCGTGACGGCCATGCACGCGACACCGTCTTACGCGCTCTATATCGCGGAGACAGCGCGCAGCATGGGCATCGAGCCGGGCGAGCTGCCTCTGAAGATCGGGGTGTTCGGGGCTGAGCCATGGTCCGTGAACACCCGTAAAGACCTGGAAAGGACTTTCGGTATCAAGGCATATGACTCGTACGGCCTTTCGGAGATGATGGGCCCGGGTGTCGGTTTCGAATGCCAGGAGCAGAACGGCCTGCACATCTGGGAAGACGCGTTCATCGTGGAAGTCCTGGATAAGAATGGCGAGCAGTGTGCGCCCGGGGAAAAGGGCGAGCTTGTGCTAACGACGCTATGCAAGGAAGCACTGCCGCTGATACGCTACAGGACGGGAGACATTACGACTTTGATGGAGGGCGAATGCGAGTGCGGCCGCACCTCCGTGAAGATCTCGAAGTTCTACGGTAGGGCGGACGACATGCTCATCATCAGGGGCCTGAACGTGTTCCCGAGCCAGATCGAGCACGTGCTCATGGATATGCCCGAAGTCGGAGAGTATTTCCAGGTCGTGCTGGAGCGCGTTAATCACCTGGACGAGATGACCGTCCGCGTAGAAATGAGCGACAAGGCGTTCTCGGGAGAGCTAGGGGACCTGCAAAAGGTCACGGGCGCGGTTGCGAGAAAGCTGAAAGATGCGCTGAACCTGCGCACGAAGGTTGTCCTGGTGGATAAGGGGAGTCTCCCGCGCGTAGAGGGCAAAAGCAAGAAGGTCATCGACCTGAGGACGAGCATTTGAACAATTGTGCGGGCGATATTCTGCCCGCCTGATACTGACAGGTCCCTTCGAATACGTACATTGATGTACCAAGCTTTTAAATAGAGACCTGTCATACGATTAACTGAGGTTTACACATGGTGATGCTGGATTATTGGAACTCTCAAGTCGAAAGAGCTCCGATGGAAGAGCTGCATGCGATACAGCTCCGCAAATTGAGACAGCTTGTGGAAAATGTCTATAATTGCTCACGTTTTTACCGCAGCAGGTTTGACGAGGCCGGAGTAAAGCCCTCGGATATAAAAACGCTGGAAGATATCACGAAGCTCCCGTTCACCTACAAGAAGGACTTACGTGACAACTACCCTACGAACATGTTTTGCGTCCCCCTGAACCAGGTGGTCCGGTTCCACGTCTCGTCCGGAACGACCGGCAAGCCCACCGTCGTGGGATATACAAAGGGCGACATCGACATGTGGTCAAATTCCCTGGCGCGGGCGTTTACAGCCTGCGGCATCGGCAGGGGCGACATCATGCAGGTCAGCTATGGCTATGGCCTATTCACCGGCGGCCTGGGCGCGCACTACGGCGCAGAGGAAGTCGGCGCGAGCGTCATCCCGATGGGCGTCGGCAACACGGAGCGCCAGATCGAGCTCATGAAAGACCTGAAGGCGACGGCCATCGCATGTACACCATCTTATCTGTTGCACATGGACGAAGTGGCAAAAAAGATGGGCATCAGCATCAAGGACGATACAGACCTTCGCTGTGCCGTGCTGGGGGCAGAGCCCTGGTCGCTGGAGACGCGCAACAGGATCGAGAAGTCGATGGGCATTAAAGCGTACGACATTTATGGAACTTCGGAGATGTCCGGGCCGCTATTCACGGAATGTAATGAGCAGAACGGCATACACGTCTGGGCCGACCATTTCCTGTTAGAGATCATCGACAAGAACGGCGATCAGGTCAAGGATGGCCAGAAAGGCGAGCTTGTCATCACTACGCTGTCCAAAGAGGCGCTGCCGCTGGTCAGGTACCGTGTCGGCGATATCACGATCCTGAATAATGAGGAATGCAAGTGTGGCCGTACCCATCCCAGGATCATGAGGATCACGGGCCGTACGGATGACATGCTTATTATTAGAGGCATCAACGTGTTCCCGAGCCAGGTGGAGTCAGTACTGATGACCATACCCGAGGTCGGGGAGCACTTCCAGATCGTTGCCGAAAGGAATGGCGAGCTGGATGACCTGACGGTCCGCGTCGAAGTGGGAAAGACGGCGTTCAGCGATAAGATCGCCGACCTCATGAAGCTCGAGAAAAAGATCCAGTACGAGCTGAAAAAGGTATTGAACTTACAGACAAAGGTAGAGCTGGTCGAGACCGGCACGCTGCCGAGATCGATGGGCAAGTCCCAGAAAGTGATCGATAAAAGAAAGATTTAAGGGGTTAAATAGCAGAGGCTTCTATATGAGTGGCACGATAAAGCAGATATCGCTGTTCGCCGAGAACAAGCCAGGCAGGCTGTCAAAGATAGCGGATACGCTGTCGAAAGGAAAGATAAATATTCGCGCGTTTACCATCGCCGAAGCCGGAGATTTCGGCGTCATCAGGATGGTCGTCGACGACCCGGATCAGGCGTATAAGACGCTACAGAAGCAGGGGTTCGCCGTATCGGAGACGGAGGTCATCGGCGTCGAGATGAAGGACGTGCCGGGCGGATTGTTCGAGATATCCAGCACGCTCGGAAGTAATGGTGTAAATATCGACTACGCGTATGCATTCGTGACGAAGACTGAGCTTGCTTTGCTTATTATCCGAGTGGATGACGTGGCTAAAGCCCAGAAAGTACTCAAGGCGGCTAAGATCAGGCTCGTTACTCCGGAAGAAGTCGGCAAAATATAAATTTGAAGGCGTATGAAAAATCGCCTTCTATTCTCTTATTATACAACTTTGATTATACGCGGCTTCGCCACTATTTCTCTTACTTCAAGCTGCTCGAACGCGTCCGACTTCGCAGGCTTGATGATGAGCGCCGTGTCGACGCCTTTCTTCGTGCCGCCGAGGCACATGACTTCATCGGCGACGGATTCGTCGAGATAAGCGGCGATCATGCCCAGCTCTACTGCCACTTTAAAGCCCTCGCCCATGCGGCGATAAGCGGTTTTCATATCCTGTGGGTATGTGTAAGGAATATCCTTATAGAAACAGATCCTCGTGCCATTCTTGTTCATCGCTTCCCGGGCTTCGGCCGCGAACAAGGCCGGGTCGGTGCCCACGATGGTCAGCGATATGCCGGTGCTCTTGAAAAGATTATACGCCTTCAGCGCTGTATTTCCTGTTTTAGATGGCACGAACACGCGCTTGATGCCTGCTTTTTGAGCCTTCTCCCTGGCCGTTTTCAGCGTCTCGTTGGTGTTTTGCTCACCGGGCGCATCGAAGTAAAGGATATCTTTCTGCATGCAAACCACATCATAATAGTAGATTGAGGAGCATCTTAAAACTATTGCATGTTAAGCGTATAGAGTCCTGAAAAATAAGTGAGTCGTAAGGGTTGAGATACCCTTACGTTCGCTGGTCGATGAGCCGTTTGGTCTTTTTTTCTTGACGGGGCAGCGTGCCGACCGGCACGAAGACCAGCTCGGGCTTCAAGCCCATGAGTGTAGATGTCAGCTCATGGATCATCGTATCCCGGATCTGCAGGAGATCCTTTGTCGTCCCCGTCGTCTCGACCTTGATCTGCAAATGGTCCATGGAGCCGTATTCATTGCGATATGCATAGGCATACCATTCGGGCCCTACCTGCGGGTACTTCATCAAGACAGACTCGATCTGTCCCGGGAACACGTTGACGCCTCTGACTATGACCATGTCATCCGTCCGGCCGCTTACGCGGTCGATGATCCTGCATGTCCTGCCGCAGGAGCAATAGCCGAGTAGTTTACTGAGATCCCGCGTTTTGTAGCGGAGCAGCGGCATGCCTTCCTTCGTGAGCGTCGTAAGAACGATCTCCCCGCGCTCGCCCTCGTCGCACTGGTCGCCATTCTTGTCCAGTATCTCCAGTATGAAATGGTCTTCCCAGATGTGGATGCCCTCGTGCTTGGGGCAGTCCAGGCCAATGCCAGGGCCGAACATCTCGGTCATCCCGTAAATATCGAAAGCCTCGAACCCGAAGATGCCCTCGATCTTGTCACGCATGCCGTTCGACCAGTGCTCGGCACCGAAGACGCCGACGCGAAGCCCGATGCTCTTCGGGTCGATGCCGATCTCTTTACAAACTTCCGCGATCCTCAGGGAATACGTGACTGTGCCCCCCAGTACTGTCGTGCCAAAATCGCGCATCATTTCGATCTGCTTATGCGTGTCGCCGGGCCCGATGGGTATGACCATGCAGCCCAGCTCTTCGCCGCCATAGTGGAAGCCCAGGCCGCCCGTAAATAATCCGTATCCCGGAGTTACCTGGAAAACATCGTCCTTCGTTACGCCTGCCATGTCCAGGCAGCGGGCGAACATCCGGGCCCATGTCTTGATGTCGTTTTTCGTGTAGAAGACAACCGTCGGCTTTCCAGTCGTACCAGAGGAGGCGTGCATCCGCACGATCTCGTTTTTCGGGACCGACAGCAGCCCGTACGGGTAATTGTCCCTGAAGTCTGTCTTTTCTGTGAATGGTAATTTATGGATATCCTCGATGCCCTTGATGTCATCCGGAGTGATGCCTAGCTCATTGAATTTTGTTTTATAGAAAGCGTTATTTTCGTAGACATTTTTAACGACAGCCCGGAGCCGCTTGCTCTGTAAAGCTTCCAGCTCTTTTCTGGGCATAAAAGTGATATCGTTCATAGCCTTGTGACTATTTACGCTGCCTCTAGTTGACGATTGCCCGTTCACTTAAGGCCTCCTATGTATAAGTTTGTACATAGTGGTATGTTTAAACCTATTAAAAGCTTTCGTGTAACGTTGATTACCATAAATAAGAATGAAAAAAAATTCGTTTTTAATATACGCCTTCGACAGTCCAAAGTTTATACAAAAAATCGGTATAAACTTTGAATACTTACGCGTCTCGCCCGAGATCGAAGGCTTTTTCGTTTATGGCTACGGTCTTTGGCGGCACTGATCGCGCGATCGCTTCCTTGAGCGTTTCGGGCTTGAGGGGCAGGTATTTTGATACCGCGCCGAGCATGACGACATTCAAGGCTTGTGCTGCACCGGCTTTCTTCGCCAGGGCCGAGTAATTTTCAGCTTTAACCTCGGCACAGATCCCCTTCATCTTGTCCACAATGACGTCAATCTCAGGATATGGTATCTTACCTGTAGCCACGGTGACCGGTATGATCGGCTCAGTATTGATGATAGCGATGCCCTTTGGGCTTGCATACTTCGCGAAGCGCAGCGCTTCCAGTGGCTCCATGCTCATGAGGCAGTCTGCGCCGTGAGCAGGTATCAACGTACCATATTTGCATCCGAGACGGATGTGGTTCTCCACGGCGCCGCCTCGCTGGGCCATGCCGTGCGTCTCCGCCGCCCGTATGGAAAGTCCTTCCGCGACCGCGGCTCTCCCTATGATGTCCGATGCCAGAATAACGCCCTGGCCGCCAACTCCGACGATGAGAAGATCATATTTTACCATGTTATACACCTCTCGTCTTGATGGCGCCGAACTGGCACACCTTCGTACACAGTCCGCAGCCCCCGCACATTTCATTGATCACTGCTTTGCCACCATGGATTTCCATTGCGGGGCAGCCCATCTTCACGCAGCGCTTACAGCCTTCGCAAATGTCCTCGATGACCTCGAACTGCTTTCTTCGGATGCCCATGCGCCTGGCCGTGATAATGCACGGCTGCTTGGCGACAATGACCTTTACGCCTTCAGTTTCATAGGCCTTCTTGAATGCAGCCTTAGATGTTTCCAGATCTAGCGGGTCGATGATCTGTAAATGCTCGACACCGCATGCCTTTACGATGGCTTCAAGGGAGACTTCCGTCGTCGGCTCATCCAGTATGTTCACGCCGGTGGACGGGTTGGGCTGGTGGCCGGTCATGCCGGTGGTTCGGTTGTCTAAAATGACCACAGTGATGTTCGCCTTATTGTATACGGCATTCATCAAGCCCTGTATGCCCGTATGCAGGAACGTGGAATCCCCGATCGTACAGGCGATCTTATTTTTAATTCCGGAAAAGCTCAGGCCGGATGCAACTGTAATGCTGGCGCCCATGCAAATGCACGTGTCGACGGCCGATAGCTGTGTGCCTAGCGTATAACAGCCGATATCACTGGCGAATATGGATTCGTCCTTGAAGACACTTCGCAGTGCATAGAACGTGGCTCTGTGCGGGCAGCCTGGGCACAGCGCCGGCGGGCGCTGGGGTAATTCGATCCCGATCTGTACGTCGGATGCCGCGACCGGCGGCTTACCGGCCGCCTTTCGAATAATATTAGAGACTAAAACCGGGTCGAACTCGCCCTCGTTGGGCACTTCTCCCGTCATCTTGCCCATGACATGAGCAGCGTACATCCTTACCTGCTCTTCCACGACCGGCATTAATTCCTCCAGGATCAGAATACGCTCGACACTATCTGCGAGTTTCTTGATGAGTGACGGGTCGATGGGGTATGCGCCGATCTTGAGATATGAGACATTGGTGCCTAGCGTCTCCATAGCTTCTTCAGCATAAACACTAGCCACGCCAGATGCGATGATGCCTAGTTTTGCGCCCTCCTTTAGATCTAATCGATTCCAGGGGGAAGCTGCCAGTGCTTTTCGCATGTCGTCCTGCTTGGCATTCAGTTTTTTCAGTAATATGCGCGTATTTTTCGGCAACACTACGAAGCGGTCCTGGTCTTTCTTGAACTCGATATGACGCTCCCTTGGCTTGATGCCCTCGACATCAATGTCAGACTTGGCGTGTGAAACACGGGTGGTCGGCCTCAGCATCACCGGGATCTGGAACTTTTCGGAAAACTCATACGCATATATGAGCATGTCCTTGGCTTCCTGGGGAGACTGCGGGTCAAAACACGGGATCTTGGCGAACTTCGCATACATGCGGCTGTCCTGCTCATTTTGAGAGGAATGGCAGAACGGGTCGTCCGCCGATATCAGCACCAGGCCGCCTACGACGCCCGTATGAGATAATGTCATGAACGGGTCGGCGGCCACGTTCAAGCCCACGTGCTTCATGGTGATCACGGACCTGGCGCCCGCCCACGACGCGCCGATGGCGACCTCTAAGGCGACCTTCTCATTCACTGACCATTCGATATGAAAGTTATTTGCGCGCGCATACGGGGCCAGCGCCGCCAGTATTTCCGACGACGGAGTGCCCGGGTAGCCTGTGGCTACGTCGACGCAGCTCTCCAGCAGCCCTCGTGCGATTGCCTCATTGCCCAGCAGGTATTCTTTACTCAAAATGGCACCTCAAACATAATTTGGTTTTTATGATCCGCTTATATTAATCGCCCTGTGTCGATCCTTACTTGCATACTATATCAAGTGATTATCGTAATATTACCGGTTCTCCGGTCGTTCAGGCCTGTATATAAAGTCATGGCTATATAGCTTGTGAATCAGCCCGGATAACGGCATATAACTATACGCTCGTGTTCGGAAGCTATATATAATGCTCATCCTTTTAACTATTTTGTTCTATGGACCTTGCAGAAACTTTATATTCGGCTTTTTCATTTGTTGCATTGGTGACAGGATGGGTCCTACTGGCATCCCTGTTGATATCTCTGATTATCATTTTCATCGTGCTCGTATTACTGGCTTATTCATTTAAGACCGGGAATTTTTTATTGCCCAACTTGATGATCTTCAGCATCGTGTTTTTCGAAGGTCCCATAAAAGCCGTTCTCAGGCTTTTCGGCGTGGATGATACACGCGTGGACAAACTCAGCATCAATATCACGAACCGGGCCATGTGGTCTGCTTTCCGCAGGACGCCATTCATTAAGCGTGCGATCTTCGTGCCACAATGCCTGCGCTCCGTCGACTGCCCTGCCCGCCTGTCGCCGGAAGGTATCGTATGCAAGGACTGCGGGCGATGCGAGATCTCGGCGGCTAAGAAGGAAGCACAAAAATTAGGCTACATGTTTTTCGTCGTACCGGGCTCAAGCTTTATCGTCAGGATGATACGTAAATATCACCCGGAAGCGATCTTAGGAGTCGGGTGCCTGTGCGAGGTCAAAGAAGGCCTGGACCTCATGCACAAGTATAAGATCGTCTCCATGGGTGCCGTGCTCGAGCGTTCGGGCTGCGTAGCGACCGCGCTGAACTGGAAAAAACTGTACGAGATCATGCGTGCGGAGCATAGCCCTGGAAGGCGCAGCGGGGCCAATAATGTGCTTTCAGAGGGAGAAAAGCATTTTCCCCCCACGTTTTAATAAGCTCTTATTTTCTAAATTATTATATCGTCTTATTCATAGTGTTTTTAATTATATTCGAACTTGATCAGCCGTGTTACTACTAATCGAACTTTATTGTATAAGCCGCCGGCGGCTAAGTAGTGCAGTAATTTTGAGCGTGATAGGGACTATATATTAAACACAGAGCCACAGAGCCACAGCTGATGCTATGGTTACGCCTCCGGCGGCTGTGTGATGAATTGGTTTTCATGGTTTCTAAATCAATCGATCAGTTTACTCGTATAGTTATACATACTCGGCCGCCGGAGGCATAACCATAACGTCAGCTGTGCCTCTGTGCCTCTGTGTTTGACAATGAGTCACCCAGCCGCCGGAGGCGTAACCATAAAAATAAAGTCCCCGACCGCCGGAGGCTAAACTGTACTTAAAAGTAAGTTGGCTCATGCAAACGGGTGTTTCACGCTATCGCGTTTCGATATTATTTCGGTGATGCCGGGGTCTTTATTGAATGCGCGCTTGATGGCGAGCTTTGTGGCCTCATAATTATAATCGTATATCTTTTTCTTGTCGACCGCCTGCCAGTGTATGAACACCGAGACGATAAGCAGCAGGCTTTCGACCTCTATTTTAGATATGATCCCGTCGGCCACACTATCGGTCACGGCCCTTGCCACGGCCGCCTGTGCGGGCCCGAACATGAGCATCGCCTGGGATGCGTTCTTGATGGAGACTTTATTGACGATCAGCGTGGCGGGCTTTGCCATGAGATTCGGCGCAAGTACCGCCAGCAGGGGCGTATGCTGCGATTCAGGCTGCGCCAGAGCCGTTAAAAACGCCGTCTCGAAAGGCCCGCCTTTTGACCCGATCGCAAGGTCGATGTGCGCCACTTCATTGCCTTCGCCCACGAGGGCTTCTCCTACTAGCATCTCCATTAATTTCACCTTATAGATTATTATTAATTATATATACAATAGGAAATATTAACATTTTGCCATCGTATGCGTATCAAGGCGCAGCCCCGAGAAAGATATCATAAAAATGTGCTAAGTCATATATGCGCATGTGTCATAAAGACCATCAGGGGATGGAAGTATGACATTAAAGGGAATGAGAATCGCTTTAGCGATCGTCATAGTATGCACGATGACGATCCTGTTCGGCATGGTGCCTGTTGCCGGGGCGGTGCAAGTTTATCCGGGCGATAACCAGCAGAATAATAATTTCCAGCTACCGCAGGATACGGGGGACGACCAGCCGGTACATATCATGAATATCGACGACCTGGTAAAGCTGACGAAGAGCAATAAGAACTATGTCCTCGTGGATGCACGGCAGCGGGATCAATATAATAAAGAGCATTTACCAAGTGCCGTGTCCATACCATTGAGTACGACCGACAGCTACGCGGCCAATATGAACAAAGACCAGCTGATCGTCGTATATTGCCAGAGTTACCAGTGTCCTGTCAGCACGGAGTCAGCCAAAGAGTTTATGAAACTCGGCTTCACGAACGTATGGGACTATAAGGGCGGCATTCAAGAATGGAAAGATAAGGGCTACCCGGTATATGGCAAATAAATAGTGAAACTACCAGGCATCCATCGATAATAGTATGGCCTGTAAAAGTAGTTTTAACTAAAGATATATTTTAATTTTTTAATGACTTTTTCCAATATTTATATTAAAAGAACAATCACTTTAGGTCTACTTGTTCAGCAGTTTTAGTAAGATTAAAAAAATTACTGCTCATTAACATTTTTATATATCTTCATAAAAAGGCCCCTTTCCGAGATCTTGCTTTCGGTTTTGACTCCATAAGCGTTGAATATGCCTTCTTTTCCGATTTGTAGTATTTTAGATTGATTAGGGCCAAAGCTATGGGAAATATTCAGCGTGTAATGGTCGCCATCATCCGTGTAGTTTACCATATCGCAGGAATTTTGAATCTTAAGCTTTAGGACTATAGCATCCATGATCTCTTTCAAACTACATTCGCTTAGAGGCTTGCGATAATAGTATTCTATTAAGAAGATCACCGGTTTCTGATTCGCCAGATACGCTAAACATTTGTCCATGTCAGCATTATCCAGCAGCATCTTATAGCTGTCCTTCTGTAAAAAGATCAATACGTTTCGAAAATCCTTACCCATTTGCAGCCATACCTGATCTTCCTGGGATAATGAGGGGGCATGGGTTGAGTTGTTTTCCAGGAGTTCCAGGGCATGCTCGATAGCTTTTTGCTGTGACCCATATTTTTCCGCATGCTTTTTAAGTAATGTATTATGTTTCAAGGAAATAGTGGTATTGATCCTGTATTTTTTCATAATTATTATGCCCGTCCATTTTTAGTTATACTAAATATTTTAGTATATTTTTATGGTTCATATAGCTATCCATACGTATGAAAAACAAACTATACGTATTTCATACGTATGCGGTACGGATAACCGATTTATAACAGAATATGAGATAAATGGTAAGAATACCATCGGTTGTAAAATTGCAGCCTGTTATTCGAGGTTTTAGGGAGGTATTTTATGAAAATATCATATCAATGGATATTAGCAGCTATAATAATTCTATTAATTATACTGGTAGGCGCCTACGCGCTAACCAATGGCAACAATGTGCCAGCCACCAATGTAACGGCTACGCCCATGACCACGATCACTCTTACGCCTACCCCTGTCGCCCCATCAACGACTTCGACAACTGTTGCTTCAGTAACGCCGACAGCTATAGTGTCATCGACTCCGATACCCACCCCAACTTTATCAGGGGCAAATGGAGTAAAGAAGACCGATTTCGGTTATTACATCACGTACCCGCCGTTCTCTGATAACCAAGTACACGTGAACCCGAACTATGTGGCAAGCCAGGGAAATGTTGTTTATTTCAGTCCGACATCAGTTACCATTACAAAATATGTCGATCTGTATGGTGCAGTGAGAACTCCGGATGCAGTTGCTGTCGTTCATCGCAGCGGTGACCTGAGTGGGACCACCCATGTGACGATCACTGCGGATATCAATGACTACATTGATAGTTTAATGTTCTCTAATACCGTGGATAGCAGTAGTGCGGATGTTACTTTCGGCCCGGGAGAGAGCCAGAAGATTATAGGCATATTTGTTACGCCAGAGGGCATGGACTCAGATGTGGGACAAGTGCACCTGACGATTACTGATGTCGATGGCATAGATTCCATTGGGAGCAGTAATCAGTATACGCTCAATGTCAATATTCAATCAGCGAACCCGTCACCTAGCATATCACCTTCAGATGTTACAGTCCATTTCCAGGATACTAGTGCAACATATTACATGGGTGAGGGCAACATGTACGATCAGCATGTAGACCTGGTGAGAACCGGAGACCCGACCAATTATCTTACAGTGAATGTTATATTAGATCAGATTACTGAAGACGTATCATTGGGTTATGCGGTCACATTCGATGCAGGCTCTTACACTGCGACGTACTATTATACCGTATATGGAAAGGGTGTTGACGTGCAAGAACCAGATGTATATACGTATCATATAGAACCGGATTCCGCCTTTACTGTAGTGACTCCAGGCACGTTTACGGTTGATGTCACATATTATCCGCCTGTTCCATCTGAGCAGCCTGAGTAAGAAACTTAAAATCTTCTATTTTCTTTTTCATTTTACTATTTCACTTTTGTTAATTATTACTGTAGTTACTTTGAATCAACTTTAGACTAAAATAAGTACTCGTACTTAACCGGTTTTAAAAAATATATCCTGATACCAAAAATTAAGGGCTTATAAATATATACATAAACATATAATTAATACCATATGGTCTTAGGCGTAATTCTAGGCGCCGTCTTCGGCGCGATTTTCGGCTACATTGTCGGCTGGATCGTTGAGCTATTCCCTGGTTTTAATAGTGCGCTCATTAATGGCTTACAGGCATTCGGCCTGAACGTCGGCTCGATGCCTGGCGGCATCAAGGCATTATTGACGGGACTAGGTTTCATATTGGGATTGCTCGGCGGCATTATACACATGTTCTCAAAAAGAGGTCATTAACAGATCATAAATTTAATATCTGTTTTAGCTTTTTCATAGCCTCTAGCTCTTGTGGGCTGCCGCATTTTCGGACAATGGACTCATACTCGTGTATCTTTTTTTCACTCTCGCCACCCTTGTCGAATCGCAGCCTAGTGCCCAAAATGGTCGCCTCGATGATAGCAGGGAAAGCACGACTATATACCGGTACTACGCGCTCGACGATCGCAGAGCTAATGGGTTCAAGTGCGACGTATTCACTTACGCTACATTTACAATATACCCACGCTGCCGCATCCTTAAGCCGTGGTACTGTCATGTCTTTTTCCCGAATAAAATAGCCCGGCTCCAGTTTCTCGAATGCCGAGATCACATACGGCATCGGGTCCGTGGTCACATTAGCCACGAGATAGCCAGTCTCTTCGACGTTCTTCAGGGTCGTCGTATTCGGGAACATTCGTATAAAATACCGGTCGCCGTGCCTGACCACGCCCATGGGTGCCGCGTTCGGCTCCCCGGACTTTGATACGGACGTGACGATGACCTCGGTGATCCCCTCTTTGAATATCTCGTCCATGGGCTCACACCTCGAGCCCGTTTAATAGCGCTATGAACATGCCCGCAATGATGAGGTCCGCGGTCGAGCCCGGGTTGATCTTCTCCACGTAAAGCCGGTTTGAAAGCTCGTTCAGTGTCATACGGTGCTCCAGCACGTCGAGGGCCAATCCCTGCACGTAGACTGCTTTGTTCATATCGTATTTTTTTACGACGAACGTGTCCGGCTCCTCTGCCAATAGCTCGATGAACGTTAGAACGGTCGCGTCGTTCATCGTGCTCGACTGCCGTTTTTTCAGGAGCTTCTCGGCAGCCTTAAAGGATCGCGAGAAACCGTCTACCCATTCCTGTGCCACCATGTCATTCTTCGCGGATATCGACATGATGTCGAAGAGCGTCAGGCCCTGGCTGCGGATCTGCTCGAAGGAGCTCTGGTCGCTCACGTCCAGGCTCTTTTCTTTCGCATTCAGGTCCCCCGAGGCTTTTATGCGCACTTCGATCATGGAAAATGCCCTATAAAAGTCCACCGCATCCTCTACGGTGGTCTCTTTGACAATGTTAATAGCGTTCGAGCGCAGATCGCTCAAATGTCCCCCGAAGGCCGCTTTGAGCAGTGGAAATAGCAGGATGTACGCGCCGAAATGCGTGTTACCGCCACGCTGCCAGCGGACACACTCTTCGGACGCTTCAAGTATGAGTTGGCCGATCCTTCCATCCTTGCAGCCTTTTTCAAGTATCGGGAAAACACCGATGGCCGCTGCTAAAAAGTCTTCAAATTTGGTGCCCGCGTAATCGTGATCACGATCGATATTGCCGGGCTTCGGCGTGCCTGAGACCTCGAGAGCCATGGCAAGAACTGCGCACCGCGCGAGATAAGAAGGGCCGTTCATATCAAGTGACGACCTTATCCTTATCTATATGGCTGACGATATCTTCCGAGAGCTTCTTTTTCAACTGGGTATATTCCTTATCATCCATCTTGTTCTCTTTGATAGACTCATCTCTCAAGTAGCAGGACTTGTTGAACTTGCAGCACCACACCATGCTGCCAAAACAGGTCGTGCTGCCACGCTCCAGCTTTGTGCCCTTGCCAAAGCTCAGCTTAATACGGGCGAACTCCTCCGGGCTAAGGTTGGCGCGGGATAGCGCGCCGTGCACGGGGCATTCCTTAATAGGCGGACAACACCACGTTAAGCCGCGGAGGTCGCCGCCCCTGCAGATGTGCGAGGGTGCGTTATACCAGCTAGTCTGGCGCTGCTGGTCCTCTGTATAGATCACCAGGCTTTTTACGATCTTCGGGTCGCTCATGGCAGCCCTGGCCACTGAGATCATGTCCGACCCGGCCGTATACATGGCCTGTGCGGTCTCGTAATTAGTGATAGAATTATTACCGATGATAAATAAACTCGTGCCGTCCCGGATCTTCTTGATGGCGTTCAAGTTAGCGCCTTTTGCGCTCATTCCCATAGAATCCACATGCACGATGTCCAGCCCGGCCTTTTCAAGGGCCCTGAGCAGCGTGACATCCTCCACGACGCCGCTGCGCATCTTTAATGAAAGTACGACACCGGTCTTCTTGACCTCCATGACGATGCGCGCCAGCCCGATCCGATCCTTAAGCATGACCTCGCCGACGCCGAGTGCCTGCATCTCTTCCTGGCGGCAATGGGCGTTGATCTCTAGCATGGCCCCATATTTTTTCGCTAGCTCGGCAGCCTTGACGTATGGCTCCGGAGTTGCGGAGCGTACGTTCAGCCCGATCGCGACGCCCCGGCCGGAGACTTTTTTAAGCTCGGACTCCATGAGAGCGAAAATATCGTCCGAAACGAATTCTTTACGGCCCCTGGCGGACATTTCCCTCGAAGCTTTCATGGTCGCATCGTCTATGCTATACCCGCCTAGAATATACAGCCCTGCCTCGGGAAAATTCTCGAAGAACACGCTATCGCTCGTGCCGGCCATGGACGCTACGGCCACGGGGTTGCTAAAGGTCAAATAGCCAACTTTCATGTCAAAGAGATCGGACATTGATCAACACCAATATTGCTAAGATAAATAAATGACGAAGAAAAGTAGTTTTTGGTCGGAGCTTACTGTGTTGAATATTGTTTACTGTTTGTTGTCTATCCATACGGTAGCACGAAGACCCAAAATTTTTTTTGGTGTTACACTAAGATACAAAAAACTAAAAAAAGTTCGTGTCTTCGTGCTACCGTATGGACAGATAACAAACCAACCAGGTAATACGATCTATCACGACAATAAGGAACAAATGATTTAACAAGATTTGACTTGTTCAACACAACTGTCGAAGCTCAAACTAACTTGCCGATACGATTGTCGTCATGATATCGCACTTCCCTTCCCAGGAAGGTCATGAAGGCCCGGTTGAACTCTTCTACTCGCTCCATCGGCGCCACATGGCCGCATTTCTCCAGGATAGCCATTTCGGAGCCCTGAATTCGATCCTGATACCGGTAAGCGTCGGAGAGAGGCACGATCATGTCATTCCGTCCCCATACGATCAGCGTGGGTGCCCGGATCAACTTAAGGGAAGCCTCATACACCGGGTCTACTATCGAGAGGTTTTTTGCATTCTTGACCAGCGCAGCACGGTACGAGGGATGTTTCATGCGCGCCCACTCCTGCCAGAGAATGTCGTGTGGGATCATATCTTTTTTATAAAACATGCCTTCGGCAAAATATTTGAAAAGCTCCTTGCTCCGCGACATGAACAAATACATCGAGGAGGTCACGAGCGGCAGGCCAGGCAAGCCTTTATAGAGCGGCGTCAGGCCTATGGGGGCAGTTAGCACGAGCCGGCTGACCCTGCCCGGATTCTTTCCCGCAAATGCTGCTGCGATCGCCCCGCCCATTGAAACCCCCACGATAGCGGCGTTATCGATGCCGGTCGCGTTCATGAAGTCTTTGATGAAATTAACGTAGAAGGACAGCCCATAGTTTGATTCAGGCTTGTCGGAATCTCCGAACCCGGGAAGGTCGAGCGCACAGGTCGTATAATATTTTGAGGCGGCCTTGACTGAGTTGTCCCACATCGCATGAGAAAAGCCCATGCCGTGCAGGAATAGCACTACTTCGCCGCTGCCCTGTAGCTCATAACAGACGTTGATGCCGTTGACTTTTACCGTTTCTTCCATAGCATCCACCTGGGCCCCTACAGCCCCAATAAGTTAAGATGCTATGGCTGTTGATAAATACGTTTGTGTCTTAGTGGCCCTAATTCAGCCCATTTGGTCAAAAAAACGCCGTAAATGCCTTTTATTGGCAATATTACAGCTTTACGAGCGTTGCCACCTTTCCGACCTCGGCGATCATAGTACATTCCCAGACCGGGTCGTATGCGAACGTGAACGTGGCGTCGGGATGGTTTTTAATGAAGCCCAGGATATTTTCAAGCGTAGCATCTCTGCCTTCACATTCCAGCTCGCTTATCACTTCAGACTGGCCGATGGGATAGGTCTCATTCAGCTCGTCCGGGAATACGCCGAAAGGCATCTTGACATGATATACCGAATCGAATCCGACTGTGTCAATGCCACGCCTGGTCGATATGAGTGCGTTTCCCTTGACTGAAAGGTTGTTAAGCAAGAGGTTATGGCGTATCACTTCAGGCCGCCTGGCGGACTCGGAGCCCAGGTAAAAGAACGCCGACTTAGTGGCCGGATCAAATTTTTCTATGTATGACGAATAGTCCATCATATGCTTCAGGCCCGACAGCATCTTCGGGTGGCTCCGGCAGCGCCGCTCCACGAGCTCCATCAGGTCGCCATCGATGATGCTCTGCTTGATCAGGCTTAGCTCCGCGAACGTAACATAGAGGTTATGCTCCGCCAGCAGCTTCGTACGGCTCTTATTATCCATTTCGGCAAGCTCTTTTGCCGTGTGAGAAACGCAGACAGGACAGGAGCAGGGCAGGTGCTGCATGTCACCGATATGGTAGGTGCCGTCCACCGTCATGTACCTGCCGTCCTTCGCGTACAGCGCATATGCTGCGGAATCAAAGAGATCGCATCCAAGGGATACGGCAAGCGCCATCATCATGGGATGCCCCGCTCCAAAGAGGTGCACCGGCGCATCTGGCCCGAGTCCCATCTTACAGCGAGTGACCACATCCACCAGATCGCCATACCGGTAAGATTCCATGAGCGGCACGACCGCTCCCAGCGGATAGATGTCAAAGTTCATGGCGTAGGTGCGCCTTGCGGCTTCCTCGCGCATATCCAGGTGAGTGGATCCCTGGACAGGGCCTGCAAGCATCATGTTACCGGAATACTGCCTTGCTTCGGAAAGCCTGGACAGTGTAGTCTCTAATTCGGCTCTTGCGCGCTCCGGCGGAACGTCGGGCGGCGTCGGGATATCCAGAGGCACACCAATGTCAGTGCCGATGTCCCGCTCGAACGTGATGATCTCGCCGTTCGTCACTTCCACGGAGCCATATACGGAAAGCTGGAACGAGCCGGAATCAGTCATGATTGGCCCGTCAAAATCAAGCATGGCATGCAGCCCGCGCTTCAGCGCGTCTTCCCGGAACCGGTCGCTTCGATAAATGATGTATGAGTTCGTGATGAGCATCTGCGCCCCATAGCGCTTTAGGTCTTTAGGCTCTATAAGCCTGAGATTAGGATTGATCACCGGCATCACCGTCGGCGTATCCACCACGCCGTGCGGCGTGTACAGCCGGCCGGTCCTGCCGAGCAGGTCCTTGTTCACGATCTCGAAAACATCGGTCATAATATGCCAGTTAATAGATTAGCCTTGTATTTAATAAAATCGTTAGCACTAAAAGAGAAGGTGCCCCTGTTAATAGGCGCGATTTCCAGTCTGTAACGATCCCGAGTGTTTATCGTTCATCCGTCTTTTTTTCGCCACCCTTATGGCTGGTATCCTCGTAAAATTCATGCCCGCGTGACCTGGACAGTTTCGCGCCGATGAGCCTGCCCGCCTCGCGGACCGATACTTTACATTTTCCGGTTTTTTCTTCCATATTATCTCCCAGAGGAAGTGGAAGCCTGCGGTGTGATAACCATAATGCCCGATAATCGCATCCGGGCCACAATATGACTTGCGATATGCCCGCAAATTAGGTTTTACCGCGCAAGAACGGACGGCTAAAGAAAGTGCTTATTGCCGCGCCTTATCGCGAGGCATTGCGACGATCTCGCGGATCTGCATGTCGAAAA
Source organism: uncultured Methanocellaceae archaeon (assembly GCA_963780665.1). GTDB lineage: Archaea > Halobacteriota > Methanocellia > Methanocellales > Methanocellaceae > Methanocella. The sequence goes on along the minus strand of CAWACJ010000008.1, from coordinate 116,029 downwards.
AGTTGTTTGCGTGCGCGGGCAGCATAACGCAGGCAGTGTCGGCGCCACTCCAGGTACCACCAATGGCCATGATCTCTGTCTTACCATCCACAGGTATGCAGCCGCCGTCTGAAGCCATGATCGTGATCTCGACACAGACTTTCGCGCCATTGCTCAGCAGCGTGCGTAATGCTTCCGAGATCGCCTCCGTGCGCGAAGCTCCGCCAAGCCGTCTCGAGATCGATCGCTCAACGGCCGAGAGCGCGTGCGTCTGCCTGATAATGACAGCACCCATATCTTTGATCTCCCGGGCATTGTGCTCTTCCAGTTCATCGACGCCAGGCTTTGAAAACCCGACCTGGTGCCCGACGACTATGACATTGATCCCTGAGCTTTTGAACGCTTTTGCTGCTTTCAGGCCCGTTACGCCGCTGCTGGTCGCTACCACCAGGTATTTTAAATGTAGTTCTTTCGCACGAGTGAGCGCCACTGCGATCGTATCATCCGTGTTTTGCTCGCCGGCTTTTTCGAAGTATACGATGTCTTTGCGGATCATGAGATAATATTAGAGTAGAGGTCTAATCTATCTGACGCTTATGCTGCGCATGCGTTTACTTGATAATTGCCTATGGATAAATATACAAATGAGGTGCGTCATACCAGATGCCGCAGATAATGACTCACATGAAGATCATCGGGTACTCATCTATCGATAAGACGCTACTCGTATATCCCGGCTCGGATGACAGTGAAATGCCGCAAGAGATAGATATCTCGCAGGAGATCGCACTCGTACTGAAAAAGCGCGGCTGTGGCGGAGCCTGGGATGGCGCCCAGTATATAGCGTGCGATAGCCTTGACGCACCATATTGTAGCAAGCATGGCGGCGCGCCGGACCCATGCATCGCGTGCCGCGGCGACTGCATGAAACAGAAAAAGACCTGCAATATGGAACATTCCGTTTATCTCGCCGTCTTTGCACCGGACATCATTAAAGTGGGTGTCTCAAGGACGCCACGCCTTAAAACACGCCTGAACGAACAAGGCGCTGATATGGGTTTCGAGATCGCGCGTTATCCGGACGGCGAGCTTGCACGTAAGCGCGAGCGAAGCCTGACATCCACTTATCCTGACCGCATTGCATTTGACCTAAAACTGAACGGCATCACTAAAAAGATCGATGCAAGGACACTACAGGACATGTACAGTAAGTATGACGCGAGCCATGCCATGAATTTTAAGTATTTTGACAAAAGCTTGTGGATGCAGCCTATCGTGCTGGAGCCGAAAGAGGATATGGCGATCTCAGGCCGCGTACTTGGCATAAAAGGGAAAGCGCTAGTGCTGGAGAAAGGCAGCACGATCTACGCGATAAACCTTGACGGGCTCATCGGCTATGATTTTGAGGCTGGAAAAGGCATGCTGAACCTGCAGACATCGCTATTTGAATTCGCTAAAAAAGAGTTGGCACTAAACGAAAAATAAAAACATATTATTATCATCCTACCGGATCCATTTAAGTTCGTAATGGTACGAAGTAATTATGAAATGTATCTTTTGCGGCGCGGAATTCACTATTGAAGGTATCAAGAAGACTTGCGGGTCGTGCGGCGAAAACGGGTCCTGCGACGAGGCCAGGTGTCAGGTTTGCGGCGAGGATGAACCATGGTCCAAAGAGATCGTGGTGCTGATGAAAGACCTCATAAAATAACACATTTATATTTTGATTTATCTCTGCGGTCAGGCGGATCCATTAATCTTAATGTTCTGATAGACTTTCGATATGGGCGCTCCCTGTACAGTGGCCTCATATACGAGCCGGTAATTTGATTTTTTAAAGCCCACGGTGCCATAGCGATCATAGTTCGTATTAGTCACTACGTAGTCCGCATCGCCGAACTCGATCTGGTATGCGTCCATGTACGAACAGTTCTTACCGTAATATTCCACCATATATTCTGGCGAGGATTTCATGTAGACCGTAGAGTTTGGCGCTGCATTATGTTCGATGTACATCACGGATTCGTAGAGCCCTTCCCCCCACCATCCGAACTCGAACAGCTGGTGCTGATACACATTCGCCGGACCGCCGGCCAACGCGTTATAATAATCAAGATAATATGGATATACGGTCGCCAGAGATATGATCAGATAGAGTGCCGTAAGGATGACCAGCGCCGGGAAAACGGCTTTTTTCGCACCTTCGGTGACCTTAAATCCGGACACCCGTGCCGATAGCTCGAACAGGCTTATAGCGCAGACAAGGGCGACTGCCGGGTATACCATTAACAGGTAGCGCATTCTATCCTGGACCATGCTGTCCAGCCCATAGATCAACGGGATGAAGCACCATAGCAATAGAGCATACTTATACAGATCTTTGGATCGAGCGCACAGGTAGATACCGATGAAAAACGGTATCAACAGCAGTGTAGGCGTGGTCACTAAAAAGTATACCGGATAATAGATCAAGCTACCCCCTTGCACCGTGCCGAGGAAGTATTCTTCAGGATGTAGATTCCAGTGCGCCAGGCTGCTCTGGAGGTTCTCCGGACTATCCCATATCCAGGGCCATAACATATACAGTGTCAGCCCGGCGACAATGAGGAAACACGTCGCTTTTGCGAGGGTTAAAAGAATATTCCTTGAATCGATCGTATCGCCGCCTCGCCATTGCCTGTAGCGATATATTGTATAAAGACTCGCCATGATGGGCAGGATGAGCAGCCCGTTGAACTTCGTGTCCAGCAGCACACCCGCCGAGACAGCAGAAAGCCCATAATAGCGCCAGTCTTTCTTTTTCACTGCCAACAGGAATAGAAACATCGTGACCGTGAACATGAGCGCGAGTGGCGTGTCGATAGCCGCCTGCTGGTTGTGCGCCACGAACTCAGGGATCAAAGCCAGGATGACTGCGGCTGCCGCGCCAATTTGCCTGTTGAAGAATTCTTTACCGATAAGAAAGACAAGCACGCAGGTCAGTGTGCCCATCAGGGCGCTGAGTATTTTCGCTATAAAAAAGGCTCGAAAGTCATCCGCTCCGCCATTGAATAGCACAATTGCGGCACCATACAGGAATTTACTGAACGTCGGGTGCTCCAGGTTCTCGCTCCATGCACTGGAGGAAAAATTCAATTGTTCCAAATTATGGATATACGTGATGCCGGCGTGCACGTATACCGGCTCGTCCCACGTAATGCCCTGGTCCATCAGGCTTACATAGCGCACGCAGAACGCCAATAGCACGATCACCGCTATTAAAAATAGTTCATTTTTCAAGAAATCGATAACCCGCAAAGCTGAACGCCTACACCTTTATTGTCTAACACACAAGCCATGTGTTTTTATATGAACCTTTCTAAAAAAATCAAGACCATATGCTTGATAAAAAATGAGGCTTTACTTACCTTTTTACCGAGCTATTGGTCAGCGTAAGGGCTTTATGCATGGACCCTGCGATCGATGAAGCATTGCCCTTCGCCCAGCAGTGCAGGTAAAATAAGCGTGGCTCTTCCGTGAGCATGTGGCTGTGCAGCGCGGTAACCTCGATGCCGCTGCCCGATAGCGAATGCAGCACAGGCTCGACTTCGTCTGGCTCGAGCACGAATTCGCCTATGACCGCCGCACTTCCATTACCCAATGGCTGAAAGGATATCTCAGTGGATATGTCCATCTCCGGCGGTAATACCATGCCATTCATTCGTATTTCATCATTCCTGGGTATACTGAAGGCGTAAACGCCATCGTCGTTGGTACCGTTATAGCCGATGATGCCGTCTAGCTTTGCCGTGTCCGGGATGACCGACGTCATTTCACTACCGGCGCTCATGTTAAAAACGCCTCCGTTCATAGCTGTGACGTTGTGGATCGCTCTGGCGATCTTGACTGCATCGCCATAGCCATGCACGTGTAGCCACATGATGTGAGGAGTCATTCGCAACAGGTGGTTATGCAACGCGGTCTCCTCGATGCCCGAGGATGCCAGCATCTTTGTCGTGTTCGCCACCTCGTCATCCTTCAGCATGATCTCGCCGACCATCATTGTTTCATTGCCGGCGTTCATAAAGGTGAAGTCCGACGACATATCGGCACCCGGCGCAAGGCTCACGCCGTCAAGTATAACGGTAATGTTTCCTGGTATGCTGAATTTGACCGTGCCGTCGGGATGAATATCTCCATGCACGCCCATAGCTTGCTCAACTGGCGCCCAGCTGACGGCGACGGCGTCTGTGTTTTGTGCAATAGGCAGAGTCTGGCCACTAATGGCCACAGATACGAACAATATGGCTAATAGACATATGAGCTTGATAGCTAAGTTGCGCGTCCAAACATCCCCGAAAGTCACTAAAAAACGCCGGGTTAAAACGCTTATGCATTTACGCAGTTGAAAAAAGGCAGAACATAAAAAATAAAAGTGCTTGAGAAATCTTATACACACTTTTCCAGCATGAAATCGGCTAACGCTTTGCTTTTAGCTTTATCCGTCATCAGCGTGTCGAACTCGGCGACCTCGAAATCATATCCGGAAATGTCAGTATCGTCTCTCACGTCTTTAATAAATACGTCCACGATGTCCTTATAGCATTCCGCGACGCCTTTTGTCGACGGCTCAAAGCCTTTAGCTTTCATGAGCTTCGCAGCGGGGCCGCTGACGGGCTTATCACCGATAAAAGGACTGACTGCGACCACGAACTTTATCTTCAGCGTGTCCATGATGCCGTCGAGCGCGAGGATCGGGCCTATGCTCGTGATGGGATTGCTTGGCCCGATGAATATATCGTCCGAGGCGTTCAGCGCATCGACAACGGCATCGGCCGGCTTTAGGTTCCCCAGCAGCCGGACGTCGGTGACTTCAGGCTCGCCATGCATGGATACCCAGAAGTCCTGGAAATGTAAGGCGCCCTCCGGCGTGCCAATGACCGACGAGATATCTTCTTCGCTCATGGGCAGAACTCTTGTTTTTACCCCGAACGTGTCGCATAGCTCCAGCGTGGCCTCGGTCAGCGAGCTACCGTTGTTTAGCAGGCCCGTGCGCAGGATGTGTGTCGCCCTGTCGCGATCGCCGAGCATTAGTTCCTCGAAGTATCCGAGCGCTTCGAGGGCTTTGAACGTGTTGAAGGTGTCGCCCCTGACGCCCCACCACTTCTCATCGTCGATGATCCCCGCGATCGTATAGATCACGGAATCGATGTCCGGCGTGACCTTATTGCCGGAGACCATGACGTCCTCCGCCGTATTCACGATCACGGATATGTGCTCGGAGTCCTCAAATCCGCGTAACAGCTTGGGCGTGCCAGTGCCGCCCGACAAGATCGATAGCATGATAAAACCACTATGGGCGCCAACAATTATAAGGCTTTAGAATGCCGGGCTTCAGCATAATGGCGCTGACGCTTTAAAGAATATGTAACTTGCAGAAAATAACTTATATCAAATAGATTTTGAAGTTGTTTATTTACGGTAAAAATTAATAGGTTTACTCACATTCCATATAGTTAGTGTGATGATCATGGGGCGGATCACAGACTTTATCCTTGGCATAATAATTATACTACTAATTGTTTTTTTAGGGCTTGTATTCATAGGCGCATACGTGAACATGGGCGTGAAAGGTATCCTGCCGGACCAGATCGAAAACATGGCAACACAGGCATATCATATGGTATTCCATTAAATGTCGCATGCGCCGGCTATAAGATATCGTTTTTAAATTTGAATATGGCCGAGATTTACAACTTGCCATTTTCATGTAAAAGCAGGCTAGTTGTAGGTAAGTAAAATATAGTACGAGCGTTTATTTTATACCTATGAGCCCCATCCGAGATCCCATCCATGGCTATATTGAGATCAGTCCCCATATCGATAAGCTGCTTGACACGAAAATCGTGCAGCGTCTTCGAAATGTGAAGCAGCTCGGATGGACGAACCTGGTATATCCGGGCGCGAACCACACCCGGTTCGAGCATTCGCTGGGAACCTATTACCTGGCAAGCCGCGTCTGTGAAAGCATCTCAAAGGAGGAGCGCAGGGAGATCGAGATAGCGGCGCTTCTTCATGACATAGGGCACGGCCCGTATTCACACGACTGCGAGGATATCATCGAAGAGTACACCCGACATAAGCACGACGACGTGATGTTTTTACTGGAAAAGCCCGAGATCGCCTCCATACTGGAGGAATATTCCATTAAGCCGTCCACGATCGCGAACCATATCATGGGCAAGACGCGGATCGGCCAGATCATCACGGGCGCGCTCGATGTCGACCGGATGGATTACCTGATACGGGATTCATATTATACGGGCGTCGCATACGGCATCGTAGACTACGAGCACCTGCTGCGCAACATCAGGTTTTATGAAAATAACATTGTCCTGAACTATCGGGGGCTAAAATCAGCAGAATCGCTGCTCATGTCGCGTTTCCTCATGTACCCGTCGGTATATGATCATCATGTAGGACGCATTGCGGGTTCCATGTTCTCGCATGCGCTCGACAAAGCCATCATAGATGGCGACATCGATCCATTGGACTTGCAGATGATGGACGATTATGCCTGTAACATAAAAATGAGGGGCATAAAAGGGTATGCCAGCGAAATTATCGACCGCTTAAACTCACGCAACCTATTCAAGAGAGCGGTGTACGTGGGCTTCGACTCAGTCGATAAGAGCGTAGTGAAGTACACGAAGATGCACAAGGAGATCGAGAACGAGATCGCCCGTATCGCGGGCATCGATCCCGGCTATGTGCTTGTCGATATCCCTAAGATACCTGAATTCAAGGAGCGAAACATTACGGTGCTTATGGAGAACGAGCAGCTAAAATATTTAGACGACGTGTCCCAGATGGTAAGGATCATCGAGGAGTCATACGAAAACGACTGGCGACTCGGCGTATACACCGTGCCCGAGTACAGGGGCCGCGTGGCGAAGATCGCCAGGGATTACTTCAACGTGGAAAAAGTGCCGAAGCAGATCAAGCTTGGCGAGGAGGGCTAAATGACCGAAAAGATGATGGCGCGATCGTCAGGCCGTATCACGATCACTTTGAAAGCTGTCGCGATCGGCGACGACCTGCTGGTCACGATCACGGGCGGTAAGGGGCATATCGGAGGGACCGCTCTGGGAACGACCATCGGCGGCATAGCCACGTCATCAGTCATCACGACGCCCGGCCACAGGGACGACCGCGTGGCAAAAGTCGCGGCCGAAAAGCTCGCTAAGGCCTTAAACATGAACGTAGCGGTGGTGGCCGGAATACATTATGATCACATCACCGAGGACGAAATTGACGAAGCGCTTCGGCTCTGCGATGAGCTTGTGAATGAGCTGGCCCATGAATGGCCTGGCAGGTGAATAATGCAAAAGAGGATCGTTATCGGAATGACTGGCGCCAGCGGCGTGCAGTACGGCATCCGGCTGGTTGAGGTACTGGACGGCATCGCAGAGACGTATCTCGTGATGTCGCAGCCGGCTAGGGAACTTGTGGAGTTCGAGACAGAAACTGACGTGAATGCACTGTTGAACAAAGCTACGTTTCATTATTCAGACGACGACTTCATGTCGCCCATCGCCAGCGGCTCTTTTAAGTGGGACGCGATGGTCATCGTGCCGTGCACGATGAAGACGCTGGCCTCCGTCTCCAATGGGTTTGCAGACACGCTGATCGGGCGGGCGGCGGACGTCACCCTGAAAGAAGGCAGGAAACTGGTCCTGGTGCCGCGCGAGATGCCTCTAAATTTGATACATCTCGAAAATATGGTAAAAGCCCAGAGAGCCGGATGTGTCATTATGCCTGCATGCCCTGGATTCTATAATAAGCCGAAGACGATCGACGACCTCGTGAATAGCGTCGTAGGCCGGATCCTTGACCAGATCGGCATAGATAATGACGTGTACCAGCGATGGGGAGAGCCGCAAAAAAGGAAAGACGTGAAACCCTCGACTTCTACTCATATTCGATAGCCTAGTTTTTACTGCATGCGGCGCAGTCTGGATTCTTGCATATTTTTATTTCATGGAACTGCATGTATTCGCCGTCATACACTAATAAGCGATTTTCCAATATCTCCCCGATCCCCAGTATGAATTTAACCGCCTCTGTCACCTGTATCGAGCCTATGACGCCCGGCGTGGCGCCCAGGATGGGGAATTTTTCCTTCGGAGGCGCTTTCGGGAATATACATTCAAGGCATGGGGTTTTACCGGGGATGAGCGTGGTGACTCGGCCCTCCAGCCCCCAGACCGAGCCATGAATATACGGAATATGATGCCGGAGTGAAGCCCGGTTGAGTAGATAGCGTGTCTCGAAGTTATCCATCGCGTCCATGATTATGTCACAATCCTGCGTCAACTCATAGACATTGTTCTCGTCGATCTTGATATTGAGTGGCGTTACATCGATCTCGGGGTTGGCCTGAATGAGCTTTTCGTAGCCGCTTTTCACCTTCATTTCGCCGATATTCGTATCCCAGTGCAGGATCTGGCGGTTCAGGTTGCTGAGGTCGACCACATCCATATCAACAAGCACGATATGCCCGAACCCCGCGGCGGCTAAATAGTACGCGATGGGGCTGCCCAGGCCACCGCAGCCGGCGACAAAGACCTTCGTATTCTTCAGCTTCTTCTGCCCTGCCTCCCCGAAACCGCGGATCATCATCTGACGATCGTATCTTTTCAGGTCATAACCGTTAAGTTCCCGCTCCGACATAACTGATAGTAAGTAAGATGGCTTACTGCATAATATTAATGACGAGCAGTTTAAGCGGTGGGCAAAACAGATAGACAATATTGGGCATATATGCCGGAATCAATAGGTTTAAATATCAAAAATGTCTATTTGCTTTGCTATTAGATGCCAACGTGGCAGAGCGGTCATGCAATTGCCTGCAGAGCAATACCAATCCGGTTCGACTCCGGACGTTGGCTTGTGTGGTAATGGTTGAACTCCACCATTTTTTATTATTTATCAGGATAGCTTTGTGATTTTTGCATAATTTCTATATATGAAAAACAAGTTTTACTTTTTATTTCTTGATATAAAATTATTTGAATGATCGTCTATTTTTTTATCTTTTTATTGAGTTGTTCGACTTGACTCCAAAAATTATACATGGCTTCAGATGCTTGCTTTAAATTTGTTTGTACTTCTTTTGATTCAAGTACTTTATCGACCGATCCCTCATAATCAAACTTATGAGCTTGTAATAAATCCCACACTTCACCGATCTTTTGCAATGAGTCTTTTGCAGCATGGACGTCATTTTGCATAAATATCAAAAAGATGTGGTGAAGTAGTTATAAATCGTTTATTCGTATAAAAGATGGTTTTTGACGACTTGTATACCGTTTGGCCGGCCGGATAATATTGACTGCCCCTTAAATTTTATGATCCGGCCGGCCCTGTATAATGTACCGTTCTATGGATGGTTTCCTAATCACTTGTACGCTAAGCGATTAGTTTACTAGTTATAAAGCGTACGTAACTTATAAATTTGAAAATATCAGGCGTTACATAACTAAATGCGGTTTACCCTACAACCCATCGCCTTTATAGCGGATAAGCCTCGCAGCTAAGCGTTAATTAAAACGCCTATGACGCACTTGTTATCGCTGTCTTATAGGCCAACATCAACTCCTCTGTGATACTAAGTGGCCTTTTGCTCTCCTCACCCATAGTGCTTTTTATCAGCGATTCTTTTGCCGACCGGCTAAGACAATTCCTAAAACTATAGCTAGCAGTGGTACGGTTTACGATTCGTTAGAGAGTACTTATATGCCTTGCGCTGCCATTATTTTTACCGGTAAATGGCTAAATCACCATAACTAAAAGCCTATCAATAGGTTTGGAGCTGGTAAGATCTGCACATATCGTTTTACGCCTTTACCGGTCTTCTCCTTTTCGTAAATATACAGTGCCTTAACATTTCTTCGCGACACCGATAGATTTAATATTTCAACATTCTGCTAATATATCGACGTGAGGGTATCCCGCTCCGTGGGAACAAAATATTTAAACGGACGGGACATGTGATGCGTCAATGGAGCGTTCGCCAGACAGGAGGCACGAAATTGGGGTTTAGAGAATTTATCGACCAGTTAAAGAAAGATGGAAACCTTGTTGAGGTTTCAAAGCCGGTATCGCCGATCTTCGAAGCGCCAAGAATGGCATACCTGGACAGGCGGCCGATCCTGTTCCACGACTGCATGGGACATAAGGCAGCCATGAACGTGCTGAACTCCCGCGAATCGCTGGCAAAATCCATCGGTGTCACCCCCGATAACATCATTACAAAGCTTACTTCTACGACGCCGAACGGTGAAGTTAAGCACGTGGACGACTCGCCTATGTTCGAGGTCAAGTCAAAGGCGAACCTGTCTAAGCTGCCTATCATGAAGCACTTCAAGAAGGACGGCGGCGCTTATATTACCGCGGGTATCGTCGTCGCGAAGTACAAAGATCAGTACAACGCTTCTATTCATCGATTAATGGTCGTGAATGACACCACGCTGGCCGCAAGGCTGGTGCCCCCAAGGCATACATATGTGATGCAAAAAGAGGCGGCTGCCAGGAACGAGCCGCTTCAGATCGGAATCGTCATCGGTATCGACCCTGTGACTGTGTTCGCAGCCTCCACACGCGTGCCCCAGGGAAAAGAGTGGCAATATGCGGCCGCTCTCAAGGGGTCTCCGCTGGAGCTCGTCACGCTCAACAACGGCGTCGAAGTGCCGCACGGCGAGATCGTCTTAGAGGGAAGCATCGATCCGGTCGAGAAGGTCAAGGAAGGCCCATTCGTCGACATTACCGGGTCATATGATCATATCAGGCCCGAGCCCGTCATTCATCTGACCGACATGATGACGCGTAAAGACCCCATTTACCATGGCATTCTTCCCGGTGGCAACGAGCACAAGCTGCTGATGGGCGTGCCCTATGAGCCCTTGATCTATAATGCAGTAGGCAACGTGACCAAGGTCAAGAACGTCGTGCTCACGGAAGGCGGATGTTGTTATCTTCATGCGATCGTCCAGATCGAAAAGCAGACCGAAGGCGACGGCAAGAACGCCATCATGGCCGCATTCGCCGCGCATACGAGCCTCAAGCACGTTGTAGTAGTCGATACGGACATCAACATTTTCGACTCGGCTGACGTAGAATATGCGATCGCGACAAGGACGAAGGCCGACAGGGACGTCATGATCGTCTCCAACGTACGCGGCAGCTCTCTTGACCCTGTTTCGGAAGATAATATCACGAGCAAGATGGGCATCGATGCGACCAAGCCGCTAAAGGCTAGCGACAAGTACGAGCGGGCCAAGATCTAAAATCTCGCTCGCCCATTTTTATTACTTTCATTTTTCGCACGATAGAAAGCTTTTATAACTACGCGGATTAACTATTAGCCGCTATGACTGCTTCAAAGGCTGACGAAAAAACTCCTATAGCAACGGAGCTGGCGAAGAAACAAAAGGCGATCAGCGTAGCGGAGTTTTTTGAAAAGAACCGGCATATGCTGGGCTTTGATTCTCTCCCGAGATGCCTCATCACCTGTGTCAAGGAAGCGGTGGACAACTCGCTCGATGCGTGCGAGGAAGCCGCCATATTGCCCGATATTTACATCCGCGTACGCAAGATCGACGAGCGGATACTGAACATTGTCGTCGAGGATAACGGCCCCGGTGTACAAAAAGATGTGCTCCCGCGCGTATTCGGTAAATTATTATACGGCAGCAGGTTCAACGCGATCAGACAAAGCCGGGGCCAGCAGGGTATCGGCATATCGGCCGCGGTTTTATACGCGCAACTGACCAGCGGCAAACCTGCGAGGATCACCTCGCGCATAGACCCGAAGCTGCCCGCATACGTGTATGATCTAAAGATCGACACGGAGTCGAATGAGCCGAAGATCATTTTGGAAAAATACGACGATTTCTTCACTTCGAGAGGCACGCGCATCGAGCTGAACATGGAAGCGACTTACGTCAGGGGCAAGCAGTCTGTGCTCGAATATTTGAGGAATACGGCCATCGTGAATCCTCACATACGGATCAGGTTCAAGGACCCGTTCGACGAAGAGACCATATTCGAGCGCGCTAGCGACATCATGCCAAAGCAGTCTGTCGAGATCAAGCCGCACCCGCATGGTATCGAGCTGGGCACGCTTATAAAGATGCTTCAGTACACGGACAGCCTGAAGCTTAGCTCATTTTTGTCAAATTCATTCGCAAAGATCGGTGGCCAGACCATGGAGTCCATTTGTAAGGAGGCTAACCTGGACTCGAACATGGCCCCGCAGGACCTGGCAAAAGATATCGAGGGCGTCAAGCGGCTTATGGGTGCGTTCCAAAAAATAAAGATACAGGCACCGCCGAAGGACTGCCTTTCTCCCATCACCGGCGACCTTTTAAAGAGGGGCGTCACGCAGAACCACCGTGTTGACTTCATCTCTACCGTATCGCGGCCCGTGAGCGTTTGCCGCGGTAATCCGTTCCTCGTGGAAGCGGCGATCGCGTATGGCGGTGACGTCGAAACCGAGGGCCGGGCGGAAATTTACCGGTTCGCGAACAGGGTGCCACTAATGTACCAGCAGGGCGCATGCGCCATATCGCACGCCATCGAGCGGATCAACTGGAAGAATTACGGAATGGAGCAGCCCAAAGGCGCAAAAGCGCCCATGGGGCCTATCATGATCATGGTGCACGTGGCGTCTACGAACGTGCCGTTCACATCAGAGTCAAAGGACGCGATCGCCGATATTCCCGAGATCGAGGACGAGATCGAGCTTGCCGTAAGGGAAGCGGCCAGGGACCTCGGCCGCTATCTTTCGGAGCAGAAGAAAGCGCTGGACGCCCGGAAAAAGATCAAGATGTTCGAATCGTATACGACAGAACTCTCCTATGCACTCGAATCGCTTACGGGAAAGGACCACGCATTTATCGAGATGAGGCTGCGGGACGTGTTGACCAAGAAATATTCTAAGTTCGTCGAGGCGGAACCGGCTCTCGAGATAGCGCCAGTGCCCGTTGTGGCAGTAAAAGAGGAGGATGAGCATGGCGAAGAATAATGAGATCGTCGAGCGGCTAAGGAACATAGGGGACGACGTGCTCGCCGAAATAAACGAAGGAAAAAACCCGTCAGTGGACATCACGACGCGTTCGCTGAATAACGTGTATTTTGACGAGAAGAGCGGGCTCATAAAGCTGGGCGACGATAAGCAAAAGCGCTATTACTTTAATTTAGGGCAGGCTAAAAAATTCCTTCAGACCATGCTAATTGCCAAACAGATCAAGATACTCCTCGAACAAAACCAGCCCGCGTTGTCCATCCGTCAATTATTCTACACGCTCAAGCACGAGATCCCCGGAGCAGGCGAGAACACGTTTGACGGGCAGGACGAATCCGATCCAATAATCGAGGACGTGGAGCTCATGACGGACAGCCTCCGCGAAGAGCTAAACCTGATCGCGACGCCCAACGGCGTCATATCCGGGCCGATGATAGTCGAGGACAAGACAGGGGACGTACTGGATTTCTCGAAGATGGGCTCCGCAGGAGGCGCCGTGCCCCCGATCGTAGAGGACGACTTTTTCCATATCAAGGAGATGAGCGCCGACTATATTCTCGTGGTAGAAAAGTACGCCGTCTGGAATTTACTGAACCAGCAGAAGTACTGGAAGAAAAACAATTGCCTGTTACTTACGGGTAAAGGCCAGCCGGCGAGGGCGGAAAGACGGCTGCTGGCCAGGTTTGGCGAAGAGTATAAGATCCCCATTTATGTGTTTACCGATATGGACCCGTGGGGCTATTATATCTATTCGGTGTACAAGTCGGGCTCTATCAATCTCGCCTTTTTTTCGGAAAAGGCCGCATGCCCCAGAGCCAAGTATATCGGATTATCCGTTAAGGACGTCATGGACTTCGACATGCCCAAGAGCTCCTGGATCAAGCTTAATGATGAGGATCACAAGCGGATCGAGGAGATATCCGGATATCCCTGGTTCAAGAAGGAAAAGTGGCAGAAGGAGCTGGCAGACCTGAAAAAATTCGGGTATAAGATCGAGCAGGATGCCCTGGTCTCGAAGTCTATCGAGTTCACGGCAAATAATTATCTGCCCGCGAAGATCGAGAATAAGGACTTCTTTGATTAATGATCAAAGAAGAAAGTGTGCCGGACGCCGTAAATATCATCGGCGTCCGTATTGCCGCGAACACCAGGCATAGAGCGGATAAATAGAATAACTTTATACAGATGAACGTGCTCTAACAGGTTAATATGGAATTCGAATATACGAAACTCGTGGGATTATTATCAATCCTGGGAACTGTGCTCGGCTTGATCATGGCCGGCAGCCTGTACCCTTCGAATGTGCCCCTCGCCGCACTCTTTGCGCTGCTCTGCATCGGGAGCTTGATCCTGTTCGTAGCGTTTCTATATAACTTCCTGAAGTACGCCGTATACGTCATGCCGGCTGAAAATTTTGAAGACGAAGATTTTAAAGAATGATATTTTTTAAGCTATCTCATATACCTTTGATTTTCATATAAAAACGACAGGCAGTGCCATCAAAATATAAAATCCCATATGAAATAGTGTCGAGCCGAGAATACTGTTATTGTGCACCGTCATCCTGCCCCAGTAGTAGCCAGGGATCACGGAGGCCATGAGCACGATGAGCACAAAGTATGCCTGTGGCATTAGAGTATATGCGATAATGGCCTCGAAAACGGCAAATATGACAGTCTCTACCCGGAGTGACATTTCGAGGCTGACCAACGACTGTAGTCTGGACAGCAGAATACCGCGGAACCATAGCTCTTCCGCAAAAGCTGCTGCCAGGCTGAAGACAACAAGGGCAGCCAAAACGGGAAGTAATACACCCATATTCGAGAGTTGGGCGTTAAAGAAGAAATAAACAGCTGCCAGGGCAAGGATACAACATGCAGCTAATCCGGCAACCCCGGAAATAATGCCGTCTTTGATGTTACCCGCACTTACGTAGATCTCGCTAAGCTTGTCCTTTTCGTAATAAAGCACCATGATCACGATGACGACCGATACTACAACATTGATCAAGCTCGTGATCGCGAGCACGAATATATCAACTGGCACGTATATTCCTACCGGCCTGCTCGGATTATAAATATTAAATAAAATATTAAAGAACTGCGCCAGGTTCCAGAGAATAGGTATTAACGAGAGCCCAAGAAATATATCAATGATCTTAATGAACGGATATAATTGCAAAAGGTTCTTGCGGACCGAATAGGCAAAAAGCGCGAAGATCGCGAACGAAGCGACCTCGAGAATGAGCGCGTCCGAGCCGCTTTCTATCTTGCTGCCCATCAGGCACAACAGGTACAGGGCTGCAAAGAGCAAGATGATAACTACGCCGAATGGTATCTCGAAATTGCCGATCTTAAGATCCCGGATAACGGAAGGCTTTTGCCGTCGAGCCCCCTTGATATAAGCGCTCATATGCTTCTATGGGGCGATACCGGATAAAAAGGTTTGCGCCTCACCGAACCAAAAAGTATATTTCGGCCGGTCATGGTCTATTCTTATTGAAAATGGCGCAGATCAAAGGGCTGATTTTTGACCTCGATGGCACGATCATCGATAATAAAGACGATTACATGGAACTGATGC
The DNA here is from genome assembly GCA_963780665.1 of uncultured Methanocellaceae archaeon. Classification (GTDB taxonomy): domain Archaea; phylum Halobacteriota; class Methanocellia; order Methanocellales; family Methanocellaceae; genus Methanocella. Next base: position 100,401 of record CAWACJ010000008.1, on the reverse strand, counting down.
TGAATCGCGTAGGGCACGACATCGGCGCCGACCTGGGGTTAAAGCAGGCTAGAGAATTATGGTATCCGGTAGAGGTCATATCCAGGGATGAGGTCATCCGTAGCTGGGGCATTGACCCGGATAAGTTCTGGACGATCTTCAACAGCTATGAACGTCTTGAAGAGAAGCTCAAGAGTACGTATCTGCATGACGACGCGCTGATACTCAAAACTATCGACATGCCAAAGGCAATCGTCACACATACGTCATACGACCACACTGATAAGCTCTTACAGCTTGTCGGCATGCGTGAATATTTCAAGCCGATCATTTCCTGCACGGAGGATACCGGATATAAGCCGTCCCCTCTGCCGCTAATATACTGCGTCATGGAAATGAAGCTCGATTTTGACGAAGTAGTATACGTCGGCGACACATTATCAGACGCGCTTGCGGCCCGAAATGCTGGTATTAAAAGCGTCTATGTTAACCGTTTTCACAGGCATCTTCCATTCAAGCCCGACTACGAGATCGAGACTCTCGATAAGCTCCTGGAAATCATATGAAGCGGCTTACTCATAAGCTTATTCTAACCACAATGAGACGGCAAACACGACAATAAACACGGAACTTGTTATGGTTACGCCTCCGGCGGCCGGGTGACTCAAGTTCATGTTTTGCTAACAGTCCACACGCCGTACAGCCAATCGGTTTGGGCAACACGAATGGAAATAAAACATGAAAACACTAAATTTTTTTTAGATTTACGAGCACTAATTAACAAATTAACTATATGTCCACGGTTAAATGACATAATTAACAAAACCATGATTAAACGAATTAATGGCACAAAGCCACGGCTATTAAAACAGTAACAAGTGCCACAAAAAAACGAATCGCACAAAGATTAAAACAAATAAAGGGGCTAGCCTTGAATGGCGCAGCCCTTTACATTCTTTTTGATCGCATAGCCTCGATAGATCAACTCGCTATTCATTCTAATACTCGATTAAATTGTTTGTCACTCTCATAATGCCACTACAAGCTAGCACTTTAATTGTTTTAATCTTAGTGACATTCGTTCTTTAGTGACGGTTTTTCCTGTTTTAATAGCCGTGGCTTTGTGCCATTAATTCGATTAATCATGTCTTCGTTTTTTATGTCATTTAATAGTGGACATATAGTTATTTTGTTAATTTGTGTCCGTAAATCTAAAAAAATTTTGTGTTTTCATGTTTTATTTCCATTCGTGCTGCCCAAACCGATTGGCTGTACGGCGTGTGGACTGTTAGCAAAACATGAATTTGAGTCACCTGGCCGCCGGAGGCGTAACCATAACGTCAGATGTGCCTCTGTGGTGAATATATTTTCCTAAAAACGCCCAATAATTAAAATTAGTGCTTTTGTGGTTTAAGCGGCGAGCACGCAATCAGTCGACGCCCTACCATATGAAAGTGATCTTACCACTATCCTCCGCCCCGCAACCCTATAAGCGTTAGTTGTTCACGGTAAGCATGCTCCCTTCCGGGCCTTTGCCGGTCCCCGCAATAAAGACAAACATCATGCTCTCCAGCATGACGCACTGCCACCGCTAACCCAATAGGACGGGACATCAACGTCCAGCGATAAGGCCTCCATACAACAGGAACGCCTTCATCAAGCTTCGCCTCTCGCATGCCGACGATTTCGAGTAACAGGTAACGCCGAGTCACCCAGGCTAGCTCGCCAAATCGTATATGTATCCCGCGATGTGCAATAAACTTTTTGCACAGAAAATACACTTTCAGCAACTCTTACCGATTTAGGAGCGGGCGCTCTGATATGAGGGATTAGCGGTCTAAAAAAATAAAACAAGAGATGTCGATATCACGTTATCATGTCGGCGTTGTCATGCCGACATTGAGCGCCTTCCTGATCACGAAGCTGATGGTGAACGAGCATATGATCGACCAGACGAGCCACCATTGTAATATGAACGACACATCCAGGAGCTTGTGCGTACCCATCATGGGGAACGACATGGTCAATGGCACGCTCGCATTCTTGGTCGTCACAAACCACATCATCCACCAGAATAATGGGATCGAGAGGAACACGATAAAGCCCATCGGCTTGAATTGCTGTATGGACATCTGCATCTGCTCATCCGCCATGGCCATCTGCTCTTCGTCGAGTTTCTTAAGCTTCGTCTTGTCGCCGGCTAGCTGAGCTTCCCTGCGCGCCTTACTGAGCGCCTGGATCTTTGAGTTTACTCGCGTGATCATTTCCCAATCCATCGTATACTTCTGGATAATGGTCGAAAAGACGGTAACGGCGATCGCAAAGATCATGACTATGATATAGAACGGGACCCTGTCACTTAATGGGCTGACGATGACATCCACGATCGATACGAGTGTATTCCTGAACGCCGGGGGCAGTAATACCGAGCCAAACGAAATACCGAAACCGATGACGATAATGATATTCGTTATCGTCGACCATATGCCGCCCTTTTTCTTCTTTTTGGCTGGCGCCTGCTGCTTGACCGGCTCTACGCTAGTGTCTTTACCGACTTTCTCAGAATTCTTTGCCGTTTTCATTTGCTTATCTGAGTCTTTCTTTTTTTTACCGTCGCTCATCGGAACCCCTGCATACCATACACTTGTGGATGTGAACGTTATTAAAATGATTATTTTATTAGTTTCACATTAACGTATTAATCCTATTAATATTGTTGGTGGCATCAAAGCGGTAATACCATATATAGGCGATGCGTCCGCTTGGAAAACCTTTTGCGTGTAGACGTCCTATAGCAAATTAGTGATATGATGGTAACGGTTGAAGAGCAAGTTGGCTACATCACCGGCAACGTGAAGCGAAAACAGATCGTTGACGTGCTTGATAAGAAAGGGAGCGAATCTGTCGAGATGCTCGGCAAGATCACCAGGGTGCCAAAGATCGTGCTCGACCACGCACTCGAAGACATGGTCAAAAAGGATATCGTTAAAAAATCCAGGGACATGTATGAGCTGACTGAACAGGGCAAACAAGCAGTCAATGTCATGCGTTCCATCCAATAAAAACAGCTTTATCATATTTTTTTATAGCCTCCCTCGGCTATTTTTCCCCGGATCTATGATATTTCCTGATATTATATAATAACAAAAAATTGAAAAACTATCGACATTTGCCTATAACTGATTTTTCCCATAGTCAACTACCTGCTCGTCACTTATACTGCCGGACTTTCTTGGCTATGTCGGATGTATGGCTGTTACACTGTCGTTTTTTTAACCATTAATAAATACAGGCGGGTATTTGGATGATTTTCGCCCAAATCATCTAAATTTTTTAAATTAAAATAATAATTATTCGTTAATTTTCAATTTGTACGACAATTATGCTTTAATCTTGATTATCATTGTTAAATGAGCCTGTGAGTCAATCTCGCTTATTTTAAAGGTTAATTTCACAAAATATAAATACTTGGATTTTCATTTTAACCTTATATCACGTACTTTTAGTACACAGGATAGGTGATCCACATGGTTACAAGAGAAAAGAAGAACTTTGGATTATTGAATGAGAGCGGGGATGAAGTAGGCACTTATACCGGCGCTCAGCCCAGGGATGCGGCTTTAAAGGTCGCGAGCAAGAACATCAAGAACATCATTCTCAGAGAGAAGGGCACTAAGAAGCTTCATTTCTTCAAGGGAGAGAGAAAGCAGGTCCCCAAGCCCGCAAATTCACCCGCCTGGCTACCGGCGAAGATCTGGAAGTCCAACGTGACCAAGGTCGGTATCAAGCACCTCCAATATAACGAGCTTTCCAGGAACCCGAAGGACGCCTTTAAGTTCCCGGCCAAAAAGTAAGCGATTATTTCTTTACCTTTTTCTTTTCTTATAAATGCTTATTTTTACTTGTAGTCTATTATTTTATCGAATACACGACGCTTACTTTTAAGAGACCGGTGCCTGTAGTTCACAAAGTTTATACCTTGTTGTCCCTTATCAGGATATTGATGAGTGACGTAGTAGTCATCGGCGCGGGTATCGCAGGGGCGGGTATAGCCAGAGATCTGGCGCTCCGTAGCGTCAGCGTCACGCTAGTGGAAAAAGGCGCGCCGGCCGCCGGAGCGACGGGCCGGTGCCACGGCTTACTTCACTCCGGCGCCAGGTACGCGGTAAAAGATCCGGCGTCTGCAGCAGAATGTGCCCGGGAGAACCTTATTTTAAAAAATATCGCGCCTTTATACACCGAGGATACGGGCGGATTGTTTCTCGCAGTCAGCGAGGAGGAAGCCACATATGGTGATACGTTGCAGAAAGCCTGCAAGGTGGCCTCAATACCGCTTGAGGATATATCACCATCCGAGTCGCCTAATCCCGCCGCTCAGCGATGCTTACGCACGAATGACGGCAGCGTCGACCCGTTTTTACTGACGCTGGCCAATCTATATGATGCCCATATAAACGGTGCCCGGATCATGACACATACAAGCGTGACAGATGTAAATGCGGGATATGTCTATCTGTCGGACGGCCGGAAGCTTAAAGCCGATGTCGTCGTGAACGCCGCAGGCCATGAGTGCGGCGCGCTGGTATCAGGTCTGAAGATCCAGCCAAATAAGGGAACTATACTCGTGACAGAGCACCGCGTATGCGACATGGTCATAAACCGTATGAGAAAGCCCGTGGATGGCGACATCATAGTCCCGGGGCATACGACGTCGCTGATCGGCACGACTTCGCTAAATTCAACCAGCACGATAGCGACACGGGGCGAATACCGGGATTTGATGCGCGAAGCCACGGCATTGATCCCGTCGATCAAGAACGTCAGGATCATCCGGGCGTTCTCAGGTGTCCGGCCGCTGGTCGGCAGCGGCGATGGCAGGGAGCTTTCTCGGGACTATCGTATTTTCGAGGATAATGGTATCATCACGGTCGCTGGCGGCAAGCTGACGACATACCGGCACATCGCCGAGCAGGCGGCCGATACAGTCATGAGGCTGCTCGGCGCCAGCGGCGGATGTCATACAAAGTCTGTTTTGCCGGACATATTGAATAATGGGGCTACGGAAGTCTTATCATGCAATTGCGAAAGCGCGAAGCGCCGCGTGATAAGCATGGATTTCCTGAAGCCTGAAGACCTGTGGAAATACAACCGCCTCGGGTTCGGCACATGCCAGGGTATGCGATGTGCTAAGAATATTCCGGACGAGTTGACATTTCTAGAGGAGCGCTGGAAAGGTGAAAAGCCCGTGCTGGGCGAAAGCCAGCTGAAACAGGCTTATATCTCATGGGCCTCATATATGTCTAAAACCGGAGGGCCATGATGAAACAATCAACGTTATGGATAGGAGCGGTCATCGGGACGATCGTATTCCTGATCCTGATCGCATTTATCACGCTGCCGACAGGAGATTATCTGCACCATGGTTCCACCGTCGTGTTCGAGGGCAGGAATAATACGCCGATCACTGTGCAAGTCGAGATCGCAGATACGGACGCCACGAGAGAATATGGGCTGATGAACCGTACGTCCATGCCGCTAGATCATGGTATGCTGTTCATCTTTGACTACCAGACCCCTGTCTCATTCTGGATGAAAGACACGCTTTTACCGCTCGACATGGTTTTCCTTGACAGTAATGGCCGGATTGGAGACATTTATAAGAATGCGACTCCCCTCAGCGAGGATGTATATACTGCGAAAAGCCCGAGCAAGTACGTCATAGAGCTTAACGGCGGCTACTGCGACATGTATGGCATTAAGATCGGCGACAACGTATCCATTCATATAGAAAAAAATAATTAATAAGTCACTGCTTAGGCTGGAGTGGCGTGACTTCTATGACTTTTTGGCCACGTAAGCTCTTTTTTATGTTGTCCAGCTGTACGAGCTTGAAAATGTCCTGCAGGTATACGAGCGTCTCCGGCAACAGGGAAATCACTGTGTAAGATATGATGACTAAGGCGATCAAGGAGCCCGTCTCAGCGAAGACATCGTGTGCCCAGAAAAAGCTCGTCCAGCTCGCAGGCTCTCCTGTCCAGCTCGAGATCGCGTCCGGGAAAAACTGGAACCATTGGTTTCCAAAAGCGGCTACGACGAACGTATCCCGTATGAGGTTTAACACATAAATGACCGGCACAGACACCAGGAATGCCTTGATCATCCTGTCCATCGGCGCCTTGATGCATCCCACAACGCCCACGAAGATCGCCATGCTCTGGATAGCAGTGCAAGCCAGGATGATGTCCACCTGCATCCCATTCAACGTAATGATATGGTGAGTCTCCTGAACGCCATTCGCCATGACAAGCTGGATCGATTCGACAGCATTATTGCCCATGGCATTTACGAGGGTAAGCGTGAGTGAAGTCGTGACGCTTATGATCCAGTCGCCCAGCCATGGGAAATATGCGAACGGGAAGTAAAAGATGCTGCTGAGCGCAACGCTCTTCGTGATGACCATCAGCGACTCGCGCTGATCCCTGATCATCAGGAATGCCGCATATATCGTAAGCGGCACCGATAAGATACATAATACGGTATACAGGATGTTGTGCTCGACAAAAAAGAACCCTGGCGTTGAAAGGCCCCAGCGCAGCCCGAATAATAGCCAGCCTACCGCGGCTACTTTATACCCGTATTTCTTAGGCAATATGGCGCCCGCTATCAGCACGAACAAAGATATCCAAAGTAAAATGTCGAGGAATTCCATTTTTACACCGTGAACGAACCCTATTATAGCATCTGCTGTTCAAAGCCTTTTCGATTCTTTTGCTTTTACGATCAATGACTTTAGTGCGGATGCGGCCTTAGCTATGTCATCCTGGCTGACCACGGCCGAGATGACCGCCAGCCCGTCCGCGCCTGCAGTAACAGCCTTTTCCGCATTCGCGGGGCCCAGTCCGCCGATGGCGATCACGGGGATTGATACTTGCCTTTTAACTTCGGAGATCACGTTAAAGCCGCACCTATTACCCGCATCATCCTTTGAGGATGTATCGCAAATAGGGCCTAGTCCGATATAATCCGCGCCTTCCTGCTCGGCAAGTATAGCTTCTTCCACTGTTCTCGCGGAAACACCCAGGATGAATCCTTCGGGCGTTATCGTCTTTGCAAGTTTTGCAGGTATGTCGTCCTGGCCCAGGTGCACGCCGTCCGCACCGCAGAGCAGCGCGACGTCCAGCCTGTCGTTCACGATAAAAGCTACGCCCGCGTTCTTCGTGATGGTCCGCAATTCCTTCGCAGTTTGCATAAGGCTTTTACCGCTCATGGCCTTATCCCTGAGCTGTATGACATCTGCCCCGCCGGCTATTGCACGTCGCGCTATTTCCGCATGAGAAAGGCCCTTCGACAGGCTTTCATCTGTGATCACATACAACTCGTAATTCACTGCCATGGGCATCGCTTCGCTTATGATTCCCGGACCTTCGCACCCTTAGCCAGGTCTTCCGGCGTAAGATTATAAAGCTCGTCCAGTAGTGCTTGCTTGAAGGATGCAGGCCCGATGCTGCGGAGGGCAGCTTTCTCGCCTGCAAGCCCGAAAACGGCCAGCGCTGCTGCGGTTGATACCGCCCGGTCTTTACTCACGGCGGCAAATGCGCCTGTGACTGAAGCTGCCATGCAGCCGGTGCCCGAGACCTTTCCCATGAGCTCGTGGCCATTATCCACGAGCAGAGTGCGCGTACCGTCGCTAACGATATCCGTGGCACCGCTGATCACGACAGTCGTCCCTAATTTTGCAGCTAGATCCTTCGTGATCTGGATGGGATCCCCTTTTACGCCATAAGAGTCGACGCCCCTGACCTCACCTTCAGCGCCTGCCAGCGTGGCGATCTCGCCCGCGTTGCCCTTGATCACGGCAATGTCCAGCTCGTTAAACAAACGAAGCACGGTATTCGTCCGGAACCTGGTCGCTCCTGCGCCCACCGGGTCAAGGATGATCGGGATGTTGAGCTCGTTCGCGCGTTGCCCGGCGCGCTGCATCGACCCGACCTGTGCCGCGTCAAGCGTGCCGATATTCAGGACCAGGGCTCCGGCCATGCTGACCATCTCTGCGACCTCATCAATAGAATGTGCCATTACCGGCGCAGCGCCTACACAGATCGTTACGTTCGCACAATCGTTAACCGTAACGTAATTCGTGATGTGGTGCACTAGCGGCCTTTTCGACCGCACCTCTGATAATAAGCTAGAAAATATTGCGCCGTCCATTAATCTGCCTCGCTACATCCGTTGATATCCCGCAGGATATAAGCTTAACGTTTCTATTAAAAATATAAAAAAGGTATTCACAGGTCATTTCTTGACAAATAGCCTGTATACCAGTACGCCTATCAGTATAATGACCGCAAGCGCCAGTCCGGCTGCTATGATACCGGTAGCCTGTTGATCATTGGCAGGGCCGGCGGTCGCAGAAGGTGCGACTGTCGGCGATGCGGTGGGGATAGAAGAGGGTGATTCCGTCGCCGTAGGCTCTACTGATGGAGTCGCTGTGGGGGACACTGACGGTGTCACATTATAGCCTTCGATCCTGATGTTTATCGATTGAGAGCCGAGGCCTATCGTATTTACACTATATCCTGTGCCATTATCTTTTATGGCCTCGAGATAATAGTTGCCGACCGGTACTTTATCAAAACTGTATGCGCCGTCGCTCGCCGATATCATGGGGTTATTGGCGACCTGGGCCAGTGAGCCTTTTGCCGTGCCGTTCGAATTATACAGGGTCACCGATGCGCTGCCAATGTTGACGCCCGTATGGTCAACGGTATACCCGATGATATTTCCATAGCCGACGACAGTGAAGGTTTTTGTAGCCGAGATCCCGGTGTTCGTAGTCATCGCACTAGCCGTCAGCGTCACGTTGCCCGTGGAATTGCCGGCCACAAAGCCGTAAGTTGCCTTACCGGTAGCATCAGTCAGTACATAGGTGCCCAGGGGTGCTGGTATATATGAGTCGTTGTCTGACAGGAAATAAACCCTGACACCCTTGGATTTCAGTGCCGCACCATCAATCGTGATCTGTACTGATACGTTATAAGCGCTACCAGGTGCAAGCGTATTAGTGTCGCCCAGGAACTGCACTCCGTTAGGCAGGATCTGGGACTGCGATAGCGCGGGGCTTGCAAAGCACGTAGCTATCAGTGATATGATGAAAATGAAAATGATTGCCTTTCGAAATTGTGATGGGATCATCCATACCTCCAGTATATATCAAGTACTGAGCGGTATCACATAAACCTTTTTCTCAGCTTTATAAAAAGTGTGGAGTAAGACACGGAAAACGTCCCGTGTCTTGAAATAGCCTTAGTGTTTTTGGATCTCGGAGCGGAGCTTACCCATCGTCGTCTTAAGCTCGGCGAAGGCGTTGTGCTGGTGTATGCTCTCTTCGTTGACCTGTTTCATCGTGATGATCGAATCGTCGGGAATTTCCGGGAATCCGGCCGCCACGTTCTTGGCCATGTCCCTGACGCAGTCCTCCACGAACTTCGGGTTAGCGTGAGCCCGGGCAACGACCTCATATTCGTCAATGCGCTTTAGCAGCTCAAAGGTCATCGCGCTCATGGAGCGCTCTATGATGTCGATGATCGTGAATAAAGGTACGACGTGCTCGCCCAGAACCTCGATGGAAATAGTGCCGCGCCCGCGCTGGTTGTGCGTAGCCATGGGTACTTTCATCAAGAATTTATCGACCACAGCCTGATCCACGCCCAGGTTCCGCAGTTCCTCTTCGGCCTTCGTCTTCATGATCTCCTGTGCGCATGGGCAGGCGGTAATGCCGACGACTTCAGCGCCGATGACCTTTCTGACCTGTATTTTCTCGCTCCGCTCTGCCACCGCCTTGGCGAATACCTTGACGACTTTCTGTGAATCCGCACCTGTACTGGGCGTCTTGCGCTTCACGATGAGCTCGCTGTCCATGTGGACCTCAGAGCGCGTGGCATACTCGTGGCGGACTAAAAGCCTCTTCGCGACTTCACTGCACAGATCCTCGATCTCGTATACCGGGGACTTGACCATGTCTTCGAGGACTTCGTCGATGACCTCGAAATTTCTGGAAAGGTTAGCGCCTCTCCGGTCGGACGGCAGGTCGACGTACATGTTGAACGTCGAGATAAGGATCACCGGCCTCTTATTGGGCCGGGCAACTTTGACCAGTTTTTTAACATTAGTGACGCCGACGCGGGAAAGGTTGATCGCAACCTCTGAACGCGTGGCCTGAACATCGGGTAATATCATTGAAACCATCCAGTTTACAGCGATGAATAATCATGTAAATCTATAGGCTCTAATAGTTTGTGGGTACCTGATGACACCAAGACTAAATTAAGGTGCTTACCGCGATAATACTCATTCATCTATGTGGTATTTTTTTCTTCAAACTCACGGACTTTGAAAAGGATTAAATGCTTTGTGGGCGTTTCCATCTTGGTGATACCGATTGCTTAGCATTAATGATCTGTCTTATGATATTGCAGAAGAGATGATCGACTACGCTGAAGAGCTGAAGATCGAGCCCCATACGCTTGCTAACGATTCAGTTGTTATCGATTGTGGCGTGAATACCAAGGGTGGCTTTGAAGCCGGCCTGCTGTTCACACAAATATGTATGGGCGGCTTAGCTAACCCGACCATTGCGCACAAAAAGCTGATGCACGAGATATTTTACCCGTTCATCGAGCTGTATACCGACCACCCGACCATCGCGTGCCTCGGGGCACAGAAGGCCGGCTGGAGGATCTCGCAGGATGGCTATTTCGCAATGGGCTCGGGACCCGCAAGGGCACTGGCGCTCAAGCCGAAGCACACCTATGAGGTCATCGAGTACGAGGATGACAGCGACTTCGCGGTCATTGCCTTAGAGTCGTCGACCCTGCCGAACGAGAAGATCATGGACTACATCGCAAGCGAGTGCGGCGTAGAAGCTTCAACAGTCGTAGCGGTCGTTGCTCCGACGAACAGCCTTGTGGGCTCCATACAGATCGCCGGCCGTGTCGTTGAAATGGCCATCTATAAGTTGAGCGAGATGGGATTCGATACGAGGCATATCGTCAGCGCATACGGCAGCGCCCCGATCCCACCCGTAAAGAAGGATGCGGCGGTCGCCATGGGCACGACGAATGATGCGTCGATCTACCACGGCAGCGTCACGCTGACTGTAGACGGCGGCAACATCAAGGACATGGTACCGAAGATCCCGTCGAGCACCTCCAAGGACTACGGCAGGCCATTCTACACTGTGTTCAAGGAAGCAAAGTTTGATTTCTACAAGCTTGACCCGTCGATCTTTGCCCCGGCAGAGGTAGTCGTCAATGATCTTTCAACCGGCGAGACCTACGTCGCAGGAAAGACCAACGCCGAAGTCTTAATGGAATCATTCGCTTTTAAGAAAGTGTAAATCAGACCCCGAAAGGGGTCGCATCTATTTTTTAGTATTCAATAGTTTTTCTTAGTATGGATATTGTTGTGTTATGCTGTTTGTCCATACGGTAGCACGAAGACACGAAGATTTTTTAGGTTTAACACTAAAATTCTAAAACTCTAGAGCACGGTTAAAGCGTGAAAATTCAAATGCACAATTAAATTACTAAATGCTCTAAAACACGGTCTAAGAAACTAAGGAAGTGCCCCTAAAACCCGAACTGCACGAATATAAGAAACAAATGTATGCGAGCCATCCATATCCCGTTTTACGATCCAAGTGAATGTGCTCGATCAATCACAATGGATAAAAGCTATCGTTCGCCATCCGTTTACCGGATGGCAGATCCCAAGAAGAAACTCGTTGGATTCTTGTGTTGGTGCCGTTCGAGTTTTAGTGGCACTTCCTTTGTTTCTTAGACCGTGTTTTAGAGCTTTATATTATTTAATAGGGCTTTAATGCATTTCGAGATTTAACCGTGCTCTAGAGTTTTAGAGATCTTAGTGCTAATACTAAAAAATCTTCGTGTCTTCGTGCTACCGTATGGACAAACAGCATACCAACCGCTAAATAAATATCGTTGAGTTTTCAAAAAAATGTTTATGTTAATTCGCTGATCATCGGCATTGGCACGGAGATCCTCTTATCCTTCGCCATGTTCTTGACCGAAACGCCATGATTATTGGGCTCTGCGATCCAGCTCATGTGCGCGATATCCATATCACTTAAATAATCGGTCACGGCCCGCTTGATCTGGTCTGCTTTGCTGCTGCTGTCGGTCAGGCCATATACGGTCGGCCCGAACGAGCTCATTCCGCTGCCATAGGAGCCTTCGTTATCCATGATGCTCAGCATGTTCGGCACGAGCGGCGACTTCAAGGCGACCTCGATCTTCTTGAACCCGACGTTCTGGATCTTATTGATGGCGCTGCCGAAGGTGGCGATATCCCGCTCTAAGATACCCGGCACCATCTGCATGAGGATGATCCTGCATACTTTGCCCGTATCTTCTGTGCTTTGCGGGAAATTGGACTGGAAAATATCCACCTCTGACTGCCCATGCGAGCCCGGGTCGTTCATCGGCGACACAAGCACGAACCGCCAGTTCTCCGGGATGTCACAGCGCAGCACCTGAGGCGCAGGCTTCGCTTTAGACGCAGAAGAGGGCAGACAAGAGTTCTTTTCTTTTCCTTCGCCAAAGCTGTGGCCGCAGTCAAGGATAAAGCCGCCTTTGTCAAAAGCGCGGACGCCAATACCGGACGTGCCGCCCCTGCTGACCAGGGATGCAAGCTCCTCTATGCTTTTGTACGGCAGCCCGTAATCCTTGCATATAGCGTAGGCGAGCGCGAGGCTCGTCTGTGTCTTTGCGCCGAAACCGGCATGAGCCGGGATCTCTTCTTCGACGGTAATCTCCATCTCGGGAAGAGGCTTACCAAGCTTCTTGCAAATGCCCCGTGCAATATCCTCGATCTGCTTTGGGTTAGGGGCATTGACCTGAAACGCAGTATCGCTTTTGACCGACAGCACGTTGCGTGGGTTTGATATGGTGACGCCGCTGCCGCCATCAATGCGGCCTAGCTCACCATTGAAATCTATCAACCCAAAGTGCAAACGCGAGGGCGTTGAGATCTTGATCTTCATGGGTCAATCATCCTTGATAAATGCCTTACATATATCGTTTATTCGTTAAATATCTTACTTTAAGCGTATGGTCACCTAAAGGTTTTTGGTACATGGTACTGTACATCGAGCGCTTGACCCCTGTTTTTAAAAGCGACATGCAGGGATTAATGCACCCGGTCATATCATTGACAGTGATGCTCATTATACCTACTAGTACTCCCTTTGTAAAGAGTACAAACAAGATGTTTATTAAGTTAATATATGATAGCATTTTCGGATGAATGATACTAAGATAACTATTTTCTCACATTATCTCAATTGACCTTATAGACCCGGTATCCCCAGTATTCGACTTCCGGTGCATATGATAAGTTCCGGCTTGTGAGCAGGTATGAAGTCCTATTCTTATCGCTTTCTTTGACAGCTCGTCAAGGTTGCCGCCGTCAATATATGCGACGTCCCCTTTATTCCAGAATACGAAATCGCATATGCTTCCGTGCATGTCAGCAAAACTGTTCGTCGAATCCACGTATAGCATAGTGCTCTGGTTTGTATGTTCCGTCAGGTACATGCCGATATCGCTGTGTTGCCAGAAGAGCTTTCGATGAGCCTACATCATAGTTATAGATCGTGGCGAACCCAGCAATTGAGGATATGATCAGGAACAGTAAAAAGAAGTTCAGATAGCGCTTATCATAGATACTTAATGTCATCATCGCCGATACAATTAAAAAGAAGCAAACGATCAGGATGGCAGGTATGACATGCATCGATGGATGTGTAGCGGCCTCGATAAAGCCAGGTCCATAGAAAGCGATGAAAGCTGTCATTGTTGGATGGTTAATGCTATTATACATCTGATTAATGATCGCGTTATCGGAAACCATCGTGTACACGACGAACAGAATCGTCGCGAAAGAGAATATCGCGAACCCTAAGATCATTTTCCGGCTGATTAGGCTCCGCTCGACATTCGTCAGGCCGATGATGCCGAGTATGATCATGAATGGCACGACCGGCTCCACATAACGCCCCAGGATTAGTGCGGTCTCTCCTGATGCGAAAATAAAAATTATGGTCGACCCTATCGTCATGATTGTCGAGGCAAGCCAGAATATTATGACGATGGAAAATGGCTTGTCATATACTAGTTTTTTATTCGTGTATAAAATGATCAAGTAAAATATGAGCAAAAGTAGTACGAAGAAGGATGCGATGAACAGGTAATCCCACATATAAACGAACAGCCTGACACCGATGAAGAGTTGGCTAATACCAGAGAATATGTCGGTCGCATGGGATGAGATACCTGCGATATTCTGGTTTGACCCCACATCAAAGCTACCGCCGGCCGCCGTACTTAATGGCTTGCTAATGTCCGTCATATACATGGATATGAACACCCATGCGGTGAGAAAAATAACGAATGAAATGATAAGAGACTCGTTTTTTCCTGATTAGCTCGATCACGCCTGAGCTTTTACGATTCACAGTTAGGTAATACACGAACGTGAGTATGAACGCGAGAACCATGGCCAGGCCATTGGACCGTGTCACATACAGGTAAACAACCGACAGCGAAGCCAGTATTTGCCATTTTTTATCATCAGTCTCATAGCTCTTTAACATGAGCCAGATGGCGAACAGGAACAGAGGTGTGAAGAGCACCTCAGTCATGATCGTGAAGCTCATATACCCCATGAAAGGCAAAATTGTTACAAGCACTGCGCCCATGATTGATATACTATTTGTGCAGTACCGCTTCAACAAAAGGTAAGCGGGAAAGATCATCGTTGTGGAAATGAACGCACTAATGGCCAGCATGATGTGGTAGACCACTGCCTTATCACTTGAAAACATGTAGGCTATGGAAAATATCAGCGGATACCCTGGTGGCAGTGGACCTAACAAATTAGCATATAATTTTCCATGTAGAATGTTCTGCGCCAGGCCGTCGTACATGACCTCGTCCCATACTGCATATGGTGCATATACTCTCAGAGATAGAACGATTTTAATAAAAACGATCGCCGCAAAGATAATAGATATTAGAAGTAACCCATTCTGCATTACATATTGTTTTAGACGGTGAACAGTTTTGTTATGAGCCATTTGCTTGTTCACTATACCCGGCCTAATGTTAAAGACCTTAAAGCTATTAACCATATAACGGCTTTATAAATATAGTTTTCATGCACATGGCATATGAATAAACGGCCCAATAGTACAGACAATGCGTCCGTCATATATGTGAAACGACTTGCAATACCGGTATCGATACAATATATATCGCTGATATGATTAGTCATTGTTGAGAATATAGGCAAAGAGTCAGGACACTCGCCTCCGACAATCGTGTCACTCTAAAATCACTGCGTAGTAACCCTGCCAGGGTATATCGTTTATTATTACAATATCTTCAGATTCTTTTCACATATCGTTAAAATTTTTATAAGGAGGAATGTAATCACAATCTTTTTTATAATGCTCAAAAGCCAAATTTACATTAATATGTGATAAAAAGAATAATATCAGTGTCGTTTTATTTGGGTAAAAATGAATCTAAAAAACGGCAATCTGCATAATTTATTAGGTAATCGCCAAATATATTCTCGTTTCCTTTAAAGATAGATATAATATGTTTTTCATAGCTTAAAATCTAAAAATATGGGTATATCACGAAAGAATTTATATACTAGGGATTGATTATTTAGTTTTAGATGTTGCGGTTTGGGATCGATATGTTCTCTTGTTATTCAATAACAAGGGCTGCATCCTTTACATCCCATTGGGTGTAAAATCCCCGGTTTCAACCGCCAGGTGGAGGAATCTTTAAATGGCAAACAAATTCTCAAAGAATGATGAGGCTGTCTCCGCTGTTATCGGTGTTATTCTGATGGTAGCGATCACAGTCATCCTCGCAGCCGTTATCGCTGCGTTCGTATTCGGTATGGGATCAAGCATCAAGAAGACTTACGTCGTCTCATTAACGATTGACAGGACTTCTGATGGTAATGTCGTCGTTACAAACACTGGTGGACCGGATGTTAGCAAACTTGATCATCTGGCAACCCAATTACAATATCATACACTGACAGCACCTGGTAACATCGCAGCGCACAATATGCACTTGGAACTGTTGGTACCTCATACAGCTCTTACTGCTCCAGCCCCATCGTCGCCTACGCATGTTATCGTAACTGGCACGTTCAAGGATGGAACCTCGCAGGTATTAGCATCTGCTGATGTGTAAATATATTAAAAAATAGAGCAACCATTCGGGTTGCTCTAAACTTTATTTTATAAAAAGTAGGGGCTTTATGAAAGACGATGCTGCATCCGAAGTAGTTGGCGTTATCTTAATTGTCGCAATTACTGTCGTTGTTGCCGCTGTCGTCGCTGCATTCGCCTTTGGTATGGATAATTCAATTAAAAAACCTCATGCGGTATATTTTACCGTTGATAGAAATAACTATAATAACGATATCACGATCACGAATATAGGTGGCGCTGACCTAGCTTTATTAAGAGACCCAGTCACGATCAGCTACACGGATTCTACCGGCACACAAACTACATTTGATACACCCGCCAATATTATTGCGTCTTCAGGGGGGCTTGCTAGTGGCGATCTTTCAAAATTGTCCAGCAACTCAGCTTACATTAGATCCTTCGATGGTAAAACCAGATGGACAATGTCACATTGTTGTTCTCGGTACTTTTACCGATGGCACGCAGCAGGTATTAATGCAGAGTGACGTATAAACGGACTATTTGCTCTTTAGTCACTAAAACACGTTTTCTAAAGCCGAAAACGTCTTATTGCTTGTCGCTTATTCTATCTTGGTGTCTTAATGGTCGAGGTTCTGGCTGATGTGGGCGGTAGCCCTGGAAAGGATTGCCGAGGTTTTTGTAAATACTGTTACTTCAAACTCGTTAAAGAAGTTACGGCTTTCGGCTGTAAGCACTGTATGCCTTTCCAGAAAGGCTGTGACTACTGTACCCGCGGCATAAGAGAGCAATACGAAGGCTTCAAGCCCCTCATGATGGTCGCCGGCGACGTCCAGCAATCGCTCATGTTCACGCCAGGTGTCGACAAGATCACCGTCAGTGGCGGCGGTGACGTAAGCTGTTATCCCGAGCTTAAAGAGCTCGTCCAATTCCTGTCGCAATTTAATATTCCTATTCATTTAGGCTATACTAGTGGTAAAGGGTTTGACGGCGCCGACGATGCGGATTTCTACATCGCCAACAACGTTAAGGAAGTCACTTTTACCGTTTTCTCGGCAGACCCTAAGAAGCGCAAGGAATACATGAACGATAAGCATCCCGAACAGTCACTGGAAGCACTACGTAAATTCTGTAAATCCTGCGATGTCTATGCCGCTTCAGTGCTTATACCCGGCGTCAACGACGGCGAAGATCTGATCAGGACGTGCGACACCTTAGAAAAATGGGGTGTGAAAGGCGTTATTCTCATGCGCTTCGCGAATTCCGAAGATCAAGGCTTGATCTTACAAAATGCACCCGTCATCAAAGGTGTGAAACCACACACAATCGACGAGTTTGAGTCTATTGTTAAGGATATCGCCTCTCGCTACAAGTTCCGTGTCACCGGCACGCCGCTTGGCGACCCTAAGCTGGGATCGCCATTCGCGATACGCCATGACCCGAAGAAGCTATTAAAACTGCCGAAAGTGACCAAAGAAGCAACGTTAATCTCGGGCAGCGTTGCAGCACCTATGCTAAAAGAGATCTTCGACAAGCTGGGGGGCACAGTCAACGTGGCTGCGACTAAAAAGGATATCGCCTGTTTGATCACGATCAAGGACATCAAAGCCCTAGATTTGAAAGACATTAAAGACACGGTCATCATTCCCGGGCGTGCGTTGGTCTTCGATAAAGAGACAGAAGAAGTGCTATCGGCAGACGGCGTTGAGCGTTTCGTGCGCAGAGGCCCGGACAGGCTTACGGCAGACGGTGAAATGACTATATGCATGAAAAAAGCCGAAATCATCGACTTCGAGATCGAGGCATTTACCGAACTGATTGAGTTAATAAACGCAATAGGGCTACCACCGAAGAAAAAATAGTGGCGAATTTTGCCTCATTTATTAGAAGGACATTTTTTTGCCAACGTAGACACGGATCGTATTTTATTAAGGAAATAATCTCTGTATAAAATTACCATGCCTAGCGCGATGATGACGACGAATCATCTTATTTATGTATACAGCAAGGTTAATGCCCGAAGTACTCGCGATATAATAAGTGACCACATTCGGCATATACTCCATGAAAAGCAGGAATATCGCCACTGATCAATATACTGTTTTTCGTCATGCTGCTACACAGCCGGACAACTAAAAATGGTAATGCGAATACTCCGACGATCATAATCATAATATTGGGATTATTGATCAACAAGGGTACCGACACAAATACTGTGAATATGCCTAACATTGCCGCAGATATAAATGGATTATACTGCTTTAGCAGGCGAGGTAGTAGCGTATCCGTATAAGACCTACCGCGAAGCTTAACGACCATAATACCATGAATAATGGGTATTAATAACGCGCCTGGGATATTCCCGATAACCGGTATCGAAATATTCCACGGAACTAATGTGATCACTGAACTTGAAGTAAGTGTATGATAATTCACTTTGCGTCATTGCCTGAGGAACATGAATGTTCCAGGGGAGCAAAGAAACCCCATAATTTCTCGATATAGTATTGCCGGAGAGTGTATAGAATATCGCAGTTAAAAGTTCTATGACAATCGGTAAGGCTATTGCAATGATATACCATTGTATTCCCGTCTTTCCAATTCAATAAGCCTTTTAATAGACTCTGCGGCGCTTTTCCGGCCTTCAACTACGATGAGCATGATAATGGCCATGATAGCCGGGCATAAGAAATAAATGATAGCTCAGAACGACCATCGAGCCCTATATTATTAAACTGGATCAAGCCATTTAGAATCAGATACATGTCGCTTGTTATAGGGAACTGGGGGAACGATGATACCTCAGCCCTGATGAAATAATCTCCATTGTGATCAATGATATAAGGCGATAAGGATCAGGAAGATAAATAATTGGTATTTACCTATGATTTTAATAATATCTTTTGATTCGTTACTCATAAATTACACCGCAAAGTATTGACAAATTGCCTATTAATCTATTATGCCAACTATTTTATTTACTTATAGATTACTTAGAAAGCGATTAGATGTCAACAGCTAATATTAGTAAGCGCAATCTATAGAACTTTTACTCTTGCGATACCAAAATATTCACCTAGTTAAACATAAACGGCTTACCTAAAGTACGTTCTAATTATATAGCAACATAAAATATAAATAGTCCTTACACCCCATTTAATGTAATACATATATGTCATTCTATAAGCAACAAATGATACACTTTCGATGATAATGCCTCTGTGGGGGGACTACTAAGGTAATGATAAAAAAACAAGATAATGACGGCTACAGTCTCGATGAGATCGAGCAAGAAGTCGAATCCATGATCAATGATGGATTACTCGAAAAGCGTGGCGAAGGTCTTTATCCCACGGCACTTGGCGATTTTTTACTTGAGTATAACGAAAAAGTAGAGATGGGCTTGATCGAGCCGGGATATAAGTCCTGGGAAAAGGAGTATATCCGCTTTATCGAGGAACGTGAAGATACGTATATCATAATGAAGCATAACACGCCAAATTTCGATAAATATCAAAAATGGCTCTAATCATCCGATTTAACAACTTTTTCTCGAGCATTGGCGATATAAATTCACCTTTGTGAACAATGAATTAAGCAAGCTTCAGGATAATCAAGATTCACGCAGGATACCGTTTTTCATTATTACATTACCTGTATCCGTAATAATGTCAGGGGATAAAAACAAGAAATCCCTGTGGGTCATGCTATTGTTCTCTCCGCCGATCATATCTGTATTCTGTCCGAACGCGATGTGCACCGTGCCGGCAGCTTTTTCATCCTCCAGCATCAATCCGGTCAGCCGGGCCTTCGGGTTCAGCCCGATGCCGAACTCTCCCGCCAGGCTCGCGTCGTCGTCCACGCGGATCAGTTGATCGACTATGCGAACAAGCTCCGAGTCCTTAGAATCCAATGAAACGATCTTTCCATCTTTCACCGTTATGATCAAAGGCTCGTTGACACTCCCGAGGTCGCCGATGCTCCCGTCGCAGACGATCGTCCCGCACATGCTGTGCTCCACGGGTGCGCACCATATCTCGCCAGCCGGCAGGTTTCCCATGCGGCCCTTTTCAATCGTAAGGTCGTTCGAGAAGCCTCTTCCCACGATGCTAAAAGTAATGTCAGTGCCCGCCGCTGATGTGACCCGGACACTCTTGACATCCCGGAACTTCTCTGCCAATTCTCAAGGCTTTTTTCTTGATCGCCCCGAAGTCTGCGGTCATCGGGTGCTCGACCATATCCATAGTAATATCGGGTGAATGTCCGACCCTGGCACCGTACATGGATTCTTCGCCATGCAAGCTGATCCGGAACGGCGTCTCCTCCGCAATGCCCTTGAACTGGTTAAAAACAAGGTCTGGCTGTGCCATGCCGAGCAATTCAGCCAGATCATCAGGTGTTGACATCAGGGGGCGCTGTGATCCGGGAAGCTGGTACTCATAAACCGTCACTCCTTCTCGTTCCAGCGCTTTTCCCGTGATGTCGCATACGTCTTTAGCGTAGTCATCGTAAACGATAAGCGCCACTTCGCCTTTCCGGATGCCCAGGATCTCTTTCAGCGAAATGCGCAGCTTATCAACGAGATCGCTCATCGTCAGTACCTTAACTTTTTCTCCATCTCCTTGATCATCGGGTACTCGTCGATGCCATAGTAGCCGAGCTCTCGCGCAAGCTCATCGGCCATATACTTCTGGCCGCTGCTCCACATATTCTTCATGTAGTCGCCGCTTGCCTTATTATTCCACCACTCGTCGCCGAACTGCTCTACCAGGACATTTCGCAGCTGTACCTCGAACATCCAGGCGCGCAAGTATCCAGCCGAATAGAATCCGGCGTCCAGGTCGTACAGGTACTGGTTCTCCGGGTTCTTGAATTTCAGCGCATCCTCCAGTGTAGAGGCGTATATCTTTTCCGGGTGCGAAGCCCCGCTATGCAGATCCAGTTCGTATAAAAGCTTAGCTGCATACCGCCTCACCATAAAAAGCTTCTGGAACATGTTGAACTGCACAATATTCGTAGCGTCCTCATCGCTGAGCGAAAGCTTCGATAGGAGCCAGGTCTTGTCCTGTGTTATATGCTCGAACAGGAACGCATATGATTCCGTAACGGACACGTCGCCCAGACATTTGAACTCATAAGGCATTCTCGGGTCAACGTGGCTGAAATGCTGTGAGTGGCCCATTTCATGTAAGAACGCGCGATAGTCGTCCATGCCCCCCTTGGGCATGATGCAGAGCATGACCTGCTCCGGGACTTTGATGGGGCTGCAAAATGCGCGAGGGCTCTTCTTCTCGCGCGCTTCCGTATCCAAATAAATGTTGTGGTTCTCGCTTAGCGGCAAGCCAATGCCTGCAAGCGTATCCTCTGCGACCCTGATCAAGTTCTCCTGCGCAAAAAATTTATCATATACCTTCGCCCTGAACAGGAAGCCGATATCGTGCTTTCGCACGTCGCCCAGGCTCAGGTTCAGGACGTTGTTGCAAGCGTTCTTGAAATATCTCGTATACAGCCGGTCCGTCCGGGCCAGCACGTTCTGCATCTGCTTTTTTAACGCAAAAAGGTCAATGCCTTTGATGTCCATGCACATATCCACATAATTCTTATACCCGAATTCCTCGGCGAGCTCGTGCGACTTCTCAAGCTCTTCGAGGCGAAGCGGGTTTAGCTCGTCGAAAACCGGGCTGCGTGCATGGTCGATAGCCTCTCGCTTACTTCGATCGGGCTCATTGCCGAGGAGGACAGCAGTATACCTGAATGGCACTTTCTTGCCTTCGATCTCGATCTCTGTCTTAGTCTCGGCCGTGTCGACCTTATCTGAGATATCTGCCGTCTTTCTTCCGATAAATCCTTCGATCAATTGTGCGTAAAGGTAATCCATCCTGCGTCTTTCTACGCCGTGATGGTATGGCGCCCTATTGCTGACCTCATCGATCAGCCGCTCATCCGTGAACACATGATCATAGCGCGCATATATTGCGGACGTGTTCAGGTCATCCTTCTGGCCTGAGCCGTTCTCATATATCTCCCTCTCGATCTCTTCGGTGAACTTCTCAAGATCAACCCGGATCGCTTCAATGTCCTTCATAAATATGACCTGCCTTCCGATCCATAAAAATGATAATCGGCAGTTTAGCTCAGTAAAAATATCCCTAAGCCAACATAAGCCTTTCGACAATATGAAGACTCGAAGTTTTAAGGAAGGTACTGTCCACGAAGTGAATTAAGACACAATACGGTTTCAGACAAAGGACGTGAAGGTCACAAGGGTCACAAAGATTATGTTTTAGATATGCCTCCGGCGGCCCGGCGAATCATTCTAACCACTGAGGACACAGAGGCACAGCTGACGTTATTGTCAAGCCTCCGGCGGCTGGATGACTCATCCTAACCACAAAGGACACAGAGTACACAAAGGATACGAACACAGAGGATAGTTTAGATATGCCTCCGGCGGTCGGGTGACTATTATTGTCATCTCTTTCTACATGGATTAATGAAATATAATATAGGGTCTCCGGGCCGCCGGAGGCATATCTAAAACTTCCTTTGTGTCCTTTATGTCCTCTGTGGTTAGAATCCATTGTGTTCGTATCCTTTGTGTACTCTGTGTCCTCTGTGGTTAGAATAAAATCCCTGACTTAAACAAAATCAAAACAACACCCGGCCGCCGGAGGCGTAACCATAACGTCAGCCGTGCCTCTGTGTCTCTGTGTTTAATATTTAGTCCCTAACACGCCCAAAATAAAAACAATACGTAGCCGTCGGAAGCATATCTAAAAAAAATAGTCGCATAGCCTCCGGAGGCATTTACAATACCAACCTTTGTGACCCTTGTGACCTTCAAGTCCTTTGTGTGAAACCGTATAGTGGCTTAAGTATCTTCATGGATAGTGCCTTGACTTAAAACTTAGTGGACTTCAGCGGCCGTAGGCGAGGCGTTCTGCCATGATCTCGGGCAGGCCTTCTTTAATGATGGTATCCTGGACCTGTTTAAAATCGTATTTGACCCGCTTGACCCCGAACTCATGGCTTACGGTATCATAGATCGCGTAGGCCGCGTTGTTGTTGCCATCACGGGGCTGGCCGACGCTGCCGGGGTTTAAGACCAGCTTCTCGCCACAGGGCTTATACATAGGCACGTGTGTGTGGCCGAAAGCGAAGACCTTTTGCTCGATGGTATCGAAGATGCCGCAGATCTTTTCCTGGTCATACTCGAAGGCAAGATCCTTCATACTGTTCGGATTACCGTGGTGGACAGTCACGCTGTCCAGCTCGATGTGGTCGGGCAGCGTTTCCAGGAAACGCATGTTATCGCGGGTAAGCTGGCTGACCGTCCATTTCAGTGTTTGCGCCGCTTCATGGTTGAACCACTGAATATCGCCGGTGACGACGGCTTTATCGTGATCGCCCGATACACAATGGATATTTTTTTCCATAAGCATCTCGATAGTCTCGTTAGGGAACGGATTATAGCCGACCAGGTCGCCTGCACATAGGATCTTATCTACACTACCCATATCCTTTAAGACCGCTTCCAGAGCGACTACATTAGCATGAACGTCAGAGATAAGGCCCATCTTCATTTTTAATAAAAACTCCTGGGTTAGTCTTTTTTAAATTAATGTGGCTATTGTCATAAATACTTTATATTTGTCATAGTAGTTAAATTGAAGGCAAAATAACATCGATTTCTACTAAAACCCATACACTCTGATCGCTTATATCGCATCTGCTAATCGTAAAATAATTGGGACTATGCTAACACAAAAATTTAATATGCATAATAAAAAATAGTTAAAAAAAATTGTTACTTGATCATTTGATCCGGACGCGCTCTCCCGTGACCCGGTATATCGTCCACGATGAGATCACGCATGCGTGGTCCGCAGTCCGTTCCATGTACATGGCCACAAACGATAGGTGCGATGCCATATCGATATAGGAAGGATGCCTGACCATATCATCAATGAGTGCACGCCTGATACGATCGTATTGTGAATCCACCGCATCATCCCTGGCGCCCATGCCTCTCGCCATATCCACGTCCCTGGTCACGAAAGACCTGAGGCTGTCCTTCACCATCTTATCCACAATTGTGAACATGCTCATGATATCCGTGATCTCAGGCAACAGCGGCTCCTTTTCAATGCGAAGCGTGATCTTGCTGATGTCCCATGCATACCGGGACAGCCGCTCGAAGTCCGTAAGGATCCGAAGCGTAGTAATAATAAAGCGTAGGTCCGAGGCCATCGGCTGCTGTAGCGCCAGCAGCTCGATACATTTATTCTCGATCTCCATTCTTTTCTGGTCAATCTGCTTACTACCATCGAGCACCTTCTCGGCCATAGTCCGGTCCTCGCTTTCCAGCGATTTTAGGGATAGCGATATGAGCTCCATGCACTCGTCGCCCAGTCCCATCAGATCATTCTCGAGTTCCTCGATCTGCTGTAAATAGTGTTCTCTCGACATTGCTAAACCTCTTATCCGAACCTGCCCGTAATATAATCTTCCGTCCTCTTATCCTTGGGGTTCTCGAAGATCTGCTTCGTTTCACCAAACTCGATGAGCTCGCCCATCAGGAAAAACGCCGTCTGCTCCGATACACGCGCCGCCTGCTGCATGTTATGCGTGACAATGACGATCGTATACTGCTTTTTCAAGGACTGCATCAGGTCCTCGATCTTCGAGGTTGCGATCGGATCTAGCGCCGAACAAGGCTCGTCCATGAGGATCACTTCAGGCTCGACCGCAAGGCATCGTGCGATGCAAAGCCTTTGTTGCTGACCGCCCGAAAGGCTCATCGCGGACTCGTGCTTTCGGTCCTTCAGCTCTTCCCAGAGCGCGGAATTCTTCAGGCTTTTATCCACAATGGCATCAAGCTTTGCCTTATCCTTGATCCCGTGTATCCTCGGGCCATATGCAACGTTGTCATAGATCGACATGGGGAAGGGGTTCGGCTTCTGGAAGACCATGCCCACATTCTTTCTCAACTCGACTACGTCCACGTCGGGATCATAGATATTTTTGCCTTTAAAGCTAACATTTCCGTCGACCTTAACGCCCAGTATAAGGTCATTCATGCGGTCTAGGCATTTTAAGAACGTGGACTTTCCACATCCTGACGGGCCTATGATCGCAGTGATACTGCGCTCCGGAATGCTGATCGAGATGTTTTTTAACGCTTGCTTTTTACCATAGTACATGTTGAGATCGTTGACTTTAAAAATATCATTTTTCACTTCAGCCAATCTTCCACCTCCAGATTATCAGGCGAGCGATCATGTTTATGATCATTACTATCGCTATGAGCACGAGTGCCGTAGCGAACCCATTGGCTTCCGGTACAATGTTTGGGAACTGGAACATGTTGTATACCGAAATTGAGAGGACTCCCACAGGCTCCTGGAACGGGCCGAGCTGGATGCCGAAAGGCATCTTCGGGTTCGCCAGGACCTCGAGCGCCGGGTAAAATTGCGAGTAGCCGGCCGTTAATATCACAACTGCTGATTCCTCTGCCGAGCGGCCGATGCCGAGAACTATGCCTGTCATAATGCCTGAAAGTGCGAACGGGATCGTTATCTTCTTTATCGTCGTCAGCTTCGTGCCGCCAAGGGCATAGCTTCCGTCCTCAAGGTCCCGGGGTACGACGGAGATGGCCTCCTCGGCCGCACGTTCGATGACTGGAATGATCATTACTGCCATCGTTAGAGCTCCTGACAATAAAGAAAAGCCTCCTGTTAGCGGCTTAAGGTAAATAACGATGAATAGCATCCCGAACACGCCGAGTACGATGGACGGCATACCTGACAGGATGTCTAGCATGAAGCTTATGGATCTAGTGGCAATATTATCCGTGCTGTACCGCTTCAGGTATATTGCCGTACCGATCGCTATCGGCGTCGCGAATATCACCGATAGGAGCGATAGGCTGATCGTCCCGACAATGGCATTCGCAATTGCCTGACCATAGCCTGGCGTCTTTACCTCCGGTGTCGTCAGGAAATAGAGGCTTAGTGCCGGAAGCGCCTCGATCGCGATCTTTCCAATGATCAGGACGAGCAGCAGCGAAGTGACCAGAGCAGCCGCGCACGTGATTACCACTGAGATCTTTTCCTCCAGTCGCCTGCCTTTCAATTCCATTTTTTCCTGCCTCCTATATACCTGGCAGCCGCAGCAGTGATGATCTCGAATATGATCAGGACGGTCGCGATACCGAAAAGGGCGCTGGTCGCCTCCGGGTCTGCAATATAATATGGTATGTCATTGAGAATTTTCGACGTCATCGCGTAACCGGTATCAAGCAGGGATCCGGGCACGTGCATTTGCCCTCCGAACAGCATCACTATGGCCATGGTCTCACCCATCGCCCTCATGATGCCAAGCACTATCGCCGCTATGATGCCCGATGAGCCCACTGGCAGTACGATCTTCTTTATCGTTTCCCACTTCGTGGCCCCCAGGGAGATAGATGCCTCCTTATATTCTCTGGGCACCGATTTGATCGCTTCTACGGAGAGCGAGGTGATCGTCGGCAGTATCATGATCGACAGGATCGCAGATGCCAGCAGTAATCCCAGGCCTGTCGACGGCTGCAGGTTGCGGAAGAACGGTAGGAACCCCAGGGTAGAACTAATGGACGGGTTAATATCAGACCTGAATATCCTCTCGAGAACGAACAGCCCGAATATGCCGTATACGACCGACGGGATGCCTACCAGCAGCTCGATCATCGGCCTTAGTATTTTTGCGACAACGGGAGGTGAATATTCTGCTAAAAATATCGCGGTCAAAATACTGAGCGGACACGCGATGATGATCGTTGTGATCGTTAGAAATATGGTGCCTGCAATAAATACGGATATGCCGTACACGTGATCGTTGTAATCCCAATTCGAGCCGGTGATAAAGCCCAGGCCCTCCTGCTGGAATATCGGGATTGCGGTATAAAACACAAAGCCGACTAAAAATACAATGATACAGGCTGTAAATATCGCGCAAAGGAGAAATACGATCCCTGCCTTGTCGAGCTTATTTCCTCGCATCTTTTTTAATCTCGACCCTGTCTTCGCATTAATTTCATTTACATTGTTCAATTGTAGCTCATCGATCATTAACGCAATTCCCCTCTTGTTTTTATAAAAAAAACGGGTGAGGTCGGCATTGCCGACCTCATTTTAATACGGGTTTTACATACTGTTTATATCTTGCATGCTGAAGTACCCGCACTGCTGGAACGCAAACTCGTTGTTCCCGTTCATCGCGAAGTCAATATAGCTCTTCACGATTCCAGTGGCTGGGCCGTTAGTCAGGTAGTTCAGTGGGCGGACAAGCTTAAGCGGATAGTAGGTGGAGCTGTTCTGCTTGTTGAAGTAATCCTTCAGCCCGCCTTTTATGTTGCTGTCCGAGGGCGTGTATGATTTACCGCTGCTGTCCTGTGCCTGCACGAGCTGGATGCCAGTTGCACCATGTGTGAACCCGAAGTCCACAAAGCCCAGTCCGTTGGGGTCGCCCTTGACTGCTGCGAGCACACCATCGTTGCCGTTCGCTGTCCTCAGGTCGTTGGAGGTGTTAGCGTAGATGTATGTCTTGTTGGCAAAGAGGTAACTGCCGAACGAATCCGCCGTTCCGGAAGATTCCGCACGGGTATACAGCTCCTTGATACCTGCGCTAGCAAGGCTCGCTACCGGCTTGCCGCTTGCGTAGGAGTCAGATATATCCTTGATGCTGAAGCCGCCTGCCGGTACAGTAACGCCGGAGCCTGCAATTATGGCCACGCCGGATCCGCCGACCGTATAGGTAGATATGTTCGGATATAGCTGCATCGTGGCTGCCGGTACCATCTCGGATGCCATGCCGATGTCGAACGTTCCCTTGCCGATGCCCACTTCACCAGCGCCAGATCCGCCACCCTGGACAGTGATCTTTACGCCCGTGTTATTGGCCATATATTGCTTTGCGATCAGGTCGCTCAGAGGCTGTACAGTGGTCGAGCCACCGATTAATATAGAGCCTGAGAGCGGTACCATTGTAGGTGTTGCTACCACGGTAGCAGCTCCCGATGGGGTTGGAGTCGGGCTTGGACTGGTACATCCCAGCACAAGCGCGGCAATACAGATAAGAACTACTGTAGAAATCATCGCAGTTATTTTCTTACTAATCATGTGATTGTTCACCGTATCGATACATACTGATACGGGGTGTTAAATATAACCTATGTACCGTATATATTACTATATATTATATATAGTAATAATACTGTATTAAAAATATCAAGATTATTCATTAATATAACGGCAATCAGAGGTAAAAATATCATTAGTGTCAACATGGATAATAAGTATATAGATTTGGTAATGATTAGAATAAGTGTTTTTTTAAATTATTATGATAAAGTTGTATGATAAAAATATATATTTTTTATGCACCAACCGCTTTTCTAGCGGTTAGCGAGGCCTTTACCTGGCAGTCCACATTTCCCTGGCGGCACTGGTACCAGAATACGCAATCCATGCATTGTTTGTCCTGAATTAGGCCTACTATGCAGTTATTGTCTGATGCGTCATTTTTCATTTATTTTCACCTGCTACATACATCGAATCGAGCAGGTATATATGTTATTGATATAAACTATATATTACTATATATAACAGTGTGATAAAAAGTGAATTGACCTCCTATGGGTATCCCGAAACTGCGGAATTGATTGCGATCTCTGCAATATTACATCCATAATCGGCTACTCTGTCAATACTGTCCAGGATGATACCGAGGGGCACCGCAACCTCTGAATCCAGCTTAATGGCTTCGCCTTCCATCCTTACTATCTGATTTGCCAGCTCGGTACGCTTCATGAATGTCGTGTTAGCCAGGTTAATGTTCCGCTTGAAAAGCGCGTCTATGGCATCCTCGACGATCTTCATGGAAAGCAGGTTAGCCTCCTCGATCTCTTTCATGACATGGGCGGGCACAGATCTTTCATCTATCTGCAAGACCATGAGGCAGATCTTATTCGCGTGGTCGCCGATACGCTCTAGCGGATAAGATGAAAGGCGCATGTCAAGATGCTCCTCCATTGTCATATCGAACTTATCAGCGATGGAAATATCTCGCATGACCATCCGGAATTGTTTCGAGACCAGTAAAAATAGCTTATCAACTTCACCGTCTCGGTTCGCCACGTCGTTCGCCAGGTCGAAGTCTTTTTCCCTCAGCGCCCTTATGGCATTTTCTTGCATAGAGCGCGTGATCATGAACATACGTTTAATGCTTTTTTTAACAGAAAGCTCTGCCGGATTTAAAATATCCTGCAAGACGATCTTGTCGAGCGTCTCCTCGATGATCTCGGGGCCGATGAGCATATTGACGGTCTTACGTACCGTTTCGCGCTGCTTCGACAGGATCTTCGGGGCCTTTAGCTCTATTGATGTATAGCCTGCAATATAGGCGCCGATGATCTCTCGTATCAGGTTGTCGCCATCCTTGTTCTCGATATAGATGGTCTTCGAGTGATGAACTTCTGACAGGTTTTTCGTCCTGACCGATAGCGATCCGTCTGGCTGCGGCATAAGGGAAACTTCATCCCCGGCCGAAAGGTTGACTTTATTGACCCAAGATTTTGGGAGTGACACGATCAGGGTCGTGCCGCCTGTGAGCTGAACTTTACGGGTTTCCATGACTTATCCCAGCATATGTAAAATATCTATAGACATTCCATATTATATAGGTATCATATATAAACTATATAGTTTTGTTAGGGGACTAGCATTAAGAACATTGTGCATGTCTTATCCGACTTACACCAGAGCCGGTTGCTGCCGGGCTCGCCGGACGAGGCAAAAGAACCCCGGCGAGCCGGCTACCAGCAGGGCATAGGCGTTCTATGGCAATCTTGATCATAGAGGTGAATCTATGGTTAGGTGGTTTTTTACACGCTTGAGATGCCCTTATTAAGTAATCAATTACAATTGTGCTTTTAATTTAACCTATATAGTCTATATTCATCTAGATAGTAGTATATAAAAAAAGACATGACTTTCAGATTTTTTACTTATCGATAATGCGCTATCTCTCCACGTAATTTTAAAAGTAATATAGCCTACTTGACTATCGCGATAAAAAAATTCCAGCGCATTAATTTATTTGTGGGGGCATTTTATGCGCATGGCAGGTTAAGAGTGATTATAATTCAAGAGAATGTCACATATATACCGAGGTGAAGTGGCATTCTCTTGAATCTCTTAACATACTATCGTTTAGCATTATAGCTCTAATAGTTTACCTCTATATTTTACATATGTCTATATTTTACAAATGATCCCCATTCTTTTCCGAATATACATATGCCCCGTAGATTTCGAGCCGGCCAGTATCTTATTTACTTCCTTGCGGATGCGATCACAAATCGCGCGGCAGTATACTTTTACGGCACAAACGCGGAATCCAATCCGGCGATGCTCGCGACCATTGGCTCGTACGGGCGTTTCGGGTTCATTGCCTTACAATTAACCACAACCATGTGTATAATCATCCCGTCTTATCTCATATCGTTGCAGCCGGTCACCTGTATCACCGGTACCAGTGCGCTTATAGCGATAACGATTGGCGGCGTGATCGTGACACTGAATAATGCCGGGGCGTTACTTACAGGCACCAGTATCTTTTACGAATTATTCGGCAATAGTTATTTCATGGGCCCAGGCGTATTAGTCGGAGTTGCGATGCTCGTTGCAGGCTTATTGATATATGGCATAATGTACAAGTGGGAGCACGATCATAAGCCCGGACTGTATTTAAAAGTTTGATAACGTGCCAGCACCCCATCGAAATATCTTTTTAAGTATCAGGCAATGTTACGAGTTCATTTAGCCTTCATTCTTTTACTGATATCATACATGATCGCAGGTTGATCAATCTTATAGTTCTCAGCAATAACGTTCACCCTTTGATAATAATCGGTATCTACGATCTTCCCCTCTTTTTTTATTTTTATTATGCTGGCAATATCTGCTTCATACCCCTGTATATCTCTATAAGCGCCTGCATTCGACAAAGTTCCGGGATTATCAGATTTCTTATTATCTTTGTTAATGGGCCTATGATCTAGAGATCTTTCTTTTTGTCCACTGCGGCTCGATATCGTGAAAACACCCGCGCCACCTACGATAATAAGCGAGAACACACCGACCATTAACAGTGTAGCACTATTCTTGAAGAGACCGCTAACTCCGCCGCCCGCTGTTATTGACCTCTACTTTTTGCAATATGTTGATCTAAACGGCCATACGCATAACGTCGCCGTGAATTATCGTGACAGTACCGGGAACGCCTGATGGTCACGTTAAAAAAGACTGAAGTTAGAGTATTAAAAGGGTATTAGCGACCAACTCATCTACTTTTATAGAGGTGATTGATTTTTAGGAGGATCAACTGGTACGCTACAATACCCTTGACCTGATATCAATTACAATATATTCTTTAACTTAACCTATATAGAATATATTCGTTAATATAGAGTCTATAGATTATACGTAAGAATTAATCCTAACATAATGCCGCGCACAGGGAAAAAATCTCATGAAATTTTTCTAGTGCGCATTGCAGCAAAAGGCATGATCATGGCATCAATATGGCGACATATATAAACTTTGATACGTGATGCCATTAATTGCCTTAAGTGTAAATCTATTAAACCGTTACATTTTAAGCTTATTCTCAATAGACTATTGTGGAGACAAACAGCTCAATAGTCTAAAGAAATAAGCTATTTCTAGACAGTCAGCAGACATTGATCTGATAATAAGCAACCATTCCGACAAACAACAAATATCCCGGTTCGATCTGGGCCGGGACCCCTATCATTCGCGATAAATAAAGGCTAAAGTATAGCGACTTTTGTTCAAGATTTTTCTCAAACATTACAAGCTATATTAAAAAACCTCTCTGAAATATATAGCACACCGACGAATATATCGAAGGATATATTCTCAATTGGTTAATTATTTCACATACGCTTGATACACTAGGTATATGGCATAGATTAGCCACCCGAACAAAAGGTTCCTGCCTCCTGCCTTGAGCAAGCAGGAGGCTAGAATTTATTATTGTGATAAATCCATCGATATCTACGAAAAAGGTCGCCCATAAATCGGAAAATATTTATGCGACCGGACTTATTTCTTCCAATCATGCCATTGCCAGGAAACCACTCAGGTCAAAAGCCCCAAAAACAAAGTGACCGGAATGTGCGGTTACTAGTCTGCATGGCATTCGGCGCCTTAGTTCTTGTCATTGGATCATCCGTATTCTATAATATTTTTTATCCACCCGTATGGACCGAGCGTCTATCCGTCATGAACGCAACGGGCCAGCAGCTCACGATCACCGAATATCGCTACGCCGTCAACGTGAGCTATGATGAACTGATCTTGTTTTTACATAACGATACGTCAGATATGGCTGATTATGTATACCCTAATTATACATGCGGTGATTTCGCCGTACATCTTCATGATGACGCCGAAGCTCATGGCATACGGTCCGGCATAGTAGGCGTGA
Organism: uncultured Methanocellaceae archaeon; assembly: GCA_963780665.1. Lineage (GTDB taxonomy): Archaea > Halobacteriota > Methanocellia > Methanocellales > Methanocellaceae > Methanocella. The sequence continues at coordinate 67,595 of CAWACJ010000008.1, read as the reverse complement.
CACTTAATACAAGTGGCTATACGGGCATGGATACCCGCTATATCAAACCATCGCGTCTTGGCGCTGTGAATGATAGTGATATTGGCCATGGTTTTACCATCTTTAACACGACGGACCGGGGGCTTGTTTATATTGATGCGACGGGCGTCACGAGCGATGAAAAAGCACAGGGCCGTCAGCCCCATTTTATGGTAGTATATTTCAAGAAGGGCATGCCGTTAGGTGAGATCTGGGTCAACCAGTCGGAAAGCCTCGATTATGACTATTACCAGCAAAAAGAAAGCCAATACCAGGCGTATGAACAAAAAATAAGCGAGTATAATAATGAGGTAAAAGCCTTTAACTCGGAGACAAAAGCATTTAATATTACTTTTAAAGCTTATACCAGCGATCGGGACTCATTCGAGACGGAATATGATCGGTTCAGCGCAGAGCTTACGGATCTGGAAGATGCGAATGTGCCGCAACAAGAAATGCCGAAACAGCTGGACATATGGAGAGAAGGGCTGATCGATTGGCAGGATGCGCTAAACGTCAAGCTGGGCATTATTAAGAATCAGAGCGATGAGATTGACGCTAAAAAGAATATGCTGAATGAAAAACGCACGGAGATCGAGCGATCCGAAGAGGCTGGCTGGGAAATGACAACGCCGCTCGGCGTCGTCGATAATGTGGCTGTTTACTGGTAATCTATATAGAAATGACTCTTAAAATTAAGGATCATAATGATCACGACACCCGGCTAAAGGACTCCGCATTCATAGGCAGAACATAACTACATTTTCACATAAGTCAAGTCGCTTAGCTATACTGCGCAGGGACGAATGATATATGAACTCAATAGCTGATCGATGAACTGTTCATGCACGATGGATGCGGCGGTATGATTCAAAGATTGTTGCTGAATTATTGCGATAATTAATGTTTTCGGATATAACTCGTCATAGAGCCGCAGCAATTAGATCCTTATATCGTATCATCTCAAATCTGATCCGGCCTAAGTTTACGTCTTTGGCAGCCATGACAGCAAGGATATTAAATAATCTTATACTTACGATACTATCAGGGTTCATTGAATCAAGAGCTTGATTAGCATCATGATCACAAATCGATAATCCATGCTCGTACAGATCCTTTTCAATATCGGACAATTGCTTTTGGATCTTTATACGCTTCTCATTTAAGAGAAGGAATATCTGTAATTTTTGTTTTTCATTTAGAGTCATACAATAATCGATAAGTGACCAATCATTTATAGAATATCATTATAAAATATACATTAACATATAGTTGCTATTTTTACGTGTAAAAGTTCCCATGTTTATCAGAGTTTAATAGCTAGAAAAAAGATAAAAAAATCGAATATGCGAGAGCAGATTCGTTTATGATGATCGTCCGGGATGCAAATGTAAGAGTACTTAAGAAAAAAGAGTGCGGGAGGGACTTATACAGCATTTACTTCATCGTTGATTGTCCTCCGAAGTTCCAATTATTCAAACCGGGATTTATAGGAGAGGTCAGATCAAGTGACCAATAGCGAGGCGTTAAATGAGTGCCCGGAAGGGTATAGTTTAGCGCGACGCCATTTATGTCATTCCAGTTTGCCATGGCAATGGCGGATTTTGTATATTCTGTCGGAAGTATCCAGTCCGGATGCGAGGTATCTCCTTCATAAGCCCTGCCCATGCTGCAAAAAAAGTGGCTATTTCGATACATCCTGTCAAGCAGCGACATGTTTGAGATTTGACGGGCGTTGGCATTAAAATTAAAGTCTGATAAGGATAACGCCTTCCCGGCAGGGTTAGCAATGGGTGCAGACTGATTTGCAACACTTGTGTTAGTCGCGTTAGCCGGCGCTGTTTTATTCGTTGCATTAATGCTACGATTATTATCGACTCCGCTAGAGACATTCACATTTTTGAAAGCTATTTGAATTTCCCCTGGATCAATAACGTTCAATGGTATAGATCGGCCCTGGCTGGTACTTTCCCCGCCAATATTGATATCCGCTGGATTATCAGCTAGAACCGAGAGGTTGTTAATGAGCCCTTTGTCAGTGGTGGCTGTCAGTGAAGATGCGGGCATGGATAATCCGATGACCATGATCAGTGCCAGGATGATCGACAAGTGCTTTTTTCGTATAAACGCTTTCTCCATCGTCATCCGCCTCATATGTTCTCTGTATTCAATGGAATAGATCCCAAGGATTTTGTTTTGTTCGTACTTGTGCTATTATCTTTTTTCGTTGCGTCAGCAATAGCTTTTGATCTGTCAGTCCCCGGTGATGAGTCGACCATCTCGGGGAACGGCATATTGGGCCCCGCCATACTTGACGAAGGCAACGTAGGGCTTACCGCTCTATATGGCCCTGATTCTACCAGCGCAGCACCTGTGTTTACCGGTGGTATGCCGAGGAATGTTGCGCTATAAAACCCAGTACTCGTTGCACTGCATGACTGGTCATTGTTCTGTGTGATAGATGGTAAGGCTAGATTGGTCTCGCCGAATGGAAGGACATTCGCCGTGGAAGCTCCACCATTCAATCCAGGGGACGTGAAAGCGATATTAAGCGATTCGTCATCGGTGCTCTGTAAAGTTTGCTGGTGAAATAAGTTTTGTTTATCGTTCGCCTGTCCATGATCTAAACCGGCTATCACGTTACCCGATATTATCTCATACCTCGCCTCTTTTCTCGCAAATGAAGTGGAAGGCATGACTAGCAGGATGATAAGACAGATAGCTAAAGTTATAACACACCATTTTCTTAAAGTAGCAAATACCCTCATAATTACCCACCGCAGACTCATAGCTCGTTTTTAACCCTCAATGAGTAAATTAATAATAATTTTATTATATAATACCTATTATTATATAATATATATGACAATATAATTCTCGATTTACCGCATGGCAGGAGGTTAAATTCGGTTAAACTTGTAAATTTTACGTGATAAGCCAATTATCATCTTTTAATGAAAAGTAAATTTCTTATTTTCAAGCCAATCACCTTTTACATATTTTTACCCTCTATTCAATTGGAAGTGGGAACATGAGGATGGATCGGAAACGCATACGCAGGGCTTACATGATTGCGGTGATAGGATTGGTACTAGTATTAACGCCTATTGCCATGGCGGCAGGTGGCACAGGAGGCAGTAGCGCTAGTGGACAAGGCGGAAGTATCGGAGGAATGAGTGGACAAGGCGGAAGTAGCACAGGTCATAGCGGTCATGGCAGGGGCGGACAGAGTGATGACATATTTAGTGGAGATGCCGGAGCAGATGCGGGATACTGGCCAGGTGGCGGGCCAGCAGGATCTGCAACTGCATGGAACGACAAGTCCCCCCACCATAAAGGCTGGATCGGAGGGCCCTTGAACCCATGGGTTTATGGAGGTTCGAATAATATGAGAAGTTTTGGCAGGAGCAGTATAAGCGATCTTGTCTGGCCGGCTTCATATTACGGTTCGGGCAATTATTGGCGCCATGGCCCATAATTGATATACTAACATTTACTTTTTAATCATCCAGAAGGTACAATATCCTTTGACGAGATGTTTACTATCGTTACATTGCCGGTAGTAAAACAACAAATTTGGCACCTTTTGTATGGTCGCCCGGAATGGTATCCTCTACCCAGGCCTTACCATTAAAGTCTTCCACTATCATCTTAACTAGGTATAATCCGAGGCCTCCCGAATTCATCGTACCCAGCTTATCTTTTTCAAATCTCATGAATAGCTTGTTTTTAATGTTATCTTTTATACCGGGCCCATTATCGCCTATGCTTACCTTACAGTAATCTTTACCTTCTAGTGTCGTCCGCATCATAGATATGTCGATGATCAACGACCCATTCGAATGTTTAATAGCATTTTCAATGATATTTGAGAACACGTCGTTGAGTATATCATTTCCGTATACCAGACAGTCGGATTCGGATGTGACATTGACCTTGATCTCTCTGTCCCGGATATTCGTGTATTTTGGTATCAATCCCTGTATTATCCGTGCGATACTTATCTCGTGAGATTCGAAATCCCCATTCTTCGACCGTTGCAGCTTTTTAATACTATCGATCAACCTCGTGCTGCTCTCCATCGCCTCATAAGGCTTTGAGATCAGCAGCCTGCCTTCTCCATTAAGGTCAAGCGTGTCCAGGGCGATCTCGAGATACCCCATACCGATCTGGTTTAAGTTTCTCAGATCGTGCCCCATTAAATCCAGGTATATCTCCGCCTGGACCTTAGATTTACCTGCGGACTCTTCGGCAAGCAAACGAGCGCGATGTTCACGAGAGATTTTTTCTCTTGTCAAAATGAATCGATATGTGATAAAATACGATAAGATCGTTACCACAGTCGTTACAAACATTATTGTGATCGTGTGCGACGTCCAGATCGCTATGCCTGGATCAAATGTTTGCTTTAAAAATTCAAAAATAAGCATACAGATAAATGTAACGATCATGACGAACGCCATGGATAAAAACAAGATAGCTATGTTGGATTTATCCGATCGCAATGATCTAAGCCAATTCATGCTTCGCCTCATATCTAATAAGCCTTAAGGCTTATTAGTAAATTTTAAACGCATTAATCAAGAAAGTAATAGTTTTACAGTTTATATATAACATTATAATATAAACTATATACAACAACATTGTCAAGTTCAAGCCAATATAGAAATATTTATTTCTATACTGTAATTTTTCGAGAGTCTCATGGATATCATGCAGGTCTATTTTACCTAGATCATACAAAATTCCGAATCCCGGTAGATAAAAGTATTATTAGTTATAGGACACCAAGCAGACCGATCTTGTATTCTCATGTAGACTATATACCCCGATGGCCAGGTCGCGTTCATTACTGCGTTGGGGCGAATACTGAAGAACGGCAGCCAGGTGCCTTTTATTCCTATGGGCTTCAGAGACTACAAGCTATAATTTAATCGTTATGTAGGTAGACGTTTGCCGCATATACTCTATATACCTGCATATCAGCAATGACTTTACTCGCTGCAGCCAAACGATAAAAGCATACGTCAGCCATATTTTTTAATATTTGTACGGACAGTAACTGAATTTAATGGTTTTTTTCTATTTTGTGTTTTTGCGTATATATAGCATATTGATAAGTATGAAGTTTATATGCAATACTATTTAGTAGCAGCTTATCCTTCAATCAATAGGTATTAAGATACGCAATAGATTAATATGACCCTCTCCTAGGCAGTTGTTCACCTGGCCTATACGTAAGCACCAATAGACATATGAGGACAAAAATATCTGACTCGGTAAGGCGCGTCTTAGTACCGATATTATTTTTAGCAAATCATGATCTGATGAGTTCATATGTTAATATTTTAATGATCTAGGTCAACTTGCAATGAGTTCCAAATATTTTCTTAAATTTTCTATTTATTTTATATGAAAGACAGTACACAAAGGTAAGTTTACAAAATCGTATTTTATATTCTACTTCTTACAATGATCTGCAAAGAAGGTTGTTATGAATGCGTTGAAGTTTAAAATAGACCTATGGTCAAAAATATATATTTTATATAGGAATGTCTTAACTTGGGATAAGCCATAGCTTTTTTAAGTATCGTTGGACTCAATTCCTATGATATCGTTTAATGCAGACACAGGATAACTATACGCGAGACGCTCGCGCTTATATTTTAGGTTTCCGCGAGCCCTATCTATTAATATGAGTTCATGATAAATACTTTAAATATTATAATAAAACGTTAAGGTAATGTGTCAAAAAATGGGGCAAAGATGTCGATGCCGCAGGATTCAAAGTCTCTAAAAGCTAAAAAAGTTAATCGTACGCTCGTTGATCGGGATACGAGTAAGAATGGCTATAGTGCTTCCTTAAAGAATTGGGACTTCGAGCACATCCAGGCGCTCATCCAGGAACTAAACGAAATACTGACGGACATGGCGCGAATGGAATCGGAGAACAGTATATGGATCAAGAACGCATGCCCGACGTACAGGAATAGCGCGCGAAACCTGCTTCATTATCTAGCCCTGCGCCAGCGCGATATCCGCACACTTCAGCTTGAGCTTGCATCTATGGGCCTTTCCTCGCTTGGCCGGTCCGAGTCCCATGTCATGGCTAACGTCATCGCGGTCATTAAGGTGCTGGAGAGTCTGGCAGGGCATGATCAAATACCAGCCAGTAAGCTTGAGCCTCCTGCGGACATGATCAGCGGGAAGGAATTGTTGGACCTGCACACCAGGGGCCTCCTTGGCGAATCGCCTCGTGATCGAAGCGCGTTTATCATGGTCACCATACCTTCGGAGGCTGCGGAAGACTATACAGTGATCAGGGATCTGGTCGAAAGCGGAATGGAATGCATGCGCATCAATTGTGCATATGACGATGCGCGCGCATGGAGCCGCATGATCGATAACCTGAGGCGCGCTGAAGCCGAGCTGAACAAAAAGTGTCGCATTTTTATGGATATCGCGGGTAACAAAGTTCGTACGGGGCCGATCGAAAGCGGGCTCCAGGTACTGAAGGTCTCGCCGAAACGCGATCGCCTGGGTAAAGAGATCACACCAGCCCTACTGTGGCTCATGCCATCCGAGGCTCCTGTGCCCCCCGCTTCACCTGTTGACTGCTCGATTCCGGTGCCTAAGGGGTGGCTATCCAGTATCGAGCCCGGGGACACTATAGAATGCAAGGATGCCCGCGGCAGGCCCAGGCGCTTAAGCGTTGTCGCATCCGTGGGCGAGTGCCGGATCGCCGAAAGCGATAAGACCATCTACATTTCCGACGGGATCGTACTCAACCATATCTCCGCGAATGCCACCGGGGCCGGGGAAACAATAATCACAGACATAGCGCCCGAAGAGCGATTTATCTTGCTGAAAAAGGGCGATGTGCTGATCCTCCATGATGGCTCTAGGCCAGGTAAACCTCCCGAGTATGACGCAGAAGGCAGGGTCTTGAAGCCTGCTACCATCGGCGTGACAGAGCCGGATATCTTCAAATCAATTCAGTCGGGCGAACAGATCTGGTTTGACGACGGTAAGATCGGCGGTGTCATCAAGTATGTCAATAATGGCCAGGCTCATATTGAGATCACTCATGCACGCTTTAAAGGTGAAAAGCTTCGGGCAAACAAAGGCGTCAACCTGCCCGATAGTCAGCTCAGGCTGCCCGCGCTGACGCCAAAGGACCTGGAAGACCTAAAGTTCATCGCCGAGTATGCCGATGCCGTGGATTTTTCTTTCGTGAATAACGCATCGGATGTGCGCGACCTGCAGGCGCGGTTGAAGGTGCTTGGTGGTGAGCATCTTGGCATTGTGCTCAAGATAGAGACGATCAAAGCGTTCGACCACCTGCCGGGACTGTTACTTGCCGCCATGGCCAGCCCTGCAGCGGGCGTTATGATCGCCAGGGGAGACCTTGCGGTCGAATGTGGCTACGAGCGCATGGCTGAAGTCCAGGAGGAGATCCTCTGGTTTAGCGAGGCCGCACATATGCCGGTGATCTGGGCCACAGAGGTGCTGGAAAAGATGGCGAAGAAGGGCATGCCGTCGCGGGCGGAGATCACCGACGCGGCTATGTCATCTCGCTCGGAGTGCGTCATGCTGAATAAAGGGCCTTACGTGGTCGAAGCGGTGAAAGCGCTGGACAGTATCCTTCAGCGGATGCAAGAACACCAGAGCAAAAAGACATCAATGCTGCGAGAACTTAGCCTGGCGCATAAATTTAATCCTTAGTGCCAAACTTTTTGAGAACGAGCAACAATATCTATCAGTGAGCGGTCATGAAGAAAGCCTTTGCGAAATCGATCAATAAAGCCGGTAACAGGTTCTACGACTATAAAAAGGCCGTATTGACCTTTAAAGACCCGGAAGACCTGCACCAGATGCGTGTATCGGGGAGGACGTTACTCTCTTATATGTACGCGCTAGCCGATAAAAAAGAGACGGATCGTCCCGGGTATAAGAAAATACGCAAACCGCTGAAGAAAGCGATGGATTCACTAGGCGCGCTCAGGGATACCGACGTGTTGCTCGAAGAGGTCGCGGCAAGTCTTCAAACATTCGCGCCTGAACAGCGTTCAGTCATAGAAACATGGCTGGCGCACAAAAAAGACGAGCGTGAAGCGATTAGAGAACAGCTTGAAGAAACACTGCCTGCCACTATCGATAAAAAATGGAAGCGCCGCATGACGATATGGGCCAGGGAGTCTGTGCCGAAGCTTGTGAATAAAAAGTCAATAATGATCAGGCTGGAAGAGCTTAATGACGAAAAGGACCTGTCCTTTGAGGCCATACGAGACTATCCTTCTGCAGATATGGCTGACACTAACTTCTTGGAGCAACTCCATAATGCCCGCATACGCGTGAAAAAGCTGCGCTATACGTTGACAGTTCTCAATAAATTTATGGACATCGACCAGGGCGAGATCGAGGCCATGAAAACATTACAGGATCAGCTCGGCCACATACATGATATTAGCGTCTGGATCAGCCAGCTAAAAAGCTTTTATGGTGATGGCGAAGGGCTCGAAGGTATTGAATCGGCATGGCGTAAAGAGATGCTTGTGACCTTACAATCTACCAGCATACTTGTATGAGATATACCCTTTACACGACGAACGATAAATATAATATTATGTAAACACTAATAGATATATCATTATTATTTAATATTAGATATTAGAGGCGCGACGTATGAAAGAGCTATTTATCGTAAGGCATGGGCCTGCCGGAAAAAGTCTTGAAGATAAGAAACTGGACGAGGCGAGGCCGCTGACTAAAAAGGGCAAAGAAAAGATGAAGAATATTGCCAAGGGTCTAAGCGGCATGGATATTTCATTCGATAAGATCGTCACAAGCCCGCTTGCGCGATGCGCGGAATCCGCCGATATATTGAGTAAGTGCTGTACCGACAAGAATTGCGCAGAACCTATCGATGCGCTTAAGCCTGGCGGCTCTATCGATGACCTGATCGGCTACCTGAACGCGCTGGACGGCGTAGAAACTGTAGCTATCGTTGGCCACGAGCCATTCCTGAGCGAGTTCGCATCATATTGCCTTGCTAAGTCTAAAAACTCGTTCATCGACCTTAAAAAGGGTGGCGTCATCGCACTTGAATTTGGGAATATGATCAAGCCCGGGACAGGAAAGTTGTGCTGGATGATGGAGCCATCTCAACTCACTGGCGCGTAGAATTACCTTAACTTTTTCCTTCAACTTTTTTATGCATAAATATAGAGAATATAGAGAAATGTTTTATCCTAACAGCAATGTATTACTATAAGAATTGCTGTTAAATTCCATAGCCTATATAGCGGGCGTTTCATGAGTAAAAAAATGGCCATAATCGACCTGGGCTCAAACACGTCCAGGATGCTTATCATAGAGGTAACAGATAGGGGAGCTTACCATCTCGCCGAAGAGGATAAAGGCGTAGTACGCCTTTCCGAGGACATGCTGCCTGGCGGGGACATAAAGCGGCCGGCGTTCAAGCGGGCTGCCCAGGCTATGAAGCTGTTCAAAGGTGTCTGTGATAATCATAAAGTCACCAAGGTCATTGCAGTAGCTACGGCGGCTGTGCGAGAAGCCTCGAACCAGAAGGAGTTTTTAGACTTTTTAGCCACTGACGCAGGGATCGATTTCAAGGTGCTGTCCAGGCAGGAAGAGCCTTATTACGGGTACCTGGGCGTGATCAATACAACGGACCTGCGAGACGGCATCATCATGGACATGGGCGGCGGCAGCACGGAGATCACGCTTGTCCGGGATCGTAAGATCGTTAACTCTACGAGCATCCCATATGGGGCATTGAACCTGACGGAAAAATTCCTCGATCCCGATAAGCCGAAGGAGTCCCAGCTCAAGGACCTGGAATCGTTCATGCGACTAAAGCTAAGCGAGATCCCGTGGCTTGCGTCCTGCCAGGGCATGCAGCTCATAGGCATCGGCGGCACCATGCGCTCGATTGCAAGGATCAACCAGCGTATGGCGGATTACCCGTTCGACGAGCTTCACAACTATTTCATGGACCCGTCGGAAGTGTCGACGGTATATAGTCGGATGAAGGGCATGAGCGTAAAAGAGCGCATGGGCATTCCCGGCCTGTCAAAGGATCGCGCCGATATCATTCTCGCGGGCGTACTGGCGATCTGTACTGTCGTAAAAGTTTTAAAAATCCCCGTCATACGAGTCTCGTCGAGCGGCTTACGTGACGGATTATTTTTCCACGACTATCTAAAGGAGCCAATAGTGGACGACATCACCACGTTCAGCCTGGAAAATGTCTCGCGGCTCTACCGGGTCGATGAGGTTCACGCCCGGCACGTGATGGAGCTATCACGATGCTTGTTCGGCGAGCTGAAAGATGACGGTAGCCTTAGGGGAGACGAGTGGCGCATCCTGTGGGCAGCAGCGCTCCTTCATGAGGTCGGATATTACTACGATTTCGGAAAGCGCTTCAACAACACGTTCTATAACATCCTGGATAATCCCATCTACGGCTTCACGCACATGGAAAATTACAAGACCGCGCTGGTCGCCGCCCACTTCGGGGCAGGCGGTATCAAGGGCCGCTCCGTCTTCTTTGATACGCACCTAAATAAAGATGCAGTACGGGCCATTCGTAAGCTGAGCGTCATACTGGCGTTATCCGATGCCCTCGACCGAAGCCGTAAAGGCCGGGTCACATCGATAAAATGCCATAATTCCATTGATTCTATAGAGATCGAGCCAGCACATAAGGAAGATATCCTAATCGAGGCTTTATCGGTTGAAGAGCTTTCCGTTTTCTTCAAGAAGGCTTTCGATAAGGAATTGATCATTTCTCTATAAAGCGCTTAAGGTCTAAATACTCCTATATATTTCGTTTCACGTTATACATATACTATCGAAACAAAAGTATATATCGAAACATTCCAACTAAGACCCTAATGAAGAAAGCGCGCGGAACTAACTTTAATAAGACATATCCCGGAAAGTTCTTCATCGTGGAAGGCTGTGACGGCTCCGGGAAGAGCACGCAGCTATACCTGCTGAAAAAATGGCTGGAAAGCAAGGGCCACTATGTATTCTTTACCGAGTGGAACTCGTCGGACCTGTTGAAAAAGTATACGAAAAAAGCCAAGCGGAAAAACCTGCTCACGCCGACCACGTTCAGCCTGATCCACGCGTGTGATTTCGCAGATCGCTATGAAAAACTGATATTGCCTCACTTACGGGCAGGCCATATCGTCCTGGCAGACCGGTATATCTATACGGCGTACGCCAGGGATATCGCTCGCGGATGCGACGCGCAATGGCTGACGAATCTATATCGCTTCGCCGCTAAGCCATCCATCGCTTTCTACTTCAAAGCGCCGCTCGAAGTATCGCTGAGCCGCATACTGACCGGCAGGGACGAGATCAAGTATCATGAGGCAGGCATGGATCTCGGATTATCCACCGACCCGGTGGAGAGCTTTAAACTATTCCAGGGCATCATCAAGCGAGAATATGACCGTATGGCGGAGCCCGAGGGCTTTACCGTCATGGACGCCACAAAGAGCATCGAGGAGCAGCAGGAACAGATGCGCGCGATCGTAGAAAAAGCACTCGCTAACTACAGATCACCGATCAGCAGCAAGCAGATCATGATACCATGCACAAAGCCGGAGGCGCAACATGACTGATAATCTTTATTACGGCATAGGGCTGCCGTACCTGAAGTTCGACCGGAAGACACTGCAGGGCAAGCTCATCGTCATCGAAGGCGCGGACTGCTCGGGCAGATCCACACAGGTGGCGATGCTGAAAGAGTGGCTGGAAGCGAACGGGCATGCAGTGCTGGACACCGGGCTGCGCAGGTCCGGCCTCGTGGGTGAGGCGATCGAGGAAGCCAAGAAAGGCCATACGCTTGGTAAAAAAACGATGAGTTTACTATATGCGACCGACTTCGCGGACCAGCTTGAGAACAAGATCATACCGGGCATGAAAGCCGGCTACATCGTACTGGCGGACAGGTATTTCTTCACGCTCATGGTCAGGGACATGATCAGGGGCGCGGACAAGGAGTGGCTGAAGGAGCTATTTGGTTTCGCTCTTGTGCCCGACCATATCTTTTATATGAGTGTCGAACCCGAATTATTATTGCACAGGGCACTGATCAAGTATGGCCAGCTCGACTACTGGGAGTCGGGCATGGACGTGTGCCTTTCCAGCGACATGTTCGATAGCTTCAAGAAGTACCAGAGCGAGCTAAAGGTCACGTTCGACGAGCTGGAGATCGACTATGGCTTCGATAAGATCGACGGGGCACGTACGCCAGACGAGATACAGAATTACATACGCACGAAAGTGACGGCGCTACTCGCTAAGAAGCCAAAAAAGTCAGTATAAGGGCATGGGGCCCTTATCCTCTTTTTAAATAATTTTTATTTAAGGTATGGTTCCTACGAAAGGTTGATAATCACGCAGATATGAAAGGGACATACTATGCCAAGTAAGAAGCGGGACCTGTATTATAATAAGGCGAAGCAGATGGGCTACCGCTCTCGTGCCTCGTTCAAGCTACAATTCATCAATGAGAAGTTTAATCTAATAAAGAAAGGCGATACCGTGATCGACCTGGGCGCTGCGCCCGGCGGATGGCTGCAGGTGGCGAAGGAGATCACCGAAGGCACGGTCATTGGTGTGGATTTACAGAGGATCGAGCCGATCGAAGGGGTCTTTACCATCAAGGGAGACATGACCTCGGCCATCACGCAAGCCAAGATCTTTGAAAAAGTCGATAAAGTAAATGCGGTCATTTGCGATGCCGCTCCGAACTTAACGGGCAACTGGGGGCTTGACCACGGCCGCTCCATAGACCTCTCGACGACCGCGCTGAACGTGGCCGTTAAGCTATTGTCGCCAGGCGGCAGCTTCCTCGTAAAAGTCTTCCAGGGCGATCTTTACGATACATTCCTTAAAGATGTACGAAAGCACTTCGCGTTAGTTACAGCCTATAAATCACCAGCCTCGCGCGCACAGAGCGCCGAGATCTACGTGATCGGCAAAGGATTCCTGACGACAAGCGTGCGTAAAGGCGACACAATGAGGGTCACGATCGAGTCCATGGGCAATAACGGGGATGGCGTCGCGCGTATCGACAACTTTGTCATTTTCGTGAAAGGCGCAAAGCTAGGTAGCAAGCCAAATATAAAAGTGACAGACGTAAAGCCAGAGTTTGGATTTGCTGAAATCGTAAAAAAACAGGATAAATAGACTTATTTTTTTGTTCATGGGTTTTTTATTTATACACATGAGCAAAGTTGTCTTAAGGCTTAATCATCATCCACTTTATGCGTCGGATCTCCGGCATTGTCCTTTTTTATGAACATCACGTAGACGGCATAGGTGATGAATGCGACGATCCCGAGTATCATCACGATGTCCACATAGGTCCAGTAGTGCTCGAGCAATCCCCAGTTATTGCCGAGGATGACACCCGCATATGCGAGCGCAATGCACCATGGCAGCGAGCCGATAAATGAATATATTACGAATCTTTTAATTTCTAATCGCGCAATGCCTGCAGGTAATGAGATGAACGTACGTACGATCGGCAACATCCTGCTAAAAAAGACCGCCTTATTCCCGTATTTGGCGAACCACACGTCAGCCCTGTCAAGTTCGTGCTTTTGAATAAGAATATACTTGCCGTAGCGTTCCAGGATCGGCCTGCCGCCGTAAAATCCAACGTAATAAGATATGATAGAGCCCGCGAGACATCCGAATGTGCCCGCCAGCACGACCATCCAGAAGTTCAAGTTGCCCTGCTGGACGGCAAACCCGCTGAACGGCAGCGTGATCTCGCTAGGTATGGGGATACATGCGCTCTCCAGGGTCATCAGGAGAAAAATGCCCGTATAACCGACCCAGCTAATAAAATCTGTTATATATCCAGATATGAACTCGAACAATACCAAGTTTACACCACAGTTTCTAAGGCTTGATACTATGGCAAATAGCCTGCCTTTGACATAGTAAGAGGCATGTAGTACATCCTTCTTATACCTTTTCGTATATTAGCGCCAACGCATACCTTTATACTCTTTGGGGTAGCGATTAAGTAGACAAGTATTGCTTTTATAGCGATCATATATGAGGGTACAGCGATGATTTCGATAAACGAGAGCGCCACCAGGTACGTGGACGAACTCCTGGACAAGGAAGAAGAGCTCGACATTAAGTCGCATTATCTGGAGAACAAGTCCGTGCTGATAGACTGCGGCGTAGAATCAGCCGGCAGCATCGGGGCGGGCATCCTGTATTCCATGATAAGTCTCGGCGGGCTTGGAAAGGTCTCCATATCGCCCGGCGTCATAGACAGCTTTTACATTAATTTCGTGCAGACATACGTCGATAAGCCAGCCATCGCCTGTCTTTGTTCGCAAAAGCCGGCGTGGAAGCTGAAGACTGAAGGATACATAGGGACCGCCTATGGCCCGGCCAGGGCGATCTCGCAGAAGCCAAAGGCGATTTTCTCTGCGATCCACTATGAGGACGATGCGGAGACCGCTGTCGTGAACATCGAGACCTCGTCGCTGCCCACTGCACGGGAGATAGACTATATAGCAAAACAATGCTCCACCGATCCGGAATGTGTCGTTGCGCTCGTATCCCGTCCGAACTCGATCGTGGGCTCCGTCGTGAACGGCACGCGCCCGATCGAGTGGATGATGAACCGTTTACTGCAGCTGGGCTATCCCGTGAATGACGTCTCGTCCGCATCCAGCGTATGCCCGATGGCGCCGATCTTCAAGGACGAGCAGGATTTCGTTGGCGCCTCATTCGACAGCATCGCATACTACGGCATGCTGTACGCGTACGTGAAAGGCCAGGATGATAAGTTCAAGGATACCGTATCGGCAGTCTCGAAGTCGCATGGTAAAAATTTCAAGGCACTATTAAAAGAGATGCAGGGGGACTATTCCAAGGTGGATCATACGATGTTCGCTCCGGGCAGCATCGTGGTGAATGGCCTGGGCGACGGGTCACTTTCCGCATACGGCACACTCGACCCAGCCATGCTACTGAAATCTTTCGGACTTAAAAAATAGACAATAGGGGCCGCTGCGAAGGTCATTGTATATGCCTCCGGCGGCCGATTGTTTCTTGTAGTTTGGTGTGTTTGAGACTCGTTGTTAACCACAGGGTACCCTGTGTACCCTGTGGTTAACAATCCATAGTGTCCGTACCATTGTGTACCCTGTGGTTAACAATGAGTCACATGGCCGCCGGAGGCTTATACTAAACCTTCGTCACACGCCCGATGCCTTTGCTTTTTCCTTCGCGGAAGATAAATTTTTGCCCGGGCTGTACGGCGTATGGCTTGAACTTGAAGCGGATCTTTGCGATCCCTCGCTCGCCGGCCATCATGTAGTCCCGGTCAAGGCCGGTGATCTTGACTGCCTCACAGATGGTCTCCAGATGTATCACGGGCTCATAGCCGATGCCAATACGTGTGGGATGGTTCAGGATGGCGATCTCCGCCTCGAATTCCTGGACCGGCTTCGGTTCTTTCTTAGAGATGATCATGCCTCTGGCAAGGTCAGTAGTCTTGATGCCTTTTACGGCAATTCCTACAATATCGCCTGCTATTGCCTTATTGACGCGGTAGTGGTGCATCTCGATGGACTGGACTCGTACTTTGGTGAACTTACCCTCATCATCCGGCCCCAGGAACACTACCTCGTTCGGCGCGATCGCCCCCTGCTTGATAGTGCCGCTGACCACGACACCGACACTGTCCACCTGGTAGATACGGTCGATGTACATCTCGAACGGCTCCTCGCTCTGCAGATTTCTCTTAGGAAGGCTGAAGATCATCTTTTCCAGGATCGTATAGCCCTCTCTGGTAACGGACGAAGTGCGGATGATCGGCACTACGATACCATCAGGCACCTTGTGGATGATCGTCTCTACCTCTTCATCACTCTTGACCTGATATGGTATCTTCCCGACGATCCGCAGCGTATTATGAATGTCAGACTCAGTCTTTTTCAATTGCTCCGGCGTAGACAGGTCTATCTTCGTGACGGCGATGATCACCGGAAGTTCCATGGCAAGCAGAATGCCGAGATGTTCACGCGTGATATGAGTGATCCCGTCGTCCGCCGCGACGACCAGCAATCCATAGTCCAGCTTCTGGCCCACGATACCCCGGATTGTCGTACGGAGCCACGGCTCATGGCCTACGGTATCGACAAAAGAGATGATCTTATCGGATTCTGCCACGACACTTGCGCTCTCGCGCTTGTTCAGCGGGTTCTTGAGGTGGATGATATCCTTGCCTTTGATACCGTATACGGCGTACGATAGATCGGCAGAGAGCCCTCTGGCGACCTCATGCGGCAGGATGTCCAGATAAATGCGTGTTTTTCCGGCGCCGTCGTCCGAAGTACCGGTCACGAGCGCGCCGACGAGCGTGCTCTTGCCATGGTCCACATGGCCAGCCGTGCCGATAAGGATGTGCTCGCTTACCTTCGGATTGTTAGCTACGGTGACAAGGCCGACTAAGCCGCCTTCCACCTTATATTCCTCTACGTCTGTAACGTCCGCGTCGATTTTCATTGCAATGCCTTTCAATACTCTGACCGTCTCGCTAAATTCAGCTCTTAATAGCCCTTTCATGCTGCCGGCGTCGGTCACCCCTATCACGTAAAGTGCCGTGCCATTGCCTGCGATGATCCGGTGTTTCATCTGGCATGAAAGATTCTCCATTCGCCTGGAATTCAGGTGGGTTTCCTCGTTGAGAAACTCCTTAAATTCTATATTGGTCGTCTCGCCGGCCGAGACCAGGGCCTCCAGCTCGAGCTCATTCATCTAGTTTTATATTTAACTTATAAGAAGTTATAATCTTTGTGTATATAGAATACGAATTGTATTTTACTAGTGCTTTTTCATGAATAGTAAAACGGCCGCTATCAGCGCTACGATAGAAAAAATACCCGTCGGTCCCGGCGTTGGCTCGGGTGTCGATGCGGTCGGCGCCGGAGTGTTGACGGACGTATTCGGCACGGCAGTAGGCGCTATGGTTGGTGCCGGAGTGATCGATACGATCGAATCGTTCAGCGGCTGAAACGGCGGTATGTCCACATTGGCCGTATGCGTGCCCTCGCCCTGGGCCATGTAAAAGACGGCAAACCACTTGTGGCCATCGTTATTGGCTTCCAGATAATACCACTGGCTCGCGGGCACTTTAGAAAATGTGTACATGCCAGGAGCAGCCCGGCTTGAATCCCACTGCACCTGCTGCGGGTTATCCGGCATCGGGACGATCTGGCCTTTCTCGCCCGTGGACTGGTCGTAATAGTACAGCGTCACCGTCGCATTCGAGACGTTGCCCAGCTGTGCCATCGGGATGGCAGTCACCGTCAGGTTCGCCGTATCATTTTGCTGTGCTATCGCCGATAACGTAAAGATCATGGCTATAATAAGGCCAAAGAATGTGATCGAGCAAGCAATGCCGACTATTTTTAACATGATGTGATTAAATACAGGAGGGGTGCTTGAAAGAAATAAATCTTTCCATTTGGGCTATATCAAATTCAGATTATGATTCATGAGTTATTTTGCAGATGATACGTAGCTATAAAAAATAAATGGCAAACATAATCTGTTTGGATGAAAATTTTCAATTAATTACGATCATTGATATTATAGAATATAATATTGGCACAGATGACCGTTTTATTCGTATTCAAAAAGATGATTTTATATATAGTCACATTTAATATTTCTACAAGCGGTTATGGATCGAACCGAGACTTAGGCAGGTAACGGATTCGTACGTCGAGTATAATGTACACATGTTTCCGACTTCAATCGCTAATAAGGGGGCAAAAATATCGCAAAATATTTCTCAAAAGATGATGATGGCGTTTCTGCGGTCATCGGTGTCATCCTGATGGTCGCGATCACTGTGATACTTGCAGTTGTTATCGGCGCGTTCGTATTTGGCATGGGCTCGAGCGTGAAGAAGAATTATGTGGTAGCGATCTCTATTGATAAGGGGCCGGATGGCAATATATATATTACAAACAATGGCGGGCCGGATATCGGAAAACTGGACACTGGCTCTGGTTCGGTGGCAGCCATGACAGTAACCGTTCATAGCACGGCGCCTGGCGGACCTGGCATAGGGATCGTTTCAGGTGATGTAAAAGACTTAAACAATGTCGGCGGAACACTTATATTAAGTGTTACTGCACCCTCATCTCGCGTGATCGTTACAGCTACGTTTCTGGATGGGACACAACAGGTAGTATCGACGATCGATGTGTAAATATTAAACTTTAGCCGCATTTCAATTTTCAATATCGTCTTTTAATCGCATAAACCTGAAACATAGATTATAATATTAAAAGCGGCTAATATTAATTATATGAAACCCACCGTGTTTCTTTCCGGGCTAAAGGCACATCATTTCAATGACCTTTTTCATTTACTTGTGGAGAATGAGATAGACCTGCTCATCGATATCAGGCTGAACCGCGATGAGGGGGACATCGAGGTGGGGCTGCGCAACCTGAACTTCGAGAACGGGCGGAACATCGAGTATCTCTGGCTAAAACAATTCAGAAATCCATATTTTGATAAAAGCGATATTAATAAGTCTTTAGTGGGTTATAAGGGATTCTTAAAAGGCATGGATAAAGAGCTGGACGAGCTTTATGCCCTGATATCAAAACGCCGCTGCTGTATCCTGGACTTTGACAAAGACCCGGAATTGTCTCATCGCCGGCTACTGGCAGAAACCTTGAACGGTAAAGGCGATATGGACATCAAGGAACTCACCGTCAAGAAGATAAAAACCGCTTAATGATCCTGGGTCGAATCCTCTGCGATTTTCAGGACTAGTGCGGGCGTCATTTTTTTGGATGTCATGTTCTTGATCTCATCCATGGAGAACCATCCGACGTCCGTGACCCCTTCGCCGACTACCGGCTCCCCGCAGTCAATATCTCCTTTATAATATACCATGACGACTTGTTTTTCATACTCGGTATCGGGGTCGTATGAAACGTAAGCGCCGACCAGTTTTTTTATCTTGAGATCGCACCCGGTCTCTTCTTTGAACTCACGCTGCGCGCAAGCCTCTAGCGTCTCCCCGATTTCCAGCTTGCCCCCCGGGAAGATCCACTGGCCTTTCCAGTACCCACTCATCTGCCTGACCATCAGGTATTTACCGTCCCTGGCAGCCGCGGCACCGCAGCCCACAATGTAATGAGTCGCCATATTGAACGCTATAATTCGGTTAAAGCATATTAAATGTTTAGTTCTAGAAAAAATCGGCTGTAGGCAAACTTTATATCTCTGAAATACAATTGATGTTACGCCCATTTTAACATGCTGAGGTAGCCAAGCGGACTACGGCGCCAGCCTTGAGAGCTGGTGAGGCGCAAGTCTCCCGGGAGTTCAAATCTCTCCCTCAGCGCTTTTTATCATTTTTCACGCTAAGAAACCTTGAATATCACACACTTGAAACCCTTGTTTATTTGGCTTATTACAACTGCCTGTAGTACGTGGGCTACGGCATTTATTATTTGATATTCATAGTATAATAACCTATACTACAAGCGGTTACATAACACTCGGCTATCATGTCGAGACTCATAGTAATAGGATTGGCAATATCATTGATATTATCATCATGCCGACCACTATTAGGAGTCTGAAGCTTCCGAGTTTATTTAGAATTGGATACTTGGACTTGCTCTTTTTTTCGAACTCATCAATCATGGGGACTACTTTTCCATCATGGTGAAATTCCTCGTAGCTCCTGATTTCGGATTTTCGGATTGCCTTCCAGTAGTTGCCCTTCGTCTTTTCTAGGAAAATAAAGTCATCATTCTCGTATATCATAGCTGGATATTCTTCATCCACCCTGCCGTCTAGGTACTTTACATTTACCCAAACGTTTTTTGTATATCTAACTATTATTCCGACTACCATTGCTATGAAGTATAATAAGACGAATGCGAGTGCCGGGAAAAATGACAGTACAAGGTATCCCTCGATTGTCCTTGTCGTGCCAACTGCCAATATTCCCTGGGACTCGAAGAGCATCATCGCATTATATGCTACATTGAAAAAATTGTGGGTGAAGTTCGCCTTTGTTGATGTCATGGATACCACGATGAGCATGACGAACATGACAACGAAGTACGAGAGTGCTATTAGTGCTATTGATATGTTATGGAATATTTGCCGGGTGCTCGATGCCTCGTAATATCCCGGCATCATCCGTCTGCCATAATTGACGGCGTCGGATAATAGGAATCCAAGCAAGGCTAATATGATTAGAATTGTACTTGCGTTAAAAGCTGTATCGGCGTTAAAAGCTGTATCGAGCACAATCACAGATTTATTTTATATCATAATTACTTTAAATAACTGCTTGTATGTCAATCGTTAGCCATGTGGCGCAAATTTGATTAACATTAATTGTTTGTTTATCGTGATATTTTTACATCGCCTATCAGCGATGGCGCGCGCACTTTATCAAGACATCATCGATTGAAATAGATTATTTGCGTAATAATATAAAAATATGATTTAGTTTCATATTTTTAAAACGAAATAGGATGCTACTCGAAATCGCTTTCATGAATCGCTTGATGCCGACCGTGTTTCTGCCGCTTGGTATTTATATCTACAAAGCTTTGTTTAAGACGTCCTACTAATAATTTACATGAACATACCGGCCAAGAATAATCTCTTGTACAGATGCGGCTTAAAAAAGGTGACTCTTGGCCGGTATGTTCATGTAAATTATTGGGAGGAAATGGAAACAACACAAGCAACGAACCCAAAGGCGGACCGCATTTATGCGGTCCTCACGGAAGAGCCCGGGCAAACACCGCCCGAAATACAACAACAGACCGGTTTTACGCTTAACACGGTTAGATACAATTTGCTCCTGCTGTTAGCGTACCGTGTCATTGAAAAGCGTGTACTCGACACCCATAGGCCCGGCCACCAGCGCTACGGCTATTATCCCATCGTGGATAAGGAGGCCGACCGATGAGCGAAAAACAAGGCCCAGAACCCCGGCGGTTGGGAAGTCGCGGGGAACCGGGCGAAATTACCGACGTTAAGGATAATTCGGTCGCCACCGATATTAAATCTTGCGACGAGCTCCGGTTCGTGGCATGGGTATGCACGTGCAAATATTGCGATGGTCGCTTCCTAGACCCGTGGCTGTATGAAGACATGTGCCCGGCGTGCGCGAAATGGAAATGGGATGAGCTATACGACGGACGGGGGCACCAGCGATGAGCAATATAGATATAGCTCTACAATGTGCACGGCGCGGCTGGCCCGTGTTCCCATGCAAGGCGGACAAATCGCCGCTTACAGTGCACGGGTTCAAGGACGCATCGCTGGACGAAGCGCAGATACGCGAATGGTGGACGAGGTGGCAGAACGCATTGGTGGCCATAAGCACGGGACCAGCACACCTATGCGTGGTGGACTGGGACGATGTTCTAACATACAAGGCATGGCGAGCGCAGCACCCAGAGGTCATGCTGACACGGATAGTCGTATCACCACGCTGCGGTGTACACAGCTATTACACGACCGGCGACGTGATACCGTCTAAGACAAAGGCGATAAAGGAATTGCCTGACACGGACATACGAGCGACAGGCGGATACATCATATGCGCAGGACGGACCGCCGACGGCAGCTATGATATCTTCCGCGATGTAGACCCGCTGCCACTGCCGGATGACATGAGGGAGCTGCTTAGGAAGAATGGATTCTTCGCACCTCCGCAGGACCTCTGCAGTTCCGCAGCACCAGCTCGGGTATGTGGTTCGGTCGAGGATGCGTGGGTGAATAAGCAGATAGACTCCTACGTAAGGAAGGCATGCATGAGAGCCGGGGATGGGCAGGTCAGGGCCCACATGTGTTTTGGGATGGCTAGACAGCTCCAGAGCGCAGGTGCCAGCCTACACGTCGCCTTAGAGGCCGGTAGGACGTACGCACGCAAGGTCAGCCGTGCCCTGCCCAAGGACCACCCATTCAGCGAGGCTGAGGCGGTCCAGTGCGTTAGGAATGCCTACGCCATGCCACCCAAGGAAGCACCGAGGAGGAAAACCAATGTATAAGCCAGAACCCTGGAAAGGGACTCCTCCGCAGTGCGAGATACTAGAAGCGAACTACATACCAGCCAGCGAGGAAGACAAAAAGGCCAAGAAGAAGGCAAAGCCAAAAAGGCGGAAGCCATGACCATCAGCCCGGACGAGCTGGCGGCGGCTCTTGCCAGCCAGCGAGAGGACATGATAGAAGCCGAGACTAGGCGCATAGTCAAGGCCTCGGAACGGGATGGAGAGGGGACGCTTCGCCCCTCTTCGCCCCGCTGGCATCTCTTTACGACCATGGAGCACTTCGAGCCACCTGCGTGGCTCGTGGAAAACTGGATTGCCCTCGAAACGACTACCGTGATACACAGCGAGCCAAATATTGGCAAGACCCTCGTCATGCAATACCTCATGACGCGGATAGCACTTGGGCGAGCGGCCTTCCCCCCAAAGGTGAGCAAGGGACCTGCGGGCGAGATACCCGAGAACGGCATCGCGCCATTGAAGGTTATGCAATGCCCGACGCTGCTCTTAGAGCTGGACCAGAGCGCCAACATCACAGGGAGCAGGTTCGGATGGTTCAGGGTCGCAGAGGGCCTAAAACCTGACGAGCCCTTAGAGGCTTATTTCTTGGCGCCCGACGATTGGCATAGCATAACCGACCCCACGGACAACCTAGAGCTTCGCGAGTTCATAAAACAAATAGACGCCAAGATGGTCGTCATCGACTCGCTAAGCTACGTATCAGGGAACGTCCCAGAGAACTCGGATGAGATGAAGAACGTCATGTACGAACTCGGACGAATCGCAAAGAGCCTACACGTCGCAGTAGTCGTAATACATCACGACCGCAAAGAATATAGCACGCAGGCTGGAAGCGGCATGCAGAAGATGCGAGGACACAGCAGCATTCCCGCCGGCTGCGAGATTGCCGTCAACCTGACCAAGGCCGACGCCGACACCAACGTCATCGAGATGGCAATGACGAAGAACAAGATAGGTGCACGCAGACTGGTCAAGTTCGTCGAATGGTCCTACGCGACCGATACCGCTGGAGAGACACAGCAAGGGACCTTCTATGTCGTAGACGGTCAAGACGTAGCCGCCGCCAGAGCCGAGACCATCAGAGCCGCAATCATGGAAGTCGTATGGCATGACGACCACAAATCACAGAGCGACCTCATAGAAAAGGTTCAGGGCAGACTGAAGACCTCGGGCGTAAGTGGGAAACTTGGCGAGAAAGCAATCGCTAAAGAGTTAAACCACTTGGTAGATGACCACAAGCTCCAGAGTGACTGCGGAGCTAGAGGGGCAAGGACATACAAAATTGTTGACGGAATCGTCTACAAACCAAAGACCACTGCGGAGCAGAATCGCATAGCGTAACGCCAGCTCCGCAGTTCCGCACACCTCCGCAGGGGGGGTGCTGCGCTGGTCAGAATTCAGCAGCGCAGCTCCGCAGCAGTATATTATACTGCGGAGGTGCGGAACTGAAGAGGATACAGAACTTAATACCGATTGTTACTCTCTCGTAAGGCTAACAATCGGTAATTACCGATTGAAGACTCGGAGGTGTTCATGTGGGGGACCGTTTTGAGAAAAGTCTTAAATAGTAATCTTAACGATACTCTAATAACCCTTTTTATTTCAAGGGTTCGCCGCCGCCGTCGCAGGATATAACCTCTGCGAGGAGTATAAACTATGGATAACAGCAAGCTATTCAATAGTGGCAGCACCCGAATTGCAAAATGTCATCAGTGTGGACAAGTGTTTACGAGTGGCTACGTGGACGGCAAATACGCAAATTGCTGGACCCGATTGGCCGGGCATATATTAAGTAGAGACGACCATTACGACCTACACGATAGGTATTGGGCTCGCAAATATCTCAAGGACCATATAAAAACCACGGGTTTACGGGATTAAAAGAGCCACGAGGAACCGAGGCTAGACAATCCCGTCTCGGCGCATCAGCGACCAATGGTGAGAGAGCCAATTAGGCTCCCTCCAATATTTCATCTAATGTTGGGTATTTCGCTTGGTCCGTATACGAGCGGGTTGGTATCTGCGGATACCTATGCTTGAGCAGCACCAACAGCTTCACATAGTGTTCGTAGTCCTCTAGACACACTGGATAGACCACTATTGCCCCGCACCTAATATCGTACGCGCACGCTACGTGCACCTTTTTGGCTATTGCCATTATAGCTTGGTGGTCGTTGGTAGTGATGCTTGGTCCGGCGTATTCAAATCGTCCCTGATACGGTTGGGGCTTGTATCCATTAGCCTCGACTGCCTCTATGAATCGAGTGTAGGTATTGCACGCTTTGCATGCCTCTATACACCGTATATTGTACTCCTCATCGTCAACCTCGCCGTCACCTGCTTCGCGTAACGAGGTGAATATGGCCCGAAAGGTCATACCCAATTCGTTCGCTTCTTTTTCTCCTTCTTCGTGCATGTATGCGGCCTTGATGGCCGCGCCCACGCGGGCTTTTGATGCTTTCATCACCAACGGCTTGGTTGGCCATAATATAAGCGTTTGGGTGATATGAAAGAAAGCAAATCAACAGTCCGTATCACTATACCATCAAAACCTAGGTTATGTGTTAATATTCGTACTATATCACCTATACGTTTTTGGAGTCCACATCTGACCTGTTGTATGGACACTTTGTCAATCGCTTGCTCGTCCTAAAATTTCTTGAAGAAGTTAATGATGTGAGCGGTTAACGATGGTTTTGGCGCTGGTGTTGGCGACTCCACATCATGAGGTCTACCAGATATATCTGCTATAGGCGAATCCTTCATCTCACGTTCTTCGCTCGTATCCCTTCGCGATATGACTTCCGATGCGGGGCTTTCTTCATTCGTTACATTTTCTATTTGTGCTTTTATATATTCTAGTTGTGCCATTTGTTCGTTATACGTTTCGGCGTCCCATACCCTCACAGTGTAGTCATTGGATGCTGATGCTAATTTCTTCCCATCAGGAGAGAATACACAAGAACTTACGAAATGCTTGTGACCTATCAGGGCTTTTAGTATCTTTCCTGTTTCAGCGTCCCATACCGCTACCCCAGTATCACGAGACGCTGAAGCTATTTTCTTCCCATCAGGAGAGAATGCGCATGATGATACATCATCCGCATGGCCGATAATGGTTATTAGTTCCTTTCCAGTTTCAGCGTCCCATATTTTTACAGTAGTGTCACTTGATGCTGAGGCTATTTTCTTCCCGTCAGGTGAAAATGCACAATAATGTACAAATCCTGTGTGACCAGTTAGGGTTCTCAGTTCCTTTCCTGTTTCGGCGTCCCATATCTTCACACTCTTGTCCCATGATGCCGTGGCTATTTTCTTCCCATCAGGAGAAAACATACAAGAAGACACTAAGGCGGTGTGGCCGGTCAATGTTATCAGTTCCTTTCCTGTTTCAACGTCCCACAACCTCACTATATTACCTAAAATAGCCTCAGCTATTTTCTTCCCATCAGGAGAGAATGCACATGATAAAGCTCTTGTATTATTTGTTATAGTTTTTAGTTCCTTTCCTGTTTCAACGTCACATATTAACACAGTATTATCCCATGATGCTGAGGCAATTTTCTTCCCATCAGGAGAAAACACACATGATAATACAGCTCCTGTATGCCATATCAATGTTCTTAGTTCCTTTCCTGATTCAGCATCCCATATCTTCACAGTAGTATCACGAGACCCCGAGGCTATTTTCTTACCATCAGGAGAAAATGCGCATGAATCCACACTGCCAATGTGGCCTACCAGCGTCAATAATAATCCTGGGACTTCTTGATTTTCCACGATTTTCGGCAATGGACTGCTACAAAATATACAATATTTTGTGTTTAAGGTATCTTTGCCACAAGTTGGACACTTCATCTCTCCCACACCCACAAAACACTAAGGTATATGTTAGTAAGCGCTTGTATATAAAATGAAACTTGCAACGTTTACATCGATACTTTTAAATTAATAAATAGCATTTTATAATATATGTCATACACTGATGAACGCGTACTAAAGAACGTCACACCATGGGGAATTAACTACAAGGACATCGTAGATGGCTCTGGATTGCCTCCGAGAGATGTAAAGCAGGCAATCATCTCACTAGAAAAAGACGGTCTAATTCGCAGCGAATCTATACTTGGGGTTTTCAGATTGTATTATCGCAAATAACATTACCATAGCTTAATTGTGCCGTTCATTCCCTCATCACAGGTGACGTTAGAAACAGAGCCATTTTTAAATAGCAAAGAACAATTACGGCCATCAATACTCGTTATACTATACCCATCCATGAATGGCAGACAGCGAAAATCTGGTCTTATACTGCTATTATTATTTGGGATGTACCATATCTTAAAGAGCGCCGAGTTGTCCACTATGTACGCGTTACCATGAGAGTCGTGAAAATCTAGGTGCCTAAAATCGTGCGATACCGTGTTCGACATAAACGCGTACAACGTGCCGACCACCAGAAATATTCCAGTTACTACGAGGAAGGTCTTTTGTCTACCGTTCATAATGGTTACCGCTTTTTCTGTCGCGACCAGGCCCGCTGCAAGCGTCGGGCCTCATAGTGTGCGCGTAGTCGCTCGCGCTCGCGCTGTCGCTCGCGCCAAGCTTGCAGCGTGAGGTGCTTGCGCTCTTTCACCTCTGGACGGTGTACATACTCGTGAGCGTAGTCTCGTACGCGCTCTGGGTTCCGCTCGCGCCATCGCCGCTGTGCATCACGGAGCTGTGCGCGCCGGTGCTCCAGTGGCGAGCGGAGACGAAACTGTATTTTAGGTGGCATTCAAAATTTATGATACATCAGCCGCCACATCGTATCAGCCCCGGCTCGGGTCCGTGTCGGGTCCATGACTGCGCGCACACGGGAGTGCCGCCGCCAGCCGCCGCTCGGCAGCCGCTCATACCACCATCCATCCATCTCCTGAAGCTCGCCGTGCTCCTTCTTTCTGTGTACCATATCAGCGCCCCCGCAGATTCACGTTACTTCCTCTTCGCCTTTTTCTTGGTCTTGCACTTTCCTATTCTGCATGGATATGTTTCGCCAGCCATGGTATGCGGCCCGATTGGGACTGGTCGTAGTGGCTGCATTCCGTAAGTGCTAGGAAAGTAACTGCGTTCAACAATGAATGGAATGTTTGGATTATACACGCCTTGTGTTTCACCTATTGGTACGTGTGTGTCTCTAAGCCAGCGTTGACATCCCATTTCGCAGTTGTCTTCTTCATATTCGCATTCGCATCTGCGTCGGGTCATTATTGTTTCCCCCTTTTCTTAGCCTTGGCCTTCTTTCTTTTCGGTGTAAGGGATTGGAGCTGGCCTATGTGCTGTGCGCCCAGGAAGGCTGCCCTCGCCATCATATTTGCATTGCCCGCCCGATATATCTCGTCCTTGAATGTGTACATTAATATTTCACCCGCCCGCTTTTCCCCGTGTCCACGGCCGCCTTGACTGCGCCAGCCACGATTTTTTGTCCATCCAGTCCAACGGGAACTGTGCATTCGTATATTGCCTTGTCCATCACTGTGCTGTCTACGTATTTCTTTCCCATGTTCTTCACCCTACCCTGTAGTAACGCTCTCTTCTTTCGCCTCTTCGGCTTCAAGGCTCTTCTTGCCCAGCTCAATGAGCGCTTTGACCTTCTGGCCGCCCGTGTGTCCGGCCGCGACATAGTGCGCGTGCCCATAGAGCGCTGATGTGGTTTTCCCGCCGCGACTGCCCGCGATTCGCATCGCCTCTCTAATCTGCTCTTCCGTAAGTCCCATAATCAATCACCCTTGTTATACAAGGCATTATATAATAAGTGCTATATATAGATAATCGTGGCGGCGTTTGCCTATTTAGCGGTTGATAAAGTCCATTAAAAAAGATTTTTATAATTTAGTCCTGAAGGCTAAGTATGCTTTTCTATGAGCTGTATCCTCAAGTCAATTTCTTTTATTCCGACATCATCCGTACGTTTATTTTTCAGATAATTCAATGCTTCAATTAACGATTGTTTACCGACCATATTTAGCGCGAACTCATCAGCTATTATTTCGTCGTCAAGAACCTGATTATGACTAACTTTATCCTCTCGTAAGTTTTTTAGAACATCCTTATCACAATTTAAGTACTTCCGATAAGTTTCATGATAATAGTGTCCATATTCGTGCCATAATAACGCCTCTTTAATATGCTTCGGTTGCTCGGATAAATCGCTTGATATAAAAATGGTTGGCACCCTTATGATGGCACATGTACCCTGTCGATTATCTTTTAAGATTCCATTATTTTCCACGAAACTAATTTCGGGCATTCTTTTCTCATCGAGTAATCCGCTTAAAATAGTACCTTGTATAATTCCACCTGGAGGTCTTCCCCATTTAATTTCGCACGTTACCTTAGACATAATAAGCGATTATATGCATGACGATTAAAAAGGATTGCGTACGAAAAAGCTTATAACATGACAAGCGTTTGGTCTTAGTGTGTACCCATACGACAGCCTTCTCCAACGGCTTATTGATGAACAAGAAAAAACAAACAAGCTTCAAGCAGAAAACATTAAATTATTAGCTAATATGCAGGATGATTCAATCGCTGGCATACTCCTATCAGTAACGGGAATGTTTATTCTGGTCGGAGCCTCGTTTTATGTAACGACCGACCAAAAAGGTACTGGAGCCTTATACTTCATAACGGGTGGTCTTCTTTTTGTATTCGTCTTTTGGTATCGATTTATGTTGCACCGGTCGTTCACAAACAGAAAGGGACGGTAAGGAATCTTTCGAAGGTGATATCTGGCTCATCCTGAACAACGGCTCAGTACCATGGCCGGGCTCTATGGAGACTATGCCAACACCCACGAGGCGACATAGGGCCGTTGACATGACGACCATGCGTTCATCGCCGGGGTCGGCGAGGCCCCAATAATCCTGACATAATTCCTCTAGCGTCCGAGGAACACGCCACGCGATAAGTAAGCGCACGACGGCGCATTTGTCTATATCCGGCATGGGCTCGTCCATGATTGAACCAATGATAACGTATTATATAATGATATCAAGCTTCGGAGCTAAATGCATGATATGACAACCGCTTGAGCTCAAAGCGGCTGACAGTAGCTCGAAGTGCTTGTTGTCACTAGTAGTAGCAATTCATTCATGAACCTGTATTCCTTACCTCGTTCTTCTTGAGTTCTGTTTGAGTTATTGTCAGACTAAATTAGAATAAACCCATAATTGTACCCCCCTACCCATAATAAGCCAAATAATTATCCCAAATTAATTCGATTTATTTTTGAAATTAATTCGTACCAAATTAATTTCTGTTGCTAGTCACACTAGCAAAATGTAAGCAATCGCTTATATAAAAATACAGCATATATATTAACGGTGGTTATGGTGGTATTTATGGGGAATACGGGCAGCGTATGCCATATTGCATTAGTGACAACCATCTTTTGTATGCACTGCCGTTTATTTGGTTTATCCTGTTCATCGCCCACCCTCTCGCTCGCCCTACCAATCGGTGGGTGTGCCGACCGCTCGGTCACCGAGACCGGAGCTCCGAGTCCGAGCTCAGACCTCCCGTTAAGGAAAACGTTAAGGAAAAAATAAGGAAAAAAATAAAGTTTTTAAAACATGCTCTTAGCCGCCTGGTCAACGGCCGCGCGCAGCATCTCCGGGTTCGCCGCAGCATGCGCATACACCCGTTCCGTAACCAACGGCGAACTATGTCTGGCCTGACGTTGCACGAACGTTAAGTTCTCACCGGCAGCACAAGCCAAAGTAATCATTGTATGCCGCAAAATATGCGACGAGACCACCTTTATTCGAGCCCGCTGGCACGTCCGGGCAATCATATCATTCAAACCCCGCGCACTGAACCGCCGACAATCCCTAGTAATGAAAAGTGCCCTCGTAACCACTTGGGGACGCTCCCCGATGTACGCATCCAAATACTTCGCCGCCTCCGGTGGTACCGCCACGAATTGTTCTTTTCCATTCTTGGTTCCATGATACTTGATATCCTCGTCCAGATTATTACGAATCCAAAAAATACGCTGACGGCTATCATAATCATTGATATTCGCATTGAGTAATTCACGGTTACGTATCCCCGTCCAAAGCATGAGGGCGAGCATCGCCCTGTCTCGGAGGTCGTACGCCGCACTAAGGAGGGCGCGCGCCTCTCCTGGACTAAGATACTCGACACGATAATCCCCATGCCGGGGTTTCGGCAATTTGAACGTGTGGCCGCCCATCGCTTCGATGGTCTTCAAAATATTTCTGATATAATTATCCTTTTTTCGTTCTTTTACCATGTCCGCGTAGACACGTTTACCAAAATCCACGTTTACATCGGTCGTGCCGTATTTTCTTATAATCATCCGGGCCATTTTCACGGTCATCATCGTATAGTACTCCGATGCGTGCCGGTCGGTTAACATGTGTGTTTCCAGTTTATGTAAAAATTCCTCTGTTGTATCAAGTTTTTTAAACCCTATCCTTTTCGACGTGTAGTTCTGCATAGTCCATTCTCCACCGTAGCCCAAAACTACCGGCACCACCCACCCATAACGGCCAACGTAACACCCATCGATATTTAGGGGCCAAGCGGACTACGGCGCCAGCCTTGAGAGCTGGTGAGGCGCAAGTCTCCCGGGAGTTCAAATCTCTCCCTCAGCGCTATATTTTTACTGAAACGGTTAATTGTATTTCATGTGTCAACGCCCGGTAAAGCTACACATCCACATCTCCGCGAGTCGACGCCAGGCCTGATGGCCGGGCTACTCGGCGTTTATGGTGCTTCGATGCCGGGGCCGCTTTTTAACATGGGCATTCTCCGCTCGCTTCGCTCGCTCCCGGCAAACCCTAAACGCCTCGACGACTGCGATAAAATTAATCTAGATTCATGTGCCCTAGGTTTGTCTGGATAAGATCTTCGCTAAGCATGTGTTATTGTGCGGCAGGCGATACTAAAAGAAGAGCGTAAGTGCGATATGAAAAGATTAGTTTCTTATGTTTATGTAGGGACCGGGACGTGATGTTTTAATTTCAGTAGCAACCGTTACGGTGGGGGTATATAGCTTGCGACCAAAGAACTTGGTCCCTACGACCACCCTATTTTAACCAATTGGTATATAAAGTTACTCTTGTACTCGGCTTACTGGTCAGGCACTTTATAAATTTTAATCGAAAACATTGCATAAAAACATACTAATGACGAATAATTTGAGCACCGAACCACAACTATATAGGTAAATTATTTATAACACATTAGTAGTGTATTCAAATGTCCAAAGGGGATGGCTGTGTGGCATTGGTGTCTGATGGGGGCATGAGATGCCAGGTAACACCACACGGTCTTGTTTTCGATCTACTAACATTTACTAGCGCTAAGTCATTACAATATCGTGGCGGCCATGCGACCATCAATATAAAAGTACATCGGTATGCTTGACGAAACGTACAAAGAGGAATAATACGTCAGCCTTGAAGGTTCGTGAAGCGCAAGTCGCCCTGGAGTTCAAATCTCTCCCGCAGCGCTGAAACAAAATAGTTCAAAGCCCTGAAAGGGGCAACCATTTTTTATTTTACATTAGAATTAGTCACAGGTGATCTTGTTGTGGGCTACGTACCTGCTCAGTTCTTAGCCCCGCTAAGTTGATATCACCCGAAAATTGTAATAATCAATTATCGGCCTCAATTCCCATACCTATAAATAATTTAGCATTATTTACTTTACTTCGCCTTATGAAAGTTAAACGTGATTCAAAGCCAAACCCTGGATTTTTAAAAGAGTGGCCGTCTGAGCCGTTACCATCTCTTTATAGAGACTTAATCGTTGGCGTTCTGATACTAATAATATTGGCCGGGTTAACTTTTGGCCTTATATATTCGCTTAATCTGCCATTGAGCAGCGATACTGTGGTACCAGGCCTGGTGGCTATGGAAGTCTTCCAGCATGGTAATTTGCAATACGACTTCCCGTCTAATGATCCTTACCTTTTTACGGACACTTATACGTTCTACCTGATCCCACAATTGATTTCAGACTATAATCCGACTGTTCTTAATCTAACCGCATACTTTATCTTCTTACTAGTTATCGTGATTTTTTCCTATATCGTATATCGATATTCCGGAAAGATAAACGCCCTCATTTTTGCTGCATTACTAGTTAGTGTCGGGCCGGTGGCATATTTCCAGTTCATCACGCCTGTAAATCATATAGGCTCGCTGTTCTTCACAGGTGTGCTACTGTTACTGTTTGAGTTTCCGCGGTTCAGTAACTCGAGCTTACCATATAAGGCGGCATGCATGGTACTCTCCTGCCTCATGGTCATATCTGATTCAGTCATCATGGTGACGTTTGTCGTACCCTATATTCTGACATATGTTTTTATCTTCCGCAAAAAGTACAATCGACTAGATCCTGCCATGGGAATTTTTTTATTGATCACAGCGGTCACACTATTTGTTAAATACAAATTGATCCACAGCTTTTGGAGTATGCCGTCACAGGCAGTAAAGTCTTCCGAAATGATACCAACGAATATCTCTATATTTTTCAACGGAGTTGTGCAGCTATTTGATCAATATCTAAATAACTTTACAGGTGTGGCTATCATCGGCGGTATCGCCGTACTTGCGATAATTATTATTTTCATATATTATGCAGCCATGCATCTGGATAAAAAAGCATTATACCTTTATTCGATATTCGGGCTTTCTTTCGTATTCATAACGATCGGTATGATCTTTACAAGCCTGGGTGGTGGCTCTGCATTACGTTTTTTGACATTCGCCCTGGTCTCGTTTATGGTCATTATTTCATTGGCTTTTAGGTATACTAATAAAAACAAGACTGCTTGCATAGCTTTCTTAGTATTAGTCATTATTCTTGCAGCGTCTACACTGCCCCTCAATATCGCAAATATTAATTCTATTGATCATACGCCTAATGCCCGGGAATATAATATGCTGGGATATATGAGATCCAACAATATTACGACAGCCGCGTCGGGATACTGGAATTCAAACATATTGACATATCTGTCAAAAGAAGATATAATGGTCTTAACCATGGCACCAAAAGAAGATACCTTAATGGCAAACCCATGGCTGGGCACATGGCGATGGTGGTCGACGTTAGGGGGAGTACAGCCGGACCCGTTTTATGTCATTCTCGATGGTAGAGATTCAACTATGAATCAATCTTTACAGGTATTCCGGAACTATCCGCCAGTAAGCGTGCAGCACTTTGAAAATTATACAATATACCGTATGACATGACACACATCCGCAGGATCACGACATGCTCCTCGGCATTTTGAGGGCTCCGATGCCGCAGCTATTACCTCGTCATCTATACATCGCAGTATGGCGTCTTCGCCATAACCGCTCGACGACTGCGATATTATTAATCGGAGAGCGCCATCAGTTTATATGAGCGCCGGCATGAACTTTGCAAATATGTACAGATCCTCGTTTAAAGCCGCTACGCTGTGGGATACGCCTGGCGGGTTGACGTATGAATCGCCGGGCTTGCATGCTGATTTCTTATCGCCGAATCCAAACACCCCGTTACCATCTAGCACTTCATTGAATTCCCATTGCGTGTCATGGGTATGATCGCTGACTTCAGCGCCTTTCTCGATTTTAATGAGTAGGCAATTGAACGCACCGTTAGTATCAGTCGCCGACACCAGTTCTTTTAAGAATACGCCACTAAATTTAGGATGCCTTTTCCATGGTATCGCTGCTGCATCGATCTCCTTTGCCGGAAAGACAATCTTGCCACTATCGAATAATTTAAAGATCTCGCACTGCTTCATCGCGCTTCCTCTTAGTGCCATTTATGGCAATTGGTTGAATATAAAGTTATATAGCACCATTTGTTTAATACATCAATGATCGTATTTCGACACCGGGTCGCCGGAGGCATATAATGTAAGAGGTCATCGTGAATTTTTGAAAACTTTCGATATAATATTCTATATCACAGAGATATAAGGATCTTGTAAGAATTAATTACTTAATAAAAATAGGGTGAACGGCATGGCGTTTATTCGCCAATGCCGTATGTATAAACGTTATTTCTTCTTTTTGCCGTCTTTCTTCGGGATCTTGAACAGCGACTTCTCGTTCCTCTCGAGCTTCACGTACTGGAGCTGAGCGGTGCCGAGCTTCTCGACGTTCGCCTTGTATATTTTACCCTTGTTGGACTTTGCTGCTTCCTGGATCCAGGCCGGTGCGTTCTTTGGCACTGCAACGAGTTCTCTCTTGCCAGTGAAGTAGTGAAGCTTCTTCGTGCCCTTTTCCCTTAACACGATGTTGTTGATGCCGCGGTTTGCGACCTTAAGAGCTGCATCCCTGGGCTGAGCGCCAGTGAATGTACCGATCTCTTCACCCTTCTCATTTACTAAGCCAAAGTTTCTCTTTTCCCTACCTTCTTTTGCTACCATATTTTATTCACTCCATAAATTTGCATATATATTTTGGTTTAT
Organism: uncultured Methanocellaceae archaeon; assembly: GCA_963780665.1. GTDB lineage: Archaea > Halobacteriota > Methanocellia > Methanocellales > Methanocellaceae > Methanocella. The sequence goes on along the minus strand of CAWACJ010000008.1, from coordinate 32,945 downwards.
TGAATGATATTATATCATATAAACGTTTTGGTCTTTATCGCTTATAATCTCAACTTATGGTTATTATTAGTTAGCATTTATATATGCAATTAGTGCGGATAACCGCCTAGCAGAAAATAAGTTACATATTATAGTAACATTCATATCACTTTTTTTCACCCTGAAAATAGGGATGCCAGACGACCATGACAAGACGGTCGATTGCGTACAGGGCACCAAATCGTATAAAAACGAAAGGTTTATATAACTCAACGGTGGTTTTTATAAAATTGCTGATATTTATAGTGGCTTGCTTACTTTGCGCCTGGCATAAAACACCCAGCCATCGTATATGCTTTCTTCGTCCCTGTTATCGATCACGATCCCTTCGATGCCCATGGATTTGTACGATGCTGCCAGGAAATCCATCTCTTCTTTCTTATTGACCGTGAGGAGAAGAAAACCTCCCTCGTCGAGCACCTTGATCGATTCGGCGAAGATCGCACGCCACAGATCTTTGTTGAACTCGTAGATGGTGCCTAGCATGAAACCCACGACTGCGCCGTATTTTTCAGGTAAGTATTTCGAGAGTTGCGTCGCATCCGCAACCATCGTGTCCGCAGGCGCTAATATTTCATAATATAGGCCGTTACAGACCGCACACCTGTCATTATCCATAGCCAGCACGCTCTTGAATAGCGGCCTGATCGCTGCCGTGGACATGCCGTTCCCGCAGCAGATCTCCAGGGCATCGATGGCTTTTAGGCCATAGCCGTTTTTCGATGCTAGTTTTTCGCATCAAGTCCCTGATCCGCTTATTCCTGCTGTCGTTAAATGCGAAGGATAAAGGCTCTTTTTCTATGGTACAATCGCATAATGCGCCTCCTGCAAGGCTTATCGAGAGACATTCCCTTATGGCAGCGTCGAGCTTTTTAGAGTCTGTCTTTTTCTTTTTCAGGGAAACGACTACGCCGGAAGAAAGTACTTTATTCGCCAGTTTTTCCGTCTGTTGCCTGGCTGTTGGCGCCCCGGGGTATGGTATGACCAGCCAAAAATCCCCTTCAGGATGTGTGTTCCTAAAGGATATGGCCAGCGGCATGCCACTTTTATCGCTCAATGTAATGGCAGCCTTGACTGCTTCTTTTGGCAACTTTGTCAGCTTGTCCAGATAGTCTAGCGACAGGACGTCCGCTTCGAGGCCGTCAATGCTGTTCTCTATTAAAAAAGCGTCCTCTTTTACACCAAGGGCCTGTTGCAGGAGCATCATACCATATCAATTACTTTTTTTCGTTTTATAGCTTCTGCTTTCCAATAAAAGTCATACCGGATTAATGTTTTATATAATAATGTAAATATATATCATGAGAGCATGAGCGAGGAGACGTCGCAAAAGGTCAGGAAGATCAGTATTTCATTATCGAATGACGTGCTCGAATGGGTTTTCGAGCGAAAGGGCGACCTGAAGGTGTCCACGTTCATCAACCATGCGCTCCGTGAAAACATGAATGGTGACTTGAAAGCTTCCTGTAACGTTTGCGAAGAGTTCAGCCATCTAAAGAATAGGCTTAAAAGGCTGGAGGAAGACGTTCATGAACTACGAGGTATTCGCGACCTGCAGGCTGGTAAGCTGGGCCAAAAATCGCATGTTTCCATACTCTCCACCAGGCCGAAGGACGTGTTCGGGCAGATGATCAACATCAAGAACGTGTCTGCGAGTAACGCGATGGCGGTTTATGAAGAGCTTGTTCCTTTCATTAAGGGCCAGGAATACATCGACCGTGTCATCGTCCTTAAAAACCTGTTCCCGCACACGAAGTCCAGGATCACGAATAATATCAATTACTGGTATAACGCCTGCCGCGGGGTGCTGGACCACTTGATCGAGCAAGGCTACGTCGTACGGTTCGATAAGAACAAGTACCGGTGGATCGGCGAACGCTGAACACTCATATTCGATGGATATCGAAGATAGCTAAATAATATATATTATACGATATAATTATAAACCGGGAATGCAACGCTCACGCAATAAAAAGCGTGATTTAAAGCCCAAAGCCCCGGACGGGCGAGGAGCCAAGATACACTGATAGAAAATATCTGGTGATGTTGCATTCCCCTTTGCTTTTCATGTGCGTACCCCTTTTATGAACTGATCGAATACCTTTACATGATTTTATATAATATTATAAAAATATATGTTATTATGTCCCTTGGAGAGGATTTTCATGCGCATAGCTGCAATGGGTGATCTGCACTTCGGGGCTAATTCGCTTAAGACGTTCACGGCACTCTTCAAGTCCGTTAACGATGATGCAGACATACTAGTCCTCTGTGGGGACCTGACTATGAGAGGGCTCATCGAAGAAGCCCGCAGCCTGTCAGAAGCGATCTCCGGGGCAAACATTCCCATACTTGCAGTACTCGGGAACCACGACCACGAGGCAAATAACCAGGAAGAGATCATGGACTTACTGGGTAGCGCGGGCATGAAGATGCTCGAGCGCGGGCCCTACGAGACGGCTGATGGCAAGTTCGGGTTCGCAGGGACAAAAGGATTTTGCGGCGGATTTACCGGCTGTAAGATCGCGCCGTTCGGCGAGCGGATCCTGAAGATGTTCATCAATGAGACCTTCAAGGAAGCGAACACGGTCAACCGGGCTCTAAAGACACTCAAGGCAGAATTCAAGGTAGTCGTTTATCACTATGCGCCTATCCGCGAGACATGCGCAGGGGAACACTGCGAGCTTCTCCCCTTTTTGGGCTCTTCGATACTCTCCGACCCGCCTGATACCTTCAACGCTAATCTTGTGCTGCATGGCCACGCGCATCACGGGTCTGAAAAGGGGCACACAGCGACTGGCATACCAGTCAGGAACGTTGCTCTTCCGATACATAATAAAAAATATGTTGTTTATGACTCCGAATCTTTCAGAGATCATAAGCACGTTTAGCGAGCATTCACGTTTTTTATCAGATCTTCGATCACATGGCCGGGAATTGGTATCACATGGTCCCAGTCTGTTTTCACGAATAGTATGAACGAAAGCGCTTTCTCGGGAAAATCCTTGATGAGCCTTAAAAAGTAATCCCAGTCGAAATTCATATATGTGGTAGATAGTACGGCAATACAATCATACCAGTCGTCCCGGTAGCAGCGCATGGCCAGTATTTTTCTCAACAGAAGGTCTTCCGGCGCCAGAACGCTGACATCATACCCGTACATTTTTATTCGACGGGCATGCTCGATTGTCTCATCAGTAGTGACGATGTTGCCGATATTCTCGAGGATAAAGTCGATTGGCACGCCGTTTTTATATGCCTTGCACAGCCAGTGAACGTCCGGCATCGGGTTTGTGTCGAACCCGGTCGCTTTTAGCGCCTCCATCGCGGGCATTCGGTCTTCCTTTTTAATATACAGGTCAATATCCTTTGTCGCCCGCTTTCTCCCATACGCAGCTACGGCGATGCCGCCGCCGATCGCGCATGGGATTCCCCCCCGTGCCAGTGCGTCAATCGCCTCTTTATAGGTAACGAAATGCTCTTGGATCGATATACGGCCCACATCCTGAACGACGAATGTATATTATAAATAGCCATATATTTTAATATATTCTCTGAAGTTATTGTACCGGCTTATTTAATTTCAGTAGCCTGAAGAGTGATTTTCGAGCTTCGAGAACGATAAATATCGTGGATGTAATTGCCAGTATGACAAGCCAGTCGTATGGCGCGGGCCCGGAGGTACGGAAAAGCACTTCGAAATACGGCAGGTACAGTATCATGCATTGCAGCAGTAGCGAGACAGCGATGGCCAGCAGTAGATACAGGTTCTTGAAAATGCCTATGCTAAAGAGCGAGTCCGTCTCGGACTTGCATTCAAGCACCACACACATCTGGAATACGACAAGCACGGTCAATGCCATTGTCCTGGCGAAGTCAACGCCCCTGGGCAGGTACAGGTAAAATACGGCAAGCGTACCCAGGGAGACTGTCATGCCGACCAGCATCATGTCCAGCGCAGCGGTTCTCGTGATAAGCCCCTGTGTCCTTCGACGAGGTGACTGGCGCATATACCCTTTCTCCGCCGGTTCCATACTTAGTGCGAGAGCCGGAAGGCTATCGGTGATCAGGTTCACCCATAGTATCTGTATGGCCAGAAGCGGCAGCGGGAGCTGAATAACGATACCGAGTAACAGCACAAGTACCTCGGCAAGGTTACTGGCGAATAAAAATTTTACGACTTTCCTGATGTTCTCGTATATGGCCCTGCCTTCCTCGACTGCGGCGACGATGGTCGCAAAGTTATCGTCCGTCAGCACGAGGTCGGCGGCCTGGCGGGACACGTCGGTCCCTGTTTTCCCCATAGCGATGCCGATATCCGCGCTTTTTAGCGCGGGCGCGTCGTTCACGCCATCGCCTGTCATTGCGACCGTTTTTCCATGCTTTTGTAGAGCTTCGACAATGCGCAGCTTTTGCTCGGGAGAGGTGCGCGCATAGACCTTGATGTGGTCGACCATGCCATCGAGTCCCGCATCCGACATTTCGCTAAGCTTTGCGCCTGTCATCACCAGGTCGCCTTCTCGGAAGATGCCAATTTCCCGTGCGACAGATACAGCAGTTAACGGCTGGTCTCCGGTGATCATGACGACGTCGATGCCTGCTTCGGCGCATCGTCGTACGGATTCCTTTGCCTCTGGGCGAGGCGGGTCCATCATGCCGGCCAGCCCAAGGAACGTGAGCCCGCTTTCTATGTCCCCGATGCGCTCGTCTTCGACCTCGCCTTGTATTTCCCGATACGCAAATCCGAGCACGCGCATGCCCTCTCTGGCCATGCGCTCATTCTGCTCCCGGTAATAGTCTTTGATCTCTTCTTCCATCGGTTCGGGCTCGCTGTTTTTATACGCATACTCGCAGAGATCGAGCAACACTTCGGGCGCGCCTTTAGCGAAAATAACACTCGAGCCGTTGCACCGGTTCACCGTGATCATACGCCTTGTGCCCGTGCTGAACGGCTCTTCGAATTTCCGCGGGCACTCGGCTTCCTGTAGCGTTTTATTTAAGCCGGCCTTGGCAGCTGCAGCCAGCAAGGCGACCTCAGTGGAATCGCCCAGGACGTTCCATCGATCTTCCAGGCGCTCATAGGTAGCGTTGTTACACAAAGTGCCCGCCAGGAGCAGTAATTTTAAGCCCGGATCTGCGGAGGGATCGATCTCTTTTTCATGAACGGTGAATTTTCCTACGCTCGAATATCCTTCCCCGGTCACACTGAATACGGAATCTAACGTCACGATACTTTTCACGACAATGGCATTCTGCGTGAGGGTGCCTGTCTTATCCGAGCAAATGACGCTCGTGGAGCCCAGTGTCTCCACTGCGGGTAGCTTTCGCACGACCGCCTTTCTTCTGGCCATTCGTTGAACGCCCAGTGCCAGAATGATCGTGATCGTAGCCGGAAGCCCTTCGGGTATGGCGGCCACTGCCAGGCTCACGGCGACCAGGAACATCTCGTAGAGCTGCCGGCCTTCCAGCAGGCCGCCCGCAAAGATCACGAAACAACATGCCAGTGCCGCGATGCCGAAATATTTTCCCAGCCTGTCCGTACTAGCCTGTAATGGCGTCTCTCGCTTCACGCCAGACTCGACCAGGCTGGCGATATGGCCGATCTCGGTGTCCATGCCAGTACTTACCACAATGGCCTTCGCCTTGCCGTCAAGCGCGCCTGTGCCTTTGAATAGCATGTTATCCATGTCGCCGAGCGCTATGTCCTGTAAAAGCACGCCTGCATGCTTATTTGACGGCTCAGGCTCTCCGGTCAGCATCGACTCGTCCGTTTTTAGGTTAAAAGATTCAATGATCCGGGCGTCCGCCGGTATGCTGTCCCCGGCTTCCACCTCGATAATATCGCCCGGCACAAGCGCATTAGCAGGCAGCCGAACTTTATGCCCATCCCTGACCGCTTGAGATTCGTTCACGATATATTGCTGAAGCGCAGCGATGGACTGCTCCGACTTGTATTCCTGCACGAACCCTAGGATCGCGTTAAGCAATATAATGGCGGCAATGACGATCGCATCAATCGTCTCGCCTATGAATAAGGAGATCACGACTGCTGCGATCAACAGGTAAATTAAAAAATTATCGAACTGTCTTACAAATGTGAATATCAATGGCTTCTTTTTAGCCTGGCTTAGCTCATTCGGGCCATATTTTTGTAGGCGGGCTTTTGTCTCATCTGACGTCAGCCCTGAGCTGTCCGCCTGTAACGCATCATAGATCTCGCTTATATCAATTGAGTGCCAGCTCATCCTAGAAGTCATGGCACTCGCCCATTACTATGCTCTCCGTATCATTAGTACAGGGCATTTTGCGTTCTTTAGCACACTTTTCGATACGCTGCCCACGAAGACTTCTTCTATGGCCGAAACTCCTATGGATCCGATGACGATACAGTCTGTATCGATCTTTGCAGCGAACTCGATAATAGCGTTAGCCGGCTTACCTTTCACGATCGCCACTTCGCTTACAACGCCGTTCGCGTCGCATAGCGCTTTGATCTTCTCAGTTGCCTCTTTAGCCGAACTTTCCATTTCGGTCTTACTTTCCGACATGTGAATGCCCGCATGGAATGCAAGGCCAGTGTCGACAACATTCAATATGTAAATTTTAGATCCAAGGCTTTTCGCAAGATAAACGGCATGCTCAGCCGCATAATAAGAATAATCCGAGCCGTCCGTAGGCACAAGGATAGTCTTGTATGTAGGAATAGTCACAATATCAATTATCCTTTTTATCGTAAAATATATTTCTCATTCGCGCACGATCGAAGTGCCGACGCCTTTTTCGGTCAGCAGCTCTAACAGCAGCGCTTGAGGCTTGTTCCCGTTCACGATATGCACGCTGTCGATGCCGCTCTTGACAACGACGATGCTGGACAGTATCTTAGGGATCATGCCCTTCGAGATGATGCCCGTCTTGATCAGGTCAAAGCACTGCTCGATCGTAAGCTTCTTTTGAAGCGTATCCTTTTTGGAGGGATCCATCATGACCCCGTCAACGTCAGTGAGCGATATGAGGCATTTCGCCTTGACCGCTGCCGCGACATCTCCCGCAGCCGTGTCGGCATTTAAGTTATAGCAATGGCCTGCGAGGTCATAGCCGATGGGCGATATGACGGGTATGTAGCCATTCTTGAGCAGGATCTCCAGTAGCTCAGGGTTAACACGCTCGGTCTCGCCTACCCAGCCAAAGTCGACGAGCTTCTCAACGCCATCGATCATAACTTTTTCAGGCGTCTTTTTACGTGCCACGATGAGTCGGCCGTCATTGCCTATGACACCGGCTCCCTTGCCCCCATGTTTCCCAATAAGCGTGACGATGTCCGTATTTACGTTACCGAAGAGCACCATGCGCACGATCTCAAGCGTCTCATCATCCGTCACTCTCAGCCCGGAGATGAACTCGGGCGTCTTGCCCATACGCTTCATCATCGCGTCGATCTCGGGACCGCCGCCATGTACGATGATCGGCTTGATCCCAAGGTGCTGCAGCGCCACGATATCCTTGATAATGCCGCTCCGTGCCTCCGGGTCGACCATCGCATGTCCGCCGACCTTGACCACAACGACCGCGCCAATCATTTTTTTTACCATCGGCGAGGCCTCCGAGAACAATTCGCCCGTATCCATTTCAATACCTGAACACAAATGCCCTTTCAACATAATAAAATTAGCCCCGCACCGGCGGCAAATGGTCAGCCATGGCGAATGTTATGAACGTTTTAATATAGTGTGGAAGCGCACATCCCATTGCTACTTAGTTGCGAATGTAGTGAACTTTTATAATGCTGCGAATTCAATATTGATTGTTATAAAGAATTGATTGGAGACGTAGCTGTGACAGATGAAGTTTTTGACGTAACGATCATCGGCGCGGGGCCCGCAGGGATGACCGCGGCATTATACAGCGGAAGAGCCAACCTTTCGACCGTGATGTTCGGCGACATCTTCGACTCGAACCTGGCCAAAGCCGGAGATGTGGAAAATTACCCGGGGTTCGACTCTATACAGGGCATCGACCTGGTCGAAAAATTCAATAACCAGCTCAAGCGGTACGGTATCGTGAACGTGCCCTCGTACATCAGGCATATCGAGCCCAATATTGCCGAAGGCACGTTCAAGCTCGTCACGGAGACTGGAGACTACAGGAGCAGGGTGATCATCATCTCCACCGGCTCAAAGCATAAAGATCTGGGCGTACCGGGGGAAAAAGAGTATTTACACAAGGGTGTTTCATACTGCGCCGTATGCGACGGCCCTTTTTATAAGGGAAAGAAAGTCGCCATGCTCGGGAGCGGTGACCAGGCTGCCAAGGCTGCGATCTATCTTGCAGGGCTTTGCCAGTCAGTGATCGTACTTTCTAGTAAGCCGGACATGGATTCTCCGGTGTTCGCGGACCAGGTAAGATCACTCGATAATATCGAAGTCATCGGCAACGCTAAACTGATCGCCATCGAAGGGAAAGAGTTCGTGGAATGGGTCAGGTATTCGACACCTGATAAGTCGGACGGGGCTGTGCGCATCGACGGCATTTTCATCGAGAGCGAGATGCCCAACAGTGTCCTGGCGACGGATCTTGGGCTTGACCTGGATGATAAAGGCAATGTTGCCGTGAACCGGCCGGACATGACCACAAAAATAGCTGGCGTTTTTGCGGCCGGGGACGTGACCGGCGGATTGCATCAAATATCAAAAGCGGTTGGCGAAGGCGCGTGCGCTGCTGTCAGCGCCACGATCTACGTAAAAAAGAAGTTTAAGGCGCGGCCACACTAAGCTCTCGAAGATCACTATTTTTTAGCTCAATATTTTTTTATAAACGGTCGCTCAAGACGTAAATCTCATACTATATGTCAGTACCGGCATCTACTCGGTATATCCTGACTAAAGGGCATGGCAAAATATACATTCTATGAGGCAGATAAACAAGCTTTAAAGGTTGAACCATAGCCCGTGTCAGCCCCTGGCTTTGGTGTGAAGAAAAACGGAACGGGATCAATTATGCAGGAGTATAGCCATTTTTTTGAGAAAACTAGATCATTCCTGCCATTACTAGAAGCCCTGTTCATCTTACTGATATTCCTGGTGATAGTATTCCAGATCGCATGGTTCGCCAGCCTTCCGCCGTTCAGCATGAAAAGTCTTTCATCAGTGAGTTTTGTCGATTGGAGCAACTATGGCCAGTTAGCCATATCCTTCCTGTGTACTGCCATAGCATTTTATCTATATGCGGCCCCTTCTCGCCGGAACATATTCCTGCTGACCGGCTTTTCCTCAGGCCTGTGGTTCCTGAGTAATTCATACTGGTACCTTTATGTAAAAATAATCGGCATGGGCTTGCTTTACCCGGGTATGGCAGATATCGGCTTCCTTGGTGCGTTCCTGCTGCTCGCGACCGCGATCTGGCTCGCGTTCGACGAGAAAAAACTGCCGAAGTCTCTGATACTGGCCATATATGGCGTGCCGCTCACCATCTTCGTGATCGCGGCGGCCGTGAACATTAACAGCCAGACGATGGCGAATGTCATATACTGCGTGTTTTCGTCGCTTCTGATACTGGCAGTGGTCCAGTATTATAATAAAAAATACTGGAAATTCTTTGCCGGCCTTGTCTGCTATTGCGCTGCAATGCTCGCCTATGCCCTGAGGGAGACCTATTTCCCGGGCCAGCCGGTCTTCACGATCGTCGGGCAGCTGGCTATGGTCTCGTTCTGCCTGATACCGCTAGGCTTGTTACAGCTCCATCGTGAGGTGTCGCCATGATAACGGAAGCGATACTATCGATCGTGATAGGCCTGACAATTCCCAAGTTATTCATGGTTCTCTTCCTCAAAAAACACCAGAGGGTAATGATGTACTACCTGTTCTGGGGTTTTTTCTCCGCCATAATGGTATATTACATATACGATTTCCTGAGCGGCTTCGCAGTAAACCTCAGCTACCAGGAGATCACCGTAACGCCCCTGCTGGAAGAGTTCGTTAAAGCGTTCCCGCTTATAGCTCTGTTCCTTATCACTGGGAAAAAATTCGAAAAGCACATATTGCCATTCGCAATGTCCTGCGGTATAGGGTTCTCTGTACTCGGCAATTACATCTTTACTATGGGCGGCGACTTCGCTCACGTCAACATGATCCTATATGCAATCCTGCGTGCCGGAGGCATATCGTTAATGCAAGGATGCTGCACGGCTATCATCGGGTATGGGCTATATCTGATAAAGGATATGGATAAAAAAGCGCTGCCAGCTTTATTACTTGGCCTCTATGCGGTGTCCGTCGTCATACACGCGATCTTTAACCTGCTCGTCTTCTACTCGGACACGGGCAAGTACTTCGCGATACTGATATCGCTCGTATTACTGATATCGCTCCTGCTGTTATTTTACCAGGACCGGCTGCCGACACTCGAAGATCTCAGCATGGAACTATTAGCAGACTAATGCTGGACGATGAGTTGCACAAGACATGGACTCCAACGCAAAGGCGCTAAGGCGCAAAGGATTGGTTTAGTTAAGCCTCCGGCGGCTATGCGTTGTATAGAGTTTAAGCGTGTTTGGGGCTATTTGTTAAACACAGAGAACACGGAGAACACAGAGGATGTTAAAGTTATGCCTCCGGCGGCTATGTGATTCGTAGGTTATTATCTCAAATTAACCGTTCAAAATTGTCGCATAATATGGTCACCCGGCCGCCGGAGGCTTATACAATAAAATCTTCGCGTCTTCGCGTCTTTGCGTTGGAGCCCGCTGATGTTACACACCCGGCCTTAGAAGTAGAATTAAAAAAATAATACGCAATCCCGTTAGTGGATGAATGTCATCCAGATGAACAGGATCGCGCAGACTACCAGCGTCAACAGTATGCAGACGACAGCCGACTTTTTAATGACTTCTCCATCCAGGCCTTTCTGATCGATGACCGAGGATGCGTTCACGATCTTTGCCGGTGCGATACCCGAGGCGATACCGCCCGATACCGCGTGGCCTGAGAAGACTTGCCAGAAGTTCAGATTTAGCGTGGTCGTCGACTGGTTCAGGATGCCGTAGAACATCACGTTGGAAGATGTTTCACTGCCGCTGACGAACGCGCCAAGCGTGCCCAGGAGCGGGCTCACGGCCGGGAAGATCGTGGCGCCCAGGTATACGGCGAGCGTCGAGCCGACGATAGTATCCATGTTGAAGTCGCTCATGCCCGTCGAGAAGCCTAGCTTCCCGTTGATCACGGTCTTTGAGGACCAGAACATTATGTAGGCGATGGCAAAGAACACGGCAGCCGCGAGCGTAGGGCTCCAGGCTCTCTTGAGCCAGAGTTTCAGGATGTCGACCAGCTGTTTTCTCGAGCTGATCAGGAGGGGGGCCGATATGATGGTGCTCACAAGGACCCACACGTATGCCTGGTTGAGCAGCTTGAGGTTCACGGACTGGTCCGCCAGGATATGGATCTTATTGCTGGTACCCATGAAATTCAACAGCCATGCGGAAATGGAAGGCCAGCTGATGATAATACAAAATATTACAAGTAAAGCCCAGGGAAATACGGCTTTCCACAACGGCAATGCCGGCGCACCGCCATCCGTGGCGACGGAGGGCGCTCTTGCTTCCTTCTTGATCCGAAGCGGCTTCCCCTGGATCACCCTAAGGACGATCAGTGACAGGATCGCCATGAGCCCGGCTACAACACCCGTGATCACGACGAAATCCGGGAACAGCTTAACGAATACAATGGCAGATAAGCCCAGGGTAAGCCCTGCGACGACGGCCGGCACGATCCCTTTCTTTAAGCCGTTCATACCATCAGCGATCCAGAGCATGCCGATCGCCAGCCCGGTGGATATGATGGGGAGGAAAAGGGCAACGTTGTTCGCCAGGATATTTACATAGTGGTTATAATCCGCAGCAGGGACAAATGCCTGTACGGGAGCCGTGATCGGGACAGCCAGCAAGGAGAATGACGTGAGCGGGTCATAGCCAAGGCAGGGCAGTGCGATCGATGCCAGCGGAGAAAATCCCAGGGCCAGCATGATAGGCGGGAGCATGGTGACAGGTGTCGCCCCGATGGACACGAGGAACGAGCCGAGACCCACGTTCAATATCATGATCTGTTCGTACTTCTCGGCTGCAATCGTCTTGATGAACTCGGTTATGGCCTTGATCGCGCCTGTCTTGTCCATCATGGTGACCTGCAGTATAGTGAAGAGGACCATGAGGGAGATGCTGAAAGAGGATATGATGCCATAGAGCGAAGCGTTCAGCGCCATGTTCACTGTTTCTAGCCGCGGTGTCCCCCAAAAGAATAATAGTGCGATGACGACGCATACTATCCATCCGACGACGCCCATGAAGGTGCCGGATTTTTTGAAGAATACCAGGCCGGCGAAGATAACAAGTATCGGTATAATTGCTAAGATAAAGTATAATATCTGGGTTATTTGATCCATGATGTTTACCTCGTTATCGATAGTCTGATATGCCATAGCATAGCACAAGGTATGCTATGACATAGCATAAGAATTCATAAAATATAAAGCTTATGGGGCGCATGCCCCCACGATACCGTGAACAGCTAAACTTCCCAATATGCCATAAATATTCATAACACTATCGATTTCAACGATTTTTAACCTATTTTAAAGAGCGGGCATAAAAATTACATTCCCCATGCCTGGAAAAAGGAACTTTAAAATATGCGTACATGTCCCGGGGCGACGGGATGTACGCAAGTCACTTAATAAACAAAACATTATCTAAAAAAAATGCACATGAACCAATAAAAGATGGTCGTGATAATAAAATTTAGTAGCATGCAGGATGAACATACGGCTCTTCATAAGGTATCCGACGCGTGGCTTTGCACTGGATGACGCGAAATACAACAATATCAGTTATATATGCACATGCCAATGATAATTTAGGACATTAGAGGCATCGATATGGTTTTTGAAGTGACCGGCGAGCAGGCTATGAAGCCCTGGCACGAGACTAGCTTCTCGAAAATCATTCAGCGTACGAGCGATACCAAAAGCTTTCGTTTTAAAAAGCCCGATGATTTTCAGCACCAGGCCGGACAGTGGATGTACGTGAACATTAAGGTGAACGGTGTCGTCAAGCTACATCATTTCACCATTTCGAGCAGCCCTACTGAGGATTTTCTCGAGTTCACAAAAAAGATCACCGACAGCGACTATTCGCAAGCCCTCGACCACATGAAAGAGGGTGACTGGGTGAAGTTCAACGGCCCGTACGGGGATTTCACCTATGCCGGGGAAAATGTCAAGATCGGCGCACTGACCGGCGGCATCGGCATTACGCCTTTAAGGAGCATCTGTAAGTACTGTGTCGATAAAAAGCTCCCGACGAGCATCATCATGCTTTACTCCAACAAAACAGAAAAAGAGATTGTCTTTAAAGACCAGCTGGAAGAGATGGCGGCGCAGGACACGAATATTACTATTAAGAACGTGCTGACGCGAGAGCCGGGATGGAAAGGGCTAAGCGGCCACGTCGACGGCGATATGATAAAGGCGCAGATCCCCGATTATAAGGAGCGGGTCTTTTACATCTGCGGCCCGCCGAGCATGAATACGGCGATGCAAAATGCGCTAAAAGACCTTGATCTGCGGGAAAGCCAGATCAAGCTCGAGGATTTCACCGGCTATCAATGATCACGGGATGATCTCGCAGCTATTGAACCTCGTGTGCTCGAAATCTTCCATGCGGATGCGACCGTTTTTGATGAGCATCCTGATTTCCGGAAGTGCCAGCTGTAAGCCATGGATCAGGCTCTTGATCGTGGAGCAGACTTCTTCATGGCCTTTTTCGCCCCATTTCATCGTGACATTCGCATAAAGACATCTGCCTCCGCAGATATCAAGCACGTCGCATCCCGTGCATGCGCGGCCGATGAGCGCCTGTTTCAGGTGCTGTGGGTCGCTCGTTTCAATGTCCCCGTTGTAAAAGTCTTTCATGCCTGACATGACCGGGCAGGGCGATATCTTCCCGTCCGTCTGTATGTTAAATTCCGCCCAGCCTGCGCCACACCGCAGCAGCGTAGGCTCATTCAGCAATAATGAGCGCGTCACCGACATCAGCGGGTACATGCGCAATACCCGGCCTTCTTCACGCATATTCCTGACCCATTCGATGATCAGTGACCGTACGCCCGGGTCGTAGCTCAGGCGTGACCATTCTGAGAAGTTGCGCCTCTTGTAGTCGTTCTTCCAGAATAGCGCGTTCAGCTGCCAGTGGACGCTGTCAAATGAAAAGTCGGGGTTATCCAGCAAATGCATGACCTGGGGGTATATGTCTGTCTCTTCCTGTACGGTCATGCGCGCAATGGTCTCGCCTTTAAAGCCGTTGTCCCGGACCAGCCTGGCATTGCCGGTGATCTTCCTGTATACGCCCACCCCTCTATAATAGTCAGTGAGCTTCTCGTCGCCGTCAATCGAGATGGATATCGTATGTAGCCTGTTAAGATACTCGGTTTTCACTTTATGGAGCTGCGTGCCGTTGGTGTGAAGCATAAATCGCTTTGCAGGCAGCGTGTCCATCATCTCGTACATTTTTTCCACGTTAAGAAGCGGCTCGCCGCCATAAAAAATAACCGTAGGGTCCTTATCTCTGGCTAAAAATGCCTTTAACGCTTCAGTGCTGTAGCTGACTTTTTGCGGTATGAAGTAATCGATGTCCAGGACATCGCTGGTATCATCGAAGTCATCGCAGCATTCTCCGTAGCAATACCTGCATTGCAGGTCGCAGGCAGTGGTAAGCGTTATGAAAAAATTCATGCTCACAGCCTCGTTAAGGATGGCTCACAAATAGACTGTCTGGTATTTAATAATATCGATTTGCGTTTGTAGTAATGATCGGCCTTTAAAAACGACTCAATGTGCTTTGTGCAAGCTCTATACCCTTCATGATAATGTTCTGGCGAGGGCTTTGAGCGATCTTATCTGCCCGTTCCATGATGCGCTCGTTGATGCGCTTTTCCGCCCAGTCCATGTAGTGGCCGTGGCCTTCCTTGCGGCGTCGCAGCGCCTCCGCACAAGTCTCGTAGATCATCTGCTGGCCTTCGAGCTTCGTGAAACGGTCGCGTAGCAGGTCGACCTTTATGGCCCGGCACAGGTACGAGCCGTCTCGCGTATTCCACAGGTCGATGACTAGCGCAGGGCTGCGGGCGAATAAAAAGATGTCGCACTGGCGCTCTCCGCGGGGGAACTCGTTGCCATTATTAAAATATTGTAAATGGTGCGTGATCTCGTGGCCGATGACGTAATAGCTGCAATTTTTGGTCAGCCTCACGGACCCGGTATTGGGGTCATAATAAGCGTTCTTCGAGGCCTTTCCGAACTTGATCGATTCAACTTCGGGGAAGAACTGTAGCGTATACAGGATACGCTCTTTCAGCTTCGGCGCTTTAACGAATAGCGCTTCCAGGTCCCGGGTATAGTGAACTGAAGTCATGGGCCGTGCTCACCTTTTCATGAGCTTTCTCGAATCCTGCTTTCTGAACAGGCTCAAATGAAGTATACGATGACGGTATAAGTCGTCGGATGCGAATCGCATATACAGCCACGTGTTCTCGATCATCCGATATTTTATATGTGCTGTAGTATAACGACTTTTCCCCTCAGATCAAAATGCGGGCGAATAATTTAAGGAAGCGCCATATCCGTTTATTAGCGGACAGCGTCAGGAACTCTTTGAAGAGGGCTGAGGGATTTTCATAATCACCGTGTCTAGAGATCAGGTCCAGGATATCGGGATCGTCAAAGGCGGCTATCGCCTCATTCAGGTCCGCATCGCTCATGCGCCCGTATATGTCCCTGAACTTTAATCCGAAGCTGATATCCCGGCCGATCTCGGACTTCCAGCGACGCTCATATTCCATGAGCCTGGACGCGCTGACATTATTCTCTAAGGCAGCCTTCGCGCCGACCTCTCCCGCGATCTTGGCACATTTCGCTCCCATGAAAATGCCGCCATAGGTCAGAGGCTTTACCTGGCCTGCAGCATCGCCTACGATCATGACACTGTCTGTCGTCGCCCTTTTTAACGTGCCCACGGGAATGCCGCCCATGATCAGGTCCACGGCCGAGCGGGCTTTTTTAGAGACGACCTCGTGTTCTTTTAAAAGCCTGTCTAGATACATATGCGCGTTCTCGTCCGCGTTGAGCCCGATGCGGCAGCAATCGCCCGATGTGGGCACAACCCATGCAAAATATCCCGGTACATAATAATGGCCCAGGAACAGCTCGACGAATTCAGGGTCGATCGGCTCATAATTAGCTTCAACCTGTATGCCCGTGCAGACGTGGGGCACTCGTCCGAGACCGGCATCCCTTGCGATCTTACTCTTCACGCCATCCGCGCCTATGGCCACTTTTGCCGTGATCTGCCCGGGCTTTCCTTCGCACATCGTATGAAGGACCACGCCGCCAGGGACTTTTTTTAATGATTGGACGGGCGTATCGACCAGCAGTTCCGCACCTGCATGCGCGGCAGCTTTGGCGATCTCCCGGTCGAAGATCTTACGCTCGACCACGTATGTCATCGTTCGCTTACCGTCAATCCTGACGGAATGGTTATCGGGCGCAAATATATATGCGCCGCGTATGCGCTTATTAATAAAATTGCCGTCTTCCGGCAGCTCACATTCCCTGAGCGCTTTCACGCTGATGTGGCCCGTACATGAGACTGGCGAGCCGATCATGCTATGCTCTTCGATGAGCAGCGTTTTTGCGCCGTTCTTCGCCGCGTACTTGGCGGCCATCGAGCCGGCCGGCCCGGCGCCTACAACGACTACGTCGTAATCCATATGCCCCAACCTGCTTTAGTGGAGGGTTATAACAGCCGATACTACATTAAATTATCTTTTCCATGCCGATGCAATTATACCCGTTGGATGCATAACATGAAACAAACTCAAAACGGTAAATCTCATGACAGAATATAAGCAGTGTATACTGGTCAGGGCTGACTTGAAGCTCCCAAAAGGCAAGATGTGTGTCCAGGTGGCGCACGCCGCCGTATCCACCTACGAGTGGGCAAAGCCTTCGGTTAAAGAAGCATGGAAAGACGGGGGCCAGAAAAAGGTCGTCCTGAAAGTGGACAGGCTCGAGGACCTTTTCAAGTATAAGGAAGAGGCCAGGCGTTTTGACATCCCGACGACGCTGATACAGGATGCGGGATTGACCTGCGTGCCGCCCGGCACGATCACGGTGCTCGGCATGGGCCCGGCGGACTCGGCCACGCTCGACAAGATCGTGGGTCACCTAAAATTAATGTAAGGTATTAGTATGATTCTCGGATTCGTCATCAATAAAGTGGAATCGGAGCGGCTCGTCCCGCTGGAAGAGATCTCCAAGTACAGGAACGTCAACGTGAACTATGATATTAACTTGCGCAACCTGTCGGTCATAAAGCCGGCCATGGGGCCCAAGGAAGTGCTGCGCATCGAGTACAGTGTCACTATAAATTATCTTAACCCGACCATAGGTTTCATACGTTTCGAGGGGTTCTGCGACCATACGGGCACGGACGCCGAAGCGACGCGGAAGGACTGGGAGGCCGGCAACCCGGATACCAATGTCCAGAACGAGATCGCCAACAATATGATGGCACGCATCATCCCGCTGGCCATGCTGATCTCTCAGAACCTTTGTTTGCCGCCCGCAGCGCCGCTGCCTGTGATCAATTTCCAGAAACCGGGCGAGGCGCCCAAAGAAAGCAAGTTCGACCAGTATCACGCGTGAATATGGTAAGAAGTACTTCTTTTGAGCTCGAGAAGCTCATGGGCATCGAGACATACCTCACGGACGAAGACGGTATCGGCGGTGATCTCAGGGTCAACGTTGAGGATTTCCGGGTGAATGAGATCTCGGATTTCAAGGTAGGCCAGTCAGGCGACTACCTGATGCTGAAGCTCACCAAAGAGAACTGGGAGACTCATCACTTGTTGCGCGACATCTCCCGCGTGCTAGGGATCAGCGACGAGCGGATCGGCATAGCAGGGACGAAAGATAAGCGGGCCGTCACCACACAGCTCATGAGCATCAAAGGCGTCTCCGAAGATACGATCCGTAATGTCGGCCTTCCTCGCGTTCAGCTCACGCCCATCGGCCGTGGAGACCACGATGTCGGCCTGGGAGACTTGCGGGGTAACGAGTTTGACATCATCATTCGTAACATCGAGCTTTCCCAACCGGATATCGAAACGCGTATGAAAGGGATATCAGACAAAATAAAGGCCGCCGGCGGCCTTCCGAACTATTTCGGGTACCAGCGCTTTGGCATCGTACGGCCTGTCACTCACCTGGTTGGCAAATTGCTTGTACAGGGCGATGTGGAGGGCGCAGCTATGACATATATCGCCAGGTCGTTCCCCGGAGAAAGCCCCGAAAATATCGAGGCCAGGGACATGGTATGGAACACGCGCGATTTCAAGGAAGGCATCAAGCGATATCCATTTAACCTGCGATATGAGCGCACGATGATGCATTACCTGATCGAGCACCCCGGGGATTATACCGGTGCATTCCGCAGCCTCTCCTCTAAGCTGTCAAGGCTGTTCGTTCATGGCTACCAGTCTTACCTATTCAACAAGATCCTGAGCCGTCGCCTCTTGAAGGGATTCTCTCTCGTAGAGCCTGTCGAAGGCGACGTAGTCTGTTTCCTCGATGCTCACGGAGAGCCCGACACTTCGAAGCAGGAGATCGTTACCAGGAAGAACCTGCCCGACGTGAAGTTCCTGGCAAGAAAGAAGCGCGCATATGTCACGCTTCCTTTAATAGGCGTGGACACAAAGATCGGGGAAGGCGAGCCTGGAACGGACGTGAAAGCGATACTCGCAGAAGAGGGCGTGACTCCACAGGATTTCAGCGTTTCGCAGATGACCGACCTGGCTTCGGCCGGGCTGCGGCGCGAAATATTGCTAAAAGCAGACCCGACGATTCTTGCGATGGAGCATGCGGCGAATTTGAAGTTCTTCCTTCCGAAGGGCTGCTATGCGACCACGGTCCTGCGCGAGTTCATGAAAACCAGCCCCGAGCGTATGGATTGATCTTCAGCGCCCGGGTTTTATCCTGAACGATATATCCACTCTTCTTTTTTCAAGGCCAGTGTATCTTTCAATTAAACATCAGTAACATTGAAAGAGGCAAAGGGTTATCAATTTATATAATAAAGATTAAATATATATTGGTGATTCATATGGCTGAAAAGAGTTCAATCATGCTGGGAGAGGAACCGTCGCCCAGGGATATAGAGGAAATTGACGCGATGAAGATCGCCATCGTAGAGCAGCTTCGGGAAGCCGACGTAAAGTTCCCGATCAAGACCAAGGATGATCTCGGGAGGATCTATCCAAAGGGCACAAGAAAGTCCTGCTCATACCGGGGAAAGGACGTTTCGATCCACGAACTGATACCGATGATCGACCAGAGCTACTTCCCGATCGAGAGCGCCGGAGACGCCGCAGCCGCCCTCACAAGCGTGTGCGCGTTAAAACGATGACGGGCAACTACACATGATCGCCTCAGGCCTATTCATATGAATAGGCCCTGGGTACAGTTTTTTTAAGATATTATCCGCATGATCTTATGGCTATCATTTGAATTTTATCGATACGAAGGGAGTTGTCTGCTGAGAAATAGCGTTTTACGATCCGCGAATATAATAAAGATAACATATGACTGTTGGAGATGGGCCCCCGGATCGCCCATATCACACAGTCGCTGGCCTGCTGTAGTTTTGGGGTATAGTTATGATTGATTTTATTTCAGGCCGCGATCTCGGTACTTTTTCACATTTTTATATAACTTATTCCACCCGGATTGATCCCGGATGACCGTTACTAATAGCCGGTGTTGGCTCCTTTAGCCATGCCGGTGTTGGCTCCCTTTGCCATTCCAGTGTTGGCTGACTGCGGAGCGTAGCCCATGTCTGAGCCTTTAGCCATGCCCGTGTTGGCTCCCTTTGCCATGCCAGTGTTGGCTGACTGCGGAGCATAGCCCGTGTTGGCTCCCTTTGCCATTCCAGTGTTGGCTGACTGCGGAGCATAGCCCATGTCTGAGCCTTTAGCCATGCCCGTGTTGGCTCCCTTTGCCATTCCAGTGTTGGCTGACTGCGGAGCATAGCCCATGTTGGCTCCCTTTGCCATTCCAGTGTTGGCTGACTGCGGAGCATAGCCCATGTCTGAGCCTTTAGCCATGCCGGTGTTGGCTCCCTTTGCCATGCCCATGTTCGCGCTATTGGCTCCGTAGTCTCCTCCGTACCCCATACCATAATCGCCCATGCCATACCCCATTCCGTCTCCGAGGCCATATCCTAGCCCGTAGCCTCCGAGGCCGCATCCGCCACCACATCCGCATTGTGCAAATGCCGGAACTGCGAGCGCGACTGCCACCAACGCGACGATCGCCGCTAATATTATTTTCCTTATCATAATCCGATCCATCCTCCTTAACACGCAATCATTTTCACTTCGAAATAAAAATATTGGCATAGTTAATAGCAAAATAAGCAATATTTTATGTTGTTTCATAAAATAAACGATAATATTAAGTTATTGCATGAAACAGGCATGTATTTAGTTCTTAAAAATGCAATAGTACCATATAGGGATCTTATATGCTATTAATAGGACAATTTATGCTGTATTGTATTACAGCTTGTCAAAATTTACGCCTATTATTGTTAGCCAGATAAATTCTTTAATCATTTTGATGATCGAAAACTCATACCCTGCATATATCCGATTGCGATTAGTGAAAACGACGACCTGAATTAATAGGCCTGACGAGACAATCGTGATAAGAATGGCTTTAATCCCGGATAAAATAACTTTGATATACAAACTGGCTAAATAATAGTGATATATTTGGCCATGAGTATACTTTCATCAAACATAATCAGGATACCATATCTTTTATAACTTATTTTATTATAAGTATTTAGTAAGAATTATTTAGTAGAACATATAATTACTGTATAAGGGGTATATAAAAATGCGATGGAATTCCATACGGACCCGCATCATGCTGGTTCTCCTGGTAGCTGGCATACTTATCATAATGGTATTCGGAGGAATAGAGTTGTATAATGCCCGACAGGGCATTCTGAATGACACTACTGTATATGATCGCCAGGATAGCCGGTATCTGGCCAATTATGTCGGCATGTACATGGACAATATCACGAGCCAGGTCAATATTGTCTCGAAAAGCCCTGATACGATCAGGGCAGTGAATGGAATGGACGTGCCGCATCTGAAAGAAATTGCCGATAATCTAAAAATGGATGCTCCACAGACCGGCCTTGTGAGTTTTATCGATAATAATGGCAATATCTTGTATAGTACCTACGGCCTTAATATCGAGACGGCTAGACAGTATAACCTGTTCGAACTGATGCCGGACGCTAATTCCGACCCTGTAACGGGGATTTACTATAGCGAGATTCTTAACAATTATACAATGGCAATATTCGACCCCATAAAAAATAATAATACCACGATAGGCGGAACAGTAGTCCTGGTTCCGCCTCAAAAGTTAATGAATAACATTCAAGCTCAGATCATCAACCCGAACGAAAATGTCCTCATCGTTGATCATAGCGGATTGCTCATATCGCATGATGATCAGACCAATTTGTCTTTAAATACGAATGTTTCCTCATATACGGCGGTACAGGATGTCTTACATGGCGAAGACGGCGTCATCATTGACGGAAACACGTGGGACGGCCAGTCCAGGATCTCGGCATTCTACCCGGTCAAGGATCTAGGATGGGGCGTCATTGTCTCAACGCCCGAGAACGCTATGTACCAGCCCCTGCAAAACGAATTGTCGATAATGCTGGGCATGCTCGTGATCTTTATCATCTGTCTGGCCCTGCTGGGCTATTATGTGGCAAGTTACATGACCAGGCCCATCATCCGTCTCTCGGAAACTATGCAGGTGATCTCCAGTGGAAATTATCGAGAAAGGGCCATTGTAAAGCGGTCGGATGAGATCGGCGATATGGCGCATAAATTTAATGCGATGATGGATAAGCTCGCACTGGCGGAGAAGGCAAGAGAAGATGCCAAGGAAGAGGCGGAGCTATATGTGGACCTGCTCGGCCACGACATCAACAACATGAACCAGGTAGCGCTGGGATATGTCGAGATGGCTCTGGATACTATGAAAAATGGCAATTGTGATCCGCAATTCCTGGAAAAGACACGGGAGATGCTATTTAACAGCTCCGCGCTCATCGATAACGTCCGTAAGATCCAGCAGATAAAAGCCGGCGAGCTGAAGCCAGAGGTGATCGATCTCGGGTCATTACTGACCGAGATGATCGATAAGTACCGGTCTATACAAGTCCGCGATCTCAGGATCGATTTCCACAGGGCCGGCGATTGCAAAGTACTTGCCAGCGACCTGCTCAGAGATGTGTTCTCAAACCTGATCAGCAACGCGATCAAGCATTCTACGGGGCATCTGATGATCAATATCGACCTGACAAAGATACAGGAACAGTATCGTTCGTACTGTATGGTGGCTGTGAGCGACAACGGTCCGGGCATATCGGACGAGAATAAAATTACCCTATTCAAGAGATTTATGCGAGGCTCGACAAAAGCAAAAGGCACCGGGCTCGGGCTATTCATCGTAAGATCTCTTGTCGAGAGCTTTAAAGGCCGCGTATGGGTCGAGGATCGCATCTACGGCGACTATACGAAAGGCTGCAAGTTCGTCGTCATATTACCGGAATTCGATTGTCCGCAAATGGCGGAAAAATAACTTAATCATCGGCATATAATTCGCTAGTTATTTTTTTATGTTTTTGTATTCCGCGGATTTCCTGTCTTTATTTTATAAGCAGTCGAGAATATCTTATCCTGATGAAGTATGCAATACGAGAGCTGATAAGGCTAGGCGATTTCGCGGCGAATGCGATCGAAGATGACACAATCTCGTTCATTGCCATTCATAGTGACGGACACATACTTACCTGTAATAAAGCGTTTTGCGAACTTACGGGATATACGAAAGAGGAGATCGGGTCTATGCGATGGCCGGATGATTTTACGCCTGCAACGCAGCTTATACAAACGAAGGAATTGATCCGGGGGCTTTCGTGTAAAAGGTTACAAGGTCCGGATATTCCCCATCAATATGGAAAGGAAGTCGTCGGGAAGAACGGCATGACCGTGCCCGTTGAAATATATACCCATAAGTTCTGCAACGCGGATGGCTCTCCCCAATATTACTATGCGTTTATCATTAATATCAGCGACAGAATACAGATGGAACACGAGCTGATAAAATCTCGCGATCATATGGAAGCGTTGGTCGAAGAGCGGACCATCGAGCTATCGAAAGCTAATGCCGCATTAATGAACGAGGTGGGGGAGCATAAGCGCACGGAAGCCGCCCTGAGAGACGCCATGGGGCAAGTCGATCTTTATGTAGACCTGATGAGCCACGACCTTAGTAATATGAACCATGCCATCATGGGCTACCTGGAGCTTGCCATCGATACGATGGGCAACGGTTCGGAGCATAATGAACTACTGGAAAAGCCCATGGAAATAATAAAAAATAGCTCTACACTGATCGATAATGTTAAAAAAATGAGGAATCTGCTGAAGAATGATACCCGGCTGAGCACTACTGACCTGGGGATAATACTGTTAGAAATGCAAAGCCAGTATTCACGCACGCCATCAAGGGAAATATCTGTCAATTATGTGCCTGTCCGGGGATGTCTGGTGAACTCCAACGGGTATTTAAAAGACGTGTTCAAGAACCTGATCGAGAATGCAATAAAACATTCCACCGGCCCGCTGGTCATTAATATAGGCTTAATAAAGACTCGCGAGGGCGAGAGGGAGTATTGTAAGGTCACTGTCGAAGATACAGGGCCGGGTATCCCGGACCAGCTCAAGGAAACAATTTTTAAGCTCTTTCATGACGACCCCGGGAAGACAAGCAGGCGAGGGCTAGGGCTACATCTTGTAAAAACCATAGTCGAGAAGCTTGAGGGAAATATCTGGGTGGAAGACCGGGTTCCCGGAGACTATGCGAAGGGAGCGAAGTTCACGGTGGTTTTACCAGTCGCTGGTCCTTGACATACATATATTTTTAATAGATACGTGACCATTTATTATTGAAGTGACCGTTCCCGATGAAATCGATCTTTGTCAGCTCTATAAATGCCCGCAGCGGCAAGACCGTCATAACGCTTGGGTTAGCGTTGAACTCTAAAGTATACACGGGCTTTTTTAAGCCTTTTCATGAAAAGATCATCACGGTGAACGGACAGCAGGTGGAAGAGGACGCATACCTCATGCAGTCCCTGCTGGATTTTGACGCGAGCGTGAACGACCTGAGCCCGTTCCCCCGCGAGAAGATGACCGCACTACAAATGGAGCAGGTCATACAGGCATACGAAAAAGTCAGCGCGGGCAAAGACCTGATGATCATCGAGGGCGTCGAGTACATCACGATAGGCTTTCTCTATGGCCTCTCGGGGTTCGACCTGGTGGAGGCACTTAAGTCTGATCTGATCCTGCTGTGTAACTCCGATCCCGAATCGCTTGACAGGCTCGCCATGATCAAAGGCTACCTGGATTATCGCGGTATCCCGCTCAAAGGCGTCATCCTGAATTTTAACGACGACATGGGCCTGGAAAACTTCCTGCGGAGCAAGGGCATACCGGTGCTCGGCTCAATGCCCTATACGCCATCGCTGCGCGCGCTACACGTCTTCGAAATTGTCGAGGAGATGAACGGTATAGTGCTGACCGGCGAGGACAACATCGAAAACCTCGTGGATAAGACGCTGATCGGCGCTATGTCCAAGGAGTCGGCTTTACGTTATTTCGAGCGCGTGCCGAACAAGGCGGTCATCACCGGGGGCGACCGTAATGACATTTTACAGATGGCCCTGAATACGTCCACCGCATGTATCATTTTGACGGGCGGATTACTTCCCTCGCAGGATGTGATCGATCGGGCGCGCGAGCTTAAAGTGCCGTTAATCTCCGTGCGCGAAGATACGCTCACTGCATCCGAAAAGATCGAGAAGCTGATCGCGCGCATCGATCCCACGGATGAAAAGAAGATCAAGACGATCAAGGACGAGGTCGCAAAAAATATCGACGTAAATAAGATCCTAAACTGTGTGTGACACATAATCGTCTTTTCTTTTAAACGCATAACGGCATGCCCAAATGCATATTTTTTATTCGATAACATCGAAGCGCTGAAATTCTATGATACCTTCCCGACAGGTACACAACTGCTTGTGAATGTGTATTCATGTTGATGTGTTTGTAATAAATTAAAGTGTGAAATGAGCTTATTTTTACTGTTATTACTTGTAAAGCTAACGAGCACTAAAGATAGCCCTCAATTCACACGTAGTTCAATATTATTAGCTTATATTTGTTAATATTTGGCGTTATTGCCCATTAACCAGTGAACATGCAAATGGTTAAATAATCGTAAAATATACAGGTTATAGGCCAATAATCGTAGTAATCTGTGGTAAAGTCCTTAACACTGATAAAAAACCTCCGATTAATGAAAAGGCTTATATAGCAAGAGATTGTATAGTAATTTGTCGTAAGCGGCATGGTTCACAGCAACTATCCGGGGGATGGGTTGGTGCGGTGCAACGATTGCAACTATCTAGGGATGGATTGGTTGTAAAGCGAAACGACGAGACAAAATGGGCAGCAGAAGGTAGACTGTTGGGGGCAATTAATATCATCTAAAATGAAAACGGCAAATAAAGTAGGGATTGGATTGGGTTAAAAACAAAAAAACGATAAAAACGTATAAAAGGCAATCGGCGGGTGTGCTATAGGGCATAAATGGGATGGATTGGACCGCTGATTGCCTTTTTTGCTATTTAGGGGTTGGGCCAATGGAAATAAAGCTAAACGTGGACGATAAAAGCGGGAAGATCACTCAGCTGACCTTCGCCGGAGAAGGCGTGAACTTAGACGCCGTCCAGAAGGCCTTGAATGCCATAAAGATGAACCTCGGTAACAGCGAGGAGGTCAAGGCCGACAGGATGTCCGTCATGGCAAAGGACATCGCGGACCTGTCAGCAGACAAGCCCACCATTAAAGAGCGCTTATCGCTCTTCCTTAAATTCGAGTTCAGCGGCCAGTGGTTCACTTCACTGGTTGTCAAAGACAGGTATGAGCGCCAGTATGGTGAAGAGATCAAGCTCAGCACCGTATCGACTTACCTGACAAGGCTCACGGGCGAGGGAGTCCTTGAGCGGCGCGGTAACCGCGTGGAGCGGGAATATCACGTCATCGGTGAAGAAAAGCTTGCGACAACTTTGGGCGATATGGCTGGCACTGCCCTAAAACAATAAATCTTTTTATTTTAACATTGGAAACAATGGTTCTTCTGCGTTTTTTTGTTATACTTTCAGACCGCTCCGTCAATCTTTTTATATGAAAGATGTAAATCTACTGTGCATGCCGAAATATGCCGTTGTTGTCTGCTCGAAATGTAAAAGCTCTTTTATAATTGAGCAGGGACCAAAGACCGTGTCCTGCCGCAGCTGTAATAAGAGGCTGGATGCCGCAAGCCTGAAGGTATTTTTTGCGTCGGACGATCTAAAGGAAGCGCAGCTGGCACGCGCATCGGTCGTAGCGAGCCTGTCCGGCGACACGGCCGGCTTTGAGGAAGCGGCCAAAAGCCTCAGCAGGGACGTCATGGAGCGTATCGGCGAGGATGTCCAGGAGCAGCGCTTCCAGGAAGATAAGCGCCAGGTGAACGAGCGCATGGAAGCTGATGCCAGGAAAACTAAAACAAAGGGCCAGCAGGCCATACTGGTGGACGCGTTCGACGAGCTGGCATCAAAAGGAGAGTTCAGCATAGAGGCATACTGGGGAAAGATCTCAAACACAGGCATCACCAGGCTGAAGTTCGACGCGTGGGTCGATAAGCTCGTGCAGTCCGGGATCGCTTCATCACCCAGGTATGGATACTTAAAAAAGATATAAATTATGATTTTCTAGAAACACGAGCTTTACATAAAGGCATTTTTCTACAAAGCCCTTACAAGTTATGTGATAGATACATAGCGTTTATATAGGATAACTTCGAAAAGCGGATAACAATTATACAATTACTTGACGGGAATCCTCATGTACATCATCATTGTCGGGCTTGGCGGGATCGGGCAGAATCTCGCAAGGATCGCGGTTTCTGAGAAGCATAACGTCGTCGTGATCGACACCAATCGGAAAAGGTGTGACGATGCGGTGACAAAGTATGACCTGATCAGCGTTAACGGAGATGCGACGTCCTCGGTGATCCTCGACGAAGCGGGCATATCCGAGGCGGATGCCGTGATCTGTGCCACCGGAAGCGATGCCGTGAACCTGATGGTCATGATGCAGGCAAAAGAAAAAGGCGTAAAAAATCTACGGACGATCGTGAATGAGACCGATCATGTCGAGTTCTTTAAGAAGCTGGGCGTGATCATGCATAAAAACCCGGACGCGATCGTCGCCGAAGACATTTACAATACGATGCTCCGGCCGAGTGCCAGCGATTTTATCACGGTTGCCGGGGGTAGGGCGGAGATAGTAGAGATACTGATCAAGGATAAGATGCATGCGGTCGGCAAGAAGATCTCCGAGATCGGGCTTCCCGCCAATGTACTGGTCATAGCCATCGAAAGAGGAGATGAAGTGATCATGCCCGACGATAATACAGTATTGCAGGCTGGCGACTCGGCACTGGTATTTATCAGGAGAAGCCTCTTCGACCGTATCTTTAAGCTATTCTCGATCGGAAACCTGGTGAAGTAGGATGTCATCGGGCAGGGACCTGAAGGTCATTCTTAGTAACATGAAAGGGCTATTCCTTACGATCGGCGCGATCATGCTGTTCATGGCCGTGTTGAGCGTATTGACCGGGGATACGGAAAGCTCAAGAGGATTCTTTTATGGCGCGGCTCTCGGTGTTGCCCTGTGGGCGGTGCTGAAGATCCTGCTCCCGGCGACCTTCGACCTGGAGTTGAGGCACGCCATGATTGTCGCGGCTCTTGCATACCTGATCGTGCCGGCGATCAGCATGATACCGTTCATCACGATCCAGCATATGTCTCCGATAGACGCTTTTTTCGAGTCCATATCCGGGTGGACGACGACCGGCTTCAGCATGATCCCGGACCCTGCAAGCGCTAACTATATGATCATCCTGTGGCGAAGCGCCAGCCAGTGGATCGGCGGCCTGGGCGTCATTTTGTTGATGGTGACCATCCTCATACGGCCGGGTACCGGGGCATATATTCTCTACCAGTCTGAAGCTCGAAAAGATAAGATACACCCAAGCATCAGGTCTACTATCAACTCGATCTGGGGATTATACCTGATATTGACGATCGCCGGAATCGTACTATTGGTGGCTGCAGGCATGCCGTCCTGGGATGCGCTGAACCTGTCGATGGCATCAATCAGTACGGGGGGCTTCTCGCTCCATGTGGATAGCGTGGCGGGCTACGGTAGTGTCGGGGTACCGATCGTATTATCGCTCATCATGATCGCCGGGGCGCTTCCGTTCGCTGTGCTGTACAAGACATTCAGGAAAGATATCAGGCAGTTCTTCAGTGATATTCAAATCAGGACGTTTTTCCTGCTCATCATTGTCGGTGCTGCACTGCTGACACTGGACAACTATTATTTTTATGGAAACATGCTTACTTCGATCCGGTATTCGGTCTTTCAGTATATTTCAGCTGCTACTGGCACGGGATTGCAAACCACAGATGTTTCCGGGTGGTCGCAGTCGGCTATGCTGATCCTATCCATTGCTATGATCATCGGCGGGTGCGCCGGGTCGAGTGCAGGAGGGATCAAAGTGGTGAGGGCGTATTTCCTCACTAACGATGTGAAATTATGGTTTGCTAAGACACTGCGGTCCAAAAATACGTTAGTGACAGTGAAGATCGGCAATAAGAGGGTGACCGAGGACAGTGTTAATAGTGAGCTGGCAGAGGCTACGCTGATATCCTTCCTGTGGATCGTTACCATCCTGATAAGCGTCCTGCTGCTTTCAACCCTCGTCGGCCAGAACTTCGACCTGAGCCATATCATTTTCGACGTGAGCTCTGCTCAGGGTAACGTAGGGATCTCCAGCGGGATCGTGAACCCGACAATGGGCTTCCTCGAGAAGATCATTATAATCGTGGACATGTGGATCGGGCGGCTTGAGATCATCCCGGTGCTACTACTGGTCCGGTATTTATTTAAGGGCTTTAGCCGATGATGCCAGGCGCATGTGGTGTCGCGAACTTTAACGGTAAAATTGGTATACAGACCTGAACATTTGAATAAACGAGGAGAATTATTATATCGGATAGCGAAAAACCCCCCGGTTATTCTTGCCCGGTCCCATATTACGACATTCATGAGGGCGGGAAACTAACAAGCTCGGAAAGAAAACACCTGGAGTCTAAGCTATCGCGGCTCCTGGAATGGGTTGGCGCATGGGTGCCTGATAATATCGTGATCGATGGGAAAGAGATGAGGCTGCACGATATCATCTGGGATATTGTAAATAAGGATGTCGTGACAGATAGCGAAAAGGACTTGCTGTTAGGCCTGGAGGAAAAGTTAAATAAAAAGTTCAATGAAGACCTCGAAAACATCGAGCATAAAGACTCCACGGAAAACCAGGCAATTCAGGACTATTGCGAATCCCCGGGATTATTAAGGGCGATTACCACGCTGAAAGACATCACCTCGAAGGAAGCAAAACCGGAAAGTAAAGACGAGCTATCGAAAAAAATGCGTGAGTCGACGAAGGACCATGCGAAGTGCTGGCTGGACTTCCTTAAGCAGCTAAAATAAGATGAATCATTCCACAAGATCCTCTTCCGTATCGTTTATTTTTCGGATTATCATTGTATTAATGAGCCTAAATGAATTTTTTTAGACTGAACACCTGTGACGGGTAGACGCTCTTCGATCCGGTAATGATAAAGCTGATGATACATGCGATAGCGGCATAGGGCCCGATGCTCGCCCCGAACATCTCGATCGCCATGATGCTGGAAGCGATGGGTGTTTTCGTCGTGCCCGCCAGCATGCTGACCAGGCCGATGGCCGCGAACGTCGGAACGCTCAGCCCGGTAGCCTCCGCGAACAGCGCGCCGGCTGTCGAGCCGACTGCGAATATCGGCGTAATGACGCCTCCGCTGCCGCCGAACCCGAGCGTGACCGCCGTGAATATGATCTTAAGAGGGAACGCATACCAATCGACAAGGGTCCCCTGTAAAGAGCTATCGATCAGCCCTGTGCCGAGCCCCAGGTATCGCGTCGAGAAGATCAACGCAAGGGCCACCAGGATGATCCCGCCGATCAATCCTCTTGTAGGTGCTTTTAGGGGGATTTTCAGCGACATTTTTTCCACCCGGTAGAACGTCTCTATCAGGAGGATCGAGCAGATGCCGAAAAAGACGCCTGCCAGGATGACCTCAAAAAAGAATAGGTCATTGAACGGGAGAATGATATTCAAAAAATGATATGTGTACGTTACGCCCAGGAAAGTCGCTACCTGGTAGCTGATAATCCCGGCAATGAACGAGGCTAGCATGACCTCGTATAATAAAGCGCCCACGTAAACGACCTCGATCCCGAAGATGGCCCCGGCGATGGGCGTGCCGAACACGGCTGAAAAACCGGCGCTGATACCGCAGATCACGAGCTTTTTCCTGTCGGCATCATTCAGCTTGAACACGTCAGCGATCGCCGACGAGATCCCGGCGCCGATCTGGGCGCAGGGCCCTTCTTTACCGACCGACCCCCCGAAGGCGATCGTGATGATCGTAGCAACAGCCTTGATCGGGACAACCATGGGGTTGATCTTTCCGGAGCGCTGGTGTACCGCTTCGATGACCTGCTCAGTGCCATGCCCATGCGCTTCTGGGGCCAGGCGCTTCACGATCCATTCTGTCGCGAACAGCGCTAATGGCAGTAATAAGAAAAAATAGCTATAATCCCCGACCGTCGAGATGCTCCACCCTAATGCCCTCAGGAATATCCCGGTTGAGATACCGACCACGACACCGATGCCCGAGGCATATACGACCCATTTAAAAATCTCGATAAATAGTGTCGTACCCTTGTTTATTATATCCGGATTATCCCATTTATCCCATTTTAAATTCATTTATCTAAGCGCCCTAAATATTTTAAGGTATGACGATATGATCCCGAGCCATATCCTCCATACATATGATGATTAATCAATGGTAACATTATCAATTAATAACCTTTCGATAAAAGCCTAAACTATTATTTATAATCGGTAAACCCAACCATGTTATTTATACATATATAATATTATAATAAATTTATAAAGATAAGATGGTGTGTATAAGATGCTTGGAGAGGTGGAACTGTCGAAAAAAATGGATAAAGAAGAATATGATAAGCTAATTCCCGATATGAGGCTGAAACTGGGGGCGCTTCAGAGGGCTGTAAATCAGGCGAAAATCCCGATCATGATCGTCTTCGAGGGATGGCATGCCTCGGGAAAAAGCCTGATGGTTAACGAGCTACTCAGGGCAATGGATCCCAGGTGTTTTTATATGCATGCCATCAATGAGCCGACAAGGGAAGAAGCGTTAAAGCCCTTCATGTGGCGGTTCTGGAAGAAAACACCGCCCAACGGCATTACCAGTATCTTCGACCAGAGTTGGTATAACCGGCTTCTCGAGGAAAAGGCCAATTTTGATGGAAAGAAGAAGCCACTTTTTTCTCGAAAAGAGCAAGACGTTATTTCTCAGATCACCGAATTTGAAAAAGTCCTGGCCACAGGAGGCGGTAGCGAGCAGGCAAAGCCCTATCTTATTCTCAAATTTTTCCTGGATATCAGTAAGAAAAAGCAAAAAAAGCGGCTGAATAAACTGGATGATAGCAAAGTATCGGCCTTTCTGGAAAATAAGTCTGGCTGGAAACAGCATAAGAACTATGGCCGGTATAAGCGAGTGATCGACAGAATGATCGAACTCACGGATGCCGAATATGCACCATGGATCATTGTCGAGGCAGATAACTGGCGCTTTGCAACAGTTAAGGTATATGAGTCCGTCATTGACGCGTTCCAGAAAAGCCTACTGCGGGCGAATCCGGCCATGGTAAAAGGTAAAAAGATGGCCGCAGTGGCGCCGATAGAAAAAGAGGTCGCCGGATCGATCCTCAATGAAGTTGACCTGAATAAGTCAATGCCGGATGAGGAATATCATGAACGCCTTAAAACCTGTCAAAAAGAGCTGACCGAGCTCCAGATCATGGCTTTCAAGAAGAAATTGCCCGTAGTGATTGCCTATGAGGGCATGGACGCATCGGGAAAGGGCGGTAATATCAAGAGGCTCGCCGAAAGCCTGGATCCCCGTGGCTATGAAGTGATTCCCATAGGCGCTCCGACAGACATCGAAAAGGCTCATCATTACCTATGGCGTTTCTGGATACACTTCCCTTCCAGGGGCTATTTCACGATCTTTGACAGGACCTGGTATGGGAGGGTTCTCGTCGAGCGTGTCGAGGGGTTCACGCCTGAAAAGTACTGGAGGAAGGCCTATGACGAGATTAACCAGATGGAAGAAGCCCTCTCGGATAATGGGACGGCAGTGATCAAGTTCTGGCTCCATATCGATCCGAAGACTGAACTGGAGCGGTTTAAATCGCGCGAGACCGATCCTGACAAACAATGGAAGATCGACCCTAACGACTGGAAGGATCGTAGCAAGTGGGACCAGTATATGATCGCGGCCGATGAAATGCTATACCACACAAGCACGACACACGCGCCATGGCACGTCATACCATCGGACGATAAACACTATTCGAGGATCATGACCATGGACACCATCATCGATACAATAAAAA
>CAWACJ010000007.1:0-197618 GCA_963780665.1 uncultured Methanocellaceae archaeon | reverse complement strand
AGCTGAAGATCTGCTTACCGGTCCAGTAGTTCACGCCTTCCTTCTTGATCGCGGGTTCCGGCAGCTCATGGACGCCGACTTTTCTTGATACGTCAAGTGCCTCGTTCTCCGTGAACAGGCTGTAGCCCTTGGTTAATAAGAATATGCCTGAGATGTGGTCGTGCAGGCCGCCGATGATGGGGCTGCTGAACCTGGGGGACAGGATGTTCTGCTGAACGATCATGAGGATCCTGGCCTCCGCCATGGCCTCCACGTTCTGGGGGACATGTAAGTTGATCTCATCACCATCAAAGTCGGCGTTATATGGTGCGCAGACGGCGGGATTGAGACGGAATGTCTTATCCGGCATCACTTTTACGAAGTGCCCCATAATGCTCATCCTGTGCAGCGAAGGCTGACGGTTGAACAGCACAATGTCGCCGTTCTTCAGCTGACGGTCGATCTTCCAGCCGACTTCCAGCGCATCAGCGAGCTCGCCTGCATTCTTGTCAGTGACCTTGAGACGGCGTCCGTCCGGACGTTTGACGTAGTTCGCGCCCGGGTGGTTTTCCGAGCCTCGCCTTACGAATTCCTTCGCCACTTCTAAGTTGAAGGCCGTGACGGTCATGGGGACGGTCATTTCCTTGGCGATCTTTAATGGTACGCCGACCTCGTTGATACTCAGGTTAGGTTCGGGGGAGATGACGGTACGAGCGCTGAAGTTCACACGCTTACCGGATAATGATCCCCTGAAACGGCCCTCCTTACCCTTGAGACGCTGTGACAGCGTCTTTAGAGGACGGCCGCTCCTGTGCCTTGCCGGCGGGACGCCCGATACGGCGTTGTCGATATAAGTCGTAACGTGGTACTGTAACAGTTCCCACAAGTCCTCGATAATGAGCTGAGGTGCGCCTGCGTCGCGGTTCTCCTGGAAACGCTGGTTGATACGGATGATATCCACGAGCTTATGGGTCAAGTCATCTTCCGAGCGCTGGCCGCTTTCAAGCGTAATGGACGGGCGGACCGTGACGGGAGGTACCGGCAATACGGTGAGCACCATCCATTCCGGCCTCGCGTTCTTCGGGTCCATGCCGAACACCATGATGTCCTCGTCCGGGATCATCTCGAGCCTGTCGCGCACATCGGTCGGCATCAGCTTGTGGCCGTCCTCGATGTAGCCGGTGGGCTTCTCGAACTTGATCTCTTTCTGCTCTTCTCCGCAATACGGGCAGGTGGACGATTTTCCTTCCTTGAATACATTCTTGACGATCTCGTCGACCGGCTGGCCCAGCCGGATGTTCGTCTGGATCTGCCGGAGATATTCTGTCTTGGCTTTCTCGTCAAGCATTAGGCGACCGCACTTCTTGCAGGTCGTCATCAGGATCTTTCTTAATAGCCGGGCAAAGCCCACGTGTATGACGGGGGCCGCAAGCTCGATGTGGCCGAAGTGGCCCGGACATTCGCCCGGCCTTCCGCCGCAAGTCCTGCATCGCAGGCCGGGGTCAATAACGCCCAGCCTCGGGTCCATCAATCCCATGTCTATGGGATAGCCGTCGTCGTCATACGTATCGGCCGTGATGACCTTGGTCACACTCATTTTCCTGATCTCGGCAGGAGATAATAAACCGAACTTTATTTTCTTGATTCTTTTTGGGGCGGTCATGATAAATACTCCTTACACTGCGTCCTCGAGCTCGAGCCTCGGCGCGATGCCGAGTGCCTTCATTTCGTCAAGCAGAAGCTTGAACGCGTAACTCATCTCAACCTTGTAGATGTTGGTGTCCGCACCACAGTTCGGGCAATAGATGAGTTTCCTCTTCTTGTCCTCAGTGGCAACCATGCCGCAATTGTTGCATACGTACTCGAACACCTTGTCAGATTCATCCAGTAAGCGCTCTTTCAAAGCCATGGCGGCACCGTGGCCGATCATGACATCTCTCTCCATTTCTCCGAACCTCAGACCGCCTTCCCTTGCACGGCCTTCCGTCGGCTGCCTGGTCAGGACCTGTACGGGGCCTCGGACCTTGCGTGCATCTTGGAAGAGACCATGTGGTAGAGCTTCTGGTATAAAATAACGCCAACAAACACATCCGCAAGGATCCTCTGGCCGGTGATGCCGTTGTAGAAGACCTCTTTGCCCGTGTGCGAGTAGCCGTACTTCTTGAATTCCGAGCGAAGCTCGTCCTCGGTCTCGTTGTTGAACGCGGTGCCATCGACAAACCTGCCTTCCAGGCTGCCGACCTTACCGCCGATGGTCTCGAGCACGTGCCCGATGGTCATACGAGACGGGATTGCGTGAGGGTTAATGACTAGATCGGGGATCATGCCGTTCTCGGTGAAGGGCATGTCTTCCTGCTGTGCGATCAAGCCGATGACACCCTTCTGTCCGTGCCTGGATGCGAACTTGTCGCCCAGTTCCGGCACTCTGAGGTCACGGGTGCGCACTTTTCCGAGCCTGCTGCCGTTCTGCGTCTCCGTAAGGATAACCGTGTCCACGATACCTTTCTCATTACTTCGCATCGTGACCGAGGTCTCTCGCCTCTTCAGAGGAGTGATGCCGCCCAGGTCCGTCGGCTCCTCAAGGAACCTCGGAGGGCTGGTCTTTCCGATCAGCACGTCATTCGGGCCGACTTCAGTCTCCGGATTGACGAGGCCGTCTTCGTCCAGCATGGCGTAAAACTCGGATTCTCTGGCTCCGCGGATCTCGGCGTCGGGGACTTCGAATGAGTCTTCCTGTCCGCCGGGATATCTCCGCTCTTCACCCTCGGTTGTCCGGAAGAAGTGAGATCTTCCGACACCGCGCTCGATAGAGCCTTTGTTGAAAACCAGCGCATCTTCAATGTTATAACCTTCATACGAGAGGACTGCTACGACGAAGTTCTGGCCCGCAGGCCTTCCGTTGGCGTTCACGGCCTCTTCGGGCTGTGTTCCCACGAGACCACGCTGGGTGTAGTGTAAGAAGTGTCCTCTGGTGTCCGGCCTTAGCTTCATGTTCGCGGTCGATACGCCGAGAGACTGCTTGACCATGCCCGCACCCATCGTAACTCTTGGCGATGCATTGTGCTCCGGGTAGGGGATCATGCCTGCAGCGATGCCTAATATCAGAGACGGCTCCAGCTCCAGGTGAGTGTTTTCTTTGACCAGCTGCGACTCGTCGATCGCGATAAACGTGTTCTCTTCTTCCTCGGCATCGATGTACTCGATGAGACCGCGCTTGACGAGGTCTTCAAAAGTGAGCTCGCCATGCCTCATCTGCTCAATATCGTCGCCGGTGACCATGGGCTTGCCGTTCTTTACAACTATCAGAGGACGCCTGGCCCTGCCCATGTCGGTGTTTATGATCACTTCATTTGTGAGCTTGTGATACGCAACGTTGATCTGGTTAGAGATGATGCCCTGCCTTCTCTTTTCGCGTATGTTCTCTACCAGCTCGACCGGGCTCTCGTGGGTTCCCACGAGCGCGCCGTTCACGAATATTCTGGATTTCATGATTATACTGCCCTCCACAGTGGCTGTACTCCCGTTTCAAGCAGGATCTTCTTTATCGATTCGTTATCCTCGACGCCGGTCGAAAGCTCCACGGACATGGCGAAATTCTTCACCAGGCCGCAATTAGGGCCTTCAGGCGTTTCCGAAGGACAGATGCGGCCCCACTGGGTCGCATGCAAGTCACGAGCCTCGAAGTGAGGCTGAGCGCGGCTTAAAGGCGAGATCACACGGCGCAGGTGAGATAACATGGCCATGTAGTCTATGCGGTCCAGTAACTGCGAGACGCCGGTCCTGCCGCCGACCCAGTTTCCGGTGGCGAGCGGGTGGATGAGCCTTTCTGTCAAGACATCCGACCTGACCGCTGTGATCATGTACAGTTCACGGTTACGCATGTTGGCGCGCTCGAGCTGGTACTTGATATCACGGGTCAGGCGGTTGAAGGATACGCGGAACAGGTCTTCCATCAGGTCGCCTGCGAGTTTTAGTCTTTTATTTGCGTAGTGGTCCTTATCATCCGAGGATCTTCTTCTGAGCGCGAGTTCACAGCAGGCTTCAGCCATCCTTCCAAGGAAGTATGCCTTGTTGATGCGCGACTCCCTTAATCTATCGTCGTTCTCGTTGATCCGCTCGAAGTTCTCCGGGTTCAGGTGAGGCAATAAGTATCTGTCTATGACGTAGTGAGCACGCTTCATCTGGTAGTCGCGAGCCTGGCCGGCTGCGACACGCTTGCCGATCTTTTCCATCGCGGAATCGACCGTGTCGGCTTCTGCTTCGTCGAGGTTCTCCAGCATGAACTTCTGGATCTCGGGGTCTTCCGAGACTGCGTTGATGATGTCCTGGTCGGTCTCAAGCCCGAGCGCCCTCATGAGCATAACTAGATTGAGCCTGCCCGAGATGGATGGGAATGAGACTTCTAAAATGGACTTGCGGCCACGCTCGACTATGACGAGGGCACGGTAGCCGCGGCGCTGCGAGAATACCTTGGAGACCTCGATCTGGTCACCGTAACGGTCATCGAACTCTACCATGATCTTGTTCGGCGCCAGGTCTTCTAACGTCATCAGTACACGCTCGGTACCGTTGATGACGAAATATCCGCCCGGGTCCATCGGGTCTTCGCCGTTCTTGATCCAGTCTTCGGCTCCGAGCTTCGCGAGGTTACACTTGTTGCATCCGATCATGATGGGCATCTGGCCCACATTGACCTCGATGGCCTCTTCTTCGACTTCACCGCGCACGATGCTCATTTCCAGGAAGATCTCCGCTGCATAGGAGATGTTGCGGAGACGGGCTTCCGTCGGGAACAATGGCTCTACCGAACCGTCTGCTTCACGCACGACCGGGTTTCCGACGCGGATCTTGCCCAGCTTGACTTTTACGGGCTCGATATTCCGCTCGATATCCTCGATGTCGGTCTCGATAAATCCCTGCTCGTCAATGACTTTTTGCAGGCCCTGGTCCAGAAAAACGTTAAATGAATCAATATGATGCTGTGCTATCTTTTTGCGGGTGAAATACGCCTTACTTAATTCTCTGCGGTCTAACAAACTAGGATCCCCTCTCGTTATTATTCCATGACTAACCTGTACGATATGGCCTGTCCTGCGGTCAGGCTTTTTCTGATGATCTTGAGCACGTCACCGGGATTGGCCTCGATCTGCTTCACGACGACGTCAGAGGTCTTGATCTTCGGCAATTGTCCCCTGGTGATCTTATAGCGCGTTAAAACTTCCTGAACCTGTTCTTCGTTTAATATGATATGTTCCGGCACCAGCTGATGTTCCAATACATTGAATTTCTTGGTCAATTTGCCTTCCTCCAGTTAAAAAACAGTCCCATAATGGGGTGAGCGGGCTCGAGGGGATTTGAACCCCTGACAGCCTGGTTAAAAGCCAGGCGCTCTACCTAACTGAGCTACGAGCCCTTTGTCCGGCCCCATAGATACGGTACACAGGGCCATTTATTTTATGATCGGCATGCATCGAGGGAACTTGCTGCGGCGCTCACCATACAGTTATAGAACCAATCTCTGACGGTCTCTTAAAATCGTGTCGATTGCACTTATACTTTTCCGTCGATTAATTTTATATTGATGACATGGCACGAGTGAATGTTTATATATTTGCATGCCACAGAAATCATTTCGTAATTATATATCAAGAGAGAGAAAGGGATATATAAGCCTTATTGAAAAGGTTTAACTTTCGTGAAGAGAGGTATTATGGCCCCTTTTTTAATTCTCATTAAATATTTGGCATAACGGAGGAAAAAGACATTCAAATAAAGTTTTGTGGCGCAGCGAGAGAAGTAGGCCGTTCGGCCTTTATGTTAAATGACCAGGTGCTCCTGGACTACGGGATCAAGCCCTCGGACCCGCCCGAGTACCCGCAGGGGAGCCCGAAACCGGAGACGGTCGTTTGCTCGCATGGCCACCTGGATCATTGTGGCGTCATCCCGAATCTAATGGACCTCAAGCCGACTGTTCTCTGCACGCCGCCGACTAAAAACCTGACGAAGCTGCTGGCAGAAGATACGCTCGAGATCGCAGAGCGGGGCCACATGGCGCCGTTCGATCCCCATGACATGCAGCTGCTATTGAAGCAGACCACGGAGATCGATTACCTGGATGCGTACGAGACGAATGACTACACGATCACGTTATTTGATGCGGGCCACATTCCGGGCAGCGCGCTTACGTATGTAGAATATGGCGATGACACGCTATTGTACACGGGCGACATCAAGAACTCCGACACGCGGTTATTAAAAGGATCAAAGATCCACTACCCGGACGCGAAGACGCTGATGATCGAGAGCACGTACTTCGGCCGAGAGCACCAGGACAGGAAGCAGATGGAAACGAAGTTCATCGAGTCCATCACGCACACCCTGGATATCGGCGGCAACGCGATCATACCATGCTTCGCTATCGGCCGGACGCAGGAAGTCCTTTTGATATTGAAGGAATACGGCATCCACTGCTACGTAGACGGCATGGGCACCGAAGTGTCGGACATTTTCCTGAGTGACCCCGAATACGTAAGGGACCCCGGAAGGCTCAGGTCCGCATATGGCAACGCAAAAAGGGTGCAGCCGGGCGCACGAAAGAGTGTGTTGCGTGAACCATCCGTGGTCGTCACAACGGCGGGCATGCTCAACGGCGGGCCGGTATTGTCGTATTTGAAGCAGATGTACAACGACCCTAAGAGCAAGCTCATACTGACAGGATACCAGGTCGAAGGCACGAACGGTAAGAACGCGCTATTGACCAATACGGTGGAAGTCGACGGCGAAATGCTGAAGCTGAACTGCAAATTAGAGCAGTATAGCTTCTCGGCACACAGTGGCGATTCCGAGCTGAAGGCGATCGTGAAGCACATGTGTGACAAAGGGACCGAGCATGTGTTCTGCGTGCACGGGGACAATACACTCGGCTTCGCCGACTGGATCTCTAAGGAAATCGGCGTGAAGGCGTACGCCCCAAAGTTAGGTGAAGAATATTTCGTATAATTGGGACAATGCTTCAGTAATATTTTAAAACTGAGGCTTTCTTTTTTTAAATATAGTTCTAGATTAACCGCCAGCACTATCAATGACGAACACATATGTGATCGCCGGATGGAACCGTAATGATACAGCCTCGACTGGCTAAGATAATGGCGGATGTCAAGAGAGAGTTTGAAGTGCTGAAGTACGTGGCTGGACACCCCCGGCTGCCGCTGCGATGTAAATTTCTTGCCGGGTTTCTGGTCGCATATGCTCTGTCACCGATAGACCTTATTCCTGACTTCATACCGGTGCTCGGGCAGCTCGACGACTTGATCATCATACCCGTCGGAATATGGATATTGTATAAGTTAATCCCCGCTGACATAATGGAAGAGGCGAGATCCGAAATAGCACACCGGGAAAAAAATCAAGACAAAGTAACGATTCAGAGCTGAAAACAATCATTAAGCTTATGTGTGACAAAGGGACAGAACATGCGTTCTGCGTGCACGGGGACAATACGCTTGCATTCGCGGATTGTATTTCTAAGGAAATTGGCGTGAAGGCGTACGCCCCGAAGCTAGGGAAGAATAGTTCGTATAGTTCCAGGAAGCTTCAATAATAATTTAATACTGAAGCTTTCCTTTTTAAAATATTATTCAAATTTTATCGAGCCCATGATATACGAATTGTGCAAGGCAAAGTTAGAAGCACATGTAAAATTTACATATCTTGACGATAAGGTGATAAACTGAGAATGTGGGGAGCGAAACCTGAAACTATGTGCCGACAGCACCTGCTCGGCGAACATCTGGAGCTACACATGTTTGCAGGTACGTTAAAGAAAAAGGGCGGCCTAAAAGGATACATCACCAATAACTTGTTAGACGTGAAAGAAATAAAGAATCGACATGACGCAATTGCAGCAGAAATGCGATCCCGCGGTTACAATCATAAGACACCGATGGAAAGTGATCCCAATTATGATTACCTGCCCGAAGAATTAAAGGAAAGAAGATTGAACAAGCTTGCATCCGCAAAAGACTTACATGACAGATGTGACGAATGTAGACGTAAATGGCGTCAGGAAGATAGCGCAACGAGTAAAAAATGAATCAACCAATAATTATGCATCGGTCATTCTTTCCGTTATCCTATAAGCACCTTTTTTCAATGATCAGACGGCCCTCGTGCATGCATGTAAAAATCCCAGGGAAACGAAAGTTAAAATATTGATTAAAAAGATGAATGGAAGATGGAGCGTTTAGCCCCATCCCATTAACTCTACATTGTATATGGTTCCGGAAGTGCTTGCTGCCTCCACCTTTATGGGAACCGGCACACTTGAGTCCATGTAGACGGTGAGGTCATAGTCGCCTGCATACATGTATTTCGTCGTGTTATACGTTCCCAATGGCACCGTGACTGTTTCTGTGCCCCCATACGTCACCGTATGCGGCCCTGAATAAGTGCTGTTGGTGAGATCGAGGATGGATTGGATTGCGTGAAGCTTGGGAGTAATAGCACCATGGTAGATCGCAGTGCCACTCTTTATCACCGTCAAATTTCCACCCAGGATCTGTTCGTGATTCGTATGGTTCATGAATTCAATAGTGTTGCCAGTATCGCCATTACTGGGATAGGTCCCGGTTCCAGTTACCTTGTCAGCATTCTGGCTATTATAGTTCACGTTGAAGTCCCATCGTTCCGTCATGGTCGCGCCTGCCGTAGTGAACCCGCTTCCCAGGTCCACGACCGTGCCCGATGGAGTGATCGTGTACTCGTACCAGTGGACTTGTCTCAAGTTGATCATGCTAGTCACATTCATCATGGATCCGATGGCCGGTACCGGCGTCGCAGTCGGCCCGGACAATGTCTGGCTAGCCGTTGGAGATGCGCCGCTATTGCTCGTTGTCGTACAGCCGGCTATCGTAACAGTTGCTAAAATCGTAAACACAAAGATAATGCTCCCTAAACTAAATTTCATAACATATCTCCCTGATGCTCGAACAGATGCCTACAGGAAAGCCGGTCACCCAACGAGCAAAAACTCAAATATAAAAAGCGATTGCAATTATTTAAGCCTAATTATTAATCGAATATATGGTTAAATGTTGACAGTAAATATTCAATACAGTACTATGATATATGAAATAAAAAATAGCTAGCCTGCCCGGATCCTTCCGGGCATAGGCCATTTTCGCCTAGCTGCCATCGCCAGTTAAGATTTATAGCTGGTAAACGACGACACAGATGCTAGTTGATGATCGTACGACTTGATTACACGGGTGCTGGGTTTGCCTGATGGGGCATATGTGCGTAATAGGGGTTGACGTTGATCGAATATGCGCCTACCGGGTCTGCGCCCTGGACGATATGTACACCGAAAGTTGGCCCATAGAACGGAGCGATGGTTAGTGTCGTGTTGTTCCACATTAACGGCGAGTAGGGGACCGCGGTTGGTGTCGTGATCACGCTAACCGCAGTAACGATCGAGCTGCCGATACAAACTAAAGCAACCGACAGTAATAATAATATTGCTAAATATTTCGTTATAGACTTCATATATATCCCTCCACATTTTGTATCAGGAAATAAAGCACTTTTTTAATGAAGGCATCAATCCTGATGACTACTTATGATAATATGTTCATATTATAAAGATTACGATTAAGAGTTAATATTTGTCGAAAATTACAAATAAATCAAATATTTTTTGATAATATTATATAAATTGTTTAATAATTATTTTCGGAGTGCATTGATGCGATATTTATTATTTAATATTTACTAGATTATAATCTTTAATAATATAGGCCCAAGTGACTATCTATAACATATTGATCATTTAGCAGGCAAAAAAACCATCTTATAAATAACGCATTATGGGCATCGATCGTTCATCGCTTCGAAGCGAAGGCTGGCACGTCGAAGTTCTATGAGCCTTAACCAGGCTGTCGGAGATAAATAATAAAAAAAGTTTTGTGCGTCTCCGCTACGACCTGGTTGATGACAGATAAACTCCTTAAGTGCATATCCGTCCTGCAATTGATGATATCGCATAGGTATGTATAATCGTGCTAATCCCGGAGAATTGTGTCATTCCGCGTCAATGAGCTTGCGGTAATATTTTCATTTGCACAGGAGAGAATCAATATTTGGAAATGTGTCCGCAAATACTCGATCAGTCCATACTCCGGCAAATTCGCTATGTCCAGAGAGAAGAGATCACGGTGCAAGAAATTTATTTGAAGATCGCTTTAGCAATGGGTAACTCCAATAATAGCAATGTGCTTAAGAGGATAGCCAGCGAGGAATTAGAGCACTACAAATTCTGGAAAAAATACACCGCCAGTGATATTATTCCCGACCATCTTCGAGTGCTGATATCTTTTTTATTTTTAAAGCTACTTGGTTTTACGTTCACGTTAAAATTCCTGGCGTCCCGACATGCCCGGGACGTTAAAATGGAAGTCATTGAAGCGATCCCGGAGGCTGAAACTATCCTCCGCAAGGATGAGACCCATAAAAAAGAGATCATCGAACTAACCGATATACTCGATGAAGAGCGGTTTCGGTATACCGGTTCAATCGTTCTGGGGCTTAACGATGCGATCGTGGAATTTATCGGAATGCTGGCAGGGCTGACGTTCGCGCTCCAGGATAGCAAGCTTATCACAATAACGGGTATTGTAGCCGGGATATCCGCTTCACTCTCAATGGCTACATCGGAATATCTCTCTCAAAGGTCCGAAGAAAAACCTGATAAAAAGTTAAAACCGCCAAGGGCTGCAATTTATACTGGTATCACGTATATAGTGACCGTAGCACTATTGCTACTTCCATTCATGGTAATAAAAAGTCCGTATATTGCTTTACCACTTACACTGACCATAGCACTCATCATTATTTTCGGATTTACATTCTATATTTCCGTGTCAAGAAGTCTCAACTTCAGGAGGAAGTTCACGGAAATGGCCTTGCTCAGCCTTGGTATTGCAACATTATCATTCTTAATAGGGCTCGGGGCACGATTAGTACTCCATGTTACGGTTTAAGCATCATTTGATTGAGCATTCACAAGGCTGCTGGAGAGATCTTTTCATACGGTTACTTTTTGTTTAAATAATTATTCAAGGACTTAAATCCCACTTGCATAACCTCCGAATGAGATTTCCCCAGATCGATAAA
Organism: uncultured Methanocellaceae archaeon; assembly: GCA_963780665.1. GTDB lineage: Archaea > Halobacteriota > Methanocellia > Methanocellales > Methanocellaceae > Methanocella. Next base: position 186,470 of record CAWACJ010000007.1, on the reverse strand, counting down.
TGGGGATATGAGAATGAACAACGGTCTTTTAGGCAGGATGTTTATCCAATAAAATCGTATCCGTGTCTTTCCGTCCACAGGCTCGAATGTCCATTTCCCATTCCCTGCGAAATCACCGCCATACTCAATATCGATCAGCTCACCATCCACGATCGTAGTTAATTTCCAGGTAAAATGTGCCTTCCCGGTACGATGAACCTTTATATCGCTGATCATTCCCTCTCTCCCCGGTGGTGTGTCCCCTATAACTTTAGTTTCCACATCTGGCATCCACCAATGCGTGACTCCGGAAATCTCATCTAATATTGCTTTGCAGACAACCGCAGGCGAGGCATCAATGATCGCTTCATCTACGACATTGAATTTTGGCATAATTATAAAACAGATTCGACGCTATTTAAGGATTGTTGCACCACAAGGTATTATTCTTAAAAGGATCGGCATAAAGGCGTTCGCGCTAAAACTCGACGGGGCTTCACCAGACCTCTGGAGACTTTATCTAAAACTATTTTCGCCCTGATCTGATATGAAAATCATTACATATGATTGCATATGCAACAATATCATTTGAGTGAAAATATGCTGGCCATATAAAAAACTATTAATATTTTTATATTAAGTAAGTAAACGGTTGCTGAATAGTAATGCACTGTATATCATTAAAAATTATTAATAGTTCAACAGCTGCGATCATACTTTTAATAATCATTATTGAAAGGATATATTTCCCGGGGTATACAATTTTCAGCACAATTGCAGGAGCCTTATTTTGGCTAATTTTATATATTAACCTTAGAAAATCGATACAATGTTTTATCGACACTCATAGAAATATGAAAATATGGATCGATCCAAAGCGAGAGAAACAGCTGAACCAGATCAAGCTCTGTGTCATTTTTCCAGGGATTATTATCAGTGTTTTATTCCTGGTATTCGCATTTGTTTATATGAATGCACAGTTTATATGGGCTATCGTTCTGGCATTAGGTTTCATGTTACTAGTATCTTATTACAATCTTTTTTTAACGGTTCCATATCTTATAGCTAAAAAGCCAATTGTAAATTTTTCTAATCTAGCAATCCTATTGTTTTTTGTATTTTTGTTTAGCGCGTTCGCATGGATATACATGAACGTGCAATTCGTATTTTTCATTGTATTATTATTTTTTGTTATATTAATACTATCAATTTTTGTAAATATTAGGGATGCCATAAAGATCGTGAAAATAATAAATGATAAGCCAGTCGATTTGAGGAAAGAGCGATTGATAAAGATCATTAATTATTTGCCGGTGATCACGATCATCGCACTGATAGTTATTATCTACTCGAGGATAGACGCTTATTTCGCATACAGCTTACTCCTAAACCTGATCGGCCCGTTTATATTATTAATGATCATAGCCAACACCTGGAAGTTCATTTCAGATATTTCGTAGCAGACGAAGGCGGGCACGCCGAATCTCTACAAGACCCAACAATGAAACAACGATCGCATCTATCAAGTACGAATCGAATAAGAAGATCACAACGAGCTATCAGCCCTATTATAATATTTCAGTTCCATAAGACCATCGACGATTTTTATATACGAATTCTGGTTGCTTCTATCGGGAACTTCATTGACCCATGAACCCGTATTGGCAACTTTATCATCGAATAGAAATGGCTTATGAGTATGGCCAAATACCAGTATCTCGTCTAATTGCATTCCGATAAGCAAACTTACGGCACTCGATACGGATAACTCATGTACAAGATTTATGATGCCCCTCTTGTGTGGCGGACTGATAGCCATTTGAATTCTTGTTCTTATGTTACTGAGATTTCCGATAATGTCCCATAAAATGATCGCTACTTTATCCACCAAATTCGTATTAAAACACATATGCATGGCAAATTTCTCATAGTTCTCAACTGTCATCGAACCGGTAGCCACTTCAAGGTCATAGCCATGAACAAAGAAGAACTTTTTTCCCCCGGATTCTAACCTCAAAGACCTCGTAACGACAAAAGGATAAACTGCCGTATGCTCGATGTATTGCTTTAGGAGTAAAAAGTCGTGATTCCCTACAACATAGTGAATATTTTTGACATGCAACGAATTCAATTTTCTGAACACGTCATCATTTTTAATAAAAACGTCCGCCCTGCTGAGCCTCCAGACATCAAATATGTCTCCCAGAAGGACAAGATGCTCGATCTCTTGTGTATCGCACTTATCGAGAAAACTAATGAAATCATCTTTATTAGATTTATTATAACCTAAATGTACATCCGATACAGCAATAATCATATACATGAAAATTGCTTCCGAACCTATAAATATATTTATACATGAATTATATTTTGTTCCCTTTTGAATATCATTCCTATGATACCAATTCACAGATCATTATCGATATTTTTGTGGTAAGAGATTCCTGAATTGGCGCCGGCTATTATATTTCATTGGCATATGTATTGAAAAATCATATGTGAATGATAACATGTTTTGAAAAATCATATTTTATTGGCATACATTTTGATAAAATATATCTTGTAGTGGCATAACCATGATAAAACGTGTATTGCAGAGTGTCGGCCTGCTATACTATAAAGAGCGGCTGAGAGGATTAAAATATGCTATGATGAATAAAAACATATAAAACAATCTATAATATATTATTTATTGTGGGATGGATCGGATTGTGCAGTAAAATGACGGACAACATGTCCGTCATGATCAAACGATTACCTTACCCATTACCCTCAACATCACCTTCCCGGTGATGACTCTCAAATAGTGGCGGTGAACCTCACCGCCTAATACCCTCAATGATTACACGTAAAAACGTTATTACCCTCCAATCATATAGTATCACTAGTTTTAGATTTTTTTTACATTATTTATGCAAAATGTAATCTAACACAGGTTCAATCAAGCATTTGCTGGCAATGAAATCAGTCATCAATGTAATGTAATGAAATATGGTATCAACCAGAGACTAGATAGCGCTAATAAATACTCAAAAAGTATCGTAACAATTCATCCTCCGGCAGCTGATATTTTACGCAAGACCAGTTCATTGGAGGACGGATAATAACAAATGATCATCGTTAACTTGAATTCAAAAATAAGCGGATTAAAAAAAGTATCAGCCCGATAGTAATATCGGAACCGATAGAAATACTCTCGAGCCAAACAGGAACACAATGATTGCCAGGACTACGAAGATGATCACTAGCCATTTTGCGATCTCCAGACTGAACCCGGCAATTCCTCTAGCACCCAGTACATAGGCGATGAACGCCAAAACTATAAACACCACCGCTAACCATATAAGATCCATTGAATCTCATCCCCAAAATACTACAACACCTTGTTTTAATATAAAAGTTGAGCGATTAAAAAGTTACTATTCATAATTAGATGCATATATGACACGGAAAGAAAAAGATAAAATTTAAAATAGATCATTCTTCTTCATCGAGGTCGTTAAGCTCAGCCTCGTCGAAGTCGTTAAGCTCGTCCGACTTTCCATCTCGCTCTTTCTCGCCTTCTTGTAGCTCTTCTTCATCGTCGTCTAGTAAGCTCATGATATCACCTAGTCGAGCTAGCCATATAAGCGAACCTAAAAAATAGAGCGGATAAGATATAACTTACTAGAGAATGTCATCATCCGGCGTTATGGTGTTGAGGCTCTCGCTCTCGATTAACGGGGTAATAGAATCACCGATCTCGTCTTCGCCCTCGTGAATTATTTTATCCTTTTTTGGTATTATTAGGCCAGGCCTTTGTTTTTTGGAATAGCAATAATAATGGGCGAATGTATCCATGTCATTAATAACGACCAATTCACGGTTGTATATGATCAAAGAAAGCGCAGTCAAAAAGTTTTACTCCCGACATATCATAATACCCGCTGGGAACTTATAGCCACTTAAGTGGAAACGGCAAGATATGTGTTAACTGGCGAGTTTTAGGCAATTCATCTACTGTGGTCGCGTAATATCCTGTTTATATTGACTTAACAAATACAGCGATTGGATATAGATATTTTAGCCGTGATTGTTGTCGATCCCCGTTCGTAATTCTTATCCCTCGCCCGCCGGTCATTTTTTCTGCTTTCTAACTTTCTGTTCGAACTTAGCCCGTTTCTTCATGAGAGGGGTTATCGTACGCTCGCGATCATTAACAAAAATCGTCGTTCCCTCATCCTGGTCGATGATCTTCTGCAGCACATAGTCGGGCACTTTCCCATTCGCAGGGTATCCGAGACTTTTATGAAACGACGCCATTTTGCTTGTATGCCCGATCTGTGTCCATCTCGTCATCGAAACCTCGTTTTTAATATACGCCCGGATATGATAAAAGTTGAGCTAGTTCTCACCTATGCCCCAATCAAAGATATATCAATCCGTATCTACGATCGAGAAATAAAAGCAAGTCAAAGTTACAAGAGAAGAATAGCTTAAAAATAATTAATACGATCTTTCAAAGTTTTCAGTTTTCAACTGCTGGTAACATTATAATGAATTTTGCTCCCTTAGAATAATCTCCGATGACCCGGTCTTCTACCCAAAACTCGCCTTTATAGTCATCTACCAGCATTTTAATCAGGCATAAGCCAAAGCCTTTACCCCGGACCCTGGTTTCCGTAAGATTTAGTCTCTCAAATAAGGTGGTTTTTAGATTATCCGGTATGCCCGGGCCATTATCCTGGACGATGATCCTGCAATAGTCATGGTCGCAGTCAACGACTTTGCTCATTTTTAAATCAACGGTCAGTGGGCCACGGGAATGTTTAATTGCATTTCCGACTAGATTGAGGAATACATCATTCAGTAATTCATTTGCGATCACAAAACATTGAGCTTCCTGCACATAATTAATCACAACATTCCCCCGAGGGATACTGGAATATTGATCTTTTACCTTTTCAAGCATTTTCCCGACGTCGACAATTTCCGGTGTATATAAGCCGGATTTTTCCCGCTGGATCTTTCTAACATTACTGATCAAATTAGTAATATTCTTCAGGGATTCAATAGGATTGGAAATCAATAATTGATCATCTTTCTCCAATTTTCCATCTTTATGTAATTTATCCAAAGCAAGCTCTAAATATCCATAGGCGATTTGATTCATATTATTTATATCATGGCCCATCAGGTCAACGTATAGTTCCGCTTGATTTTTCGCTGCTTTTAGCGTATCGTTCGTAAGTACGTTTTCGGTTATGTCCTCCAGGATCAATACGTAATTCGATATTTTTCTGTCGGACCCAAACGTTGGAAATGCCTTTATGTTTAAATACAATGGCCTGGAGCTATTCGTGACCAGGCATCCGTCAACCTGAGGTATGACGATGATATTTCCTTGTTTTAATCGGGTAATTTGAAGCTCAGAGTCTTCTAATATCGTAAAATGCCTGAATAAATTAAACGAAACCGCATCTTTTGGCCTGGCATGAGTAAACATTCTGGAAAACAAGTCATTTGACGTGACCAAATCGCCGTTTTTGTCACATATGCACATTGCATCAGGCGAATTATTTATGATATCGCTTGCAAATAGCTTTGTGTCATCAAGCATTCGATGTATTTTATCTAATGATCTATTCTTCGTTTTAAGATTGTATACGATCAGAGCTATTGCGACAAACACTAAAGAGATATTATAAATGACATTAATGATGAAAGAGATCTTGTAGGATAGGATATATTGGATGGAGAAGAGCCACCTCATCTCAAATAAGATATCACCTATAAAATTAATAAGTATGAATTCTCCTAGGATTAAAATCAAATATTTTAAATTATTTTCTATATCCGTATTAAGGAGCTTCATAATTAATGCCAGAATGGTTACATCTGCGATCAGGTATATGAGTAGAATAGTAATATCGACCAATCGAGGGCTGTCCCATTGTATATACCAAAGAACGGTAAGTAATATTCCAATGATCGCGGCCGCCCATAAGACATTAATGTAAAGATCATTAGATTTTGATAAATGCCGATTTTCTGAAGTTCTTAATTTAAACAACACATAGATAAGCATGCCATATGTCACGAGATAACCGAATCCGCTTACATAATATGCTAAATTATCATTATAGAACATGGGTAACATGATCTTCCATAAAATAAGCGTAATAGTCCACGGGACCAGGGCGATACTGAAATATAATGCGGCAAATCTGACAGTTTTATCTATATTCGTATAATATATTCTCAATAAAAGAAATATGGCAAATAATGTCCAGATGAACTGGACTGCGCCATATATGAGTTTAGCATATGATCCGGGTAATATCAAGACGACATTGATTATAGCCGCTACTATGGACGTTAAAATTACAAGTCCTAGCCCGGTAGAGGTCGCTGATTGTAATTCTTTAATCTCCATATCAGTGATGATACCCAGTTTAAGGTATAAGCTCCCTTGATAAGTATATGAACGACTTTCGCTTATATAAAAGATGAGGATAGCTCATCCTTTGAAGCTCTTTATAACTCAGAGATCGTGAGAGTTCTCATCATCAGTTTAATGTTTAATATCATCGCTTTATTTTTAGTGGTCATCGCATATGAAGAACCGTCGGGTATGGGCGGAATATAAAAGCATTCATGATCATCCACGATCAGTACGAACGCGTGATCGAAGTCGAAAATATTTAGCACTTCGACAATAGATTGTTTTTTATCCTGACGATCTCCCGTTTCCATGGCTGCAATTGCATTAAGCACCTGCCTTTTTTTAATCGTCCTGATCTCCGACTTATTCTTTTTAAAAATAAGCTCTAATCGTTTTTGTATCCTATTGTCTTTGGATAGTATGATCAATTGAAAGTTAAGTTCGCTTCGGGCTTTGCTTTCGATCAGATCGAGATATTTCCCGGACGTACTGCAGTATATCTTCTCCTTCGCGTTTTCAAGCATGTCTTTTATTTTTGAATCGAAGCTTTTACAGTCTAAGGTATACCAGAGAGGAGCCGGTGTGTTATCTCGCTTATATTCATTTTCGAGGTCATGAATAAGACGAATAGCCTGATCTCTATGATTCTGATGAAGCGTCATGATCAGATCCATGGCGACTTCGGGTGGTATGGCCTGGTATGTCGACGGTTTTGGATTTGTAAGCATGATCAGGCCGCGTTCCTCTAGTGATCGCATACCAGAATAGATACTTGGTTTTGACAGGTCTAAACATTCGAGGAGATCTTTTACTTCCGCTTTATGAAGCAGCACGATCGCAGTGTATATTTTCGCTTCGGACTCTAAAAGTCCAAGTCCCGTGAACGAGTCGATCAATGGTCTTGGGATCTGTAACATATGGACATCTCGATGAAACTTACAGTAAAGTATAACTTTACTATTGCAAAACATATATATAGCGTTTGGGGTTTAGCTATTTTTGTCGTAAAGTAAACTTATACTTTACAATCATCAAGATACGAGGTGCTACATATGACAAATATCACTAAACTAGATCACGCAAAACGTCCTCTCGGCATCACAGTCATTGCACTGCTGATGATACTCTTTGGCCTGATTGAGGTGGTGACCGCCTTTACACATCACTTCCTCGGCATCTCCACCTCCGAAGCTTCGGTGTTTACCTACTCTGCCGCCGCCATCGGCGCATTCTATGTGATTGCCGGACTACTCGTCGTGACCATGGAGAAGCGCGCGGCAGTGCTCGCAATTGTATTACTCATTGCCGACATCATCGGGCGAATATTACTGGTTATGGCGGGACTTTACCCGGTCGATTCTTTCGAGCAGACCTTTGCCATTGTCATGGGCACTGCGATCGCGGCTATCTTCGCTATCTACATAGGATGGAAGTGGATAACCTTCAGGTAATAGGTCCTATCTTGCTTCAGCCCTCGTCGTTTCAATTCCCGGAACTACCCGGCTCGCCATGAATTTGCGAATATGATCGGCGATGACCGCGCCGTCCTCTTCCAGGGCAAAGTGTCCCGTATCGAGCAGATTGAAATCTATATTATTTAGATCCCGCTTATATGGATAAGCGCCTTCTGCGGGGAAGATCTTATCATTTTTACCCCACACGATCAGCGTCGGAGGCTGGTGATCACGGAAGTACTCCTGCCATTTTGGATACAGAGGAGGATTAGTGCCATAGCTGTGGAACAACTCCAGCTGTATCAGATCGTTACCCGGACGGCTCATGAAAAACATATCCATGTTCCAGGTATCGGGACTGATCGCTTCCGTATTTCTAACACCGTTCGTATACTGCCATTTCGTGGCGTCCATCGTCAGTAACTTACGCATGGCGGCCTCATTTTCTGGCGTGCGAGCCTTCCAGTAGGCTCTAAAAGGATCCCAGAACTCGGGGAGCCCCTCCACATAGGCGTTACCGTTCTGGATTATGAGTGATTCCACCTTTTCCGGGTGTTTATACGCGATGCGAAAACCCACAGGTGCGCCATAGTCCATCACGTAGAGGCTATATTTATCTAAGCCCAAATTTTGTATGAATTTGTCTACGACATCTGCAAGATTGTCAAAACTATATTCAAATTCATTGACAGCCGGCATCGAACTATTGCCATATCCGGGATAGTCAGGAGCGACAAGGTAAAATTGATCGGCTAGTGCCGGGATCAAATTCCTGAACATATGCGAGGAAGTTGGGAAACCGTGAAGCAGTACAATTGCGGGAGAATCTTTAAAGCCCGCTTCCCTATAGAATATGTCCAGGCCATCGACGTTCATAGTTTTATATGCAACCATATCAACACCATTATTCCCTAATTATCTTCACATGGATAATAGATCGCGCAATTTTCAACAAATGGAGATTCTATAAAACAATAGTTGGATATAATATCCTTCTTGAGACATGGCGATACGTTGATGCAGCTTTATACTTCAATGGTTTACCGCCCTTGAGTATCAGCCCCAAATTTGTAGTTGCTTCTGCTTTTCCGATATAGTTAAATACCACAGAGCTTATTGCAAATATTATTAATGTTGGTTATATATTAATAGTTATTTTATATAATGTTAAACATACGCTTATATACTCATAACCCCTTTATATACTAAATATAATTATTAAAAATATTTTTAATTATTTATTTTTTATAATTAATTGGAGTAATAGCTATGGAATTTATAATTCAAAAACTAAACGCAGAACAGTTACCAAAAAAGTATCTTTTCTATATGGGGGAGTGATCCGATGGATCTTATCGGATTAGCAGTATTATTTCTGATACTGGCAATAGTCGCTTATGTCCTTGGTGCGAGGGGCATAGCAGGGTTCAGCATGGAAATCGCAAAATGGCTGATCATCATCTTTGTGATACTCGCGATCCTGGTATTCGTGTTCGGCGGCAGGATTTTCCTACCAGGGATGCTGCTCCTAACGCATTGATGGTGTTGTAGAGGATAAAAACGTCATAAATAAATGACGAGTAAATGAACGAGCGTCCCTCCCATGGATAACTATTGACAGATATCCGGGCGCTCAGGTTTCATGATGAAGAACTGATCATAATTTTTGTTTGGTATCTTCAATAGATGACCTATAGATTTGTGGAGTGAGATTATATGAGTAATGCAAAAACTATTGCGCCAACAGGCTTCGGATGGATATTGGCGGCCTTCGGCATAGCAGACTTAGTAGCTTTATTGGTGTGCTCGATCCTTTTGGTAGTAATAATCATAAATATCCATTAAAAGAGACGGCATGGGCGGCTATCGCCCCATTATTTTCTGGCAGTTCGCCAATATGTTTGAAATAGTATGTTTAAATTTATGTTCTGTCCCGTGAATGGACTTAATAAACAGTTTTCCGACTATGTACTATGCCCCCGATTTCCGGTGCGCAAACATGGCTCTTGCATGAAAGATACTGTCGGGCGCAACCCATCTATGTAAAACATAATCTTATATACATATAACCCCCTTATACACTAAATATAATTTTAAAATTATTAATAATATTATATATTTTTTAATTAAATGAAGGAATAGATATGCAATTTAAAATTCAAAAAATAAATACTGAACAATTAGAATCACGTATTAAGAGAGACAGGCCATATATGCTTGTTGACGTTCGTGATAAGGAAGCCTTTATGAAGGGCCACATACAAGGGGCCTCTAACATGTTTGACGGCGAGATCATGCCCCTGGTAAAAAGTTTAGATAAGGGTACGGATATCATTCTATATGGCCCGGGCACCGCCGGTCAGACCAAGCTATGTGACGATGCAGCAGAAAAATTCATGAAACTCGGGTCCAAGTATGTCTATGCTTACGATGAAGGTCTTAAGGGATGGGCGGCCGCAGGAAACAGCCTCGGCCACGGAGTTCATAAGACGTCGTAAACGATATTTGTAATTCTCGTATCGGCGCATTAATGTTTATATAATCCGTAAGCCATAATACTATAAGTAACGATTTTTCGATCTTATGATCTCGCAGGGCGAGTATTTTGAGAGGATGATCCGGGATATAGCGCAATTACCGCGTAATGGTAATCATATTTAATTGAATCTTATGAAAGCCGCGAGTAATACCATTGCGATAAGATTTGTACAAGGTCAAAAATGTTCTCGACAAAATATAATAGTTCCCAGATAAAGGAAGCCATTTTGAAAATAGTAAAAGAGGAAAAAGTGGTACAATTAGAAAAAGTAAGAACACATGTTAGAAAGTATGTTTCTTACCAGGATAAAAATATTATAAAAAAGAATATCATAATCTTAAAAAATGAAAACAAGATCGGCATTGGAGTTACTCTAAAGCCCATGGGAGAACGAAGCGGAATATTTGTTAAGGTTTTATACGAGCTATAGAGAAATATTCGCGACCTTTGGATAGTTCAAACACGTAGTGAGAAACGTTGTCCGTGCATTTAACTATCCTTGATGTTTTAGCCTCTTTATCTTCGTGCACTTCCGCAGGCTACATACAATCATAAGCATATTAATTATGAGTAGCCATGTCGCTGTGGCTAAAAAAGATCGCATCAGCTTTGCGGTATCTTAATGAATTGCTCCATGACCCGATGGGTTGTCAAGATCGTGTTGGTTGCCATAACACCGTCAATTGAAGCAATGCTAGTAATAATATCCCGTAGCTTTTCGACGTTATTCGTCCTCAGTTTTAAGAGGAGATCGAATGGGGCAAGCGTCTCATGTATCTCCAGTACAAAGGGCATATGAGAGAGATTCATCAATACCTCCTCCTTTTTATTGCCCATTAGTGCGTCCCTCTGAAGCTCGATGCCTACGAAAGCTACTGTTTTTAGATCCAATAATTCCGGGTCGAACACGATCGTAAATCGTTCGATGATCTTGTTTTCTTTTAGAGAGCAAATACGCTTATGCACAGTAGAAGCCGAGACACCGAGATCTTTTCCGATGTCTGCAAGCGAAGAGCTGGAATCCTGTGAGAGCCGCTCGATGATCTTCAGGTCGATAACATCTAGATCCTTAACTGATTTATATGCCATAGCCATCCATTGTTTCTATTATCGTTTTTACTTGAAAGCGTTAGTCCCATAAAACACGAATTATATAATAAAATACACGAAAGTTGTCAATAAATTGAAAAATCATTTTATCAGCAGGACCGATCTTTGAAAATTTTTTCTAGAGCATTTTCAGCTTTTAGTTTTATCATAAACTCTAAAAATATGCGTACTTCGGCATGATCCATGATAGTTTGCTAATTGCCGCATCACAGTATATTCCGATTTATGTTAGTTAGTTTTATATATAACGCCCATTGGGAAATATTTAAAAAAGGAGGGTAACGTCGTTTTTGGAAGGTAATATCGTTTTTGGAGGGTAACATCGTTTTTCGGGTAATTATTGAGGGTAGTGCGACGGTGCCATCACCGCCGACATTTGAGCCATCACCGGGAAGGTGATGGTGAGGGTAATGGGAAAGATGATTATGATATCATGACGGACATATCGTCCGTCATTTTACTTTTCTGCACAATCCGTTCCATTCCACAATAAGAAATATACTATAGATTGTTTTATATGTTTTTATATATTAACGCATATTTTAATCTTTCCAGCCGCTTTTTGTAAAGTATCAAGCCGACGCTCTGCAATACACGTTTTATCGCGTTTATGCCGCTGTAAGATATATTTTATCAAAATGTATGACGATAAAATATGATTTTTCAAAACATGTTACCAAATGCATATGATTTTCTAGCACATGTGCCGCCAGAATATAAAAGCCGGCGCCAATCCAGGAATCTCTCATTACAAGACCATCGAGTAACATATGTAATCGCTAATGTTAAAAAACTTGAAAATGAAAATGATAAGAACGAAGACCGGCGAGATGATCTTCAAAAATGTTTACGCTTTACTCGATCGATCATAAGTCATGGGAATAATAGCTTGCCAATGATCAGGATGATCGGCCAGAGTATAAATTCAGCATCTGCAAGCGCATAAGAGATGATGCGGAGTTCCTTGCCATCGATTATCTCGGCCTTTTTTATGTAATAGTAATCGTAAAGACAGAAGGCGATCAGTGAAAGGCCATACACGGGAATTAGCCCGACATATACGCCTGCTACCAGCGGAATAATGGCAATCAGGTTCATTGCATGCAGATATTTTAGGGTTTTTTCTTTGCCCAATAGTACCGGTAGTGTTTTTAATCCCCGAGCACCATCGTCTACTAGATCCTTTAGATCGAAGTAAGTCGCATTGATTATGCCCTTTAAAAAGATAAAGGCGAATATTAGCAGGAAAAACGAGTTATCATTTAATGAATAATAGATCGGAAGTATGAACGCGCCCGCCGATGCCCATACTAAAGAGACATAAACGCTTTTAAATACCGGGACCTTTTTCGTTAAGCGTTTAAGAATTAATGTGTACAGTATCCCGCTCACGATCAAAATTAGAATATACACCATAAGCCGATAATCCGCATATAGTATCAAAAGCAGGCTTAAAAGTCCGATATATGACCCGATGATGGCCGGGAATAATCCTCGCTTTGCCGTGAGATAGATAGTTCGCTCGGGATTTGTGCTCAGATCCGACTCTAATTCCCCATAGTAATTGTAGCTATAAACAATGAGGGGTAGCAAAAACGATATGAATAATATCGGCAGGCTTACGGGCATATTGAGCAGAATGGATTCGGACAATATGAACGCAGGACATCCTAGCGATGTTAAGTACCCGCCGTAAAACAACGCGTTTTGTATGGACGTTAATTTTGGAAATATATAGTCAATGCTAATGATCTTTGTAATGCTACCCCCCTCCCACCTGTATTATTGCTATTGACGAAAATATTTGATAATGAACGCCTATTTGTTGGTCACACCTATCCTGGGAGCGTTGCCGACCTTAAGGGATTCTAGCTGTTCATTTACGCTGGCCAGCTCACTGTCTAAAAAGACCTTTAGCTTAATCAAGATCCTCTGGCGGTCTTCAGTCTCGAGATTACGTACGATATTCCTGCCCTTGTTCGTAAGCAGGACAGAAATGTTGTCCGGGTTGATAATATCTTTAGCCACCAGCAGCGTTGAGGTAAACGCGTCGATGAACGACTCGAAATCTCTTTCAGTCTCAGCCAGGAACGCTATACCTTTTTCCGATATCTGGTATACTCGTTTTGATCGCTCCCCATTCATATCCTCATGCGATGCAATGTAGCCAGCTTCTTCCAGGTCATTTAGAAGTTTATACACCGCTGAATGTGAAGGCCTCCATCGGCCTTCGGTATGTTTCTCGATCTCTTGTGCGAGCACATATCCGTGCTTGGGCGTATAACTGATCAGCATGAGCAAGAGCAAATTAAGGCTTGCTTTGCTAGGATTTTCAAAGAATGATGGTATATCAGCAGGCATAGAGGCAAATATATATCTCAATAATATATATTTATTCAGAACATATTCTGAAAAAGAATATACAAAGCGATTTTTTAAGCACCTTTAAGTTACATAATAGCCCGGTTATTAGCAGCAATCGAACCATGTTATTCGTAGATAAGGCCGCAGGAGGCTTTTATTAAACCAAGCCTTTGCTGTCTGTGCGCGGCAATTGTACTTTATGGAAACCTTTTTTGTTACTTTTGATCATTTTATCAGATTTGGTTGCTTAGTCCTCATATGCTTTCCCGATCAACCGGTCGGCAGAGGCTTTATCTGCGACCTCCAAGAGATATGGTAATTATTATACAGTAGAGAAATTAAGGTAATGATCACTCGTTCTATGATCGACTGGCCATTTAGCCATTGACCAGCATATCAACGATTTCCATATAGGGGTTATTCCATTTTTAGAACCATATTCAAGACATGAGTAACGGTGACCCGGCTAGTTCACAATAAGGTCCCGAGCGATAAGTTTAAATTACTTGTTAGTATAATTAGTATTACAAGTATTACAAGTATTACAATTTAAGGAGATTTACAATGGCGAGATACGAACGGCCGATGCCTGTTGAAAACGCATCAGGGATCGATAACGGCTTTAGAAAATTGGTACATAATCCCCGAAAGATCTTAAAAAAACATATCAATGAAGGCATGGTCGTCCTGGAACTAGGATGCGGCCCGGGTTTCTTTACGCCGGAAATTGCAAAGATGGTCGGTAAATCGGGTAAAGTCATTGCGGCAGACCTGCAGGATGGAATGCTTCAAAAGTTACGCGTTAAGATCGAAGGAATGGATATCAAAGAAAGAGTTGAATTGCACAAATGTGAAGAGGACAGGATAGGGCTCTCTGAAAAAGTTGACTTAGTCCTGGCGTTTCTCATGATGCATGAGGTCGTAGATAAAAGAAAAACATTAGCTGAGATCAAGTCGATATTAAAGCCGGGCGGAAGGCTCTATATTATGGAGATGATCATGCATCCGCCTAAGGAAAATTTTGAAGAGACCATTAATATTGCACAAGAGTTAGGTTTCAAAGAGGCGGAGAAACCCAGCTTCCTGCTGAGCAGGGCAATGATCTTTGAATCAGGGGATAAAAATGAGCCATAAGAAACACTTTGGAAACCATAAAAAACACTTTTTTAGCAGTGTCAAAGTCGGCATAAAAGGCCAGATCGTGATACCGAACGAGGTCAGGACTATGTTCGATATAAAACCAGGAGATACGCTGATCCTGGTGGCCGAAGAAGATCATGGGATAGGGATCGTAAAGGATTCTATGATGCATAAATTCACGCTTAACGTTCTGGAAAAGTTCGGAATGGCGGATAAAAAAGAGAATATTGACGAACCGGATGAATAAAAAAATATCGAGATTAGGGTTGCCAATCTCGTTTAATCACTCGCATATATATTGCAGGGTCCAGCTATACCCGAATGGGTCGATCCTGTCCATATGCCTGCAAGATACCCCGGGCCACCGAATGGGACATTAGACTGCGTGCTCGCATCTATCGAGTAAAAGCCTGGCACGACACTGAAGGAATAGTACCCTGTAGCACTTGTTGTAGTATATCCTATGTAATTCCTATTAGGAGAATCATAATAGACAACAAATATGTTCGCATAGGGAGTAGTTTCGTCATTATGATAAACATAACCAGTAATGGTCAGCGTAGTGGGATCAGGTGTGGGCGTCGGTGTTGCAGTGGGCGTTGGCGTTGGCGTCGCCGTTGGCGTAGCAGTAGGCGTTGCAGTCGGCTTAGACTTTACTTTTATCATCGGAGTATAAACATAATTCGGATTTGGGTTGACGGAATATGCACCGATAGGGTCTGCTCCCAAGAATAGATGCACCCCGAAAATACAATCAAAGAAAGACGCGAAGGTCGGGGTAGTATAATTTGTTGGTTCTACGGTAGGTGTGGGTGTAACCGATGCTCCTACATAGATAGCGTTCGCAGTGCCTGTATAAACGATTAAGGGTAAAGCAACTGATAGTAACAATATTATAACGAAATATTTCATTTCGAATTTCATTTTTCATGCCTCGTGTTTAGTTTTACACCAGGAAATTTGCCTTTTTACTGTGGCATCAATCCTGCACATTATTGATGATTATATGAGGATAAGATAAACATTACGATAAATATCAAACATTTCAGGGATAATTCCTAAATAATTAAAAAAATTGATAATATTATGCCTTGTAAAGAACAATATGTTCTATATATTCTGTTTAGGCTTAGGTGTAATTATAGTATTTAAAGTCGTAAAATCCTCAAAATACGGATAGGTATATATTTGATTTTTACACAGGTGCTATGATGGAAAATACGCGCACGGAAAAAGATCATATCACTTATGCCGCATTCCTTCGAGGCATCAATGTCGGTGGAAATACGCTGATAAAAATGGAAGACCTGCGAAAAGCGTTTGAATCCTACGGCTATCGTGATGTGAAAACCTTACTAGCCAGCGGTAACGTACTTTTCAAAGCGCCTCGGGAGAAGACGCCGGATCTTGCTAAAAATATCGCGATGAAATTACAGGAGACGTTTGGGCGCGAGATATTGGTCATCGTATGTCCGTTAGCTGATCTCCGCGAACTGGAATCCCGGCAACCTTTTAAAGATATAGAAGTCACCTCGCAGACTCGATTATTCGTTACGTTCATTTCAGGGAACATAAAAGATCGGGATATATCGAACCATCCTATGCACGAAGGTTTTCGGATATTAAGTGTTTCCGATGGAGCCGTATGCAGCGTTTTGTATGAACAACCGGGAATTGGCGCGGTGGAATTGATGAGCGCGATTGAAAAAGAATTTGGAAAGAAAGTCACGACTCGATCGTGGAATACGATAACGAGACTTTTGAAAATGGGTAGCAAATAAAAAAATTATCATCGATAATTGCAATCGAAAAAGCATTTTAATAAAACAGTGAATAGCCGATGCCTGGTCTGATCTACACATCGGCTATTATCCAAATGCCGTCATATATCGGTGGAGGATGTACTGACGGCACCGAGTTAAATCGTTTATTTGGGTACAGATATTGACCCGCTAGCCACAACATCCGGAGTGTCTGAATCTATTGTTATCGAACGCCCGTTATTATCAGGTTTTCCATGGTTCATGCTGGATTTAAGTAACGCAATATAACCCGTATATTGGCCATATGGCACGTTATCGATTTCATAGTTGCCTTTTTTATCCGTCGTGGTAAAGTAGGTGGAGATCGGGTATCCATCGCCGGTGCTCAGGTATACGTATATGAACGGCACCCCGATATTTGTTTTCAAGAGGGTTATACGGCCGCTGACCGAGCCGGTCGGCGTTGGCGTTGCAGTCGGTGTCTCGGTAGGAGTTGGTGTCGGCGTTGGTGTTACGCTCGATCTGGGATAAACATAATTTGGATTAGGATTTACCGAGTATGCGCCGATATGGTCTGCACCCGAGAGTATCTTCACGCCGAAAAGGGATTCAAAGAACGGTGCGAAGGTGGGGGTCGTATAATTCGATGGAGTTGGCGTTGGTGTAGGGACGTACATAGCAGTAGTGTTCATACTACCGGAATATATGACCAATGGCAAAGCAACTGCTAGTAATAATAATAATTCACTAGATAATTCAGTACGGATTTCATTGTTATACCTCGATTTAGTTTTATAAGTGCTTGCACATTGTATCAATGCACTCACCTACCAGATAATGGGGTATTAATAAACAGATGATAAAGATTTCGATATTTACTGCACATAATAATAATTTTTTGTAAAAATTAGAATAATTTAATGATTTTTTGAAATATTTTGAACAATATTTTCATCATATTGTTACTTAATAGGGAATATAAGGCCTATGCTTCAATTATTTTATATAATTCGGTTTTTCAAAGTTGAACTTAATAAAAAATTAATATGTTTACTAAATTGTTGGATAATTTTCATCATTTTACCTTGATGTAAGGAGGAGGTAAATATTATTTTTCCGAAGAAAAAAACATGTGTAATACTGTTGAAGAGTCTATGCTGGCGCCGTGAGACGGGTAGAAACGTTTTGCCCCGCCATCGGCCAGCTTTTTCAGGCTCTGCTCAATGGTCTCTGGAGCTCCGGTATACAGGCTAGTAAGGAAATCTCCGGTCGCGCAATCTCCGTTACTGGCAAGGACTGATAGTGAGCCGCCAGTGTGCCCTGGTGTTATGAGCGCATACGCATCGATACCGTAGCTGCGGAGGCTTGTATCTGAACGGGCGACAACATCGGCTTTTATCGCGTCAAATTTTGGCCCCGGGGCGCGTGTTGTCGTGGAAATATTCATGCCGGGAGAGTTCTCCCCTTTTTCTAGGAACCCGGAATCAGGCCATCCCGCCATGACCGGCACGTTCAGCGCCGCTTTCAGCGCCTTCGTGCTGCCACAATGGTCCCAGTGCGCATGAGTGATCACGATGATGCTTACTTGTTCTCGAGGGATGCCGGCTGATTTTAGCGCCCTGAGGATGTTTCGCTCATTACCGGGGCCGCCTGTATCGACTATCGCAGTCCGGTCGCCTTTGATAAAAAAGACGTGAGAGTTACCCTCGATCTTTGCATCGATCACCTGGCTCATATATCGTAGAATATGGCTGTGATCATAAAATCATTTCTCTCATACCGGAATTGGCTACTTTGCGCAAATATCCTGTCATTGCAAAACCTATAAAAAGTGGAACATTGACTTGTTAATAAAGATGAGACCCATGGCGGAAGGACAACCCTATTTCATGATCTTGCTGATCCTGGCGATCGTGTCGAATCTTATTATCCCGATCATGACGGTCATTTCTGCCCCATATACGTACTTTGGGATCGCGATCATCGGCTTTGGGATAGTCATGGATCTCTGGAGTAGTTCATTATTTGTGAAGAGTAAAACGACAGTATCGCCTTATGGATCGCCTACGTCGCTCGTGACTTCAGGCCCTTTTCGCATAAGCCGTAATCCCATGTACCTGGGAATGGCCGCCATGCTGTTAGGTATCGCGGTATTCTTTGGAACACTGGTTACATTTGTAATCCCGGTCATATTCATAATGATCATACAAACTCAGCTCATTCCGGATGAAGAACTGAAGCTAGAAAAAACATTCGAGGAACAATACAAGGATTATAAAAAGAAAGTACGAAGGTGGATATAATCCCCTATGGTATGTGCGATTAGACGATCGCTTATTAGTATGAAGGTATTTATTTGAATATTCATTGAGCGTGGGCGAGTGAGATGTGCATCGAAATATTAAGGACCGATAACGGGAACAGCGATTTTATCTCGCTAATACGGCTGCTAGATGAAGACCTTAAAGAGCGATATGGGTCATTGCAAAAGCAATTCGACGTGCATAACAATGTCGACAAAATCAGTGATGTAGTGGTCATATACAGGGATGAGTCTCCTGTTGCATGCGGCGCATTTAAGGAATACGATAGCGATGCGATAGAGATGAAGCGGATATTCGTAAAAAAGGAATACAGAAACCAAGGGTTAGCATGGCTATTGGTTAAAAAGCTAGAAGAGATCGCGAAAGAGAAGGGATATAAACACGCTGTATTGGAGACCGGGATAAAGCAGCCCGAGGCGGTTGGCCTGTATAAAAAGCTTGGGTATGAGAGGATACAAAACTATAGCCCGTACACTGGAAATTCAAATAGCGTATGCATGAAAAAAGAGCTCGTATAGAAAGTATTAGCGCCACATCTTTTGATCAATGTATCCAAACATTAAATCAGTTACAGCACCTGTTACGGCTCTGTCATGCGTTCATCCGGTCGAAAATCTACCACGGATAAAAGGATAAAATTAAAAAAATAATGGTATAAAAAATTTACACCATCATTTTAAAAGATACTGGAAATGATCGAGTTGATAAACCCTGCGATCTGGTCGATTATACCTGTATTCTTCTGCTGCACGGACAGGTCTGCGGCATGATCCGTCGATATGTCCGTTGTAGTTGGTGTCGGAGTTATTGTGTTGTTAACCGGCAGTACCGCCGATACATCGGTCACCGTTGGCTGGGGCGTTACGGTATATATCTTTTTATTGCCAAGAACCATATCTACCCGGACTGATAATCCGGATCCCACTATGAACGGCTCCGAATATGCTTTGTTGCCACAATTATCTGTCGCATATATCTTGTATACTGCTTTGCTGGTACTATTGACGCTCAAAAGCTGGAAGAACCCATCATTATCGGTATACGTGTAGCTGTATACAACGTTCGGGTCGGCGGCGCTTACGATCGCGACATACGCTCCATGGACAGGGTTCGAGCTTTCATTTAGAATAACAGCTCCGTTTACTGTGCCTGGGGCCATTCCCGGATCCATGGGGGGATATGGTGAATGAGCCTTGCTTTCTGGCACCGGAGTGGCTGTCGGACTCTGGGCAGGGCAGGAGCTAGGCGTTGCTACTCCGCCGGGCACAACTGTAACGCCAGGCATAGTAAGGGTGATAGATTTAGCTTCATTATTACTAAGGGTAAAGGTACCGGAATAGACTTCGTGCTGGACACATTGCACCAGGCAATTGGCGCTCTGGACGCTGACCTGGTCTCCGCCATAAGTTGCATATACTTTGTATGTTAGCCCGTTTACGATGGGGCTGGCGGTAAATAGAATTTGACCATTTGAAGCGGTCTGTTCGACATTGGAAATGGTATTGCTATTGGAGCCGTTTTGAATTGAAACTGTCGCTCCGGGGAGCGGAGTCTTACCATCTGATGCATATACCGTTACTGATATACTACTGCCACTAGGCCCGGGATAATTGCAGGCAAGTGCCGGCGAAATTAAGAACAGTGTTGCGATCAACAATGTTACTATCACCATACGATTGCTACTCATACGATTACACCTCAATAATTAAATAACGATAAAACCCATTATATAATTATTTCTGTGTAGAAATTATCAAAAGAATAATAATTTGACAAAACATTCCAAATAAATATTAATTATTCAATTATTAAAAATATAATTTATATAAAATTTATAATTATATTAAGAAACTGTTCTAATGCATAAAAATCTCAAAATTTTCACTTCTCTGTCCTTCGCTTGATCTCGGTGACGTCACGGGCCACGCCGCGATACCCCTGATATTCCCCGTTTTCATCGAATATCGGAGCGCCGCTGACTTCGGCGATGATCTCTCGGTTGTCTGCACGCATAAATTTAAAGATGACCCGTCTAAACGTCTTTCTCATAGCCACGATCGGCATGACTGCCTTTGAGAACGATTCGGCCATTTCCGGGGACATGAGGGCCGTCGGGCTCTTCCCGACGGTATCATCGCGTTTCAGCCCCAGCGTCTCATATAACTGGGGATTTACATATGTGACCACCATGTTCTTATCGACCTCCCAGACGGCATCGTTTACGAGCTCGACCAGTGTCCGATAGGTCTCGCCGGCTCTGCGCAGCTCCTCTTCGACCCGCTTACGCTCGGTGATATCATAGAATACCATAACATTTTGATCACCTATCCATGAGATCGAGGTGATGATAATACGGGTCGAGCCGTCTTTACACCGCACCCTCGATTCCTTTGTCCTCACGCTGACACCGTCTTTATGTAAGGCTTCCATGTCCTTAGCCCAGCCCTTTTGTATGTGTTCCCTGTATTCCGCATCGGGGAAGGCTAATAGGAACCATTCGCGCGCGCCTGGTATTTCCTCGATCGTATAGCCGAATGTTTTCGTGAACTTTGCGTTTTGATACACGGTCTTCTGGCTCTTACCATCCGATACCACCATCGGGACCGGTGACATGTCCAATATTTTTTTCAGCCATATCTCTCGCTCGCGCAGCGCTTCCTCCACGGTTTTACGTTCGGTAATGTCCCTGGCGATCGTACAGAGCATATTGCCTTTTTCAGATGTGATAGGCGAATAGTTGAATAATACTACCCGTTTTTCCTTATCAGGCCTGGTATAGGTAAGCTCAAAAGAGCTTATCCCCAAGGGAGATACGCCCGTCCGGACATATCCCATGATGAATTTTTTAAGGTTATCTAATCCCAGGTCAGTCCGATAGTCAGAGTTATACTCGCCGGTAATATTTGGAATTAAATCAGTTTCCCACACCTTTTTGCCGATATTACTTTCCGAGTTGATCCCGGTGATTGATTCGACGCCCTTACTACATTCGACAACGGTCCCGTCATCGTCGATCAGCATGATGCCGTCGAGGGACTGCTCAATGACACTGCGGAATTTTTCCTCGCTTTCGCGTATGGCATTCTCGATACGTTTCCTATCGGTGATATCTTCGATGAGGATCGTCACGCCCTTTTCTCCTTCATCAAAAACGGTCGGGATGAGCTTAACGTTAAAGTAATTGATTATGCGATTCCGCTCATATTGTGTTTCGACTACGGATTCTTTACCCTCGATCGCCTCTTTTATCCGGGGGATAAAGGATGGCTTGAACATCGAGGGGATCGCGAATATTTGGATTTGTTTATATAAGATCACCTCGCGGCTCATGCCTGCGAACTCCAGGAACCGGTCGTTTACATTTATGATGTTAAGGTTTTTGTCGAGTACGATGATGAAATCCGAAGAAAGGCTCAGCATTGCCGATATAGGCATGCGCTGGGATAAAAAATATACTTTAGAAGGCCCCCATTCTTTTAAGTCCACATAGCCTGTTAACACGAGCATGTCAAGATACTTGGCAACGGTGACCCGGTTCAGGCCCAGCTCCTTCGCTATCTCGGTCACGTTCATCCCGCGGGGATTCTTCCGTAATAGCACTTTTATCCGCGACAGCTCTTCCTTTGCGATTTCCATATAATGCCTTTTATCCGGGTATTGAATATAGAATCTATGCTGATGATGTGATTGCTCCCATAGTTTAAGTATATGGGCTTTTATGGTTCTTAGCCAACAGACTGCAATCCCAGTCTGAGAATGTTTATGGCCGCGTTCTCGTCCCTATCCGTTGTTAAGCCGCATTTGGGACATTCGTATATACGGTCGTTTAGTTCCATGTCAACTAAGATTCCGCATCGTGAGCACATTTTAGTGGTGTTGGCAGGGTTGACCATTATCACGGTTGTGCCGGCGCTTTCAGCCTTGTACTTCGTAACAGTGAACAACATGTTCCAGCTAGCATCACTGATGCTCTTGGCAAGACAATGGTTCTTGACCATTCCCGTTATATTGAGGTCTTCGAACGCTATCAGGCCATACTTATTAACCAAGACACGACTTAATTGGTGAACGAAGTCATACCTCTTATTAACAATACGTTCATGAACACGGCGAACGATACGTATCGCCTTCATTCTTTCAGGCGAGTTTTTATCGAGTTTGGAAAGCTTTCGCTGAACTCTAGCAAGTTCCTTTTCCTCCGTTCGGAAGAACCTCGGATTAGCAACCTTATCACCGTTGGACAAAGTGGCGAACGAGGTTAATCCCATATCGATGCCGATAGCAGGAACTTGGTCTTTCGGTATGACCGTTATGTCAGATTCAACTGTTTGGGAGGCATACCACTTTCCATTACTATTCCTTCGGATGGTCACGCTTTTAACCTCGCCCGCTACTTCCCGATGTGCTCGGACATACACGTCGCCAATCTTGGACAACGTGAGTTTATCACCGGAGAACTTGAAGCCCATCTGAGGATACGTGAAACTATCGTACCAGCCGTAACCCTTGAACCTCGGATAGCCGGGATTCTCTCCGTTCTTGACACGACGGAAGAAAGCCCTGAACGCTGACTCAACGCGTTCCTGAACTTCCTGCAAGGTCTGAGAGAATACCTCCTTTAGTTCGGGAGCATTCTTCTTCCAAACAGGCAACAGGTTATGCATAGCGTAGTTCGAGACACTGATATGCTCTTGCTCGTACCTGTCCTTGCGATATGCCAATGTCTCGTTGTATACCTGTCTACATAATTCAAGCGTACGCTCAAGCTTCGTGACTTGAGCCTTAGTTGGATAGAGCCTGAACTTGTAGACCTTATACACTACAAAAAATATAGTTACTTATGTATAAATATCTTATCGTAATGTAACTATTATTCGGAGACTCAATCCATCCCACGACTAAAATCAGTGGGTTTTCCCTCGCCCTCCGTTCAGTTTATTATAAAAATAATACTTATATCGCGCTTCATCCGGACTAAAATTATATTCGCTATAGCACGACGTTCGGTAGGTTAATAATATCAATACTATATAATATATTCAGTAGTATATTTATACATAAATATGTAATGTCATATCGGGGTTGTGTTAGTTTTGGATCTGCCAGCCAGAGGTATTGTGGGAATGATCGTAGCAGCACTCATATTTTCCAGTATCGTGAGTATTTCGATCCTTGGGCTATTCACCGCATCTTCATATGCAAGCCTCGCAATTCCGTCGACAGCGACTATCATGATGCATGACCCGGATGACATTTCGCAAATGTTCATATCCACCGATCCGATAGCTACCATGTCGCATTCCAACAATATGTCAGATGCTGATACGACGATAAAATATAGCGCGATCAAAGATAAGGAAAATGCGCTCGGCCAGCATCCGGTCTTGCTGGAGAACTCAAGTGCACATGACCCGTCATATGAAGAGCTGTTAAATTTCTTAAAAAATGACGATACCGTGAAAAACAAATATGTCAGCCCGAACTTTACCTGCGCGGATTTTGCCCAGGAGCTTCAGAACCATGCCGAAAGCCAGGGTATTCGCTGTGGCTTTGCAGGGATCAGTTTTCTCAATTCAAAGTACGGGCATGCCATGGATGTTTTTGATACGACCGACAAAGGACTATTGTATGTGGACACGACCAGCGGTAAGGCACATATCTCGAAGGATATCCATCCCGGCGCACAATATGATAACATGGGGATCATATCCGATGTGACAAATTACTGGTGATGTGTTGCTATAGTCTGCTGCCAGCAGGTAAATGTATCCGCCGGTAGAGCCCAAACGAATTAGAAACGTAAAATGTTGCCATTGTGGCAGTTGCAAAAATGTTATACCGTCGCGAATGCTATAGTATCCTGAGGCTCACCGTATGAAGAAAGTCGGAGTCAGCGAATATCAGCTAGAGAAGGTCAGGAAGGCTATGAAGAATGGCGGCCTTGACCCTGATGGGCTCAGCGATTCGGATGTCGTGGATCAGGCAATGACTGTCGCCGCGTTTTATTTCGCCGGCGACGAGGAAGAAGAATAGTCTGTAAATTTTTTTATTTTCGAGACTCGCTACCTGTTATCTGTTCATAAATAGGGCTTTCCATAGTCGTATGAGCCCATTTCGCGCTCCATGTCGCGCTTCATCATGATATATTTATCAATCATCAAGTTGGTAAGAAATATTTTTAGCTCCGGCAGGCTCTTAAAGTTCGGAGTGGTGGCCACCTGGGTGTATTTGGATTCGGGTGTCACCTGATCGGTGATATCGACTGCGGCATATACTCCCTCGGGAAGCTGATATACGAGATAGTCGCCGATCCTGTACACTACCTTGTACTTAGTCTCTGCCTCGAAGATGTTCTCGATGAGCTCTCTCATATATTTTAAGATCGTGCTCTCGATATCGACCGCTTGTTCAATTGTCATATATGCTAGGCGTTTTATTGTATAGTTAATAAAATTCAGGGTAATATAAAAAACCAATGTTCGAATTACCCCGTTATTCGATAAGATGCCCCCATAAAGTTCATATTTTTATTTTATACATGTAGAACTTTTTGTACAAGATGTATGAGCGTCGAGTGTTAAGTTTAGTAAGGCGCTAAGTGGTAAGAAAGAAAAGACGTTAAGAAGACACTATACGATTTAACACAAAGACGCAAAGATGCAAAGCCTCGAAGAGCGGTTTTAGTAAAAGCCTCCGGCGGCCAGGTGACTTAAGGATAAACACAGAGACACAGACTGTAGTTACGTGTTTGTGTTGGTGGGGTTTGTTGTGTTTTGGGTTGGTGTTGGTGTTTAGAAGAGAGATTTTGTGGGATTGGTCGGTTCATTTGTTTTGAGGAAACAAAATGAAAACGGATCAATCCCGTGTTTGTAGTGTTGGGTGTGCTGGTTTAAAATTGTTTGCACAATTGCTGTCAAGGCTATTGGATTTTCCTCGATCGTATGAGCATATTAATAATTTGTTTTGTTGTTCGAGGGATAATTTTAGTGTTGAGGCGCGTTACATGGATGGCGGATTGGCGCCGGATTCTTTGTTCATGCATCTTGGCAAATACTCTGTAGATGAGGTGACAGTTGCTTGTAATCGTGTTCTTGGCGAGTCGTTCAGGCGTTTCAAGAATGAGAATCATGTTAGGCGTGCCACTGTTGCCATTGATATTAATGAGGCGGAGTATTGGGGAAAAGAAGATGAGTATGTGTTCTACAAGCGTGGTAAAGCTAAGAACAGTCATTACCTGCGGTATGCCTCGATAAGTCTGGTGGATACGAATATTAAGTGTACCATCGCGGTCTTACCATTGAAAAAGGGCGATGACAATCTGGATGTTGTCAGAGAGCTTCTCGATCAAGCTCGAAGGCTCGTTAAAGTGGATTACGTGTTGCTGGATCGGGGTTTTTATGATTACCGGATAATGAGAATGATCGATGAGAAGGGCTCCGTGTACATCATACCTTTTCGTAGGACACAGGCCATTAAAAAATATATGAATGACAAGGAAAAATGTCACCTGTTGTATACGTTGAACCGCGTTCACAGTTATCGGTACACCACTCATTTGTACCTAAAAAAAGATGAGAGCGTTGACGGCTACGCTGGAGTGGTAAGCAACAAGCACGTAAAAGAAGGGATGATCGATTGGATCCTCGAGTATTACATGAAAAGATGGAACATCGAGAACAGTTACAAAGAAATCAACCATTATCGGGTTAAGACAAGCAGTCCCAAAAAACAATACCGACTACTATTGTACGTGTTAGCCCACCTCTTGGTTAACACCATACAATTGCTAAGAACGGTGAACAACTCGTTTCTCAGATATTACGAGCTCAAAAAAATGATACCGTATCTCCTGGGAGAGATCGCTGGCTCAATCAGGATATCAAGAACACTACTCATACAATCCTAGCGATAAGACGTATTTATCCCGAACTCGCCCTAGCCACAGCCATCAAAACACACTGAAAAAAAGTCCCTCAAACCATAAAAACCAAAGGATCAACCAACACCAAAAACCAGCACACCAACCCCACAAAACAATACCACAATCCCACAAAAAATAACAAAACAAAACCCACACATCGTAACTACAGACAGAGCCACAGCTGATCTTATGGTTACGCCTCCGGCGGCCAGGTGACTCAACTTTTTTGTATAAGCCTCCGGCGGCTGGGTGACTATTTATTGTGCGAGCAAGTTAAGCCATTGATTTGAGGATAAGAACAACTATGAATCGCGCAGCCGCCGGAGGCATAACAATAACGTCAGCTGTGTCTCTGTGTCTCTGTGTTTAATATATTACCCCTAACACGCTCAAACACGAGAAATGCATAGCCGCCGGAGGCTTATACAAAAAACGATCTTAGCGGCTTTGCGGCTTAGCGGCTTACCAAATGTGACATGTCGCACATATATGAAAACTTCAAGTTCACTACACAAACAGATCAGTCTTCACCGTACATCGATTTCAGGTTATTATGCATCGCTTTCATGAGCGGCGGCGCAGACATCTCCGGCATGACGACCTCGACATACGCCCCGGTACTTATATCGCCAAGCTCCGCCAGGACATGATCCAGCTCGCCGCACGTGGCAGCCTTCCTGATCAGCCATCCGTCGCAGCCAAGCCCTTCAGGCAGCTTATCGTACTGCCACTTGGCAATGTCATTATAGTAGTAGTCGGATCTCTTTGCCAGTAGCCTTTCGATCAGATAGCCGTTATTATTTAGCACGAAAATTATGGGTTTCAGGCTATGGCGGTCGAACTGGCTGACCTCCTGGGCGGTCATCTGATGCGAGCCCTCGCCGGTGATCAATATCGTCCGCCTGTCCGGAGTGGCCAGCGAGGCGCCGAAGGATGCGGGCGTGGCCCAGCCAATTGCGCCCCAGAGCGTCTGGTTGTGGAACGTAGCGCCTTTCGGCAGGAATACCGGCAGCAGGCCAAATGTACAGGTGCCCGTCTCCGAAACGATGATATCGCCCGGCTTAAAAAATTTCCCGTAGCTCGCATATAGATAGTCAGCCGTTATAGGGTCGCCGGCGCTTACCTGAGGAATGACTACCGGTTTAGCCTTTGGCCCGCGGACGTCTTTGCGCCTGGGAAGTTTCTTAACAAGCTCCGACAGGACGTCGGCCATTTTGACATCGCTGTAATCGGCATAGCCGATCTGGACTTCATTGAGCATGATGTTGATGATACGGGATTTATCCAGCTTTGCGGTGAACCCGCCAGTATTGAAATCTGAGGGTATCGTCCCTATGGCAAGTATGCAGTCACAGGTCTCCACGAACTCTGCAATATCCGGATACATGAGCTGCCCGTTATAAAGGCCCAGGTAGGACGGGTTCGTCTCATCAAGCACGGATTTATCCATTGCCATGGTCACATATGGTAAGCCCGAAGCGTCGACGACCGCGGTCGCCAGGTCTCTAAAGCCATAGCGCTGGACGAAAATTCCCGGGAGGATACATGCGGTCCTTGCATTCGATACCTTATCGATTATGACGGATACGGCTTCTTCCAGCGCCTTCGGATCGCTTTTTTCAAGGGATATATCGGGCGAATGCGATGGGATCACCTGCGCATTTACGTAGTCGCCGGGAACAGCAATATAGACCGGCCGGTGGTATTCCAGTGCCGTCGAGATCACCCGCTCAGTTTCCGAAACACAGTTTTCCGGAGTCAGCATCGTCTTCGCACATACGACCGGCGTGGCCATCGCCATGAATAAGTCGAACTCCCCATTGCCAAGTGTATGGTGCACGACGGCGTGTTTATTCTGGGTGGACGTATTAGGCATCCCGACGATATGAAAGACCAGATTATGCTCGGCATAGGAGCCGGCAACGCCGCACATCGCCGATAGCTCGCCTACTCCGAAGGTCGTACATAATGCAGACATGCCTTTGATACGGGCATAGCCGTCAGCGGCATATGCAGCGTTCAGCTCATTACAGCATCCGATCCAGCGTAGTTCCGGGTCGTTACAGATCGCATCGTTAATGGGAAATGCATAGTCGCCGGGTACGCCGAAAATGTCCCGGACCCCCAGCTGCTTCAGCCGATTGAGTAGATACTGTATGACGGTAGATGTCATGATAGCGCCGCCTGGTGATATGAGCCCTGGATCCTGCCATGGTCAACTATGGCTCTGCTATGTGCTTGTTTTATTCTCGCTTTATATCTCTTTAATCCACGCCAAATTCATTGTTCAAGCCTTAAAACGACCGATATCATGTTTCTGACACTACCGGGCAAAGATTGCATACCTGTAAAATAGAGTGATTAGTGATGCTTTTTAGTCGTAAGCATGAGTCGTAGGCGAAAAATGCCAACAATAGATAAGTTGATTGATACATAAGCGTATAAGTGATCGGTATATTTGATGGCCGAAGTAAGATTGATCCGATACGATGAGCTGGAGGAATTGCTAAAGCTCTATGGGCAGCTACATCCCGACGACCCTCGCGTTGAAAGTGTTACTGATATGAGGCAAGTATGGGATGAAATATACAATGATAAAAATCAGTTTTATCTGGTTCTGGAAGAAAACGGGAAGATCGTCTCTTCCTGCACCCTGGCCATCATAAAAAATCTTACCAGAGGCCTGCGGCCATATGGAATAATCGAGAACGTGATCACGCACCGGGAATATAGAAAACGTGGCTATGGAACTAAAGTGCTACACAAAGCAATCGATATTGTAAAAGAGAAAAATTGCTATAAGGTCATGCTCCTGACAAGTGCTAAAGATGAAGCTACGCTAAAGTTTTATGAGAGCGCCGGGTTTAAGAAAGGCGTCAAGACAGGTTTCATCATATACACCTAGAATCGGCATTTTATCGGGTATGGCCCTTTGCGGCGAATATGCCGGTATTGCCTGATGCTTCCCAATTTGACCGTACTTTTTTCAGCTTCCGCCTGATACTGGCGCCGATATCGCTTATATCAGGCTAGCTCACTTTTTTCAATTTTTTCAGTACGACATTACAGAGCAAATGCGCCGCGAGAAGTATTACAAAGGGTATCCAGATGATCTCGTGCCATTTGAATGAGGTTGCCTTGCCTAGAATGCCTAGTGTCATGGGCGTCACGATACTGGAGTTTTCGATGCCGAATCCAGTGAGTAAAAATAGCAGTGTTACCACGAGGAGACTCCATGCGATAGCCTTTTTAATTACATGTATATTCATTAGAGCACCGTCACGAGAAAAAACTCTTAGTCAGGTCGCCATTATTCGAATACCCGTTGCTTTCCCAGTATCCCGTATAGTCCTTATCCGACAGCTCTATCCTGGTGACCCACTTGATCCATTTGTATCCCCATTTTTCCGCTGCTACCAGGCGAGACGGGTATCCATGCTGTTCAGTCAGCAGGATATTGTTCACCTTGTAAGCTAGCATGAAATCCTGGCTCTGGATATCTTCGATGCCGAATGACGTCGAGTCGCCATCCTGCGCATAAAATATCACGGTCTTGGCGCCTGGTTTTATTCCCGCCTGGCCAAGAATGTCCTTCACGCCGACGCCTTCCCATAAGGCGGTAGCGTCCCAGCCTTCCACGCAATGAAGAGTGACGACTTTTTGGTATGAGGCCAGAGCAGTGAGATCCTGGTAAGAGTAAGTTTTTGCATTATCGACAAGCCCGGATATCGAAACGGTATAGCTGTCCGCGTTTATGTGCTGCGTGCCGTGGATGGAGTTCTCCCGGAAGCTATTGATCGGATCAAGCTTTTGCCCGCCGTATTCCGTCGCTTCGGCGCCGTGCGTCGCGGATGAATTGCCCGACAGCGTGGCCGTTGGATTGGCCGGCGCTGCGCACCCGGCGGCCGAAATGCCGGCCAGGCCGATGCCGGCGGCTACGCTGAACTTTAGCAGCGAGCGCCTGGACACCTTGTTTTCGATGACCCGGTTGAGAATTTTATCATGAGACATGAAAGGCCCTCTGGTTATTGATAATAGCTTCATCAATGGTCGATTACAAATAGCTTCTCCGCCGATACCGATCGTAAATGTAGTTACGACAGCGGAAATTATCGCTTCTTTACGGTTAAGTCAAAATAGTTATGAGCGGGGACATATATCTGGACCATGCGATCCCGCCATCCTAAAGCGATGATCAGAGTCTGGCGTTCCTGTAGCGATCCTCGGGATCGTCAGGCTAATGTGATCAGGATAGACCTGATTAATATTGTACGATATTTTATTTATATTAATATCTTTATTTTACATATGTTCAAGACAGATTGCCCTTGCCCCAAGTCGAGTTGTGAAAGGCATGGCGACTGCGATGCCTGCAATGACTTTAATAATGATATGGGAAAAATGCCGTTTTGTGAACGGCTCCCTGTGTTTTCAGCTCCGCAAGGGCGCTAAACCTTTTTTAAGCAGCACATTAAGATCACTAAAAACATCATATGAACTTTGGCAGTAGTCTCCCGGTCCGTCCCATGTACCGGCGATATTCGTCCCCGAACTTTTCGATCAGCATCTTCTCTTCCCGTGTCATGCGATTTGCTAAAGCAGGGGCCATCATCGGTAATGAAAAGATCAGGGTAAGCCAGTTCGACGTGATCATGCACAGTCCTATGACACTGAGGAAGACCGCCGTATACATCGGGTGCCTGATCCATCGATAAGGACCGCAGGTGACAAGCGTCTGGTATTTCCTGATCCGGAGCGTCGAGCTGAAATTCAGGCCGAGCGTCTTGTGAACCCATGCGAGCATCAATAATGATACCATCATCACAAGCGCGCCACTCCACTGGAACCATGCCGGCGATCCGAGAGAAGCCCATTGTACAATGCCAGGCATCGCGAACCAGGCGGCGAAGACAATGGCATAAGGTGTTCGCATGATCTTCCTGAACGTAGGTAGAATACCATCCAGCTGAGAAGGCTTTTCATTTATCGTGCCTGTTTTTGTACGATAGTATGCCCTGATCAAAGTATATAGGGCAAAATAGCTCAATAAAATGAGCCGTAACACTACTCCCTCGTCCATACTACCCCCGTTATATAATCGGCAGTCCACTGGCTTACCCCTGCCTATAGCTGCCCGGACCTATTCGTTGAAATACCCAATAGATGCCAACCATCGAAATGTATGAAAGAATTACCAAAAATTAATGTTACAAATGACAATTCGACCAAAGGATTTCACAGCTGGTCCGGCTGGCCAGTGGACGACCCCTTATCGGTATTGAACGATCAAATGACAGGATAAACAGATATGAGAGGCTCCTGTTTCTTTGACACCCTGATACTGTGATATAGCATTATAATATAGACCATATCAAAAACGGCACATGAGACTCCCAGGTACAGGATGAAGACATTAGCGAAAACAATGTAGAAGTATACGGTCGGCGCCATCGTGCCGATGCATTTGGACACTGCGATGACCATCGACTGGCCTTCCGGGTTTCCCCTCTTGACCAGCATATCTATGAACAGCACCGACATCATAAGATTCGAGATGAAA
Organism: uncultured Methanocellaceae archaeon; assembly: GCA_963780665.1. Taxonomy (GTDB): domain Archaea; phylum Halobacteriota; class Methanocellia; order Methanocellales; family Methanocellaceae; genus Methanocella. Next base: position 153,892 of record CAWACJ010000007.1, on the reverse strand, counting down.
GCCGCATACATGCCGATGTAATCCGAGAGGTCCAGCGATATTAATAGCACGAACAGGAACGAAACTGCAAGGCCTAAAACACTCCAGGGCAGGAACCATTTTTTATCTATGCTCTTCGGGAAATATTTCATGCCATAAAGGAGATAGGTGCCGAATATAACAGCGTCGAAGGTAAACCAGACGATATTGATCGCAAGCTCCAGGGTTGAATCTACGGGGCGCAGGAAGGGCATGATAAATGCAAAGATGAACTCCCATGAAATATTGAAGAATAACGCAAACGCGGGCATACAATACGTTTTTTCACGAAAGCCCTTGCTGATCATGGCGAAATATGCAATACTCCAGCATATGCCCCAGAGTAGCATTAGCCCATAATCGATTACAGGATCAACCACGATATCACGTCTTATCCAATCCGATGTAGTGTTTACAGTTTTATCGGTTACATTATATTAATTATACGGTTAATATGATTTGATATGAGGAAAAAAAGCGTACGACAGTGTCTTATATTATAAACCACATGTTAGCCCGGTAAGAGAAATATAAATAGCTGGAGTGTAAAGTCTTATTGAGACTTATTTACGATGACTAAACCTGCACCAATTGACGGGAAGAAGCTCTTGAAGCTTCTCGAAAAATTAGGCTATGCGAACAAGACCACGAAGGGAACCTATATGGTATTTGAGAGGCCCGGGAATGCCAAGAATCTCATGATACGCCAGCTGAGCGAGCTGACTCCCGCGCTATTGAATGAGATACTCATAAAAGTTTCGGACCAGACGGACGTTCCCATGGAGAATTTAAAGAATATGATGAACGAGCCGTGATCTCACGAGAGCCGGCAGGCCCGCATCAAAGCGCATGAGCCTAATATCCAGTAGTATCACTATCTGCATAAGATAATGCGTGATAAGACATCAAAAACAGTTACCATTTTTCACACACGCTGCAGTATTTTTGTCTATATGAGTAAGCAATATAGAGTCACCTAATAAAAAATAATAATACAAAATATCGAAGAGTCATTTTTTCTTTTGCTCCAGTATGACCTGTCGTGGTAAGAACCCGAATTTTTCATAAAACCCGAATACATCCTCGTTCCCGACCGCTACGGCGACTCGCTTGACTGTCGCATGCTGCCCGTCCACCCAGGCCAGCGCCCGTTCCATGAATGCGCTGCCGATGCCTGCTGCCCGGTAATCCGGATCGATGAAAATAGAGTCGATCTCGCCTTCATTATTTTTCAGGGAGCTGACGCAGTATCCGACATTTCTGCCCGTATCCCGATCATTAGCGATGTCCACGCGAAGGAGCCCGCCCAGGGACTTATTTAGCAGGTCTGCCCTGCGCTTTTCAAAGGTGAAATGATCGTAGACCTCCTTAAAATGCGTGGACGTCGCCTTATGGTGCAGGACAAGCTGCTCCCACAGCGGCCGGATCTGGTCGATCCCTTCCGCGCCGGTCTCGATATAATCGATGTTTACCATGATATCCCTAAAATATGTAATATACCGATTATATTTAATTGCTGCAGGCCCTGATCGATGGCGCCATTTTCCCGGATAAGCTCTTTCATTGTGACAATTCTTATGGATCGTGGGAATATCATGCACGCGACAGCAACGCAAGAAAAGATCAGTACTGGCGGGCTATGCCATATCGCAATAGACGTCACAGATCCGGGAAAGTCGGCAAAGTTTTATACGGAGATGTTCAACCTGGAGGTTGCGGGACGCTCGGATAAATACATACAATTGAAGACTCCGGGCAGCAAAGACAGCTTTTTCCTCTTCAAGGCGGACAGGCCGGTAAACCTGAAGGCGACGGGACTCACGCATATGCACTTCGGTTTTCGAATCGACGAGAAGAACTTCGAGCGGGCGCTGGAGTACATAAAAAAGAATGGGATCAAGGTACATCATAACCCGGCCAGGGTGCCAGGACGTTACGTTTACATCGAAGACCCCGACGGCTATGTGGTACAGCTAGAGCCCGGCGATTGCGACTAATGTTCCGTCGCAGATTAAAATGACTAATAAATATGTCCACGGACTGCCCATACGTTAAAATCGAGGCATTCTAGTTTCATCCGGGCGTATACATCGATTATTTATTTTATTATATTCAAGATTTATGTATTAAAATATTATACGTTTTTAATTCATGATTTTAGTATTTATTTTCAGATAACTAAAACTTATTAAGTATTAGTGGATAATTGTTGTAATTCTAAATATCGTGGGAGGCATTATGAAAGATAATCTAAAATGGATAATAGCAGCCATCGTTGTTTTATTAGTGATACTAGTGGGCGCCTATGCGTTAAGCAATGGCGGCAACCAGCCTGTAGTGAATGCATCTGTGACACCCGATGCGACTGCAACGCCGACGTCAACGCCGGCCATAAGCCCGACGGCAGCACCGCCTGCGGCGGCAACACCGACGATCACGCCGACCATAACGCCTACGGTAACGCCGACGCCTAAGCCGTCCGGCAGTATACAGCAAACGCAATTCGGATATGTGATCACGTATCCGCCATTCGCCGAGAGCTACGATATTCATGTGAATCCGTATTATACCTCAAGGGCGGCAACGACCATCTCGTTCGCGAGCGACTCCAACCTGTATAGAGAGGATCTACAGGATGTGAGCTATCCGGTTAAGACAAAATGGAATGGCCAGATAGGTCTTGTTCGCACGGATAGCCTGAACGGCAGTGTGACCGCACATGTGATCTTAATAGCCAATAGCACGTTCGTGCCGCTTGAGAGTGTTACTTATGAAAGCGCCATAACTTTCGAGGACCAACAGTCGACAGCCCCAATGCACTTAAATATAGACTATGGTACGTTTGTTGATGACGGAAATTTTGTGCAGGGAATCGCCAGTAGTCCCGATCTCACATTCGAGATCGTTCCGGACAGCAGCTATAACGTCGGTGCAATCAATCAGTTCGGGTATTATATAATGGGCTGATTTAAAAAAAAATTCTTTTTTATTTTCTAATCAACAGTCCGGATATAGTTTACTGCATCCCTATTCAGAGTAAATCTCGCAGGAATAGTAATCGTTTTTATGCAATTTAAAAAAAAGTAGATCGACCAGGAGTTTTAGCGTCTCTTTGTCTTGATGTTCCCGTAAGTCCTTACCTGGTTCTGGATGTCCATGACCCAGCCCAGCATGATCCGTTCTTTATCGTGGGGGACTTTACCGGCGGTTATGGCATCGCCGAAGACCTCGATCGTGTCCTGCACCTTGAGGAACTTTTTGTTCTCCAGGCAAAAGTCAATGTATATCGGGTACACATCGTCGTTAAGGCTGTACAGCTCCTTGATCGGTGTCAGCTTTTTCTTGAGCTCGGCTTTCACTTCTTCTATGTTACCCTTCGAAAGCCCCTTGATCAGGTAGGTAAAAACGGTCGCAGCAGTCTCTTCTTCTTCAAGTTTTTCCATGTTCGATCTCCCGGGCAGCTATGAGTAGGACTTCCATGATAATGTTTTTGGATCAGATCAGGTATGAAGCGTTATATCCACCGTACTGTTGTTCACGAACGTTCTCGGGGCCGTGTCATTCATCAAGACCCCCAGGTCAGGATCCGTGGCTATGACCGTATAGGGCGTATTCGGAAGCAGGCTTATGCGGTAATATCCGGAATTATCGACGACTATAGAGTGTGAATCATTTATATCGCTGAATTTCAGCGTAATGCCCGGGCTGGCGAAGTTGTTCAGGTAAACGTGCCCGAATATCGTTGCTTTTCCCGTTACGTTCGTGCTTACCGCGCTAACGGTCGGTACGGCCTGGATATTTGCCGTATATGAATGAACATATGGAGTATGGTCGAAAATCTGGAACAGTAGTTCCACCTTGTCCGTACTGTTGAAATGATAGCGGCTCAGGTTCAGGATGACCTGCACTTTATCATTATGGTTCAGCATCGAGCCGACGTGGCTTGCATTGACCCAGCTTATGGTTCTATTGCCATATCGCCAGATATTCTTATACGTGAGATTGCCGTTCATCATTATCGAGACGTTTAGCGCCGTCATGTCTATAGGCGTGCCATTAGCCGATAGCTGGAAAAATGCGTAGCACGTCTGATTGGCTGCGTCCACGTTATATCTGTATAGATCCAGCGGCGTCGAAATATTATCTGAAACTCTCGGCAAGCTCGTGTGCGGCGGGCTCAAGATCGGCGCGACGACCGGTATTACAATTGATGCGATCGCTATGATCGCAATGGCGATGACAATAGGTATGGCCAGTGCCAGGAGATTATTGATAAAATACGATCTCTGGAACTCCTTTCCGGATTTATTCATGTAACGGTAGAGCTTATCCGAGTTCGCATATTTGAACGTCCTGCCGCAGGCGGGGCATTTGCAGGTGATTCCACTCACTTTTACGAGCTTGAGAAATGGTATAGGAAGCGTGTCTAGTTCCCTGTGGAACTCAATGTCAGATATTTGATGACAATTTGGGCACGTCATACCAATGGTTGTGAGCAGTTCGTCCGTTTTGACCATTCGATCCCCACCGAAATCGATGATTGTACATTACGAAGCCTATGATATAAAAGTTAAGTTACAAATAAGTAATGAGGGAAAAATAGTATATCAAAAAATGAAAAAAGCAGGAAATAATATCCTGCACTATTTTATCGGATCGAGCATGTGGAGGTTATTATACATGGTGATCAGCTTATCCAGGTTCGTATGGTACTGTGTCTTCGCGTCTTCCATCGCCTTTTTGTTATCGGTCACGGTCTTATATTCCGCGCTGGTCTTGTCCAGGTATTGCAGGCATGAGTCGCCTGAAGAGATGGCATCGTTACATAGCGAGTCAAATGCCGCGACTTTTTGCCTGTAGCCTGTCACGTAATTGTAATTGACCTTCTCCAGGGCAGAGGCTGAGTTGTACTTATCCAGGTCTGCTTTTGCTGCCGTGACCTTGTCCATCTTACTGGTATAATCGCTTGCGGCCGCCTGTGTATTCGTCTGTGTGTTATATTTATTGGCGACGTCCGCTTTTAACTTATCATATGATGCCTGTGCCTTGCCCATGGCGTCCTTAAGCGCATTCTCGTTCTGGGCTATGCCGGCGTATTCCGCACTCTGCGGATCACAATACTGCTGGTACGTATGGCCTGCATCGATGGCATCGTTACATCTGGCGTCATAGTCGTCTATCAGTAATTTATATTGGCCGATGTAGGAGCTGTAGTCGCTCATGGAGTTTATTTTCATGCTACCGCCCAGGCCGGCCAGTTTATTATAGGCAGCAGAGGTGGCGTTCAGCGCGTCTTTATATTTAGTTAGCGCGTCTAGCTTTGCCTTATATATCTCGACCCTGGCAACCATCTGCTGATAATTGCTTTCGAGACTATTGATATCGTTCTTGAACACGTCGAGGTCGGAAGTGACACTCCGGTATTCGTCGCTTGTATTGTCGAGCTGAAGTAAATACGCATTGCCGGCTTTGGCCGTATCGTTATATTGATCCCACGTATCGTTGATCGAAGCCTGGTATTGGTCCAGCCATCGCTGGTAGTCGTCAGGGGTGCTATTATTGTCCGGCTGCGCTATGGTCCGTATCGCGCCGATCTGCTGCTTGAGGTCATTGACCTTCGCATGATAGTAGTCTGCGGCGCTGGTCATGGCAGTCCCCATATGGCCTGTGTCCACAGCAGTCTTCGTTCCCGTGCATCCGGCCATCATAAGCATCGTCAGGATAATGGCGATCGACAGTAAAAGCTTGACTTTGATCATAAGTTTGGCACCTCAACCAGTTATACGGTAGATTATAGCTCAATTTATTCTGCGATTTATATATAAATATAACCCAAGGAATAAATCGCTATATGTCGGGTTGAGGTACGACTGTTTGCATGCCTTGTTATAGCCATTCAATACATTATATTAGAAAATGGGACTAATCGACTAAAGCGGTAAGTATATTTACAATTAATCGGTACAATAAGAGAAGTAAAAAACGATGGTGACGATTTTGAAGGAGTTCCTAATCACAAAAGAAGTTAAGGATTTTATAAAAGCACAAGACAGTGACTTCAGAGTCTGTACCTTCTGCGGCGGCCCTGTCATGCTGCCCACTACGGTAAGGAAGCCCAAGCCGAGTGACATTAAAGTCCAGGTCGACAATCACATCCTGTACATCTCGGCCAACCAAGCCCGATACATCGACGTCATTGATGACAGCATGCTGGCGACATACCCACATTAAGCCCACCAGGACTATAAAGACCACGTAAGTCTTTTATCACAAAGACCACAAAATCGACAAGAAGCTCATAGCGTACGTAATTTAATGGTACTATTTTTAGATATTTGTGGGTTTTTGTTTGTTATGATGTGATATAGGTAACATTATCGATAGCCATTACATCGTATCCCATTTTACAAAAAAGCCTTTGTGAGAGTTGTGTCGACTTAGAGACCTTAGTGGTTAATCAAAATTCGTGTGCTCAACAAAGCATCGCGTGCTTGCCCTTAGCATACTTGATATTCTTTGAGGCATGCCCAAGGATAACGTAAAAAAAGAAAAAAGAAAAAGGTTTCGACGCTAGAAGCCTTTTTCTTACGAGATGGCCGGCGCTTTGAGCTTGTCCTCGCCGACTTCCGGGGCTATGATCGCTGGCAGGGTGAAGAAGAACGTCGTGCCTTTGCCCAGCTCTGATTCTACCCATATACGGCCGCCGTGGCGCTCCACAACCTTCTTAGAGATGGCCAGGCCGATACCGTTACCCTTGTATGTCGCAGCGCTGTTCAGGCGGTGGAAGATGATGAACAGCTTATCGAAGTACTTCGGGTCGATACCGATACCGTTATCCGCCACTGAGAACACCCACTCGTCGCCCTTTTTCTCCGCACCGTAGTGTATTTCGGGCGCCACGCCTTCTTTCCTGAACTTGAGTGCATTGCTCGACAGGTTCTGGAAGACGTGCATGATCTGGGTGAAGTCCGACATAACGGTCGGCATCGGGTCGTGCGTCATCTTGGCGCCGCTCTCGTCGATGGCGACCGTTAGGTTGTTCAGCACCTGGCTGACGACTTCCTCCAGGTTGGTCGGCTCCAGCGGCTTATCCTTGCTGCCGACCCGCGAGAACTCCAGCAGGTCGACGATCATCTGCCTCATGCGTGCTGTCCCGTCGGTGGCGAACTTGATATACTCGTCAGCGCGGGGGTCCAGCTTGCCCTTATAGCGTTTTTCGATGAGCTGGACGTACTGGTTCACCATGCGGAGTGGCTCCTGCAGGTCATGGGAGGCGATATATGCGAACTGCTCCAGCTGCTCGTTGGAGCTCTTGAGCTCGAAGCGCTCCTTGTCAAGGGTGCACTCCGTCTTCTTGCGCTCCTCGATCTCCTTCTGCATCAGCTCGTTGGCCTGGACGATCTGGGCGGTCCTCTCGGCGACCTTCGCCTCAAGATTTTCCCGGGCCTTGACGATCTCTAGCTCGGCCTTCTTTCTTTCGGTGATGTCCTGGATGATGCCGTTGATCGACTTGATTTTACCGTTGCTGTCCTTTTCGATGCTGTCGCAGGTGTAGCTCACGTAGCGCAGGTCGCCGTCCAGTGTGGCGATGCGGAAATCGCCGTTGAAAGGCTTTCCTTCGTTGATGGCCCCGTCGATGGCCGCTTTAATCCTTTCCTTATCCTCCTGGGAGGCGTGGTATATGACCCAGTGCATGGTGGGCTTGAAGTCCTTTGGCTCGTAGCCATAGATCCGGAAGACCTCGTCCGACCAGGTAAAGAACTTATTGCCAACGTCCAGCGTCCAGTTGCCGACGTGAGAGACCTGTTGCGCCCTCGCCAGGATGTCCGCGTTCCGCTTGAACTCGTCCTCCTGGTTCTTTCTATCTGTAACATCCTGAATGATGCCGAAGAGGTGCTTCGGATTGCCTACCTCGTCTCTCCTGCAGCGGTCCGCCACCCAGTTCACATAACGGACAGTCCCGTCCGGCCGCATGACGCGCATGTCGATGTAGAACAGCTTGTTCTCACAGAGCGCCATATTGACCGATTTCCTGAACAGCTTCTTGTCCTCGGGGTGGACGTGCGTGCCCAGCCAGTCCATGCTCGGCTGGAATTCCTGCGGGTTATGGCCGAAGATGCGGAAGACCTCGTCCGACCAGTTGAAGTTGTTGTTCCTGAGGTCGAGGGCCCAGTTGCCGACGTGGGCGATCTGCTGCGCCCGATTCAACACGGCTTCCTTCTTCTTGACTTCCTCCATAACCACCTTCCGTTCGGTGATGTCCTGGAGTATGCCGAAAAGCCTCTTGGGCTTGCCTTCCTTGTCGCGGAGGCACTTATCGGCGAGGGTGTTGATATGCCGGATGGAGCCATCAGGCCGGACGATCTTTATGTCGATGTTGAAGTACTTGTTCTCGTTGAAGGCAGCATCAACCGCCTTCTTATAGGCTTCCCTGTCCGACTTGTGCACGCGCTCCATGAGCCAGTCCATAGTGGGCTCGAATGACTGCGGGTTATGGCCGAAGATCCTAAATAGCTCGTCAGACCAGGTGAACGTGTTCTTCTTCAAGTCCCAGGCCCAGTTACCCATATGCGCGATACTTTGCGCCCGGTTCAGGATCATCTTTTCTTTCTTGATCTCCAGTCCCTCGAGCTTACGCTCGTTGATATCCTGCAAGATTCCGAAAAGGCGCGTAGGCTTGCCTTCCTTGTCGCGGACACACTTATCGGCGAGGGTATTAATATACCGGATAGAGCCATCGGGCCTTACGATCCGTACATCGATGTTAAAGTACTTGTTCTCGTTGAAAGCGGCATCCACAGCCTTCTTATAGGCTTCCCGGTCGTCCGGGTGAATGCTTAGCATGAGCCAGTCCATGGTGGGCTCGAATGCCTGCGGGTTATGGCCGAAGATCCTGTATAGCTCATCGGACCAGGTGAACGTGTTCTTCTTCAAGTCCCAGGCCCAGTTACCCAGGTGCGCGATGCTCTGCGCCCGGTTCAGGATCATCTTTTCTTTCTTGATCTCCAGTCCCTCGAGCTTACGCTCGTTGATATCCTGCAAGATTCCGAAAAGGCGCGTAGGCTTGCCTTCCTTGTCGCGGACACACTTATCGGCGAGGGTATTAATATACCGGATAGAGCCATCGGGCCTTACGATCCGTACATCGATGTTGAAATACTTGTTCTCGTTGAAAGCAGCATCCACAGCCTTCTGGTAAGTCTCTCTGTCATCCGGATGAATGCTTGACATGAGCCAGTCCATGGTAGGCTGGAACTCCTGGGGGTTGTAGCCGAAAATCCTGAACAACTCATCGGACCAGGTGAACGTGTTCTTCTTCAGGTCCCAGGCCCAGTTACCCAGGTGCGCGATGCTCTGAGCCCGGTTCAGGATCACCTTTTCTTTCTTGACCGCCTGCTCTTCCAGCTTGCGCGCTGTGATTTCCTGCAGGATGCCGAAAAGCCTCCTGGGCTTGCCTTCCTTGTCGCGGATACACTTATCGGCGAGGGTATTAATATACCGGATAGAGCCATCAGGCCTTACGATCCGTATGTCAATATTAAAGTACTTGTTTTCGTTGAAAGCAGCATCCACAGCCTTCTGGTAAGTCTCTCTGTCATCCGGATGAATGCTTGACATGAGCCAGTCCATAGTGGGCTCAAATGCCTGGGGGTCATGGCCGAAGATCCTGAACAATTCGTCAGACCACTTGAACGTGTTGGTTCTCAGGTCCCAGGCCCAGTTACCCAGGTGCGCGATGCTCTGCGCCCGGTTGAGAATGGCGTGCTCCTTCTTGATCTCCAGCTGTTCCAGCTTGCGCTCTGTGATATCCTGGAAGATGCCAAAGATCCTCTTGGCCTTGCCTTCCTTGTCCCGGATACACTTGTCTGCCATACAATTTATGTATCGGATGGAGCCGTCGGGCCGGACGATCTTTATGTCGATGTTGAAGAACTTATTCTCTGCCAGGGCACCCCGGACGGAAGACTGGAACAGGTCTCTATCCGCCTCGTGGATATGCTCATAGAGCCAGTCCCTGGTCGGCTGGAAATCTTTCGGGTCATACCCGAACATGCGGAACATCTCGTCGGACCACTGGTATTCGTTAGTCCGGAGGTCCCAGGCCCATGTGCCGACGTGGGCGATGCTCTGCGCCCGGTTCAGGATCGCAGCGTTCTTCTTGAACTCCATCTCGGAGTTCTTGAGCACGGTGATATCCTGGAGGATGGTGTATAGCACCTTCGTGCCATCGCCCGCTTCCTTAAAGATGGGCGTGCAGCTTACGTATTTCGTAGAACCGTCCGCGGAGACGACTCGGGCCTCGAAGCTCGTAACTTCGGCGTTTTTACCGTCGATGTTCTCCCCGATTGCCTTTGCGGCCTTTTCCCGGTCATCCTGGTGGATAAGCGCCAGAAGCGCGTCCAGGGTCAGTGTCTTCTCATCCTGGGCCAGGCCCAGTATGCTGCATACCTCTTCCGAGCAGGCCGCTTTCTTTGTGCCCGTTTCCCATGCCAGGTAGCCGACATGGGCTATCTTCTGAATGCTGGCGGCCAGCCCGTCATCGCATTCCGCAGATACGTCCCGGGCCTGCCTGGACTTTTCCTCTTCGCTTATTTTTTTCAATGATTTTTTGTTTTCCATATCTATCACCAGTCTTTAAGTGGTTGCCTTTTTCTGATCGGTTATTATATCGTCGAGAACTTTCAGGTAGTGTTGTTCATCGCTCTTTTCAGTGGATATCATATGCCCGGACTGCTTGATGGCTTCCGCGATCTCCTCGTTTTTCATGCCGAGCGCCTTGCATTTATTGTAAAAGACATTGTAGGGGATCTTGCCCGGATAGGTCTTACGAAGTGACGTGAGGATGATGTGCGCTTTTTTATTCATGTACTTGATTTCTTTGTAGCTGACGAGAGCTTCCAGGTAATCCTCAAACAGCTTTCTGGCATACATTTGTTCTTCAATACTGAATCCGGCTGCCTTGCACTTATCCATGAATGCAAGCTCCGGGACGTTATCGCCATAGAGTCCGACCGCTTCGTCTAGCACGCGCTTCACCTTGGCATTGACATCTTTAATGCTTGGCTTAGCTTCCGCTTCGGCCTTCTTCGCCTTTGGCGTTCCGGCTAGCATCTCATTGTGCTTTGAGAGAAGATGCCTTGTATAGATCTTTTCAAGGTTTCCGACATCATCCTTTGACATGCCGAACTGCGAACATTTGGTCTGGAGAACCGCAATTGGAATTGTATCGGGATATTCGGCCTTTATCGCGTAGAACAGCTTTAAGAGCCGGTTTTCAATGCCCATCGCATCGGTCTTTGCCGCCAGCTCCTTAAGTTTCTCCTGGTCGGGTATGACGATCTGCCATACGCTTTCCGAATACCGGATATCGTCTATGTTAAGGCCTTCTTCCAGGCACTTCCCGTAGAATTGTGATGTGGATAAGCTAGTGCTGTACTTCTCCTTCAGGTAATTGTAGATGATCACGAGAAGGAGTTTTGCATATTCGTCGTCGTTATAAACCTGTATCTGGAAAAGGCCTCTATTATTCTGCGTAGCCTCCTCCATCTCTGACTTGGGGACTCCGTGCTCGATACATTCCTGGTAAAACATGTTGTATGGTATTTTTCCAGGGCAAGAAGCTTTCAGAGCCTTAATGATATCCGGGATCTGGTTTGTTGGAACGACAACAGGTGCGACAGGGACCAGCTTAGATTCCAGGATATCAAACAGGCTGGCGCCGCTAATGATCAGCCCGGATGACGACATCTTATCATAGATGTTCTCTATCACCATGTTTATATATTGGTTGACGGACCGATCCCCGCGTCGCATCTCGACTAACTTAAGTGACTTTTCACTAAGTTCAACTGAGGCCATTTTTATCACCATTTGTTATTGTTATTGAGATTTTTCACATTAGAACATTAGAAAGTATGAATCCTAGTTCTCCACACCGTCATCCTTATGGTTGACGACTACGAGCCAGTAGTTCTCGATTGACAGGAGAGCGCTGATGAATTTCTCGAAATCCAGGGGCTTAGTGACATAGCAATTAACGTCGTTCTCATAACCGGTCATCATGTCCTTTTCCGCTTCCGATGAGGTGAGTATCGCTACGGGTATGGTCGCTAGAGACGGATCTTTCTTCATCTCTATGAGGACTTCGAGTCCGGTCATTTTGGGCATATTTATGTCCAATATGATGAAGTCCGGTCGGGGCGCAAGTCCGCCTGCCACCTTTTGCCTGAGATAGTTTATCGCTTCCTCGCCATCCCAGGCAACGTTCAGGTGGTTCAGTACTTTTCCGTCTTTTAAGGATTCAATAAATAGACGTACGTCTCCGGGATTATCATCTGCCAGTAAGATTTCCAAAGGTTTTAGCGGTTGTGTAGCCATGTGTTTAGACCTCCATTTTTACAATTATGCCCCATTTAAACTCAGTATTTCATTTTTATCGTTAATGCCGAAATTATCCTGTTGTCAATAATTTCGGTTGTTTTTGGATGATGGTTTCTGAAAGAGGGATTCATATTTCGTATGAGATCCTCATTGCAGATCGGGATCGAAGAATGAGCATTTTTCGAAATATTTTTCGAATTTTTCTCATTTTGAATCGTATATTAGGGTAGATTCACTCCAATCCTTAGCCCATTACAGATCATAATCAGAAGATAAGTGTATATAACTCTTTTTGTTTTTAACTAAAATTTCATGCAAAAATCGCGTTATGTAGAAGGTATATCACAATTTGTTCTATATGTGTATTTATTTGTTCTTAGTAGAAACAATTAAATTAAGTAATAAAATATATGAAAATAATATTGGTATAATTAGAAAATATTATCGAACATTTTATTGTGCGAAATTTTCTAGCATCAACTCTTATGTATAAGGCCATTTACAGTTAACCCGGTTGGTTCATGCTAAACTTTTTGTTATTTATTGTAGATATTAGCTTATTGAAGGATGCGAAATGGTCGTTATGATGAACGCGGACAACCCAAAACTCGAAAAGGCATACTTCGCTGCAGGCTGTTTCTGGCATGTAGAGGATGCATTCATGCACTTGGCTGGTGTGGTAGCCACCGCTGTCGGCTTTATGGGCGGGCATACGGAAAATCCCACCTATAAAGAAGTCTGCACGGACAGGACCGGCCATGCGGAAACAACCGAGGTCGTTTACGATCCGGCGAAAGTGACATACGACCAGCTGCTCGACGTTTTCTGGAGCCATCATGACCCTACCACCCCGAACCGGCAGGGGCCTGATATTGGCTCACAATACCGCTCCGCCATATTTTACCAGAATAAGGAGCAGGAAGAAAAAGCGAAAGCATCAAAGGAAAGCTTACAAAAGTCCGGGAAGTTTTCGAAGCCCATCGTGACAGAGATCACGCCTGCAAAGACGTTCTATAAAGCGGAGGAATATCACCAGCAGTACTTCGAAAAGACAGGGCAGCGAAGCTGCGGTATCTGAAGCTCGATGACAGCACTCACGGACCGGGTAGATATGATAATGCAGGCAGGATCATAGAAAAAATATGTTCGGATTGAATAGCAATATATATCCGCTCAAAGCCATATCCAGATAGTATCGGTGTATAAAATGAGTAATACTTTAGCCCCACTCCTGTTGATCATCATGACACTAGTTTTTTGTATATCTGTCTGCGGGTGCTCGGCTATACCATCGCTTACACCTTCGCCATACTCAGGCCCGGTACACAGCGATGAGTCCACTCCGATATCTTCCACTCAAAACGTGGAAATCGTCCGCTCCGGCGATACGATCACCGCCTCAGGCACATATCCCTATAACGTAAACGCCAGAAAAGACCCGTTCTTGCTAAAAGAAGGCAACGCCACCGTGACAATTAATTTGCAGGGCAACGGGTTCGGATGCAGCATCGGCTTGAACTATAAGGCGCCGGGCTCACAAAATTTTAACTTGATCCAGCTATACGTAATGGATGAAAACCGCTTGACACAGGTCTCAAAGACAGTCGTCATACCATATACGGGCGACTATTATCTCAGCGTGAACTGGGCGGACAGCTGGACTGTGACCCTGGCTCAGTGACAGGATCACAGGTTAAAGGATGACAGGCTTGCTTGTCCGGCTTTTTCTAACGGGTTAAAAAAATTATCCGATGCGAACGCCGGGACATCAACAGGTAAGCTTTGAACTGGCTTTTTGCGCTTTGAAGCAGACAGATCGTTGATCATGATCAGAGCTTTCCTCGCCGCAGTGCAGACCTGTGGGTTGCCGCTCGACAGTAATGCCTCCAGAGGCTTGATCGCAGGCCTTCCGATCTCAGCCAGCGCCGAGCACGCTGCTTCCCTGACGTAAGCGTTCCTATCGCACAATGATCGCATAAGCGGCTCGACAGCTTTCGAGCTTCTTGAGCGCCCCAGTGCTTTAACAGCCTCCTGCCTCACGCGTGCGCTATCATCGTCTATGACCATGACATAGGGGGTGATCGAACGAGGAGACTTTAGAAGGCTTAAAGCGTTCGCCGCCTCATGCCGGACCACGGGCTCCCGGTCCCTTAGCGCGCACAATAAGTACATTGCAGCTTTTTCGTCGCCTATGGCGCCAAGCGCGCGTATGGCTTCTCTCCTTACACTGCCGTCGGCGTCTTCCATGGCGCTGATCAGGGCCACTATCGCACGCTTATCACCGATAAGGCCCATGGCATGGGCTGCACACCTGCGTATGCTTTCGTCCTGAACGTGCATCGCCCGTGACAGAGCCTTAACAGCCCTGCGATCTCCGATCCGCCCCAAAGCGGTGATCGCTTCTATTCGAATGTCGTGGTCTTCATCGTCCAGCGCATTGATGAGGGACTTGATGACCTTATTGTACTCGATCGTCTTCAGGGCGTCGTAGGCAGAGCGCCTGACGTATATGCTTTTATCCAGTAGTGCATGCGTGAGTGCGTCGACAAGGTCATCATCATACTTGCGGGAGGGATTTTCAAGTATGTAATCGGCTATGGCCAGGGATACATACATGCGTACGTAAAAACTGTCGTCTTTCATGGCTTTCACCAGGTAGGGCATGGCTTTCACGCCGATCCCCCTGAGAGCGACATATGCAGTTTCGCGTATCTCGTATTCTTCATCTTTTAACGCTAGCAGTAATAGAGGGACAGTATGCTCGTCGTGAAGCTTCCCGAGCTCATCGACAGCGCTAAGGCGGTCATGATGATCACCTGCGCACACTCCTGTTTGGAGATTTTCCAGATTGCTCGCATTCGCGGCCATAGTTTACATTCCTATCGCTTAGTCTTATACTACATAAGACTCTAACGCACTTCTGTATAACAAGCTTCAGCCAATTAAAAGCAATAATTCGCCAATAAATCGCTGAAATAGCGGCAAGATAAAAATTTTTAATATATAAAACGATAAATATATCATATACCAAAATTTAAGGCGATAATCATAGCGAACGAGCCATTCTTGTATTTTATGGTAAAGTGCGAGAGTTCATAATGCTTCTGTCGATTAAAAAAGAGGAGCCATAAAGGCCCCTTCGACTTATTTTTTCTTGAATGCCAGGAAGTATACCGCACCGGCTGCCATCCCTGCCACGCATAATATGGCGATGGCAATAGGCATGCTCGATCCGCTGCCGGAATTCGGCACTGCCGTAGGCATTGGGGTCGCAACAGCCGTGGCAGTCGCCGTATTTATGCCCGGTACGGGAGTCTGCACCATCGTCGGCTTTGGCGTGGGTGATATCCATGGCGCCGTCGTCGGTGTTATATCCGACGGCACGTATATGTTGATCACAGTGATCGGGGGCTTTGACGTCCCTCGCTACCAGAAACGAGGATAGGCTGACTATTTAACCGTTCTCTCATGAACGATGAATCGCCTTGCCCTGATGGTTTTTAATAATATGAAAAAAGAATCCTGATGGCCGGGTGGAAAGCCCGGCCATTAATTGTTTGGGGTTGGGATGTTAGATATACAGGATGGTCGATATCGCAGCCCGGCCCTGAACCGTGTAGGGCGTGTGCGATATTTTAGTACAATACCATAATATCATGCAAGTGTTTATATATCCTGACCAAGAGCATGCTGAAAGTAATCCCAATAATAATTAAAATAACGCCAACATCGTCGCATATTGATAAAAATACTTTCAATCGCATATAATAGGTAGTATAATCCCCAAGAGGTTTCTTTCTGATTCGTCATAGATTAAGTTCTCGAATTTAAAAATCAGAAACTTTTTAAATGTATATCACAGTTATAAAAAACCTCGGTGATACAGTGACAGGCACGCCAGGAAACATAAAAAAGTTCCGCAATGTACCAGTTTCTCCAACCCGGTCCTGGAGAATATTTATGCCCGACGGTCGGTCAGGAAGTCTACAAGTGAAAGCGTCCCCGACGAAGTCGTCGAGGAGATACTAAGGGCGGGCACCTATGCCCCCAACGGCGGTAACAGGCAGCCGTGGCGTTTTATCATAATTCGAAACCGGGATATGATCAAGAGATTCGGGGAGCGAGCCAGGCAGCTCTTTGTAAAGTATAACAAACCCCCTTCTATTATCCCGGAATGTGGAGTGTGGGCAGACCTGTTTCGGGATCCGAATATGGACTTCTTTTACGGTGCTCCCCTCCTTGTGCTTGTCTTCTCAAGCTGGGACGGGCATACCCCTGCCAGGGATTGTTCTCTGGCGGCGGAAAACATGATGCTGGCGGCAAGCTCGCTGGGTGTTGGCAGCTGCTGGGTGGGGACCGGCCAGACCTTGTCAATGGACCGCGACGTTCTGGACGAGATCGCTGCGCCGGCCGATCACAATCTTGTCGCGCCGCTGATCTTCGGGTACCCGGCAGAAAAGAACCTCAGGGCGCCAGCCAGGAACTGC
This sequence comes from uncultured Methanocellaceae archaeon, assembly GCA_963780665.1. Lineage (GTDB taxonomy): Archaea > Halobacteriota > Methanocellia > Methanocellales > Methanocellaceae > Methanocella. Next base: position 137,006 of record CAWACJ010000007.1, on the reverse strand, counting down.
AAAGTGATCCTCAACTGGATCGATTAATACATGCATGATTCTGTGCCCGTTTCAGCCGGGGATCTAAACTTTTTACTTTATTAGATATATCCGGTAGATTTACCAAATACAATTTGTGCAGGACGCATAATCGCAAGATTAGGTTTATTTAGTAAGCGGTATAGAGTTTAGTATCTTTTAGAGGTTACATCGATGCTTGCCGGGGAATTTGACACGCTTTCCGAGGCCTGGTTCTGGGCGGTAGGAGAGATATACAGAAGAGGACAGCTTGTCGATACGGAGTATGGCGTGAAAGCGAAAATGATCAATGGCATGCTCCTTGAAATAAAGAACCCGGTCCAGGTCTGGCATAAAAAGGACCCGTTCTGCAGCCCTGACCGCATTCAATTCTACAAGCAGCAATTCAAGCGCGAGTCGGCAGGCAAGCACGGCTTCGAGTACACATACATCGATCGTATGGTAAACTATGAAGGGTTCGACCAGCTAAAGTGGATGAGCGAACAGCTGAAAGATTACCGCTACGAGTCAAAGCGCATACAGGCGATCACCTGGATGCCCAAGATAGATTGTATGAAAAAAGAGGACCAGCCCTGTTTCCAGCGCATATGGGTCTTCCCGCATAAAAATCACCGCCTGGACGTCCATATTCATTATCGCTCGTGGGACATGTTCAAGGCCTTTGAGGCAAACCTCATGGCATTCCAGGAACTCGTGAAGGATGAGCTCATCGGACCGACTGATTTCTCGCTGGGCACGTTACGATGCATAGGCGATAATGTTCACATCTACGAGGACGATTTCCAGTCCGTAGAGCAAGTACTAAAAAAATAATATGAATTAACACTTTTTTCTGCCTTTGGTGCCAACACAGCCCGGGCTGGATATAGAACGTGCATTCGAAATATCAAATAAAAAAGAGAACGGGGCAGTTTATCTGCGCCCGTACTTTCTATACATGAAAAACAGCCCAACCAGCACTACGATGATGAGGCCGCCGCCGATGTACGGTATGTACGACTGCGTAGTAATGGTGATCCTGAACGTATCATCGGATGCCGCTTCCTGATCACTCTTAGCCGTGACGACAACGCTGTAGTCGCTTGCTACGATGTTACCCGGCGACTGCACGCTCAAGTAAAATGTCTGTGTCTTACCGGCAAGGAGCGTGCTTGTCGAGTTCGGCGATGACGTGACTATCCAGCCCGAGGGCGCGGATACCGATGCGTAGACATTCGTAAGCGTAGCAGTACCTGTGTTTGTCACATAGATCGGGATCTTGATCGTGCTACCCGCCGTAGAGCTGTACTGGAGCTGATCGTAATTCACGCTCATGCCCGTGCCGCTCTTTAGCTGCAGCGTCAGGTTCTTTGAGATGACCAGGCCGTCCGTAGTGGTGACCACTGCCGTGAAGTTGTATATCCCGGCTACCGCATTGTAGGGTGGCACTATCTCGAGCACGATGCTCTGTGTGGTCGATGCCGGCACGATCGTCTCCGCCATCTCATCCGTGCTGCTCCTTGAGGTCAGATATGCATAGTACCAGTTATCATTAGGCAATCCCGTTAAGGAGAGCTTATAATCATTATCCTGCGCCTGTAAATTATCGAGAGTGATATCGTAGTATGCTTTAGAGCCTACATAGGAGATGACCGTGCTGACCTTGGGTGATACCGAGACACTCTCATTCACGCTCGTGATGTCCACGTTCACGTTCATGCTGGCGTCGCCCGTACTCACGGTGAACGTTTGCTGGCCGATCGATGCGGTATATGGTGCTTGCACGACAAAGTTAACAGTCATCGATTGCGACTTTGGAACGGTTACCTGGTATATGTTCTTGCTGCCAAGCTCAAAACTCAGTCCCCAGCCTGAAGCGCCCGACGCGGACAGCGTATATGTCCTATCGCCATCGTTATTATTCGTGATCGTGATCGGGAACGACACCGAATCGCCTGCCAGCGCAGTCTGGCCAGGCGTCTGGGAGGTCACTGAGGTCCCTGATGCCGTAGTCGTGGTCGATGGTATCGATAGCACTACTTCTGCCTGCCACTTGCCGTCGCTTTGCTGTGACACAGCTCCGACCAGCAGGACCAGTTGGTCATAATAATATACGGATTGGCCGACCGGCACATTCGTATCGGCCATCTGGTAATTCGTGCTCACGATTGTCGCACGGACTGTCCCGGGATCTTTAATATAGAACGTTACATAGCAGCCATTGGCCTGGATCGGAGTGCTGCCGTTACCATTATCCACTACCGTGCCGGTGTACACCACAGAGTTGGTGTTTGCAGCCTGAGCAGGGGCCTGGAAAGCCCCTGCTACGATCAAGCACATTAACAGTACCGGTAGTACTGATAGTATTACTTGTTTTACGCTCATCTTACGTCCACCCTAAAAAAATTGGCATATTTTATCTCACGTCCATCCTTATAAACTTGGCATATGACAGCGCAAAACCACCGATGATCATGACGACCAGCGCGAGTACCTGTGGTAATACCGACGGCAGGGTGTTGCCTAAGGCATTACTGCTGGTGATGCTCACGCCGTTGATCACGAACCTGCCCGCGATATTTGAATCGGTTGTAAGCGGGGTCGACTGGCGGTTCACTACGACGTTGATGATGCCGGTGAAGTCCTGGGTCGGAGAGAGCAGGTCTACGGCTTCGGTAATCTGGTTACGTGTATTCCAGTAACTGGTATACGCCGGATTGATCGTCATTGACATTGTCCGATTCGAAGCCCCACCGCCCTGCTGGCCATTACCGCCCGCATAGTTGACGAACGTGGCGCCGCTGCTTGAAGAGCTGCCACTAGAATCGCTTACACCAGCCGACGGCAGGGTCATCTGAGGCGCGGACCCCATCACAATACCGAGGATCGAGCCGGTGAATGTGGGCAGCAACGTGGAGAACATTACCACGCCGATCGCAATAAGGACGGCCAGCGTAGAGTTTCTCGATATGGTCGAGGCCGCCATGGCGATCGCAAGGAACGCGATACAGAACAATACCATTGCAACGAAGAATACGATCAGCCGTAACAGGTCATCACCCGTAGGTACCAGGCCATTGAATAACAGGATGGCAAGCGCTACCACGAACGTCGCTGCTAGCGCGACGATCAGTATTGCCGATGATCCCAGTATTTTACCGTTGATGACCGAGTCCCTGAACGTAGGCCGGGACAGGAGCAATTTCAGGCTGCCGGTTTCTTTCTCCTTCGAGATCAGGTCAAATCCGACGGCGATCGCGAGCAGCCATCCGATCGTCGTGAAAGTGCTGCCAAAGCTCTCGAAGACCAGTAGCATGGACGGCATTGACGCCGCCGCTCTCGCGCCAAATCCGGTCGAGTTGGTGTTTACACGTGACAGGATATTGTTGTAATCCGTGACCTGCGTGTTATATGAGCTGATGCCCGATATGATCGCCGCTATACACATAAGCACTAGCGCAGCGAATATGATGAGGAAACGCTTGCTCATCAAATAATCCTTGAACTCTTTTGTCGCTACGATAAATTCTGTTTTCATTTTAAGCACCTTTATATACAGATTCGAGGAATACTTCCTCAAGTGTACGCTCATGCAAGCTCAGTTCACGTATTTGCCTGCCCTGCCTGTTGAGCTCGTCCGATATCAGGTCACTGATATCCTCGCTGGCGTGTATCACAGCGCTGCCATCATTATATGTGGCGCTGACGATACGAGAGTCGGTTATATTCGGCATTGCGCCTTTGACCCTTACGGTGATCGTGACCGCATCCTTGCCCTGCATCGTCTTACGCACCTCGTCAGGCGTGCCGTTCGCGATGATCTTCCCTTTTGAGATGATACCGATCGTGTTACATACCTGGCGCACTTCCTCGAGGATATGCGAGGAGAAGAACACAGTCTTTCCCTTCGCGGCCATGTCCTTGATGGCGTCCCTGATGCAGATCATTCCCTGCGGATCAAGGCCGGCGGAGGGCTCATCCATGAAGATTACTTCAGGGTCGTTCAGCAGCGCCGATGCGAGCCCGAGCCGCTGGCGCATACCCTTGGAGTAGCCCTCGGTCTTCTTTTCAACGCCCTTGAGGCCTACGTACTCCAGCAGCTCTGTGATGCGCTTGTCCGCATCCGCCGATGGTATACCATAAAACTCGGAGAAATATTTCAGGTTCTGCCTGGCGTTCAGGTTATCGTAGAAACCAAGACCGTCCGGCATATAACCGATGATCTTCTTGACTTCCAGCGGATGCTGGATCACGTCGATATCATTGATGAAACACTTGCCCGAAGTCGGCTCGATAAGCCCGACCATCATTCCCATGGTCGTGGACTTTCCAGAGCCATTTGGGCCGAGGAATCCGAAAACATCCCCTTTTTTAATGTTTAGTGAGACGGTATCTACAGCTTTGACCCCGTCATATACTTTAGTTAAGTTCTCTGTCCTGATCATTTTGCCAGGCCTCCATTTTGCTTCTAGGCGAACATAGAACAGCAGTATATAAATCATTTCTCGCTCAATCGTCCAACTATCAAGCCACAGTTTAACGATCCGGCCATAAGGATTATATAATGGCCAAATTTGAAACTTTTTCGATAAGAGGCGATTATTATCAACTTATTTTTTTATTGTTGGATGATGTAGCCAGAACGTATAAATAGCCATATAATTGCATATTATACTGATGCTAATGTTTAGGAAGAGTTGCGTTGTCATATTAGTGGTCCTATTACTGGCATCGTTGACCATAGGCTCAATCGATCCGATCGGTAAGGACGTAAGCTATAATACCACCGATGCGACGGACGTGCAATATATGGACATGCCGGGCATTGTTTCTCATATGGTAAGCGTAGAGGGGGATAACGTTACGACCGTGACCCTGGCTATGGCTAAAGGCCCGGTAACTCATGACGACATGATTGCTTTAATGGCAGGCCACAGGCATGACATGATCAAGCAGAATGATTTTACGTTCATCAACGGGAACATGATCGTGCACCGCGCGGGCGAAACAGACCATTTATATCCGGTCCAGTGGATAAGGTACTCGTCGATGGGGCTGAAGGACGGCCTATTGATGGCTAGCTTTGTCGCGGACATGAATATCCCGATGCCGCCCATGAGTGACGGCTTCCCGACGACGGGAGACCAGTTCGCATTCCACAGCGTGATCAATATCGCAAGCCCGATCCTGACGGAGCCAAAGCCGGTGGCAATACAGGGAGACGGATATAATGATCAGATCAGCCAGGGCGAGACGGTATGGCATCAGCAAGACATCACGGGTAGCTCTACAACGCTGAACGTGAGCTTAAAATGGCAGAAGGCCAACGACAGCCTGAGGCTGATGATATACACGCCTGACGGCCATGTGCTGGGACCATATTATGATAATTATGACGGCAAGGTAAATAACGAGATCAACCTGACCGTCAGTAACCCGGATGGTATCGCATCAGGCAGCTGGTCTTTTAAAGTGACCGGCATGAACGTGTCAAGCCAGGAAGGCTATTATCTAAGGGCATGGTGATGTAATGCGATTTAAGCATGTGCTTGCGGCCGGGATCCTGATCCTGACTGCGATCATACTGGTATTTTTACTGGCTACAGGGCCTCTTTTCTCAGGCCCCGGTAACTATGTGGTCACGCCAGGCATCAGCGGGCAGGCTGGCGATACGGCTGCAAATAATGCGCCGGTAGTTTCTTATTGGAGTCTTCCGCTATGGATACAGCTGGCTTCTATCTTCGACGGTATCTTGCTATTGGCGGGCATGATCGGCTATTTGCCCTTTATCGTCAATAAGATCCAGAACGTGCTCGATAACGGCAACCGGCTCAAGATCTTTAATTACGTGCTGGACAACCCCGGATGCACCCAGGCGGAGATCACAGACCGGCAAAACATGAAGAACGGGACGGTAAAATATCACGTCCAGATGCTCCAGCTTCAGGGTAAGATCATACTGAAGCGTATGGGGAAATTCACGCGTATCTTCAGGAACGGGCCGGGTAACGATATCGAGAAAGTCATCATTACCTACCTGAAGAATGACACGAGCAGGAATCTATTGCATGCGATCATGGAAAAGCCGGGTGTCACGAACCAGATGCTCGCCGACCAGTTCTTCCTGGATAAAAGCAGCGTGCACTGGCACATGGAGCGGTTCCTGAAAGACGAACTCGTGAGGTTCGAACAGGACGGCAAATTCAAGCATTATTACCTTACCCCGGATATCAGTAAGGCCATAAACAATACGGCATACTGATCTTTTTTATAACTATTCCGCCTGTGCCGGCCGGGTGTGTAAAATCAGTGGCCCTCAACGCAAAGACGCAAAGATGTTATTGTATATGCCTCCGGCGGCCTGGCGACCCATTGCTAATCACAATGAATATGGATATGTTTTTAGTTAAAGCCTCCGGCGGCCCTGCGACCTGATAGAGGGACAATCTTGAGCTACATTAATGATATAAAACAGGGGCATCACCAAGCTGCCGGAGGCTTTAACTAAACCAATCCTTTGCGTCTTTGTGTTGGAGTACCTATCTTGCGCAACGCATCGGCCGCCGGAGGCTTATACTGAAACATTCGCGACGGTTTCGACCGGTCATGCTCGGGGAAGCTGTACGATGAAGTCGCTGCCTTTTGTCGGATCGCCTTTCACTTTGTCTTCGACCCATATCTTGCCCTTGTATTTGTCGACGATCACGCTCACTATGGATAGCCCCAGGCCAGCCCCTTTTGTCGTCTTTTGCATTCGCTCGAAGATGGAGCGTTTTTTATCGTCCGGCACACCAACACCGTTGTCTGTGATTTTGACGATCCAGTATGCGCAGCCATGCTCGATGGTCTCGGATGCATCCACATCTATGAGCTTTTGATCGTGGGGATCGTATTTGACTGCATTCTCCATGATGTGGCGGAAGATCTCATGCACATAGTCATCGGCCATGACAAAGCGATTTTCTTTATTCACCGACTCGCTAAAAGTAATACTCAAATTCGGCGATGATTTTTTAACTGTCTCCGCATCCTGCCTTAATATCTCGCCCAGATCCATCCGCTTTAGCTCTTTGCCGGCGAACTGGCGGATCATGCGGATCTTCTTGATGTTATCGATCAACCTGTTACTACCTGTGACACCTTTTTGCGCCTTTTCAAGGTATGCCGTATCCTCGGCGCTTAGCCTGTCGGACAGCTGTAGAAGCTCGATATATCCCATGGTGATCTGGTTGAAATTACGGATATCGTGGCTCATCAGGTCGACATAAAAATCCGCTTCGTTCCTGGCTGACTTGAGATCTTCTATGTACTGCTGGCGCCTCGTTGCGTCCAGCGCGACAAGCACGGCTCCGCAGCTAGCCCCGGAAGCAGCTTTCAATGGGGAAGCTATAAAGTCAAAATATCGATCTTCAGCGCCTTCGGCCTTGCTTTCGAGATGGTAGCCGTACATGCTTGACGAATTTCCCGATAATGTTTCTATCAGCATGAGGATGACCTTTTCATCTGCCATGATACGGGAAAACTCGATACCTTCGGAAAGCGGCCCGCTTAGAAAAGTGCTTATTTGTTCTGCCATAGTACCATTGAAACGAGTCACCTTCATGTTCTCGTCAACGATCAGCACGCCTACGGGCATATTATCGATGATGTCCGGCTTTCCGCTTATGTCACCCAAGGTATCACCTTGAATATAATATAATCCTCGTCCTATTTTAGTGTTTTTAAAGAACTTCGATACATACCCGCCTTGAAGGATTATGGCGCCATACGTTTAATAGACGGTTTAAATCCCCGCATGGTAAGCAATTAACCAAAAGTTATATATGCTATATCGGACATCGATATACATGCTGAGTATCGGACACCGATATATCGGCATCTGATATATGATAGACGAAGCGATGAATAACGAGATGCGCAAAGGGTTTCTAAAGATGATCATCCTGAAGATGATCAACGATACGCCAATGCATGGATACGATATTATCCATAAGATCGAGGAGAACACCCACGGTCACTGGGAGCCGAGCCCGGGCTCAATTTATCCGGCGCTAGAGTTCCTGATGTCACGGGGCTACGTCACCATGGAAGAGATCGATCGTAAAAAGGTGTACTCGATAACGCCGGAAGGCAAAGAAGTCATCCAGCACCTCAAGAGAAAAAGACAAGAAATGATGCAAGAATTTAACAATCTATTAGGCGATTTACCGGAGAAAAAACCATGACAGAGACATACGCCATTGAGGTACAGGGCCTCACTAAGAAGTTTGGCACTTTTACCGCTGTTGACAATATTTCGTTTAACGTAAATGATAGAGAGATTTTCGGATTTTTAGGCCCTAACGGTGCCGGCAAGAGCACGACGATCAGGATGCTGTGCACGCTTGCGAGGCCGACGGCCGGGGACGCAATGGTCAACGGCTATGACCTTCTGAAACAGCCGGACAATGTCAGGGCGAGCATCGGGCTCGTCGCTGAGAAGATGATCATGTATGAGCAGTTAACGGCCGCGGAGAACCTGCGTTTCTTTGGCAACCTCTACCAGATGCCCAAGCAAAAGATAGAGACCAGGATCGACGAGCTGCTGAAGCTTGTGGACATGGTGGACTGGAAGAACACGCAGATCAAGAAGTTCTCGACCGGCATGCGCCAGCGCATCAACGTCATACGGGCGCTGCTTACCGAGCCGAAGGTCATGTTCATGGACGAGCCGACGCTGGGGCTTGACCCTCAGACGACGCTCTCCATCAGGGAATTGATAAGAGACATAAACAAGAACGGCACGACAGTAATTCTTACGACTCACGCGATGGTCGAAGCAGAAGCGCTCAGCAACCGTATCGCGATCATAGACCACGGCAAGATCATTGCGCTCGACACGCCCGGAAACCTGAAGAAGCTTGTAAAAGAAGCCGATATGACTGTGCTTACAGTACGAGTGCCGAACCTTACGCCGTCACTGGTCGGCAAGATACAGAAGCTGGAATGCGTGGCTGCTGTCGATCAACAGGACGCGTACGACTTGAAGATCAGCGCAAAAGGAAACGAGGGTGTCGACAAGATCCTCGATGCGATACGGCAGGATGGTGGCTCGATCTCGACGATCAGCACCAACGAGCCGACGCTGGAGGACGTGTTCCTATCGGTAACAGGTAAGGCAATGCGTGACCATGCTAATGAAAAAGCTCCTGCGAGCGGCATGCGTCGTGGGCCGTTCAGAAGGCCACAGGCAAGAGTGAGGTGAGACCATGGGAATCATAAAAGGCTTACAAGACAGCTACCGTATAGCGATAAAGGACCTGCTGGAATTCGAGCGTAACCGCATCGGGCTGATGTTCCTGTTCCTCATGCCGTTCTTCATGCTCCTCATGACCGGGTTCATTTTCCCGACCGGCAACTCTTACACGAACATACCGATCGCGATGGTCGACCTCGACCATAGCAACGCCAGCATGCAATTCTTCGCACAGCTGGAAGCCATGAACAACATGTCATCCCCGAATCCGATGGTCCTTCAATCAGCGGCAAGCATCGATGATGCGACCACACTGGTCAGGCAGGGGCAGATATATGGCGCGATCATTATTCCGCAGGGATTCTCCAGCAACATCGAGAAAGGAATACAGGCTAACGTTACGGTGTTGTCTGATAACAGCATCCCGCAAGTATCGATGGTCATGCAGGGTATCGGCTCACAGGTTGTCAGCAGGCTTGGTTCGATCAGTAGTGTGGCTCAGGTGCAGAGGCTGAGCATCGAGGCAAATAAGACAGTAAATCCTCAAGCAGTCATCGCGCCTTATGTTCCGGTAACGCAAGGAACCGTCCCGGGCAACTTGAACTACTTTGACTTCATCGCGCCAGGGCTTTTAATGATGATCGTGATGATGGGTGCTATGACGGGCATACCAAGAGCCATCTCACATGAAAAGGAGATCGGTACGTTCGACGGCATACTGGCCGCGCCAGTCAGCGAGATGTCTATCATATTCGGTAAGACTATCGCGCAGACGGTGCGTGGTTTCATTCAGGGCATTGTCGTCATTATCATCGCTGTATTGATCTTCGGCGTGACCATCCAGGAAGGAAGCCTGTTGCTGGCATTCGTGCTGCTGTTCCTGGGCACCTTCAGCTTCATCGGCCTGGGGATTTTGCTGACTTCGCTAGCGAACAATGAGGAGACCGCGACGATCCTCATGACAGTGCTGCAGTTCCCGATGATGTTCCTGACGGGCGTGTTCTTCCCGATACAGCAGATGCCGTGGTTCATGCAGGACATATCCAAGGCCCTGCCGCTGACGTATGCAATTACAGCCATGCGAAAGGTAATGATCCTGAATGCAGGGATCACGGACATTCTGCCCGAAGTGATCATACTGGTCGTCTTCGGCGTCGTTATGCTGATGATCGCCATACCGGTGTTCAGAAGGTCGATGACAAGATAAAGTTAAAGAAAATAAAGAAGAATTTAGAAAAAAGATAGTACTAGGCGGGTCGACGCCCGGTCTGATGGCCGGGCTACTCGGCTTTTCGGGTGCTTGACCGGGCCGAAAGGCCCTCGAGTCTAATGTCCGGGCCGCGCTTGCACCCCGCTCGCACGCCTTTGGCGTGCTCGCTCGCAAGCGCTAAGCGACGTGGCCATAAAAGGCCACGTCCATTACCCGGCCATCTTCGCATCGGCCTTCGGCCGACTGATGCCCGAAAAGCCTCGACGACCGCTTTTTTGTTCATATACTATTGGATGTCGTGGCAAAAGTCGTGCAGGAAGACTATCATGAGTTATGAAGTATCAATAGTGAAATGTGATTCTTACGATGAAGCCGAGATACGTAAAGCCATCGAAGCGAGCCTGGCCCCGCTTGGAGGGCTCGGCAGCGTCGTCAAGAAAGGTGATCGAGTACTGATCAAGCTTAACCTGTTATCCTCAAAGCCACCGGAAGCAGCCGTAACGACGCATCCGTCAGTGGTCAAAGCGGTCGTACGAATGGTTCAAGAGCTTGAGGCCACGCCGATCGTAGGCGACTCCCCGGGTGGCGGAAGCAGCGTTAACTCGTATAAGGCATTAATAGAAAAGACCGGCATACAGAAAGTCGTCGAAGAAACGGGCTGCGAGCTGGTACGGTTTGACAGTGCGGACACGCAGGTATCATCGGACAAAGCGAGGACGTTCAAGCAGTTTAAGATCGCCAAAGCGGTGACGGATGCGGACGTGATCATAGGCCTGCCAAAAATGAAAACTCATGGCCTCGCGCTGTTCACCGGCGCAGTGAAGCTGAGCTACGGGTTTATCCCGGGCATGACGAAGGTGGAATACCATTTACATGCTTCTAAAGACCCGAGTCTTTTTGCGGAATTCTTGATTGATTTGCATGAGACATGTAGGCCCGCCATTAACATCATGGATGCCGTCATCGGCATGGAGGGCAACGGGCCGTCGAACGGCGACCCGCGAAAGATCGGGCTGATCATGTCCAGTAAGAGCAGTACGGCGATGGACTATGTGGCCACGACCATCGCCGGCTTCGACCCGATGGTAGTGCCGACGGTGAAGCAGGCAAGCGAAAGAGGCCTCGGGCCGAAGAGCCTGAAGGACGTTACCATATTCGGCGAGAATGTCGAGCCGCTGATCATTAAGGACTTCAAGAAGACGACGACGACCCGATCGTTCGAAGGCCCGGCATTCCTGATGGGCGGCCTGAAGAGCCTGATGGCATATAAGCCCCGTATCGATGCGGCTAAATGCAAGAAATGCGGCGAATGCGCAAAGGACTGCCCGCCTAAAGCGATAAAATTCACGAAAGGCTCGGTTCCATCCATTGATAATAATAAATGCATACGCTGCTATTGCTGCCAGGAACTATGCCCGGCGGGCGCCGTATACATACACACGCCACTGCTGCGGAAGATGATCCGCAGATAGCGATGGTGATCTAATGACCGAAATAATCCCTGGAATATATATGGTAGATGGCATCAGAGGATGCCATGTCTATGTGATCGTTGACAATAGTATTACACTTATAGATACAGGTATGAGTGGTAGTGATAAGGCCATTTTAAAGACGATTCAAGAGCTTGGATTTGGCCCATCGGATATTAAACGCATCATAATTACGCACAGCCACCTGGACCATATTGGCGGCCTACACGCATTGCGAGAAGCTACGAATGCGAAGGTGATGGCCGGCGAGGCGGACTCCGATGTGATCGAGGGCAAGAAACCGATGACGGTCCCGAAAATGCGCTTCCCTCTCTGGCTAGTCGGGCCTCTGCTCCTACGTATGTTCAAGAGCGATCCGGCCCCCGTGGACCAGCGTCTTAAGGACGGAGATAATATACCCGTGCTTGGCGGCCTTGTGGTTGTCGGCTTACCGGGGCACAGCCCCGGCAACATCGGGCTGTACTGCCCGTCGCAGAAGCTGCTGTTCTCCAGCGACACGCTACGCATGAAGGGCGATGAGTTCATCAAGCCGCTGAATTATGAGGCGGAAAAAGCCGCGTCGCTGGGGTCCATAAAGAAAATGGGATCCCTGGACTATGAGATCATGCTCTCGGGCCACAATAATCCGATCATGACAGGGGCTGCAAAGAAAGTTGCGGCATTCGCCGAAAAGCTTAGTAAGGAGTGACTGCGACATATGCCCGCCCGGCTGACATACGGGAAATAATAAGGGCTAGTATGATAAACATATAAAATGACCTATTTATGGTCGGATCGACATGAAAAAATACGGGAAATTTGTGAAGAAGGCGGTCGAACTAGGCGCCGATGATGCCAGGATCATAAAAACAGACAGCATCGTAACAGCGGCGTGGGTCCGCTGGAAGTGCAGGTACGGATGCGACGGGTATAACAGCAGCCTTTGTTGCCCGCCTAACACGCCCACATACCGGGATACGAGAGAGCTGGTCGATTGTTATAAAAATGCGATGCTTGTGCATTTTACAGATGACATCAATCGAGAGAAGGACCCGACCAAAGTCGTCGCCATACTCGAACGGGAATTCTTCCTCGCCGGGTACTATAAGGCGTATGCACTGGGCGGCGGTCCCTGCCGGCTTTGTACGAAATGTACGATGAAGGAATGCAGGCATGCCGAAAGTGCCCGGCCTTCGATGGAAGGGTGCGGCATAGACGTGTTCGGCACAGCCAGGAATAACGGCTATCATATTGAAGTGCTGAAGGATCGGTCAGGCCAGATGAACCGCTTCGGGCTAGTACTCATCGAATGACCCGGTACGGGGGATCACAGGACATCGGGCGTAAGCTGCGCCGGGATGTGGAAGATCCCGAGTAATTCCCATATCAAGTCGATTGCGGAGCATGAATTCTTTTTTAAAGATAGTAGTCGCCCTTACCATTTTGTTCCAAAATCGCCTAAAATAGAAAAATAATTTCACGTCTGCCGGTTCTATATATTCTGAAATCGGTAAGTATATAAAACCTAGAGGTTTAAAACTTTACGATACGAATGACAGCTATAATAACGAAGGGTTTAACGAAAAGTTATGGGAAGGTCGAAGCGCTGAATGACCTGAGCATTGAGGTTGCCGAGGGAGAGTCTTTCTGCCTGCTGGGACCGAACGGCTCGGGCAAGACGACGACCATCGGCATTCTGACTGGTTCGCTGGCACCTACGTCTGGCACGGCCACGGTCATGGGTATCGACGTGACCGCCAACCCGATGGGCGTCAAGGAAAGAATGGGCATCGTGCCGGAGATGGAGTACCCGCCCAGCTTCTTAACGGTAAGGGAGTACCTGGACCTGGTCTGCAGCCTGCGTAAGGTGGATGACCCGAAGCCGAAGATCGACCACTGGATCGAGTTTTTCGACCTGGGAAAAAAAGAGGACGTCATGTGCAAGGACCTGAGCAAGGGCACGAAGAAGAAAGTCATGATCTCAGCCGCGCTGGTGCACAACCCCAGGCTGTTGTTCCTCGACGAGCCGTTCCTTGACCTGGATCCGATCGTGCAGCGGAACGTGCGGGAATACTTGAAAAAGTATGTCGCAGAGGGCGGCACGATATTCTTATCGACGCACATCCTCGAGATGGCGGAAAAACTCTGCGATAGAGTGGGTATTCTATATAACGGAAAACTCATCGCATGCGGCAAGCTATCCGAATTAAAACAGCAGCAGGAAAGCCTGGAAGACGTGTTCATGCGCCTTGTCGAAAAGGCAGCATAAGGGAGGCCGCACATGCCTATACGCCCAAACCTGTTCGTATTATTCATCAAGGAAGAGTACCGGGCACAGTCATCCATGTTCAAGAGCTCCTTCCTCGTATACCCGCTCATGATCCTGGTCTTCGCATTCATCATGGGCCTGATGCTGCTGCCCATGCGCACGGCCATGTCTACGTTAGATATGGTGACCGTCGCGCACGTGGGTGTCTTCTTCGCGGCCGCGCTCGTCGGCGGTTTCGCCATGTTCCAGAACCCGCTACTGGAGCGCCGCATGGGAGGCGTCCGGTTGATGCTGGGTATGCCGGCAACGATACCCGTATCATACAAGGAGGTCTTCACGTATTTTTACCTGAAGGATATCCTCTATTATATGCTGATGAACGTGCTGCCAGTGCTTTTTGGCATCTTCATCTCGACGCTGATCACCGGCTTGCACGTGAACCTGCTCCTGGCCGCCGTGACGTTCACGGCCGCGTTCCTCATGGGCATCTCGTTCAGCTTCGCGCTTTCCACGATACTTGTACGCAGTCGGGCGCTGACTATGACTGTCGTGATCGCCGTCCTTGTCGTGATCGCCTACATGTCTATGGGCTCAAGCCTTATGGCGGTACTGGGACAGCTCGTGCCGCCCACGAACTCGTACATGACAGGATCGCTTTCGGGCGCCCTCATCGGATTCGTTGTATTCGTTGTATTCTCGGCATTCTCGCTATTACTGATACGCGAGAAGTTTTCGCCGGGCACGGAAAAGCACGTAAGGAGCGTGTTCCCTGAGACGGAGAGAAAGTTCGCCGTCTTCGGAAGATATGCGCCGCTTGCGGCCAAAGAGTGGACGGACCTCTTAAGAAGCGGGTCTCTAGGCTACGTGCTTTTCAGTTTCCTGATGCCCCTGCTATTCTTGTGGGGTTTATTGTGGGTGCTGCCAGCGGTGCTGACGTTCGTCATGTCAGGTAACAACGTGGACATCCAGTTCAATACGATCTTCTATGCAGTGATCATCGGCTTCTTTGCATCGGAATTGTACGGGTGGCTGAACAACCTCGACTCTACGGAGTGCTACAAGACGCTTCCTATCTCCCTGAGTGATGTGATCAAGTCGAAGCTGATCTTGTTCTGCATCATCAACACGGTCGTAGCTGCAGTGTATTTAGGATTGATCTGCATCAGCAGGGGTGAATATTCGCTGTATCCTGCGGCGCTATTCACAATGTTCATGGTATCGTCTTACGTAGGTGTACTGACGGCATACATGACTGGCGTGTTCACGAACAGCCTGCTCTTCGACTATAAGGTGCTGGCCATATACTGGGCATCGATCGCGCCGGTGCTGATCATCCTGATCATCACGACGTTCACGCCGGTACTGTTCTGGGCAGGGATCGTCATCGCGGCGGCAGCAGGTATCGTGGCTTTCGTACTGCTGGGAATGATCGACGAAAAATGGGCGAGATCGGAGTTCAAGCAATAAGCGCTACCGCCCTTTTTTCTTTTTTTATTAGCTGTTTTTAAGATTTAAAATCAAATTAATTATATAATAACTAAACGCGTACTTTTCCATATGAGCGAATTGAGAGAGATGATGGGCGAGATCGAGCTGCAGCGCAGGCGCGGGAATTTCAAGGGCTCGGAAAACCTGATCAAGCTCGAGATGAAACAGGCGGAAACGGAAAATAACGACCCGTATTTTCACTTTTATGGCGGATTACTACTTTATTACTTTAACCGGCTCAAGGACTCGATCCTGAACTTGAATAATGCACTATTGACCAAGGATCACGACATATTCTACGTTGAAAAATACAAGGGCATCGTGCATCTGGACATGGGCGAGCACGAACAAGCGCGAGATCATCTCGAGAAAGCCATGGCCATAGCTAAAAAGGCAAACGACACAGACTGGATCACCTCGATAGAGACGTGTATGGGCAGCCTGCATACGCGCACAGGACAATATAAACAAGCGCTGGAGATGTACCGAAAGGCGCTCGATACTGCGGTTAATTCGAAAAATGCGGAATGGATAGAGACCGCAGCATGCAACGTCGGTGTCGCGCATAACAACCTGGGTGATTATGAAGGCTCTATACCGTTCTTTGAGGACTCGTATCGCCTGGCTGTAGATCTGAACGACGTACTTGGAAAGCGCGTATGCCTGAATAACCTGGGCAGTGTCCACAATAATCTGGGTAAGCACGCGGAAGCGATACCGCTGTTCGAGGAAGCGATGAAATATGCGCATGAAGTGGATGATAAGTACGGCGCACGTGTCATCTACAATAATCTTGGATATACATACAGGCTCATGGGCCACCTGGAGCGAGCCAGCGAATGCTATGAGCTAGCGCTTACAATAGCGAGGCAGATCGGCGATGACGAGGGAGCACGCATAGCTAAATACTGGATAGTCTCGATACATGACGAAATGCAACGGCTTCATGCTCTACATTAAAAATTGAGAATGGGTAAAATAGATACGTAAAATATAATACGCCCAATTTTCACGTTTTTAAGGCTATAAGCTTTTATTAAGCCTCTAAAATCATCGCATGACTCCCACCGCCTCGTAACTTAAAAAGAAAGTTTAATAACCAGTCAATACAATATAACCCCGGATATATCGAAGGTGTTACGTTCGTGTTCAATCGGATAAGGGGAATCTTAGGAGCAGAGGAAGATAAACCGGCTGAACAACCTGCAGAGATACCCGAAGTCAAGCCTTTTAGCGACATGAGCATGGAGACAGGTCCCGACCAGTTGCGCAAGCCCGACCATAAGAAGCTCAATATCAACCACGCCGGCCATATGCGCATCATCGCCAGGAATGACGAAGACGGCATACGCGCAGGGTCGGAAGCGTTGAGGACCGCCAGGGACAAGAGGACCATCAACTACGGGGAAGACTCGATCTCCGGATACCTGTCGGATATGAACTACCTTAAATTTTTGACGATCACAAAGAATAACGATAAGATCAGCTCCTATCCTGTTTTTAACATCGGAAAGCCACTGCCTGCCCGCATCACGGACGTTACCGAGTGCGAGAACGGCTACGAGGGCCAGATCGAAGTGTACGTGAACGGTGCGCCAATTGAGATCTTCGACACGATGTATTTCAAGAACAAGAACACGTACGTGCCGGGCAAAGACGTCACAGTACTGATATCCGGCGTCGCATACGTGCTCTCGAGGATCAGCCAGCCTAAGCCACAGGATAAGAAAGATAAAAAGATAAAAGATATAAAAACAAAAGATAAAAAATCATCAAAGCCGGAGTTCATGGGAGACGCGGACCTGGCCTTCAGGTACGAGAACGGCGATGTGGACGATTATGTCTTCCGGGGCGTCGTCCAGGAAGTCCGGGAATTCGAGGTGATGGGCAAAAAAGCCCAGGTCATTGAGACTACATTTAGGATCAGAGGCGATTCCGCCATAAACATGTACATATGTGCCACGGAGAACGCCACCAGGGAAAAACTACAAAAAGGCGATCATATTAGCGGCATCGTATGGCTACAAGGATTTATCGTACCTTGACAATTAAGTCGCCACGATGACAAAAAGAGAGATTATCCCGATTCCTAAAGTCCCAAAAGCTATTATTGAGGCTGTCAATAATGGAAAATTAGCTATATTTATGGGAGCTGGTGTATCACGGATAATTGGTTGTGAAAGTTGGAATGATTTAGCTAAAAGACTGGTAAAACGATGTTTCATTACTAAAAAACCCGATGGTTCACCATGTATATCCTTCAAAGAAAAAGAAAAATTATTAATAGAGAAAAATAATAAAAAAGTTATAACAATTTGCCAATATATTTTAGAAAATAATGGATTTGAAAATCTATTTATTGAAGAACTGAAAAAATCGTTAGATGCAAATCCTGAGTTATTAAAAAACTTCAATATTTATGAAGAGATTTATGGCTTAAGAGGAAAATTTTTAACTACAAATGCCGATGTACATTTTGACAGTAAATTTGATCCAAAATATATTGCTTACAAAGAGATAGATTTTATTAATAAAAATTTAATAAAATTATATCATTTACATGGTTCTATTTTAGATAAAGAGTCTTTAATTTTTACTGTACCTAAATATATAGCTCGATATCAAGATCCTCAATTTATTAATTTCTTGAAAAATATATTTAAAAATTATAACATATTATTCATAGGTTATGGCATGGATGAGTTTGAAGTGCTTGATTTTTTAATAACCAAATATGATACAAATAGAAAAGTAGAGCTAAAACATTTTATTCTTTTACCATACTATCGAGATGAAGTTAATATTCTAACTTTTGATCAGGCATATTATAATACAATGGGTGTTTCAGTCATCGGCTATGCTATTGATGAAAACGGTTATAATCAATTATATGAAGTTATAAAATATTGGAACAGCGAGATAAACTTGGTATCGACATATCTATATAATACTTATCAAGAACTCGAAGATGCTGTACAAAATTTTAATATTGAAAAATTGGATAAAGTTTTATTAATTATTGAAGACGAGCCTCAACAAAATTACTTTTTTAGATAATGCCTCAGGTGGTAATCCTATCCCATGGTTAATACCGCTTAAAGAAAAGGGATACTTTGACCCGATAAATAATCCGTCGCCAATAGCGACTGAAAGTAATAAAGATTATTATACGGTAGAAACATGGAATGTATTACCGTTTTTAGAGAATGTAGCTGAAAAAAATTATATCGCTCCTTCTGACAAAATAACTGGTATCGTCCAAGATATAATCGATTCAATCGCTCTTAATAATAATGCAAATAAAGAAAGAATCAATAATCACTGGACTGATCGATCATTATTAAAAATTATATGTAAATTACCTCCGAACAAAATAAAAAATGAATATATAGAATTTATTGGACAAACATTAAAAAATAAATGGGATTACTCCCCGGTTTCATATGATATATATGAAATTTTATTTCCGACCTTGATAGGCACAAAAAATGAAGAGTTAATTTTAAAACTAATAGAAATTATATTTGAATATAATAAAAACGATATGAAACACATTAATTCATACATGTCTTATATGGATGAGTATTCATTAAACGAAGCATTATCAGTATATAAACCAAAAATAGCCGAATTATGTGGAATCAGTGCAGCAAGTATAGCTCTAGAAATTATTAGATCGATTATAAAAGAAGATAAAAATCAATTTAGTTACTATAGTATTATAACGATCGAAAATCATCCACAAAATATTAACACAGAAGAATTCGAACATCAATTAGTTTATTTTGTTAGGGATATGTTCGAAAAATCTAATCCAATTAAAATTAAATTAATCATACAAAATTTGTTCAATGAGGATCATTCGATATTTAAAAGAATTGCGTTACATATAATCGACTATCATTACAATGTTTTAAATGAAATATTCTGGAGCTTGGATGAAAACCCATTAGATAATTCTCAACTTAAACACGAACTGTATACATTATTTAAAAATAATTCTAATAATTTTACAGAACAACAAATTGATAAAGTTATTAATTGGATTGAATCAAGCAACTATTATATACCAAAAGATATACTCAATGATAAAAAGAAAGTCGATATATTACTTGCTTACTCAAAAAGAGAATGGCTTTCTTCTTTATTAGATATTAATAATCAGAATGTAATTTCATTGAACAATAAATATTCAAAAATAAATTCGTATGAGCTTAATCACCCAGGGTTTAATTTTTGGAGTGAGAGTGGTTGGGTCGAATATAAGAGCCCAATAAAAAAAGAAGATTTATTAAGTAAATCCAATGAAGATATTGCAAATTATCTTAATAATTATAATAACATTGAAGATTGGGGAACCAACTCTTTAGATGGACTTTTAGAAACTTTTAGAGCGTATATTGTTGATGACCCAAATAAATTTTTAATTAATTTAAAGCCTTTTCTACATATTAAGCGTATATATCAATGTGAGCTATTATCTGGATTTTTAGAATCTTGGAATAAAAAGATGGATTTTTCATGGGATAATTTATTTGATTATATTTTTGAAATTGTTAATTCAGATACGTTTTGGTCTGATGAGTATAAAGAAAATAAGGAAAATTATAGAATTAGGCATTATAATTAATATATCGAATCTAATTAACGACGTAACAAAAGATGATGACCATGCATTTGATCAACAATTACTTCCGATTGTCGAAAAGATTATATTAATCATTGTAAAACGCGCCAATTCTGATATCCAAGATATGGGTGACATTGTAACATCAGTATTAAATTCGTCTAAAGGGAGTATATTTTCAGCTATGATAAATTACTCTCTGAGGTGCGCTAGATTAAATAACACTGAGGATAAATGGACGAAATCTATAAAACAGGAATTTACTATTAGACTTGATAGGACGATTGAGAACACTCCTGAGTTCTCTGTTACATTGGGTCAATACATACAACAATTGTATTACTTAGATAAATATTGGGTAATAAATAATATAAATAAAATATTTATAAAGGATAACGAATTGCAATGGGATGCCACATTTACCGGTTATCTATTTTATTCTTCGACAGTATACATTGATATATATAAGCTTATTAGAGCAAATGACCATTATCGAATGGCAATATTTAAAAACTTCAATGATAATCATATAACCGAACGGCTTGTACAGCATATATGCTTAGGTTATATAGAAAATATAGAGCGATTAGATGACGAGAGTAGTATGATTTCATATTTAATCCAGAATGAGAATGCAATGCAACTCTCTGATGTGATTCGATTTTTTTGGATGATACGTGAAAAAGAATATGAAAAGATAAAAACTAAAATAAAGCCGCTATGGAATATTTTAATTACAACATTGTCAAATAAATTATCCATAAATCCGACTACCAAAGATAAAGACGTTATATCCAGTCTAACCCTATGGTTATCATTAATTGATGAAATTGATGAAGAAGCAATGGACTGGGTAAAAAAATCAGTTGTATATATGAAAAAATGGGATCATAATATGCCCTTTTATTTAGAATATTTATTACAACGTGCAGCAAAATCGTCTATTCTTGTATGATTAAAATATATTGAAATGTTGAACGCAGGAGTATACCCAGAATACAAAATAGAAGACATTCAAGCTATTGTTAATATATTATATGAAAAGGATCAACAGGATATGGCAAATAGAATATGCAATTTGTATGCAATAAATGGTTATAACTTTTTAGATGAATTATTTAAAAAATATAATGTAAAAAAGTCCGACTCTAATGTCGATAATGCTCAAGATAATATTCCATCTATCAACTATAGTTAAAAGGATTGAAATTATTTACATAAACTATATTAAAAGAAAAACCTTATAGCTACAAACTAATATAAGACTAACAACAAACAACCTTAACTTACAATCATTTTACTCATGAGGGCGCAATATGGATTTTAAAGCTATAGAAGAAAAATGGCAAAAAAAATATGATGATGTAAAGCTCTTTGAGCCGTCCGTTGAGCCTGGCAAGCCCAAGTTCTTCGTGACTTTCCCGTACCCGTACATGAACGGGTACTTCCACATCGGCCGGGCCTTCAGCGGCATCAGGGCCGAAGTCCTGACCCGCTATAAGCTGATGCAGGGATATAACGCGCTATTCCCGTTCGCATTCCATTGCACGGGCACTCCGATCGTGGCAGCTGCCGAGCGTATCGCCGAAGGCGAAAAAAAGCAGATGGATATCCTGAAGAAAACCGGCGTACCCGAAGAGGAGATCCCCAAATTCGCGGACCCTGTCTACTGGACAGAATATTTCTCGGCACAGACAAAAATGGACCTGATCAGTATCGGCGCCGCTGTGGACTGGTCCCGTTCATTCATCACCACGTCCCTGAACCCGTACTATGACAGCTTTATCAAGTGGCAGTTCAGGAAACTCAAGGCGGGCGGCTATGTGGTCATGGGCGAGCATCCCGTCGTCTGGTGCCCGAAGGATAAATCGCCGGTGGGCGACCATGCCCGCCTCGAGGGTGAAGGTGTCACCCCTGAAGAGATATATCTCATTAAATTCAAGCTGGGCGAAGTATTCCTCCCGTGCGGCACATACCGGCCGGAGACCTCGTTCGGCGTCACGAACCTCTGGCTGAACCCCGAAGTAAAATACGTACGCGCTAAGGTCAACGATGAGGAATGGATCGTATCCGAGGATACGATCGAAAAACTGGTGAACCAGAAGTACCTCGTGACAGTGCTGGAGACCATTCTGGGAAAAGACCTGATCGGCAAGACAGTGCTCAACCAGGTGAACGGCCACAGCGTCCCGATCTTACCGGCGACCTTCGTAGAGCCGGCACGTGGAACCGGTGTCGTCATGTCCGTTCCCGCCCACGCGCCCTTTGACTATGCCGCACTTCGCGACATCGAGAATGACCCGAAGAAGTTCGGCCTGACGATAGAGGCCATCAGCGGCATCAAGCTGATCCCGCTCATCACGATCGAAGGCTTCGGACAGTTCCCTGCCAAAGAGATCATAGAGTCGATGAATATCAAGGACCAGACCGACCCGAAGCTGGAGGCCGCGACCAAGGAGATTTACAAGAAGGAGTTCCACACGGGCATCCTGAACCAGAACTGCGGCAAATATGCAGGCAAGAGTGTCATGGAAGCCAAGACGGAGCTCGAAAGCGACTTCGTGCACAGCGATATCGCGGCAGAGTTCTACGAGCTTCCGCAGCCGGTGGTCTGCCGCTGCCTGACAAAGTGTGTCGTCAAGATCGTGTCCGACCAGTGGTTCCTGAACTACAGCAGCCCGATCTGGAAGGCGCAGGCACACAAGGCTGTCGACGAGATGAAGCTGTATCCGGAAGCCGTGAGGAAACAGTTCAACTATGTGCTGGACTGGCTCAAGGACTGGGCCTGCACCCGGGAATACGGCCTGGGCACGGAGCTGCCCTGGGATAAGCGATGGATGATCGAATCGCTCTCGGACTCGACCATCTATATGGCGTATTACACGATATCCAAATACCTGCAGAACCCGAAATACGGCATAAAAGCCGAGCAGCTCAACGATGAGTTCTTCGATTTCATTTTTGTCGATGCGGGAAAGGCAGAAGATGTCTCAAAGAAGACTGGCATCAGCATCGAGCTGTTAAACAAGATGAAGCAGGAGTTCGAGTACTGGTATCCCTTTGACATTCGCACGAGTGGCAAAGACCTGGTACAGAACCACCTGGCGTTCTGCATCTTTAATCATACGGCGATCTTCCCGGAGAAGTACTGGCCGAAAGGTATGAGCGCTAATGGTTTCTTACAGCTGGACGGCCAGAAGATGTCGTCGAGTAAGGGTAATATCTATACCCTGAGGCAGGTCTGCGAGATCTACGGCGCCGACGCTACGAGACTAACGCTCATGTATGGCGGGGAAGGCCTGGACGACCCGAACTGGGATAGCGAGTTTGCCAGGACGGCCGGCCCGAAGATCGGCCAGTGGTTCGAGTTCGCCCTAACGAACTATGGAAAAGGGCGTGAGGACGAGAAGTACATCGACCTGTGGCTTGAATCGGTGGTGACGAAAGCCGTGAAGCAGACAAAGGAGGCCATGGACAACATGGACTTCCGCTCTGCGATCCAGCGGGGCTACTTCGACCTCCAGAGATTCCTGAGATGGTACACGCGCCGCTCGCCCGTGCCCAATAAAAGGATCATTTCCTGGTTCATCGAGGTCCAGACAAAGATCCTGGCACCGTTCTGCCCACACATATGCGAGGAGATCTGGGAGAATATCGGCGGCCAGGGATTCATCGCAAAAGCCTCTTATCCCACGTGGGACGAGTCGCTGATCGCGAACGAGACCATCGAAAAGTCCGAGGACTTCATCCGTAAGGTCATCGACGACACGCAGGAGATCATCACGGTCGCGAGCCTCGCGGAGGCGAAGCAGGCGTATATCTACACGTCTGAGGATTGGAAGTATAAAGTACTACAGGTCGCGACCGGGAAGAACATGGGCGATGCGATGAAATCGGTCATGGAAGACCCGGAGATGCGCACGCATGGTAAAGAGGTCAGCCGCTATATCCAGAAGATCGTCAGCGAGCGGCTGGTGCCGAGTGGCGTGAACGAGTCTGCGGTCCTGTACGAGGCAAAGGAGTTCATCGCGAATGAGATCGGACTGAAGGTCGAAGTGAATTCCGATTTCGACCCGCAGAATAAGAAGAAGCACGCGATCCCCGGAAGGCCCGCGATCTTCATCCAGTCGTAAAAAGGATTAGCCGGCCATCGGCTAATCCCGGATTCTTTTTTAGTTTATGTCACTTTGACATTCTTCGAGCTTTCCCATGTGCCATGCAGGTTACAGTTTTGCCTGGCCTTCAAAGTGGTCGAATTATCCAGGACGACGGTGAACGTGGCTTCAGGCTGGCTCGTTGCCGGAGACAGGTCGACACGGCCGAGCAGCATGTCTTTGTTGTATAGCTCGATCCACTGGATGAAGTGGTCATGTGTGCTCGGGTGCATATGGCCGACTCCGACCTTGACCGTCACTTTTACCGGCTGTCCTGCAGTGACCGGCCCGGCTATGTCAATCCCGGGCACGTGTGCCTGCTCGAGCGCAGTGAGATTGTTCGGATCTTTCGCATGGTTGATCTGGCCCCATAAATATGCGTTTGGGTCCTTTTGAGCTGCTGTGTCTGACTGGGCCCATGTAATGCCCGCTGCCACTAGTAATAATGCGAGTACTGTGGCTGCTATGAGAATTCCTTTATTCGATGATTTCATGATGTTCCATCCCAATTTAGGAACGCCAGTAAAAAATTAAAGATAACCTGAGAAATGATACGCAATTTTGCCCATACATCTTAGATAACACAGGTCCGACCTGATGGGGCTTATGGCCGCTTGTAATGCGGATGAAAGGGATCGCCCCCCACATTGCGCTACCGATAAATTTATACGTAATTGGGGACTATGTTGGGTGTCTGATTCAGACTCTATCAAATAGCAGTTTTTGATGGGCATATAGATCAGGGGTAGATCGCTTCCTTGGCATGGAAGAGGCCTCGGGTTCAATTCCCGATATGTCCACTTTTCACTTTTGAAAGCTCTTGAAATCGACCTACGTAGGCTCTTTATTTGGTTTTATAACTTCGAGAATGTGCTTTGCAATTCTCCCGACGCGGTTCCCGACGCATAACCCGACGCAACGAGGAGACCGGACAATGGATAAGATAAAGTTCAAGAAAATAGAGCGCGAAGAAACCAAATTCAAAACAACCGATATCAGCTCGACAATGGAAAAAGCCAAAGCATACATGCTGTACGAGAGAAGACTATCACCTTACAACGCCAAACAAGCGTTGGCCGTACTCAAAAAGATAATCAAGACATATAATACATTATCCCCGACTAAAGAACTGGGCTATAGGATAGAGAAAGACCTCGTCGATAAAGGACGAAAACCTCGTACAATAAGAAACAACTTAGCAGTACTAGAACTATGGGCAGCTTCAGAAGGTAAAGAACTAAAGTTTAAGATGCCCAAAATAGAAGGCCATCGCATAGACAGCTTAACATCAGAGGAAGCACGAACCTTGCTAGAACACGGCGCCTTAACGTTACGCGACAACGCCGTATTGCATCTATTCATATATTGCTGCCTGCGACCAAAAGAACTTATAAATGCGGATATCGAAGATGTAGACCTCATAGAGAGAAAGTTCTACGTCCGCTCCAAATACGATATAGACATTATTAGTCCGGGGACCAAATCCCATAAAGAACGAGTCATCGTAATGTCAAAGGAATGCGCCAAGGCTGTTAAACTATACCTCGAAGATGGCAGGCCTAACATACCGACAAGAGCACTCTTATTCTCAAATCACGGTAATAGACTTTCTAAAAGGACGCTACAAGAAATAGTCCATAAAGCAGCTAAACGGGCTGGAATTAATCGAAATATTTATCCATACCTGTTAAGACACACCGGAGCGACTCTTATGTGTCGTTCAAATATAAACTTATTATATGTAAGCCGTATGATGGGGCATAGTACGCTCCAACAAACGCTGGCTTATTCGCACCCAGACGATGACGCTATGCGGGATGTGATAGATAAGAACTTCATATTTTAGACTATTACCCTTTTCTTTTTATGACCTGTCATTTTGTTGTTGGTTAATCTATTCAGATGCTTATTTTATCTTACTTTTAATGAGATATTATATTTAATACCCAAGGGCGACGTAAGGCGAAATGAGAAAAGATTTATATCCAATTCAAATATATGGGATGTTGCGCACAGGCGCAGGAGTGAACATGATATGACGACGATAACGAATCGCAACGGCGTGCTTTTCGAAAATGTAAACGTTATGATACGAAGCGATTTGAAGCGCAAAGCCCGCGAGAAGGGGATATCCCTCAGCAAGGTTCTATCTGAATCGTTGGAGAAAATTGTAGAGGGTGAAGGGAGCAATCAAGTTTCCAGCCAGAGAGCTCCTCATCACTCATCCAGAGCGACCACGAAGGAGGCGCTGGACACATGACATGTTATCCTTCTGGACTCTTCAACTTTTCGAGGGAAACTGCCGCAGTCCAGTTTACCAGCCGCTTGTTTGTTCTAGATACCCTTACTAGAGGAGCGCAAGAGACCTCTTCGGATACGCCGTGGCCAGTACACGAGCGTGGTCCTCTATGAAGAGGCGTCGTAAATTGCATGCTCCCGCTAGCGAAGAGCTAGGCTCTGCTCTTGCTGCGGATGCATCAACGGACAGGTCTTACTACTATTGCACTCTTTGTGGAGAGAGACTTAGTGACGACCCGGATGAGATTGAAGACCTTCTAGAGGACGGGGTTGCAGTATGTCGTTGTAATATAGAGCCGCACTTAAGAGTGAAGTGGAAGTCAGAGAGATGGTAATCTTGAACGACGACCAGCTCAATATGGTTAAGAGGGCTCTATTGGCCCTCTTTAAGCCGGAGACCTCGTCGAGCTTCGAATACCCAAGCTCAAAGACGGTGGCACTGTTATAGGCTACTATAACGATATGGATAGGCTCGCTGAGGACGCTCTAAAGTATGATAAGAGGGCGTCTGGGATTTATGTTACTCTTAACAAGTTGAACCCACAACTAGCAGCGAGAGGAGAGTTAAATAAGGCTAAAAACACCAAGGGTGAAGTAGCATCGACGAGCGACACAGACGTTATAAGGCGGATGAATCTCGGCATCGACTTCGACCCGCTCAGACCCGGGGAGACATCCAGTTCGAACGAGCAACATGAACAGGCTATTGCAAAGGCAAAGAGAGTAGCGGACTGGCTGCATGAGAATGGCTTCCCCGAGCCTATCGTAGCAGATAGCGGTAACGGCTGTCATCTCGTATACGCTATGGACCTCCAGAACAGCCCCGAGATTAAGAAGCTAATCGACCAGTTCATGCGTGCATTGGACTATGTCTACGAAAGCACCGAGGACAAGATAGCCGTTGACCTCAAGGTCACGAACGCGGGAAGGATATGGAAGCTCTATGGAACGACGAGCGCCAAAGGTCACGATGACCCGATGTATCCTTGGAGAAGGAGCGAAATCATTTCTGTACCAGAGCATCGAGAAGTCGTAACCGTAGAGCCCCTAAAGCGTGTAGCCGACCTACTGCCAGAGAAGCCCGAGAACACGTATAATAACAAGAACTATGGCCGAGGCATCGATGTTGAGGCTATCATCAACGACTATGGCCTTGGCTCCTATAAGCAACTGCCTTGGAAGGATGGAGACCTCTACCACTTGAAACGTGCCCCTTCAACAGTGGGCATAAATATAGCGCGCGGCTCATCAAGTTCCCCAATGGAGCAGTTCATTTCGGGTGCTTCCATAACGGGTGCAGTGAGAACCACTGGAAAGAACTGAAAAGCCTCCTTAATATCCGAGTGTCTTCGAATAGCAGTGATTTAAGGCTCGATGATGGCGGTCATGACGTCGAACATGATGATATGTGGCTTGCGTTGACCTTAGAGGATGCTATGAAGGACAGGCTTCCCGTAGAGTGGGCGGTGAAGGGCATCGTCCAACTACCGAGCCTAAACATTTTCTATGGTGCGCCGGGGGCGTTCAAGACGTTTCTTCTCATGGACATGGCCATGAGCATCGCAATAGGCCAGCCATGGCTACCATCAACTAGTGATAGCGTCCATCCCAGGGAAACCATGAGGCTCCCCGTATTATGGGTCAATCAAGATATGAGCACGAGGCAGACAAGCGACCGGTTAAAGCAGCTATGTCTCGGACATGGGGCGAGCCCAAAAACAGATTTTGTCTACTATAGCATGCCGAGCCCACAACTCGATATGAGCAATCCGGTGCACGTCGAACAACTAAAGAAGCGTATCCTTGGATGCGGTTCTCGGGTCGTCTTCATAGATAACCTCATCACCATTAATGGGGGCGTCGAGGAGAACACGGCCGACATGAACATTGTAATGACTAACCTCCGTCAGCTCAGCGAGCAGACTCAAGCAGCCATAAACGTACTCCACCACAGAAGAAAACAAACGGGAACACTGGCAGAAGCGGTGAACAGCTTAGAGGCCACAGCAGTATCGAAGGTGCTATCGACCTCGCTATCCTCATCGAGCGAGAGAGCTCTAACAAGAAGATTATCGTTGCAAGGAGCACTAAGACCCGAGGTATAGACGTTGAGCCCTTCGCCGCCCAGTTCTGGTACATGACAGACCCTAATACAGGAGAGACTAATGCGGCGAGATTCCACGGAGTAAGCATCGATGAGGAAGAACGAGCTACTGACAAGAGCACAGAACTCGCCATATACGATGTCCTCAGACGTGAGGGCCCTACCACCCAAGGGAAGCTCATCGAGCTAGTCCAAACCAAGCTCAAAAGGTCAGACTGTAAGAGCGGAGACAAGTACCTTATCACCGTCCTTGACAGTATGGTAAAGAATGCCAAACTGAAGCGTACAGAAGGAGGAAAACGCAACTCGAAAATCTACGAGATTAAAGATTGAGTGCCAAACTAAAACAGGCGAACGCTTCGCAGTTTGGCAGTTTGGCAGAGTATCGTAATATATCGCAATGCGAAACTGAAACAGTAGTTTGGCAGTTTGGCATCTCCCTTATAGGAGATGCAACTGCTAAACTGACAGGCCTACTTTCTTGGCGGTAGAAATACATATTGTATCTGCCTAGGTTCGACGACTTCTGTAGACTCACCACGACATAAGCGTTCTATCCTAATACCAAGCTCGATAAGCCTTACTACATCTGAAGGCGTGAGGTCTGGAAGCTGATTAAGCTGGGGGTCTTGCTGCCATGCTTGTACCTGCTTCTGCCACTCCTCAAGCTTAGCTGTGCTCACAGATTGGAGCATACCAGATAGTTGGATATGCCTATCTGCCATCTCTCTCCGGGCGTTCTCAGCACCCTCTATCGCCAGATTGTCTAGATAGTCCTCATAGGCTTTTACTCTCGTACTCCACGAGTACTTCCCAGCCCACCTGTCGAGAAGAGTATGTGATTTAGTCAACTGTTGGGCTACTTTTGGTATACTGCGCTCTGACCCCATGTCACGATAGATACGGAATGCTTCGAAGGCTTTATCTGTCTCGCCACATAGTCTCGAATAGATGGGTCTATCTCCAGAGCCCATTATAGATGATGAGTTATCCCCTTTATCGTTTTTATACATGTTCGCCATCACATCTCGACCTTGAAAACTGGGCTAGATATTAGATGATTTGGCCCATATTTTCGTTACTGCTTGATAATAGAAGTATATAAGTGTCCGAGATATATATCACCTTGCCCATACGGGATAATCCATTAAAAAGAATGATGTTAGTGATAGTTTCTGCAATATCTGGTGTGTCTCTGTGGTTCCTATGGCGTGGTTCATCTCTAAAAAAATAACCATATAATATTTAAAAGTGAAAAGCCCGGCCGTATCGCCGATATAAAATTGTCTATCAAGCGTAACAAATCAGATATTATAAATATTAAAAAATTTATAACACTTCATATACTTGCATTGTTAGGTTGGCATTTTGGCGTAATAAAAAGTTCAATACCATAATACCATTAACTAAATCTCTGATGATTCAATACAATTCGACGGACTCATAACCCGTAGACCAATGGTTCAAATCTATTCCCCGCTATAAATCTTTTACATAAGGCGATTTTTTTTAAATTTGATTTACTTATATCATAATTCCAATGACCAGTAGACCCGATAGATTTATAAAAAGACTTTAAGGAAGATATAATTTTGGATATTATAACCGAAATGCTTATCGTACTTACCAGTTTATAAAAAAACGGTAATGCATCGATAATTATATCTCTTTAAGGTATTTTATTAGCTTATCATTTAATAAAAATATAATAGTGATGAGGATAACCATTTCGGGGTATATTATGCAAGACGTCTTTATTTCCCATTCTAGTCAAGACAAAAACATAGCAGAAAGTTTAGCAAAAAAAATTGGTAGTGAAAACGTATTCGTTGATTTTTGGAATTTAGACAATTCAGAATACTTACCTAAACAATTAGCGGAAGCTATCCAAACGTCGAAATGGTTTATTATACTAGCATCAAAAAAAGCTATGGAAAGCCAATGGATTCGATACGAAGTAAATGTAGCAGTTATTAATGAAATACTTAATAAGGATTTTAATATCTTAGTTGCTCGAATAGATGATTGTATTCTTCACCCAGAGCTAAGCCCTTATTTGTATATCGACTCACCAAATAATCCTGAAAATGCTATAAATGAACTTGCAAAATTGATTGCGAAGGAAGGAAAAGGTATAATTCCCCTTAAACGAAGAAAGAGAATAATAAACAGACATATTGAAATTGGAGCTATTGATGATTGGGGACTTGAGAAAGTAAGATTTATTTTTTTATCAGGCATATGGGGCATTGGAAAAACGGTAATCGCTGAAGAAGCAATTACACAAAAATTTGGCTTAAAATTTTTGCGGATTCCAATTAGAGAATCAGATAACCTTCTATTATTATCTATGTTATTTTGTTCAAAAGCGGGATATTCACTACCTGTAGAAACATCAAAAGAACAAGAACTGATTAATATTATTGTTGATTGCGTTAATAAATTAGAATCGGAAGGATATGGTATTTTATTTGATGATATTGAAAATGCAATAGACGAAAACGGAATTTTTAAAGATTATTTTACCAATATACTGGAAGGAATTGCTCAAAATATTGAAAATAGACACCCCATTCTTTTCACATCTCAATTCTTCCCTAATATACCTTCAAGTATCCTGGAATATTCGAGAATTCGCAAAATAGACCGTCTTGATGATTATCATCTACAACTATGTTTGGAATCTTGGTTATCTCAATCAGACCATACGAAAGTACCAACTAAAGCAACACTTCAAACTATATCTAAGCAATTATTTGGTTATCCATTTGCCTGCTATTTGGGTGGATCAGTATTATAAAACAAATATTTCTGCCAAAATTTTGATAACTGATATAACTCATTTTACATCTTTAAAATTGGACATTGCAAGAGAATTATTGAGCCGTACTAAAAAGCAATTATCTCAGATAGATATTCTATGCCTTGAAGCTTTAGCATTGACAGAAGTAGGATTATTATCTAAAGAACTATCCGATTCACTTGGATTCACAGATGATGAAGTACGTACAGCAATAGATAATTTAGTATCATTAAATCTAGTCTTTTCTGAAGGGGGATTAATGCAAATACATAGCCTCGTAAAAGATTACTTCTCAATAAATGCATTTAAATCAAAAGACTGGAAATTTATAGCTGAAAAAGTTGGAGAAAATGCTCGATTAAGTATTGTAACGGCTGATGCTCAAAGTGAAGAATTTGTACGTTTATTTTCAATAGCATACAAACTTCTCACATTAGCAGGGGATAAAAAAGTAGTGGATGAATTTGGGGCCTATTTTATTAGTGGAATAAAATCCGCTTCATTAAGTCTCTTTTATGCAAAAGAGTATTCGTTAAGCTTAAAGTATGCTAACATTTGTTTAAATGTAAATAATGAAGATAGTTCGATGAGATTTATAAAAGCTAGATGTTTAACGAGGCTCAAAAGATATCCCGAAGCTGAAGATGAACTAGACAGATTATCAAAATTGAGGTTTCCACAGCATAAGGTATTTCATGCTAAGGGTTTACTGAAAAAGGACCAAAACCAATGGGATGAAGCAATAGAATACTTTAAATTAGGTTTGGAAATTAAACCTGAAAATCTTGCTTTATTGAGAGACTTAGGTGATGCTTTAGATATTAAAGGCGAATTAGAAGAAAGCTTAAAGGTACTTGAAAAATCACATAATATTTCCCCATTCGATAAATTTATTATCCCTAAATATACGTTGGTACTTTCTAAACTTGGAAGGTCACAAGATGCTTTAGATATTATTAATAAGGCAATCGATGCAAATCCAGGCGAAGCTTCTTTTGAGCATAGATTATCAACTATTTTATGTGATTTGGGTAAATATAGCGAAGGATATGTCCATGCTCAAAGAGCGGTTGAACTTGATGATACATTCTATGAAGGTGTATTACATCTAGCATCTTTAGAAATTAGATTGGGTAATCTGCCAGATGCAGAAGGTCTATTGGAACGTGTACCTGACGATAATATTCCAGAAAGAATGAGAATTGCAAAATCAAATATATGGGCATCATATTATTTAAAGCAGAATAAATTCGACGACGCAAGGTCTTATATTAAGAAGAGGGACATATTCCATGATTCTTATACAGCATACTTAGCCGCTCGTATTGAACTAAATAATGCGATATATATACGTCCAACTTCTAGGGTAATATCATATGAAAAATTAATGAGAGCAAAAGAGATTATTTCAACAGCTCAAAAAATATTCAGAGGAAATATATCGTTACAAATGACATACGATACAATTATAACTCTTGAGAAGCAATGGACATAAAATAAAACCCTTTAAAATATAATATTTATAAATATATTCATTTTTTAATAAATATACGCTATTAAAATCTTAGGTGGCATTATTTACTAAATCACCTAATGTAACCACCGTAGAAATTAAGATTCCTTCATCAAATTGGTTGTTGGGTATAAAATTATTATATGCTAAAGAATCTGTCAAATTTGTTAGTGGAATAGGAACATTTAGCAATTCGATTATCAAAAGCGATTTGTTATTTTTTATAGGATAACCGAGTTGTTTTAACTCAGATGGTTGAAGAAGCTTAATCTGGCCGCTAAGCTCGTATAATTGAGGTGAAGAACCTGGTGCTACTAACAGTACATATTTTGCTAATAATTTTGTTATATCCATTTGTAGTTGATTATCAACAATTTGGCTATATATTAGCAGTTTACTGGCCCCAATAACCCAATCAAACAAAATTAGGGGCTTGATAGCAGCGATTATAACCTTTGTATCTTTTGGAGGAAACTCCAAAAAGTCAACTGCACTCATTGTTGTAGTAGTAGCTATATCCTTTTCATATATTTGATGACGCCAAAATCTTTTACGTTCATTTCTTGATGATTGAAGTGCCAAATTATCAATTACACGATTTAAAAATACTATGAGAAGGTTATTCCCGTTTGGGTTTCCAATTCATCTGGTAATAATGGGAATGCTCCAATGCTTGGCAAAATTTCGTCATAGCGTGGAAAGATAAAATCTTTAACCCCACTCCCAGGGAAAATGATGTATGCACCTTCAGAATGTTTTACTGCATCCTTATATGCATGCATGATGAGTAAATCTGGATTTTTATATTTATTATCCGAACGCCGTTCGTTTTTTTCAATTTCAATTATATCTGGGCCGAATATTTCATCAACTTTATTAACACGGTACTTTGCATCAAAATGTAGCCATATAACATCCGGCTCTATTTCGCCTATCTTAGGTTCCATTGATAGTCTAACCGAATAGTCGGGTTGCATATTTTTAGACCAAGACCCTTCAATATTTGACGTATTTTCTGTTGAAAATAGTTTATTATAGTACAATTCAATAGATATCTTACGATTGAAGTGTTCTATTAATCCATTAACCACAATTTTTTCCCCTTTTCTTATTTGAATTGAATATCCATCAGAAGTTGGTTTAATTAATTGGGAAAGTTGATATTTCTATGATTACAAATACTCGAAATAGCTTGTGATAGATGAAGTTAATGCCCATGTTTTCATAAAGTTTAACAACGTCTCTTTCGAACTGCTCCAAATACATCTTCTCCTCCTTCCCAATTAAGACGGGAAATTACTTCCTATTGGACATAAGCATTGTATATCTCTCTGTAGCCTTCTTTTTGATGTATACTGTACTTGAGGAGGGAAAATAAGTTAATGGCTGGAATATTCGTAAAAAAAGCCTTTGATAAAGTATTATTTAAAATAGTTAATACTTGGTCAACTTCACGTAAACCTCTTTGTGTAGAATAAGATTGTTCGTCTATGTTTAACATTCGTTGAATTTCAAGTGTATTGTTTCTCCGATATTCTAATGCGAACTTAATAAACCTATTTTCAGGTGTATCTTCTGTTTCGACTCGTTTTGTAACAATAATTTTTTCTGGCAATGTATGTAATGAAGTTATTGTTGAATCTGTCTATGGTTGTCTTGGTCCTGGCCTCGTTAGTGCTTTAATAATATTGGACGTACCTTTTACACCCTTTATTATACTTTCTTTATAACTGATATCGACCCAGCTACGTTTTGGCTGTGATAATATTTGTGCTATTGCAACTTCAAATTGTGTACTGCAAATATATGAATGTAAAAAAGCGAACCGTTGATAAATTGTTTGCGCCTAATGGGATAGTCGGAAGAAGGTGAAAATGTTTGATATAGTAGGTGCAAAATGTCTCATAATTATTTCTGTAGATATCATAGAAACATCTCGAACATCCACCTGTAACGCAATAAATAATTAAATTTTTTTGAAATAATTTCTATCTTAACATAACCTAATAATTGTCCGTTAACATAAAAATTAACAGGCAATCCCCCAACATTTAAACCAGGTTTTAATCTTCCTGTATAACCAGTTAAATCATCTGGAGCGAACAATTCCTGACGGTCAATAGTGATATTTCCTATCGTACTTGATATTATCTTATATCGGTATTCGCCGCCTTCAATAACTCTTATTGGCTCAATACTTTTATCGCGTTCAGGGTCATTCCTGTAATCAACAGTTTTGAACCTTTGTCTCCCTGATATGGCAAAGTAGCCAAATATAAAATTCCCCTATTACTCCCTAGGTTATCTTTTATATCAATTTTAACTTCATCAACGGTATACATACATTACTCTGTAAAGCTTGTATATTGATTATTAATTAGATTACGATACATTCTTTGAGATTTTAAAAAACTCTGTTTTAATTCGGCATTATTTACATTTACACTAAGTGGGTCAAACTTGGCCAAAGCATCAGCTGTAAGATTGGCGTCATATTCAAAAGCAATTAATTTTTAACATCGACCGAGTTGTCTATGTGAACCATGAAGTTTGGGTAAAATTTTTTGTAATATTTGAATATCTAAAGAGTCTTTCCATTCATTATGACCTAGTGCTTCATAAAATGAGAAGAAGCGACAGGCCTCATAAAATACACGATGGCCAAACTCAAAGCCCCCTTTTGACAATATTTCGTGTACCATACGTAAATTATCTGTATATGTCTCTATCGTTGCTGGAAGATGTTCATGTTGCCAATCATTGTTTTTAGATAAGGCTAAAATTGTTCTTACCGAACCCTGGTTACCCGGTTGCACTGAACCGGTCAATGCATATCATAAGTTAAATCGTCACTTGATACACGGAACTCAATAGCGTGAGCCCTGTCTAAAACTTTTGGAGAAAACATATAAGTTGATTTCGCTACATTTACAGTACCGATTACAAAAAGATTATCTGGGGAGTTGTATGGTAGATACTTCATTTTCTTTTAAACGCCATTTCCCATCAATGCCCTTTTTAAGATTAGGGATAATGGGCTTGTGAGATTCCATACCGGATAGAAAATCCCCAAAATATCGTTCAACATGGGCAAGATTCATCTGTCAAGAATTAACAAATAAAGGTCATTTTTATTTTCATTCGCAGTTAATATAAATTGTAATAGCGATGGAACAATCCACGAAGGGTTAAACGAATTATCCAAGGCGTTCTCATAACCAAATAGCGCATCAGCTCCTGTCCAATCAGGTCTTACTGCTATAAGACTATAATGTCCTTCACCAAACCATTCTCCCAATTTAACTGCAATTTGGGTTTTTCCAGAACCAGATAGGCCAGTTAGTATAACAAAAGGTTTCGTGACTAAACTACAAAGGAACCTGTCTACAATTTCCTTATGTTTATCTCCGAACCGAATGCCTGAGTTAAATAACGCTTCACTAAATTCTGTTGAAACCTCATTAAACCGATGCGATTCACCGGGTGCAACAGATTTGAGAAGTAATGCTCTTTGGTATTCATCATCTGCCGGTCGAGAGGTAGTAAAGTCAGTAGGCCAAGGAATATTGTTGTTAACATTAAATCTAAATGTATACCCAGGCTCGAAACGATTTCCTTGCCCTAAATAATGTTCTTGGAATTGAACAAATAACTCATCCCAACTATTAATATCATCTTCAATTCCAGAAAAAGCATAAAGCCAAACAAGTAGCTCTTCAAAATGAAAAGTATTGGAAAGTTCTGTTTGCCATTTAGCCCAAAAAGAAGGTTTTAATTTATATTGGGTTACAGTACCAGAACCGATTCTATCAACATCATTACTCATTTCTCGATAGCCGCGGCTGAGTAATGAGTACCCCATAATTTTATACTCTGACGAACGATATAATCAGTGCCTTTGTATTGTACATCACTAAATCTAGGGCGTATTGAATTGCCTGAATGTTTATCAGGTAATCCAATCAGGTGTCCATTAAAATGCTTATCAAGAAATTTATCAGTGCCTGGTTTGGTTCCGGCATTTGGATTAATTGGCGTTCTTTCGTTTAACCCATTAACAGCAAATACCAGTGGTACTAACACCCATTTACTATCAAACGCCTGTAAATGTTGAATTGCTTGCTTCAAACGTCCCATTGGAAAGTATTTTGTCATAATTTATTCCTTCACATCACTCAACTTCTTTTGATTTGTACCAGGTTTCCGATAATTTGCTTTATTTCCCGCCCATGAATCCCAACCTATGGGTTTTGAAGATAAAATATTACATAAATTGTTCCAGCTTGTACTTACATACCCATCAGATAACAAGTGTTTTGT
Organism: uncultured Methanocellaceae archaeon; assembly: GCA_963780665.1. Lineage (GTDB taxonomy): Archaea > Halobacteriota > Methanocellia > Methanocellales > Methanocellaceae > Methanocella. The sequence continues at coordinate 99,516 of CAWACJ010000007.1, read as the reverse complement.
TAATTCTTGAACATATTGCTGGCTAAGGTCAATTCCAACGCAATGACGTTTTAATTTCCTAGATACATCGATGGTAGTTCCGCTACCAACAAATGGGTCAAGAACATAACCACCAACAGGAGAACCGCTTAAGATACAACGCCGTACTAGTTCAGAAGGGAAAGCTGCGTTGTGTTCAATAATCGTATTACGTTCAATCGGAATATTCCATATATCTTGTCCAGGTAATTGTGAGCGGTCATACGAATAAAACCTAGTTTTTGCAAACAAAAATATATGCTCATGTTGTCTAAACGGGCGGTCTCTTGCTGTTGGTTCAGCAAAAGCATTAATTCTATTCCATATAATATCGCTACGTAGTGTCCAACCACGTTTTTGCATTTCAAAAGCAAGATGCCATGGAACTCCAATGAAATTTTTTTTAGGAATATCCCAGCCAGAACGGTCTACCGCTCGCATCTTTTTCCTCAGACATCCCTAGAGGACTTCGACGGTCATGGCCGTGTGGTTGTCCATTTCCCGAATAATATGTATCCCCGATATTAAGATAAAATACACCTTCGGGGTGCAATACTCTTTTAACTTCATCGAATATATTAGCGAGTTTATTAACATATTCTTCTACTGTGTCTTCATGGCCAATTTGTCCATCAAATCGATTATCACGCGCCCAATAGATGGAGGGCTTGTGATTACAGCATTAAATGTATCGGCTGGCAGTGATGTTAAGCGTTTTGAACATCATCAAAAATTCTGCATAGCAATCTTGATTTCGGAATGCCTTATAATGGTTTTTCATATTTACAAAGCGACCATCTATTAGTCCAATATTTGGATGATTATTAATTGTGGACATAATAACTCAACATTTTTAGTAAATGAATACTGATAGTGTGTATAGCAAGAGATTAAATAAACATTGCCGTTGAGAAAATATAGGCACATATTTAATATTATAGCGCTTTCGGTTTTTCATTAAAAAACATATAATAAGACCAGTCTATTAATATTATAAAATAGATTAATAATGGGTCAATGGATATAATAAGAATTACCTTATTGAATTTGGTTGAAGAAAGCCAAATTAATGGCCGATGTTCTCGATTCTCGCAGTGCGTATTATATAAATACTTGGCAAACCGTTAAAATAGGCTTGTATGCATACGAACTAAATCTCGATAAAAAAATTAGAGACAAAAATGAACGCTATTGCAACAAAAGCAATTGCAATAACAATGGCTGCGACAGATTTAAAAATTTCAGTTATGACTAAAATATCAACTCTGTTATCTCGTAGAATCGTAAGAATCCTCGACATTATCGAAGGTTGTGCCTCAGCTGGCTCCCCTCCATTCACAGGGCGTGGCACAGATGGCACCAGTGTCCACGCATAAATTAATAATGCACAACCAAAAAGTGCTAAGATTATTCCGGCTATTAATAGGACTACCGGCGTACTAATATTCTGTGACGAACTATTATTCGAAGCTGTCGCTAAAATTGTAAGAGACGATATTAATGTTGAAAGTCCTGCAAACATTGTTGTTATACCGATTAGTACCCATATTTGCGAGTGTGCCCCCCTATTAGCATCCATTCTTATTGCATTCTGACCAGCCAATATCTGTCTTAATTCTCTGGTGTCATTGTATTGTATAAATAAAATCACTGCCCTTATAACACTATCGATTACAATTTTTAATTAGTAAAGACAACGAAATCGATAAGCTCTTATATAATTTGGTATGGATAACAGCACTAGCGCATAGCCCCTTATATAATTTACACATTTATTCTATATATATATGAAACTAAAATATCACAACAAAAGTGGGTGAATTAATGGCGTAAATTGAGAAAAAGTATATTGTATTAGTTGTTGGCGGTTACTGTCGAAGTGCCTGACCGTCCAGCAACTTTATTCATCCTATATCTCATTAATCTGTAAATAATACGAAAAATGTAAAAGCTAAAAAAACAAATGAGCATTAAATAATTACAATAAGTCACATACTTACCAATTTGTCCAATAAAAATGTCAATAATAATTAAGATACTTTCTAATATCATAGCTATGCCCCATAAGATGTTTAATAAATATTCCATAAACACTAGAAAGCCAATGATAACTAAATTTAATATTTTCTTATGAGATACATTATTAAAAATATATTTAATAGTTATATTATTTTTATGAAAAAAATCATCAATAAATTTTTTTGCTTCGGATAAATCATTTACCCTGGTTCTTATGGTAAATACCGTGAACACAAGAAAGGATAAATAAAGATTTATAAAATGGTTTATAACTGTGAATAGCATTACTAATATCATTAACAAAAGTGAAAATAGAAATATCATATTTGAGGTTGAATCCATAACGTTCTGATATTTATTTTTTCTAGCCTCATTAAATATATTAAATGCAATTATGCAAAAAATCCATAGTGACGCAGCGATACCAATACTCAGAGCGATATCGTTGTACGATTTAATACCGCTACTATACAGTACACTATTAGAATTTATCGTTGTATTTATATTTAACATTGAAAGTATATTGGGTTCGTTTTTTTGATTGATGTACCGACTGATGTGTTTAAATAAATGGCGATAGCGCCGAAAACACCCATAATTGTTATCAACTGAAAGTTTTCTTTTAGAAATTGGGTAAATGTTTTTTCTGGCTGCTTTTCCACTGATGGTTGTGTATTTAAAATAGGTTCAACCTTCTTTTGATTATTTATAATGGGTTCAACCGGAGATGTATTATGAGGTTTGTTATTTTTCTTATTTTTCACCATGCAACGCCCATATGTAGTAATGACTAGGAACTCATAAGCATAACTGTTATGGGACAAAATAAAAAAAGTTTAAGATGTGAATCCGAACTGGCCGGTGCTCACGTATTCCTCAGAAATCATCTGCCACCAATCTGTAGCTAGACCATTCAAAATATAGGCATATGGCGACCATCCAAAACCACCCGGTACGCCATTACAAACAATTGACTGGTCACCCTATGACGTGCTCCAACTGTTTTTAATCTTAATAGCGCCTGTTGTTTTGCTGCCATCCGTGGCGTTGGTGATTATTTTTGAATCGTCAAACCCATACAGAAAAGCGCGTGGCCCCCCATGACCGCCTCACTTGAAACTGGATATGGGAAAGCGCCTGTACTGTTCGCCTGATTCTCGGATGTGTATAGAGCGCCCATGTGTATAATGATATGAGAAAAGTGATACTATCAGTAAAGTGAATATTTTTGAAGTTGATATTTCTGACCTAATCAGAACATTTTTATGCACATAGTTCTAAGCAAGAATAGGTAGCGGCTATGGTTGAGTGCACTTGTCTTGTTTGTGGCGATAAATTTAAAACATCCGAATATATCATCAAGAAAGGGTGGGGCAAATATTGTTCTAGAAAGTGCGCTCGTAAAGCTGCTGAAAGATATATTGAAAAGATATGCCCTATATGTGGTAAAAAGTTCCAGACTTAAACTATCAGCATCCGATATATATTGTTCAAAAGAATGTTATTGGAAATCCAAGGAAAGGAATCTCGAACGTACCTGCTCCCGATCTGTAGTAAAAAGTTCATTGTAAAACCCGCTGATGAACAGGTTTATTGTTCAAAAAAATGTATGGGCAAGTCTAAAGAAAAAAAAGTAGAATGTATTTGCGAAGCTTGTGGTAAAAAGTTTTTAAGTTATCCATCCAGAATACGTATCGGTAAGGAAAATATTGTTCAAGAGAATGCCGTAAGAAAACAGGTCGAGCTTACTTGCCTTGTATGCGGTAAGAAGTTTAAATTACCATCTTCGCAAGCCGAAGGTAGAAAATGTTGCTCGAAGACATGTGCAAATAAAATACTTGAAACTGCTGTTGAATGCACCCTGCCTAAAATGTGGTAAAAAGTTCAAGACTTTCCCTTTTTTTGTAAAACATGGCGGTGGTAAGTATTGTTCTAAAGAGTGCGCGAACAATCAATATAGCAGAATTCACGTTCTTGCCCTGTTTGTGGTAAAAAGTTCGATGTTACCGTAGGGGAGCAATTAAGGAGATTATGTTGCTCTCGGGAATGTGCTGCCAATTACAGGTTTAGCGATAAAACTAAACATCCCCGCTGGATGGGTGGTATCTCATTTGAACCATATTGCGAAAAGTTCAACGACGACCTTAAAAATCGTGTCCGAGCATTCTGGGGCAAGAACGTGCTTTATGTGGTGCGACATATGCAGATAAGACACACAATAAACTCCACGTCCATCATGTAACATACGATAAAAAAGTGTGCTGTATGCCGTATTAACCACTGACTCAATCTTGACGACAAAAGTGTCATACCCGCACAAATCATGGCAACCGCGAAGAATGGGAGACATTCTTTAAATATGGAATAGCCCTACTATCGAACGGCACGATGCAAACCTATTACCATAAAGATGAAATCACCGATTAACAGGTATAATAGGGCACAAAATAGCATATGAACGCTGAGTTATTCAAATCAACATATTTTCATCATCAAAAATGATTAGACATGGCACGGGCACAGACTTTAAAATAATATATTAAAATATTTCTTGGTTATATGCTTTTAAACCGGTTATAGTATTGTCTATAACTTTTCCTTTCAAATTAATTTTATTTTGGTTTTTTTATATACCACATTATCTCTTAAAATATATTCTTCCCCTTCAAATACAAAATAATGAAATTCATTACCCATAACATTCCTTATGTAGTTATCAATATCATCTCCATCCTTACAGTTTTTATCCTTGAGTACTATCCCCCTCAATGATTGCTTAATAGCGCATTTTATAGAACAAAAAACGCTTACATGTTGTTTACCTTCATATTCCCAAATTTCACAAAAATAAAATTCACCCACATTCAATAATTTACCACATTGTCCACAATACATTTTATCACCTTATAAAGTCTCGAGATTGGGATATAAGGGTGGCTTAAGCCCACCATTTCCTACTTAATCACATCACCATACGGAGTTTCTATAAAAAACACCCTATATTTTAGCAAGGCTTTGGAAAGCTATAACGTTTATTATAGTCATTATTCTAATTTGATGAGTTTAAGCCAAGAGTCCTCCCAGAACGAGCCTTATAGCATCGGAGCTAAGATTGGCTATCGTAATCCTGAGGGTTACGGCCTCGGCCTCGAATATGAGGTCCTAGATAAGCTCGGCGATGGTGGTTTCGGAGTCGTATACCTGGTTAGAGGGATTGATGATTCCAGAAAATTCGCCGTTAAGATATTGCGCGAATCATTCTCGAAGGACCAAGAGGTGCGCGCGGCGTTCCTCCTAGAGGCCGATGTACTGGTGGATATGGAACACCACCCCAACATCGTGAACGTTAACATCATACTGGACATCAACAATAAAATCCACATCATCATGGAACCTATTGAGAAAAACGTGCAGGGCCTCAACACGCTCGGAGGATACCTGACTTATAAAGAACCCGATTTACACCAGGCATTGCGATGGGCAATCCAATTCTGCCATGGCATGGAGTATGCGAGCCTTAAAGGGGTGAAATGCCACAGGGACATAAAGCCAGAAAACATCATGATAACGCCAGATGGCACGTTGAAAATATCTGACTTCGGCCTCGTGGGTGTCAACCCGACCATGCAGGTTGACATAGAACTTGACCGGCTGAAGAGCGATACTGCCAGCATCCCTCCCGAGCACCACGAGGTCATGGGCACACCATCGCACATGTCGCCAGAGCATTTCAGAGACTACAACTCCTGCGACACCAGGAGCGACATCTACTCCTTCGGCATCGTATTATACCAAATGGCCAACGCCGGTGCCCCTCCGTTCCCAATACCAACAATGAATAACTGGGACGAGATGCTCGACGTTATGAGGGTACTACATACGGAAGTCCCGCTACCACCCCTTGAATCGCCTATCTATCCGATTATACAACGTTGTCTTGAGAAAGACCCTGAGGAGAGATACCAGTCGTTCTACGAGTTACGCTTGGCCCTAGAAAACTCATTTGAAAATGTTATTCGGGGAGCATATACCGCCCCCGCAGATAATTACTCTTAACGAGAGCGAATTGGTCGATAAGGGTAACAGTTTAACCATAATGCGCCAATACAATAAAGCCATAAAATACTATCGACGGGTTCTGAAAATAAGGCCGAATAGCATACCAGTGTTGAACGGACTAGGCATTTGCTTTTTACACAAGGGGAAGCCGAAAAAAGCATTGGATTATTATATGAGAACGTCCCGGAATGGCGCCTACCCCGTATTCATTTTGAATGGTATGGCAGGGTGTTACCTAGAGATGAAGGATTATGAAAACGCCGACGCTTGCATTGAAGATATACTGGACGAGAACGAGAAGGATTATCACGCCTGGAGGAACAAGGGGCAAATACAGGCAGCGCAAGGATACTGGTATGACGCCATAAAATATTGTAATATTGCCTTAGATATCAATCCGATATATTATGAGGCATGGTGGATAAAAAGCACGTGCGAGTATGAATTGTACATGAGAGAAGACGCCATCAAATCCCTTAAAAAATTCCTCATGTATGTCCCCATTGAATTTGATAAGATAATCGACCAAGCTAAGGTACTACTTCGGGAATTAGAGGACGATGTGAAATGGGAAGAGAGAGCAAATAAAATGGCTCATTTCAGTTTTACCCTAAGAGACCCATCCGATAGATTATTCGGGAAAAAGTAAGAGTACATTGCTCTTTCTTTAGTAGACCAACAGAAAACAAAAGACGAGATGGGGAACTTATTGAATATATTGCTTGCCCCAAAAAATGATAGTATGCGCAATATCAATAGGTGGATTTATTATTTATGGAATATCCGAAAGTGATGGAATACCTGTAAGTCTAAATGGTTTTCAGATATCCAATATCGATGAGGAAGTACGCCGTTTAGAAGATATGATTCGGAGTGGTATCGAACCAAGGATTCCAGGCGCATTGGTAAAAGAAATCCCCCTTACTTCGGGATTTGCAATTATTATTTCTATTCCAAAGAGTTTCGCTTTACCGCACATGGTAAAATTCAACAACAGTTCAAGATTCTATTCTCGTAATTCAAAAAGTTCCTATCAATTAGAAGTTTCGGAAATACGCTCTTTATTTTTACAATCTGAACAATTAACAACACATATTAAAAATTTTAGAACAGAGCGCATTTCTAAAATTATTGCAAATGATACACCTGTAATCATGGAAGACTCGGCGAAAGTGGTTTTACATATTATTCCACTCAATTCCTTTGACCCAACAAAAATATATGAATTTGATAATATAATTCGTAATTCATCAATCAGTTTAGCACCTATCAGCACATCATCGTACGATGTGAGATATAATTTTGATGGATATTTATCTTACTCACAATCTTCGAGAACTAACAAATCGCATTCTTATTTGCAAATATTCCGTAATGGGATGATTGAATCTGTAGACTCGCTTTTATTAAATCACAATGAAAAAAATAATTATATACCAAGTATTTTATTTGAAAGAGATATTATTATAGCGATTGACAATCACATGAAAATATTGCATCAGTTAGGCGTTGAAACGCCTATTGTTATTATGGTTAGTTTACTCGGTGTGTCTGGGTATACAATGGCAGTAAATAAAGCAAAATATCCATTTTCTGAAGAGCGCCCGATAGATAGAGATATTCTATTATTACCGGATGCTAGTGTTGATACATATGACTTTGATGTAACTCAAATATTGAGACCTATTTTTAATACTGTATGGAACGCAACTGGTTGGCCTAAATCGATTAATTATGATAAAGATGGAAAATGGGTTGGGCATTAATTACCTTTTGCAAAAAATGGTAGTGGAGAGTAATCCGTCCATATAGGCAAACAGATTACATGCCATATCCTTTCGATGCTCACAAAGTTATAAATAAAACGCTGATTGATAAGTATTAAATTGTCCTTAATAAAGGGGATTCTAATAATGGGTAAGAAGTACGTCGCTGTTAAAGGCTACACAAAGAAGGTGGGCAGTAAAAAGGTAAGGGTCCGCGCACACCTGCGGAAGAAATAGTGTGGTTGTATTAGATGTCTCTTAAAATATATGTCGATTCATGTATACTCATATCCTACTATGATAAGAGCGATGTAATTAGGCGCAGAGAAGTCGCCAATTGCCTTGATATCATTAGTAAAAAAAGTGATAAGCTTTCTTTAGTGACATCCGATTTTACATTTACAGAATTTGTTAAGGCAACTCAAAAAATTAAAGGGTTCAGTGAAGACAATATTTTCCAGATGGTATCCGAAATAGTGCGTCAGAAAAAGATAGGTCGGAAGTATAACATTGAGATTATTGATGCAGAAGGTTCAGAAAAAGATTATACATTCAATGATTTTTTTGTTGGGTTACAGGATATCTTACTTAACTCAAGACCAGGCATTGCTGATGCGATTCATTACCAGATTATGAAGAACAATAAGGTTAAGCGTATTCTGACTTTCGATGTTGGCGATTTTAGTAAAATTCCCAAAATTGATGTTATACACCCAAATGATATTAATAAGTATATCGAAAAACATTATAATAAAATTACAGATACGGGTACGTAGTCATCTAAACGTGATATAAATTTCCAAGTCTCACGTGGATATTATGTGTTCAGGAATTCGTATTAAATATACTTGATAAAAAAAAAGTTAAAGACATAAGGTCGCCCCATAATATGGGCATTGCTGTAAACCACTATTTACCGTAAAACTTTTTCTGGGTAGTTCTTATATGTTCAATAATAAATTATATTAATGTAATAAGTGCTAATAAAACTGACGAAAGTGTTGATTAAATAGTGAGAGATGGGTGGCCGGTCCCCCTGCCCGGCCATAATAAACTTGGGGGTTGGGTATTGTTGTGGGTTTTGAGGTGGGTTTTATGGATTGAGGTTGGTGTTGAGGTGTGGAAGGCTCGTTATAATAGCGCTTCGGAATAGCATTCTAGTAATGCGAGGGCTTAATCGTTATCCGCTTATATAACGGAAATTGTCAATGTTGACACATAAAAATAGGCTATTGTATAGCTCTCGGACGTGGACGGATAGATTCCCATAATTATTTTAGTCGACTGGACTGGCAGTAAATGAACGTTTACTCGGGGAGCTTGCCCTTATGACATCCAATATTGATGCCGAGGTTCTCTAAGGCCACGCGCTCTACTATCCAACTGGCCTTGTCCGCGTATATTATATCACCATAACATTTCACACATGCATTGCCAATATTGTTAACAACCTCGCTAAACGTTTCCAATTCTTCGATTCCAGGCCATCCACCGACACCAGGCTCATACCAATAAACGTCACCGTCGCTCGTCACAATATAAAAGCGTGATATGTAATCAAGCATGAGAACCTTGAAGTCGGCATAACTAGCGGCACCACTACCAGGATGACTGTGTACATGAATGAAGTGGCCGACCCTCTTGCAGTTGAACCACTCAAAACTCGGTTTACGAATCATAGTATGCGAATGGCCGGCCATTCGTTGACCGGCATCCATGATTCCACAAATCTTGGTATACCAGGGGAACTTACTGCCGACAGCAGTACACACACGGTCACCACTACCATACTTATGAGCTACCAGCTCCCCAGTCTCCAAGAACACGCACATCTCCTCAGAACCAGAGTTCTTTGCATGCCACTTCATGTTATCCAGGAAGGGTAACAGGAACTCGTCCCCAGGCTTAACAATCATATTTACAGTCATGGTGGGACCTAATCATCGAATGATACCTTGCACAATACATCTCCCCTCTTAGGACATAGAAGTGACCGATGTTTATACATACGGGCTTTTTTACACATTCTCGAACTCTTATTGCTCATGGCGCGGCCTCTACTAACGTCTCGATTGTTATATAAACAAAACGCGACATACACATTCAAAAATAAAAGTTACTGGGTGTTTATTTTTTATGCAAGCGACAGCAAATGTTGGCTCGATATGCGGTACGTTCTGTGGGTTGGGACTCATATTTATCGTTATAATAATCCTTGTATTCATCGCTTTTTTCGCAGGTGGTAATATACCTCACATATTGGATATATAAACGAGCGGTAAGAAACGGAATACTCGAAGCTGAAAAGAAGAAAGAAGAGAAACGCTGATTCCAATAATCATGCTCGATGAAATACTCGAAGACATACCAAAATCAGTTATAATACTAGGCGCAGTATTTGTTCTCTTATTCATCATCGCACTCATAGCACTCGCCGTATACGCTGTAGCAGTATGGGCATAAATCGCCCCTAATTTAATAAGCTCAAACCCTATGGGCCTAATTTAAACAGTACGGTCTATAACTATTTGTGGAGTGCCGTTTATAGTGGAAGTAACCACAAAATGTCCTTGGCTACCCTTGTAGGGGTCTGGTATTGTAAATGTTTGATTAACCTTTAGAGGAGCATCGGATGCTGCTAACTCTGAGTTTTCTATGCTAGGGTATAAGACGTGGAGTCCCTTCACATTCTTTGCTCCATGCATATCCTCTAATATAATTTTTATATTTCCATCCTCTCTTAGAACATCAAAGAATGGTAAAGCCGGTTGCGTTCCTTTTTGCTCTGGGACTGTGAATATTGTGTCCGCTAGCTCATCTAATTTACGGAGAACGTTGGTCGATGCGTATCCCGCTAAGAATGACAATGCACAATAAAACATGATGCCCTGTTGGGTGAGGTTAGCAACATTGGGCGGTTGACCATCTTGTGGTGTGGTTATTGTCCATAATCCTCCCGCAATAAAATAAAAAATGAAGATGCCAAGTAGTACGGCGGTCAATGGCCGGGTGATGTACCACCAAAAATATCTATGAGGATTGATGTCATTTTGCGCATAGTGCTGTGAGAATCCTAAAATGCTGAATAATACGCCGCCTAGGCCACCCGAGCAGCCTATGTAGATGATGTGAATAATAAGATTAAAGTTGGGGTTATATTGGATATTTGACAGTTTTATACCATAGACAATAAGTGGGATAACAGAAAATACTACTCCACAAGCTATTGTATATCTTGCAATAAATTGTGTTCTCTCTCTCTCTCTCTCTCTCTCTCTCTCTCTCTCTCTCTCTCTCTCCCTCTCTCTCTCTCTCTCTCTCTCTTCTCTCTCTCTTTTAAAGATGGAGGAAAAATTTTATAATTAATGACTTATTAATACTTCAATAATGAGAAATATATTACTTTTAGACGAATATCTAGTTCTGCGAAGCCTTTGGTTGATGGTTAGATTAAGTTAAAAACGTCATGCCATGATACGAGGTATCAACCTTAGCCATATAACTCCAGTTAGTATATTAATTCGGCATTTTAAATGTATTAATTGAAGACTATTCTTAACATATGGATTGAAGTTGATGTTATTTATTGACAGTATGCCATCTTATGTTCAAAAAGCTACGGTTGTTTATCCGTAGTTTTTCAATACTTTAGAATGCGCATATGATACAGGTGCACTAACTGGTATTGTATGGCTTTCGCATTTCTGGCAATAATCGTAGCTTTTTATCCTATTTACACAATTTTGTATATCTATAGCAGTGTTATATTGGAAAGCACACTGTGCAATGTTCTGCTCGCAAGCGTTACAGTTGTTTTCAGTCGGTGGAGCTGCTACGGGGCAGCAAGCATACGTATTACCATCATTTTGATTATAAAACGCAGATGCTTCAATATATGTGCATATCCAAATTTTAACCTTAATAAATTTGGTTGTGATTGAAATATTAAAATAGTATTAGGTGTTAAATTGGTTATTGTAGAATTGCGTCGGGTTTTTGCTCCCGATGGCAGTCGAAATAAACCAAATAAAATACCATAATAGCCTATAAATTTGGATTATTTGAAGAGCTGTCAGGAAAATAGTGGCGACGTATGCCGATTGTTCCTTGGCATGGAAGAGGCCTCGGGTTCAATTCCCGATATGTCCACTTTCGATTTTTAAAATTTTAACTAACTTTGTTTTTGTGTTTTTCTTCCACGCGGGTCGACGCCTGGCCTGACGGCCAGGCTACTCGGCTTTTCGGGTGCTTCGATGTGTCTTTCTCGATATACTGTTTACACTAGTAAGGATATTTATTTTGTTTTAACTCTAGCCCGTATAGGAGAAAAGTCAAAAAACAATATAAAAAATCGTTGAAATAACGATATAAAAAAAGTTACGAGGCGTTGTCTTAAAGTAAGGCGCAGCCCTCTAATTCTTTGACGATACGGTCAACTGCATCTTCGGCGTCCTTGGGTTTCTTGCCCCCGGTAACGACGATCTTTCCGCTGCCGAATATTAATACGACTACCTTGGGCACGGCCAACCGGTACACAAGACCGGGGAATTGCTCGGGCTCATACTCAATATTCTCAAGGCCGAGGCCGATGGCGATCGCGTTCAGGTTAAGCACTGAGCCGAGGTCGGCTGATGCGACGATATTCTGGACCGTGATCACCGGGTTCGACATTACTTTGATACCGATACTCTCCATCTTTTTGAACACTTTATCAAGGGCTTTGCCGACCTCATCGACACTCTTCGCGCCGGTGCAGACTATCTTTCCGCTCCTGAAAATGAGGGCTGCCGCTTTGGGGTCCTTAGTCCTGTATACCAGCCCCGGGAACTGTTCAGGATCATAGTCCGCCCCTTCCATGGTGAGTGTCAGTGACTTCAGATCGATTTCCTGTCCTATGGCTGTGGATGCCACGACGTTTTGGATCTTGATAGTCTTCTTTGCTTCATCTGCTGCTTTACTCATAGGCATAAACTCTCTAACTTCTTTATATACTACACCATAACGAGTATCTTCTTCACCATGAACTTATCGTTAGATAAAAAGAAAAATCGACTACAAGATTCTACGAGATATACCATACACATCTCAATGTTCGATTATATCCCTTACAAAATTACCCGACGTCTGGCCTGATATTCATGCTACTCAATGTAAAGGTGAACAAAAAAATTGAGTAAAGTTACAGTTCGAACTATACCGGTGTAGGCTTATCCTCTAATTTTTTCGCTAATAACGCGTAGCCGCAAGCGCCAATCGTCGAGAGTATAGCAAAGATGGCGATGCCCGTCGGCAGACAGCAGCAGAAAGTCTCGGCGATCATGATGATCGGGAAGAGTGCCGAAAGACCAGGCGTAAAACTGGTAAGGCTGTTCAGGTAGGAACCACTCCAAAGGTACATTGTCCCCATCTGTATGATCAGAGCGATAAAGTAAGGCCCGAATGCGGCCACACCGGCGAAAACACCCATATAGGCTACGTCTTTTAAGGAATATTTCGACAAGCCTCCGGCCCTGATCGCTAATATACCGATAGCCAACAAGCCTAACACGGTAACAGCGAATGATAGCAGCCCAAGTAACAGGCCAATATAATACTCAAGAGGAGGCTGCGGCATTGCCTGATGATAATAAGCCGGATATGGATAGCTCGACCCATACGTGTTATTCCATAGGTTTTTGTTATATTGAGCCATGTGATCCGTATACGATTTTATTGCAGGGGTGCTATTCAGCCACTGGCCCGTAAAACCAATGACCAGGTAGATGATAGCGATGATGATGCCACACTTGATCCCGACTTTTATTGCTTGTGAAAGTTTATTATCCATAATTACAGATAAAATCAATCACTTAATCAATAAACCTTTCTATAGCAATCGATAAACAATCATACATTATTATTTGTTCATATGTGAAACTATTCTCTGGTTGTTAGTGGGCGAATCAACTATGAGAGGCCCCGGAGAAACATACATTGATAAGGGGCGCGTGAGGCGGAGATTTTTCGGGTCTGCCCGGAGCGAAGCGAACGTCAGGCGAGGGTGCAAGCCCGGCCAGGACATTAGACTAGAGGGCCTTTCGGCCCGGTCGAGCACCCGAAAACCGCAACAGGCCGGCTGTCGAACCGCGTGAAAAAATAAGAACACCGATTATTGCTATATCTAAAACGTCTCAACATTTATTTAATATATATCGTTCGTTTCCTCGATCTCTTCCTCGTCGCCCGACTCGAAGAGCTCTTCTATGAACTCCATGGTCCCGTAGTACGACCGGGAGCTATTATCAGGCTGATATTTCATCTTCTCATCATAATATATCCGCACATAGAGGAAGCCTGCCGGGTCCGTATCGACATGGATGACCGGGTACTCGATGCCCATAATGCCGCGGCTATTTGTCGTGGCAAAATACTCCTGGTCGATCTCATATCGTTCATACGGCCCATGGCCTGTCACACCTTCGTTCACCTGCGTTGTGATATCTTCAAGCGTGAGGCTGCCGATGGGACCGTCATATGGGTCATACCTTAGCCGTATCACCTGTCCCGCTACCAGGTCTTCGGCGATGTACGTGTCGGTCTTATCATATTTGGATTGCAACCGCTCCAATATATAGTATTTATCAGAAGTTCTCAGGGTCATATATTCACCGGGAGCAATTATCGCCAACATAAATTTGCTTTACCCATATTTTAATCTATTTGTCCTAGCGACGCTTTATTTCAAGAGAGGATGTCATAAGAGACATTAATTAGGATTATGTAAGTTCAGTTACAGCCTTTTTCGACGATGATATCGTTATAAATAGTCAATAGCCTGCGTCAATCAGATTCTCCGATCGTTGGATAATATCTCGGATCGTTAGATAATATATACGCACGTTAAGCATTAGAAATTAAAAAGGCTGGCATAAAATTGGTCGAGACGATTATTATAGGTTACCAGTATATGCCTATAACATCCACGATACCATCCGGGTTATACATGATCCATTTGGCTTCTTCTTGTGATTTTAGCTCGTTATATGTAACCATGGTGGCGTTATATCGATCCTGAAGGGTGGCTCCGGCCCGCTGAAGGTCATTATTCTGGTTGACATAGGATATGTACTCGCTATCCAGCTGGTCCTTCCAAGTTTTTAGCTCGTCCCCGCCAGACGGGACGGGCGGGATGCTCACGCCATAATTACCGGCATTATATTGCTGGACTGCAGCGTTATGCGCCCCCATCTGCGCATTATAGGAGGCAAGTTGTGCGTTACAGCTTTTAACATCCACGCTATAGTTCAAGAATTTATTGTAGAGCTCCGTCTCGGAATCGTTCCACGCGTTGAAATCCTTCAAGTACTGGTCATATTCGGCTTCCCAGATAGCGACTTCATTCTTGTACTCGTCGATCCTCTGTTTCCTGTCAAGATAGAAGGTATAGTTAAAATCGCCCCCGGTCTGGTTTAAGGCGATCTCTCCGAACTGGCTTCCGTTCTCCAGGTATACGGCCGCCTTATCGGGCGTCATGTTCAGGCTCAGCTGCGTCTCATTCAAGCCCGTGGCATCGATGAAGACCAGGCCTTTATCGCTCGTCGGGAACACGTTAAACGCATGACCTATGGACTTACCCTCGAATTGCACGTTAACGATGCCGCACTTTATACCATGCGCCTCGGCGCTATCATGCAATGCGATGGCGAAGTCAGAGCACGTATAGTTAGGATCCACATATAGTGAGTCTTCCGTATGGTCATTCTCGAGGAATATCGTCAGATTGGCATACGTGGTATTCGTCGCATTCCTGTAATCGATTATGGTCACGTCCTGGCCCATCGCGTTCAATAAGGGTAAATGCTCGGTCCATACGGGCACGAACATGTACTCGTAGACCGCTATACCGCCGATCGACAGGACAAAAAGTAGAGTGATCCCTATTACGATCACGATACCAAGCTTTACTGCACGATTGGCCATTAAATTACGATCCCCATCTAGCATATAGTAAATCAATAAGCCATGATAAAATTATCGTATACGAAGATACATATAAAAAATCCATTGATATCTCCCTGAACAGGCTCGATAGTTTAAAATTAGCCTGGCATCTGCTACAAATAAAAGCCTTGACGTCAATGCTTAAAATAATAGTGGGGCGAGGTCGAAACCTCGCCCCATCCATTCCGGTTAATGGAATAGCTTTTTTCGACAGAACGCTCAGGGCTTACGCAGAAGAATTTGCAGCTTCTATGTCACGGATCGTGACCTGGAAGTACAGCGTCTTGCCGGCCCGAGGATCGTTAAAGTCGATGTATACCGAGGTATTGTTCGGATCGGTCTCGTTGGGGACGATATGGTCGACCCTGACCGGGTTCAGGTTATAATACAGGGTATCGTTCACATGTGGCGTAATGTTATTTTCCTCGAGCATGCTTAATGGGACAGCCTGGATCATCGAAGCGTTGTATTCGCCGTATCCGTCGGCGGGAGTCAGCGTGACGTTCTTCGTCTCGCCGATCTTCATGCCGATAGTGGCATTATCGATTACCGGGAAAATTTCATTGTTTCCGGAGATATATGAGATCGGCCCGTAGGTGATGCTTGAATCGTAGATCCCCGCTTCCTGCGCGACTGTCGCGTTCGACGTATCAAAGATGGTACCATTAGCGTACGTACCAATATAGTCTATTGAAACGTTGTCGCCGCTTTTCACTGTTTTTTCAGACCCCGTACATCCCGCGACCAGTGCAACCGCCAGCACCAGCAGGATTACAGGCATGAAATATTTTTTACTAACCATGATAAATCACTGAATCTTGTTTTTGTTATAAAGCAGCATTGCACCGCTGCATATATATTATTTATCGCTCAATCGTCCAACTAACTACTGATAATTAGATAGAGCCTAAAAAGCCTTTATAATCGTATTGTTTTAATATATGACAAAAATGAACGGTTTTTAAGCGTTTTTTGTTGATGTTAAAAAATAGTCACGATCTTCATAAAAGAAAGTTATATTTCTGAATATAATTTGCCTAATGGCCATAGGCAGGTAGGTGGATATCCTATCCCTGCCCATCCACTTCTGATTTAACTTACAGTATCATGCTTGAATGAGGTCGATTTTTTATATTCTCTCAGCCTTCACCCCCGTTGATTTAAGTTAAATTACCTGTGCATTCCATTGATGATCAGCTAAATGGTGAACTTATTCGATGAGTTTCGAGTTGATCATATCCCACTTGCCATCGAGGACCGCGCTCTTCACATTGCAGTTCTCGACCGTTATTTCCGCCTCGTGAGGAGTGATCACTTCAGCCAGGTACTTTCCGTCCCTGTTGCCGTAGCCGCTGTGCCTGCAGTCGAACTTAGCCTTGAACGTGTACTCATTCTGTTCCAGCGGCATCGTCATGGCCAGTGTCAGGCCAGGCACTCTGGGTCTCGCGAAGTCCGCCAGGCTGTTTACATGCTCGACTCGTACGCTGAGCGTGTCTTTCAGGCCGTCGAACTTATAGGTCTGATCATTCTTGACGAAGCTTTCTGCGACTAGTGATGCGCCATCCCTTGTGAAGCACTCCTTGTCGGGTACTGCGAAAGCCCTCGCCGAGCAGAGTATGACCGACAGCGCTGCGAACAACAATACCAGGGTAACGCCCTTGAACTTTAATGAGTGAGCCATTTTTATTTCCTCCGTTTTTAATTCAGGCCTATCCGGATCCTGAATCATAAGCAACTTGACAAGCCATCTATAAGAGACAGATGAAGTATAACAGTTCTTCACCAAAAGGGCAAATTAAATCACATTTACGCCGATTAAAGCTGAAAATGGCGCATTTATATTATTATAAAAAGCGCTATATGGCTTTCAATACAATAAACCCTTAGACGCTATCCCATTTATAAAACCGCACATAAACATCAACGTGCATAAAGGCCATCAAGCGTTATGTGCTGTGTCTTCATCCCATCCATACTAACCTATATATACCGGTAGCCTATACATATTACAAATAGGTATACACTCGTAATAGATATGGATGTGTACGTGGTAAACATGCAGTCGGAACTGGAAAAGTGGTTGAAAGAGCTGCGAAAAGGCAGCACGAAGCTGGCCATGCTTTCGCTGCTCGGCACGAGGGACATGTACGGGTATGAGCTCACCAGGGAATTGAGCCTCATCACGGACGGCGTGATCGCGCTGAAAGAGAGTAACGCATATCCGGCGCTACATACGCTGGAAGCGGATGGCCTGATCAAGAGCTACTGGAAAGAGACCGAAGCCGGGATGCCGCCAAGAAAATATTACAGCATCACGGCGGACGGCCGGTCGTTCCTCGAAGAGATGAAAATAGAGTGGACGAAGCACAGCGAAGCGATGGAAAAAGTATGGAAATTTAACGGATAGAATGAGGGGACAAATATGGAATTTAATGAAGACGCAAAGCGCGAGATCGAGAAAAACCTGAAAGAGATCATCAATAACATTAACCTGGATGAAAAAGACCGCACAGATATCGAGAAAGAGCTACGCTCTAACTATTATGAGGCTGCCGAAGCCGCAGCCAGGGCAAAGGGCGCTAACACCGTAACAATAGACGACGTGAAAATTGCCAAAGCGGATATGTGCTCGTCAAAGGTAACGGCCGAATCTTACATGAAGTCATACGCGAGCAACCTGAGCAGGGCTGGATTCTGGCCCAGGCTTGTGGCATATATCATCGATAATATCGTGATATGCGCGACCATACTCCTCCTGGTATTACCGATGCTACTACTGATGGTGATCATGAACGTGCCGTTTTCGGACACGACCAGCCACTCATGGGAACCCAGCCCGATGGCGCTGGCGGTGTTCATTCCAGTCGCGCTCATCACGGCCCTATCAGTCGTGATCGTGGCACTGGGCTACTATATAGTCCTGGAAGGGCATTTCGGCTTCACGTTAGGTAAGTACCTCCTGGGCTTGCGAGTGCTCAAGACCGACGGCACAAGGATAGGCTACAAAGAAGCATTTCTTCGCAACGTGTCCAAGTATATCAATAACCTGATCATCATCGACGCGCTGATCATGCTGATCTTCTTCAATAAAGAAAAGCAGAGGGGCTTCGATAAGATCGCAAATACGATGGTCGTCCACGTCAGGCGATGAAAACATGTACCAGGTACTATACTATTCCATGGGCGGCAATACAAAAAAGATCGCGGACGCCATCGCGGAAGAGCTGAATGCCCGTGCGGAGAGCGTCAGTGCATTGCCGCTTAAAGCAGGGTCTGAGATCGTGTTCCTGGGTACCGGGTGCTATGGCGGGAAGCCGGGCGGAGATATGTCCAGGTTCATCGATTCTAACAATTTCCAGGGGCGTAAGGTCGCCCTATTCGGCACCTCCGGAGGCGGCCTGGGCCTGGAGTTGAAGGCCATGGCCGAAGCCTTGAAGGGAAAAGGTGCCAGCGTGATAGGGAGCTATTACTGCAAAGGTAAAGTCATACTGACCTTCAACCTGTATAACAGGGGTCACCCCGATGCCGCTGATATCGATGCGGCCAGGAAGTTCGCCAGGGAGATGTCCGGGGGAAAGTCAAGCCTATTATAAAATAGGGGTTATTGAAATGGAAACCAACGACGATCTCAACCGAATGATCAACAAGATGATCAAAGGCATATTCAGCGACGCGCTGGGCGTATCGATCAAGAACCCGGCGATGGCGGCTTTCTTCTTAAAAGCCGCACTTGCACAGAAAAAAGCGGTTAAAGTCAGGCAGCGCAATGAGGAGCAGGGCATACATGTGCCGCCCGTGATGATCCTCAGCGTTACTAACAAGTGTAACTTGCACTGCGCGGGCTGCTATTCACATCTGGTCCCCAGGGAGCAGAAGCAGGAACTGGACGAGGCGGGGCTTAAGAGCGTACTGCGGCAGGCATCGGAACTGGGCATCTCCATAGTATTATTAGTAGGAGGCGAGCCGCTGACCAGGCCTGATATATTTAACGTCACAAAGGATTTCCCTGAGATGGTATTCACCCTGTTTACGAACGGTACCCTCATCGACGACGACGTCCTTCGCCAGTTAAAGGAGCAAAAGCATGTCATCCCCATCCTAAGTATGGAAGGCCACGAGGGGTTAACGGATTTACGCAGGGGCACTGGGATCTATGAGCGGCTAATTAAGGATATGGCAAAGCTCAGCGAAGGGGGGATTTTCTTCGGCACGTCGCTCACCGTTACCCGATCGAACTACGATGTGGTGACTGGCGAAGATTTCGTCCGGCGCATGCGAGAACAGGGCTGCATGGCGTTCATCTACGTCGAATATAACCCGGTCAAAAAGGGCACCGAGGAATGGGTGGTCACCGATGAGCAAAGGGTAGAGGTCCTTAAGAAAATGGCAGCGTACCGCGCCAGCCAGCCTGGTGTCTATGTCGGTTTCCCGGGCGACGAGAAAGCTTTTGGCGGCTGCCTGTCCTCGGGGAGGGGCTTCATACATGTCAGCGCCTCCGGAGACGTCGAGCCCTGTCCCTTCGCCCCATATTCAGACAGCAGCGTCCTTGACATGCCCCTGAAAGAAGCCCTTAATTCCAGGCTCTTTCGAGCATTACAAAAGAACCGCGGCCAGCTCATGGAATCGAATGGGGGCTGTGCACTCTGGAAGAAGCCCGAGTGGGTAAAATCATTACTGGAATAAGATCAAGTCGGCGATAATATGAAGATACTGACGATTATCGGATTAGCAATAGTAGCGTTAATCTTGTTAACTGTCGCCTTCCTGGGCATTGGAAGTCAGGATTGGATAAGCTATACTGCTACAGGTAGCGAGATATTGAGCCCCGCTGGAACATCAATGGGCCATGCCCTTGTACTGTATGACCCGGGCTTAAGCGGAGTTGCAAGAGGCGCAGCTATAAAAGTAGCCGACGGCCTGAAGCAAAATGGATATAACGTTACACTGGCGGGCGTTAGAAGTACAGCCGCTGCTAATGTATCAGGCTATGATGTCATCGTTGTCGGCGGGCCTGTTTACATGGGCGTACCGAGCAACTCGGTCATGTCATACTTAAAAACAGTAACGCTTCCCGATGAAGTTAAGCCAGGTATATTCGCGATCGGCTCAGACCAGTCCTATGACAGCGATGTGGTATCCGTTGGAAAAGGGGTCACAACACTATGGAACGACAGCCATCCGAATATCAAGCAGCCGGTCATAAAAGTGTTCGGCCAGAGTAATGTTGATCAAAAAAGTGGAGACTTTGTATCCACCTTGCTACAGTAGATAAATGGTTACAATGTCAACGATCGATGGGTTAAATGGCTGGCTTAAACGTGCCGGACAAAGGGGGCAGCTGGTATTATTGATCTTAATGATCGTGCTCTCGCCATTCACAACTGTTTATGCGGAATCAGGCTCTCCGGGGCAGGCCGCATCGTCGTCGACATTACAGTCGACCGGGTTGAATGATTCCGGCGGGCTTGCAGCTGTTGTCGGTAGTTTGATGCAAACGCAAATCGATGATCATTATGCACCCGGCGGTACGATATCCATCGTCAAGGATGGACAGATCATCTATGCGCAGGGCTACGGTTATGCTGACGTGGAAAATCGCACTCCAGTCGTCGCGGATGAGACATTGTTCCGCATAGGCTCTTGCACGAAAACTTTTACGGCTGTCGCCGTCATGCAGATGGTGTCGCAGGGAAAGTTAGACCTTAATGCTGACGTGAACACTTATCTGAAAGATTTCAGTATCCACGAAAGCTATTCCCGACCAATAACGCTGGATAATCTTCTGACACATACCGCTGGCTTCGAGGTTCAGGATGCTTGTGGTAAATCTTTGGTGACAGATCCGCATAACATGGTATCGCTCAAAGAGTATATCACGAAGGACATGCCCGCGATAGTACGCCCTCCGGGTGAGGCATCCGGCTATTCGAACTATGGCTACGCCCTGGCGGGATACATTGTGGGAGAAGCTTCAAACGTCTCCTATGATCGGTATCTGGAAGATAACATCTTTATCCCCCTGGATATGATGAACACGACGGCCGAACAGCCCGTCCCTGACGTCCTTAATTCCCGTCTGGCCAAAGGCTATACTTATTCTGACGGTTCTTGCAAGGCTGGCAGCTTTGAATACGTGGTGCCCTCCCCTGCAGGCTCCATCAGCGCCACGGCCACCGACATGGCATATTATATGATCGCACGTCTGGACGGCGGAAAGTACGATAACTATAGCATTCTTAACGAAAGCACTGTCGTCAGGATGCTGACAAAGGAGTACTCCAACGATCCTCGCCTGGATGGCATGGCCTATGGCATGGTCGAAACGGACCTGAATGGAAAGAGTGCCATCGTCAAGACCGGAGATACGCTTTTATTCCATAGCGAGATCTGTCTCGTACCTGACGAAGATCTCGGCATTTTCGTTAGCTTTAATGGGGATGGCGGTGCGCAGGCATGCAAGAACGTTATTCAAGGGTTCTTAGACCGCTATTACCCGGCCGGTAACTTACCCACGCTCGTACCAATGGTGGGGTATCAGGAGCTGGCTTCGAGCTATGCCGGCACTTACTATTCAGCCAGGACGTCCTATTCGACACTGGAGAAGATCGTCGGCGGGCTGTCCCAGCAGTACGATGTGACGGCTAATCCCAACGGCACGATCAGTCTTGCCGGCAAAACCTTCGTCGAGGTGACGCCGCTATACTTCGAAGAGCTGAACGGGACCGACCGACTGGTCTTCCGCGAAGACGCGGATGGCACGCAATACTTGTTCGTCGGCAGCGACCCGGAAGGAGGGTCGCTAGTGAAAGCGAAATGGTACCAGACTATGACCTTCCACCTGGCCCTGCTGGCCGTCTGCTTGATCATTTTCATATCGGCGCTAATCGTATGGCCGGTATCATGGCTGCTCAGCCGCCGGAAGAAAAAAGTATCGGATGGGACTCGGGCCATTGCCCGGTGGGCCTCAGCCATCGCCTGCTTTTTGAACATCAGCTTCATCGTAGGTTTTATGCTGCTCCTGACGATGTCGTACAATGACCTGGCATATGGGGTCCCCATCGCGCTTCTCATCGTGCTCACGATGCCGATCATAGCTGCGCTATTCACGATCGGGGCTCTATACTTCACGGCCCTTGCCTGGCACCGACACTACTGGATCCTGCCAGACAGGATACACTATACGATTGTAACGATCACACTGTTATCGTTCCTGTGGTTCCTGAACTATTGGAACCTGCTCGGGTATCATATTTAATGACCCTTTTTTAGCCGATAAGCGCGTCCTATTATGTGAATGGCCAGACCGTCGGGAGATCCTTTATGCAGCAGTCCGGCCCGTTATATCCACAAACCAGCTGTTTGGTGAACTTGTAAAATGGGTTTGCAGATTGGGTGTATATCCATGGGTGTTATTTTATTCGATTGATACAATAAACTAGTTTAATAATGCGTTATGGTAAGCCGTTCCCCCATAGTATATAGAGCGCCATACTCATCACGCTATAGTAAATCGCCTATAGAACAATATAAGCACATGGTAGCCTTATTGTTTCATATATAATTTATATTCGATACCCTTTTCAAGTGGATGGTAGATATCCAATTGTATAATAATTGAATAAGAAAAGACAAGTCTGAGACATTCGGGCAAAGCATTAGACCATTTGTCTGTGCCAAACCGTAGAAAAGCCACGCGATAATACTCGCTTATCCCAGAATACTGCCATGTGCCAATACAACTTTGTCCGATGTCT
This sequence comes from uncultured Methanocellaceae archaeon, assembly GCA_963780665.1. GTDB lineage: Archaea > Halobacteriota > Methanocellia > Methanocellales > Methanocellaceae > Methanocella. The sequence continues at coordinate 75,920 of CAWACJ010000007.1, read as the reverse complement.
CAGAAATCTGATTCTCCTCGTTTTTATCGCCATATCAGATGTTCATAGTAAAATAATTAGAATAGAAACATTAAAATATATATCATCATATAGTACTCTATATTATGGCAGGCGTAAAGAAAGCAATCACTTATAAAACGGGCTATAAAGATCTCAAAAACATGATTAGCGCTAAATTGGCTAAAGAACACCAATTCTCCAATAAAAAGGATCGAAAACAAGCGGTCAAAGGCGTTATAGGAGAGACAAGTGCTGCCTTTGAGAAGGGTATCTCCGATTATCTAGATGCCAGCATTGAAAGCGGTATGCACAACTTCTTCATAAAAAATAAAGATACGGCAAAAGCAAACATGACCAAGAAGAAAGTAAAAACAAACAGTTCGGCCAGGTCTTCTATTGAGAAAGCGATATAATTATATAACCTCCTATTATATAATTTCGACTTATTCCTAATGCCGTACGAATCATCGGTGTTCTCTGGCGACGCTGGTAGGCAGCTGATCGGCGAAGGCGCAAGTGTCGTGGGTATCGCATTCGCATCGAACCTGTTCGCCGGAGGCTGGAAGGCTAAGGGCCTAGGCATGCCTCCGCAGTGTATTCTGCTCGACCATTGCGGATGCCGGAAGCATTGGCAGGATAAAGGTATTTCGACTGACATCAACATGAAACGGCTGATGCAGATGCTGAACATCCGGAAAGACGATACTATTATCAAAGAATAATCATATTAAATCATTTTCTCAAAATAGTACGTATTGTAATACTCTTCAGTATTTGTCAATCCTTGTCCGGTAATGCTCGGGTAGCTCTTCGCGCTCTTTAGCATTCTCGTACTCTGCCTCTTCTACGCGCTCTGCGCGGATATCCTGTGGCTGGACTCCGGCCTCAGCTTTATCCTGTACTACAGGCACCTGTTCCTTGTTGTCCTGTTTCTTGCGTGGTATTCGTATCATGCTCATCAATAGCGTTATTCATCATCGCATTCAAGAACATATGGCGATGCTTACCCGGCTATGATAGGTTGCGCCAAAGAATAGTGTAAAATAGTCTTATTTAGGCTTGACGAGCGCGAGTGTTACCGCCGGCACACCGGGCACGAATTCGTCATGGTAGAACGGTATGACCATCACATCATGGGGCAGCGGCGAACCTTTCCGCATAAACGCGTCATCCCAGATCTTTACCTTATCTGCCGTTGGAGCCTGCCTCATGTCACTGACGGCTTTTTTATAGGACTCGATCAGCCATTCCTTAATTTTCCCGATGACTAACCCGTCATCCAGGAACGCCGCCACCGATTCCCAGGACGCCTCCACTATGAAAAAGATCTCTCCTTCCCAGACTTCTGCTTTGAATACATCATATGTGCGAAGTCCTTGTTGTTTTGTGGCCTCCGTATTGCCGAACTGGTCAAAAACAGCCTGGAAAAACCGCAGTGTCTTCATGTTCTGGTAAATATGATACACGTCATGCATGGCATATTTTCGTATGCCAGGAACGCCTTTGGCCGAGGCGATCTTTTCGAGCTCGGCTCGCGTATTGATCTTAACTGTGGTTATCCGGTTCAACGGTGTCAGCGGCATTAAAAAAGGATTACTTACGCTTGCCTAAATACTTGCTGCCGGCGATATGAACCACAAAGCTCACAGATGTATTGAACTACGGTGGCACGGAGATGTTATGGTTATGCCTCTGGCGGCTGAGTGACTCAAATTCATGTTATGTTGCAATCCACTCGCCGTACAGCCAATCGGTTTGGGCGCTTTCTATTGTTATCATGTTTTGTTAACAATCCATTCGCAGTACAGCCAATCGGTTTGGGCAACACGAATTGAAATAAAACATGAAAACACTAAATTTTTTCAGATTTACGGGCACTAATTAACAAATAGACTATATGCCCACGGCTAAATGAATTAATTAACAAAATCATGATCAAACGAATTAATGACACGAAGCCACGGCTATTAAAATAGGAAAAAATCGTCACTAAAGAACGAATTGCACTAAGATTAAAACAATTAAAGGGCTAGCCTGTAGTGCCATTATGAAAGTGACATTCAATTTAATCGAGTGTTCGAATCGAATTTAGAATTATCGTTGATTCGATCGAGGTTATGCGATCAAAAGGAATGTAACGGGCTACGCCATTCAGGCTAGCACTTTATTTGTTTTAATCTTTGTGCGGTTCGTTTATTGTGGCACTTGTTACTGTTTTAATAGCCGTGGCTTCGTGTCATTAATTCGTTTAATCATGATTTTGTTAATTAAGTCATTTAACTGTGGTCATATAGTTATTTTGTTAATTAGTGCCCGTAAATCTAAAAAAAAATTTTGTGTTTTCATGTTTTTATTTCCATTCGTGTTGCCCAAACCGATTGATTGTGCGGCGAGTGGATTGTAACATAACATGAACTTGAGTCGCCCGGCCGCCGGAGGCGTAACCATAAAATCAACTGTGTTCGCCATGCCCCGTGGTTCAATACTTCCGGGTGCTCCGTTGTTTACCTTGCTTTGACGGGCACGATGTACTTGCCATGGATGCTTTCGAGGATGAGTGCTTCGACGTCGTAAACGTTGTCTATGTTGTCGACGGTCAGTACGTCTTCGGGCTTACCGTAGGCGTATAACTTTCCTTTCTCGAGCATGACGACCTTATCGGAATATTTCATCGCGAGGTTCAGGTCGTGGAGCGCCACGATCATGGATGCGCCCTGGCTTTTTGTAAGGCGTTTCGTGATCTCCAGCACCTCGATCTGGTGCTTCAGGTCGAGATTGCTCGTGGGCTCGTCCAATAAATATAATTGCGGCTGCTGCGCCAGCGTGCGAGCGATATAGACCTTCTGCTTTTCGCCGCCGCTGAGCTCATCCATGAACTTGTCAGCCTTATCCGAAATGTTCATGTCGTCCAGTGAATGCTGGACAATATCCAGGTCGCTTTGCGTGATACGCCACTTGATATGAGGCTTTCTGCCCAGCAGCACCGTCTCCATGACGGTCGAATAAAATAAGTAGTGAAAGTTCTGCGGCACATAGCCGATAAGCTTCGCCACTTCATTGAGATCGATCTTAGAGACATCGCGGTCGTCCACATAGATACAGCCGCTCGTCGGCTTCATGATCTGTGCGATACATTTAATCAACGTGCTTTTACCCGAGCCGTTCGGGCCGACAATGCTCAGCACCTCGCCCGGCAGCACGTCGAACGAGACATTCTGTAGGGCTTTGTGTTTCCCGTAGTTCACGCAAACATCGTCGATCTTTACTTTCATTTCGCTCGCCTCAATAGATGTGGCTTTCCCTGCCTTTTAATATCAGGTACAGGAAGAATATTCCCCCGATGATATACATGATGATGCCGACCGGTATTTCTATGGGGGACATGATCGTTCGGGCAAACGTGTCGCTTACCATCAGGATCAACCCTCCCATTAGCGCGGAGCAGGGGATCAGGTACCTGTAGTCGTTCCCTATGAGCATTCGGCAGATGTGCGGGGCCATCAGGCCGATAAATCCGATCACGCCCGTAAAGGCCAGACAGCTCGATGCGGCCAGTGTAGTGATCAGAAGGCAGAACAGCCTGAGCCGCTCGACCTTTATGCCGAGACTCCTGGCGACGTCGTCGCCGGCCGAAAGTGCATTCAGGTTCCAGGCCATCAGGCCCATGAGCGCCACGCAAATGATCGTGACAGGCAACAAAATGAGGATAGCTCCCCAGTCCGCACCCCACATGCCGCCCATCAGCCAGAGCATCATATCCTTCAGCTTTTCGTTATCGGAGATATACTGGAAGACAAGCACGCCCGCCTGAAAGATATACCCGATGACCACGCCCGATAATACGAGCGTCGCCTGGCTGGTGCCTCTCATGCGGGACACGCCGTAGATCAGCAGCATGCTAACGCAGCCGAAGATGAACGCGTCGATGACGATAAGATAATCTAATCCGATGAATAGCATGGCGGCCAGGCCTGCGCCGAACACGATCGTGATGGCGGCGCCGAACGAGGCGGCGGACGCAAGGCCTAGCGTGAACGGGCTGACAAGCGGGTTCCTTAAAATACCTTGCATGACGGCTCCTGCCACGGCGAGGCAGACACCCGTCAAAATAGCCAGCATTATCCGGGGCATACGCATGTCCACGACAATGACCTTGGCAATATCGCTGTGCGGCGTCATGAGCGAAGGATCGATTTGAGTCCCGATGTGTAAAAAGCTTAAAATGCCGTCGATAAAGCCTATGATCGCGCTGCCGATGGAAAGGACGACGTCTTCAAGACTGACGCTCGCCGATCCTACCGACGCCGCCCATGCGGACGCGATGATCAGCATGACCAGTAATATGACCAGTAGAGCGATCTTTTTCAGGTGGCTTTCCTGGTATAGGTCTTTAACAAATTCTTTATGAAGCTTTTTCGATGCGGGCTCTTCCATTGGTTTACACCTGTGATGATGATCGGGCCTGTTGAAAACGACAGGCATTGTTGGCCTTATTCCATTATAAAGATATGGAAAAAGAGGGAAAGCAAGGCCGGAGTTCCCTCTACATGTGTTTACGACGGTACCGGGTAAATGCTCGATACGTTAGCGCCGGGTATGAAGCGGCTGGCGTACTGGTCAAATACCACATTGGGGTCCATGTCCTTGAATAAGTCCGGTTGTACGATCTTGGCCGTATACATCAGACCGATAACGCCCTTCGGCCCGAAGGCGAGAGACGTCTTTATCACGTAGACCTTATTATTCTTCACGGCGCTCGTGCTGGACAGGCCTGTGCGGTTGTCGATCTCGTATATGATGGAGGACATGTTGGCCTGGGTCGTGTTATAGCCCGTGGTCTTCAGGATAATAGCCGGGTTCTGCTGCGTGACCCATTCCGCGCTGACTTTCGGGTAGGATCCCGACTGGTTACCCGCGAGATTGATACCTCCAGCGGCCTTGATCAGGTCGTCGCCGCCGGAACCGTTGCCAGCGCTGCTGAAGGCGGAGTTCTGCTCCCAGTAGACGTGTGGCTTCTGTGCGTCAGTCAGGTTTGCCGTCCTGTTCTTGACCAGGTCGATGTTATTCTGGACGAAGCTCGCGTAAGCGGTCGCGTTCTGCTGCTCGCCTGCGATGATGCCCATCGCGTTGATGTCGTGCGAGAGCGTGTTCAGCTTGTAGCAGTCCAGGCCGATGAACGTGATGTTTGCCGCCTTGAACTCGTCAGCGTCTTTTGGCTGCCAGCTTGCGTACGTGATGACGACGTCCGGTTTAAGCACAGCGATCTGCTCGACACTGGGATTATCCCAGATGCCTACGCTGGTAATGTTGCTAAGCAGAGGAGCCAGAAGCGGATTTTGCTTGACCGTATCGGTGATGCCGACGATCTTATCCTTAGCGCCTATCGCGATCAGCACCTCGGCCGCGTCCGAGTTGGTCACGAGGATGCGGTTCGCGGTAGCGGGCAGCGTGATGCTTTGACCGTTCGAGTCGGTGAACGTGACGCTCGCATTGACAACTGGCGTCGCAGCCGGCGTGGTCGACGGGCTCGTGCAGCCCGAGACAACTGCCGTTAGCATGACGGCGCAAATAAATAGACATAACAGGCTTTTCTTATAAATGTCAATACCTCCCTGGGGAGTCAAATACTCCAAGAAGATATGTTATGCGACCCGAGTATTAATAATTTATGAATTATTCACACTAAATGCGATTATTGTATATGATGTTAATAATAATAACCCGCCGTCGACCTAAAAAAGTTATTCTGGAAATTTTAGAGCAGTTCCTTTTTATCCGCGTATGTGACTTCCGGGCGCTTGGTGGCAAATGATTTCGCATAGTCCTTGCTCAATTGTCGAGCCATATCGATTGGCATGCTTAGCGACAGCAGGTCTTCCGGGAACCAGTCGTTGCCGTCGGGCTCGGTGGGGCCGATGAACGCCGTATGCTTAGGCGCCTTCTCTGCCATGCCCGCCGGGTATGCGACGAAAATAGCACAATGTGGCCCCCACGGCGCTATGATGGAGCCGAACGGGTCGGTGGTGCTGAAATGAATAAGCCCGCACAGGTTCCGGATCTGCTCGGCGTTGCCGAAGCACAGGACCGATTTGATCTCATGTGATTTATCATCAGCATCCGCACAGGGCGCCATGACGACGTACTTGCCGGGCGGCGTGATCTTCCCGAGGTTCTCGATCGTCTTATCGCTGACCGCGTCCGACGCTTTCAGGAACATTGAATCATCTGTTTTTGACTCTGCCGACATCAAGTCTCGCATCGATTTCGGGAAGGTGGTGAACCCGAGCGAGGAAGCCGCACCGACGCAGCAGCCCTTCAGCGCAGCATCGCCGATATATACAGGTGGGACCTCGTCGTGGATGGCCATTTTCAACAGCGTCTTTGCCAGGCACCTGTGCCCTTGCCTGATGATCGATGACACCTGTACGGCGCCCTTCGGCACCTCGTTCGTGCCATAGACACAAATGGGCCTGTACTGCAGCTTTCCGGCGCTGACGATCGTTTCACCGATCTCCTTGATGGACTTGGGCATCCTCACACACTCCTAGATTAGAGTCTGATAGGGTGTAAAAATATATAACTTTAGTTAAAGCTGAAGCTTACGTATGTGTCCTCCGTCAACGTATCCATGTTAAATTTTAACTTTCCGGCTTTCTCCATGGAGATGACTGTATTCTTTATATCATCTTCATTGACCTGGTCATCATGTGCTAGAATATCAAGGACAATAGTTTTGTATTTGCGACGCCGGGATCCTGAATAATTGCCCAGTACGAATTCCTTTACCCTTGTCGCGTTATCAATTTGTAGCACGTTATGATGACGGCCTTCATTTCGATTACGGGTCATCGAAGTACGCCCGTAGCCAGTATTGTTATTACTCCTCATTGACGCTCTGCCGTCTTCCACAAATTTACTGTGGTCTAAAAACGGCACATATTGGATTCCGCAGGCAGCTAATCGTTCTCTTGCGGTCGCTGTGATGCCAGGCGAAATAAAGAATGCGACATCGCCGTGCGTTCTATGATAATCGCCCGCTGTTTCCAGATTATTGAGCCAATTGATAAAGGTCTCGACTTTTTCCGGCTTAGCCTCGCTCGTGGTGAACTCTCCATATGCTCGCCTGACAGGAACGCCTCTCTCTAAAAGATCTGCATAGCCATCGAAATTATAGCCATTCACGATTTTGTTCCTCTCAAATCGTGAAGAAATCCCCGCTTTTGCTGCAAGGCGTACAAATTCGTCGTACGCCATTCGCTCGTAATCGTTGACGAAGCTGAGGACTTCATCACAATCCAGCTGGTAATGCCTGACAAATTCGCTTAAGTAATCCTTTAAGAAATATCCGGGTATCGTTTCGTTCAGCAGGGGTCTCGTCCTGATCGAGGTGATGATCTGTCTGATGTCTTCCACAGGTAGCTGTTTTATCTTTATCTTACTTCCAAAAATCGGGAAGATTATGTTTAAATAAACTTTTTCGGCGAGCTCAAACAGTTCTTCGTCCGAGAACTGTTTCATGATGATCTCATGATTGTATGCGACGCGGTAAAAGTTCTCGCACTTATTCTTTATGTACTCGTACATCTCACGTTCGCAAGTGAATGCTACATAGATCGGCCGCTTATCGTTCATTCTCGGGTCTGTGAAGTCCCTTAAAAACGTATATGTAAAGCTATCGATAGTCGAGGGATACTTGTCTTTGTTTAGCTTAACGAAAATATCGACCTCGTCGTAAATAATCACCAGCATCTTATTGCTACACGAGAAAATATTGATAATAAATTCGCGTAAGCCATTAATGATATAGAATATCTCTTCGCCGTGGCCCTTATCGGCCCCTAGCAGTGCCCTGAACGCCTTCTCTTCCACTGCAGAGTCCTGCGAATTTAAGTTTACGATCGTTTCGATAGGAATGAAAGATGGCTTATACAGATGTTCTCCGGCATCTTTCAGCATATCTTTCAAGAATGGCCTGAGCTTTTTAACGATCTCTTGATAGACGGACCGGGTAAGGCTCTCGGGATCGATCGTGCCGAAATCACTCATGTTGATATGAATGACTACGGAATTATCCGGATACCGCTCATGGGCGATCTTTGCGATCTCCAGGACGAGGGTAGATTTTCCCCCGCCTAAAGACCCGATGATAGGACGTAACTGCGGTACTTTATGGGTAAACACATGGTCGAGGTCGGATTTAATCAGGTCAGAGAACCGGCCTTTACCAAGATATCGCGTATAATAATTCGTGATGATTGCATTATCGGATAGCTTTCGATCAATATAGATACTATCGATATTTTTAGGGACAAGACCGGATTGTAGTGTGTAAAAGTCCTGGATCAATGAGTCGGTACCAGACATGTGCATCAGGCCCTGATCTCAATCCAGGTCTTGTCTTTGCCCTGGGATATGCTTATCATGCCGATCTTCGTTTGCTTGAGCTTCTGTAATAATTCCTCGTACTCATAATTTTTATAGCCATGACGATCGATCATGATGCTTTTAAGCTGCTCCTGCCAGACTTTTCCATCGGATAAAAATTCTCTAATTTTTAATTTTTTATACTCGTCTATAAGCGTTTTTTCGAAATGATCCGCTTTACTGCCATTTTCGGGTACACTGCCGTTACTACTACCTGAATTTACTTGTGAATTTGTAAGAATGTTAAGGATTTGATCGATCTTTTTATCGATGGTATCGATTCTACAGTTAAGTGCTGCGATCTCTTCATTAGTTTTAGATTTTGCAGGTGTGCTTTTCTTTTTACTCGCTACCTCTTTTAATTCCAATGGTAGGTTATTAAATGCTTCTTGACCTGTTCTGGTTATTAAGTAATGAACTGATTTTTTTACAATTTCCTCTTTAACAAAGCCACTTGTAATGAGTTTGCGTAATTGTGATTCCGGATTCTTTAAACTGATTTTTGTGAGGAATTTTTTCTCTTTATTATTTGCATCGATCAGCTTTTTCAAAACAAGAGCATCGCTTTCGTCTATGATAACCCCTAGTACTATCGCTTGCATAATAATCTATATTGTTTATATTTAACATGTATTTAAGTTTTAACAGTTTAGGCTATATAGTAATATTGAAATCATCAATATTTATCCAAAAGCACCAATTTATGTGTTTTAAAAATCCTGATAAATAAAAATACAATTTAATGCCGTTCTCACATATATTGCGATTTCACTTGATTACGTTCTTATACAAGCGTGAAATACTCCGTTTTGTCCGTGATTACACGATACGGGTGGGTTGTCATATTAGAGACGTACTGCTGTATATCAAGAACGAGTTCGAGCGCAGCTTCAAGGAGCGCACCGAGGAGATCAACTGCGCTTTGTTAGCTATATTATCGGGAGAGCATGTGCTCTTCCTGGGCCCTCCCGGCACCGCAAAATCGCTGCTCTCGAAGAACGTGTGCGAGATCATGGACGGCCAGTTCTTTTACTATTTATTGACGAGGTTCACCACGCCGGAAGAGCTCTATGGCCCGCTTTCGCTCAAGGCTTTACAGCAGGACGATTTCCACCGTAAGATCGAAGGGTACCTGCCGACCGCGAATATCGCCTTTCTCGACGAGATCTTCAAGTCCAACAGCTCGATCTTGAATAGCCTGCTCACGATCCTGAACGAGCGAAAGTTCCACAACGGCAGTAGCGTCGAGAGCGTGCCATTGGTCTCCGTGTTCGGCGCATCGAACGAGCTGCCGGAAGAGAATGAAAGCCTGGAGGCGCTGTACGATCGTTTTCTATTCCGATGCCCGGTCAGCTACGTGCAAGACGAGTCAAACTTCGCCGACCTGATCTTTGACGGGGCCGAACACATCGCACCATCGTCCAGCCTGGCACTCGACGACGTCCGTGCCGTGCAAGCGCGGTCCCGCGACGTCTCGATAGACACGGACGTGCGTAAGATCATACTGGAGACACGCCGGGAACTGAAAACCAAGGGGATCGAGCTTTCGGACAGGCGCTGGAAGAAAATGATCAAGGTACTACGAGTCGCAGCTGCCGGCATAGGCCACGAAAGCGTAGACCGGTCAATGGTACTTCTTTTGCAGCACATGGCATGGGACAGGCCGGAGCAGAAGGAGCACGTCAAGAATATATTAATGGACTTGATGATCTCCGGCGGGGAGAGCCTGGAAAAACTAAAAAAAGAATCGAATGACCTGCAGTCGCTGGTCCAGCGTTCTGTTGATTTCAAGTTCCCCCTGCGCATCAGGTGTTTCAACTGCGGCGAAGTGCTGGAGAACTCGAAGCAGCTCTATATTCATAAATCGCTGTACCCGGAACACCTGTACTATGACCCGTACAGGATCAGCCTGCATCTGCGGTATTTTAACTACAGCGACATGATCGGCGTGCTCCAGGATGAATATAACTGGAACTTCGTCGAGAGCACGCCACAGCGTATCCGCTCTTACTCGCTGGAGCTGGAAAGCATGAAAGAGCGCTTCGAGCAGGCGCGGGTAAAAGTGGAGGGCGAGATCGATATGCTGAAAAGCCTGCTGGAAAGGAACATATGGATCGCCGACGGCGATAAGGCGGACATCATCAACAGGTGCGAGAATAAAGTAGGCATACTAAAGGGAATTAATAATACGTTCAGTATCATCGAGTCCATGATCGAGCGGGACGGCCAGGCTGGCTTTTTAGCGGAGCCCGTGTTCGAGGCGACAGCTCAATGAAGAAGATCGTCACGTTCGAGCAATTAATGGAATTCGAGGAGATACGTGACGTCATCACGATCCCGAGGAACATCCCGCGCAGGAACCGGGAAGAGATCGCCTACGTGCTTTTTAAGGAGATCGTGCAGGGCGAGAGCTTCGAGATCCGCGACAGGGCCCGTTTTATCGAAAAATTCGGGGCTTTTTACCTGATCTATATTTCGTTAAAGGGCTCGGAAGGATGGGAACGGCTGAAACTGCTGTCACGCAACAATCAGGTATCGTCGCTGTTAGTGCTGCGCACGGTGCTGTCAAAGATCCTTGAGCTGATGGACGAATTTTCCTCACATGTGCCCGACATCAGGCAAAGCCTGACGGAAAGCGTGGCGCTTGCGCTGGAACAATTCGCGCATATAGTGGAAGAAACCGTGGACCTCTGGCAGAGAAAAGTCGCGGGTGCGGGTGAGCCGTCTACAGGGGTCCGTCCTCACCTGGCTGAAGCGGTGGAAAGTTTTCAGGATTCTGAGACGTCACGGCAATTCTTAAGCGATCTGACACAGCTGGTACTCCTGCCCGATATCTCGGGTGCAGTCGATGAGATCGAGGACCATCTCGCTTCGCTGGAGCTGCTGACGCTGCTGTACCCCGGCAGAGGCTGGGACAGGTCCATGATGGAGCTTCATCGCACGTATTATGCGAACCTGAATAAGTATGCGAGCCTCGTCGAATATAACGAGGACATCAAAAAAATACTGAAGCTCATCGGCCAGATCGAACTCGAGTACGGCGCTCGAAGCCATGGGATATCCAGCCACAGCCGCTCGGAAGTTTACTCGGTGACCACCTCCAAGGACCTGGAGTACCTGCTGCCGATCGAGAGCGTCAAGCTGCAGGACGAAACATTGAAGTATTTATTTTTCGCGAGATGGATGGAGGGGAAGCTGCTTACCTACCAGCTTACAGGCAAGCACTGGGCCGGCAGCCTTAAGAAGCGAAAAAAGGGCCCGATGGTGGCGCTGGTGGACACGTCGGGCTCCATGGCAGGCTCCCCGGAGATCGTCTCCAAGGCGATCCTTCTTGCCATCGTCAGGCACATGCTCAAGGAAAAGCGCGACATGAAGGTGTTCCTGTTTTCATCGACCGGCCAGGCCACGGAAATAGAGCTGACAGATAATAGGAAAATGGCTTCGGAATTCCTAGATTTTCTACAGTATACGTTCGAGGGCGGCACGGACTTTAATACGGCCCTCGGCGAAGGGCTCAAAGCTTTGAAAGACAGGCAATACAAGAACGCCGATATACTATTCATTACCGATGGCCTGTCGGCGGTGTCCGATGAGCGGCTGATCGACGAGCTGAACCGTGTTAAAGCAGATAACGATACGAGGATATTCACCATCGTGATCGGCAACGAGAGCGCGGGCGGCATGGAAGAGTTCTCGGACCATATTTTTATCCTGTCCGGAGATGACAGGTGGGATCCGGAGCAAAGCCCGGCGAATGTGATCAAGCTGATCACGACGCGCTGAAAAAATAAACAGGTGAATTCAATCATTCGCCGCTTTGTTTACCTGGAACGAGACCGATGGCCCAATATCTGAGGTCACGTTATTCGCGTTCGTGACAAGGACCTGATCCCAGGTATAGGTTCCTGAATCGACCAGCTGCACGATCGGATAGGCGACCTGGAACGTCCACTGGCCGTTGCCGATGCTCGATACCGGATCAGAAAAATTTTTCCCGACAATGTGGTTTCCGTGAGGACCCGTTAAGCTCAGGTATTTCTGGACGATGGGCGTCTGAGAGTTAACGACAACCGTCAATATAGCCATCGTATCATTCTGGAAATATTGAGTTTTATCCATCTTAAGCGTGGAAATTACTGGCTTATCAAGATATGGGGTTGGCGTCGGGCTTTTTACCTGAAATGTGACCGAAGGACCTATGTCTGACCAGTGATTATTCTCATCCATGACCTGGATATTGCTATACTTATAAGTCCCCGAGGTCGTCAATACCGGATTATAGAATGATATATCATACTCCCACCTGTTATTCCCGAGGCTGGTCGCATTACCGATAAAAGCGTTGCTGAAGATGGGTCCGGCAGGACCGTCTAACGTGAGGTTATAGCTTTGAAGAGGTGTTACTGAGTCGACGATGATCGTTAATACTACGGCTTCGCCATTGTCGCCCACAGTATACCCCGTTTTGTTCATCGCAGCTAAGACGATCGCGGGTTTGGTAGACGTAGACGCCGGATTGGCAACTGTGGTAGGGCTGGATACAGGAGATGGAGTAGGAGTCACGTGCTGTATATTCTCAGTACCGTTTACCTGCCCGTTGCTCGAAGTTGTCGGGTTCGGCGATTCGAGGTTCACTACATCATTGCTCGCGCAGCCACACACGAGGATAAGGCTTGAAACCAGCAAAATTGCCAGACCGGCTCGCGATAACCATTTAATCATCAGTATCGAGTTTCAATACTTTATTTATGGTATATAAAATGTATCTATAAACCCTGGTCTTGATCAGGTTACTTTTTATTATATTTTTTGAGTTGACGTATTTCCTGCTAATTTGAATATTGTTTATTGTTTGGCCTGTTTTCTGCCCATACAGTAGCACGAAAAATGAGCTAAGGAGCTAACAAAACTTGGCACATTTAAGGCAGTATCAATACCTATTAAAGTTTACTTGTTTTAACTCAAATAAAATTTATATAGCTTAACCGCATACAACCCAGCTACTTGTAAAAGGCTAGTGACTATATGAGTTTTCTTGAAGACGCTAAAAAAGGCATCGTAACCGATGAGATGAAAGCCGTCGCCCTTGATGAGGGCGTAACTCCCGAATTTGTCCAGAGAGGTGTGGCCGAAGGCCACATTGTGATCCCCATCAGTCCTTACCGGAAAATCCGGGCCGTAGGCATAGGAAAAGGACTCAGGACAAAAGTAAATGCATCCATAGGCACTTCTTCGGACATCATAGATGTCGAAGCTGAAATAGAGAAAGCGAAGGTCGCCGAGGCAGCCGGAGCCGATACACTTATGGAGTTGTCCACGGGCGGAGATTTTCTTGCGATCAGGAAAAAAGTGTGTGATGCCATCTCTCTGTCAGTAGGCAGCGTACCCCTGTACCAGGCGTTCATCGAAGCGGCCAGAAAATACGGTGCCGTCGTCGACATGAAGGAGGACGATCTTTTTAGAGTCACGGAAGAGCAGGCGAAGCTGGGCACGAACTTCATGGCCATACACACCGGCATTAACCGCATTACTGTGGATCGCCTCAGGAAACAGGGGAGACACGGCGGCCTATGCAGTAGGGGCGGCGCATTTATGACCGCCTGGATGCTGCATAACGATAAGGAAAATCCCCTCTACAGCGAGTTTGACTATTTACTAGAGATCTTGAAAAAGCACGAGGTCACGCTGTCCATGGGCAACGGCATGAGGGCCGGCGCAGTGCATGACTCGTCGGATCGCGCGCAAATACAAGAGCTTATCATGAACTCGGAGCTGGCCGACCAGTCGTTTAAAGCTGGCGTGCAGACCATCGTGGAAGGCCCCGGCCATATCCCGCTGGACGAGATCGAGGCGAATGTAGTGCTGATGAAACGCATGTCCGACGAAAAACCGTTCTATATGCTCGGGCCGCTCGTCACGGACTTCGCCCCGGGCTATGATCATATCGTCGCAGCCATAGGCGCTTCGTTATCCTCCGCCTATGGCGCTGATTTTATTTGCTATGTGACGCCGGCTGAACACCTGGCATTGCCAAATGCCGAGGATGTACGGACAGGCGTGATGACGGCGAGACTTGCGGCACATGTCGGTGACATGATCAAGTACAAGAAAAGGGACGTAGATCTGCAGATGGGCCATGCGAGAAAAGATCTGGACTGGAAAAAGATGTACGAATTAGCGCTGGACCCGAAGCTGGCCCGCGAAATCAGGTCGAGCCGCATGCCTGAAGATAGGGAAGCATGCACCATGTGCGGCGACTATTGCGCGTTAAAGATCGTGCGACAGACCTTTAACTTTTAATTCTTTTTTATGTTTGGGCCATGCGACTGTAATTATACGGTGATAGCCCTGTGCATTGCCCAAACGGCTGTTCCGATCAGCATTATGAGCATTGATATTAGAAGCATTGAACTTTGAACATCCATCATAGATATTTCTCCTTTTTCGTTTTGACACATTTTTAACATGTTTCGATCGATGTTGCGATACACGTTTTTTGATTGCGCCCCTAATTTTTTGCAGCATCTGATTGCTACAAAATAGAATATTGAGCATGGAGTAGATAAATATTTCGATTTTTACTGTATATTAATGTAATTTTGTTCGTGTAATAGTAAATTTGTTTTTATATTTTTATTATTTGCTAATAATTTTCCAGATTATCAGTAAAAATAATAATACTTCACCAGAAAAAATTTTATCGAAATTTACAGGTATTAATTCCGAAAAAATTTATTCGATATTACATAACGGTCAATTGCGGATTGTGCATCGACTTCGAGCAGTTTATAGGTGATATCATATCCATGTCGAGGCCTTTGAGATCGGCAGCCGGATGCGGAGGGCTTCAGTTCATTTCAAGCCAATGTACAAGGCAACTCAATGTCATGTTTTGCCCTCTAAAATGAGTATACGGGCATTACCGCGTCACCATCTTATTAATTTAATAAAGAATGGGAGTCCCATGGCATGTTTCTCTTTGCGACAAAGGTATTTAACCAATCAGCAGGGATAATTTCCACACAGTCGGACATAAATAAGCTTATAACAATTACAATCGATTGTTTAACTTGGGAAGAGGTATCATGCCGTTCAGGATCGAAGTCGAGTTGAAGCCCGGCCTCAAAGACGCCATCGGGGAGAGCGTCAGGGCCGCAATTAAGGATAATCTGAGCATCGGCGCGGACGACGTGCGCACGATCAAAGTATATACGGTCAACGCGGAGCTCTCTAATGCAGAGAGAGAATACATAGCTTCGGGGCCGTTCTCCGACGCCATCGTGCAGGACTATTCCATCGACAGGCCACTGGCGACCGGCTTCGATTGGATGATCGAGGTGGGCTACAAGCCGGGCGTGACGGACAACGAGGGTAAGACCGGACGCGAGGCCATCGAAGACCGCCTCGGCAGAAAGCTGGCCCCGGGCGAATCTGTACACACTTCCATGCAGTATTTGATCAACGGCAAGATCAATCATTTACAGGCGATCCGGATCAGTAAAGAGCTCCTAGGGAACGAGCTCATCGAGCGCTTCAATATTATAGAGCGAGAAGAGTGGGAGGGCAAGATCGCCCCCTATGTACCGCTCGTCAAAGACGCCCATAAGCCGCAGGTCAATGAGATCAACCTCGACGTCGGCGATAAAGAGCTGATGGACATCAGCCACAAAGGCACGCTGGCACTTTCCTTAGAGGAGATGCGGAGCATCAGAGATCATTTCAAAGAGCAGTCGGTCATCGCCGAACGCCAGAAACTCGGCCTGGGCTCGAACCCGACGGACGTGGAGCTGGAGTCGCTCGCACAGACCTGGAGCGAGCACTGCAAGCATAAGATCTTCAACGCGACGATCGATTACTTCGAGGATGGTAAAAAGGAGACCATCGACAGCCTCTTTAAGACGTACATACACGGCTCGACCAACAAAATATCAAAGAACGTCGACTGGCTTGTCTCGGTATTCAAGGACAACGCCGGCGTCATCAAGTTCACGAACGATCAAAATATCGCTTTCAAGGTCGAGACGCATAACAGCCCTTCGGCATTAGACCCATATGGCGGAGCCATCACGGGCGTCGTCGGCTGCGACCGGGATCCGTCGGGCACCGGCATGGGCTCGAAGATCATCGCCCACACCGACGTATTATGCTTCGCATCCCCCTACTATAAAGGTAAGCTCCCGCCTCGTATTTTCCACCCCAAGCGTATCATGGAAGGCGTGGTGCGCGGCATCAAGGACGGCGGGAACAAGTGCGGCATTCCCACGATCAACGGCGCCATATTATTCGATGACCGCTATGGCGGCAAGCCGCTGGTCTATTGCGGCAGTATCGGGATCATGCCTGCAACGGTAAACGGCAAGCCATCCGAGGATAAGCGCGCAGACCCGGGCGACCTTATCGTAATGGTTGGAGGCCGCATCGGCAAGGACGGCATTCATGGAGCCACGTTCTCTTCCGAAGCGCTACACGAGGGCTCCCCGGCTACGGCCGTGCAGATCGGCGACCCGATCACGCAGAAAAAGATGCTCGACATGCTTCTCGAGGCCCGGGACATGGGACTGTACCGGTGTATTACTGACAACGGCGCAGGAGGCCTGTCCTCCTCGGTCGGAGAGATGGCCGAGTCCTCCGGCGGCTGTGAAATTCACCTGGAGAAAGCACCACTAAAATATGTCGGCCTGGACCCCTGGGAAATATTATTGTCGGAAGCTCAGGAGCGCATGACGCTGGCCGTGCCGCCTGAAAAGATCGACGAGTTCATGTCATTATGCAGGCGCCGCGGCGTCGAGGCCACCGCCCTCGGGAAATTCACGGACAGCGGCAAGTTCCACGCCCTGTATGACGGAAAGACAGTCGCCTTCGTGGATATGGAGTTCCTCCACAACGGCCTCCCGAAGATGCACCTGGAAGCACGCTGGAGGGCGCCGAAGCACGACGAGCCCGAGTTACCCGAAGGAGTAATGATCGGCGTGCTGATGGACCTGCTCTCCGACCTGAATATTGCGAGCAAGGAATGGGTCATCCGCCAGTACGACCATGAAGTCCAGGGCGGCTCCGTGATCAAGCCGCTAACCGGAAAGGAGAATGACGGTCCCAGCGACGCAGGCGTCATTCGCCCCATACTGGAAAAAATGGACGGCATCGTGGTCGCGAACGGCATTAACCCGTTCTACGGCGACATCGATACGTACCATATGACCGCCTGTTCTATCGATGAGGCGATACGCAACATCATAGCGGTCGGCGGCTCTTTGAAGCAGATCGCCCTTCTCGATAATTTCTGCTGGTGTGATCCCATATACGACCCGGAAAAGACGCCGGACGGCCACTATAAGCTCGCTCAGCTGGTCAGGGCGAACAAAGCGCTCTACGACTACACGACGGCTTTCGGCACGCCTTGCATATCGGGCAAGGACTCCATGAAGAACGACTACAAGCTGAAAGGCGAAGACGGAAAGGAATATAAGATATCCATACCGCCGACGGTGCTCTTCTCGGCAGTCGGCGTCATACCTGACGTACGAAAATGTATCACAATGGACGCAAAGGCGAACGGCGATGCAGTGTTTGTCGTGGGGCTTACAAAGGACGAGCTCGGAGGCTCGCGGCTATATGCGAAGCTGGGTAAGATCGGCAATAACGTGCCCAAAGTGGACGCTGTCATGGCTAAAAAGACTTATGAAGCCTTATCTGCGGCCATACAGGCAGGACTGGTCGCGTCGTGTCACGACTGCTCCGACGGAGGCCTGGGCGTCGCCCTTGCGGAGACGGCTTTCGCGGGAGGGTTCGGCATGGACGTGGAGCTCCTGAAAGTACCGGCCGAGCGGCTGAATAAGGATGCACAGGTGCTATTCTCCGAGTCCGCGAGCAGGTTCGTGGTCACGATAGCTCCGGAGAACCAGGAGAAGTTCGTACAGGCCATGGAAGGCGTGCCCTGCGAGACGATCGGCCATATCAGGGACGACGACCGCTTCCTGGTAAAAGGGCTGGACAGCATGCTGATCATCGATACGATCGCCGGCGCGCTGAAAGATTCGTGGCAGTCGCCGCTGAGGTGGTAAATATGGTCAAGTCTTTAGTGCTAACGGGATACGGGATCAACAGCGAGATGGAGACAGCCTATGCGAACAGGCTTGCGGGCGCTGATGCGACCATCGCGCACGTCAACGACGTCATCGACGGCCTGGTAAAAATAGAGGACTACCAGATCCTGAATTTCCCCGGCGGCTTCTCCTACGGGGACGACCTGGGGAGTGGCAAGGCGTTCGCCAATAAGCTGATGTATGCGAAGACCCCGGACGGCCCCATGATGGACCAGATCAGGAAGTTCATCGACGATGGTAAATTGATCATAGGCATCTGCAACGGTTTCCAGATCATCGTGAAGATGGGCTTGCTGCCCGCGTTCGATAAAAATTACACGCAGCAGACGACCACGGTGTTCTTTAATGACAGAGGGTTCAGGGACGCCTGGGTGAATCTCAAGATAAATAAAAATTCGCCCTGCATCTTCACGAAGGGCATCGATCATATTTACCTGCCCATCAGGCACGGCGAGGGAAAATTCATACCGGCTGACAAAGCGGCCCTGGACAGGCTGTGGAAGAACGGGCATGTAGCGTTACAGTACGTGGACAGGTTCGACCGGCCCACGCAACAGTTCCCGGACAACCCTAACGGCTCCGTCGATGCGATCGCAGGTATTTGTGACGAGACCGGCCGTGTCTTCGGGCTGATGCCTCACCCCGAGGCGTTCAACCATATCACCAACCACCCGCATTTCGGGCAATTAAAGGAAGAATATCGCCGCAACAACAAGCCGCTTCCGGAAGAAGGTGACGGAATCCAGGTGTGGCGGAATGCTGTACAATATGCCAAAGAAAATCTGGAGTAGCCACGATAGAGCATACGTAGACCAACATATTCAACTTACTATTTAGTAAGGATTTTATCTATTTTTATATGTTAGTCCCTATAAATATCACCATTATATGAGAAATATTGTTAAACCAATTTTTAACAGTTAAACAAATATGATGCCCTTGAAAAACATAGGATCAGGCAAATATCAATAGCATGGGATTTACGATTAAAGAAGTAGAGTAATAATTTATGTAGGTATTTGCTTCGCAGCATGCCATTATTAATCTAATTCCATGATTTGCCCATAAAATATAAGTAAAAATAAATTTATATATGCTCGAAAAAAAATATTGATTTATAGTTAATAAAGATATCGATTGTAATGTTATAGGCGTCTACGCAACCCCAGTGATGTTATAGCGCGGAATTAAAAAAGAAATAAAATGGTCTCAAGATAGAGAGTGAATTATTAAAGGCATGGATACTAGCCGAAAGTATGGTGATGGATTAATGGTTCTCTCAAGTTATGATATTAAAAATAAGATATTTGAAGGGTCTGGCATTGTTATTTATAAAGCATCTTCCAAAGAGGAACCGAATCGGCTAGTAACTATCAAGATGCTGAAGGGCGGCAGCCTGTCCGAGTATAAGCGAGCTCAATTCAAGCAGAGGATCGAGCATCTCAAGGTCTTGAATGAACCGTCTCTGATCACGCCTTTATTAGTGAATGAAAATGACGGTTCATATTTAATAATCCAGGACAACTATGACGGGGTCTCCCTGGATAAGCTTATACAAACGAATCAATCCATATCTTTAAAAGTGTTTTTTGCCATAGCTTGTAATTTGGCGCGTTCTCTCGAAAAAGTCCATGAGGCAGGGATCATCCACGGGGGTATTAAACCACATAACATACTTGTCAATCCCGGCACATTCGATATCCGGCTGATTGATTTCTTAAGCATACTGGATGTCAGGGATGTCAGCCATTTTATTTATAACCCTTATTTCATCAGGGGAACTCTTGCCTATACCTCCCCGGAACAGACCGGCCGCATCAACCACAGGGTTGTTTTTTCTTCTGACCTGTATTCCTTAGGGGTCATATTTTATGAGATGCTTACAGGTAATCTGCCGTTCTATTCCGAAGACCCGCTTGAGTTGATACATTCCCATCTCGCAGATAATACTCCTGCAATCCATGAACTAAATCATAATATTCCTGTCATATTAAGTAAAATCATTGCCAAGTTGATGCTCAAGGAGCCCGAGAAACGCTACCAGAGCGCAGGCGGGCTACTTTCCGATCTCACCATGTGCAGGGATGAATTTGCCACTAGCGGGACAATTCGGGAATTCCCACTGGAAAGCGGCGTGTCGGCCAACAGGGTTGTATTTATATCGAAAATGGTCGGTCGCGATAGTGAAGCTAAAATGATCCTGAAGGAATATGACCAGGTTATCGAAGGGCAATTTCGTTCGATTTTCATTTCCGGGCTATCGGGCATTGGAAAAACCCGCTTGATACAGGAGCTACAAAAGCCTATCATAAAACACAGGGGTTATTTCACATCCGGGAAATTCGATGTTTACCAGAAGAATATTCCGTACAGCTCCCTTATCCAGGCTCTCCGCAATCTAATGCGCACCTTTTTAACCGAAAGTGATGAAAGGGTTGAGCACTGGAAAAAGAAGATATTGAAAGCCGTGGAGAAGAACGGTAAAGTCCTGACCGATGTCATCCCGGAGCTGGAAGCTCTTATAGGCCCGCAGCCAGAAGTGAAAACGCTCCCGCCTGTCGAATCAATGAACCGGTTCCATGATACCTTTGATAAGTTTTTAACGTGCCTGGCAAGTAAGGAGAGCCCCCTGACGCTATTTATTGACGACCTCCAGTGGTGTGATTCGGCATCCTTCGACTTTCTGGCAAACGTATTCGATAACTACAAAGACCACCCCTACCTTTTCTTAATAGGGGCTTATCGGCATAACGAGGTGGATCCAAGCCATCCTTTATCCAAGCTTATATGCAATGTCCTGGAGAACAAGCGACCATTGGAAGAGATCCGGCTGAGCCCGTTAAAGCCTGAGCACTGCCATGAAATGGTCTCCTATATCCTCGACTGTCCGCTAAAGCAAAGCAAGACATTGGCGGATTTTATCATCAATTTGAGTGAGGGAAATCCCCTGTTTGTCAGTGAGAGCCTCTCATATCTTTACAACGAAAACCTTCTGTATTTGGATGAAGACCGGCAGTGGCAGTGGAACATAGAGAAGGTCCGCGAGTCACATATGCCGACGACGGTAGTCGCATTATTTAGCTCGAAGATCCGGAAATTCGAGCCGGAGCTGATCGGCCTACTCGAATATTGCGCATGCATGGGGAATACCTTTTCGCCCGAAGTGGTGGCGTCCATCAAGAGAATAACGCTCCTGGAAACTTTCCAGATGCTCAAGCCGGTCCTCGGACAAGGGCTGCTGATCGAAAATAAGAACAAGTTGCAGTTTATCCATGACAAAGTCCAGGAAGCGACGCTATCGGCCATCCCGGCAGAAAGGCGACGCGAGATCCACTGGGAGGTCGGCAATCATCTGCTTTCAGCCGTTCGCGAAGGCGCTAACGTGGAGAAGCTGGATAACCTGTTCACCATTGTTTCACATCTTAATATGGGTAAGGAAAAAAATCTGGACGTAAAGACAGCTTATCTTCTTAGCGACTTGAACTACCATGCGGGCAATAAAGCCCTAGACGCCCTTGCTACTGAGGCGGCGAACGAATATTTTAAATTTGCCAGAGAACTCCTGCCGCACGACTGCTGGAGTAAAGAGTACTACAAGCGTACATTCAGGATATTTCAGATGTCGGCCAAGACAGAGCTCATGTGCGGCAAATACGAGAATTCTGAAAAGCTGCTCAACTACCTGCTGGATCATGCCAAGACCGACGTGGACAAGGCGGAGTGTCTGGCGGAACAGACAACTTCACTGTCGTCCGTAGGCAATTTCATCAAGGCGATCGAGACCGCGAACCGGGGGCTCGCCTATTTTGGCAAGTCCATTCCGGACCTGCCGGAAGAAGCGGAAGCAAAAAGAAAAGTGTTGATGGACGATATCGCATCGAAGAAGATCGATGTTTGGGAAACTATCCTGAACATGCCATTTACCAATGACAGAAAGAGCAAGATAGAACTATCCGTTTACAGTGAGCTTATCCCTGACCTATATATGTCCGGGCAGGTATCGCAGCTGTACCTCTCGGCAGCCCAGTCAACTCAGCATTGCCTTTCTGGCGGCATGGATGAGTCCGTGATCTATTCGTTCAGCATCATGGGGCTCCAGAAAGGGGAACAAGGCGAGTTTGAACAGGCATTCAAGTATGAAGACCTGGCACGCGAACTCTCGGCAAAATACCCGAACACTTTCGGCGCCACGCGAGGCATGAACGGTATCGTATGGTGCAACATGCATTCGAGGAGCCATCCCAGACAGATCGCCGATTACTGTCTGAAATCCATTCAGTGCGGGAAGAACTGCGGCGACCTGTATAATGCAGGCCTCTCCTATGGCCCGCTGATGTGGAACCTGCAGGTGCAAGGGTCCGATATGCCCGCGATCGAAGACTACTCAATGGAATGCCTTCAATTCTCTAACAGGTACCACCTCTCCTTCTCCTCAGGTCTCGCCGAGGCCATGCATGCCGGCTGGATCGAACCAATGAAAAAAGGCTATACGCCAATAGATATGGTAAAGAAAATACAGCAATGGGAATCGGATAACCATATTGCTTCGGCAGGTAGCTATTATGTCCACCTGGCCATGGCGCACTATTATTTTGGGGAGTATGAAAAGGCTGAGGAATGCCTGGTCGAAGTGCGTAAATACCTGTCCGGCCTGACGGATAACGTACTGAAAAGACAGTGGCACGTCTTTCTGGTACTGAATCGCCTCAAGCTATTTGAGGATGGGTCGGGCGCTAAAGATAAAAGCGCATTATTAGAGGAGATCGACCCTATTATCGAAAAAGTCGAGACCTGGGCAAGCTTAGGTCCCTTAATAAAGCCGTATCTCGCATTTCTTTATGCGGAGAAGGAGAGGGTAACGGGCGAATTCAATGAGGCCAGAAGTCTCTACCTTGATGCCATAAATAGTGCGCATAGCCAGGGATATACGTTACTGGAAGGGCACGTCAACGAATCTTTCGGGGAATTTTTGCAGAAGGCTGGCCACTGCTCGGCAAAAATATACTTCCTCGAAGCCGGACGCTTATACAGAAAATGTCGGGCAGAGCGGAAAGAGATCAATCTACTTGAAAAGTATTCCAGATATAGTGAGGAAGAAACCCCGCCCATCGCATCTGCCGAGACCCGCGTGACCCCGCCGCTCGATATTAATTATCTAATGAAGTCCTCTTTTACTATTTCCGCCGAGATAGAACAGAACTCTCTGCTGGAAAAGATCATGGAAGTAGTCATTGATAGCTCTCATGCTCAAGACGGGTATCTTTTGCTCGAAGAAAAGGGCAGACTCATTATCCGTGCGGAAAGCCATATTACGAAAAAACAGATATCGGTGCTTGATAAGAACTTTGAGGATGTTGACGACATCTGTAAGGCGATCGTGCGTTACGTATCCCGAACCGGCGATAGAGTCGTTCTTAATAATGCCTGCCAGGAAGACGTGTTCAAGGATAACACCGAGGTCATGGAGATGCGTCTGCACTCTGTCCTTTGCCTGCCGGTAAACAAACAGTCAAGGATGATAGGGGTTTTATATCTAGAAAACCGCCAGTCCGATGG
The DNA here is from genome assembly GCA_963780665.1 of uncultured Methanocellaceae archaeon. GTDB lineage: Archaea > Halobacteriota > Methanocellia > Methanocellales > Methanocellaceae > Methanocella. The sequence continues at coordinate 51,837 of CAWACJ010000007.1, read as the reverse complement.
AGTGTTCACTCCTAAAAAAACCCAGATGACGGAATTATTGACTACACAGGCAGCGATCTCGCTAGAGAACGTGCGGTTACTAGATGAGATGAAGGAGACAGAGGAAGCGCTGCGTAAGAGTCAGGTCAACATGGCCAAAGCACAGCAGACTGCTCATATAGGTGACTGGGAATGGGATATGAAGACTAACGAGCTTTCCTCCTCTGACGAGCATTACCGTATCTACGGTTTAACACCCGGTAAATATCCTATTGATACGTTCCTCAACCTTGTCCACCCTGATGACCGGCAATATATGCAGGATTCTCTCGTTAAAGCTCTTAATGGTGACAAGGATTATAATGTCGAATATAGGGTCATTAGACCGGACGGCTCTACACGTATTTTGCATGGAGAGGGGGAGGTCGTTTACGATGAGCAAGGCCAGCCCAGGGGCATGTTTGGTATTGCCCAGGATATAACAGAGCGTAAGCGGGCTGAGGAAATGCAGCGGGAAAGTGATGTCAGGTTCAGGTCGCTAATCCAGAACTCGTCTGATATAATTAGAATCCTGGACAGGGAATGGCGTATCATATATGATTCGCCGTCATCCGAAAAGATCCTTGGGTATCCGGCTGATAGTCTGCTAGGCAGATTCCCGATGGATTTCATACATCCCGATGATCTGGAACGAGTGAAGAACGACCTTGGTGAAGTCATCAATAAGCGTAATCCTGGAAAACCAACCGAGTTCAGGATCATGAAAGCAGATGGAGAATATGTCGATGTCGAATCGATCGGGATTAACATGATCGGCGTCCAGGGCGTGGACGGAATCGTGGTCACGACACGTCCCATTACCGAGCGCAAGCGAGCCGAGCTGGAGCGAGAGCGATTACTGGAGCAGCTGAAAGCCAAGACATCAGAACTAGAGAACGCGAATGAAGAACTGGAGATCAAGAGCGAAGAGATGGCTGCCCAGGCGGAGGAGATAGAATGCGCAAACGAAGAGCTCCGTAATAATAATGATGAGTTGCAAATGGCGACCAAGTCCTTGCATGAAGCGCAGGTCTATCTAGAAAGCCTGATCAGCTATGCCAACGCGCCGATAATTGTATGGGACCCAGGGTTCACTATTACGAGATTTAACCAGGCCTTCGAACGTCTTTCTGGTTATATGGCATATGAAGTTTTAGGAAAAGACCTGACAATCCTGTTCCCGAACGATAGCAGAGATGAGTCACTTGATAAGATCAAGAAGACGCTGGAGGGAGAGCAATGGGAGTCAGTCGAGATACCTATCCAGCACAAGTATGGCAGTATCCGCATCGCGTTATGGAACTCGGCGAATATTTATGATGACAATAAAAATTTGATAGCTACGATCGCACAGGGACAAGATATCACTGAGCGAAAGCAGGCTGAAACCGACATGGAAGAGGCTAAAGCGCAGTCTGAGCTATACCTGGATCTCATGGGGCATGACATTAGTAATCTGCATCAGATCATGATGATTAATTTGGATATAGTCCAAGAACTATTAGACACGAAAGGAAAGCTGGAATATGAGGATAAGGAACTAATTAATTCTATGGCTCGGACATTTGATAGAGCAAACAGGCTCATCGATAATGTGCGAAAGTTGCAGAAGCTTAAGTCAGGAGACTATAGCCTGGAGTCTATAGACCTGTCGAGGATGCTGGAAGATGTCTTGAAAACATATTCAAATATTCCAGGTCGGGACATAAAGATCAATCATATTCCAAACTACGATTGTATCGTAAAAGCTACTCCTCTTTTAAAGGATGTTTTCAGTAACCTCATAGATAATGCGGTGAAGCATTCGGGTGATCCAGTGGAGATCTGGGTGGCTGTGCATAAAGTCGGCTTGAATGGTAGCTCTTACTATCGTGTCGCGATCGAGGATAATGGAAATGGTATTCCAGACGATAAGAAGGACGAGGTGTTCCAGCGTTTCAAACGGGGACAGACCAAGGCAAGAGGCACAGGACTGGGTCTGTACCTGGTTAAAAGCCTTGTCGAAAGCTTAGGAGGCTATGTGGAAGTACAAAACAGGGTTCTTGTGGATCATTCGAAGGGTACCAGGTTCTTGATTTACCTGCCTGTTATAGGTGAGAAAAATGCTTGATAATGATAATGCAGGTGTTGCCATTATAGATGATGATGCTCAGCTTGCAAATGCTTACGAGCAAATGTTCAGGTATCGAAACATACCTGTCTGTTTCGTTGCGTATGACGGCTTTTCTGCACTTGAAAAATTTAAATGTGCAATCCCTAAGCCCAAGGTAGTTATTATCGATTACCGGATGCCGCATAAGAGTGGTTTAGATCTGATGCATGAGTTATTACAAATTGAGCTTAGCACCAGGATTGTTATCATTAGTGCGGACGATAGTATTAAACAGGAAGCACTTAATGCTGGTGCAAATGCGTTTCTAAAAAAACCATCCGGACTTAAAGAGATCATGGAAAGCATTAGCCCCTTACTACGAAAATAAGTAGATTTTTTATAAGACTAACAGAAACCTATCTGGCCATTTATCCTCACCTGCCTGCCGAAGGCTATTCAAAAAGTGCATGTACGTTATGTACGATATGGCCCTAAATGGTTAGTATAGTCACTGATTTGATAGTAAGGTATTTCTCGTTGTTTTACCTTTTTGTTTTGAGGTATATAATGGTAGATGATATCATCGTCGTAAGCACGCCCTTTGTTTCGGGCTATAAGATCACAAAAACGATCGGGTTCACCTGGGGCCTCATCGTGAGGAGCAGAGGCCTGGGCGGCAATATGGTCGCCGGCATCAGAACTATCTTCGGCGGCGAGATCCATGAGTATACGGACCTGCTGAACCAGTCCAGGCAGCAGGCGCTGGACCGCATGAAGGGACAGGCAAAAGCTCTGGGCGCGAATGCGGTGCTAAGTGTCGATTTCGATTCATCCGAGATAGGGCAGTCCATGACAGAGGTGCTGGCATACGGTACCGCGGTGGTCGTGGAAAAGGATACGCAGGTACCCAGCCCGGTAAGGCTTGGATAAAAATATTTTTACCTTTTTCAATTTATCATTTTTCATTGTTTCTGGTTATATGGTTCAGCTAGTTTTAGCTAAAGAGAGGCTTTATCTTAAAGCAGTTTTTTAGGAATAGCTTATTATCCTACGAACTCTTCATTTATAATGATCCGTATGATGGACAGACTTGATCATGCTATAAGGGCGGGCGTAATCGGCGGCATCGTGCTCGTCGTTCTCTCGTTTTTAGGTACGATATTCAATTTTTGCGGGCTGAACTTGATCTTGGGCTTGCTTGCGCTCCTTATTGCAGCAGGCACCGGGGTGCTAGCAGCACGTTTTGCTCACCGGCACATAGGCGGGCTATCTGAAGCGATCGTATTGTCGGGCATGGCAGGAGCGATCGCCGGAGCCATCGACGGCATCCTGCACGTGGTGCTGAGCCTGATACGACCTGGCTTCAACAGTTCTTCGATCTTCGGCTTTTTTGGAAATGAAGTCTCTGCACTGACTTGCGCACCATTTGTGGTCATTCTCTATATAGTGATCATCGCGATCATCGCAGTGATCGGCGGCGCTATATATGCAGCACTAACTTCAGACACCAGCTAAAATTATTGAAAAGGTAACCGTGTTCGTCGGGCTTTCCGGCAATACGCGGCTATCTTTAAAATAAATTCGGGAAGATAGTGGTCACGATCAGGGCTATGGTTAATATTACCATTATAATGGTAGTGCCCCAGGCAACGGTGTTGAACCACTTACCGTTCGTGTGCTCGCCCATTAGTTTCTTATTGTTGATCAGGATGAGCATGAACACCAGCACAAAGGGCAGCAGCGCGCCATTCAGCACCTGTGACAGCAGCATGATCGTGATCAGCGGCGAGTTCGGGATCAGGATAATGAGCGCCCCGATGACGATGAGGGACGTGTATAGCACGTAAAAGTGCGGCGCGTCCTTGAACTTCTTATCCACACCCGAGTCCCAGCCGATGCCTTCGCACACCGTGTACGCAGTAGCGAGCGGAAGTATTGAGGCCGCGAAAATGGACGCGTTGAAGAGGCCAAAGGCGAACAGCCATGAACAGTACTTACCGGCCAGCGGCGCTAATGCTAATGCCGCATCTTCCGCTGTATTGACACTGACGCCGTTCGCAAAGAGCGTGGCGGCACATGTCATGATAATGAAGAACGCCACGATGTCCGTGACGAAGCACCCCAGGATCACGTCCAGACGTGTATATTTATAGTCGGCGACTCGGACACCTTTTTCCACGATGGCAGACTGAATATAAAACTGCATCCAGGGAGCGATGGTCGTCCCCACGAGGCCGATGAGCATTAACAAATAACTGGGCTGGATGCTAAAGGACGGCACGACAGATTTTTGCAGGACATGGCCCCAGTCAGGACGCGCAAGCAGCCCGGATATCACGTAGGTCGCATAAAACCCGCTAGCAACCAGGAAGATCTTTTCCACAAGGCTGTATGTGCCCTTAACGATGAGGACCCACACGAGGAAAGCCGCGATCGGCACCGCGATGTATTTGTTCACGCCGAATATCTGCATGCTGGCGGCCACTCCCGCGAACTCTGCCATCGTATTCCCAAGGTTCGCCAGTATCAGGACGACAATGAGCCCGACAGTGGCGCGGACGCCGAAGTTCTCCCTGATCAGGTCGGAGAGCCCCTTACCCGTCACGACGCCCATGCGCGCGCACATCTCCTGCACCACAATGAGCGCGATCGTTATGGGGATAAGCGTCCACAGTAGGCTGTAGCCGAAGTGCGCGCCCGCCAGCGTATATGTGGTGATGCCGCCCGCATCGTTGTCCACGCTGGCCGTGATGATACCCGGGCCCATCACTGCTAGAAAAAGGGCGATGGTCTTCCAGTTAATAAAAGATCGCTTTTTTACCTCTTCGGCCAATGTGATCACCGCCTGTGGACTCTTCTGACCCGGTGCAGGTTCTGGGGCAGCTGCTTCTTTATATCCTCGGGTATGACGTGCTCGAGTGCGTCATCCACGGTAATGATGCCCAGCAGCACGCCGTCATTATCGACGACCGGCAGTGCAAGGAAGTCGTACTTGGAAAGCACGTCGGCCACCTCGCTGTCCGAGAAGGTTGGCAGCACCGTGATCAGGTCTGTCGTCATGATCTCCTTCACGCTCTGCTGGGGCTTCGACATGATCAAGTCGCGCAGCGATATAACGCCGATGAGATGGTCCATTTCATCGAGCACGTACACGTAGTATATCATGTCGATATCCTGGCCTTTGTTCCGCAGCCGTTCGAACACGTCCCCCACCGTACAGCGCGAAAGAACCCATACGAGCTCGGTGTTCATCATGCCGCCTGCGGAGTTCTCGCGATAGCCCATGAGCTCCTTAATGTTCGAAGCCTCTTCCTTGTTCATCAGGCCCAGCACCTCGGATGCGCGGTCTTTGGGCATCTGGTCCAGGATGTCGGCCGCTTCGTTCGGGTTCATATCGTCCAGCAGTCCGGCCACGGCGTTCGCGCTCATCTGTCGGATCATGGCCGCCTGAATGTCAGGCTCCACCTCTTCCATGGCCTCTGCAGCCGTCTCCTCATCCAGCGACTGTAATACAGTCATACGGCCTTTATTATCCAGGTCTTCGAGGATGTCCGCAATATCGGCCGGGTGCAGGTCATCAATGTTCTTTCTAGGGATCTTCAGGTGCACCTGCCGTAATTCGGGATTCAGCGGATCGATGTACTCCCACGTAATGATGTGATTCGGTATCCGCAGGATATTGAAACGTTCGGGTATCCAGAGCAGTCCCAGGCGTCGCAGGAGGCCGTTGAAGCCCACGTCCACGCCTGCCAGGCATAGCTCGTTCATGACCTTGGCAATGAGCACGTCGTTGACGCGTACCACCTTGAGCCCGTCGATGTCGACGATCTGCTTATCCAGGAGCATGTCGGTGATGAGCATCTCTGTACCGGACAGCTTGCCGGGCGGGATCTCTTCCTTGGCGACCTTGAGCTTGATGACGCCGTCGATGGAGTTGACGTTGGACTTATGGACGATGAAATCCTCGCCCCACAGGCTCATGGAGTAGACAATGCCTGAGACTTCGGGCAGCGTCTCGCCGGGCACTATGGCAAAGTCCTTGAACTTGCCGACCTGGCGGCCTTCACTGTCCATGACCTGCATGCCCCTGAACTGGCTAAAGTAGGCTACCTTATCCAGCCCGGCCAGCTCTTTCGTTGCCTTCAGGCTCGTCCAGATGCCATCGATCCGGTCCTTGATGCTCTTCGACGCGCTCATGATAATACCTCATATCGGCGGTGTTTCTTCTTTCACCCTCTCGACTACTATGATCTCCGTCAGATCCTCGATCCCTTCGATCGCTCGTATCTTCTCATTGATGAACTCATTGAGCTCTTCCAGGGTCCTGGCCCACACTTTGATGAGCAGGTCATATTCGCCCAGCACGCTGTAGACTTCGGAGACTTCGGGCAGCACTGCCAGGGCTTTTTTGGCCTCGTCGTGCTTTTCCGTGTCCGTCTGCACCAGCATGACCGACGTCACTGCGAACCCGGAAGCGTCAGGCTCCACCATGACGGTGAACTTCACGATGCCGCGCTCACGCATCCGCTTCAGGCGGTGCTGGATCGTGGCGTCCGCGATGCCGGTCAGGCGGGACATCTCCATGTAGCTCATGCGGGAGTTCTGTTTCAACAATCCGAGGATAGTACGGTCCGTATCGTCCAGATCCACGCTATTATCCATATGCTTAGCTAATCTCCTATATGATATTGGTAAATTACCAACAAATGTATTTATAACTTACCCTTTATCCAACTAATATGACATATAAATAGTAATTATCATAGCAATGTATAAAAATTCAAGAAAAAGTGATCATTGGATCTACCCGATAATTAATGATCTTTTGTGGGCACCAATGTAGCTTTGATCTCTGCTATGAGGCCGTTGAGGCGCTTGATACGCTCATCTACATATTCATGCTCTTCCGAATAGTTCGGGTTGACCCGGATGATGGTCTGTTGATAATCCGCGAGCCTCAGCTCGGCCGAATATATCATAAAGCGTTCATCCCTGAGAAGACCTGATTCTTTCCGCAGGAAATCGCGTAAGACATTTTCGAGGCCCCATTCTGCGCTCAGGTACCAGTCAAGCGCAGCGGTAAAAAACCTGCGCTGCTCGCCCTCCATGCGATATGATGGGATAAGAGCGCCATAGAGGCTCATGACCTCGATAAAGAAGTTATGCATGATGCCGTTCGAATCGTCCATGTTCGTATAATTGTTTAATATGGCTTCGATCACGGGAGTGATGATCTTCATTGCTGTATCGCCGTTTTTTCTTTCCTGAAGGTCGGCAGCATACTCCCTAAAAATATCCAGTTTCCTTACGATCTCCCTTACACTAAGATAGTCGACCTGTTCCCCGGAAAAGATGACACCCATCTCTCGCTGCACGAAACCTGGCAGTTCTTCCGGAGGAAGCAGCCGTAGGTTGATCACGTATATTACGCTCGGGTCATATCGCACCATGTCGATGACAATTTCCACGAGCGCGCTTTTTTCCTGGCGTGTTAAGAGTTGCTCCGCCTGCCCCAGATCGGTGAACATGGAAGGCTTTTTGAGCCATGCATACAAAACGGCGGCGATGTGCTTGCAGTTGCCCGACGCGTACGGGCAGGTGCACGAGGCGATGACACGGTTGTCATCCACGTCGATATGGATACTATAATTTTCGGGCTGCGTGCCACGGCACTCTGCCATGATGCTGTTCCGGTATACTACAGGACGCGCTACACGGCCTTGCTCATAATACTGTATGCCGCGCTCGAAGATCCTGGGCTCGAAGAGCTTCTCCACATCGGCCTCTTTTAGCCGGATCAGATCGACAACACGAAGCGGGGCACCACCTGGCATAAGTAACAATATAAATATTTCAAAATATAATGTTAAGCCAGCGTAGTGAACGGAAAATTGCTTATTAAAAAGAATAGGGATATTTATGCGGTCGCGTGCTTACTATTGATGCGGTCGATGATGCAGGTGACGAGCCGATATAGTCCGGGGTCTTTCCTTGCAGCCCCTTTCAGCGGCTCTATGGCCGGCTCTCCGATATTTACGAGCGCACCACTGGCCGATACCCTTACTTCGGGCACTTCATCCTTGAGCACATCGATCAGGGGCTCGACTGCACTTGGGTCTCCTATCGTGCCCAGAGTCCATGCGGCGTTACCCCTTATGCACCAGTTATCAGTCTTGAGCGCCTGAGAGAGCGGTTCTACGGCCTTTGCCCCCATCGACGCGAGTTTATCTGCTGCCTCAAACCGCCTTTCACTATCAAAGGCAAGTTCTTTGATGAGGCCATAAGTATCCTTATCAGTCATACATAGCTATGTTGTAAATTTGATGATATAACAAATTTCAATGTTAAATATATAGTGCTAAATAGTTTATATATAAAAACCGCATGAAAAAGATAATTCAGCGCATAACATCCTGGCAATAGAATGTCATATAAAATATTATATGTATTTATATAATTAAAAAATAATGACTTTTTCATTTGCCTATACATATAGTTAGTAATGAATACGATATTGCATAATAAGCTATTTATATATTATAATATAATATAAACATTTATTATTGTGGGGCTTGCGCTTGGAACCCGATCCAAAACTTAATAGGGAACAGAAGAATGGGAACAATATCCTATCGAAGTTAGATGCGCATCGCGAGCGATTGGCCGGCAGTATGAATAATAAAATAGATACGGATGGGCAGAATGCCCTGTCGACATTGATCAGCAACATCCCGGGCATGATATATCGATGTTGCGATGATAATGAGGGAATGATGGAATTTGTCAGCGACGGCTGCCTGGACCTGACCGGCTACAAGCCTTCCGACCTTATCGATCACACAGTCGCCTACAACGATATGATCCACCGAGAGGACCGTGAGCTAGTATTATCAGGCATACAGGAGGCTTTACGGAATGATCGGGCGTTCAAGCTCGCCTATCGCATACTCGATGCAAATGGAAAAGAGAAATGGGTATGGGATCAGGGCAGGAGCAGTAGCTTGAAAAACGATGGGCGTATCGTTCGGGATGGCCTCATCACCGATATCACAGCCAGAGTGGAAGCCGAGCGAAAGCTCCGGGAATCCTGGAAGCAAGCCACCCTGTATGTGGATTTGATGGGGCATGATGTCAATAATATGAACCAGGTCGCGCTGGGTTTCCTGGAACTTGCTCTGGAGAAGGTGGAACAAAACGGCAAGCTGGAGATCACGGATAAGATCCTGCTGGAGAAGCCCTTTGAAGCCCTGAAGAGTAATTCACGTCTTGTCGACAATGTGCGTAAGATCCGCAAGGAAAGATCGGGAATGATCGAACCGACTCTTGTAGACCTGGGGAAGACCCTGGAAGAGGTGAAGAGACAATTTACGGATATCTGCTCCAGAGATATCACGATCAACTATATGCCGGCTGAAAGGTGCTATGTCAAGGCTAACGAGCTGCTGCCGGATGTATTCCTGAACCTGGTAGGAAATGCGATCAAGCATTCGAGCGGCCCCTTGTCGGTCAATTTAAAGCTTGAGAGTGAACAGAGGCAGGAAGGCAGATTTTACCGAGTATCCATAGAAGACAATGGCCCAGGAATTCCCGATGACCAGAAGAGAAAACTGCTCGAATCGGCTTGCCTGAAAAGAGCCAGGAGAAATGGTAAAGGCTTTGGGTTGTGCCTGGCCATGACGTTGCTGGAAGACTTTAACGGGTCGATATGTATCGAGAATACAGTGCCGTTTGACCATACAAAAGGCAGCCGGTTCGTCGTTCTGTTACCGGCGGCCGAAAAAATGACCGGTATTTAAGGCGCTTTGCCGTCTATACAATAGTACATGCTACTTAGCTTATATTTCTTATACACAGGGCAGCCCATCGGGCAAATGCACCCTTCCTGCTTGATCTTTTTATCGCTCTTCCCGTGGCTGCAATATAGCTTTTTATCGCTCTGGCCAGGGTAACTAGGACAGCTGTCGCACAGGCAGCCTTCGAAGTTTTCAGGAGTTTCCTCTGGTGTTACCATAAATTATCATTAAATAATATAATTTCGAATTATAAATAGATGATTGTCATACCTTTGTATATGCAATAAAATCGTGTTCATGCCAGAAATATTTCCCTAGACAAGATTGGTCATCCCTGCTTCTTTTACAATCTCCTTTGCACGCTTAATTTCAGCATCCGTAAGCATGCGGTTGATCTCCGGGAACATCATGGCCCTGTATTCCGGGAAGTACTGGAACATCAGATTAAAACGGACATCCTTACCTAGCTCCTTCGCGCACCATTGCACGATAGGCTTCGTACAGCATTCGACATGCCCGGGTAGCACCAGTTGCCGCACGATTACTTCCGCGATCTTATTGGCCGCTGCGAACGCTCGTGTTGTTATCGTCCAATAGTTCGAAGCGCTGGAGTAGCGCGAGGCGTGCTCATCATTGCCATAGCGGAAATCGCCCAGGAATACGTCGACGGCTCCCTCGAGCAGCTTCATCGAATCGGGCGTGATGTACATGTTGGAGTTCCAGATAAACGGAACATTGACGGTCGTGCAATTGATGATCTGCAGGATCGTGTGCAGATGCGGGGTCGGGTCGCCGCCGACCAGGTTGACGTTCTTGCCGCCTTCCGCGTGCCTGCGCTCGATCGCATTGCATAGCTCCTGCGGGTCCACGGCATTGCCACGGATCTCGGTGGCTATCGTCCAGTTCTGGCAGTAGACACAGGCAAAGGTGCAGCCTTCGAAAAAGATCGTGTGCGAAGGTACCAGCTCACGTTCTTCGCCGCGATGTAAGAATTCCGAATATACATGGGAGGTCGCGTCGACGCCGCATGCGCCCTTTATTTTATAGCGGTTCGCTTTACAGCGAATCTCGCAAAACTGGCAGTGTTCCATTATTCTTGCCGCAAGCTCGATCTTAATATCCAGAAGCGAGGGATGCTTGAACTCCGGGCCGGAGCCATTGCCATTACGTGCCAGAATTTCCCTGTATTCCGGCATCTTCTTATCGTGTAATGCCCAGAGCGACTTATCGTCCAGCCATTTGTAATCAGTGTCGCATGGAACTGACTTCAGTAACAGGTGACGCGCCGGCGTACCATGCTGCACGGCCTCGTATCGCTTCAGCATCAGTAAAATATTCGTTTCTTAAGATATGAAGCCATGCCAGAAAAAGACCGCTCAATAAACAAGCAGCAGCCCATAAATGTTAAAGCGAGCGTGCGTGACCATACCGTACTTCTCGTCCTTACAGGGTATCACGTCGATGGGCAGCCCTAGCTTGCGCACCGTGGCGAACACATCGATGCCCGCGCCCTCCATGGACGTACGCACTTTTTCGGCATGTCGGCAGTTCTTCTTGACGCTTAAGTCCACGACACCTTGCAACTCTTCGGCGACGCATTCCTCGCAATAGATACAGGGAAGTGCGGCGAAGGCCAGCGACTTATAGTATCCGAGGTAAAAGGCGTGCTGCTCAAGCGCGTACATGGCGTCGTGCACCCACAGGATCAGCGTCGATAAAAACGGGTGCCAGTCTTCAGGTATCTGGTCCGGATCAATGTGTTCCATACCCGGGATCCCCTGGAAATGCACGATATATGCTTTCGTATAATCCTTCAGAAGCTTGCGCGTCCGATCCGGCCCCGGCACATAAGGCGGGCAACTCAAGTGCTTTGCATAGCCCTTACATCCGAACTGGCACTTCCAGCGCACCCACTCGCTCACCACGATCTCATCCGGCAGGATCTCGTGGATCCGGGCATTCTTTTTACCCGCCAACTCCTGTAGCTCTTTTTCAAGCGTGGCATCGTCCATTGTCGACATCCCATGAATAATATAAAAATGTATAATAAAAACCTTTTGTATATGAATGAAAAAAACGATTCGACATTCCTTTGACAAAGAGGATCAGGTTAAAGAAATCACTGCATGAGCGACTGAGCTATTGACTATCCGCTTTCATACGAGTTTTTATCGATAGCTAAATTGGATGATTTCTGGAATATCCTCCAGTTTTTATCAACGACATTAAAGAACTTCGATCCCAGGAGGATGGATTCGGATTTGCCAAAAAATATGTAGCCATCCTTGTTCAGTGAAGATTCGAATTTAAACAAGACCTTTTGTTGTAAGTCGGTATTAAAATAGATCAAGACGTTCCGGCACACGATCAAGTCCAGGTGGGATATGGGCGGGTCCATCGCGAGATTTTGCTTTCCAAAAATAACCATCTGCCGTATTTTTCTGCCGATCTTGTATTCATTATTTTCTTTGGTGAAGTATTTGTCAATGAACTCGGGTTTCACGCTTTTGAGCTTATCCGAGACATACCGGCCTTTTCTCGCTTCAGTCAATGCGCTTTCGTCAATATCGGTCGCGTATATCGTGATGTCATATTCATCAAAAGATCCATTTAGCCCCTCTGAGAGCAGCATGGCTAGGCTATAGGGTTCTTCACCACTGGAACAGCTCGCGCACCAGGCTCTGATGGGATCGCCTTTATTCTTCCTGGCGATGATGTCCGGAAGCACAATCTGGTTTAGCTTGTCCCATGCCCCGGCATCACGGAAGAATTCTGTAACGTTTATGAAAAGAGTATCGAATAATTTCTCATACTCGTCGGGGTGCTCATCAAGGAATTCGACATATTCCAGATAAGAGGAGAGGTTATGAGCATCCAGCCTTTTCTGGATACGGCGCTTCAGGCTTGCTTTTTTATAGTCCATGAAGTTTAATCCTCGTTCGATGAAAATTTTATTTAACAGGAGGTTAAGTTCATGGTCATCATTTTCATGTGTCATTTTGATATCAAGCTCTTCTAATTGCCATGTTTCTTATATTCTTTCGCTTCTTCATAATCTTGGTGAGGGTCGACTCTATATCCTTCTCCGATTTTTTATTTCCAGGATTTGCCTGCAAAATAATCGCCCTTGGCTTCGGCATAGCTTCAATAAAATATGTAATAATATACCCTATTTATTGTTTCGTGCCATATAAAACTGCTATATAAGCAAATAGTCCCTAAATCATCTTTTTTACCCTTTGTTCTAAATAGCATAGCATCGAAGCTATATTGGCATTCTCCCCCGGATTTAGGGTCTATTATACGATATACGCAGGTTAATTTGATTAACTATATTCACTAAATACTTATTACAGAACCATGATTAACAATTAATGGCTCAAAGCACAGTTATTAAAACAGTGGAGACAAGTGCCACTGTAAAGAACCGCACTAAGATTAAAACAAATAAAGAGGCTAGCCTTATGGAGTACGCCCTTTACGATTCCCTTTGATCGCATAACCTCGATCGAAGGACGATAACCCCCATCCAGTCTAATGCTCGATTAAATTGATTGCCACTTTCTAATGGCATCTACAGGCTAGCACTTTAATTGTTTTAATCTTAGTGCAATTCGTTCTTTAGTGACGATTTTTTCCTATTTTAATAGCCGTGGCTTTGTGCCATTTATTCGTTTAATCATGATTTTGTTAATTAATTCATTTAGCCGTGGGCATATAGTGTTTTTAGTTAATTACGTGCCCGCAAATAGAAAACAATTAATGTTTTTATGTTACATTTCAATTCGGCCGCGTGAAACCATTAGTTGCGCGTTTTTGCGATCGGTTGTTAACAAACAGGGTAACAATGGAAAGTACACAAACCGATTGAAAGTGCGGCGAGAGGACGGTAACAAAACTGATAACAACAGAAAAATGCTCACACAGATTGGCTACACGTCGAGACGGACTATTGACAGAATTGATACAGCGAATATAGACCTCCGGAGCTCAGATTAGGCATATGATCCTAAATATTTTAATTTATTTTCAACTGGGATCAAAATCGACTATACTAAAGCTCGCTAGTTTTAAAGAAGGCACCATCCACAAAGCATATATAAAATACGTATTCGGTTTCCCACAAATGACTCTGTGTCACAAGGCATTTATGTTTACCCTCTGACGCCTGTGGCTATAATCCCACTGTGACCTTTGAATATCCTTTGAAATGGCCAATATAATTTTTATCCGCATAGCCGTCGGAAGCATATACAATAATATTCGCAGTGTTCGCCGTGCCTCAGTGGTTAATTTATAATCGTATTTTCTTTTCATCCCCGGCGCCGAGGATACCACCTTTACCGCAGAGTGGGCAGTACTCGTCACGTTCCACGGGCTTGAGATCGATGCTCTGTTCTGCAACACTGTATCTAATATGATCGAACGTTTTGGACTCTACACCCTTTAGCAAATCGATGAGTTCTTGCACGGCCATTGAAGCGATGAAGTTATCGGTTTCAGTTGATCGCCTTATTTGAGGGATAATGACTGACGATGAACGCCGCATAGGCATCCGAGACAGCCATTTATGGATGGTACTATTACGCGTACCTCGCTTCCCTCGACCAGTATCAATGAACGGAATGAAATATTTCAGCGACATCTCATTCATGGCCAGGCGGTCCTCATAGCTCTCGACGCAGCCGAAGATCGCGTCGCAATCCCTGAGCTTTTCCCTTTTGAGGCTTACATTGCTATCGACATGTGTAACTTCCAGGGCTTTTGAGATCTTTTTTAATGACCTGTGCAGCACTTTGGTCTTTTTCTTGCCCAGATCTTTCGCGAGCGCATAAGGCGTCGGCTCGCTGCCATCGATGAGACAATTGTCGAATAAAATGAACTTACGCACGCCCCTGCCCACCAGCATATGCGCAATTTGCGAGCCGACACCGTTTAAGCCCACGATCGCGACTCTGAGCTCGCCGACTCCCGGACCTTCAGGGGCTTGATCGGCTATAACCTTTTGATATAGCGCGTCCTTAAGCCCTACCCTCGTAGCGAGGCTGATCCGAGCGCTCGCAGGAGCCTGCATCGAGTCATGGTCTGCTTCGTACTCGCTCAAGGAAAAGCCGTCGGCGCCAATCACCGCCATCGAGAATCTGAGGCCGCAGGACTTCAGGAAGCGTCCGTTCTCAATCCCATTCTCTATATCTGTCCAGGAAAAGTTCGGCTTCGATGAATCCACATGGGTATGTATCTCTAGAATAGTGCTGTCATGTTCAGTTGCTTCAGAAAGAATCTCTTCCAGGAATTCAGCCCCAGGTGTCACCGTAATGCTGGACTGCTCGAAAAGATCGCCTCGATCAGGGACGTGTATGCTCTTGACCATATACAGATAATTTTTTCGTGCACTATCAGCCTTGTAGCCGCATAGGGCGATCGCATAGCCCTCCTTCGCGACAGCCTCCGCCGTATCGAACGAGGAGCGCATCCTCCGGTACAGGGATTCCGGGAAAACGATCCTGATATCCTTATCGCTCTTCCGGCGCTTTTTCGAGGATAACACCTTGAACTTTTGCGAGTTCCTTATGGTCTGTGGCATATGGCCTCCGGGCTTTCGTGAATGAGCGGCTCACGACGAACGTATCGCCTTCCTGCACGTCGATACTGCCACTAATGATACGGTTGTGGCCGTCAACGGAGCGGGCTATCACCTTGCTATGATCCACATGTGCCGCCATACGTATCTGCCCCGTACTGGTATGCATAGGGACCTTTACAGGCCTGCCGCCCACGATGATCGTGACTATTTCGCTCATGTTAGACCGCCTCCGCTAACATTTGATGTTTTCAACTCTTCGTCACAAATAAATTTATTTACTTGGTAATATAATTATCTGGGTCTTATACGTTCTTAAAATGGCAAATCTTGTGTATTCAGTACTATGATAAAAAAATCGTATATAACCACGGATTACAAGGTTATAACATGCTTTTTTGTTGTCAGGATTTATCCGTATATTCGATAATAATTGTGTAATGAAGCCGGGTTCCATAGCGACAGAGACCGCTTTCTTACTTCTAGATGCGGATGGTAAGATATTGAATGTCAATAGCGTTGCTGTTAAGTTTTATGGATATGGTCGTGACGAGTTGTTATCCATGGATGCGATAAACATTCGTGCACCTGACGAGAGACCGAAATTTCTGGAAACCCTAAAAACATGTCTTGTTGATAGCTGCTTTGTAGAAACTGTGCACTTACGTAAGAACGGAAGTACGTTCCCGGCAGAGGTTGCTTACAATCCCATACTCATAGGTAGTGTAAAGGTAGTCGCCTGTGTAGTAAGAGATTTGACGGAGGACAGGAAAAAACAGAAAGAGCGAGAGGATCTCACAGCGCTCCTTCAAGAAACGAACGATGAGATACAGAGCATACTTGACATTATTACCGCCGCAGGTGCCCTGGATTTAAAAGGGCTGATATACACGATCATAAAGCATCTTGAAAATGTCCTACACGCCAACTTCGGTGTTATTCTATTGCGTGAGAACGATATCTTAATTGCGTATTCAACGATCGGCCTGGAAGAAGAACTGCAAGTGGGTTTTACAATTCCTGTCGGGACAGGATTTGCGGGCACTATTGCTTCAACTGGTAATTATATATACATTCGAGATGCCCAGACAGAGCCCCTTCTTAAAAACGAGATAATACGGAAAGCAGGCGTCCGTTCTATGCTAGGAGTACCGATGCTGGTCGGGAGCCAGGTCGTGGGCGTCATGCACGTCGATTGGAATACAATACATGATTTCAATGAAAGAGACCTTCATATTTTACGGGTCGCAGCGGACAGATGCGGTAACGCCATTGTAAATGCGCAGCTTTACCAGAAGATGCGGGAATTACAGCATTTATCCGAGCTGTACCTTGATCTGATGAGCCATGATATCAACAACATGAATCAAATTGGCTTAGGATACCTGGAAATGGCCTATGACAAGATCGAATCCGGGGGCACCATAGGAAAAGAGGATAGGGACCTCATCGATAAAGCTCGCGAAGCACTGCAAAATAGCTCCATACTTATCGGGAACGTAAAGAAGATAAAGCTGAGTCGGGCAGGGAAAATGCAAGTGATCACAATAAATATTTGTGACATCTTAAAAGAGATACAGCGTCAGTATTCTCGCACGGGCGCTAAGACGGTCACGATTAACTTCGAGCCGATAACTAATTGTTATGCGATGGCGAACGAGCTTCTACGAGACGTGTTTGAAAACCTTGTCATTAATGCTATTAAGCATTCTCCGGACCCATATCACTTAATTATCGATATCTCGATACAGGCTACTTGTGAGGATGGCAATGACTATTACGTTATCACTGTAAGTGATAATGGCCCGGGTATCCCTGACGAAGTGAAGAACGTAATTTTCGACAGATTCCATGAAGGAGAGACGACGAATAAAAGAAGAGGCCTGGGATTATATCTCGTAAAAACACTGGTTGAATCATTCAACGGCCAGGTCATGGTGGAAGACCGGGTACCTGGAGATCATAAAAAAGGCGCAAAATTTATAGTAAAACTACCTGCCGCTATAATGTTATGCCCTAAGTGAAAGCCTAAAACCGATGCTGCAAGTCATCGGAAGTGCAAAAACGCAGAATTTATTGTAATTTATTTATCGGGCATGCGCCGGCTCTTTGATCATCAGGTAGCTGCAGACACCGACCGCTAATAGAAGAAGCGCTTGAGCGCTCATCGTCAGCGGCAAAGTCAGTTTCACTACCAGGATACCACCTGCGAAGGGACCGATTGCCAGCCCAAGCGAAAAAAGAGTATTGTATATCCCATATACGAACCCTTGCGAGTTATTTTTAGCGTCGCCCCCATACAGGTCCGATAGCATCGGTAGCATCGGCGTGATCGCAAAGCCCATGGTGATCCCTAGTAAAGCGAAGATCGCGCCCGTTAAAAGCAACGACGGCATGAACATGGATACGACAATGACGGCAGCGGAGCCCGCGAGGCCGAGAGCCACTAGGATCCTGCCGCCGGTATTGCCATATAATTTGCCAACAAATGGCTGTGCGGCAACACTCATCATCGACATGGCCCCGAAGATGAGACCGATCTCGGTAGGCGTCGCTTTAAATGACTCTAGCAGATATACGGGCATATAAGGCTCCACCAGCCCGAAAGTGGCGGCCGCGAAAACGATAGCCGCGGCACATGCAATAAAAGTGTAAGGTGTTTTTAATATCGGCGCCAGGCTGCTCTTTTCTGAGACGATGCTATTTGACGGAATGCGGTTCAAGAGGAACAAAAGCCCGATAGCACAGGCAATAAGAGAAGGTATGACGAACGTATACGTGTAGCCCAGGTTATCGTATAGCAGGCCGCCCAGCACCGGGCCTGAAAGCGTGCCAAGCGACATGGCCGCCATGACCAGGCCCAGTTTTTCTCCGCGTTCTGAAGGCTCGAACGTATCGGCGATAAGCGCCAGCCCGGCAGACCAGGTGGCAGCGCCCGACATGCCCTGCAGAAGCCTCGCCGCGATCAACACGTAAAGGTTGCCGGAGAAAGCGAAAATGACGTTGGTCAGGGCCAGCGACAGCATGCCGATGACCATGAACGGCCACCTGCCGATGCGGTCGGACATGATCCCGAACGGGACACTGAATACTAGAAGCGCCAGCGAGAATGAGCCAAATATGATGCCGATCTGTACCTTATCGGCGCCCAGCGTCATGGAATAGGACGGCAGGACAGGGATCAGGAGGCTGTAGACCATCATGTCCGTGAAGATCGCCGCCGCGATAAGCAAGAATATCACTGTTTTCTTATCAGGCATCGTCGCACACGATTTCGTATCATCGAGCTTATCTTATATACTTGTTACGATTACGGCTACCGAACACGCTATAAGCGAAAACGCCCAATGCACATGTAGAATGCCAGAAAAGTATCTTTTTCCTGAAAAGCTGATCGAGGGCGTTATCACATCGCGCCCGAACCGGTTCATCATGCTCGTGAAAATAGACGGCGCCGTCGTGAAGTGCCACTGCCCGTCCACAGGCCGCATAGGCTGCATCAAGTTCGAGGACATCCCGTGCCTGCTGTCAAAAAGCAGTGACCCGGCGAGGAAGACGCCATATACCGTCGAGGCATTCTCGCTAGACCCGATAAATAAAAAGCATAAAGCCTGGATCGGCATCAACCAGGTAAAAGCGAACGAGTATGTCGACCACTTTTTAAGGACCGGACAATTAGAGGAGTTGACCGGGGCGGTCGCGAGCCTGCGCCGTGAAGTGAAGCTTGGAAATTCACGTATCGATTTTCTACTGAACGATAAAGATTTCATCGAGGTCAAGACGCTGCTGATGGATATCCCGTGCGAGGGCCACCCGAAGTACCATAAGAGCACGGCTAAGTTCAATTCTTTCGACCGTTTGATCAAGCATTTTGGAGACGTTTCGGGAAGCATCGGCGAAGGCACGCGAGCCGTCCTGCTCATGTGCTATTTATATGATGCGAAGCCTTTCGAGGTGCCGCCGGCCGCCGAAAGTGAAAAAAGGATCGTCGATGCCGCGATGAGCGCCTCAGATAAAGGAATGGAGAACTGGCAGCTTAACCTGAAGGTCAACGAAGAAGGCGTCAGCCTGATCCGCTGCTTACGGCTGGAACTGTTCAAGTCCTGATCTCATAGACCAGCTTGAACGCGTCTTCCGGCCCGACATCCAGATTCGCATATGTGTTCTCGAGCTTATCATAAATCCGATAATGGCCGTTATCCCGCTCCAGGTATTCGCCCTTGATCAGGATGATCAGCCCGCGTACGCTGGCGATCATTTCCGTCGCTGTCACGTCCACCGACACATAATAGCCGCCCCTCGTCTTAGCGATAAACCGCATGCCTTCTTCTGTGGCTTCCGCATGCTCCAGGGTCCCGATTATGGGCGGAATGACCATTTCTTCCTCTTTAGGCAGCAGTCCGGTCACATCAATAGTCATGTAAAATACCAGATAAGAGTTAGGTTTGTGACGTAAAATAACTGACGCAGCGATATCGCAGAACGATGATAAATGAGTAATATATAGTTTCGGGAGCCCACCATATAATATAAATATCCCCTTGCCGTAAAGGAACTGGAGGGTATGTTATGGACAAAGAGCAGATGGCTGAGCACAGGAAGACCATCATCGAGCAGCTTGAGGCTATTGTGGGATATGTGAGCAAATTCGAAGTGCTCACGCAGAAGGATGAGGCGGCGCTTTCGGAGCTGCGCAACATAGTTAATACGCTTACGCTGCACGTTTATGATATGGACGCTGCGCAGAAAAAGCGCATTCAGCTGATGCATGAGCTGGCGAACGCATATAATGACCTTGAGGAGTCCCAGAAGAATTTCGCAGATAAGGTAAAATCAAAGGCTTAATACTTTTTTAAATGATCTTCCCGGATCAGGGGATCACTTAGCCTGTCGAAGAGTTGTTGCTATTTTTCATGTGATGAAAGTGGATACTTTATGTATGCCCTATCGTCTATGAACATTTCATTCAACAGGTCTATTTGCCGAAATCGCTCTTGAATTGTCGGGTGCGGCGATCCGGAGAGATAGAATGATATATTTAAGACGATAGCGCCGATCTGCCGAATGGTATCCGGGCGCTCAGGCGTCTCGACCATAGAGGCTGCGATCTTCGCCAGGGCGCTCTTCAAGGCTTCGGGCGCCCGTATTTTCAAGACTGCTTCCCGGTCGGCACGTTCTTCGCATTTGCGAGACGCCCAGAATACGGCCCTTACGCCAATAAAAAAGATCAGCAGGGACAGGAGGAGCCAGCTACTATCGAATATGACTGTGTGACCCAGGAACGAGAAATATCTCATGGTGTGATCAATAAAGATCAGCATCATCGGTGACATAAATAGAAAAAGCATGCCGCCGAGCACATGATAGTCTCTGTAATAGATATGGCACAGCTCGTGGGCCAGTATACATTCGACTTCATCCTTACTCATTTTTTTCATGAGGCTAAGCATATTCGGGGAAAATATCAAATGGTCCCGGAAAAGTTTTGATTTCCCCTGTGCATTAGGCACACAACTGTTGATATCCACTTGTATCTTTTTTATGCCAAACAGGCGCATGACACGCTCGAGGGACCCGTAGAACACGATATCGTCTTCCTTTTTCAGGCCATCGATGACGGGTCCGTCCATATTAAAATTGTATCGATACTCGATATTTAATCTTAAGCCAAAAGGAATAGGAAGACAGTAGCGAAACACTTAAACAGCAACGAGTATTCAGAAGATAGATAACGAGGGCTTAGCTATGGGAAAATATCATCTGACACACAAGAAAGAGCGCGAGATCACCGATAAAGACGAGATCAGTCGAATACTGCATGACGGTAAATATGCCGCGATCGCCATGTGCAGGGATAACGAGCCTTACGTCATCACTATGAGCTATGGCTATGACGAGCCGAAGAACGCGCTGTATTTCCACTGTGCTAACCATGGCCTGAAGCTGGACTTTTTGACGGCTAACGAAAATGTCTGCGCCACCGTCGTGGAGGACAGGGGATATTTCGTGAACGAGTGCAGCCACCATTATAATTCGGCCGTATTCTGGGGCAAAATGTCCGTCGTGGAAAGCCTCGAGGAAAAGATACACGGCCTCACCACGATGATAGAACAGCTGGAAGAACGCCCCGGGCGACGAATAGAAGAAGTCGCCAAATATAAAGACGAGTTCGACGGCTTTAAGGTCTTGCGGCTTGATATACAGGACATAACGGCAAAGCACGGTAAATAAGCCGTCAGCGACTATTCAGCTGATTTTTATCCGTGTGTACCATCCCGTATGCAAAGCCGACAAGTAAACCGATAGCGGTCAAGACCATGATGAGTGCCGTACCATACTTGTCGTCCATCATCGGCCCGTTCATCGAGCCTATGGTAGATAATGAAATAATGATCACCAGCCCAAGGATAAACCCTGAGACAGCGCCTGTCATCGCACTAAATATGATCTGATGCATACGCTCAACCTTTAATTTTATTATATGTGGTGTGAGCGTATAACTTTATTCTCCATAGTATATATAAAAAAATAAATCACCCACGTCAAGCGTATTTTATTCGCCGCCCTAGAAAGAGAGTACCTGGTCGATCATGTGTATGATGCCCTTATTATAAGGTATGTCAGGCCTGAGGATATGGGCTCCGTTGATCGTCAATTCTTCATTCATTTTGAGGGCCAGCGGATATCCGATGACTGTGACGAGTAGCGGTAATTTTTCGAGGTTCTTGTACTCGTATTTACCAGGCACTATATAGTGGTGCAGCCCATTCATCAGCTTTGCCTGGCTCAGCATACCGCCGACAGTCTTGATATTGAACGCCTCGTCGTTCGGCGCGAACACCGTATATGGACCCTTTTTCTCCAGCATGTCCCCTACGCCGGATAGTTCAAGCGCCCTGACAAAGTTCGAGAAATCGCCCTCGCTGGCCAGCACCTCGCTGGCAGTCATATCGTTAAGCGGCGTTTCATCGATCGTGTCCATATACATCTTCCCGATAGAGTAAGAAAGACCTGATTTTATTTAAGATATTAGTGTCGGAAGGTTAAAAAGCATGTTAGCAGTGGCGGAGGGCTATTCGATAAGTTATGAAGAAGATTCTTAAAGAAAAAGTAATTGCTATTAATTGATAGGAAAACTTTTTTTAAAAAGTCTTCCATCAGCCTTTCAAAAATATTTTAAAGGGCGACTCCTGCGGAGTCGCGATTTTTCCAGTTTATAATACGAATGGGCCCGAAGGGATTCGAACCCCTGATCTCCGCCGTGTGAAGGCGACGTCATAGCCAACTAGACCACAGGCCCGTGCGTACAATAAAGTGCCATTCATGCGTTATAAAATTATCGCCCGGACAACCGAGTGAAAAATAAAAATGCTTACAGAGGGATCCCGTTCTCCTTGGAGAGATAATCGATCCCCGCGGCCGTGATATGAATGAAAACGTCCTTCGACTTACCGTGCTCCATCGTGCGCTTATCGACGTGCGCGAAATTCAGCGTCTCCAGCTTCTCGCACTCCGCGTTTATCTTATCGACCGGCTCGTCCAGGTCGGCTGCGATCTGTTTCGTGTCCGCCCCGTCGAGCTGGTTCCGGTCCATTGCTACTTTCAGGTACATTAAAACCTGGTGCTCTAAGCCTTGTAATCTTACCAGAATAAAACCTCAATATAATGAATTCCGGCCTTGTTTAAAATCATTCTCTAAGCGTATGGCGGGCTATAACTAACATATATCCGTATGAAACAGGGCATTTTCGATATTTTCAAGCCAAATTAGCAGCCAAAGAGAAAAAATAACTTATATAACCTGTTAATATACAAATGTACAACTAGCGAGTATGATCACCCGCTATGGCAGGGATTGAAGGATGGCACATATCGATCGATACATGTACGTCGGTGAAAAGGCGCTTTTTTCCATGAAGGGCGGATCGATCCTGGGCAGCGAAGAGCTGGCTGCCACGGACAGGAGAGTGATCTACGTTAAAGGCGACCAGTTTTACGATCTAAAGTACGAAAGCCTGGTATCGCTCGGATGCTATACGATTTACGAATGGAAGTGGTTGCTGATCGCCATCATAGCGACAGTTACGGCGCTGCTCATGACCGTGACGATCTTCATACCCCTGAAGTTCAGCACCGCCAGCATCGAGAGCCTGATCAACATGATGAGCTTCTCGATCGGCATATTGCTTGCTTTTTCGGGAGCCATGATCCTGGCTTTTTTCATAACGATCAGAAGAGGCATCATCATGAAGACACAATCGGAGACCAGGTGTTTCAGTTTTTACCGTTCCCAGATGAGAGATGCCCACGACTTCGTAAAAATAGTCAGGGCTGCGGAGGCGGGCATCGTCAAGCCTCACAAAAACATCATGCCAGAGATCATCGAGCCGAAGATCCGCAGCCTCGACGCCATCAAGCCGTCCATGTCCTCGCCGAACGATCGAATTCCAAAACTGTAAAAAGATGCTTAGTTAGTCTCCGAAATCCACTAGACTATATTGTTTCGTCCACTAACTTCTCAAAGTCACGGTTTCAACACAAAGACACGAAGCGCACGAAGTAGCACAAAGGTGTTTTTGTGTAAGCCTCCGGCAGCCGGGGGCTCTATTTTTATTGTATATGCCTCCGGCGGCAGGGTGATGTGGACACTGAGAAGATCACAAAACCATGGGTCGCGAAGGACACGTTGTTGGTTTTTGAGAGTCGAGGTTATTTCTTTACATTGTTCACTAGTCATTATACAATGACACATTTGATCTTGCCTTTGTAAATGCTGGCATTAAAAGTAATGAGTATTAAGATACGGTTATTCTACGAACATAACGACCGAGTTAACCCCTGACACAACAACGTGTCCTTAGTGACAGAATGTTCTGTGTCCTTCTCAGTGTCCACAATACCCGGCCGCCCGAGGCTTTAACTAAAACATTCACCATATTCCCACACGTCAAACAGAGCCGCAGGGCCGCCGGAGGCTTACACAAAAACAATCTTTGTGCAACTCCGTGCTGTCCGTGTCTCTGTGTTGAAACCGTGACTTTGAGAACTTAGTGGCGAATAATGGTTATAAAACGATGAGCTAATGATAGGAACTAATAAATGCTATAGTTTTGATGTTTTTTAGCTTCGTATTATACATCTGCTATTCGTACTTTAAATGCCCCTGATGAGACAGTCGGCAGATATTGATCACTGCAGTAATTTCAACATGTTTATATATTTCAAGAGACTCTTACACGATAGCATATCGGAACAGATTTCTATTCTGAAATGTGATAAATACTCAAATCGAGTTCATTTAAGGTCATTATTATGAGCGTCGAATGTTCATCATGCCATGGAAAAGGCTTCATCGTTAAAGGGGAGCAAACCTGCCCCAACTGTAACGGCGTAGGTAAGGTCAAGAGCGTAAACCTGATCGGAATGTCGGAAGGGGACTTGAAGAGCCTGCTTGCCGGCGGCTTCTGCCCGAAATGCAAGGGCAGCGGAAAGATCCAGACAAGAGAAAAGTGCCTGGAATGTGCAGGCACCGGAAAAGCACTGACATGCGAGATCTGCGGCAAGCCCGTAGCAGCGGGACAGGACCTCTGCAGCAGCTGCAAGAGCGTATCCCCGGTATATAAGCTCGGCTCCGCCTGCGATGTCGGTGACCTGGACCCCGGAAAGGTCTACATGGGCACCGTGGCTAACCTGGCGGACTTCGGCGTTTTCGTCACGCTGAATGACCAGACAAAAGGGCTGATCCATTCTAGCAATGTGAAAAAGTCGTACGTGCCGGGCGAAGCAGTAATGGTCAAGGTCAACACGATCAAGCCAAACGGCAATTTCGACCTGATACCGCAGACCGTTAAAGATTTCAAGGTCATCGACGTGGAGAAGAACCTGCCGCGAAGAAAGTCAAGCGAGGTCAACAAGTTCGTCGGAAAGCTTGTATCGATCAGCGGCGAGGTCGTGCAAACTAAGCAGACCAGCGGGCCGACCATTTTCACGATCACAGACGAGGACGGCTCCGTCTCGTGCGCTGCATTCGTGGAAGCGGGCATGCGGGCATACCCGGAGATCAACCTCGAGGACATGGTCAAGGCGATCGGCGAGATCCAGATGCGGAACGGCAGCATCCAGATGGAAGTCCTGGAAATAAAGAAGCTCACGACCGAAGAAGCCGGATCCATTAAAGCGATCATCGAAAAGTCGATCGACGATAGGGCTGCTCCGGCACATATCGAGTTCATGGTAAAGAGCGACGTCCTCGAAAAGCTAAGGCCGAGCATGGAAAAAGTCGCCCGCCGCATCAGGCGCGCCATATTGAAATCTGAGCCCATCATTGTCAGGCATCATGCGGACGCAGACGGCATCTGTGCCGGAGTTGCAGTCGAGAGAGCCTGCCTTCCTTTAATACGGGCACAGGGCGATTCCGAGGCGGAGTATCATTTCTTCTCGCGCTCGCCCTCTAAAGCCCCGTTCTATGAGCTTGAGGACATCAACAAAGACCTGGTGATGGCGCTCGAGGACGTACAGCGCCACGGCCAGCACATGCCGCTCATTTTATTGACGGATAACGGCTCGACCGAGGAAGACCTGGACGCATACAAGTATGCGAAGGTCTATGGAATTGACCTGCTAGTAGTCGACCACCACCACCCGGACGAGATCGTAGACCAGTATCTGGTCGGCCATGTAAATCCTTACCATGCGGGAGGCGACTTCGGCATAACGGCGGGAATGCTGGGCGCAGAGCTGGCAAGGATGATCAACCCGGCCGTCGAGGACGAGGTCAAGCTGCTGGCAGCTGTTGCCGGTGTCGGCGACAGGTCGGAAGCCCCCGAGCGTGCGATGTATATATCGCTCGTGAAGGATAAGTTCCCCGAAGAGCACTTGAAAAAGATCGCACTGGCGCTGGACTACGAGCAGTTCTGGCTGAAATATAATGATGGCAAAGGCATCGTGGACGACATCCTCGCATTCGGAGACCTGAAGAGGCACAACGACCTGATCGAGCTTCTGAACGGCCTGGCGAACAGGATGATCAAGGACCAGATGGACACGTCACTGCCCCATGTGAAGATCTCACAGCTGCCGAACGGCGCTATACTGCATGTGATCGACGTGGAATTATTCGCGCACAAATTCACGTTCCCCGCACCGGGCAAGACCACTGGCGAGATCCACGACATCATGGTCAAGAAAAACGAAGGCAAACCTATCGTGACGCTTGGATTCGGGCCCGACTTTGCCGTATTACGGTCGAAGGGCGTGCTGATGAATATCCCGGTGATGGTCCGCGAATTGAGGGACGAGATCAAGGGCGGAGGCGTCAGCGGCGGTGGCCACCTCGTGGTCGGCTCCGTCAAGTTCGTCGAGGGCATGCGCAAAGAAGTCCTCGAAGAGCTCACGAAGAAGATCGGTCAGGCACCTGTGGGATAAACCACAGGATGCCATTTTCATTTTTTATCAATAGCCCACTAAATACTCGAAGTTTATATCCGGCTTTATTGTGAAGGCACAGAGCTTTTTTCGGCTTCTTTTATGACTGGCTTATCGCCCATCTTTGCCAGCCGGGTAGCGGACTTTCGGTAATAGTTCAGCGGGTGGTTCACGTATTCGCATAGCTGGTTCTTGCCATAGCAATTCCCATAGGTCGTCATGGTCTTACATCCCGGCGGCGTGTATTCCGTGCCGCCGCCACCGGTAATGTGCTCTACCTGGTACCGCGTCAAGTCTTCCCGGAAGTCAGGCGCCATCCGGTATAGGTCCATGATCTGATCCTTGTCATATCCGATGCTGAATAAGAAAGAAGTCAAAGCAAACCGGGCCGTGTGGGGCAGGTTCACGCCCCTCTGCAATTCTGAAAGCAAGTAATTCATGCAAGGGGGGAATGCTTCGCGGTATACTTCACCGTCCACCAGGAGGTTCATCTGGCCTTTGAGCAGGTTAAGAGCAGCCTTGATCTCCTCGACGTACGGCGCCAGAGACACGGCCATCGATTCGGGCACCTGAGGCAGGTTCGCCTGAGTCTTTTCACGGATGGCTTCTTCCAGTAATCGCGCATAAGAATCGCGTGGCACATAGACCATACCTTTGATCATCTTCCGACTGATCAGCTTCCAGCTAAGGTCTTTTAAGGATGCGGAATAGCGGAGATAATCGGTAAAATGTGTAACATAGTCCTTACCTTCGACACGAGCCTGGACTCCGAAGTCCTTCCCGATGTCGATCAGCACGTCATCCTTCTCGGCGATAAGGAACGAGTACGCACGTTTTGCCTCCCATAGCCCATAGCGCCTCAATAAATACGGGTCTTCCACGATGGAGACAATCATACGAGCCAGCGGGTACGAGAGAAGCTCGATCTCTGGACGGGAGGATACATCTTCTTTCGGGCTATCGCCGGAAATGGCCTCGAGGACACGCTTTTTAGCGCGGTCCCGGACTCGCCCGTATGCTGGCTTTGACACGAGATCCTCGATCGAGTATTCGTGCTCCCTGACAAAGCGCGAAGCCTCCTGTATGAAAGGATATTTTGCAAATGTGGTGATATTCATCGCGTCCATCGGTATCTCCCTGAGCCGCATAGTGCGGTTAGACGGCATACGGCTTTTCGGCCATTGATTTGCCCTTAAGCCCTGTTCACATATGATGATATCCTCTATAATAGGCCTTTGCCCCGCCGGATGGACATACGGATCAATGCTACACAAGCCCATATGGGGTCCGGCAATCGTAACTATGATTGAAGGATGTATGACTTCGATAATCGTAAGATACGTTAAAACAAGGCAAAATAAGACAATCTAAACGTTTTAAACCGCTATTTTTGTAATTCTGCGTTTTTTACGGGTCATTTTAATTTGTATAGGCTGCGGATGAGATGTTGGGCATAAAACACTGCGACACAGGAGGATGGAAATGGTAGATAAAGGTAATATCAGCGTGAGAGAGGCTGGCCGAAAGGGTGGGCTTGCCACATCGAAGGGTCACAGCCACGAGTTTTATGAGGAGATAGGCCACAAGGGCGGCTCCAAAGGTGGACAGCGGGTACGCGAGCTTATAGAAAGAGGTAAAGAGTTCGAGTCCCGAAGAAGGTAAAAGTAAATGTGAAAAAATATGACGGGACATAAAAATGGATAGCCATTTTTATGTCTTTGAGATTTATTCAGATTCTATCCTGGGTGCGAGTAGGTACGTAACCGAGCCGTTGCCGGCTGCAATGTTAAAGGTGAGCTTGACCGGGTAATCCGTGCCAAGGTCGATGTTCACGCGCTCCGCCTTTCCCAGCGACTTCGAGAGGTCGTTGAGATAATCGAGCGAGAACAATGAGCGTACGTCGCCGGTAGACTGCAACGAGACCAGGCTCGACTGCGGGATATCCAGGCGGACCTTATCCAGGTCGCCCTCGGCTTCCACGAAGAAGGTCTTATCCTTCACGCCGAGTGCCATGTGGTCCGATACCTTTTCGGCGGCCTTTACGGCCCTCTTGAGCTCTGCACCGTTCAGTACGATCTTTGCCGGCAGCTCCAGGTTCGGCACCTTGGGCTCCTTCCGGATCGAGGTTGGGTCGAGCAATGATAAGGTGTATGCGAGGCCCCCGGTGCGGATCTCCAGCTTTCGAGTCTCCTCGTTCAGGTTCAGCTCGATCTTATCGTCTTTCGATGTCATGCCCAGGATATCCATTAGCCTGATCAGGTCGACGCCGATCTCGCTGTCGCTAGCCTCGAATGTCTCGAAAGCTTTAGCGTTCAGGTCGAATGCCACCATGGCCACGTTCGCGGGGTCTACCGCACGTACGGAGATACCGTCCTTTGTCAGCTTGAACTTGGCCTCGTCCACTAGAGTCGAGACTGCTTCGATGGCATCCTTAAAGACATCTGCATTTATAACCGCCTTGAACATACGCCTTCTCCTATAAGATTAATCCACTATACCCTTATGCTTCTATTGCTTGTAACCTTTTGCCTTTGTTTATATATAAAATTTGTTAGTTGTATTCTCTCCAGGTCTTGCCGCAGGCGGTACATCTGAAGAAGCGCACTTCGCTCTCATCTGCGCTGCGTAGCTGGCGCAGCCACCAGTAAGCCTTTTTGTTGCCACAATCCGGACAGCTAACGTCCTCCGTTGTCGGCAGGCCCGCATCCTCCCTGCCTTCCAGGATCGTCATTTCCTCGCGCTGGACCTTATTCTCTCCACTAAGGATGACGGCCTTACCAGAGCTCTTCTTCTCAAACCCGCATTTCCGGCATTTAATGATAGCGCCGGAGGGTATCATGATGCTCTTACACTTTGGACAAAATTCCATCTAGATCACATTCCTTTTTTACATCGCGGATCATCGCGTTATGATCGAAAGCCAGCTTTGGAATATCTTTTAATGCTAAAAGAATCACTTCACTCGCGTCCGATGAAGCCTTACACGCCCCGGCTGCTCTTAAGAGGTAGCAGACCGATACAACAGGTCCTCTCGGGTCTCTATGAGGGTTAGAATAGACGCCCACAAGCTTAAGAATTTCGCCATTCAGGCCGGTCTCTTCCTTGGCCTCTCTGAGGACGGCCTGTTCGGTCGTCTCGTCCGCTTCGACGAAACCCCCGGGCAAAGCCAGCATATCTCTATAAGGTTCATTCTTTCTTCGTATAAAAACTAGTTTGTGTTCGTATACGATGATGGCGTCCACCGCTAGAGGGCGCGATGCGTGATGCTCCGGCATATAGGTGAGACATATCATTGTTTTTTTATATATTTAAAGTTGATGCAGACAAGCTGTCTCAAAGCTGCCGCTTAGATCTGCTGATGATATTATCAGGGTAGTCGATTGACGATCATGGGATAACAATTTTATCCCGGAAGAACCATTGATTTTTATTAGTCAAAGAAAAAGCCAGAGATTGTAAGCATGTTAACAAGCATAGAAACAATCATGTGGCTGCTGCCTGTCGGATTGAAATATCAAATAGCAGAGATCACGGCAGGTATTGTCCCTGTTCGTCCTTCCCAAAAATTAATCGTGCCGTGTTCTTCGCCCATGCGACGGACCCTACGTCCGCCACCTTGTGCGCATCGCTTCCGATGGTATACTTGATGCCGGCATCCTTGCATTTTTGTAAAAAATCCCATGACGGCAGCGCATGCTTTGAGTTGATCTCAATAGCTACGTCATGATCTTTCATTAATTCTACCAGCTGATCGTCGTACTCTGAGGCCGACCCGAAACTGCCAGGGATCCAGGCGTGATGTGCTAACGCGTCTACTTTAGGGTCTGTGACTGCTCGAAGGACAGCCCGATAGTAGACTTCTTCATTCGGGGCGCCATGAAAAGAGGCAAGCACAAGATCCAGCTCATCGCGATCCTGAAGGTACACTTCTCCGGTAGGCAATATTTCGGCTTCGATGCCGACCAGTATTTTAACATGGTATGAAGGCTGAAGCAGCTGCACTTCTTTTTTTGTTTGCCGTGCGACTTTCTCGGTGATGCCGCTTCCGTGGCCAGGGCCATGGTCGGTGATGGCAATGATGTCGAGGCCTTTAGCCTCCGCGGAATCGACCATGTCGTGCAGGCTGTCCCTGCCATCGGACTTGTTGGTGTGCACGTGCATGTCGACTTTCATTAGAGGTTAAAATAAGCATCAATTTACTTAAAGGTACGTTAAAAGATGCGAACGATTTAGCATAAGCCTCCGGCGGCCGGAGGATGGACAATAACAAATATTCATTTCCTATTGTGCATATACAGGTAAAAAATGCGCTGCAGCGCCGAGAAATTTGTCATAATGGCGATGATCACGACTGCCCAGTTGACCCAGTTCAATAGTGAGAACACTATGAGTGTGATGGCGGTCTCGGGACGCCCGAATATACCGACACCTTCCAGGGGATCCTGTATCTTTCCGTCTTCGCGTTTATCGTAGCCCATTTCGGCGTATACTACTGGCTTGATGAACGTGTTGATCATGGAGCCGAAGACGGCGATGGCCGCAATCCTAGGGTCCGCCAGGCCGCTGAATGCGATGCCTATTAACACTAAACAATCCACGTACTTATCCACGATCCAGTCGATGGCTGCGCCGAACTTTGAGGATTTATTATTGATGCGTGCAACGCCGCCATCAATAAAATCAAACAGGCCGGATAGCAGCAATGCGGCGGCAGCGAGATAAACGTGCTGGTAAGTGTACAAAAGCGCCGAAGCTATGCCGAATACCAAAGAAATAAAGGTGATCTGGTTAGGCGTCAGGCCCGCCCTGGCGAAAACTTTCGCGAGAGGGTCTATTAAATGTATAAGCCTATCCCGGTACTTCGTTATGTTCAAAGGCACACTCCCGAGGTGAATTGATAAGCACTCTTTACTTATACTTTTTTGCTCTTAGCATATTTTAAATACTAGCCAGCCATAAAATGCACAGAGGTTGCGCATGGACTCCATTCGAAGGGCGTTCTACATCGGCCGTTTTCAGCCATTCCACCTGGGGCACCACACGGTGATCAGCGAGATAGCCAAAGAAGTGGACGAATTGATCATCGGGATAGGCAGCGCCCAGATGAGCCATACGCCTGAAAATCCGTTCACGGCAGGCGAGCGCATCATGATGATCTCCAGGGGCCTGGAGGATCTCGACTTAAATTATTACGTAATACCGATACCGGATATTTACCGGAATGCCATCTGGGTGTCGCATGTCGTATCCATGACGCCTCCGTTCTCCATGGTCTACTCAAACAATCCGCTGGTCTCGAGGCTGTTCACCGAGAATGGCCATGAGGTAAAATATTCGCCCATGTATAACCGGGAAGAATACTCGGGCACGGAGATCAGGCGCAGGATGCTGGCAGGCGAAAGCTGGAAAAAGCTCGTGCCGAAAGCAGTGGTCGAAGTCATCGACGAGATCAAGGGCGTCGAGCGGCTCAAGGCGGTGTCCAAAAAAGGCGACATCGACGAAGACGGGCTCTAGCCAAAAGTAGTTATTTTTCAACCGGATTTCGGAGTGAGATAGTTTGATCATAGATATCAAAAATGTAAAAGAGTTCGTGGCGCCACTCTATAAAGACAATGACGTCATGCATGATCTCACACATATTGAAAGGATGCTGTGGTCCGCGAAAAAGCTAATAAAAAACAGGGATGAGTCAATAAATGCTGAGGCAATTGTCTATGCAGCATATTTCCATGGGCTGACGGACGAACATGGAGACATGATCCTTAAATGGCTAATGACTAACGGCGTTCCCGAGGATAAGGCACGGCTTATCATCACCATTGCGGAAGACTCGATTAAAAATGCCGTTCCTAGGACACTGGAGGGCTCAATCCTGCATGACGCGCATATGATCGAGGGAGGAAAGACTTTTCTCATTGTTAAGTCCTTGATAACAGGATCGGTAAGAGGCCAAACACTGGATGAAACGATCGAGTACATTGAAAAGAATATTATAGATAAGGGTACGTGTTATCTTCCCGAGGCGAAGGAAATTTATGGGGAAGAACAGGCCTTCGCGAAACAATTATTGAATGACCTGAAAAAAGGCCTGTATAGCTAGTCTACGACGCGTACAGTTTTATTAAAATGATGATCTAACGCCTGTGCGGGTTTATTATTTACCCGGCGTCAGGCGCTCGCCAGTCAAATTTATGAACACGTCCTCGAGAGTAGGCTTTTTCACATATAGTTCCTTGCAGGCAAGCCCGTCAGCGTTGAGGATCGCTACTGCCTTTGACATGGTCGCAATTCCATTCCCTTCAGGCAGTATTACTGATATGTCACAGCCTGTGACCTTGCATTCGGGGATCACTTCAGCCAGTCGTGATATGGATTCATCGCTGCATGTTCGCATGACCAGCGTGTTACCGCCTCCATATAGGTTGATCAGGTCTTCCGGGCTCCCTTCCGCGACGATCCTGCCTTTGTGCAGTACGCATATCCGATCTGCAAGATGGTATGCCTCGTCCATATAATGTGTCGTCAGAAGGACCGTTTTGCCCTTTGCCTTAAGGTCTTTTATCATGTTCCACACGTCCCGTCGTGCCTTCGGGTCGAGGCCGGTGGTGGGCTCGTCCAGGAACAAGACTTCCGGATCGTTGACCAGTGCAATGGCGATGCCGACGCGCTGCTTAAAGCCACCGGAAAGGTCCTTGAATAGTGCATTTCTTTTTTCCATAAGGCCAAGATCTTCCATCAGCTTGTCGATACTGACATGCTTCGAATACATTCGTGCAAAATAGTCGATGTTCTCATAAACGGTTAAAAGATCGAAACCCCTGAAACCCTGAGGAAGCGCACCGATTTTTTCTTTTATACCCGCATAGTCTTTTGTTCTGTTGTATATCTCCTCGGAGTCCAGAACGTATACAAATCCCCAGGTGGGCATCTTAACGAATTCAAGTATCTGCACGATCGTGGTCTTGCCAGCGCCATTAGGGCCAAGCAAGGCGAAAATTTCTCCACGGCGTACCCTGAAGGATACATCACACACGGCAGGTGAATTAGGATAGTTTTTTACGAGCCCTGATACCCCGATTACCGTATCATCCAACTAAAATCACCTGATTGATCATCACTTACTAATATGGTTCTTTTTCGATCGTATGCTATTAGCCAGCTGTTTTACCGCTTCATAGATATCCGGAGGGTTTGCAACGAAACTGACCACTACGCCGGGAATTCCATCGATCTCGATCGGGCCGATCTTATCGGGCTGGCAGCAGCGTAGCAGGAAAGGCCGTGATGGCTTGACATGGCTTAGCGGGCATATTGTGACATGCTCATACTTCTTCGTTGGAAATCGCGCTTCGAAAGCCTTCCTGGTAGTTTCACACCCCACTAGCTTAATATCCCCTTGCGGCTCTGAGTCCAGGCAATTTAAGAAAATTCCATCCAGGCCTGATACATGGCAGGGGAATATCGTCGTTTTCAAAGGGTCTTCATACTGTTTGAGATCGGTAACGTGGTAGTCAAACGCTAGCATCATTTCTCCGAACATGCCTATTTCTTCCAGCCTTTGAAGATTATGGGTAAGCTTCGGAGGCTCCGGAGGAGAAGTATCGTATACGTCGATAATCGTAAGCTCTTCAAGGGAAGGGTCCTGAACGAAGGTAACATGATTGTCAAATCCTCGAAATACGATAGTATTGATCCTGTCATCGCAGAGCTGGCACGCTTTGCGTACGATGCTTGCCCTGTTGAACAGGTCTACCTGTCCCTCGTAAACGATTGTCCGATCACTATCGGCGATCATTTTTACTTTTACGATATCGTTCAATAAAGCGCCATTACCGGAGCTACCGATCTCCAGTATCTTACACAGGCCTGCCTCATCAAAGATAATCATATACTGTGTTGCGGAGTGTATGATATCAGTGATGGGATGCCCGTTGATTAGGAAGGCATTGTTAACGCCGACGTGCCTGCATTGGGGAAATATCATTCTATCGCTCGTTTAAAAAGTAAATATTTGCTTTTCCATACTTTAATCGATCAGTAATATAGCCATCGGCTCGGGAGCTTTTACCTCCATGGAAAACTTTAGTGACATCCCGGCATTTTCTGCCGTCCGTATCATGTTGACCCCGACTGCCTCGGCCGCCACGCGGGCCGTCATCGGGTTCAGGCATACGCCCTTTTCCACGTTGCATTTTTCACACAGGAGACAACTGCCGCCATAAAAGACCATTGCGAAAACGTATCCGCGGGAGAACGCCATCTTCTCGAGCTCTAGCATGATGTTCAGGGTCTTTTTATAATAAGAGTGGATATCCGGCCACAGCTTAGCCTTCAACTCGTTTGCTTTCTCACGGTCCTCAATTTTATATTCCTTTACCTCTTCGGGCATTATTGGGGGCTTGTGCTTGATGACCATGGCGAATTTGTACTCTTTTAGTATCTTCCTGAACTCATCCGGCGTCGGCACGAACGGCGGGCACTTCAGGTTAGCCCCATACGAGGGACAGCCGATCATACACCTCAGTCGTACCCGGTCCTCGACGACAACTTGATCGACGGGAATGATCTTTACACTGCCAGCGCCCAGTTCTATTGCGGCTTTTTCCAAAAACTCATACTCTTTTGATATTTCCATTTCAATCATCTCTCCATTTCAAGGCTGCAATTCCTATGCCGAAGAATACAATGGCCAGTGCTCCGACTATGGCCAGGTTCATCCATGCGTCTCCCATGTTGCCTGTGATCATCGCACTTCTCAAGCCATTGTTTAGATAGGTCAGCGGCGATATGATCGCAATATCTTTTAAAAACCATGGCATCTGGTCCGCGGGGATGATAGACCCGGAAATAAATATCAGCGGCAGCGTGATCGTTAGCGCTGCGTTCGCGGACCCTTCGCCTTTCACGATGTATGCGATGACCATCCCGAGACCGACAAACAGGACCGACCCGGCCAGCACAAGTAATATCGCGGCCAGGTTGATCCCGGGCAATACCCCGAACGCCAGCCAGGCCACGACCAGCGAAACCACCACTGACAGAAGTGCTATGATAGTGCCGGTGATAACCCGGGACGCGTTCCATTCGAAGCGCTTCATCGGCGTGATCGAGAGCTTTCGAAAAACGCCGGTTGCCCTGAGCTTCGCGATGAAGCCCACGGTGGTGTCTACTGCCGAGCCCATGATGGCGATCCCCAGGATACCGGGCAGCAAGAACTCAGCATAGCTCGTGCCCGATGTGGCTACGCCCTCGGGGCTCAGGAAGATCGTTTTGTTCGCGCTCCCGTAGCCCATGTTGATCTCATTCACTGCGTGCCGGACCGCCGAGATAATAGCTGAAGAAGCGGCCTGGAGCGATCATAATACATCCGGATCCCGATACCCGATGCGTTGCCCGAACTGTTGGCAGCTTCGACGCTTTTACCGAACCCCGGGGGTATCTCCATATATGCGGTGATCTGCCCGTCCTTCAGCATCTGCGCCAGGTCCATCCCGGAGCCGTTTACAAGAGTAACGCCTGCCGTGGAGTTCATCGACCCGAGGAAAGCTATTGACGCTTGCGATGCGTCCGCATCGGTATAATACAATGCCTGCGGGCCTGACTGGCCCCCGAACAGGAACCATGCCAGTGCCAGGAACATGATCGGGAATATAAACGCGAAGAATACCGATTGCCGGTTCCTGAAGAACTGGACCAGGCTGTACTTAATATCTGTAGTGATGCGTGTCATTTATTTCCCTCCTTACCCGTCCTGTTCTTCCTTGCCCATCAGGATCGTGACGCCGATAGCAAATAGTATGAAGCTGAGGGCGATGCTGATGACCAGGCATACCAGGGCGTTTCCCATATCGCCGGTGAACATAGCGCTTCTGAGGCCACTATTAAGAGGCGTGAGCGGCGAGATGACCGATAGAAATCCCAGCGCGAAGGGCAGCTGATCTGTCGGGAAAAGTGACCCGGATACGAGCATCAGCGGCAGCGATATGGTCAGCGATACCGCGGTCGGCGACAACGTCTCGTCGATCAGGTACGCCACGATCATCCCGAGCCCGGAGAACATGACCGACCCCGAGATCACGAGCAGTACCGAAAGGACATTAATGCCCGGTAATACCCCGAACGCAATCCAGGCCGCGATCAGAGATACCAGGACCGATAATATCACGACGATCGTCCCCGAGATGATCCGGGACACGTTCCACTCGATGGTTGACATAGGCGTCATGGAAAGCTTGCTGAATATGCCGTTAGCCTTGTATTTCGAGACGACGCCGATCGCCTCGTTCAATGCTGAGAACATGATGCACAGGCCGAGGATGCCGGGCAGCAGGAAATCGATATAATTGATACTGGATGTGGCTACATCCTGGGAGCTTAATGTAACTAGCTCAGGGGTGCCGGCTTCGCCCATGTTGAATTCATCCACAGCCTGCTGTACCGCAGACACCATCGCCGGAGACGCCGACTTATAGCGATCATAATACATCTTTATCCCCATGCCCGATGTGTTGCCGGATCGATTCCCGAACCCTTGAGATATCTCTGCATATGCGGTGATCTGCCCGTCATTAAGCATTTGTGCCAGATCCATCCCTGAGCCATTGATAAGGTTCAGGCTGGTGGAGTTCAGCGACCCGAGGAAGGCTATTGACGCTTGCGATCCGTCCCCATTCACGTAATACAATGCCTGCGGGCCCGGCTGGCCGCCAAGCATGAAGCCCAGGACGATCAGGAAAATGACCGGAAAGACGAATGCGAAGAAGACCGACTGCCGGTTCCGCAGGAATTGTATCAGGCTATATTTTACATCCGTGAGTATCCTGGAGATATGAGACATTTACTGGCCTCCTGCGACGATCTTTTCGCCTGTCAGGTTCATGAACACGTCGTCGAGCGTCGATTTTTTTACATATACCTCGGTACATGAAAACTGGCCAGAGCTCATGATCGAAATGGCTTTTTCAAGGCTTTCCATGCTATTATCATGGCCAAGCGCAGCTAAAACGCTGTTCCCTTCGACCCGGCTGTTGGGAATTGCCTTGACCAGGTGATCCATTGCGTTAGCGTTGCAGCCCCTTATGACTAGCGTATTATCCCCTCCGTATATATTGATCATATCCTCCGGTGATCCCTCTGCGACGATCCGGCCTTTATTTAGCACGCAGACCCGGTCTGCAAGATGATAGGCTTCATCCATGTAGTGCGTAGTCAGGAAGACGGTTTTTTCACGCGTCTTCAGCGTTCTAATGGCTTCCCACACGTCCCTTCGCGACTGGGGGTCCAGGCCAGCAGTAGGCTCGTCCAGGAAGATTATATCGGGATCGTTGACCATGGCGATGGCGATGCCGACGCGCTGCTTCAGCCCGCCTGAAAGATCCTTGAATAGAGTGTCCCGCTTATCCACCAGACTAAACTCCTTCATTAGACTATCAACGCTGGCGTAATTTGTGTACATGCGCGCAAAATAATCAATGTTCTCGTATACAGTCAACAGGTCAAAAGCCTTGAAGCTTTGCGGGAGAACACTGATCCGCTCTTTTATAAATTTATAGTTCTTATCGGCCTGATACGCCTTATGCGCCTTGTCTGCCATCATATCGCCCATACCGAGAATGCTGATCTTACCGCTGGTAAGAGATCTATGGCATTCGAGGATCTCGACGACGGTGGTCTTGCCAGCGCCATTAGGGCCGACCATCGCAAAAATGTCACCGCGGCGAACGCTGAACGAGACATCGCTCACGGCCGTAAGATCACCATAGCACTTAGACAAGTGTTCCACCTCGATGACATTGTCGAGCAGCATCACGGCTTTTACGTATTCCATGGCACAGTTACGCGGGTCCAGGAAGTTATCCGCCATCCTTACGCCCACGGTCCTGAACCCGGCCGCTGCCAGTAGGTTTATCAATTCGTTTTTTGGCAAGTATTTAAAGGTCTGTGGGTGCATGTATAGTGCTTCGCCATACAGGCGTAAGAACCGGAATGTGCTCCTCCCCCGGTTATAGCCGTTCATCATGCCCCAGTCCGGGTTCACGATGATCAGCGTGCCGCCGGGCTTCAATATGCGGCGTATCTCACGGAGGACCCGGGCCGGGTCATCAACGACATTGAACACCGATCCCATAAAAATGGTATCGAACATAGCGTGGGGGAACGGGGTCTTACAGCAGTCCTCTTTCAGGATCGTGATATTTTTCATGTTCTTCATGCGCTCCCTGGCCCTGTACAGCATGCCGTCGGATATATCGATGGCTGTGACGTGACTGGCTAAGTCTGTCAGCACTTCCGTGAAGTAGCCCGTACCACAGCCGATCTCCAAAACTTTTCCGAGGTTTCCCTCCATACTCAGGTACTTCAGCATCGACGGCCTCAGGAACCGGCCGACCTGCTCGTCGGCTATCTCGTCATATTTCACCGATACCCAGTCCCAGAACTTTGCATCATTATTTGTACTTGTCATATCGATCCCTACTGTACTTCCGTGAGCTTTTCACCCGTCAAATTCAAGAACACATCCTCTAGAGTGGGCTTTTTCACGTAGATCTCCTTACAGCTAAAGCCCCCGGCCTCGATGACCTCAACGGCTTTGGCTATACTGGCCATGCCGTCGTCCTTCGGGAGCTTTGCCAGCACATTATTCCCATCTGCACTGCTGTCCGGGATGGCCTTCAATAGCGTGCCCCGGGCTTTAGCACAGCATTCCCTTATGACCAGGGTGTTGCCCTTTCCATACTTATTGATCAGGTCTTCGGGTGAACCTTCGGCGACTATCCCGCCTTTATGGATAAAGCAAACCCTGTCGGCCAGGTGGTACGCCTCGTCCATGTAGTGTGTGGTAAGGAATATCGTCTTGCCACGAGCCTTCAGCGATTTTATGGCTTCCCACACGTCCCTTCGCGACCGGGGGTCCAGGCCTGTCGTAGGCTCGTCCAGGAAAATAATGTCGGGATCGTTGACCAGCGCTATCGCGATGCCTACACGCTGCTTCAACCCGCCGGAGAGATCCCTGAACAAAGTATTTCTCTTATCCTTCAGCCCCAGCTCTTCGATCAGGCCGTCAATGCTGATGTGCTTCGAGTACATACGTGCAAAATAGTCGATGTTCTCATAGACAGTCAACAGCTCGAACGAGTTAAAGCCCTGCGGAAGCACGCCGATCTTTTCCTTTATACCAGTGTAATCCCTTTTCTCGCCTGGAAAAGGATTGCCGCCCAACTCGGTATGTATGCCGGTAAGCACGGCGTTACCGAAGATGCTGATAAAGCCCCTGGTAGGGGTTTTAAGCAATTCAAGTATTTCCACGATAGTCGTCTTACCGGCACCGTTCGGGCCCAGCAATGCGAAAACCTCCCCCGATCTAACGTTAAATGAGACACCGCACACTGCTGTAAATTTACCATAGTTCTTTACCAGGTATCTTACCTCAATTGCATTTTCATGTCTGCCATGCATGCCATGACTCTTAACGACAGACATGAGTAGGTCGAAATCTTCCACGTTCTTAATAGCTCTCACATATTCCATAGCGTCTATAGCGGAATCATATGAGCCAGGGTCGTCCCTGATCAGATCAGAATATCCTATCGTAAAACCAGCAGCTTCAAGCAGCTTATCCAGGTCATCGCCTGAGAGGTTCCTGAACGTCTGGGGATATTTAGCTTGAGCATTGCCATAGCCAGCCATAAGTTTGTATGAACTCATCCTTTGGCGAGCTTCGCCGATAAAGCTGTTATCCGGGTTCACTATGATGATCCTGCCACCAGGTTTCAATATACGCCATGCCTCGCCCAAAGCAGCCCCGGGATCGGGGACATGATTTAATACAAGAGCGATGAGCACCGTATCGAACGTATCATCCGGGAACGATAGTTTCATACAGTCCTCTTTATGGAAGGTGATATTTCCGGCGCCGCCCAGTTGCTCCTTTGCTCTGGCAAGCATCCCTTCACAAAAATCAGTCGCAGCGACGGTGTCTGCAGCTTTAGCCAGCACCTTCGTGAAATATCCCGTGCCGCATCCCAGCTCAACAACTCTCCCGAGGCCATGCTCGTTTCCAAGCTTCTCAAGGGCCGAAGGCCTCAGATTTTTACCCATCGTGCCATCGATGATATCATCGTACTTTTGCGATACGGCTCCCCAGAACTTCATACCGGTATCGGGCCCTGTCGATACGTCAATCGGCATCTATAGCCCCCCTTCGACAAGCTTCTCGCCTGTCAAGTTCAAGAAAACGTCCTCGAGCGTAGGCTTTTTCACATAGATCTCCTTACAGCTATAGCTCCCCGATTTGATGATGGCTATTGCCTTCGATAAGGTCGCCATGCTGTCGCCTTCGGGAAGCTTTGCCAGCACGCTGTTCCCTTCCGTCCGGCTGTCAGGGATCAATTTGACGAGGGGATCGATGGCATCCGCACTACATTCCCGTATCACGAGCGTATTGCCACCGCCATAACGATTGATCAGGTCTTCGGGCGATCCTTCGGCGACTATCCCGCCTTTATGGATGACACATATCCGGTCCGCCAGGTGGTAAGCCTCGTCCATATAATGCGTCGTCAGGAAAATCGTCTTGCCACGGGCCTTCAACGCTTTAACGGCGTCCCACACGTCCCTTCGGGACCGGGGATCCAGGCCCGTCGTGGGCTCGTCCAGGAAGATGATATCGGGATCGTTGACCAGTGCAATTGCGATGCCTACGCGCTGCTTTAGCCCGCCGGATAGGTTCTTGAAGAGCGTATTACGCTTG
The DNA here is from genome assembly GCA_963780665.1 of uncultured Methanocellaceae archaeon. Taxonomy (GTDB): domain Archaea; phylum Halobacteriota; class Methanocellia; order Methanocellales; family Methanocellaceae; genus Methanocella. The sequence continues at coordinate 10,180 of CAWACJ010000007.1, read as the reverse complement.
TCCTTCAGCCCCAGCTCTCTGATGAGGCCCTCGATGTCGATGTGCTTTGAGTACATTCGGGCAAAATAATCGATGTTCTCGTATACAGTCAACAGCTCGAAGGAGTTAAAGCCCTGCGGAAGTACGCCGATCTTCTCTTTTATTCCCTCGTAGTCCCGATCCATGCCGGTGAAAAGGTTTCCGGCTTCGATACCCGTAAGCACTTCGTTGCCGAAAATATTCACGAATCCACGGGTCGGGGACTTAAGTAGCTCGAGTATTTCCACAATTGTGGTCTTACCTGCGCCATTCGGGCCGAGCAGGGCGAAAACCTCGCCTCGTACGACGTTAAATGAGACGCCGCAGACGGCGGTGAACTTATCGTAGTTCTTGACAAGGTATTTTACCTCGATGACGTTTTCCGGCTTCCCATGGTCTATTAAGATAGACTGAACAATTCTCGCAGCATCCTTGTTTTCACAATTATCGGCCATATCAGCGATCCCCATTTAGTGTTTCTTATTATGCGGCCTCGGACGTTGTTCGTACACGCACGGGAGCGAAAACGGTATTCCTGAGGATGGATGCAGCTGCAGATGCTATGAGCAATGCTCCCGCCCCCAGCGTGATCACGCCGATCGAGTTCGCCAGTAGCGACGATCCTGCCAGGAAGATCGGCCCGTTGTAGCCTGACACGCTCATATCCAGCGTCAGGAAAGTGCTGGAGAACGCCACGCCAAGCATCACCGATAGGAACATGGCCGTGGATGACACACTTGATGCCAGAGCGGTCTTTTCCCTCGGAAGCACGCTCATCGTCTCGATGCTGTTAGGGCTGCTGAAGATACCGCCCCCGATGCCTCGGATGATGAAAGCAGCTATTATGAGCCAGAAGTTGATCGTCAATAGCCCGTATCCGAACACAACGAACCCGACGAAATACACCAGTGCACCGGCGCCTGCCGAATACTTCCAGTGGTGCTTATCGTACAGGATACCGTTGATAGGCGCCGTGAACATCATGAATAACGGCACCACCATGGATATGATCCCGACCTGTGACGCCGTATATCCCATCACGCCCTCGAAATAGAAGGGCGTGAGCGTGTTCCCGATGGATATGGAGGTGAACATGAAGAGCCCGCTGATGATCGGTAAGGTAAATTGCTTGTTGCGGAAAATGGACAGATCAATCAACGGCTTTTTACATGTCGATTCGCGGAATATGAAGAGAATGAATGAGATCACGGCTATTGCTGCGTATGCGGCCATGGACGTGGTTACCGTCAATCCTTTCGCCACCTCGTTACAGAACAGCATTAGTGTAACAATTGATGTGCATAGTGTCACCGCACCGATCCAGTCCATGTCCAGCTTCGAGACGGTCTTCTCCGGGATCTTCATGTACTTGAATGCGCACGCGAGCAGGACGATACCGATGGGCACATTGATGAGGAATATGTACTGCCAGCCCAGGTTATCGACGATAAAGCCCCCGAGACCCGGACCGACCACCGCCCCGATCCCGAAGACGACGCCGAACAGGCCCATGGCTTTCCCTCGTTCCTGATGCGGGAATGCCTCGAAGATCAGTGCACCGCCTACGGCCGATAACATGGACGCGCCGATACCCTGGACTATACGAAATGCGATCAATGCGTCAAGGCCCGGCGCAAAGCCGCAAGCGAGGGAGCTGAGCGTGAATATGGCCCAGCCTGCCACGAATAGCTTTACCTTACCCGTATACTCGGAAGCCTTTCCGAAGAAAACGAACAGGCCGGTCATCGCGAGCAGATAGCCCGTGATCGTCCACTGCGACTCCGCCAGGCTGACCTTATAATCTACGGTAATAGTAGGCAGCGCTATGTTCACCATCGTGCTGTCCAGCACGGCCATGAACGTACCGAGCAATATGATACCTAAGATGACATACCGGTTCCTGTAGACCAGGTCAGGTATGCCATCAAGTTGTTGAATAGACTGTTGCATGTTTGTAACCCTCCGCTATTATGAACGATAACGCTCCGAGCACAAGCCTCCCAGCCTGTGTATCATAAAGCTTATTAAGCCACTAGCGCAGAAGCCGGAAAAGCTCACTTAGAGCTTTCCGGCTCTTGCTACGCCTAGAGGCGGCGTTTGTTCGGTAATTTTAAAGGGCCCTTATACATACGATTGGTACCATTTCAATATGTATTGAAATACAAGCTTATATAATTTTTCATTTCAAAATTATTTGAAACCATTTTCAATCATCGTTGAAATAACTAGATATAGAAAAGGATTTAATAATGCAATAATGAGTAAGGTATGAAGCTTTTATAGAGCCCGCTAAAGGTGATGGTCTCCAGTGGTCACTAATCAGATCGAAGTCAAATGTGCGAATTGTAACGATTTCTTCCCCATCGGTAGAATGAATCTGGAAGGCGATGGGTATTACTGTAAGAAATGTTACAAGCGCCTTAAGGATCGACAATGCGTGCCGATCGTTAAGAACATGGACGTAAGATGCGCCCGCTGTGATAAGATCATCGGCCCCGAAGATGCGAGGGTAAAAGACGGCCATTTTGTTTATTGTATCACATGCTACGGTAAAACTGTCATGCCGCAGCGCTATGAGGATGATGTCTGGAAGTGCTCTTTTTGCGGTAAGACATTAACTCGCTACGACGACAAGATAACAGAAGGCAAAAAACACTATTGTAAAAATTGCTATGAGAGTGTTAAAAACCAGCCGACAAGGGACAACATGGAAGTAGGGAAAGAATTCGTCCCAAACCATAACGTGTCCTCCTTGAGGGATTCGGATAAGCTGATCGAATGCGTACATTGCGGCATGGTCACCACCTTCGACCGGCTCAGCGAGAGCAAGGATGGGAAGATCCACTGCCAAAAATGTGATAAAGTCCTGCCAGTCCGGCTCCGCGGCACCTGGGAGGCTAAAATAGGCCCGAGCCTGACCCCAGAAGACATCAACGAAAAAAAAGAGGACTACAGCGCCCCTGCGCAGCTTTTCAAGTGCCTCGGCGACCCATGCAGGGTCAAGATCATCGAGCTGCTCAGCCGCCGGGAACTCTGCGTCTTCGAGTTCGTCGACATGACCGGCTTTCAGTACTCCGCCATCTCATATCATTTAAAGATGCTGAAAGAAATGGGCATGATCACATCTTACGAAAGGGGCAACTTTGTCGTATATTCACTGACCCAAAAAGGCAATGCGGTCCACGAGTTCATAGAGAAGTCTATGGACCTTTGATATCAACTGGTTTATTCATTTATATCATCGTATAATGCTAACGTTGACTGACCTTGAGATCCAGGGAGTCAAAATATATCTAGATATAGACGCATTTTTATTGGGATATTCATGGAAGAGATAACGTTCAAGACCGGAGAAAAGAGCGATTTGCACCGGATCAAGTCGCTTTTAAAGGTCGCCGATCTGCCATATGAAGATATTGACATTGGCATGCAGGATTTTATCGTTATAGTACAGGGAACAAAAATCATTGGGACTGTAGGGCTGGAGCCTTATGGCGAGTGTGGGCTACTGCGATCGTTAGTAGTCGAAGATAAATATAGGGGCCGGGGGCTGGGCCGGGAATTAGTCATGAAAATGACCGGACATGCAAAGGAAAAAAATATAAAGCAGCTTTATCTGCTAACGCTGACAGCGGATCGTTTCTTCGAGAAGGAAGGCTTTGAGAGAATAAAACGGGAAAGCATGCCGGAAACCATACAAAATACAACGGAGTTTACATCGATATGCCCGGTATCATCGGTTTGCATGAAAAAAGAAATATAGAGCCCATACGTGTAGAGCTCATAATATCCGATTTTTTATTCAGAGTTTCACGCATTTCATATACATGAAAGGGACGCTGTTGGGATCCCCATGTTCTCGCAGTTGATCATGAACTATGACCTTGAACCCTGATTTTTCAGCAGTCTCTCGAAAGGCATCGAATGATTGTTCATAGTATTTGGGCGGCGCCGACGTTCTGCCCCGGCTTATTTGCCTTAGATGAAGCTGGCGCAAATGCTCCGCATCCATCAGGCTGAACATCGCCACGTAGGTGATATATGTACCGCCTGGCTTCAGGATACGATAAAACTCGCGATAGGTTTTACCGACGTCGATGGAATTCCCGAGAAGGCCCGTGAAAACCAGGTCATACTCGTTATCCGGCATGCCTGTCTGCTCGCAATCCGCGATGCCAAAGGAAATATTAGTCAGCCCTTTGAGGCGTTCCTTTGCGATCGAGAGGAACTTTTCCGATAGGTCGGTCACTTGTACGCGATCACACATCTCCGAAAGGGCCTTACTAAAGTAGCCTGAGCCGCAAGCGAACTCCACAGCCTTACCGAACCGGCCTTCCTCGCGAAGCCTCCTGAGACCCATAGACCGTACACCGTAACCGTAAGCAAAATCAATATCATCGTCATAATTTTTTGAGAAATTATCCCAGAACTCCACGTTTTTCCGGTATTCTTCATCCATCATACATTTTAGAAAATCGCATTCATTCCCTATAAAGTATATGTGGAAAAATAAAAAAGATATACCTGTATATCATAGCTGTTCTAAAAATTCAAGGATCTTCTCAGCCACCATTTCGGCCTGTACCAGGTTTAAGTCGTGGCCTGCGCCGGGGATCACTTCTGTCTTGATCTGAGGAGCGACCTTATTCAGCCGTTTGACTGCTTTCTGCGCCGAATATGTCTTTTCATTTTCGCCTACCATGAAGAGCGCGGGCACTTTGATATTTTGTAGCTCATAATCCTCGATGACCGTCGGCCCCAGGGATGGTCTAAAATTAAAGCAGCGTGCCGAAAGGATACTTTCGTCTGCCATCGTCTCCAGCGCTTTTCGGCTGGCTTCATCCTTACGCTCGAAATCCTTGTACACCCAGAAAATGAAGTCCTTGGGAGAACCGATTCCTTTGATCATGCGTTCAATAAATTCTTTTCTCAATGGTAGGACTGTAGCTGCGGGAGCCATCATTACGACGCTGCGGAGCCGGCTGGGTCGGCAATACGCATACTGGCAGGCCAGCCAGCCACCATACGATTTGCCGACCAGGTTAACCTGCTCGAGGCCAAGGGCCCTGAATAGCTCGTCAAACCAGTCTACATAATCATCCTGGCTCTCCATGATCTTGCTATGTACGCTTCGGCCATAGTCGAAAACATTGTCGACCGCATAGATTCGGTAATTTTCAGACCAGGCTTTGATCTGCGGCATCCAGGATAGCGAATTTCCGCCTAATCCAGATAGCAACACCAGCGGCGGAGCGTTGGAAGGTCCGCTGATGCGCACGAATGTCTTACCTAAGGATGTGTCGACCATCTTTGTTTCCGATGGCACCGGCCACCCCTTCGCCTTTTCATCGTACATCTTAAGATATTCCTTTTTTGCGCTGGCCGAAATAAATGGGTGATATGCTGATATTTCCATGATACGCCTCGTTCAATCATTTTTACCCATGGTCATAAATATGTCATATTAACATTGCTATGACCATAGGTCAGTATTATGTCCAATGGTCATATTGCTATATAAATGTTTGGAGCTAGAAAAGTATCGATTGCTCTTCAAACGTAAAAGCCTAGGGCTTTTTCCTGGTTGCCTTATCCGTATTCGAGATGGCCCTTCTCGTGAGGCGCGCCGTATCCATGGCGAATTTCCCCATGTCGACACCGCCGCACTCCAGCACATATTTAAAATCCGGGCGTATGTTGAACGTGCCCTCTATTACCATGGTAATAAAAACAGCCATTCCCAGGGGATCGACGTCGGGTAAGTATGTCCCGTCATCCATGCCCGACTTTATGCAGCCGCTGATGATGTCGAATATCTCTCTCTGAAGATCAAGGATCTTTTTTATATCTTCATTCTCCAGGTTCTCCAGGTCGAATTTACCGGAACGGAAATAGTAGTCGGCCCAGTTATACTCCGGGTATTTAGCATTGAACTGGCCCAGGGCACGCGTGGCCGCGCCGAGCTTTTCCTCCCCGATCTTGAATTTTTCCGATTCTTTTCTCACCAGGGGGTTCCGGATCATGGATCCTCGTATGACGATGGCGAAGAACAGCGACTCCTTATTTTTAAAATAGAGGTAAAGTGTAGGCTTTTTCAGCCCGACCTTTTCGGCGATATCGCTCATGGAGACGTTATCGTAGCCATTCGAATAAAACAACTTCATTGCGACATCGATGACGTCGTTACGCCTCTGCTCTTTTTCCCGTTCTTTCCATTCCGCGAGCGACATTATCATTTCACCTGAACGAACAGCCATATGATAGCTGATTGTTAAGAAACCAATGGTAATTATAACTATATATAAAAGTTGAGTGACGTGAAAATCCGGATGAAAAAGAGTTAAGAAGACCCTAGAGAATAAAAATTAAAAAAAATAGATTGTCAAATTTTATGCCGCATTTATGGTTGTTTCAAGAAATCCAGTACCTTCCCCATCACCAGATCCATCCGGGCATATATCAGGTCATGTCCAGCATTTGGAATGGTCTCAGTTTTAATCTGAGGCGCGACCTTATTGAGACGCTCTACGGCTTTCCGCGGAGAATATATTTTTTCGTTCTCGCCGGTCAGGAAAAGCGCGGGGACTTTGATACTTCGCAATTCGCCATCCTCGAAAACCCTTGGCTGGACCATACGCTTAGCCTTAAAGCATCGTACACTCATCATCGCCTCCTCCAGCATCCCATCCATCAGCTTTAGGTCGTCCCCATTATTCTTGATAAAATCCCTGAATAGCCAGAAGTAGAAATTTTTCATAAAGTATGGGTGCGGGATCAGGCAGAGCATGATCCTGGTCACGAAGACCGGCGAGACGGGCTGTACTACGGCGGCCGGCGCGAGCATTACGATCCTGTGTAGCCGTTCCGGGTGGCACAGCGCATACTCAGCCGTCAGCGAGGCCCCATAGGATAGCCCTATGAGATCGATATCGTTCCCGAGATTAAGCGCGCTGAACAGCTCGTCCAGCCAGCATACGTAATCGTCGTAGCCGATGATATCTCTCAAATACACGCTTCGCCCGCAATCGTAAATATTATCCACCGCATAGGTCCGATAATGGGTTGATAAAGCGCCGATCTGATGCGTCCACGACAGCGAATTACAGCCCCCTCCTGGAAGTAGCACTAGCGCCTGGGCATCCACCGGGCCGCTGATCCGCACGAATGTCTTGCCATAAGATGTGTCGACCATCCTTGTTTCCGAAGGTACAGGCCACGCCTTCGCACGTGAATCATACAATTGTAAATACCGCTCTTTTGCTTCAGCCGACTTAAACGGGTGGTATTCCGATATATTCATCATCCGGTCCTTAGGGGCTGAATCATTGGCCCCTGTCTGTTGTTGAGGTGATTCTTGCATATTCGATCTTTTATTAGTTTCGTCTAAAGCTCCCGCTATAAACGATGATGTCCACAGCTTCGGCTCAGCATGATAATTTATATTTCACATGGGGCAAAGGCGAAAAATAGTGACTACTTGTGATCAAAGTAATCTCAAAAACAGAGCTTTATCAAACTCCGCCCTTTCGCAGGCCATCCATGGAGACTTTACAGTAGCTCTTCATGTAGAATAGCACTAAGGCAGCACTTTTTTTATTAGACGTGTTAATATATAACCGTTTGGCCTATGATAATTGCAGTATCATCGAACGTCAGTGATGTATACATTCATGGTCTTTGAAAAATCGGCGGATAAATAATATAAGCAAATGTGCTAGTGATTATTTTCACCGGCTCATTGAAAAATAAAAACAGGCGAGGGAAATCCCTCAGTCCTTCAAGCCCCATGAACCGATGGTTCTTAGAACCCTCAATACCTCAGTCATTCCTCGCTTTTTCCATGATCTCCGGCGTTATAGTCGCGATGCCGCGGCTCCTGGCATAGTCTTCGATCTTACTAACGGCACCGTCCCTGATGAAACCCGGGATATTTTTTCGCATGGCTTCGGCTTCGGGCGACTCTCTTTATCCCGGCGTCCTGCACCGGAAATACAAACCGAATAAAGCCCTTAACAGCTTAATCTTTACCATATGCCTTCTCAAGTCGATGTCCATTTTATCCCCCGACAAAGAAACCAAAGTCGCTATTTCCGGCATCCATTCAGAGGTGATATCACTCGGAATGTGCGTAATGTAAGTTATTAATAGGTGCGGTAACATAGTTACCGCAAACCGTACGGGATCGATGGATCACTTATGCCTGAAAGATTAGCAGTAGGTGGGATTGTTCAGCTTGACGAAAGAAACGTCAGGATGATACGGAATACCGGGATATGGACCATCGTATTCGTGATAATCGTATATTCCATGAACCAGTCAAAGGTTGATCTCGTAAACCTGATCTCCGGACTGGGCTGGACGGTAAATATCCTGGGCGAGATGTACCCCCCCAACATTTCTGGCCTGTCTTCGTACCTGTCGCTCTCGATGGAAACGATCGCCATAGGCGTGTTGTCGACGATCATAGGTACTGTTTTAGCGTTCCCCGTTTGCTTCCTGGCAGCCAGGAACACGACCACCGGACCGGTCGTTTACCATATAGCCCGGAGCGTCGTCACGTTTTTCAGGACCCTCCCGGAGATCGTCTTCGCCCTGGCCTTCGTGATAGCCTTCGGCATGGGGCCGATGCCCGGCATCCTCTGCCTCACGCTGAGCACCTTCGGCATGCTCACCAAGTTCTACTCGGAGGCGGTGGAAAGCATCGACCCCAAACCGCTGGAGGCGCTGAACGCGACGGGAAGCCATAGGCTTGGGGTGATCCGCCACGCGGTCCTTCCCCAGGTGGTCCCGGTCTTCATAAGCTATACGCTCTATATGCTGGACGAGAACATCCGAGGCGCCGTGACGCTGGGCATCGTCGGAGCAGGCGGCGTGGGGTTCTTGCTGTACGAGCAGATGGAGATGCTCCACTACACGAATGTCGCGACCATATTGATCCTGATCGTTATCATGGTGGCCCTGGTCAACCGTATGTCCGCGTACGTGCGGAATGGCGTCATTGAGGGCACTATCTTCCGGGGATTGCGAAGGAAGTACGACGTCCTGATCGTGGTCGTCTCCGTGATCGTCGCGGCCGCCTCTATATTTTTGATGCAGTCCGAGATCGATTTTACCTTATTGGTCGATAGAGTGCCGAATGCCTTAGAGATATTTAGCCCGCTATTGCCACCCGACTTCACCTACCTGGGGCTGTATCTTTCGCTCATGCTCGAAACGATCACCATAGCGATCAGCGGTACCGCGATCGCCATCCTGCTGGCCGTGCCCCTGGCCTTGCTGATGGCCCGCAACATTACGAAGAACAGGATCATCAACAACATCGTGAGGGAATGCACCAATCTGCTCCGGGCGATCCCCGAGCTTATGTATGCCATCCTATTCGTGGCGGCCGTGGGGTTGGGGCCGTTCGCCGGGGTGCTGGCCATCGCGCTGCACACCGCGGGCATCCTCGGAGAGTTCTACGCCGGGGCCATCGAGAACATCGACCCCAAACCCGTAGAGGCGGTGGATGCGACCGGCGCCAGGTTCATACAGAGGATACGGCACGCGATCATCCCCCAGATCTTCCCCGTATTCAACAGTAATAACCTGTATATGCTGGACCGGAACATACGGGCAAGCTCGACCCTGGGGATCGTAGGGGGAGGAGGCATCGGGATCGTCCTGCTCGGTGCATTCCATATGCTACATTTCCAGCAGGTGATCGTCATCATCGGCGTCATCTTCGTGGCCATCTTTGCGGCGGACTTCCTATCAGCATATATTCGAAAGAAGGTAGTATAGGGAAGGGGGCAGTATGGGAATTAGTTCCGGATGACCGCCCAGTGCGCCAGTTTTAGTTTTATGATCTTAGTATGGCATACTCAAGCCTGTCTCGCCAGACGCCATTGATAGGAACATGTCTTTTATATTCCGCCTCTTTTTTCATCCCGCATTTTATCATGATCCTTTCCGAACCTTTGTTATCGACATCGCAGCCAGCTGTGACTTTATGGAGCCCTAGATCATTAAAACAATAATCGATGACCAGCTTTGCAGCTTCAGTCCCATAACCCTTGCTCCAATATTGCCTCTTAAAAAAATAACCCATGTTAGCGATTCCGCCACCATTATCCTTACATAAAACAGTCCAGCCGGCATCGCCGATGATTTCGCCCGTTTT
>CAWACJ010000006.1:0-555041 GCA_963780665.1 uncultured Methanocellaceae archaeon | reverse complement strand
AAAAGGCTTTTCGACATACCTGAAACGCTCGGTGCTCGTCTTTTTAACGGCATGCTGGACCATGGCACCCTTCTCTCCGCTTATGCTGGAAGGCAGTGGCATAGAGAGGTTTCGTTCGACAGCAGGCTTGCTTTCAACGACGGGCTCGGGCTCCATAGACGGCAGTAAAAGCAGCTCGGGCTTCGTTTTAGGCATGTTTTCCTCTGCCAGCCGGGCGATATCCGGTCCCGGCGTGAGCGTATTCACTGTTTTAGCTTTAACGGGCGCAGCTTTCTTTTTTATCGGCATCCTTTGTGTCGCTTCTGCTTTTAGCCTATTGAATAAGAGTATAAATAGTTCGAACATTTTTCCATCCCCACAATATCCCATCCAGTTGTAAATGGGAAATCCCGCATAATATTATAGCATTTCCTAAATTAAACCTTACTGCGTTTACGAAGATTGTTTAAGAGGTCATGTTATATAAAAATCTGTGGCATACATGATCCTTTGCCGCTGACTGAAAAATGATGATATAATCGGAATGCGGTAAGGGAAAACATATAAGAAATTGCCACATTATATCCATACAGTGATATTGATTCGCATGTGAGCCTTAATTTTTAGTTAATAAGCGCAGAATGGGTATCTTTAAGTGCAAAAAGCGCTATCTGTACAAATCAAAATTTAGTAGGAGGATACTTATGGACGAAAAGTTTAAAAAAGCCATTATGGCAGGCATCATCTGTGGTATCATTCTAGTGATCCTCGCACTTGCGTATATCATTGTAGAGCAGTTCATCTTCGGGTCGCAATTGCAGGATATGGCAATGAAGTACAGTGACCCTAACTATACTCCGCCGTCAGACTTATCGGATATCCTGAACGGGGCTATCATCGGGGCTTCTTTTAGTTTCATCGTCCTTTTTACACTGGGAGTGCTGTCGTTTTTTGGCGCCGGCCTACTGGCCGCGAAAATGGCCGCTCAATACATAAAGAACCCGGGTGACGCAGCGATCATAGGCGTCGTGGCCGGCGCGACTGCAGAGGTCGTGCACAGGCCCTTCGCTATGGTGATGACGTTTATTGCAGATATTATCCGGCCAACGAACTATTATACGGCGGATGGCTCGACCGTGCTACAGGCCGTTTTAAACATGGGAAGCCAGGCCGTCTGCTGCTTCCCGGTAATACTCATAGCCGGCATCATCTTAGCTGTCATCGGCTCGCTATTATACGCGATGGTCAAGCTCAAAGTATAAGTGCTCGATCATCGGCTTTAATTTTTATAAGCGTTCGAGCCTGTATAACCTATAAATATCGAGTCACCCGGCCGCCGGAGGCTTTGACTAAAACAAGTCTTCGTGATCTTTGTGACCTTCAAGTCCTTCGTAAGAAACCGTATAGTGCCTTAATCATCTTCGTGGATAGTGCCTTCTTCAAACTTAGAGACTTCTAAATTAGCCGACGCGGCCAAATTAACCGACGCGGCCAAATTAACCGACGCGGCCAAATTAACCGACGCGGCCAAATTAACCGACGCGGCCAAATTAACCGACGCGGCCGATTCGCACGAGGGACCGGACGGGCACGTTACCGATCGTGTCGACGCCTTTCTTATCGATCATGACCGCGACCGCCACCGTCTCGCCGCCGTTCTCATCGATGAGCTTGATGATCTCTTCAGCGGTACTGCCCGTGGTGATCACGTCATCGATGATGACACAGCGCTTGCCTTTGACATCGGCGTAGTTTTCGCTCATCGTCGGCTTGATCTCCTTACCTTCGTCGGACCTGTGCTTTCCAGGATGCACGACCGCCAGCTCCACGCCATACTGATACGAGACGATGTTCGCAAGAGGGACGCCGCTCAGGGCTACGCCTACGACTACGTCGACGTTCGTGTCCAGCTCATTCAAGGCTTCCTCCACCAGGTCCGCCAGGCAGGTCGCGATGAGCATGAGACGGCTCGAGCTTTTACCAATGGAGCTCCAGTCTATGAAAATATCCTTGGGTGCGGGGACGCCGCTCTCTTTCTTGGCGCGGGTCAGCAGCCAGGTGGCCGTCTCCCGCGAGATGTTAAGCTCGTCCGCGATCTCGCCGGACCGCAGGCCGCGGTTCCTCAGCTCAATCGCTTTCTCGATCAGATCGTTGACGTTTCTCATTCTGCTTACCTCTTCACGGATCGTTTCTTTAGTATCAGCGGGGACCCGCAGACTTCGCAGATCTCGCCCTCTTTGAATATGCGGTTGCATCCCATACAACGTTTTTCCCACACGACCTTATATTTAATCCGCTTTTGGCGCAGCGCCGTGGTGCTGATGCCAAGCTTCCTGGCAACATTCTGAACGGAATAGTCGTCCGTCAGTATGTCTACGTCCTTGCCCGATGCTTTTTCTTCCACCGCCAGCGCAAGCAGGTCCCTGTCCGGCAGGGATATTCGCTTATCATCTCCCGTGGATGCCGCCACGGCTTCGACCGTTGCGACGGATGGATCAGACGGGTCTTTCACGATCAGCCCCTGTATCAATTCGAGCCGGAGTCTGGATTGCTCATCCTTTACCTCTGAATAGACGCGGGAAGGCGTCATGATCTCGCCATCGGGTATCATCCCGTATATGAACGCTGACGCATCGAGCAGGTAAGTTTTCATTAAATGACCATTCGCCGTGAAAACCCATAAAGATGTTCACCGTGAATGTATGCGCGCCTCTTCCCGGCGAAGGCTTTCGTTCATCTGCTCGATGCGGTGCTCCAGCTTGTCGAGTTTCTCGATGATATGCCCGTGCAGCCTGGTGCTGATATCCGCAGCTTTTGCATCGGAAATATGGATATTTAATTGCCTGGAAGCGAACTCTTCAGGGCTCATGTTTCCCCTGTTATGCTCGATCCACTCCAGGGCCCTGTCGTCAATGAGCAGTGTCATTTCATGCATGACAGTATTAATATATTTTATAACATATTTATATATTAGCCGCATCCGATGCGATCGATACGGTACGCCTAATCCTCGGACATTTAGCGATTATATATGCACATTCACATGTTATTGAGCTAACATATTAATATAGTTGTATTTATATAATATACTAGGTATAGCATGCTGGTGAACCTGAATTGGCCATACGTCTTCCGTTGCGAGGGCTTACACTTCTTGCTGGGCTTCTCGGTGGGATTGTTAACGTTCTCGTCGATGCTGATCATATACCTTATTATCTTTACAATATCAGGGCGTATGTCAACCTTAACGCGTTCCACTTTGGAACGGGACGTTTTCTACATCCTATTATGTTCTTTATCGCTATCGGTTGTTTCGCATGTGCTGGAGGACTACTTCTTCGCGATATTCTAAAGTCATGGCAGAAGCACGTCGAATAACACCTTTATCGTCAAGGGTCACATTCATATATCATAAAGCGTATATACATTTCAAACGTTCGCTTGCGAGTGTTTTACGTGGTGTATCAAAATGGAACAAGGGCCGCCGCAGCTTGAAAAATTTTACATTGCATCTGTCGAGCAATATTTATCGGCCATAAAGGCTGAAAAAATAAGCGATTGTTATAGTGCCCTTCAATACCTGGCTTTGAAAGACCACTTCAAGGATAAAAAGATCGTCGTAAGGCTGAATGTCGCCGAGCAGATCCGGGACCGGTATAAGGTCTCAAAACGCGCTTTTTATGGGGCGAACCGGCTCATCGATTTCACGCAGCAGACCACACTCGATGTCAGCGAGTAGTATATTTATTAAATTTTAGCTCCATTTCGTTGTTTTAGATACATGCGATAGCCACGGTGATTGATCATAAAATATGGCTGATAAATTGATCACCAGTGGTTCTTACACTGATGATAGGGTGAATTATAGCGAGCGCATGAACTTTATATAGCCGCATAAGTCGCCGCTTGTTATTTTTATGAGGTTGCCTGTGACCTTTCCATCCATGACATCTAAAGAGACCATTGTCGGGTCGGCCATCCGGGGCTGCGTGGGGCTGCCGGGGCATACGAGCAAAACGTCGCTCTGCTCTATGATGGGACGATGCAGGTGGCCGAAAATAAGGACACGAACACCCATTTCGAGCGCGAGGTACCTCATGTTCGTCGTGTCGGTGCCAAATCGTCCGGAATGGACGACCCCGAACTTCACGCCGCCGGCCTCGAACGTCTCGGTCTCGGGCAGCATGGCCTTCAAGTCGTCCTCGTCACTATTGCCGTGTACTGCGACTAGCTTTTTACATGTGACATTCAGAGAGTCGTAGGCCTGCCTGGTGATAAAATCGCCTGCGTGGACGACGATATCGGCATCCTTGACGATGGCCAGCAATTCTTCAGGCATTTGGCCGTGAACGTGCGTGTCAGATAACACGATGAGCTTCATTGGAAAATAGTATGATGTGTAAAATTAAAAACGTTCTCGTGTCGTAGAAAAAAGTAATGCTTATTCCATGTGCATTTTATCCGGGGTAGCTCCGCAATTCTTGCAATGAGCAGGGCAACACGACCCGTGATGCGTGTAAAGTTTACAACCTGGCCTGCACAGGAACTTGTGCTCGTATCCACAGACTTCGCATACCCATTTTGGCATGATAAAACGTTCGCCCTCAAACGGTTAAATATGTTTTGATATGATTACTTTCAATCCGTCTATCTCACCTATAAATATGCCAAATGTTATATCGAACATATAAATATAGTACGCCAGTAGCGGCAAAAATGGCGATCCCATGGAATCACAATACTCTCAGTTCTTCCCTAAACCTTCATATTATCCTAACCAGAAAGAGGCGATGGACCGGATATATAAAGCCCTGGTAGAGGGCAAGCCAATCCTGTTCGAAGGCGCCTGCGGCACGGGTAAGACGCTATCAGCGCTAGCCCCCGCCCTGGCTTTTGCAAAGGAAAAGGGAAAAAAGGTCATCATCGCCACCAACGTGCACCAGCAAATGGAACAGTTCATAGAGGAAGCCCGCGAAATAAAGGCGATCGCCAATATCAAGGTGGCTGTGCTTAAGGGAAAAGAGCACATGTGCCCGATGGATAAGGATTATGACGAGTGCAATGTTTTAAAAGAAAACACCTTCGAGATGATGGGGCTGGAAAGGGACCTGATACAGCTGAAGGAAAAGGATAAATCGGCCGCCGGCAAGGTTAAAGAAGACCCGAGCTTCGGGGACCTTCGGCAGTCGCTCGCCAGCGAGATCATGAGCGACGAAGGCCGGGTCGCCGTGCTGAGAAAGCGCATATGCCCGTACATGCGCGAGGTGCTCAAAGAGACGGGAACGTTCGGCGAATGGCTCTACAAAGGTGTCCGCAACTCCGATGAGATCACGGAAGAGTCCTTGAAAAAAGGCCAGTGCGGATACGAGTTATTAAAGCGCTATATCAAGGACGCCGAGCTGATCATTTGTAACTATCATCATTTACTGGACCCGGACATCAGGGCGCGAGTGCTCAGCTGGATGGGCAGCACGCTGGAGGATGTCATCATCATCTTCGACGAGGCCCATAATCTTGAGGCACAGGCGCGACAGCATTCCTCGATCACGCTGTCGGAGCTTGCGATCTCACGAGCGATCAACGAATTCTCCACGGGGCCGGCGGCGGCTAAATCCCCGATGAAGAATGATATACAGTACTTTTTAATGCTCCTGCAGAGCACCATACGTACGGCCTACGAGTCGAGATTCGGCTTCGGCGAGGCGGAGCGACTTTCCATGTCCTGGACGGACATCACGATCCGGGAGCCATACGGCCACGATGACATGCTGACGCAAAAGCTCCAGCACGAGCTAAAAGCCCATGGTATCGATACAAAAACAGCACTGGAAGAGATGGTCGACATAGGCCTGCGTATCGACGAGTCATACAAAAAGGAATTCAAGGAGGGCAAGAGCGAGGCCCGCCACAGGTCCGCCTTGCTGGAAGTCGGCGCGTTCATGCTTTCCTATTTATCCCATTCGAGCGACGTGGATTATTATCCTGTGCTCAACGTGCGCCGTTCCCGGGAAGGAGACGTCTACGGGCGCATCGAGCTGTTCAACTGCATCCCGACTGATGTGACAAAGCCGATCTTCGATGGCACATACTCCGTCGTGCTCATGTCGGCCACGCTCAAGCCTTTTGAAATGGTCCGGTCGACGCTGGGGATCGTGCGAGAGACGGAGGAGATCTCGTTCGGCACGACGTTCCCCCTTGAGCGCCGGCGCACGCTGGCCGTGGACGTGCCGCCGCTGTTTGCGAAGAACCGAAACGTCCCTCACACGGTGAGCACGATGACCACGCTGCTGGAGGATGTCATTAATAATTCCGAGGGCAACGTCCTGATATTTTTCCCCAGTTCCGGGGAGGCGCGACGGTACAGCGAAATGATCCATGTCGACGTGCCGGTGTTTGTCGATGAGGTGGGAGTCTCGGCCCAGGATACCAAGACGGAGTTTTTTAAGCATGGTGATGAGGGTGGCAAAGCCGTGCTGATCTCCTATCTTTGGGGCACGCTGACCGAGGGCGTGGACTATAAGTTCGACCGCTGCCGGACGGTAGTCATCATAGGGATAGGTTTCCCGAATTTAAATGACCGCATGAAAGCCGTACAGAGTGCCTATGACACGAAGTTCGGGCAGAACAAAGGCTGGGATTACGGCGTACTGTACCCGACGATCCGCCGCATACGCCAGGCCTGCGGCCGGGTGGTACGGTCGCCGACGGACTATGGCATGAGAATACTGGTCGACGCGCGATATTGCAAAGAGGAAGCGAAGGCCATGAGACAAATGTCCGTATACACGCAATTCCCGGAAGACGAGCGCATAGAGTTCAAGGATATCCAGCCTGAGAAGGTGAAGTTCTCCATGATGAACTTTTTCAACGACATCAGGGAGATGGACAAGAAGCCCGAGGTAAAGCCGGATAAAAAGAAGAAAAAAGCAAAGGCATGAGATCAGTACGAATGGCCGTGCGTTTTCTTACATTAATAATATTCACTCCTGTGGGGTTTTTGAGTTAGACATATATACCACTTTGTATATCTATACTCAAGCTAGCCAATTCGATCGGTCATTTTGGTTAGTGTGAAACGTCTGAGCGTTCAGACGGTGCCCACGCTGGCACAGCTACGTCTCATTAGAGGCGAAACGCGGTTGTGGCTTTCGGGCGGCTATATAGCTGCCAGATGAAGTCACCCTTAACACTACGGAGGAAATAATATGGCGAGAAAAGCATCAAAGAAAGTCGACGCATGGCGGGCCAAAGCATGGTACCAGGTACTTGCGCCGGCAGAGTTCAACAGGGCGAACATCGGCGAGACTCTTGCGGACGATCCCGCAAAGCTGATGGGCAGGATCATGGAATCCACTCTCGGTGACATCACCGGAGACTGGGCCAAGCAGAACACCAAGATGATCTTCAGGATCGACGAAATTGGCGGCACCAACGCATACACTTCATTTATCGGCCACGAGATGACCAAGGACTACATGAGGTCTTTAGTCAAGCGCAGGACCAGCAAGATCGGCGCGAACATCGTCGTCACCACGAAGGACGGATGCAAGCTTCGCGTGAAGCCACTTATATTCACTGTCAAGCGCGCAAGGACATCCCAGATCGAAAGCATCCGCAAGATCATGGTCGAAGTCATTGTAAAGAAGTCTAAGGACCTTAGCTTCAACGACTACGTCACTGAGATCGTCAACGGTAAGGTTGCGGCAGAGGTCTACAAGGCGACAAAGAACATTTACCCGCTTCGCAGGGTAGAGGTCGCCAAGTCCGAAGTCATATCCAAGCCAGCAGTAATGGCCTCGGCCCCGGCAGCAGCACCGGCCCCGGTAACGGCACCGGCGCCAGCGGCAGAGCCAGTAGCTGAACCGAAAGAGTAAATTATTTTTTCATATTTAGCCCCTCATAGGGGCTATACATCTTTTTATATCAACATCGTTTTAATGTAGAGGCTTGTACAGCGGTGACATGGCCATCAGTTTTTGTGTGATCCCTGGCAATACCTCAAGCACGTAGTCGATCTCTTCTTCCGTGTTATACTGGCTGTTCGTGAGCCGTAAGGACCCATGGGCCTGCTCGGGCTGCATTCCCAGTGCTCGCAGCACGTGCGAGGGCTGAAGGTCTTTAGAAGAGCATGCGGAGCCGGTGGAAGTTTCGACACCCTGGGCGTCCAGCATAAGTACCAGAGATTCGCCTTCGATAAAACGGAAGCTCACGTTCACGTTGTTAGGCGATCTTTTTGTCCGGCTGCCGTTCAGCTTAACGTACTCTTCTTTCATGATCCCATCGATCAGGCGGTCACGCAGGCGCGTCATGTGGGTGACATTCTTACTTTTATCCCTCACTGCGATCTCGCTTGCCTGTCCCATGCCCACGATAGCTGGTACGTTCTCAGTGCCGCTTCGCAGTCCTCGCTCCTGACCACCGCCATACATGATCGCTTTTAGTTTTGTGCCTTTACGTACGAATAATGCCCCGACGCCCTTGGGGCCATGTATCTTGTGGCCTGAAAGCGTCAGCAGATCCACGCCCAGGCTGTCCACGTTTACGTCGATCTTGCCGAAACTCTGGACAGCGTCCGTGTGAAAAACAATGTCACTCTCTTTCGCGATCTTGCCCACTTCTTCTATGGGCTGGATGGTGCCAATCTCGTTGTTCACATGCATGACAGAAATCAAGATCGTGTTCGGCGTGACAGCCTCGTTGAGTGCATCCACGTTGAGTATCCCTTCTTTGTCAACGGGAACATGTGTAACATTGTATCCCTCCAGCTTCAGGTGTTCCACTGTTTCCATGACCGCAGGATGCTCGATACTGGAAGTGATGATATGATCGCCATGCTCGCGGTACGCATGCGCCGCCCCGAGGATTGCGATGTTATCCGACTCCGTGCCACCGGAAGTGAATATGATCTCTTTCGTGTCTGCGCCGATCGCCCCCGCCACCTGCTCTCGGGCTTTCTCGATGCCTTCGGCAGATTCCCTGCCACGCATGTACAGGCTCGACGCGTTGCCGAACTTTTCGCCATTGTATGGCTGCATCGCGCTCGCGACTTCATCACTCACCTGAGTAGTCGCGCTATTGTCCAGATAGATCCGCCTCATAACACCATCAATTTAATATTATGATTTTTATTAATATTATGTTTGTCATATCTGATCGCATTCCAAAGGCTCTCAGCTCATACGATCGTATGTACGGGATAAATGCTAAATATCAAACAGAGTTTTATCTGCGCAGGTAAAGATATATACAAATGTATAGTTAGGGCATGACTTTTTGGACATAATAAAAGTTTAAATCCGAGTTGTCTCATTATGGCTTTTAAGAGGCTTAGCTAAAAAAGTGATTATTCCCGGATAAAGTTTGTGAATATGCTTTTTTCCCGCACTGGGAGCCCCACGCCGTTTTTAAGGCCGGCTTCTTTACACTTCAAGAAAAACGCCATGTTCCTTGCAAGAACACGCATGGTCTGCAAGCCTTCTAGGTCTTTTTCCACATCTTCCGGCTTTGCTCCGTGAACCATATTCCAGTAACGCGAGGAGATAACAGGCATCTCTGAAAGGGTGAAATACTTATTGAGCTGGTCAAAAGTGGACGTCGTCCCCGCTCTCCTTGCGGAAACAACCGCGGCCGCCGGTTTCAGGTAAAAGGATTGTTTGCCCGACTGCAAGACGGCATAAAATACGCGATCCATGAAGGACGTAATCGCACCACTCGCGGCGGCATAATGTACAGGCGATCCAAAAATAAAGCCATCGGCACCTTCAGCAATGTCAAGAAAATCATTGACCCGGTCTTTAAAAGAACAGCGCCCAGTCTCGGCACACTTCTTACAAGCGATACATCCGGCAAGCGGCTTTATGCCGATCCAGAAAATTTCGGTGTCGATGCCTTCTTCGTTCAGGGTTTTCACTACTTCAGTAAGAGCCGTATAGGTGCAACCTTCCTCGTGCGGGCTCCCGTTTACCAATAATACCTTCATACTTAAATCTCCTGGTATTTATTTAATAATCCTTTTTTATATGGCCATTTCCCATTTCATAGGCAGTAGTCATTTCCGGTTTTCCTTTTATATCTCCCTCATTAAGTGCGCCCGTTCCATGGATGACCCCTGCTTCCTCAACATTATCTATGCATGAGAGAAATGCCCTAAATCCGGCGATCGTTACATCTATGGCCTGTTTTCGGTCATCATAGCTGGTCGCTATTAAAAACACCTAGAGTTTTTTCATGAGCATCTCTTTTATTCGATCTCCGAGCGCCGTTGCTTGTGCCATGACTTGAGGCTCATCCCGTACGTTACGATGCTTTAGGACTCTATAGGATGGGTGCTTCAAAGGGTCATTATCCGGTAATACTTCTAGGTATCCTGGATAGGCTTTCGTAAAGAAATTATCATTTCCTTCCATTTTTATCGCGTTGTTATATAGAGAATACTTGCAGGTCTCTCCTGGGCCGCAGACAAAACATCCGGGATTACCGCGGGCGTTCATCGTACCGGCGACTTCCATGCCACCCCTCTTCATCGTATCCTCGAGCCATTTTGCCACTTCGTCCGCACCGTTTTCCTTTTCCCCTACCGCAATGGCTGCGCCAACCTTACCTTGCATTAGGAGCTTCACGTGTCTCAGTGAATACTGTCGCTCCACAAAGGCTTTCGTAAAGGCGCTAGCGGTCGCATACATGACTGGCGTTCCGACCACAATAGCGTCAGATTCCAGGAGTTTACGTGAAAGCTGCTTGAAATCGTCGTTGAGCACACACTCGTTAGTCCAAGCGCACTTCCGGCAGGCAATACAAGGGCCAACCTTAATTTCCGACAGCTTGATGAATTCTGTTTCTCCCCCGGCGGCCTCGAGTACTGCCTTGACCAGGGCATCGGTATTGCTCTTGGGAGTAGGACTCCCGCTTACACCAAGTACTTTATATTCCATTTTAATTTCTCCTTAATTATATGATTTTATCATTAAAGGATCTTATCTCCAGCATTTGGGGTGTGAACGACTGGTGCACATTTGTTATTTTTATTATCAACGGGTGTTTTGTCTTCCGCTTCTTTGTCCGCTTGCCTGAGCCAGTGTCTATCACGGGCGATCATTCATGTAAGGGACTCATTTTTATATTGCTCGCATTTTTAGAACAGGACCGGAGCGCTATTATTTTCGGCTTCGCCTGACTATTGATTTCTCATATAACCATTTCCGGTCTCGGCCCATTGCAAGTATCCTGTTTTTAGCTTCCCCGGGCGTAACAGCTTCTCGGGAGCCATCCTGGCCCTGGACGATAACGCCGCTATTGATCACCATATTATAACGCTTTTTGCGGATCTCTTTATCCGGATGGCATATCAACTGACAGTGGCTACAGGTGTATTCCGTCCTGAATCCTGGCTTTACCGAGTTATAGTATAGATGGCCGGCCATAGGGCGGTTAACGTAAGCCCCGACGGACTCGTTCACGGCTTCCGGGAAATCCTCGTCTTTCTCAGGGATGGGATATCTCGAAGGCGACCAGGTGGACCATTTGCCCGACCGGTCTAGCCCCGCGTATCCGCCGCATACGTAAGCGCACCTCGAATAAGCCTTACGCTTTGCATAAGAATACGTATGGCCGCCCATGTTAACAACCGCCATTTCATTCCTTGAGACAAAGCCCGAGGGGCATGCGGCCATGCACAGGCGGCAGCCGTCGCAATAACTATCTTCGTCCGGAAGAGGCCTGGTCGGCTCCAACTCCGCCTCCGTCACGAACGACCCCAGTACGATGGCAGCCCCGTATTCTTTCGTAATTACGTGCCCAGACAGGCCGAAACTCCCGATTCCCGAACTTACGGCCAGATACCGGTGAGAGACCGGCGGTACTCGGTCTTTATAAGTCAGCCCGTCACTGTTCCGGTACTGGAAGTTCGCCAGCAGTGGGAGGGAGGAATACCCGAGCTGGTTTAAAAAATTGGAAATTTCGAGAGCTATACCATTTACAAGGGTTACCGACCGGATCTTATCGAGGTTATGCGGTTCGTGGGCTTCTTTCTTTAAATAAGGCTCTATCTTTGCCTGGTCCAGCGGTACGGCAAAGCAGACGGCTGACCGAGCGTTTGGAAGCGCATATGTAATATCGGCTGATGGAGGCCCACCGGCCAGGGTCTCCACAGTGGCTATGCCCGCGAGGCATGCACCAAGATTTATGGCCATTTCCCGCATCAGCTTGCTTAATTCTGCGCTATCCACGTTTACATAACAATCTTCTAAAGAAATATATACTTAAGCGTCACAAGAATATACTTTGTATAGTTTAATGACCCTAAAAGTTAAAATATTTACAATAAGTTTATATCGTTCACAGGCCTAAGTTATTCTGAATGATAAAGAAGACAAATCAAGCCGACCAGGAGTTCGCAGAGGTAAAAAAGAAGCTCTCCGAGGTCCAGAATGAACTGAAGCGCTTTATCGAGCAGTCAAATAAGCAGCAGCTGGAGCTTATCCTTTCCAGTTCCCGGAAAGAAATGGCCAATGCCATGATCGGCTATGTCGTCGAGGACGCGCAAGACAGCCTGGACGACAAGATGGTAAAACGATGCGACATGAGGGATAAGTGCCGTACAAAATTCATGGATTTCCTTGAGAAAAATGCGGAGTCACTCCGGCAGGATAGGATCAGCAGCGAAGCCATCATAGAAAATAGGTCTGCCCTATCGGCGTTAAAGGCCCATGCCCCCCATAAAAAATGTGATATATGCTTTACTGAAGTAAAAGGGCTCTTTGATAAGCAGGTCAGCTTGATGAAGTCATTGCAAACATACGATTCCGGCGAGTCGAAAGTCGTGGATGTAACGGCCATACCCGAGGAAGACGTGGTGGCGCAGGTACTTGAGCCGGTATCCAATAAAACGAGGATAAAAATTTTGAAAGCGCTGTACTATGATACAAAGACATTCACCGCCCTATCTGAACTTGCGGGATTAAGGGCCGGGAACCTGCTATTCCATTTGCAAAAGCTGATGGGCGGCGGAATGATAATCCAGCGCCATGAGGGCGGGGACTATATGATTACTGACAAGGGATACAAAGTACTGCTAATGATCAATGAGGTTTATGGGAACTTGAATAATAAATAAAACAATTAGACCCTGGAGAAAGTCGACACTCATTCGTTTATATTATCACCAATCTAATCTGCTAAACATCACATATCTAATTTATATGCCTGTAAATTATTTTCGTAATTGTGAACCATAATACACAGAATTAGATGATGGGGGGATATAGTTAGAGTGCCTGAAATGGGACTGTTTTCTTATAATAAGCTAATTTTCTTCATCCAAAATTTCCTTTGACATATCAAGCATATAAATCTATTGTAAAAAAAGTGACTTTTAAGGTCATAGAAATATACCTTGTATATTTTGATGACGCTTAGGTATATATTAATATAATGTCTTTTAGCTCTTAAGGTGATTTAGTATGGTCAAATTAACAAACGAAATAAAAGAAGCTTTTAGCACTATTAAATTATACCCGATCGCTACCGCCTCAAAATCAGGCGAACCTAATGTGACTCCACATGGGTTAACCATGCTGATTGATGATGAGACCATCTGGGTCGGCGATATCTTCATGAAAACAACGATCAAGAACGTCCTTGAGAATCCGAAGCTCTCCGTATTCATACATGGGCCTCAAACCAAAGGCTGCTATCAGATAAAGGGCGATGTTTTGGTGAAATCCAGCGGCCCGGAATTTACAAAACTTAATGAGATAGTCAAGACAAAAAACCCAAACGCACAGGCCAAGAATCTCCTGATCGTAAAGATCACAGGGGTTTATCAGTGCGCCCCGGGCCCAAACGCAGGGGATAAACTTTTATAAAATAATCAAAGTGACGTGCGACCCACCCCACCCTTTAGGGTGGGGTATACTTCGGGGGTCTCACTACGGGTCTTTACCAGAAGTCTGTCCTGGAAGCAACCGGGGCAGAGGCATTGGGAAAAGAGATAGGTAAAACGCTGAGTGCACGACAATAGCATGATACTGATCGTGATTTTTATTTTACTACTGAATATAATATAGAGACATACGACGTGGTTCGACTTGCTAAGGATAGCGTAATCTCTGGCCATGGATCTCAAAAACAAGAAAAGGGATAATATGAGTAAAAATGTCACTGAAAAAAGTAAGAATAGTTTATTCGCATCGCCGTACTTTGTGCTGGTAGTGCTGATGCTGGGCGCCCTGATGATGTACCTCGATATGTACATCTTCTCGCCCGCGCTAGTTACGATTGTAAAAGATTTCCACACCTCGTACGACATGGTCGCTTTGGTTACCACGGTATACTTGCTGGTCGCGACAGCGATCATGCCATTAGCCGGCAAATTATCAGATATCTACGGCCGAAAAAGGATATTCATTGTGGGCGTGTTTTTCTTCACAGCGGGCTCGCTCCTGAGCAGCTTATCCTGGAACATATACTCGTTGATCGCCTTCCGCTGCATCCAGGCCATCGGCGGCGGCATCATCATGCCCTCAGCACTGGCGGCCATGAGCAGCTCAGCGCCCCCGGATAAAATAGGCAAGACATTGGGCGCGTTGATGTCCATGAGTGCCCTCGCCATGGTATTCGGGCCGAACATCGGCGGCTACTTCATCCAGCACTTCGGCTGGAGATCCATATTCTACATCAACATCCCCATCGGCGTTCTCACAATCCTGCTGGCGCTAACCTTCAAGGAGAGCTACGGTGAGGCACGACGCCACATTGACTATGTGGGATCGGTTTTACTGGCGGGAGGGCTAGCGGCACTAGTGCTGGGCCTCAACCGGGTGGAGAGCTTGCCGTTGATGGATATCACTGTGTGGCCATTGTTCGTTGTTACCGTGTTGCTAGGTCTGCTACTATATTGGTATGAGAGGCGTACGCCCGAGCCCGTGCTAGACATGAATGTCCTGCTTAAAGGCGACTTCCTTGCGTTGAATGTGGCCTTGATGCTAGTCTTTTTCTGCTTTTTGTCCGTCGTAATATACGTGCCGACCTTCGCCCAGACTGTGTTGAATATGGGCGTCCAGGATAGTGGCACGATCATGACGCCGCTATCGATCACGATGTTCATATCAGGCATCGGCGGTGGCATTGTCCTCGACCGGATCGGACCAAAGATCACATTGCTGGCAAGCGGGCTGATCATGATCGTGGCGATGCTCATGATGACGTACTATGTGAGTGATGCCGTCACGCTCACCGAGGCGCTCATCCTTATCGGTCTCAGCGTGGGCGCGGGCATTAGCGCGTTCAACGTGGCGGTGCTTATGGTCTCACCAGGGACGGAACGGGGCATTAGCATGGGCATCATGACTACGTTCAGGGGCATCGGCAGCTTGATCCCCCCGGTGGTCGGCGCATATTTCCTCAACGATGCGCAACGACACACAGTGACTTTCGGCCATGCATTCAACAATCTGTACTTGACGACAATAATCGCGATGGTCCTATCGCTCCTCCTGATAGCATACTTCGCATTTCATATTCGAAAAGTCGCCAAGCCGATTGCTGCACCGGCTATCGAAAGCTAATAGCCATCGAGATGAAAACGATTTTACGGTGTACTGGAGATTGTGATATATAAGCATGGCTCATGCTAAGCCCTAACTCCAGAAGAAGCTGAGAAAAGGGCTTTACACCTAAAGTCCATTTTCTGCACAAAAAGTAGCTGAAAAATAGATTTTAGGTGCAAAGCCGGTAACCATTTCCCATTAATGGCTAATTAATACAAACTCTTAATAATATATATTATAAAATTGTAAAAAACGACCTGTTTTATTAGGAAATGAACTATTACCTGCAAAACTAGTCCCATTTGGATTATGTATCAAGCCTTTAATATTATATGCGTTAATGTATAATCGTATGAAATGAAACCATTTCATTCGAACGGCAACGGTCGGTTAATTTGGAACCGTTAAAGAAAATTTAGAGAGTATTTACAATATTCACCGATGAAATACTCATTTTACCATGGTACTTCAAATTATTGAATAAGAGGATAATAGCGAAATCATACACGTCCATTACAAAATATCTGACAATGAATGGGATAATAAAATGGGCATTCCTCTGAAAGAGAAGTTTGTTTTTGAAAATGGTCAATAATAGGTATCCTTTGTCTCAGTTGCAATAGAAGACTTTAAAGATAAGGTCGTAAAAAATGGCAACTCTCGTATTATAACGAACGAGTTATTGTTGCAAACATATCGTTTGTTGCTCCTGCTATTTATTATAAAAGCGGAGTGGTGACAGCACTGACGTACCTGTTTTATTAATTTTATTTGGCTATTAGATAGTAATGCTTATAAAAGAGTGGGTGCTTTGAAGATCGGCGATACAAGCCGAGTTCGTATAGTCGTCGTGAATAATTATATAACCAAAAACGCTTCTTATTTTCAAATGAAAATAAAGGCAGGTAACGATGGAACCATTGAATATCAACGTATCAAAGTTCGGGCTGATTAAGAGAGACACTCCACGCGCGATCAATCTCGATCCACTCCAGACAGGCGGCATTCTCACGGCGGAAGCCAGGGAAGCGCTCATGGAGTGGGGGGATGGGTACTCCGTCTGCGACTATTGCGGCGGATCTCTCGACCAGATCAAGACCCCTCCGATATTCGATTTCGTCCATAAGGCGCTGCCGGAGTTCCTGGGGATCGACAACGCCAGGATCACGAATGGCGCTCGTGAAGCAAAGTTTGCAGTTATGCACGCCATGTGCAAGGAAGGCGACTGGGTCGTGCTGGACGGAAATGCGCACTATTCGTCGCTGGTGGCGGCGCAGCGCGCACGCCTGAACGTCAAACTGGTCGAAAAGACGGCTTCACCGGATTATTTCATTAAGCCGGAAGCATACCTGAAGGCGATCGAGGAAGTAAAGAAAGACACAGGTAAAGCGCCTGCACTGGCTTTACTGACGTATCCTGATGGTAATTATGGTAATATTGCGGATGTAAAAGAGATCGGGAAGATCGTGCATGAGCACGGCATCCCGTTCCTCGTGAATGGCGCGTATTCCATAGGCCGCATGCCATTTAATGCAAAAGAGATGGGTGCGGATTTTGTGTCCGGAAGCGGGCATAAGTCAATGGCGTCCTCGGGCCCGATCGGTGTCTTAGGCGTCAGCAATGAATATGCGCCAAAGGTGCTGGAAAAGTCGAAGACACATAAAGTCAAAGAGATAGAGCTCCTGGGATGTACGGCCAGAGGTGCGACCGTGATGACGATGATCGCATCGTTCCCGAAAGTACTCGAGCGAACAAGACGGGACCATTGGCAGAAAGAGATCGAGGATGCCCGCTGGTTCTCTTCACAGCTGGAAAGCATCGGCCTGAAGCAGTTTGGCGATAAGCCCCACAACCACGACCTCATGTTCTTCGAGGCGATGCCGTTCTATGATATTTCGCAGAAGACCGACCGCTATTACTTATACAGGGAAATGAAAGAGCGCAGCATCCATGGCATTAAGCCAGGGCTCACGAAGAACTTCAAGATCAGCACGTTCGGCGTGGGCAGGGAAAAGCTCGGCACCGCCGTCGATGCGTTTAAGGATATATTAAAGAAATATAACGCATGAGCTTTCATGCGTCTTTTTTATAAAAGATTCATACTAGAACTACTGTTTAATGCCCTAGCAGCAGGTACCATAAAAAGATGGCTATGCCGGCTGTGGCAATAGCCAGGAACAGCGTCCAGAAGAGCGGCTTAAAATTGATCACGGGGATACCGCCTTCAATGAGGCGAGATCCACGTCCACCGTGCCATTGAACACCGTCTCGGCCGCACCTTCCATGTACGGGATATCGTTCACGAACGTGATCGTCAGCTCGCCGCCTTTGGTCTTGACGACGACCGAGTCACGGATCATGCCCTGGTGCCTGGCGATAGTCGCAGCGGCTACCGATCCCGTGCCGCAGCTCAGTGTCTCGCCTTCGACGCCGCGCTCATATGTCTTCACGTGCAGCGCGCCCATATCTCGCTTTACGAAGTTCACGTTCACGCCTTTCGGGAACATTGGGTCATACCGTATCTCGGGAGCGACTTCCATTAGCATCGGGTCGTCCAGGTTATCGACGAAGATCACGGCATGTGGTACGCCCGTATTTACGACGGAGAGCTCATAGCCGTGCAGCGGCACGTTGATGTACTCGCCGAAGCCCTTCACGGGTATCTTTTGCCTGTCGAACAAAGGTTTTCCCATGTTCACCTTGACAAAGGTCTTACCAGTCTCTATTCGACTTTCTATCTCTTTTACGCCGGCGCGCGTATCCACCGACGATTTACCCGGGACGATATAGCGCTGGTCAAGCGCATACTTTTCGAAGCACCTGACACCGTTTCCGCACATCTCCGCCTCTGAGCCGTCCTCGTTATAGATGCGCATAAGCAGCGGCGCATGGAAAGATTTACTTAAGAATAAAACGCCGTCGGCACCTATGCCGAACCGCCGGTCACAGTACTTCTTCGCAAACGCGGCCTTTACGTCATCCGGCACGACCGTGTCCTGGTACTCGTCGACCAGGATAAAGTCATTACCATTGCCCTGTAATTTCGTGAACTTCACTTCGGTCATAGCAACCTGCCCGGTATCAGCTGGTTTTGTAACAGGTCATCGTAGGTCTCTCGCTTGCGTATCAGATCCGCTTTGCCATGATGTACAAGCACTTCGGCGCACCGCGGCCTTCCCACGTACTGCGAGCTCATGCAATATCCATATGCGCCCGCGTCCAGTAGAGCTACGATGTCGCCCTTCTGGATAGCCGGAAGCTTGCGGTCTTTTGCCAGTATGTCGCCGGACTCGCAAATCGGGCCCACGATCGTATACGTATCGGTGGCTTCGGAATCAGCTTTATTTGCTACTACGGCCTCATGATATGAATCATACATGGCCGGCCGGATCAGTGTGTTGAAGCCCGCATCCGTGCCCACGAAATTTTTCGAGGTATGCTTGACGGTATTCACGTGCATCAGCAAAACGGTCGTGTCCGCCACGATATAGCGGCCAGGCTCGAGATGTAGCTCAGGGTGAATGCCGATCATTTTGCAGCGATCCTTGAATACTGGCATGATCGCGTCGGCCCAGTCATGCGGCGTCGGCACCTTGACGTTTTTCTCGTATGGTATGCCGAACCCTCCGCCGATATCCACGAATTCCAGGTCTATGAACCCTGAGATCTGCTCCACCAGGTCCATCATCTTAGTCGTGGCTTCAGCATACGGCGCAGTCTCCAGTATCTGCGAGCCAATGTGGCAGTGAATGCCGGCCGGTATGATCGCCGGTAGGTCGTTTGCCTCCTGATACATGCTCACGATCTGATCGCGAGGTATGCCGAACTTGGAGATCTTCAAGCCAGTCGCCAGTTTGGGATGAGCACCCGCGGATATGTCCGGGTTCACGCGGAAAGCGATCTTGACTTCCTTGTTGAGGCGGTCGGCGATGGCCGATAATGCGAGTAGCTCGTCATGAGAGTCCACGGATACCATGACCCCGGTGTTGACCGCCGATTCGAGCTCGGCGTCGGTCTTAGAGTTCCCCGTGAACAGGATCTTGTTGGCGGGGATGCCCGCCATCCTGGCTAGAAATATCTCGCCGTCGGAGAACGCATCGGCTCCCGCGCCTTCTTTTGCCAGTATTTTCTGGACGACGACATTATTGTTCGACTTGGCCGCGAAGTATATCTTCGCACCGTGGAACGCCTTCGCGAACCTGCGGTAGTTTTCCCGTAGCCGGTCCTCGCTGGTCACGTATAGCGGGGTGCCGAAGTCCTTTGCAAGCTTGACAGTATCGGCACCGTCTATGAATAAGTGGCCGTCCTTGACTTCCAGATGCCCTGGTATCTCAAAGTCCTTCATAATTTCTTCATCCTCTCAACTGCTTCCCTGATGCGTTCGACTGGCCTGGTCAGCGAGAAGCGCACATAGCCTTCGCCGTATTTGCCCAGACCGATGCCCGGAGTGGCAACGATGCCCGCCTTATCCAGGAGATACTTTGCATATTCGACAGAGTTCCCGCCTGGCACGGGTGTCCACATGTAAAATGTAGCCTTTGGCGCTTCCATCTCTATGCCCATGGCTTTGAGCCCGACTAGTAGCGTATCGCGGCGCTCCTGGTATATCTTGTTCATCTTATTAGTGAACTGCTCGGAATGCTTGAGCGCGTCGATGGCCGCATACTGTATCGCGAGGAACGCGCCTGAGTCCACGTTCATCTTGACTTTGCCCAGGCCTGCGACGATATCTGCGTTGCCGACCGCGAACCCGATGCGCCAGCCGGTCATATTGGAGGTCTTCGAGAGCGAGTGTATCTCGATGCAGCAGTCCATGGCTCCCTGCACCTCCATGATGCTCGGCGCCTTGTAGCCATCGAAAGTGACTTCCGAGTAGGCGTTGTCGTGCACGACGACTATATGATTATCCTGCCCGAAGTCGATCACTTCCTTGAAAAACTTCTTATCGGCAGTGGCCGCTGTCGGGTTATTAGGATAATTGATGAAGATCATCTTGGATTTCTTTACGATCTCCCCGGGGATCTTCGAGAGGTCCGGCTTGAAGCCATTCTCGGCAAGCAAGGGCATATCGTAAGGCCTGCCGTCCGCAAACGTAGTCCCGATCGCATAGACCGGATATCCCGGGTTGGGGCACAGCGTGTAGTCGCCCGGGTTCACGAAGGCAGTCGGGATATGCGCGATGCCTTCCTTAGAGCCGATCAGCGTGTATATCTCGCGGCTCGCGTCCAGCTCTACGCCAAAGCGCTTCCCGAACCATTCAGCGACCTCGTCCCTGAACACAGTCGAGCCTGAATATGAGGGATACTGATGCGTCTCCGGGTCGTGGACCGCTTTACACAACGAATCGATGACATAGTCCGGCGTCGGAGTGTCCGGATCGCCCACCCCGAGGTCTATGATATCAACGCCTTCCTTAAGCTTTTGCTGCTTCGCCCTGTCTACCTCTGCAAAAGGGTAAGGGGGCAGCGAGTTGATCCTGTCCGCATACTGAACCATTCATGAACACCTTGTAGGCCGGTTTAGCCGGTTTACTTATAATAGCAAAGGTATAAATAAATGTGTCCATTCGGTCAGTTAAAAAAAATATTGCCGCATTGCCTTATCTAATGGCGCAGCGGCATTACCGTAGCCTGGCTCCCGGCCACGGGTGAAACGGCCGATGGGCTCGGCACATATTCAATATGGCCCGTCCAGCCTTTGGGGGGCACCAGGGAGCAATTGAAAGCATCGTATACGCCCTTGATATTGTTACATCGATCGGAAACGATCTCGATGTTTCGCAGGTCACCGGTAATTAAAGGATACTTTTTGAAGTCTGCAGCTTCTTTGATCGTACCGATCTGTTCGGGATCGAATCCCATGACTATACTGCAGGCGACGTCTACTTCGACCGGGTTGAATCCTGCCATGAGCACGCCGCACTTTTTCGCGCTGTTAGACATAGGACCTTCTTTTTCTCCGGCCGTAATGCCATCCACTAAAATGAACTCTTTTCGCTGCATTGTATCCTGCATGATGCCTTTTTTATCCGCATACAAGAGTATCTTATTTAGGTCGGCGATCGTCCGGGGAAGCGTGTGGTTACCATACCAGCTTCCTCCCTCGATCGAATCGTTGAAAGGCATCACTGCTTTCGACACGAACAGCATGGCGCAAACCGCACGAACGGGGGCAAGTATTAGAACATTGTTCATGGCAGCGGAATCATCCCTGAGCCTTATGAACAGGCCCTTCCTGGCGTCTCTAAGCATGTACTCGTCGCCGCCTTCTTCCGCAGATCCCGCCATGTGGTGAGGCAGCCAGTCCTTCACGCCGTTGATGCCGACCAGGTTCTTTAGCGCACAGGACATTCCTGTCTTACCATGAGTCTTCATCTTGGGCATGCTGATGACCACGTCCGCATTAAGGATGCTGTTCGCTATGCAGTATTCGTTCTTATTTTCCGTGTGGTGCCTTGACATCTCATGCTTATCATAATAAACGGCCCTGAATTTTTTCGGGTCCTCGCCGGAGCCGTAATGTGCTGAATCCTCTTTCAAGTCTACGGCCGTATAGCCAAGAGGATCGCCAGGCAGCTGGACTTTATTGATGTGGGCGAGCTGTATGGCTCCTTGTTCTTTTCGCAAGTCCACAATTTGCAGCTTCATCGCCCCGGATCGTTCGTAGTATTTCGCAATTTCGCCCATCCCCGTGATCTTTGCGACCTCGTCAAAGTCCGTATTAATATAAGGCGCATCACCGATCGTGATGCTGCCAGTGCCTTTTAGCGCAATACAGGCATAGTCAACCATTGGCCTGATGACCGATCCCTGCGTGATGATCGCGTCCGTGCCCCCGACGCTGTTATGGTGGCTCACGAAGTTGGGCTTGATAAAAACATTATCTCCCGGGCGTATGATCTCACCCAGCGGGTTCCACGATGGCATGCCATAATGATCGCGGTCCATACCCAGTTTATATAGCAGGTCTCTAACCTGCCCATAGCAGCTATTGCCATTACAAGTATCATTAAACGGATATTCTGGATATTTTTCAGGAGGATGGAAAGGGGCGTCCCTGCAATAATCCAGCATTTCATCCTTAATAATTGCTACTTTCATGAGACCTCCATATGTCGTTTTCTATATGGATACGATAACCGGGATGCCAGTAAATACACAACCGATTATGTAATAATAAAATATATATTTTTATTATAAATATATTTCCATTGATAAAAAAGTATAAAATGATCGAGAGCCTGCCATTATATGGCAGGCAATCCTACCGCCGAGCGGTCTGCGTTGTAGTTTGTCTTGACTTCGGCATCAGTCAGTGCGCGATTGTATATACGCACCATGGAAATATTCCCATTCCAGTAAGCAAGCGAACCGGCAGCATACTTACCGATCGACAGGTCCATGCCGGAAGGCGACATGCCTACGCAAACCGCCGTTCCGAATTTGACGCCGTTCACGTAAATGTAGAGATTTTTACCATTATATACTCCCACGACATGATACCACTTATTAACCGCCAGGCTCTGATTAGAATAGAGATATGATTTAGTACGGCTCTGGCTAAAAGTGATAAACTGAGGGCGGTTATTAGATGCCAGCCAGAGCGTATATCCGTCTCCCGGATTACTGGAGCGACTCTTACTGACCAGAGACTGAAGATCACTTAACGCAGCAGGCTGGCACATCGTCTCGATGGTCAATCCACTAGTGGGATTAAGGCTCGCCGAGTTAGGGCAGAGAATGTAACTGTTGATACCGTTGAATTTCATCGACCAGCTCCCGCTTGGAAGTTTAACGTAGCTGGCGTTATGCATCGTCCCGTTATTATGATTGCCGCTCAGGTCTGTCACCGTGCTTCCCGTACCATTCATCTGGTACCAGAGCACCAGCCCTGTCTTTACCGGGCTGATTGTGGGTGTAGCTGTAGGAGTAACACTAGGCCTAGCAGTAGGAGTAGGAGTAACACTAGGCCTAGCAGTCGGAGTAGGAGTAACACTAGGCCTAGCAGTCGGAGTAGGAGTAACACTAGGCCTAGCAGTCGGAGTAGGAGTAACACTAGGCCTAGCAGTCGGAGTAGGAGTCACCGTAGGAGTAGCAGTCGGAGTAGGAGTAACACTAGGCCTAGCAGTCGGAGTAGGAGTCACCGTAGGAGTAGCAGTCGGAGTAGGAGTCACCGTAGGAGTAGCAGTCGGAGTAGCGTATGTAGGAGTCACCGTAGGAGTAGCAGTCAGAGTAGGAGTCACCGTAGGAGTAGCGGTCACTGTAGGAGTAGCAGTAGGCGAATCAGTTGGAATAACAGTAGGCGAATCAGTTGGAATAACAGTAGGAGTAACAGTAGGCGAATCAGTTGGAGTAACAGTAGGAGTAACAGTAGGCGAATCAGTTGGAATAACAGTAGGAGTCGGGCTGGGCACAGGAGTTGTAGAGACAAAGCCAGTCTGGCTCACCTCGAATGTATGGTCACCCGATGTGGCCGTGATCACGATCTCTGCATTATTGCCATCCATATCCCAATTCGAATATGTCGAGCCATCCATTTTAACCGAATAAGTGTGCGCCGGATCTATTTGCCATAGTGTGATATCGATCTTATTCGAGGCCTTCACGTCGAATGTTATTTTCGATCCTTCATTATTTAGTGTAAAGTAATCGGCTTTCGATGATAGTGTCACGAGAGGCGTATTATTATAATAGACAAAGTCGCCGTTCATCAACGCGAACATCGTGGGCGTCCTACTGACTCTGACATAGAGCGTATCCGCATCTGTCGAGAAAGGCGCGAACGTCGAATTCCCCTGGCCCGTATAAATATAATCGTCGTAAGACGACCCGTCGACCATCATAGCATTACCGATGCCATTGACAGGGATGGTTGTCGGGGTTTTTGCGCTTTCTGAGGAATATTTCGAGAGCAGCGCCGTGACCCGGTATAGATCATTTGTTGGCGCGGCCTTGAAGTAAACGACCGGCGTGTATACTTCAGAGCTTTCGTTATAGCCGGCGATACGCCCCACGTGCTTGGTCACGAGCACATCGGACGCGGGGACCGTATAAAGCTGTAATTCGACATTATTACCGTATGGATTCTTGGTATCCCAGGTGATCGAATTGGTATTTATGCCCGTGGAAGTTTCCACTTTATATGGTAGCGATTGCCAGTTAAAGGAGGTGTTCGCTATGCTCAGGGCGCCGTTCACATGACCGATATTACTAGTACTGCCGGTGGGCGTGATGCCCAGGCTGGAGGGCCTGAAGATATTGCGATAGCCCCAGGATTGCTGTCCTTCCATCCGGTCAATGACGATAAAATAATCATTATTCGGATACAGGACCATGCGCTCGTACTGTATGGGAGAAGAGAGAGCCTGACCTTTGGTATAATCGTTCGACGTTACAGTGGTGATCGTTTCGTCCGTGTCCAGCATCTGGAGCCAGGGCGTCTGGATGATGTTCTGGACGGACGCCGGCGTGACCAGGCCCGTGCTCAGACTACCTTTATAAACACCCCTGGCGGTACTGCCGGCCCAGGAGGACACGCTAAAGGGCGACCGCGGATCCTCGATCGCGATCGTGTTATGGCTGACCTCCGTACGACCATAATAATGATCCTGGATATATTTATCTTCGCCGCCGTCAGCCAGCAGCAGGTCTCCCCTGCTATAGTATTCAAAGCTCAGCTGGTCGCCGTGCTCGGAATTACGCCACGCGTATATCGGTATGGTCTTTTCGAATGTGATGAGTGACATCCAGTCGCTGTCGTCCGACCAGCTACTCCGCATCACCTGATATGCGGAGTCCGGGCTAAGACGGCTAGCCTGCGCAGGATAGTTTCTAGGGGTCTGCGAATAGTCGTCATAGACGAGATATAGAAGCGAATCCGGTAGCAGGCTACTATCATAAAGATTCGAGAAAGTCCGCGAGTACGGGAGTATCGTCGAGGCGGCTACATGGTCATACTGGTTCAGTACGTACGAACGGTCCGCGCCGTCCAGAAGATTTGCAACGCCCAGCTGGTAATCCCATTTAACCTGGCCGTCCGAATCATAGTTCCCGCTATAGTGGTCGGGCAGCGACGTCCATACTTCAGCCATGAAGAGGTTTTTAATGATCGGGTAGACGTCCAGGAAATTTTTACCATAGTAATGGGTATATACCTGTGCCCAGCAAGCCATGTCATCGATATAATAATACTTATACGCGCCCAGCAGATCGTTGCCTTGATTATCCACTTCATAGCTGATCAGCGGCTTGTTTCCCGTATGAAGCTTATCGTTCACGAATAAGTAATCTGTGCCGCATTTGACCCAATCCGATGGCGACGATGATAATGATAGGTGATTGGGATTCGTATAGTCGTTCAGGGTCACGCCTGCAATGCCCAGGTCAGGATAAGCCTGGCCCTGCCAGTCCACGAATGAAATATACGTTGGCTGCGCAGCTATTTTTTGATAGCACGTGTCGGCCAGTGTGGCGAGCTTATCCCTGATCGTGCTGTCGCTGGCAGCATCAAGGGTCGGCTGCGTCCAGTCGTATGCGAAGCAGTAATATAAAAGTGCCATATCCTGGAATGCCTCAGGCCTCATCATGGGAGGAGACGCAGGGATGCTGCCGATGTTAATGTTCAATAGCGCCTCCTTTGCTTTGGCAGCATAAGTGGGGTTCCTGGTTATCTGGTATGCGAGAGCCAGGTTCATCGCATACGCGCCACGCTGCGAGACCCAGTCATCGTTACCACTCCAGGCCTGTGCAAAATTTCGAGATAAGGCTAGTTTAGCAGATGCAATGATATTATTTTCCCAGCCACTCCAGGGAGTCTGCGATTGATAATTATAGCCAGGAGTATCGTTAATATCGCTAAAGAGTAAATATGGGTGAGTAGATGATGCGGCGAGTAAAGCGGAATTGTTCGATAAGCCGGATATGCCGATGTTCGATGAACCGGAAGAGCTTTGATTCTCGGCTGAAGCGAAGCTATGGCTAACGATCACCTGGCCCAATATTAAAAATATAGCTAAAGCTAACGCTATCCGGACTTTTTTTACACCCATGTTACCTCACCTCAGGTACTTCAGCCCTCACACCTCAACTCAGGGCATAGCACCTTTACTTACTGTTCTATAAATTATAAACATGTTAATATAAATATTACTATAATAAAAATCTAAATCCTTAAGATTTTTAGGGGTAAATGTCGTTTTGATAAAATAACAATTCGGCCGGTTAAGCACTGATAAATAGAGGTATAAGTGATTTGTAGAGGAAGCAGTAAAAAAGTAATATTTGTCTGTACGGCAGGCGGGCGACCCCATAATAGCCGCTTTGGGATCATCTTGCGCTTAGTCGCCTCGCCTGCCGGATCACTGGCCTATGTCGAGACTACAGGCGATGACACTAACGGCACTGAAGTCCAGTTATCGGAGATGGCGTTCGATGGGG
Organism: uncultured Methanocellaceae archaeon; assembly: GCA_963780665.1. Taxonomy (GTDB): domain Archaea; phylum Halobacteriota; class Methanocellia; order Methanocellales; family Methanocellaceae; genus Methanocella. Next base: position 528,082 of record CAWACJ010000006.1, on the reverse strand, counting down.
ACGCCTGGCCAGGGCTCGTGACATTCACCCACAGATACAGGTCCCTGTATGGCGCTGTCGTGTTACCGTCTTTATAAAGCTTGAACTCCAGCTTTATCGGGTCACCGGTCAGATCAGGCTTGAGGCTGACAACGTTCTCCCAGGTCTTATTGTCTGCCAGAAGGATACGATCCGTGTGCAGTGTAGAGAGATTCGTTTGATTCGATAATGTTACGGCAAGGTTGTATGTCATATTTTGACGCTCATGGTTCGTTATGCCTACGATGATCGGCTTCTCCTCGCCGAGGGTAAAGTTCGTAGAATAATTGGTCGCTTTACCATCCATGCCTAGTATGTAGAATTCCGTAAATTGTTCGCCTGGCGCTGGCGTTACGAGGTAATATGTCCCGGTGCCGGCTACGGCCAGGATGGAGAGAACTATCAGTAACGTGAGTACCGTATCTGTCGGCTTATCAGTAGCCGGGAAAAAGCTCAATAAGGCATTACTAAAAAGACGGCCGCCATTCAGGCGCTCGTACGCAGGAAGCTTTCGCCTTCTCAATATGGACACAACCGTGCACAGGATAATGAAAGCCGTTGCACATATTACCAAATCGTCAAGGCGGAAGCCCCATTGCGTGAAGTTCAGTATAAAGCCTATCATCGGGACCGCTATGATGCTGAACACCAACGAATATACAAATCTCTCGGTGACGCCTATATCGCCCTTGCCCGGGAAAATAGCGATCACGAGTGCATAGCCGGGCAGTAATAGTAACATGGCTAGCCCCAGGAGGAACCTGACATAAGTATGGTCAAGGGGCGCTGTGTATATGGATAAAAGCGTCACCAGGACAAAACCCAGTACAAGCCATACGTCAAGGCCTATACCATTGATCAGATTATGATTGTCAAATTGTACGGTCGACGGTTTATTAACGAGATCGTTCGAATGTTCATGTGCCATGTTCTCGCCTCATAGTTGTTATCGCATTGAAATGATGCCGGGCGCGTTGCCCGATATATTCGCTGCCGGACATGCTTATAGTCCATTTACAGATGCTGAATATCATCAGCCCGGTTGCCGAAATATGCCCGCACATCTTGTGTTGGGTAGGATGGGAATGACATACTTGCGGTTGGCTATTAATTATATTGTTATTTTCATATTAATACTTTTTTATGAATTAATTAATAATTATTAGTAATGATTGACAGCCCTTCACAAAAGCACATGACCACAGGCGCTTTTGTGATATCTCACTAACTATGATTATGCAAGAGCAGCAATATGATTAATAGAAATGATAAATTAATATAATAAGTAAATAATTAATTGCAAAATAGGCAATTATATGCCATTAATATATTGGTTAAGCGATGACAATAGAAATCATTAAATATCAATTATCATATAAACAATTATAATATGAATATCATAAATAAAAATTTTGTTTTTGAGCTTAGACAGATATTCGGCGATAAGTTCTTTAACATCCAGCTATACAAAAACTCATTCTTCCTGGTCATGACAAAGGCACTGGTCGTGGCAACTGGCTTTATCTTCTGGATCGTAGCAGCCAGGTTTTACTCTATCTCGAACGTGGGGCTTGCAGTAGGGCTTATATCTTCCACGGCAGTCATCACGCAGTTCTCGACGTTCGGGCTGGATTTTTCTATTATTCGTTTTATATCGGACTATGATAAAGATAAGGTATTCAATACCTGTATCATCATTACTACGATATCGGCCACAGTGCTGGCTATCGTCTATGTATTGTTCATCAATATCTTATCCCCGAGCCTCGCGTTCATCCAGACGCCGGTTTATGCTCCGCTTTTTATCGGATTCGTCATCATAAGCTCTATCGTGCTCATTACGGGGACTACCTTCATTGCCGTCAGGAAGTCCGAGTACAGCTTTATCCAGAACCTGATCATGGCCATGAGGATCCCACTGTTGCTGCCTTTAGCGTTCCTGGGAGCGCTGGGCATACTGGTGGCGTCCGGGCTCGCGTATATTGCCATGTGCGTCCTCGTCTTTTACCTGCTAAGCAAACTGGTGAAGTTCAGCCTGCACATGGACTTCGGCTTCATTAAAAAATCCTTCAAGTTTTTTTCCGGCAACTACCTGGCAAATATTCTCTATAATGCATTCTACTCACTCCTGCCGCTTCTGGTCTTGAATTTATTAGGCGAAGCTGAATCTGCAAAATTTTACATCGCGTTCACGATCGCGACTTTCTTCTACATGGTACCTTACACGATAGGCACGTCATTGTTCGTGGAGGGCAGCCATGGCGAGAACATGAAGGTGAACGTGAAGCGGGCAGTGATGGCCATATACGCGATCCTGGTACCGGGGGTGATCGCCGTGTATTTCCTCGGAGGGTACATGCTCGCGTTCTTCGGAAATGATTACGTCGGCTCGCTGGACCTGCTGAGGCTGATATCCATATCCAGCTTCTTCTTCGCGGCATATGCATTGTTCATCCCGATACAAAATGTAAGGATGAACGTTAGCAGCATCGTCGTGATGAACTTCATTACGCTAGTATTGCTGCTGTCGTCGTCTTACCTGTTCATGGTCAAGTTTGGCACCGTCGGCGTCGGGTATGCATTCATAATGACCTTTGCCATCATGGCGGCCGTGATCGTATGTATAGCCAGGTACCAGAAATGGATTTGAGGGTATAGAGATCATGCCCTCGATACTACGATCCGATATTTTTCGTTAAGTGTTTTCATTTTTTAGTTCATTTTTTAAGTGGTTAATGGCTCGTCTTTTCTGGTTGGTTTGCTTGATGTCCATACGGTAGCACGAAGAAACAAAGAGTAAACAATAATCAACACAGCAAAGATGTACAAAAGCCATACATTGCGTCTCTTGGCTGCCATAGGCATATATGAAAAAATTCTTCGTGTAAAAAGTATGGCATCTTAAAAAATCAATATGATTAAAAACAGACCATGGATGGTTACATAAAAAAGTTAAATGATACCGGAGATTTTCTTTTTAATCATGTTCTTATAGAAAAATTCTGCCATTCCACCCTGGACGCTCTTTCTATTGATTGATAAAAATAAGCTGAGAGACGGATTGAATTTTGACTGGTATTCGCATAGTCGTTTTATGTTCGCTCCTACGATCTCTAGCTCTTTGCGCCCTTCGGACTTTGCTTTTTTAATAAGCTCCCAGGTAGAATATTCCTGTGTGCCCTGTATGTTTTTTTGTATGGTCATCCCACCCAGCCATAGTTTTACGCTGTCCTTATAGGAGTATACCAGCTCTGCATCCGTGATCTGATCATCCACATACAGGTAATAAATTTTTATGTTGTCTGGAAATGCGGCCAGGATATCCTTTAGATAATCGAGGCTGATCAAGGGCGAGTTTAATCCCTGGTCTTTATACGTTGAATTCATGATGGAATAAAATCGATCAATGTCTTTAGATTCTTTCATGCTGGCATTCATCTTTTCAACTGACTTGATCCTTTGCCGGCAGTCTTTACTGAAACCGTCCCATATCTCGCATAATTCCCTGTCGACATCGATGGTATAAGTATAGTTCATATCGACATCGAATTTATTCCACTTGAAGGGCCTGGCATCAAAATAGGTTGGCGCTGATAAGACTGAAACATAGTTGGCGGAAAGCCTGGTTATTTCCTTATCGATGGCTTCGACCACAGAGTTCAGGTAATGTTCTTTTTTTCTTTGTTTCATATCCTCATAGCCAGGGCCCATCACAAATCCAAGATAAGGTAAACATATCCTGGGAGGAGGCGAGAAAAGCATTTTCAGCCCATAGTAGTTCTTATAGAAAAGAGGAAAAACGCATAGGAGCTCCTCTCCTTGATATACGCCATAGGGAAGAAATGTATAGCCCGTATGTTTCTCGATGATTTTCAGAAAATCCCACTTATGGAATAACAGGCCGGAGGGGCTACTATCGACAAACTTATCCCATAGTTTTTTATCAGTAGTCAGATCAGCGATCATATAGATACCATTAATAATACATATGTAATTTTATATATTTAAATATTTTTTATATTCTAATAAATATAATTATTAATAAAAGTATAATGTGACACTGTATAATTTGCAGTAAATATTCCGTAAGAATATTGTTACAGATTTGATCATACTTGATGCCGGCCTGCCACTGGCCGGCATGAACATGTACTGTAAATATACCTCGGGTCAGAAGCTCAGTGTTTTCTTCATCTTGATGTTAACGTATGCCCATTCGGCCAGACGGCCAAGGCTATCGCTCTTCTGGATGGGGTAATAGGTTTCCAGCTGGGGGTTAAACTTTGACTTAAACTCGGACAGACGCTTCTGGTTAGCGCCCTGTATCTCGAATTCCTTAAAGCCGTCTGCTCTCGCTTTATTGATCAATTCCCATACCATGAAGTCGTTTCCCGCAAACCCATTGTCGAGCCTGGCCGCGCCTAGCCAGTGAATGACCCGGTCCTTATAATCACAATCGATGCACAGCGCGGCGATCTCGTCGCCCATGTACACGAAGAACATTTTCAGGTTATCGGGATAAGCCTCGAGTAAGTCAGTCAGGTATTGCGAGTTATAAAGAGGCGAGCTCAGGCCCTGCTCACTATATCTTTTCGTCATGACCCCATAAAACTTGACAGGATCATGTACCTGCTTGAGGGATAGCCCTAGCTTTTCACCCTTCTTTATGTTCTTTTTACAGGTGGAGTCGAAGCCTGCCCAGATATCGTCTATGGGCGCTGTTAGGTCCATCATATACGTATAATTAGACTCCTCCCGGTACCCATTCCACTTGTACGGCCGGATGTCAGCGATCCCCGGGCTGTTTATGATCGACGTGTAATTCGGGGATATTTTCCGGATCTCTGCGTTTACTTCGTCGATTGCAGCGCTCAGGTAGCTCTCTTTTCGCTTCTGTTTCAGCTCATCGTACATCGGGCCCATTACCGGTCCCATGTAAGGTATGCAGGCGTGCGGGGGCGGGGAGAAGACCATTTTCATCCCCATCTCCCGCTTACAGAATAGCGGGAATACACAGGTCAGGCTGTCACCTTTATAAATGCCGAGCGGCAGCAGCCGGTATCCTGAATGTTTCTCGACGATCTTTAGGAAGTCCCACTTGTGGAAGATCAAACCTCGGCGGCTTTTATCCACAAGGTCGTCCCAGAGGCCTTTATCTTGTAAGGTAACGACAGTCATCAGATGACACCATTCATAAGCCTTTGCTATATAATAAATTAAATAGTTATTATAAATATTTATTGATAGATATTAAAGGTTGTTATCGGTTTCCTGTCATGAGGTTGTGGCTGGAACGCCAGGACGATCATAAATAGTGAAATAAACAATGTACCGAATGATAGCTATGGTATCGGTTAAAAAAATAGACGACAGGCAAGCCGACTGGCTTTCAATCGGCCTGCCGCCGTATTTTAGCGTGTATTTTAGACCAAATTACATTTGTGCTTACAGCTGCGACATGAGGGCGTTATACAAGCCTGAGGAAGCTTGCAGGAGCGCCGCAAGGTCTAGCATGCTGCCACTCGCGGACGCGGTCCCCGTGGATAGGGCTGGGAGCCCTACCCTGGATGCGTCTGCGTTATAGTTGGTCTTGAGCTCCGATGCAGTGAGAGCCCTGTTATAGACCATGACGTTCGCCATGCTTCCGGTGAAGAATGCAGTGCTGCTCGGGCTATACTTACCGATCGTCAGATCCATGGCAGATGGCGACGTGCCTACGCAGGCCACCGATCCGGACTTCACGCCGTTCACATATATCGTGACCGTACTGCCGTCATACACACTAGCGACATCATACCACTTGTTGGCGACGATGGCGCTACCATAGACGTAAGTTTCGGCCCGCTGCTTATTGAACACGATGGACTGCGGCTTGTTATTCGATGACAGCCACAGTGTATATCCATCGCCAGGACTGCTTGAACGGCTCTTACTGACCAGTGTCTGTAGCGCATTGGCCTTAGTAGGCTTAAACAGCACCTCGACAGTCATGCCGCTGGTCGGGTTCAGGCTCGCCGTGTTCTTAGTCAGGATATAGTCGTTCAGTCCATCGAAGGTCCTCGATCCTGAGCCGCCTGGCAGCTTCGCATAGGTGGTGCCGTATGCGACACCGTTGTTATGTGAAGCGCTCAAGTCAGTGATCGTGCTGGTCGTACTGCTCATATCGTACCAGAGCACCAGCCCGGTCTTTACAGGCGTATTCGATGGTGTCGGAGTCACTGTAACAGTCGGCTTAGGCGTTACTGTCACTGTGGGCTTAGGCGTTACTGTCACTGTGGGCTTAGGCGTTACTGTCACAGTCGGCGTGGCCGTTACACTCGGTACTGCCGTGGGCGAAGGTGCGACTGTCGGGCTGACAGTCGGGGTCCCAGTAGGAGTTGCCGTAGGGGTTGCCGAGGGGTTCGGCGGCGCCGATCCGCTTGGCAGGACCTGGAACTCATGCTCACTCATATCGCTTGTGATGGTCATGGTTCCGCTGCCCGGGGACTTGGCCCAGTTAGAGTATGTCACACCATCCCTGTAGACCTGATAAGTGGTCGACGGGTCGAGCTGGCTCAACGTCATGGTGACGCTGCCCGAGCCCTTTGCCATGAAGTCTACCTTGCCATTGTCGTTCTTATATGTCAGGTAGCTCACGGGGCTTGACGTCTTGATAAGCGGCGAGCCCTGGTAGTTGATGTACGATCCGCCCATCATCGTATACTCATTGGGCTTGCCCGTCTGCCGCACGAAGACAGTATTGGCATCCGTGGAGAACGATCCGAACGTGGATGTTCCCTTTCCGGTATACACGTAGTCCTGGTAGCTGCCGGAGTTGACTTCCAGCGCATTACCAGTGCCGGTCACCGCTACGGTGGTCGACGTCTTGGCGCTATCGGTAGAGTACCTTGACATTACTACTGTTGCCCTGTATACATCAGTCGCGGCCGCGGTCTTGAATGATACGACCGGTGAATATACTTCTGATGCAAGCCCGTATCCACCCGACCGCTCGTCATCCTTTAACACAAGGACGCTTGAAGACGGGACGGTATACAGGTTCAGCACGACTGCTTTACCACTCGGGTTTGTCGTCGTCCAGGTCAGGCTGTTAGCCGTGAGGCCTGTTGCCGTGTCTTTCCTGGCTGCAAGGGACTGCCAGTTGTAGCTCGTGCTACCGATGGTCAGGGCGCCGTTCACGTGTCCTATGGCGGACGTGCTGGTGGTCTGGGTGATGCCCAGGCTCGACGGCCTGAATATGTCCCTGTATGCCCATGTCTGCGTACCGTCCATCCGGTCGATGACTATGAAGTAGTCCTTTTCCGGATAGAGGATATCTCGCTCATAAGCTATGGGCGAGGACAGTTTCTGGCTGGTACTATAGGAGCTTCCGATCACCGTTGTGATAGGCGTGCTCACGTTGATCATTTCCATCCACGAAGCATCTGCAAGGCTCTGGACGTAGGAAGGCGAGACCAGCGTGCTCGGGGTTCCTTTGAATATGCCCCTTGCAGTGCTGCCAGCCCATGCGGATGCACTGAACGGGGTTCTTGGGTCCTCGATCGCGATCGTGTTGTGCTGGAACTCTGACTGTCCGTGGTCGTTACCAAGTATATGCTTCACTTCGCCGGCATCTGAGAGCAGTATGTCTCCATTGCCGTAATATTCGAAGCTGGCGCTGTCGTGGTGGTTCGTGTCCCTCCATCCGTATACTGGAACTGACTTGTTGAACGTGATCAGAGACATCCAGTCACTGTCGTCGTTCCAGTTCTGGCGGAAGACCTGGTATATGCTGTCGGCCGCTAAATGGCTCGTCCACGTCGGGTTGGTCTTCGTGACGCTGGAGTAATCGCCATACACCAGGTATGGTAAAGCGGGCGGGAGTAGAGCGTTATACATTGTGTGTACCATGCTCATGGAGGTAGACTTCAGCGTGCTCGCTGCGTCGATCTGCGCTCCCGAGTTCAGGTCTACTGCCCGTTCTGCGGGAGTGAGAAGGTTAACTACTCCCTGGTAGTAACTATACTTCATCTGCCCGTTCGTGACGTAATTGCTGCTGTAGTGATCGGGTAATGATGTCCACTCTTCAGCGGTCAATAAGTTTTTAACGATCGGGTATACGTCCAGGAAATTCTTGCCGTAGAAATGCGTATAGATCTGGGCCCACCAGGTGAAATCGTCGATGTAATAGCCCTTATACGCTCCGAACATGTCCATACCTTCGTTATCGACCTGGTATGAGATCATCGGCTTTCCGTTTGTGTGCGTCTTGTCGCTGACGAACATGTAGTCGGTACCCATCTTGACCCAGTCCGAGGGCATGGAGGATAACGACAGCTTATTAGGATTTGTATAGTCGTTCAGCGCGACTCCTGCAATGGCCAGGTCCGGATAGGATTGCCCCTGCCAGTCCACGAAGTCGACGTATGTAGGCTTTGCCGCGTTCTCCTTATAGCAGGCATCGGCCATCAGGGCTAGCTTGTCCCTGACTTTCATATCGGTGGCCGCGTCCATCGTCGGCTGCACCATGTCATATGCAATGGCATAGTTCATGACTGCCATAGCGTGGAAACCCTGCGGCATCATCATCGGAGGCGCAGTCGGTACGACGCCCACGTCCAGGTTCAGCAGCGCCTCTCTCGCTTTCGCCGAGTAGGACGTGTCCTTCGTGATCTGGTAAGCAAGAGCGAGGTTCAACGCATAGTATCCTCTCTGGGATACCCAGTTAGCGTCTCCGCTCCAGCTTGTGGCGAAATTCAGTGATTTCGCGGTGTTCGCAGTGCTTATTACTGTGCTCTGCCAGCCGCTCCATGGCGACTGCGTACGGTGCTGATAACCTGGTGTCTCACTAATGTCATGGAATAATAAGAAAGGATGAGACAGGCCGGTTGCATTCGCAGCAAGTGTTACTGTGTCGGGTGTATTTGCAGCAAGTGCATCAATGAAGGATGCATTTGTAGCAAGTGCACCGGTATCGGCCGTCGGCGTATTATTCGCTTCCGCCAGGGCACCGGATGATAGGACCGGGCCTAAGGCCGATATTACAAGTAAACTTACGAAAACTATACTTAAAAGTCTGTTTTTATTATTATTTATACTAACCACACCCATCGGATTGTGTTCGTTTTCTCCGTTAATGCCAATTTAACATATTATTGATATTTTTTTGGTAATTTATTTGATTTTTTCTTATCAATAGCAAGGTTAATATACTTTCTTCTTTCAAACGATAGTATATTCAGACATATATAAAATATCGGTATATTTATAAGATATTTACAAATAGGGAAAGCTTAGCCATGTTTTTTAAAAATACGACTGAGAAGAATTATCGTATAATACTTTAAGAAAAAATGAAAATGAAAAAGTAACCGGGCATATAGGGATTATACCCTTTCAGTGGCCGTATTTCCGCTTATAAAAGGCTATCAAGACTATGGATACGGCTAATAGGGCAGCAGGGGCGGTTAATGGCAGCGGGCTAAGGGCACTTGTAATGACAGGCAGGCCGGAAGAGAGCGCACTGATCTCTATATCGTGCGCTCCCTGCTCAACTGTGACGTTGATACCTGTACTATTATCGACCATGGCCCAGTTCTCGTACGGCTGGCCATCCATGGTCACCTGATAGCTTACCGACGGGTCGACCAGGTACGACGTGACTTCCGCGGGCTTTGTGCAGTTTGTCTCAATCGATATTTTACTGACATTCAATTTCATTGTCAGATAGTCCATCTTTTCGCTTGATGCCACGACAAGCATGTCGGAATACTGGAGAGCCGAGCCGCCAATGAGCGTACACTCGACGGGCTTATCCGCCGTGCGTACGAATGCCGTGTCAGCATCCGTAGTATACGGGCCGAACGAAGATGTGCCCGATCCGGTATACACGTAGTCAGTATAGTCCGAAGAGTCGATCTTCATTGCGTTGCCCGTGCCCGTAACTGCGATCTCCGACGGCGTCCTGGCCGCGTCCGTGTCATAGCTAGAGAGCAGCACCGTAGCCCTGTACATGTCCTGCGACGGCGCGGGGTCGAACTGTACCACCGGGTTATAGACTTCCGATGCAGTGCCATAGCCTGCTATACGGCCCACGAACTTAGTCACCAGGACAGGGGAGGAGGGGACAGTGTATAGCTGTAGCTCGACATTGTTCCCATACGGGTTTGTCGTGTCCCAGCGAATAGAGTTCGTATCGACACCGGTGTTGGTCTCCTGCTTATAGGAGAGCGATTGCCAGTTATAGGATTTGTCGCCGATATACAGATTGCCGTTCACGTGCCCGACACTACTTCCTTTTGTGGGAGTGATGCTAAGGCTGGATGGCCGGAAAATGGTGCGATATCCCCATGTCTGCGTGCCGTCCATACGGTCGATGACAATGAAATAGTCCTTATCGGGATATAGTATCGTTCGCTCGTACTGGATGGGCGATGATAGCGCCTGGTAGGTGCCATAGGATTTACTCTGTACGCCTGAGACGGTCGTGTCCACTTTTATCATGTCAAGCCATGGGGCCTCGGCGATATCCCGGATATCGGCACTTGTCCTCATGCTGTATGTGACACCGTCACTATTTCGGACACCTTTGACCAGGCCTCTTGCCGGGCTATTTCCCCAGGAGGAGGCACTGAAGGGGCTCCGCGGGTTTTCTATGGCGATGGTATTATGGCTTAGCTCCGACTCGCCCATAGTTTTATCCAGCACGGATTTTTCCTCTCCGCCGTCGGAAAGCAACAGGTCTCCCTTGCCGTAATACTCGAAGCTCATCTGGTCTTCCTGCCAGCTATTTCGTCGGCTATACAGGGTGGTATCGTCGGTGAACGTGACGAGCGACAGCCAGTCGCTATCGTCATTCCAGCTCTGCCTGAAGACCTGGTATACGGAATTACCGCTTAGATGGCTCGTCCATGTCGGAAAAGTCATCTCTTCGCCTGAGTAATTATTAAAGACCAGGTAGGGAAGTGCGTCCGAAATCTGCGAGTCATAGTATATGTGCGGGAAAACTTCGGCATAGGGCAATACGTCGGTATTGTCGATGCGGCTGTCAAAGTTCAGCGCATAAGAGCGGTTAGCGGGATCGAGCAGATTGGCGATGCCGATATGATAATCGTACTTTGCCTGGCCGTTCGTCGCAAAATTGGCGCTGTAAAGATCCGGGAGCGACTCCCATACCTCAGACGTGAGCATCTTCTGGGCGATCGGGTACACGTCGAAGAAGTTCTTGTCGTAGAACCGCGTGTATATCTGGGCCCACCAGCAGAAATCGTCGATATAATACGCCTTATAGGAGCCCATGGTGTCCTTTCCTTCGCCGTCCACCTCGAACGCGATCAGCGGCTTATTATAATCATGCAATTGATCGTTCACGAATAGATAGTCGGTCCCGACCCGGCGCCACTCGGCCGGGTCTGAGGATAAGGAGATACCGTTCGGGTTCGTATAATCGTAAAGCGTCACGCCCGCGATGCCCATGATCGGATATGCCTGGCCCTGCCAGTCGACAAAAGAGATATAGTCCTTATCCTGGCCGTTGTTGTTCAGTTCCAGGTAGACGGTGTCCGAAAGCCGGGCAAGCTTATCCCTGACAGCCATATCCGTAGCGGAGTCCATCGTAGGCTGCACCCAGTCATAGGCGAGACAATAATACATAAGTGACATCGCCCGGAACGCTTCCGGCCTCATCATCGGAGGCGATGCCGGGACAACGCCCACGTCAAGGTTCAGCAAAGCCTGTTCTGCCTTGTCCGAATATGAGCTGTCCTTGGTGATCTGGTAAGCAAGAGCGAGGTTCATCGCATAGTAGCCCCTCTGGGATACCCAGTTATCGTCGCCACTCCATGGCTGCGAAAAGTCCTTACTCATGGCTGTTTTTGCGATACTCATCACCGAGCTCTGCCAGGTGCTCCAGGGCGACTGCGTGCGGTACTGGTATCCCGGCGTTTCGCTGATGTCGTGGAAAAGCAGGAACGGATGGGATGTGGTGCTGGCGGCGAGCGCCACCGGCATGAGAGCGCTTGATCCGTTGCTACCGCCTGGTGCGCTGGCGATGCTGCCGACAGCGCTCACGGAGTCTGTCTGCCCATTAAGAGTGTATACGATCGCTACGATCGCAACAATCAGGAAGATGGCCAGGGCAATTACAGCCCATAAATAATTTTTTCGGATAATATCACCCTCATGTAGCTAGGATCATCCGGGAGTTTGGCTAGTTTTACGAAAGCATTTTGAACGGTTGCCAGATAATCACTACGTTAGATATGATATCACTTATTATATAAATAATTTCATTAAACATTTACAGTATTTATGAAAGAGTATGTTAGTATATATCCACGATATATGAAAAAATAAGCTAAATCTTGACCATATTTATTAAAATATTAATTTATATTATAAGTATGCCTATTTTATCGAGTGTAGAAGAATTATTATTACCACAGTATCATAATAAATTGTCATAATAAAATTATAGCAATATCCTTATATATAAATTAAAATAATATACCTAGAATATAGTATAAGCGTTTATTGAAATGCTGCTATCACCATAAGGAATTATCTAGAGAATGTGGTACCTATGACCAAAGTAGATTCGAACACGCTATTTGCAATTATAGGAAAACTGGTCCTATACGCCCTTCCAGTATTAGGCGTTCTGGGCGTACTTGTAACACTGGCATTAGGCCTGAATAATCTGTTTATCTTAAGCCTATATGCCGTGGTCCCCATGATCCTTGCCCCTGTCGTGTTTAATAAGTATTATAGCGTACAGGCGCAAAACGTGAATCTGTCAGACAGGCTATTTAAGTTTTTTATGATAAGCTTTATGGCAGTATTTGCCGAATCTATCATACTGCTCAATATGTCCGATATCAGGACATACTGGTACTATATAGCCATTACAATTGCTGCAATATTCATATTATTACAGATCGTGCTGTTCGAAGTGAAGTTTAAAAAGCTGGCGGCTGTTTTTGTACAGATCATACTTCTCAACTTGAACCTGATATGGGGCGTGACGCTCAAGTATGACTACTTCGTCGGAAGGACGGATACACTGGCGCATGCCTGGTTTATCCAGAGCCTGCTGCAGGCCGGACATGTTACCGACGTGTTCGGGCTGTATTCCGCTTTTCCGCTATGGCACATACTTGTCGCCGGCGTATATATGATCACAGGCACCAGCTCTCCGGTTTATACGATGATGTTCATCGTTAGCGGCATTATATACGCTGTGACGCCGCTGATCATCTTCCTCATTGTGGCAAAGCTGGTGAACAGCCAGAAGATAGGGCTGATAGCGGCGCTACTTATCTCAGTGCAGACGTTCTTCATTTTCGACGGCATGTACTCGATCGCAAGGGGCGCTGTGACCATATTAATGTTAGCGGTCATACTTTTACTGTTGAGCAGCAATAACAACAGGTATAAATTCGGCATGGCCGTCCTGGCAACCCTGGCCATCATCATGTACCACACAGTCTCGATAGTATTCGTGCTGTTCATCCTGTCAGTGATCTACGTGCTTCAGAAGATCTTCGTAAAAGAAAAAGCACAGATGTTCATATCACTTAAATATATAGTGATATCAGTTGCGATGACAGCAATATACTGGGGGCTGTTCGGAGTCGGTTTGCCACAGGAGCTATATAATAACATAGTTTTGCCCGCGCCATCCGGGGTGGTCACAACGACGATCATTACTGCTCCTTATAACGAGCTGGCGAACTACCTTCAGTATGCTCCGCTGATTTTCTTCATTATCGTGGGCATCATATATATCCTGAGAGCGAAGGACTTTAACAGTAGAGCAAAGATCTTCGGCGTCGCATCGCTATTGTTCCTTCCGATCGTTTTCCCGGGCCCTGCGCTGCTCTTCAACAAGCTTGCCATGGACCTGAACATCGACCGGTTCCACGATTACGCTTTCCTATTCACGACCATGCTTGCCGCCGTCGGTTTCGCCGGCTTGTTCTATAAGACAGGAAGGTATGCAAAAGTATGTCTGATCTTGATATTCGCCATCATGATCGTATTGTCCATAACCAACGACTTTGTGGCATCGGATAACCCGCTGGTGAAGAGGCCATTCTTCACATATTACCTGACTGAAGGCGAATTAGACGGTATCGGCCACCTGTCAAACATGACCGGCCCTTCCGGTTACGTGATGGGTGACTATGTCGTGAAGAGATACATGGACTTCTCGTCCTATGCCAGTTACGGACAACTGCTGGAGATCAGTAACGATGCGGTACTTAGAAATTCGGCGGACGATATCGCAATGGTCAGAGAAGACGAGCTTACTAAACGGCCGTTATTGGTATTCCAGCCGAAGAAGGGCAAATTCGTACTGAACCCGAGCTACGACACGGATAATGAATTAGGCTACTATTATGACTCCGGGTCGGCATGGCGCTCATTAGGTAAGTCAGACCTCATCTACAACTCGAACGATGTCAGCGGGTTCCAGTAAAATACTGGCCCGCACTTTCCTTTTTATCAATAGATTTTTTATGTGGCTACAGTAAAGTTTTCGTTTATATGTCGCATGTCAAGTATAGTAAGGCTCGATGTTAAAGAAAGTAAGTTTTTTGAGAAGCCGCCATATGTTTTAACGCAAAGACTCAAAGCCGCAAAGACGCGAAGATTGTTTAATTATAAGCCTCAGGCGGCCGATGCGACTCTCATTAACCACATAGTACACAAAGGCATTGACGCGGAGTGATTCTAACCACAAGGACACAGTGTACACAATGGTATTAACACAGAGGATTTAGAGATGCCTCCCGCAGCCCGGTGATGCCGGGTTTAATAACTCTTAATGATCAGAGATTAAGATCATATGTTTTTAGTCACCCAGCCGCCGGAGGCATATACAAAAATGAACTTTGTGACTTTGCGTTAAAAAAATAATAGTGGCTTCTTAACATCTTTTCTTCCTTACCGCTTAGCGTCTTACAATACTTGATACACGAGGAATAAACGTAACTTTTACTTCGTCACTTATGGACAATTTTGTGTCTGTCCATACAGTAGCACTAAGACGCAATTATGACAAAAAATAAACAATTTAGAGCTGTCGGCATTATGTATTAATTAGACTAATAACCGTTCTTGCGCCATAGCTCATATACTTCTTTTCCGCTCGTCATCCATGCGTTCTTAGAATGACAGTAGTCCAGTAATTTAACATACATTTTCTTCCATTCTTTTCGATACGGCGAGCTGAAAATATTATTATGCCACAGCAGCGTTACCACGCCGTTATACTGCTCTGCGGCGTCGATCACGGATCTTGCAGCGTCCCACATTTCTGGTACAGAATGATAATATCGGAACAGTGTGCCATCCATGATCGCCAGCGGTATCTCGCATAGGCCGATCTCCTGACCCAGGATGGGGTCATATGGCCTGAACGGGTGACACATGCCGTTACGGTATCCAAGGGCATTGCTATAGCCCAGCGTAGTATCATATTCGAACCCGGCATCGGCCAGGTATTTCCACGTCACGGGAAACTTAAAGCGCAAATAATGGTTCCTGTAACCGATCACTTTTTTTCCTACGACTTTTTCCAGCCTGGACTTCTCCAGCCTTATTTCCGCTAGATCGTCGAACGCATAGTAACCGCCATGAAGCCCGACCTCCCAGCCGTGATCTACGACTGTACCAAGGTCGCTTTCGAGATCTTCGACGCGATATGCCCTAAAACGCCTGATATCCCGGTCGGTTGCCATGGCATAGAACGATGACCTGGCCCCGTATTGCTCTTCCAGCTCCATGATCTCTTTGAAATTTCGATATGGGCTGTGCGTTTTTCCCCGAAGTTTCCATGTCAACTGGTGCGCCAGCTCGCGCATCTCGAGATTTCTGATACTGTCGATGGAAGAAAAAGCCATGTGTGATAGCGGGGGGTAAATATCATCTATGTCATGCGTCAGACAGACGGCAAATTTTCTTTGCTCCGGATATTCGACGTGCATGCCATTTTCGACCAGATGCTTTGATACGGCCGGCTTCAGGATATGATTTTCGCCTGAGGAATAAAATGACCGGTACTGGCCGTAATCTTTCCTGAGGTATTCTTCCTTAAGCGTATACAGGTCCCAGAGCGCTGCGCTCCGTCCAACAGCCTCGCGTAGAGGTATATTCACTAGAGTTGCGCTGTCCATCGGATCATCTCGCTAAGTAATGCATAAAAAATCGCCCGTCACGGTGACGGGCACGGGTATATCACTGCTTGACGCTGCGCATCTTGCGGTAAAGCCTGCTGTCTGCTATCGCTTCGATCCCGACCGCAGCCACGAATAAGATCGCCCCTGCAGCGATGACCAGGTAATTGTTGTAAAGCAGCACCACCAGCCCGGCGGCCATGAGAAGGATGCTAAGCAGGTAGAATATTCCCACCGGACGCAGCTTCACCACGTACTTATTCCAGATGCGCCAGGCCAGGGCGTTCACAAGATAGATGCTGGTGTCAATGATGAAGGAGCTATACCGGATCTTCGATCGTTCGTTACCATAGCGGGCTGGTATAGGTACATTCAGCACCTTGCCATCGTGGACATTAAGCCTGACCAGCATGTCGTTCTCGAACGCATAGCCCTGGTATATGCTATCAAGGTCCAGCATCGATAGCGCTTTACGCGAAATGGCCGTGTACCCATTCTGCGGGTCTTCCACGTGCCAGTATCCTGAGGCGATCTTGTTCAGGAATGTCAGGATGTAGTTCCCGAAGGACCGCCAGGCGCTCATACCTTTCCTGTATGAAGCGTTCAGGAGCCGGTTGCCTTTCGTATAATCGGCCTGGCCTTCTATGACCGGCTTGACCAGACTCATCAAGTGGGCGGGGTCCATCTGGTTATCTCCCGCCATGACAACGGCTATGTCCATGCCATCCTTTAGCGACATTTTATAGCCCGAAGTGATGGCACCGCCCACGCCCTTATTCTTCTTGTGGCAGATGAGCACCACGCGAGGATCGTTGAAGCCCTTGACTATCTCTCGCGTGCGGTCGGCGCTACAGTCGTCCACAACGTACACACGATCCACATAGTCCGGAATGCCTTTCAGGGTCTCGCCTATCAAAAGCTCTTCATTATAGGCAGGCACCACTACGCTGATCTTAAAAGTGCCGCTTACAGTAGTATCCGTTATGCTCATAGGGTACCTCCGCAAAAGATCATACAACAGCCGTCTGTGCGTGGCCAGTCTCGCGGCCGGTCAACGCCTTCGGCGGGATCTTTACCACAGACCGGTTCCGGTATGACTCTATGGACGCCAGTGCTACCTGTAGAGCGTGTATGCCGTCTTCGCCGGTCGTCAGAGGCAAGCCGCCATTCTGGCAGGCTTTCAGGAAGTTCTCTAGCTCGTTCCGGAGCGGCTCTTTTTTCTCGACTTTAGCTTCTTTTACCCAGTTATTGTCATACACGAACACTTTCTGGTCGATGTAGTCGCCGTAGCCGACGCCATCGGTCCCGATGACCGTGAAGTTCCGGGTCTTCTGCGGGGTCAGCCAGTTGGTCTCGACCGTTCCGGCTTTATCGCCTTCAAAACGCAGCATTATGGTCGCGTGGTCCTCGAAGGTATGGATCACTTTTCCGGCGATCGCGTATACCTCAGAGACCGGGGACTTGTAGAGGTACGAAATAATGT
The DNA here is from genome assembly GCA_963780665.1 of uncultured Methanocellaceae archaeon. GTDB lineage: Archaea > Halobacteriota > Methanocellia > Methanocellales > Methanocellaceae > Methanocella. The sequence continues at coordinate 510,424 of CAWACJ010000006.1, read as the reverse complement.
CGATATCGTGCACGCCGATGTCCAGGATCACGCCTACGTCCCTGATCCTCGGATTATACGGGCCGACCCGGCGCGTAGATATGGATACAACCTGGCCAAGCTCCCCGCTGTCGATGAGCTCCTTCATTTTTATGACCGCAGGGTTGAACCGCTCGATATGCCCTACCATGAGCTTGAGGTTCTCGGCTTCCGCAGCTCGTGTGATGGCCTCGGCATTCTCCAGCGTATCGGCAAAGGGCTTTTCCACGAGAAGGTTGGTGCCAGAAGCGATGGTCTCTAAGCCCACTTTTTTATGCAGTGTGGTCGGCACGACAATGCTCACCGCATCCAGGTCGTGCTTCAATAATTCTTTATAATCGAGGAAGCCCTGCGTGGAGTACTGCTTGGATAGCGATTCAACGCGCTTCTTATCCACATCTGCGATGCCTACCAGGTCTACCCCCGGCATCTGGCTGTATATCCGTATGTGGTTCTCGCCCATGACGCCGGCGCCGATGACTCCTACGCGCATCTTAGAGCCCCCATATTGCATTTGAGATCGTATCGATATCTTCCTCGGTGATCGACGGGTGTATCGGCAGAGAGAGCACTTCTTTTGACATCTGTTCGGCAACAGGATGAGACCCCTTAAAGCCTAATTGTTTGTAATAAGGCTGCTGATGGATCGGCAGCGGATAATAGACACTGGTGCCTATGCCGGCCTCCCCGAGCTTTTTTACTACTTCGTCACGTGGCATTCCCAGCTCTTCCGTTACACGTATCGTATACTGGTGGAACACGTGCCTGCACCCGGGACGTATATGGGGGGTGATGACTCCTTCTTTGCCCGTGAGCTTTTCACTCATCAGCTCGGCGTTCTCTATCCTCCGCTCGTCGTAATAGTCGATCTTCTTCAGCTGGGCAATGCCAATGGCCGCGCTTATGTCAGTCATCCGAAGGTTAAAGCCCAGCATCTCGTGATAGTACCGTACTTTGGAGCCGTGTGATCTCACCATGCGGGCCATCTCTGCCATGTGGTCGTCGTTAGCCGTGATCATGCCGCCTTCGCTCGTAGTCATGTTCTTCGTGGGGTAAAAGCTAAAGCAGCCCATGTCGAACGAGCCGCACTTTTTACCTCCGCATTCGGCGCCGTGGGCCTGGCATGCGTCCTCTATGACTTTCAGGCCGTGGTCCTTTGCGATATCCATGATAGCCCTCATGTTCGCGGGATGCCCGTACAGATCAACAGGTATGATAGCTTTCGTCCGCTTCGTGATCTTTCGCTCGATGTCCGCGGGATCTATGTTAAAAGTCTCAGGCTCGATGTCGGCGAATACCGGTTTTGCGCCCGCATATAGCACACTGTTCGCAGTCGCTATGAACGTGAAAGGAGTGGTGATCACCTCATCGCCCTTGCCTATGCCGCTGGCAAGCAGCGCTACGTGAAGGGCGGCGGTTCCGGAGTTGACGGCGATCGCGTGTTTTACACCCACGTAGCTGGCGAACGATTCCTCGAACTCTTTCACTTTAGGTCCTTCGGCGATCGTACCGGTCTTCATAACGTTAACTACTCCGTCGATCTCGTCCTGCCCAATCAATGGTTTTGCAATAGGTATCATAGTATCAAATCCTGTTAATTGTCTTCAGTTCCTCGGGTAGATCGGCGATCCTTGCCGGAAAGCCGATAGCCAGTTTCCATGCGGGTACGTCCTTCGTCACAAGTGCGCCTGCAGCCACCATCGCCCCCTCGCCGATCTCTACTCCGGGGAGTATGGTGGAATTGGCGCCCAGGGACGCTCCTTTTCTCAAAATAGGCCCTCTCATGTCGTATTTGACCCTGATAGGGTACTTGTCGTTGGCCAGTACCGAGCAGGGGCCTAAAAAAACATTATCTTCGATGACCGTGTTTGTCGGGATGTATACGTTGCTCTGGATGCTCACGTTATTGCCGATCTTTGTGGAACCGTCGATGACTACATTCGTGCCGATGAGCACATTGTCGCCTATGACGGTATTTTCCCTGACCAGGATATTATGGCCTGTCCTGAGGCGGTTGCCGATGACCACGTTGTTGTATATGGTCGAGTTAGGCCTGATGACCGCATTGTCCCCAAGCGTAACGCCCGCAAAAGGAATATTTTCGAATTTTATCCTTTTCGCAGCCGCATCACTCAGGATCGAACCTTCAGGGTAGCCAAGCGTGACGTTTTCCAGGATGATGCAGTTTTTTCCGATGGTATTGATCCCGTATCGTTTGCATGACTCGTGGATCATGCAGTTGTCTGGGGCTAAAATGTAGTCCTGTGTAATTTTTTCAACTCCATCATCGTTGTAAAATATTGTTTATTTATTTTGTGTTATTTATATCTCTTTATAATATTTTTATTATGTTAAAATAAGTATATAGCAATCGATAGCGATGCCAGCAACGTTTACCGCAATAAAATCGGTTTTGGCTTAATTTATAAAATAATAATCATAAAAGTAGCAAGCGCTTTTGGATTTATGACCGACCCATCTAACCGAGGCGCATTTATTTTAGCTCCCGGCGACCGGATATGCAAAATGAAATGGTTTTTTACCACAAAAACACGAAGGACACGGAGTTTCACAAAGGTTAGTTTAGTATATGCCTCCGGGGCGCGGCGACTCTATTTTGTTGTAAAGCCTCCGGCAGCCCGGCGACCCATAGCTAAACACAGAGTACACAGAGGCATAGCTGACGTTATTGTAAAGCCTCCGGCGGCTGGGCGACTCATTCTAACAACAGAGTACACAGAGTACACAAAGGAAGTCTTAGATATGCCTCCGGCGGCTCGGAGACCTTATAGTATATTTCATTAATCCATGTAGAAAGAGATGACGATAATAGTCGCCCGACCGCCGGAGGCATATCTAAAATACTCTCTGTGTTCATTCCTTTGTGTACTCTGTGTACTCTGTGGTTAGAATAAAATTCCTGACTCAAACAAAATCAAAATAACACCCGGCCACCGGAGGCTTATCTAAAACGTTTGCAGTGTTGTGGCTATTATTTTGACACTGGCTGGTTTTAATTTCGAGGCCGCGAAACCTTATTATCTTCGGGGTCAATATTGGTCCCTTGTATGAGGCCGATATTACAGGTTGCACTAGACGAGGTCGAGTTGTCGAGAGCACTGGAGATCGCAAGAGAAGCGGTAGCCGGAGGCTGCGATTTTATAGAGGCAGGCACACCTTTAATAAAGAGCGAAGGGATGAATGTGGTTCGCTCGCTTAAGAGAGAATTTAAGGACCATACGATCGTGGCTGACATGAAGACCATGGATACAGGGGCGGTCGAAGTGGAGATGGCCGCGAAAGCGGGGGCGGGAGTCGTCTCGATCCTGGGAGCTTCGCACGATTCGACCATCGAGGAGTCCGTAAGGTCGGCAAAAAAATACGGCGTCAAGCTTGGCGCGGACCTGATCAACGTCCGGGACGCGGCGGAACGGGCGGCAAAGCTACAGGAGCTCGGCGTAGATATCATCGGTGTACATGTAGGGATCGACGAGCAGATGGTCGGCCAGGACCCGCTGGAGATACTAAAGGCGGTCCGTAAAGCGGTGAGCGTACAGATCGCCGTGGCAGGCGGGCTGGACGCGCAGTCGGCAGCCCAGGCGACAGCGCTGGGGGCGGACATCGTCATCGTCGGCGGCAATATCATACATTCGAAGGATGTCACCGCAGCGGCAAGGCTTGTTCGCGAGAGCATAGACGCGGCGGGCACAAAGTATGTTGCGCCTGTAAAAAAATCGCTGGATGAGGAGACACGCGAATTATTCATGCAGGTCTCGACACCGAATATTTCCGACGCAATGCACCGGCAGCATGCGATGCATAACATCAAGCCCCTCTACGAGGGCATCAAGATCGCCGGCAAAGCGGTCACAGTGCAGACTTTCCAGGGGGACTGGGCGAAGCCCGTCGAGGCGTCCGATGTTGCCGGGCCCGGCGAGATCATAGTTGTGTATAACGGCAGCGATTATGTCGCGCCCTGGGGAGAGCTGGCATCGCACGGATGCCGGCAAAAAGACATACAAGGCGTGGTCATAGATGGCGCGATCCGTGATGTGGATGAGATCCGGCGCATGAAGTTCCCGGCCTTTGCTTCGGCACATGTGCCCAACGCGGGCGACCCTAAGGGCTTCGGCGAGATCAACGTGGATATCACCTGCGGCGGCCAGAAGGTCAGGCCGGGGGACTGGATCATCGGAGACGACAACGGCGTGATGGTCGTGCCGATGGAAAGGGCCTATGAAATAGCGCGGCGCGCCATGGAAGTAAAGAAAAACGAAGATCGCGTGCGGGTCGAGCTCGACCGGGGAAAAACACTAGCACAGGTCATGGATCTCTATAAATGGGAGAAAAAGTAAAAGGCCATATTTTTAATATGTGCGCAAAAATAAAAAATCGGCAGGCTCAGGAAGGGCCTGGGGTTACGGCCATGGATTTCGGCCATTTTTTATCGGCGCGCTTGAAACGGTACTGTACGGCCGGGTCATTATTCATTTCCTCTAAGCTTACAGGATAGTTTTCGATAAACCACGTCATAAAGTTGTTGATGTCTATACTGCTCGACATGAAGGAGTTCATCTTTTGCTGCCAGGCTGCAGCCAGGTCTTTTCGTTGCACCAGCTCTACGGCCTTATCGATCGCTTTTGTACGATCGTTAATATTAAAGATCAGGCCGTGCTTTTTCTCCAGATCGACAAAGTTGCCCATGTCCTTTGGGCCGACGAATGAGTTACAGCGGACCGTCGGCGTGCCAAGCAGCGCGCCTTCGGTGGCCATGGTCTGCGTATCCGTCACGAGCAGCTTTGCGAAGTAGATCACGTCATGTATCCGGTTCTTTGGCACGGTCATGATATTTGCCTTAATTTCTTCGGGGACCGCCATTTCCGAGGAAATGAAGACACGCGCATATTTTTCCAGATCCCGGACGAGCCTGACCTTGTCATCCATGCTAAATCCATTGACTCCGAGGTCATGTACCGCATCGAAAGCGTTAAACCGCAGCAGGATATAGTCCTGAGATTTCGGGATGCCCAGAAGTTCATAGATGCTGTCATCTGGCCGGTAGTAGTTCGGATGTAAATATGCCATTTCCTTATAGCTGTCGACCTTTATGTGTTTCCGCCCAAGGCTCTGCCGGAAGGAAGAGGGCGATATCATGGCGTTCGTGAGCAGTATACACAGCTTGACCTGTATATCGTACGAGAGTGAGTTTGCCATGGGCTCAGAGTCATTAAAGATGACGTCCGTAGCTCCGAGCAGCCTCGCGGTCAAGGTATTATAGATGCCATAGCCTGTGACCGCATCCACCCCTTTAGACTTCAGGTAACCGTAAGCACGGATGACATCGCCCGGCACCGATAAGATCTTGCCCGACTTCGAGATCGGGACGTTTGAGAATGGAAAATATGGGATCTTCAACTCGTTCAAGAGGTCGATCGTCTCACCATAGCCGCGGGCAAGTACGAACACCTGGTTTCCATCGCTTTCTAATTTTTTTATAATATTTTTATAAAAATGTACTTGCGCAGGAGTGGAGATAAATATTCCTACTTTCATTAAAACACCATTAATTAAATATATTTAATATAATATAAACATTATGTAGTTTATAAGACATCAGGTAAATTAAGTTTAAATTAAGCCTATTTTTCCTTATTAAGCTGTAATTGTATAGAATAATAATAAATAAATAATTTATTTGTGTTTAAAAAATAATATACGTTATCATTGCAAAATAAATAATAATAGAATAAATATTTATATATTAAATATTCATTTAAACATATTGGTTAACGATCAATCGTCTAACTAAGGAGTGATATAGATAAAAGTCGTCACAGTAGTCGGGGCCAGGCCCCAGTTCATCAAGTGCGCGCCCGTTTCTCGAGAGTTGCGAAAGAAGGGCGAGGAGGTCCTGGTGCACACGGGACAGCACTATGATCATAACATGTCGGACGTCTTTTTCACAGAGCTACATATACCGGCTCCGGACTATAACCTTGGCGTCGGCTCAAACGCCCAGGGCAAGCAGACGGCGGATATTCTGGAGAAGCTGGAAGATGTGCTGATAAAAGAAAAGCCGGACGTAGTTTTGCTTTACGGGGACACGAATTCCACGCTGGCCGGAGCACTGGCTGCAGCCAAGCTCCAGATAGCCATCGCCCATGTCGAGGCGGGGCTTCGCAGCTTCGACCGACGCATGCCGGAGGAAATAAACCGAGTAATGACTGACCATGTCTCGAGCCAGCTGTTCTGTCCCACAAAGGCTGCCGTCGAGAACCTAAGAAAAGAGGGCATAACAGAAGGCGTATACCAGGTAGGCGACGTTATGGCGGACGCCATCGAGTATAACCGGGATATAGCAGGCCAACGAAAGAGTGTTGCTGAGAGCCTGGGCTGCCGGAGGAGTGAATACCTTGTGGCTACCGTACACCGGCCTTCGAACACCGATAGCTGGCGGAATCTGACCGGTATCATGCAAGCGCTGGGCGCATCCGGGAAAGATGTCATATTCCCCGCACATCCCCGGACAGTGAAATATCTCAACGATTATGGCTTGTTCGGCACGTTACCACATAATATTAAAATCGTCGAGCCTTTAAGCTACCTGGACATGCTGAGCCTGATGGATGGCGCGGAGAAGATCGTGACGGACTCGGGGGGCGTGCAAAAGGAAGCATATATGCTGGGTGTGCCCTGCGTTACACTAAGGGAGAACACGGAATGGGTCGAAACGCTTGAGGGCGGCTGGAACGTCCTTGTAGGGGCAGACCGGGAGAGGATCCTGGAAGCGATCAACGGGCCGCAGCACCTTGAAAAACAGAAGGATATTTTTGGCAGGGGCGCAAGCCAAAAGATCGTTACACTGATTAATGAGTGGAGTGAAAGCCACCGTATACCGTCACATCAAGCAGATAAGGCAAATGAATTAATTTAAGCATTTTTTGTTTTCAGCGTTTTATTTTCAATGTTTTTTTAAATCGACACATGTCTCTTTTTAGATTTTTATACTGGGTTGATTATTGTTTTCTCTTTGGTTTGCTTGTTGTCCATACAGTAGCACGAAGAAACTAAATTTTTTGTTACTATTCAGCTTCTGGTGGCTTGGCGACTAAAGACTATCTTGGACACAGGGGAAAGCACAAAGGTCACGGGGATTGTTAATCACAGGATACACAATGGCATTGACACAGAGGTATTCTAACCACAGGGTACACAGGGTACACAATGGAACGGACACAGAGGTTCAAGGCAACAAATAACGTTTTAGATATGCCTCCGGCAGCTAAGTGTCTAAAAAAGTTATGATTATTATCTCTGATCATTAAGGGTTATTAAACTTGGCATCACCTGGCCGCCGGAGGCATATCTCTAAATTCCATTGTGTTCGTTCCATTGTGCACCCTGTGTACCCTGTGGTTAACAATTCCATTGTGTTCTTTCCATTGTGTACCCTGTGTACCCTGTGGTTAATAAAAGTCACATCGGCCGCCGGAGGCTGAACAGTGACAAAATTTTTTGTTTCTCCGTGCTACCGTATGAACGGACAGCAAACCAAACAAAATTCAACACAGCAGATTTTTAACACTTAAATCTCTAAAACTCTATTAAACGTCTAAATACTCTAAAACACGTTTTCTAAGAAGCTAAGCACCACGGGATGTGTGCGAGTCGAATAAAAAAAATAAACAACATCCAAAAAAGTGGTAGAACCAGAAAAAATATTAAAAAAATCTTTTTTATTCCACTGTAACGGACTTAGCAAGGTTACGTGGCTTATCGATCGGGCACCCGCGGAACACCGCTACATAATATGCGAGCAGCTGCAGCGCGATGGCCGAAAGTACGGGCGCAATATACTCGCTGCAGTCCGGCACACGAACGACGACATCAACGAGTTTCACTATCGAGTCGTCACTTTCGCTTGCTATGGCGATCACCGAAGCGTCCCTTGCCTTTATCTCTTTGATATTACTGATCATCTTGTCGTACGTAGGCTGCCTGGTCGCTATAGCTATGACAGGCGTAGTGGCAGTGATCAGCGCCAGCGGGCCATGCTTTAGTTCGCCGGCTGCGAAGCCCTCGGAAAACACGTATGAGATCTCCTTCAATTTGAGGGCGCCCTCGAGAGCGATCGGATAGTTCATGTTCCGGCCGACGAAGAAGAATGAGCTTGCGTTGGGAAAAGTCCTCGCCAGGTTCATGATGTACTCTTCGCTGTCGAGCGCTCCCTGGGCATACTGTGGCAGTGCCTTAAGGTCCGAGATGAGCTTTTTTGCACGGTCGGAATTCAGTGTGCCGCGAGCGTTACCCATATAGATCGCGAGCATGTACATGATCGCGAGCTCTGCCGTGAAAGTCTTGGTCGCCGCCACGCCGATCTCAGGCCCGGTCCGCATATAGATGGCGTTCCGGGATTCCCTGGATATCGTGCTACCGACAACATTGGTGATCGCGATCAGCTTAGCGCCTTTTTTCGCGGCATCCTTGACCGCCGCGATCGTATCTGCAGTCTCGCCGGACTGGGATATAGCGACAATAAGCGTGTCAGGGCCCAGCTGCGCCGAGCTGTAGCGGAATTCCGAGCCTATCTCCACGCTGACTGGCATGCCGGCGATCGACTCGATGGCATACTTTCCCAGAAGTCCGGCATGATAGGATGTGCCACAGGCCACGATGATCATGCGGCTGATGCCGCAGAGGTCCGCTTTTGTCAGCGTGATCTCGTTCAAGTACACTTCGCCGGTCAGCTCATTCAGGCGGCCGGCGATCGCGTCTCTGAGCGAGCGGGGCTGCTCGTGTATCTCTTTAAGCATAAAATGCTCGTAGCCTGCCTTTTCGGCGGACTCGAGCTCCCACTCGATGATCCGTACCTCCCGGGATATGGGGTGGCCCTCGAAATCCATCAGCCGGACACCCGTGTTCGATATGATCGCCATGTCGCCGTCCTCGATGAACATGGCATTCTTCGTATACCTGAGGAACGCCGTCACGTCCGAGGCTAAGAAGTTCTGCGCGTCACCCAGGCCGATGACCATCGGACTGTCTTTCTTAGCTGCATAGATCATGTCTGGCGTATCCTTGCAGATGACCGCCAGCGCGAATGAGCCTTCCAGCGCCTTAACCGTGAGCTGGAGCGCCCGCAGCGGATCTCCGGCGTAGTTATCCTCAAGCAAATGAGCCACTACCTCCGTATCAGTTTCCGATATAAAGCGATGGCCTTTCTCAATAAGCGCTTGTTTTAGCGATTCGTAATTTTCTATGATCCCATTATGTACGACCGCAAATGTCCCTGTGCAGTCCTGGTGTGGGTGCGCGTTTGTCTCCGAGGGCTTCCCATGCGTAGCCCACCGCGTATGCCCTATGCCCACAGTAGCGTAAAGTGCAGGCGACACCTTCTGCTTCAAGTTCATGATGCGCCCGTAGGACTTAATGATCTGAAGCGAATCGTTACATATCAATGCAATACCCGCAGAGTCGTAGCCTCTATATTCAAGGCTCTCCAGCGAGTCCAGCAACACATTCGTAGTGTTGCCATTTCCGACATAGCCGACTATACCGCACATATTACCTCTTAAAGGACTCTAGTATGATCACGAATATTTGTACACACAACTGCGCCCGGACCGATCGTGCATCGGGAGCCTATGACGTTCCCCGGTTTCGCGAGCACTCGTCCCGCGATATCCGTGTTATCGCCGATAATGGCGCCGATGTAAGTCTCGGTCATGACACCTTCGGTTTCCATCTTTGCGTCGCCTGATTCGGCGATAAAGCCAGGGCCGATATACGCGCCCTCGCCGATGATGGAGCCGGAGATGTGCCCGAACGTGGATATTTTCACGTCGTTCATCACGATGCTGTTCGAGATCATGGTGAACGGCTCGACCGTACAGTTGTTCCCGATACTGGTGTTGGGTAGTATCACCGCATTAGGACCGATATCACAATTATCACCGATGCATGCCGGCCCGGTGATATATGACCCGGAACGCACGATGGATTTCTCCCCGAGCTTGACCGGCCCGGTGACATAGGCACCAGGTTCGACAATGCCCTTCAGTTCCTGCTTCTGTCGTTTCATAGTGACCGCATTCAAGTCTAAAAGATCCCATGGATACAGAACGTCCTGCCATATGGCCTTCGAATGGATGGCCCTTACAGTATGGCCTTCGGCGATCATTCGCTTGATAGCGTCAGTGATCTCGTACTCACCACGCTCGGATATCTCAAGGCCCTTTAAAAACTTGAATATCTCACGGGAAAATCGATATACTCCGGCGTTCACGATGTTGCCGTCCTCTTCATACTTGGGCTTCTCCACAATGCTCTTCACGAGCCCGTTGTGTGTTGCCACGACCCCGTATTTCTTGGCAGGGTCCGCATGTATCGTGAGCATGGCAGCCTCGCACGATCTTGAGCGCATGATCTCCCGTATATCAGAGGCACTGACCACTGTATCTCCGTTAGCGACCAGGAACTGGTCGTTGATCATGTCGGAGGCTTGTATCAGTGCATGTGCTGTCCCAAGCTGTGGGAACTGTTCCACATACGTGATATCCACTCCGCGGATATGGCCGTCCTGGAAATAATCCATGATCTTTTCGCGCTTGTAGCCGACGACCATGACGATGTCGATGATGCCGCTATCCCTTAGCGCGCTGACCACGTACTCTAGTATAGGCTTGTTACCGACCGGTAACATGCATTTAGGCCTCGCCGCTGTGAACGGCTTGAGCCTGCTTCCTTCTCCTGCGGCCAGCACGACGGCTTTCATGGTTTCAAATGCCTCCGAAGGGGATAGATGACTAACCCCATGATTAGAAGCCCATTTAACACATGAGTATTAGTATATAACCAATTTTTTATATATCAATATATTAAATAATTAACAATAAAAACGGATTTTGTACCAAACGATAGCTGAGTAACCGGATTAGGCGTACATTATAATTTTTTATAACTATTCAGCCTCGGTGTTTAAGGCTTTGTTAACAACGCAATATGATATTTGTCAGGGACGGGGATCAAATCGATCATTAGAATAATAGAGGTATAGAAAATGATTGAACCATAAATATTAATATATTAAAATACAATCTATTGTCGCCCATAACTAAATTTTACGAGCGGCTGGGCAATATTCGAAAGGTTATTAAGCGTTATTCAAGTTACGTTATGGTGACAATGTATGAGATCCATTTCGAAGGTTGTTATGGAAGAAAAAATGAACACTGACGTTGATAGTGAAAAGCTGAAGAGCATTATCAAGCGTAAGGGCAGGATCAGGAAGGTCGGAGTCATCGGCATGGGTTACGTGGGAATTCCTGCGGCCGCATTGTTCGCAGACTCACCCATGCTGGAACTAGCGGTAGGATTTCAGCGCGATTCTAAAACATCGGGCTATAAGATCGACATGATCAACCGCGGTGAAAGCCCCCTGAAAGGCGAGGAGCCGGGCCTGGAAGACCTGATCAAGAAGGTCGTCGGCGAGGGAAAGTTCAGGTGTACATCAGACTTTTCCACCATATCCGAAATGGATGCGGTCACGCTGTCTATCCAGACACCCTTTAAAGACCCGAAGGACCTGCTGCCGGATTTCGGTGCATTGTTCGATGGGCTGAAGGAGGCGGGCAGGTACATTACAGAGGGCGCGCTTGTCGTACTCGAGTCGACGATCACCCCTGGCACCACCGACGGCATCGCCAGGGAGATCCTTGAGAAAGAGTCCGGTATGAAAGCCGGCCGGGACTTCGCGCTGGCACATGCCCCGGAGCGCGTGATGGTCGGGCGGCTTCTACGCAACATCAGGGAGCATGACCGCATTGTAGGCGGCATCGACACCATCAGCACGCAGCGGGCCATCGAGCTTTATTCACCCGTATTGACAAAAGGAAAGATCATCCCGATGACGGCCAGGGCGGCAGAAGTAACGAAGACCGCCGAGAACACGTTCAGGGACTTGCAGATCGCTGCGGCCAACGAGCTTGCGTTATACTCGGAAGCCATGGGCATCAACTTCTATGACGTGAGAGCAGGGATCGATAGCCTGAAAGGCGATGGCATTACCCGCGCCATCCTGTGGCCGGGCGCTGGTGTCGGAGGACATTGCCTCACGAAAGACACTTATCACCTGGAAAGAGGCGTGAAAGTTGCCGGCGGAGCGCTGGACTACCCGGATGGCAAGGACTCCCTGTTCGTGCTGGCGCGCAACATCAACGATTTCATGCCGACACACATGTATAATATGACTGTCAAGGCGCTCGGCAGAATTCATAAGGACCTACAGGGATCAAAAGTCGCTATCCTCGGATGGGCATTCATCAACGACTCAGACGATGCCAGAAATACGCCTTCGGAGGTCTACAGAGACCTGTTGCTTAAAACCGGTGCGGACGTCAGTGTCCACGACCCGTATGTGATAAATTATCCTGGAGTGCCAGTATCTCACGAAGAAAAGGATGTCCTGTCGAACGCAGATGTGATCGCAGTATTTGCAGGGCATAAGGAGTATACGACACTTCAGCCCGAGGCGGTAAAGCGCCTGACCGGCAAAGACCACCCCGTCATCGTCGACGGCCGCAATATCATAGATCCGGACCTGTTTATCTCGAAAGGGTTCGTCTACAAAGGTATAGGCCGTGGCGATAAGAACGATCACCGCATAGTATAGGCTGTTGCTATGGTTGCGCCAGGGACTGCAAAATTACACATGGCCGCCATCTTGATCGTGGCGGCTATGATGCTTTATTTTTGTTTAATGGTCCTCGGCTTAAGCTCGATGTTCATAGCGATTATATTCTTATTGTTAGCATTGGTCATATTAATCGGATACTTGTGCTCGGATATGCTGATCATGGCCTTAATGGGAGCCAGTAAGAGTAATGTGCCGGCCTCGATGGCGGATATGGTCAGGCAATACTGTAACGAGCGGCATATTCCGCTCCCGCCCATAGCAGTCGTTCATAAGGAATTGCCCGACATATATGTATGTGGCGCCAGTAAAAGAAAAAGTATCATTATTATCACATCGGGCGCAGTAAGCAAGCTAAGCGAAAACGAGCAGGGAGAGATAGCGATCGGCGAGCTTGCGTCCATCCAGCCATATCGTACATTTGATATGGCAATGATCAGCCTGATCCTAATGCCTTTGTCAAAGATATATGAGCGGTCGCTCATCTCGAGATATATGAACAACGGACATAAGTCCTACGCCCCCCTGAATGACCATGTCACATTCAGGAAAGCAAAAGACAGTGACTTCTTGCAAATATACAGGGGAGGCATGAATGCTTTTTGTGACACTACCGGGTTTATTCCATTACACAAGCTGACATACCTGTATGAAAAACCTACTACGATCTCGATCATTGCCGAGTATGACGGTGAGCCGGCAGGATTTATCATCGGGCATGTAAAGCAGGGCGGGAGCGGGATATACGGGCACATCGATGCGATAGCGGTATATGGGCAGTATCGGGAAAAGGGGATCGGCATGGGGCTTGCAGTGACCTGCATCAACGCGCTAAAAGAGTGCAGTTGCTGGCAATGCTGCCTGGAAGTGTGGCAACATAACGAAGCGGCGATCAAGCTATACGAAAAGGCCGGATTTGTCCATCGGACAGTATTCGAGGACTATTATAAGAAAGGACAGCATGCCATCATTATGTGTAAAAACCTGATGGAGCGCTGAATGCAGCTGTCACGGTAAGACTGCCGCATCAGTCACGTTCACCCAGAGATGTAATTCCCGATAGGGAGCTGTCATATTGCCATCTGCATAGAGCAGGAATTCCATCATCATGTTCGTGCCACTGCGATCCGGTGTCAGGTTTATGCTCTTCTCAAGGGTCTGGTTGTCCGCCAGCGTCAGCTGCTCATGATATAGCTGCGTGGTCCGTACACTATCGTTAAGCTCTACGACCATATCGTAAGTAACGTTCCTGTATTCATGGTTAGCGATGCCCACGATGACAGGCTTTGTGTCGCCCATGTGGAAATTTATCGGATAATTATCCGCTTTGCCGCTCGGGCCCAGGAGGTAGAACTCGGTGAACTTTTCACCCTGCTTTGGTACGGCGACCACGTAAGCTACCATCGCCAGTGATAACAATATGGATAAAATAAGAACGATAGTCAGCGCTTTATCCAGGCCGGTCTTATCGGCGAACATATCCGCTTTTGCATCAACATACGCTTTCTTAAAGTCGACTGAAAAGCGCGCTTCCGCGGGTAATTCGTGCCTGCGCCAGTTCGCAGCCACAATACATATGATGGTGAATATCGTCAGGCAAACGACTATGGGGTCCAGCCTTATCCCCCATGGCGTAAAGTTGAGCCCGAGCCCGATCAACGGAACGACAGCGATACTCAGCCCGAACGATAAGGCGGCGCGCTCGATCCCATCGATATCGCTTTTGCCGGGGAATAGCGCAGCGATCAGCGCATATCCCGGAATGAATAGTATCATGGCCAGGCCCAGTGCAGACCTGATGATCGTGTCGCTGATCACGGGCATATAGAGGAACGCAAGCGTAGCAATAGTAAATAGCAGAACAAGCTTTAGGTCATTACCCATATCCAGCAGGTCGCCGATGATAGTTCCTGATCCCCTGGAATCGCCCATGTCATCTGTTTCAGCCATATATAACCTCAAATAAGCTCGTAAGTAACTATAATAGCTTTGCCTTCATTTTTAAGGCTTTCGACCCGGACCTTGCTCCCTGTGCCCTCTGCGATCATGCATGCGATGAAGCTGCAAACCGGGCAACAAGTCCTCGAGCATATCCCCGCGTCCTCCTTCCGAATGGATGCGCACATCCGCTCGACCGCCAGCCCCTCAATTCTTACGGAGACCTTGCCAGCCTCACGGCGAACGTTCACCTTGTCGGCAAGCTCCAGGCCGTTTTCCATGACGTCTTTAACCTCGTTCTCGAGCCCTTCCCCGGAAAATGAGGCGCCGATACTTTGCGCATACGTCAGCAGACCCCTCCCGGGCGGCGATAGCGATATGCCCTTAATATCGCCCGAAACATCGAACACCGCGCTTCCGGGCTTCAACGACGCCAGCTTATCGGGGCTCAGGTCTCCGGATAGCGCCATGAATAGTTTAGGCGCGCCGGCCTGCGCTGATGGTACATGAATCCCGCGCGACGTTATAAACAATGACGAAAGCGCCGCATTTAACGATAGAACATCCGAGATGGCCATAGCTCCACCCACGTCGGCCGTGAGATACCGGGACGGCGAGAAAAAGTAAAGTAATACAGCGAGCACAATTACGCCAATCCCCGAAAGCAGGAGCAACATGGAAGTTGCCGAGCCATCGTTAATGAATGCCCATATGATCAGGGCAATGGCTCCGAATGCCGCCAGCGCCGCTGCCGCATAGGTTACTTGCCTGTTCTGCGCCACCATATCAACCTCTTATACCTGTGACCCGGCTTCTACCCCTCGAATCCTGGATGATATCCTCAGGCTTTTCCGCAGAGGAAAGGTCAACGACCTTCGCCGAATATCCCTTGAGCTTCAACATCGCGTTTTTCAGCTCAGCATACTGTTCATAGTACCGCCCCGTATCGGCTAAATCCTTTCCCTCATGCCAGATATGAGGTGTCAGCACAACCGATACGCTGTGGCCATAGTAATTAGCCATACGTATGCCATTCAGCAGGCTAGTCATTCCCATAGAAAGGTTGGTTACGACTACGATGTTACAAGGTGAGGACGTGGACTGAGACGACCCGGAGGATCGCCTGCGATAAGCCATCCTTCCTGATGTTCGCCATATAGCCTTTAAGCGTCTCATCGATGACCGAGCCGAGCACGCCGGCATCGCTGAAAGCCCGCCCCACCTGCTGCAGCTCCTGCGCCGAAGTTGACCGCAGGGGGCTGGCCCCGGACGAATCGACCGGCTTTACTGACGAGAGAATGCTCTTCAAGCTAGCCGCATGGTCGCGGCCCATCCCGATGCGTACATAGTGGAGGAGGTCATCACGTGCGAAGCATGAAAGCCCGATGCGCTCGTTATCCATAAACAGCCTATCCATGAGCTTGCCGATCAGGCCGACTGCCGAGTCGAGCTCCGTCTTTTCCCCGACGCCCATGGATGCGTCCACATCCAGAAGGAAGAACACCGGTATTGTCAGCTCATCCTCGTATTCGCGGACAATGAGCGTACCGACCTTCCCGGATAGTGCCCAATCGATGTTCTTTGCAATGTCGCCAGCCGCATAGGGCCTCATTTTCGAGAAGTCGGTACCACCCAGACGCAGTGTGGCGTTATCGATAATAGAAGAAAATTTCGACATGCGGCTCGACCTTACTGACGATTTCCCCAGCGCCACATGGAAAGATAACCGGTCATCTCCGAGCGGCAGCACATCTGTAAAGAGCCATGACTCGACGGATGCTTGCAATGGCCTGATCGCGAACTCGCCAAATTTTGACGGCGTAAGATCTATGGAAACGTCGGCTGTAGAGCCTTGCGCCATCGTCAGCGACTTCTCGGTAAAACCGGAAGCGATCGAGCGATACATGGGCTGAGAGACTAGTATTTGCAATGTCCTGTGACCATGGTATGTCAGCTTTGCAGTCAGGCAAGCGGATAATCCCGGCGCTATATCGTGCCGGGATAGGCTCCTCGTGACCGAGACTTTACGCACGTCGGCGCGCATAGACCATAGCCTGGCCCCGTCTATAGCCAGTAATATAATTATCAGGATGACTGCGCCATAAAAAACCAGGCCCTTTGTTATATACCCCATGAGTGATAGCATGAGCAAGGCCCCGATGACCGCCCATGCGCTGTCCTTTAGCATCATAGCAGGTCAGGTAGGTACTTTCACCTGGGACAATAGCTCTTTGACCACGTCGCCGGGTATGACGTTCTCAAGCTCATATTCGGGCTTTACGATGAGACGGTGGCTCATGACTTTAGGCACCAGGTACTTGATGTCGTCCGGTATCACATAGCCCCGCCCGTCCATCGCCGCAACGGCCTTCGAAGCTTTCAACAGAGAGAGGGAAGCCCTCGGGCTGCCTCCCAGAAGGAGCTTCTCATGCGATCGCGAGGCCATGACCAGGTCGCGAATATACTCGAGTACCTTATCGTCCACGCGTATATTTTTTACCGCCTCGATCATCCATACCACATCCTCTAGCGAAAGCACCTTAGTAACACCGGGTACAGAGCCGGCGTTCCTCGACTTAAGTATGTCAAGCTCTTCACTGAAGCTCGGGTACTCAACATTGAGCTTGAGCATAAAACGGTCGATCTGGGCTTCGGGCAGCGGATAAGTGCCCATGACATCGATCGGGTTCTGCGTGGTGATCACCATAAAGGGGTGAGGCAATTGAAAAGTAACGCCATCGATGGAAACCTGCTTTTCTTCCATCGCCTCGAGTAGCGATGATTGTATCTTGGGCGATGCGCGATTGATCTCATCGACTAGTAATATATTAGTGAAGACAGGGCCCTGATGAATGCTAAAATCCATCTCCTTTTGATTAAAGATGGAGCTTCCGATCACGTCGGAAGGCAGGATGTCGGGCACGAACTGGATACGCTTGAAGTCCAGGCCGATCGAGGAAGCGAACGCCTTCGCAATGGTCGTCTTAGCCACGCCAGGCACGCCCTCGAGCAACACGTTGCCCTCCGCAAGCAACGCAATGAATATATCCTCGATCAGATCGCTTTTTCCCACGATGACCTTGTTTACCTGATCCAGGACGCTCGACGACTTAGACTTAAACGTGCTCATATCATATTTTATGTCTGTTACCGCTGCCGCCATCAAGATCCCCCGATATTATAAACGCTCATAATACTGCTGCCGCCTTAGCATGCCATAACGCTATAATGAAATATAATTGTTGCTTATGCACCGGATAATAAATACTTTCGCCAGCCAGTGGCTTAAAATAGCTTAATGCCGAGAATGTCGAGCACTTTATTAGCGACGACCAGGCCGAAAATAAGTACCCCGATGACAATGACTACGTTCACGCGCTTACGCCACTCGGGCCTGACCGTAAAAGGGCCCGAAAGCTCTACGATGATCAGAAAACCGATCAGGCAGAGCACGAAAAAGTACTCGGGGCTCAGGCTCTGGAATAGCGCCAGCAGCGCCAACACGGCAAATATCCAGGCGCCGAATGCATAGATGAGCCGATAGTTTTTCGTCATCATGATAAAATAGTCTTGCCGATCATAGTATAAAGGCTTTAAGATATGCCCTTGAATAGTTATGCCCGGATATTTGAGAATAAGCCTTATGGGCAATGTGAGATTAATCGGTTCGCGAGATATGGCTTAGTATTTTTACCTGTCGACGGTTACATATATATTTATAAGCGGATGCTGTCAAATTAAATAAAAAGTTACCATCTTTACCGGTTTTTACACTATATTTTCTATTTTTTTCATAATGTTTATATAGGTAAGTAAACGATTAATATCAGGTGGAGTGGTAGAGCTTGCTCTGGGATTATAAAGCCTGTTTCAAGGCTGCATTAGTTGTTATATTATTAATTTCATTTATCGACGTGACCGCAATGGCCATGCCCAGCGATAGCACACCGTTAGTAACAGTGATCAACAGCTCAAGCGACCCGGGGAATCCGACCGGATATACGATGCTTGAACCGGGTAGTTCATCGACTGACGGAAATTGGATCATTTTAACTGGCGGTAATCCAGTGCGCATTCCTGCACTGTCTGTCCATTATACGGGGACTGACATAATCAATGGCAGTCCCGGCACCGCGCTTTCTGACTGGCCAATATTCAGCACGTTTGGCGTCGGTTCCAATTATCAGGTCAGTATATCGCCACACGACTTGACCGTACCTTTTGACACGTATCCTGTGTATAGCGAAAGCGACGGCCATAATGATGTGGGGGCGACATTCTACGGCAGCATGGACTATAAGGATAAATCACTGACTGTTAAATTATTGGATTTAACGAGCGTGTCCGACAAGATCGATTTCACTGATATAACTTCGATCGAAAATTCAATGAAACTATTGACATTGTCGGACATTAAAAATTCAGAAATTGACAGCGTTCCATTACCGACTGACGGTCGAGGCGACATTCAGTCAATTGAATCTCACTTCAGCGAATTAAACGACATGCAACAAGGTTATTACGCGCTTGTAGTGATGGATAATAGTAATCCCAACATTCCGTGCATCGTGGCAGAAGCGCCGATCATCGTCACGAAAAACACGATGGACGTCAGCATGCTTGACACGGCACCGAAGCCTGGCGACTGGATAACATTCATCGAAAACCAGCAGGGAGCCCCGGATGGCACATACACGTATGTCGTGGCCATGGTCCCGGAAGCGGATTATACTGCCGATATCCAGGTGACGAGTAGCGACGGCTCCTTGAGCGGCACCTCCATGACGTTCCACGGGCTTAGCCTGGACGAGACATTTAACGTGGTCTCGGACGGCACCGAAGAAGGCACGACAATCAATTTTAACGGCCTGGCCCGGCATGAAACATTGACCAAGGATAAATTGCAAGACACCAATTATATGCAACAGCTGGCAAAGGACGAGCTATCAAAATCTAATATTGCATTCGGCATCAAGACTACGACGGACACGACCGGAGTAAATATTGAAGTGCCGACCATGGATACGATGCCAGTGGGCAATTATATCCTGTTATCAATGGCGGTCGATCGTGATACAGGAAAGATAGCGGCGATCAACCAGACTACTATGAATCTTGGGGCTACATGTACATATCACTTAATGAAGGATTGAACCTGATTTCAGTGCCCTTGGATGCCTTACGATAATAATGTTACGACATTCTTCCCGTCAGATGTATGAAATCATATATGGTATCTATGGGGTTAGGATGATTCACATAACAGAAACCTGGTCATATTATACAACCTTGACCGACGAATACCCTACAAAGATCTTTGACCACGATCACTACTTGATACTGGTGAGGGCTATTGGGTCATATATGAACAGATGCTGTATCGTTCACGATTAGTGGCACGGTCCCGGCTGGCGCACCAGGTAATACTGTCTACCTTTTGAGAATGGACTGGAACCTCGTCGGTGTAACCGGCAATCGACAGCATCGCGCCGAATGTTTATATCCAATGGCAGTGGGATCGTGTGGATTTGATAGTTCGAATCAAGACAATCCATGGTTGTGGATTATTACAGCTTGGATCCAGACGACCCATACAAGGATTTAGGAATTTTAACGACCATCCAGCCTGGGTACGGGTATATGGGTGAACATTTAGGAGGTATATCAGATGAGGATAATTTTATTGAAGACAAAATTATACTTATATTACTAATATTTGCATTATTCATTAGATACTGCAGCCAGCTTTGCAGATACGGCACCCCCTCATGCAACCACCACCACCAATACCCCCACAAACGGCGGCAGGCGGAGTGGCGGCAGCGGCGGCAGCGGCGGCAGCAGCAGCGGAGGCTCAGCCCCTTCAATCACGTTCCCGGTCGTGTTTAAGATCATCAATAGCAATGGCATGATCATCGGTACTGCCACAGCATACAACTATAATGATATCCGGGCGCATGCCGAGTGGAATGCTACGCTGGACAATGTGACGGACTGGGTATTAGTGGATGCCGGCTTAAACTCGATACCATCTTCGGACTCGAGGATGGATATCGGTCTTGAAACACCGGATGCGTCCAGGCTGCCGGAGTTCGTACATCCTGAAAAGATACTAGCTCAGGTAAACTTCACGAAGTGCAGCGGCTGGAGTGTCAAGGACGGCTCGTTCAAGATCACCGTAAAAGTGCCGAAATCCGCGGTCAGCAGCCTAGGCGCCAATGACAGCTACTATTTCGTGCAGATCAACGGTGGCGTATATCAGCTGTTGAAAGCAGACATTGCAGGGCCTGACGATGATGGTATGATGTCGTACTCCATGACGACACCCAGAATATCGCTATCGGCAGACGGCTCCTCAGTGATTGAGCTTGCTGCATTATCGTCAACGCTACCGACACCGACACCGACACCGACACCTACGGCAATACCTACGGCGACACCGACACCAGCATCAAGCGGATCGGGCATCAGCACGTTCATGCTGCTATTAATGGTATTTATACCGGCAGTGATCGCTGGCCTGATCATCGTCTACTACGAGATGCTCAGAAAGGGCAAGTAAACCGGTAAATAATGTAGTAAATAATGAGGTTAATCCTCATTATTTACCACTATATTTCATATACTGTAAAAAATACAGACCTTAGAGGGGACGCTTGTATTGAATGTAAAAACTAAAATCCTCAAACCCGCATTCGCCACCTTAATCCTTTGTGCGCTTGTTCTTGCAATGCTGCCATCGACTGCTTTTGCAGAAAATGTGAAGATCATTTCAGGCTCGCCGGGCGACACCCTGTCATTTTCCGGGACGGGAACACCCTAATTCTCAGATCAGGCTGGAGGTCTCCGCCACCATTGGCGTAGGCACCACGCAATCAGGCGATAAATACTATTATAAGTCGAGCATGAACGGCCTGCACATACCTGGTGGAAACAGTATGAGCATAACGGCCAGTCCGGTTGACACGCTAACGGTCTCGGGCAGCTTCTCCGGTGTCCCGGTGGGTATGTCGATGGACGGCAGTGTCTCTAACCATGTCGGCTCATTTTCTAAGAGCGTTCCGGCCGGCACTTACAATATCGTCGTCACGGGCATTGCCAATGGCTCCCCGTCATCCGTATCCATGACCGTCAGCGCCTCACAGCCCCAGAATGTGGGTAGTGATGGCAAGTACACGGCCAGCATCAGCACATCCGGCCTTCCCAGCACGGTCTATACAGTCACTCAGGGTAGCACAGTCGTAGCCATGGTCTACCTGGGCGTAGCTGCGCCGGCGACGCCGGCACCATCGGCGACACCGACGCCGACCCCATCGCCTTCAGCGAATGCGACCCAGGTCACATCGCCAGGGACGTTATCCGGTAATGATACCAATATGACCGGAAATATGACGAACGGTACCGCACCGACGGTGAGCGCGATCGATGTGGCCAATGGGTCTCCGTCTTCTGCAACGACATCGGGCAATAGTGGTGGCATGAGCCCATGGATCATGGCGATCCTCGCGATATCCTGCGGAACGATCATTGGGGTCGTGGCTGCATACCTGTTCCTGATAAGGAAAAAATAAAAGTAATTTTTTTATTTTTGTTATTTCTATTTGACTTGTGCATGGCCAGTCAGAGACTTTCATACATCCATCGGCCCTGGAACACGAATGCCAGTAATTCTGTGTTAACAGGATATACATGAGTCGCATAATAAACAAACCATCATCCAAAAAGTCGATCTATTCTATTATAAAAATAAAAGAAAGGCCGGGGTGGATTCTGCAAAATGTTTATCCCTGATAACAGGTTTGTATTATAGCGATATTCATGACGCGAAAAGCGCTTATCACCGGCATTACCGGGCAAGACGGCTCATATCTTGCAGAGCTCTTACTCGGAAAGGGATACACGGTATACGGACTCGCACGCAGGACGAGTTCCACCAATACAAGCCGAATTGACCATATAATGGATAAAATCGAGCTGGTCCCCGGCGATATGACAGACCAGGGCTCACTCGTGAACGTTATAAAGTACTGCCAGCCGGATGAGATCTATAATCTGGCCGCACAATCGTTTGTCGGCTCCTCATGGTCACAGCCATTATATACAGGCGATGTGACGGCGTTAGGCGTCACAAGGCTGCTGGAGGCGATCAGGATCAACGGGCTAAGCACAAAGTACTATCAGGCTTCGTCCAGCGAAATGTTCGGCAAGGCACAGCAGACTCCACAAAACGAAAGCGACCCCATTCTACCCTCGAAGCCCGTACGCAGTGGCTAAGCTATACGGACACTGGATCACGATCAACTATCGTGAAAGCTACAACATGTTCGCCTGCAGTGGCATTTTATTCAACCATGAGTCACCGCGCCGCGGCATAGAGTTCGTGACTAGAAAGATCACCGACGGAGTAGCCCGGATATACCACGGCCTTAATGAAGAGCTACGGCTCGGCAATCTTGACGCAAAGCGCGACTGGGGCTATGCCGGAGACTATGTCGAGGCTATGTGGAAGATGCTTCAGCACGGCACCCCGGATGACTACGTGGTCGCGACCGGCGAGACACATACCGTCAGGGAATTTTGCCAGATCGCATTCGAAGCTGCAAGCCTGGACTGGGAAAAATACGTGAAGGTAGACCCGAAGTTCATGAGGCCTGCCGAAGTGAACTTGCTACTGGGAGATGCGTCGAAAGCGCGCAAGGAGCTCGGCTGGCAACCCAAAGTGTCGTTCAAAGAGCTTGTACACATGATGGTCGAGAGCGATATCGACCGGATCGGAAGAGAGATCATGGTGAAAAAGGCTTCCGGGGCAAAATCCATCGCTAAGAAGAACAAGTGACCATTGCATGTCATGGAAAGGTAAAAGCGTCCTGGTGACAGGCGCCAGCGGGTTCATAGGCGGCTATCTGACAGATGCACTTATGAATGCAGGAGCGCATGTATCAGCGCTATCGGTGAGCGGCGGTAAAGAAGGCAAGATCAGGTGGCTGAAGGGCGATATCACTGATCCCGGATCCATTAAGGGAATATGCGATGGTATCCACATCGTATATCACCTGGCGGCAATTTCGAATGTCGTAAAGTCCATAGAGAACCCCGTTCTGGCCATCAACACCAATACTGTCGGCACATTGAACCTTTTGGAGGAAGCTCGCCGCTCGCATGTGAAAAAATTCATTTACATTAGCAGCGCTCACGTTTATGGAGCCCCTCAATATGTGCCGGTGGATGAAAAACACCCGGTAGTGCCGCGCGAGCCATATGCGGCGAGCAAGATCGCTTCCGAGATGATCGTGCAGGCATATGGGAATGCTTATGGCATGGACCACGCCATCATACGCCCGTTCAATCTATACGGCGCGGGTCAGGACGAGAGCTTTTTAATACCGGGCGTGATCGCGCAGGCATTACGGAATAAGGAGATAAAAGTCGGCAATACAGACCCTACGAGGGACTTCTTATACGTAAAAGACGGCGTAGCAAGTTTCCTGGCGATAGGAGACAGAGGCACAGGCGTTTATAACATTGGCTCGGGCAAGGATATCGCCATCGCCGAAGTCGTCGAAAAGATCAGGGACTTGATCGATAAGAATATACCGATCGTAGCCGACAAAAATCGTATGCGAGCGGGAACGGTCGAGATACCCCGAATGTGCGCTGATATCTCGAAGGTCAGTAGCCTGGGATGGAAGCCCAAATATAGTATTAATGAGGGTCTGGCGCAGACGATCGACGAAGAGATCGCCCGTAGAAGATAATACGCGTTATAATTTTCTTTTTAGCTCTTCAACCTGTTCCGGCTTCATTGGCGTCTTCTTCATGTGCTCGATAATAGCCTCTTTCATATCACGCTGCTTCTCGGGCTTTTCCTCGGGCACTTTTATTAATCGGGCTATATCGTGACGCCGGTAAAATACATAAGCGAGAAGTAAAATGGCAAGCACGCACGATAATTGTGCAAAAATATTGTACTTGATGGTGAAAAGCACCGACGCTAGTGGCGGAATGGATTGTCCGTGCGAGGCGTCCACGTATACGATCCCGGTGCTCACGATATTAGATACTAAAACACGATTATCGCCTTTATCCTGCATGCTGTTAATGAGTACGTCAGGATCTCCGATCACGATCAGCTCGCCTTTGCCATAATTGGCTTGTGCGGCCACCGGATAGATGCCTGACGGCTCATCTTTATCGAGCAGGCCGTTATCATTCAAGTCCAGCCACCCGAGCCGCGACGTGGAAGCGATGACCGATGCATTCCCCGTAATATTAAGTGAAACGGGATGATCGAAGACGATAGAGGAGACATTCGATGTCACTAACGATGGCGTGATGTCCGTGATGATCGGAAAGGACGGGCGCAAATGATAATCAACATCCTGGCACAGCGGCACCTGATCTAAAGTAATGGGCGAGTCGATATTTTGTAAAAGGCTATTCGCAGCCCCGTAGTCGTCCATGACCACCACGAGTCCCCCGCTTTCAATGAAAGATCGCACGACCGATGACTCTGCAGCCGTGAAATTATCCTGAGGGTTCAGGACTAAGAAAGTCGTGCCCGAGCCGTTGTCGGACAGCGTGCTCACATTATACAGAGGCCTTATGTCCCCGCTAACCTGTGTCATGCCGTTCCAGTATGGATTCGACAGGCCCATATCCTGCTGCGAGAAATAGAAGCGGCCTGCTAGCAGCGCCACAATGACTAAAATTATGATGACGATGAGGATTGTTGTCTTTTTCATTGTCCTGTCGCCCCCGCTACTTTAAAAGCCAGGAATATCTCTTTAAGGCCGTTATAGGCATTTTTCAGGTCATCTGCGCCGGCATCTCCATGACCGTAGCTCATGCGCTCGTACACGTTCACGATATTGCCCAGAGGCGTTGCGATCTGCGGATAGGCCCTGGCTGCGCCCCTGTAGAACTCCCTGTGCGTATCTGAATCGGCAACTTGTAAGCCCTTATTGATGGCTAGTGAACGTGCGGCCGTATACATATGTACAGATGCTATCGTAAAATCACCCGACGCGATCGACTTATCGATCCCGCTGGCAAGCTCTTCGAAGCTCTGCTGCGTTTTCGCCTGCTCCGGCGGCAGTTTATCTGAAATGGGCTCGGGCGGCATATCTTCCAGGTCAGCTTCCTGCTTCGAGCGGCCGGTCGCGAGATCGATCAATCTGGACATGGTCAAACCCGACCACAACATCAGGATGGCAAGGATCACGAGCGCGAGATCAACGACGAAGGCTACCAGCGCCAGTGTCTTATCGATCGGTAGCACGATCACGTACCCGGCATTGGCAGAAGCCGACTTTACCGGGCCCGAGGGAGTCTGCATGAAGACCGATACGGCATAGATGCCCGCCGGATCATACGCATTCACAGTACGGGAATAATCGAAATAGCCGGAATCATCGGTCGTCACGGTACCACCGAGAGAATCGGAGACCTGGACCCCGACTGCCTGGTCATGCATAGGCTTGCCATCGCTTGTATGCATTGAACCAGTCACGGATAGCGTATCATTAAGGAAGAGTATCAAAGGAGTCCCATTAACAGCGATCAAGGAGGTGACGGAATCGACGCGTATCGCATCATGATCGCTGGAAGAGGCGTAAAGCGAGCTGTTAGCAGGATAGTACGCCGTGTAAATACTATGGTTCCCGCCGGAGCTATCATACGGGATCATCGCCTTTATCGAATAATTTCCACTTATATCCGTCACGGCATTGCCGATCCGGCGGTCGTCCAGGTAAGCGACGACGCCCACATCAGCGACCGGGATACCATTGTCCGCCGTCAGCGTGCCGTTGATCGGAGCAGTACTTCCGGCCACAAACCTGGATCCGGTGACTTGCATCGTGATCGCAGTCTTTTGTGGTATCACATACAGCGTATCGGATGGTGATGATGCGCCCAGGTAAAAGCTTCCGGCGGCTCGATCGTGTACGGCATAAATATTGCTCTGCCCGCCCGGAGTTCGCTCATTTACGTTGAAGCTAAAATTATATGTTCCGTCAGTTCTCGTCGTAGCAACGCCAAGAAGGGAGCCATTCAGGTATACGTCGACGAGGCCAGATCTGACCGGGAACCCCCGATCTGACGCTAATCTGCCCGTTGCAGCTATCGCATCTCCGAATGTGGCCGTATGCGGCGAGACGGACAAAGAGAGGGTTGAGTTTTCATCCAGAACGTGGAGGTATAGCGTGTCGCTGGATGCCGGCAAGATCGCCTGTCCCATGGGCGTGTATTCGGAATACACGCTGACGCGATCTCTCGTCAGGTCGGTGGAAACATTATACGGGATCTGGCAGGTCCCTGATGCGTCGGTCACCGCGGATGCCACAAAGGTATCGTTCACATATAATACGACGTTAGCGCCGCCGATAGGGCTGTTTGTAGCGCTTTGTAAAGTCGCGATGTAGAGCACCGTATCGCCAACGTGCGCTTCGGATGAGGCAGCAGTGAGCGTCAGGTTGCAATCGCTTGACTGGGCGCGTATGCTATGGTCCTGTGTCGTATATACAGTCATCAAGCTGTCCGCTGTGCCTAAGAAGGGTAGAAGCAAGCTCGAGTTGACGTTCTGCTGATTGGTGTTATCCAGCATATCCATCGATGCTAATGAGCTCGTGCGCATGTCCGCATATGAGGCATTCAATTTCCTGAACTGTGTATTAAGCTGTATCGCCAGGGCTGTAGCGTTCGCCGTATCGCCATTCGCTTTGTAATTTTCGTATAATCGATAGGTTTCGTTATAATCATGGACGTTATCGATGTAGTCCCTGTATATCGGCAACGGTCAGGTCGGTGACATTTATAGCTTTTAAGCCGTCGGCATTGGAGTCGTAAAGGCGCTGCAGGGAATCTTTGTTACTATCGTAGAGGGACATGAAAGCCTGGTAATCGATCTTCGCGAGGTCGAAGTTGGACTGGTTGATATCCAGCGTGACCTTTCCCAGGCCCAGGTACATGTCGGCCATTATGGCCATTGTCTTATAGTCGACATTCCCGTTTGTCGCCGTGACATTTGCCGGGTTCTCGCGGGCCGTATAATTGGAAGAGGAAGAGATGGCCATGGGCATACAGGGCACTAAAAGTAGGAACAGGCAAATGATCGCAAGATAACGTTTTAATGAAATGACCGGGAGCAATGGCCTTGACTCCTAAGATAAGGATGATTTATGCTCGTTCTATCAACGCAGTAAGATAAATATTTTCGCTATGCATGAAGACGCTTAGTTTTAAGGAAGAAAAGATGTCAAGAAGCCGCTATATTTTTAAACGCAAAGGCGCGAAGCCGCGAAGCCGCGAAGAATGGTTTAGTATAAAGCCTCCGGCGGCTGTACGACCCATTTTTGGTATATGCTCCGGCAGCCGGGTGATACCCGGTTTAATAAGTATCAATTAACCAGAGTTTACAAGAACGACTGTAGTTAGTCACATAGCTGTTGGAGGCAGATCTAAACCAATCCTTGTGACCTTTGTGACCTTCAAGTCCTTTGTGAGAAACCGTATAGTTCCTGAATCATTTTCGTGGATAGTGCTTCTAAAAAACTTGGAGTCTTAAAAAGGCTAAAGAAAAAAGTAAGATCTAGTTCCCCCTATTCCAAAATTTGCCGTAGAGCATAATAGCGGATGCGATAAAGGGTATCATCAGGTTAGCTAGTATTAGAATGCTTATAGAGCCGTTGCTACCAGATGCCGGTGGCGCTGCTGTATCATTGCCATACGTCGTGTTGTCTACAGCATTTTTGTATGTGACATTTGCGGCTGCCCCATTAGCTGAGATCGTTGGCACTGGCGTTGCAGTCACGAGTATTGGCCCAGGGGTTGGAGTGCCGTAAATCGTATCAACACGACCAGGATACGTGACAGTTGGCACAGGAGTAGGTGATATCGTATCTTCATACTTTGGAATGGCCGTAGGCGTAGGAGTCACGGTCGGAGCAACGGGAGGAGTGAGCGTAGGAGTGGTTGTCACGCCAGGTATTTTGGTAGGTATGGCTGAAGGCCTGATCGTGGGCTGCGCAACGAGCGTAGGCACCCGCGTAGGGGTACTGATGTCACGTAGGTCATTGCTATGGACTGTGCCGTCCTGTCCATCATAGTTATGATCATCGCTTGCCATTATCGTATATGAGCCATATACGACGTTCAGTGGCTTTAAGAAACTAGCGCATCCTATGATCAGAGGAATAAATGATATAATAATCAAAGTGGCAAAGAAAACATGGATAAGCCTGTCTTTTGGACGACCGGAAATAGGTAACATGATTGTTCTCCATAGCAATGATAAGTTACAATTATAATACAAATATGATTATTAAATTATTAGTATATTACAAAAATAATAGCGTATTATCACCATATGGATTGCTTAATAAGCGGTTTTTTAACAATACCATGTTTAGAGAAGGCACGATAAAGCCAGAGAAGACACAAGTACCTGTTTTATATATGCCTCCGGCGGCAGCGTGATACTTGGTTTCGTATTATTATAAGGTCAAAGGCTTAACTTTTTCGCATAATATATTATTGCCTGGCCGCCGGAAGTGTAACAATAACATTCGCCATGCTCGACATGGTTCAAATTACTTTAAAAAGCATAAAACGACAATAAAAAAAGAATTTACTTTGTCCGAGACTGATCATACATGATAAGACCGACCGCAATGATCGGTATTATAATATTCACCATGATCAGCAAGTCCGAGAACCCATTTTTCGAGGGAAGCGCATTGCTCACGGAACCGGAGGCTGTGGCACCTGAACCGGCACCGTTTACCAGGGGAAGATCAGCCATGGTCGATATATGGGAGATCGCCCATGAGAAGGTCTTATTAGTAGTTGCATTATCAGGCTTGACCGCGGCCGGAGCAGCATGGTTTTTACCTGGGTCCGGAGTCGGCGTACCATAGATGGATTCAATGCTACTCGGAATATAGTGGACCACTGCGGGGGGATTAGCTACCGAAGGGATAGGAGTTGGTATCTGTGAAGGCGTCTGAGCCGGTGTGGCCGAGGGCGGTGAGTTAGTGGGCCGGGGCGTCTCAGGAGGCGTGGTTGGATCCGGACGTGCCGTAGGCTGAATCGGGATACCTATATGACGGAAGTCCCAGCCGGAGTTATGATTGTTACCGCCCCTGGCCGCAGCTACGGTATTCGTGGATATACAGAGAACAGACAGGGCGACAATAACGATCGCAGTTGTCAATATGAGCCATCGGATCGCTCCGCCTGGTCGATGGATAATGGTCAATATGATACACCACCATGGGAATGGTCAATGATTGATTGGTAGAAAATATATATTATTTAATATATTAATATTATTTGCATAATAAGTGGATATAATGATAGGCATTGCTTAAAAAGCGAAAACCAAATAAAAGTATAGAATGGCTAGCTCGGGATGTTTAAGGCCCTGAGCTCCTCTAATCCATCTCGAAGGCTGACCTTTGGTTTGTACCCGAGCAAGTTTTTAGCGCTGGATATGTCGGCATAGCTATATTTTATATCGCCCGGCCGCTCGGGCTCGTATACCGTTTTGAGCGGTTTACCGTAAAGGTCTATGATCGTTTGTGCGAGCTCACTTATTGTAGTGGATTCTCCGGTGCCGCAATTAAAGACTTTGCCGACGGCTTCGTCTTTTTCGAGCATGAGCATCACCAGTTCGACTACATCATGCACTGAGACGAAATCCCTGGTCGCGCTGCCATCCCCGAAAATGACGGGAGGTTTACCTTTCTTGACGTTATCCATGAACTTCGAGATCACGCCGCTATACGGGTTCGACGGATCCTGGCGAGGGCTGTAGATGTTAAAAGGGCGGATCGCCGTCGTGGGAAGGCCGTAGGCCTTGTGGAACATCAATGCATATTTCTCGCCCGATAATTTGCTGGTCCCGTACGGGGACATGGGGTTTTGTGGATGCGACTCGTCGACCGGCA
Organism: uncultured Methanocellaceae archaeon; assembly: GCA_963780665.1. Classification (GTDB taxonomy): domain Archaea; phylum Halobacteriota; class Methanocellia; order Methanocellales; family Methanocellaceae; genus Methanocella. The sequence continues at coordinate 479,830 of CAWACJ010000006.1, read as the reverse complement.
GACGGGCGGGATCGCCGTAGACGGCGGCCGAGCTGAAATAGACGAAACGCTTAATGTCAGCCTTGCGAGCGGCGTTCAGCAGGTTCAAGGTACCGATGACGTTGTTCTCCGCGTCGAACAGCGGGTCCTCCATCGAGCGGGCGATCGATATCTGCGCGGCGCAGTGGATCACGATGTCCGCCTGGGCGGCGAGGATGCTGACCAGCCCGACGTCCCTGATGTCACCCTTGACGAAGTTGACCTCTTCCGGATAAGGCCGGAATTTTGATGAAATGTTATCCAGGATCGTGACAATATGGCCTTCGCTGACCAAGCGCTCGCAGAGATAAGAGCCCACCTGGCCTAAGCCGCCTGTGAGAAGGACACGATGAGATTGCATATGGGTAGATACGAATTCAATTGTTTATATTTTCCCGTGTTAAGGCGCTAAGTTTAGAGAAGATCATGTATATTTGTTTTTTATTTGTTCTTCAATCCATCTCCTGCTATCCTTATGTAATAACATTTGGTCCTTGTTGTTTTCGTACCAGGAGATTATATCCAGATCGCCTTTAGCTTTTCCCGCACCGATCCAATCGCAAAGCATCTCTTTCGCAGATGCCTCGTCCATGGCCATTATTTTATTCGATTCAGGTTCCGGGATGACCCAAAATTGCCAATGATGCCTATTTCTTTTTTGATGTAAAAGCCATGCATATTCAAACTTTAAGTCTACCATATCGTTGGGAACACCACGACTAAAGCTTTCGTTGGAATGACGTCTTTTCCCATCCGGATAATAATAGTAGTGAGCATAGGAGAAAAACTCGCTAGGCCTAAATTTGCTGAGATCATGAAGGAGGCCGCGAAGGGGTATGCCCCATTTACAACATTCTATAAAAACGAAATACTTGTGAATGAGCATGTATTTAATGCAATTGATGAAGTCTAACATGAACTTTCCAATCCCCTACGTCCCTCTACCAAGCTAATGATCCAAGAACTAATGTAAAGCATTGCGTATAAATCTAATCTGTTAACAAACCCAATCATGGACGCTGCCTGTATTATTAATATTCAGGGTAAACAAGATCAACATTAATAGTAAAAATATATTTTATGTCTTATCAAACCAGAAAATATAGGGTAAACCTGTAGATCCAGATATTTTCATATGTAAGCTACTGTTAAAATTTGGCGTATTTGGCAGGGCAGAATTCCAAACTTGATCGCCGTTAGTGGGAACATAGATTGACATTCCATCGTACGTTTTGGATATATTCATTGAAGGTTCCGGGATATGCCAGCGATCTTCGTTTATTGCTATTCCTAAAACGGAATAATTATTTAATATAGTATTAATTAAAATGTATATTATGAATAAACATATGATAACAGCGAATAGTAGTTTACGATTGACTGTTCGTTTAGATTTACCCATGTATAATGATAAGCCCAAGCATAATACCATAATGGGTAAACTGAAAATAAAGCCAAACCCAAACCGTGGATCTGGCGCCTGCAAGAACCAGAATAGGAGCCCTAATGTGCATAAGGCCGAAGGCACGATTATTTTTAAATAATCTATTCTATCCTTTGGAAATTTCTTTGATATTATACTAAAAACAATGATGGCGATACCTAACATTGCAAATATGTAGGCTTCACCCAGGTAAACCAAATTACGAGAAAACCAGGGTAATACCCAATCCCAATTATCTAAGGACTGAAGTGCATTGGCCCCAGGTGATCGGGCCCAGCCAGTGACCCATCCCATATCTGAGATGGCTATATCCTGCGGTACAGACCATGGTAGCCAAGAGATATATCCGATTAATGATGGGTATGCCAAATAACCAGAAATGGCAATGCCACGTAAAATCCAAACTACAACTATTATGCATAAAAAAATACATACACTTAAGAGAGTCCTAGAGGACTTACGAAATATGCCATTAATATTTTCACGATGCAAAAATAATTTTATGATCAATAAGGATAAAGCAAAGAACAGCAACGGCAACGCAGAAAGCTTAATAGTCAAGGCATAAGCCGAGATAATCACCAAAATAAGAAATACCTGGCTATCGCTGAAAGATGATTCAACGTAAAGTATAATCAAATATATGGCTAGAAGTATTAGCACCATGACAGAAAAATCCGGGTATGTTGAAGATATGAAATCTGATCCGGGCACAAAGACGGGTATGACGGCCATCAGGAGAAAAACGCCCGAAAATTTAATATCTTGAATATATCTCATGAATATTCGCTTAATTAGAAGTACAGGAGCTGACAAGAAAAATAATGCAATAATCGTATTAAGAATAAAATACGGATAATCAAAGATGAATACCAATTGCTCAGTAACTGCGGATAACACGAACCAGGAGCAATTAAACCCAAACCTGCTATGTAAATTAGCCAGACCAAGAGGTACTGGACTTTCTATAATCCACTTCATGGATGCAAGATGATACAGGCCGGTATCATACACCTCACTCGATCGCATGGGTATAACGATAAAAAAAGCAATCGCAAGAGAGAAGATAATCGCTATATCATATTTGTCTATTTTGGATAAGATACGCTGGCCGTAGACTATTAAGAATATAAGCCCTAATGCCATTATCGAAATCGATATGACCAGCGAAATTGGTATGAAAAAGTTGAGGATGGTCGTAATGACCGTCACCAGGGCCATTCCGAATATGCCAGATATTAACAGCGTCAAATAATCGGGAATTTTTGGCTTGGAGAATAATAGATTAAGTATAATGCTCCCAAAGCCAAGGAACGCCAATATCCAGCCAATATAAAATATAAATATAACAAATATAGCCAAAACCATATCATCACATCTTATCAAAGTCGAAGATGATAAATAGACCAATATTTATTATTGATACGACGATATATTTAAGGTTATATTTAAGGCACTGGTCAATCGTTTCTGGAATCATACCCATATCTTCGTAAACAGTGGCTACGAGCTTTTTCACCATTATTATCAGCTTCGAAAACAAACTTACGTGTATACAACCATTCGCTATAAATGTAAAGCATTGTGTATAAATTTTATCTTTAAATACAGGCGCATAATATCAGTATTATAAAGCAACCGCTAATATAAGCTTGAATTGTCTCCATAAACCTTTTAAAAGACCGATTACTGCGAAATAGATATATACTACTTTTAGAAATGTAAATCAAACAAAAGTGTAACGAAAAGGGTAGAAGGTTTGGGTATGTCGTTCTTTGAAGGAAAAAGGGTAGTAGTTACCGGCGGAGCGGGGTTTTTAGGTAAAAATGTCGTAAAAAAATTAAAAGCCGAAGGATGTAACGATGTTTTCGTGCCTAGAAGCAAGGATTACGACCTAGTCGACATGGATTCTGTAAAAAAGCTGTACAAAGACGCAAATCCGAACATCGTGATTCACTTAGCCGCGGTGGTGGGCGGCATCGGTGCGAATAGCGAGCATCCGGGCCAGTTCTTTTATGATAATCTGATGATGGGCGCGCAAACGATGGAAATCGGCAGGCAACATGGCCTGGAAAAGTTCGTAGCCATGGGCACGATCTGCTGCTACCCAAAATTCACCCCAATACCCTTTAAAGAAGATGATCTATGGAACGGCTACCCTGAAGAGACTAACGCTCCTTACGGCCTTGCGAAAAAGATGCTATTAGTCCAGTCACAATCATACAGGCAGCAGTATGGGTTCAACTCAATCTTCCTGATGCCCGTAAACCTGTACGGCCCAGGCGACAACTTTAACCCCTGCAGCTCTCACGTGATACCCGCATTAATCAAGAAATGCGTGGATGCTGTCGATAATAAGGACGAAAAGATCATCGTATGGGGAACCGGCAAAGCAACCAGGGAATTCCTGTACGTCGAAGACTGTGCAGAAGGCATCGTACTGGCCACAGAGAAGTACAACAAGAGCGATCCGGTGAACATTGGATCGTCGTTCGAGATCTCGATCAAAGACCTAATACATCTAATCGCGAAACTGACTCGATTCAACGGAGAAATCGTCTGGGACACGACGAAGCCGGACGGACAGCCAAAGAGAAAGCTGGACGTTTCGAGAGCCGAAAAAGAGTTCGGGTTTAAATCAAAGACCACGTTCGAGGTAGGGCTTAAGAATACCATCGATTGGTACTTGAAAAATAAGACTACAGATACCTGTAAAAACTAACCTATTTTTAATAAATAGAGTAAGTTGATATAAGGTAGTTGATTATGGCTTAAAAGTATATAGCTCAAGTTGATCGTAATGGAAGCAGCAATGGAAGTAAAAACAAATAGCTCAGTTAAGTTACCGGATAATATACCGGTGACTATAATCAAGCCTTCTAAAGGCTGGATGCCGATCAACCTGCATGAGCTATGGGAGTTCAGGGATTTACTATATTTCTTTACCTGGAGAGACATTAAGGTCAGGTATAAGCAAACGGTACTGGGTTTCGCCTGGGCTATAATGCAGCCGTTTTTCGCCATGATCATCTTTTCAATATTCTTCGGTAGCCTGGCGAATCTACCTTCCGATGGTATACCTTATCCTATCTTCGCATATGCTGCATTGCTACCTTGGACGCTCTTTTCTGAGAGTATTACAAGATCGACAAATACTATGGTCACAAATTCGAATATAATTAAGAAGGTATATTTCCCCCGAATGGCTTTGCCGATCTCCAGCGTACTTTCACCAGTCATAGACTTTACTATCGCTTTCGTAATCCTTATACTAATGATGATATATTATGGGATAATGCCGACGATCAATGTTGTCTTGTTACCGTTATTTTTAATGCTCGCTATCGCTACGTCGTTAGGAATAGGACTCTGGACATCGGCGCTAAATGCCAAGTATAGAGATATTCAATATGTCGTACCGTTCATGTTACAGATATTGATGTTCGCATCGCCTGTAGTATATGCCGCTTCGATGATACCGGCAAAATATCAATTCCTCTACGGATTGAACCCGATGGCCGGAGTGATAGAAGGGTTCAGGTGGTCGCTGCTAGGCACCGATTCGCCCGGGATGATAATTCTGGCATCAGTTATTGTATCAGTCGTCTTACTTGTGTCGGGAGCGTTCTATTTCAGGCGGATGGAGAAGACGTTCGCGGATGAGGTGTAAAGATGAGCGACATAGCGGTTCATGTTGAGCACCTGGGCAAACAATATCGCATCGGGCAAAAAGCACAGTATATGACGTTCAGAGACGCGATAACTAATATTGCGACCGCCCCGATCAATCGATTTAAAAAAGGATCGCAGATAAGCAATAATCCAGAACATTTCTGGGCTTTAAAAGAAATATCTTTTAATATTGAGAAAGGTGAAGCAATCGGCATTATCGGTCGTAATGGTGCAGGAAAAAGCACATTATTAAAGATACTATCGCGAATCACCGAGCCGACTGAAGGCTATGCGGAAATATATGGGAAAGTTGGTTCGCTACTAGAGGTAGGAACAGGCTTTCACCCAGAGCTTTCAGGCCGGGAGAATATCTACCTTAGCGGTGCCATTCTTGGAATGAAAAAATCTGAAATTGATAGCAAGTTCGATGAGATAGTAAAATTTGCAGAAACTGAAAAATTTCTTGATACTCCGTTAAAGCATTATTCAAGTGGGATGCAAGTGAGACTTGGATTTGCAGTAGCTGCTCATCTTGAACCGGAAATATTAATCGTTGATGAAGTATTGGCAGTCGGAGATGCGTCTTTCCAAAAGAAGTGCCTTGGTAAGATGAAAGATATTAGTAAAGGGGGTAGAACGGTAATATTCGTAAGCCATGACATGTCATCAATTTCTCGACTCTGCGATCGTACGATACTCTTAGATAGCGGTAGCATCTTAAAGGATGGACCTACTGATCAAGTAATTCGTACATATTTACAATCCGGATATGGTGTCACTTCTATGCGAGAATGGCATGATCCTATGAAAGCGCCGGGTGATGACATCGTAAGATTAATTTCTGTGAGAGTAAAAAATGAAGAAGGGAAAGTTGTAGATTCTGTAGATATAAGGAAATGTATCGGAATTGAGATGGAATACGCAGTGCTAAAACCAGGATTTGTGCTTGTTCCAAATTACCACTGTAAAAACGAAGATGGAGTTATGGTTTTTGTCGTATCTGATCTGGATCCTGTTTGGCGTAAAAAGCCACGCCCTATAGGTCATTATGTTAGCACTGCATGGATACCCGGTAATTTTTTATCAGAAGGTACTATGATCGTTGGTGCCGCTATTAGCACTATGGACCCAGTGATAGTGCATTTTTTTGAACAGGATGCGGTCGCATTTCAGGTCAAAGATAGTTTAGATGGTGACTCGGCTAGAGGAGATTATGCAGGACCACTGCCAGGAGCGGTAAGGCCGCTCCTTAAATGGAACACCAAATATAATCCAGCTTGTATTGAAGTTAGCAATAATCTTGGAGGCAATCAGATATGCAAGTAGTCATCCTTTGTGGCGGACTCGGGACAAGGCTAAGAGAAGAAACCGAATTTCGCCCGAAACCAATGGTCAATATCGGTACGCGCCCGATATTATGGCATATTATGAAGACTTATTCACATTACGGCTATAATGACTTTATATTATGTTTAGGCTATAAAGGTGAAATGATAAAGGATTATTTCTATCATTATGAATTAATGAATAATGACGTCACTTTGGAAATAGGAAATCGAGAAAACATAAAAATTTATAAAAACAATAATTCAGAAAATAATTGGCGTATCACATTAGTTAATACAGGAGAAAATTCGCTAAAGGGTGCTAGGCTAAAAAAAATAGAAAAATACATAGAAGGCGACGAGTTTTTCATGACATATGGAGATGGAGTTGCGAATATTGATATTAATTCTCTAAGGAAATTCCACCATAGCCATGGAAAGCTTGCAACCGTGAGTGGAGTGAATCCTTCTTCCAGATTTGGCGAGTTAAAGATCAATGGGGACCTTGTCGAAGCGTTTCGTGAAAAACCGGATGTTGCCTCGTCTTATGTTAGCGGTGGGTTTTTTGTATTTAACAAGGAAATATTTAATTATCTTTCTACGGATGACCATTGTGATCTAGAAGTCGGACCTCTAGAAAAGATCGCTAGCGAAGGCCAATTAAAGGTCTATAAGCACAGCGGTTCTTGGGCTTGTATGGATACTATCCGAGATATGGATTATTTAAACAAATTATGGAATGATAATAAAGCGTTCTGGAAGATCTGGTAATGAGCGACAATTTTAACAATATATATAAAGATAAGACGATCCTCATAACAGGAGATACCGGGTTTAAAGGATCCTGGCTAGCTATATGGCTAGTACATCTAGGCGCTAATGTAATCGGATATTCATTACCACCTAGAACACAAAAAGATAATTATGTAATAAGTGGTTTAGATAAACAAATAACCCATATAAATGGTGATATAAGAGATTATAATTCATTATTAGAAGTCTTTTCTAGATATAAGCCGTACCTAGTATTTCATTTAGCCGCTCAGCCACTTGTATTGGATTCATTTGACAACCCGGTGAACACATTCCAGACTAATATAATGGGTACAGTAAATATACTAGAAGCTATTAGACAAACACAATCTGTTAGAGCAGCTATTATTGTAACGAGTGATAAATGCTATGATAATAAGGAATGGATTTATGGATATCGTGAAATAGATCCGATGGGCGGTAAAGATCCTTATAGTGCATCTAAAGGAGCTTGTGAGATTGTTACATCTTCGTATATATACTCGTTTTTTAATAAGGAAAAATCGCCTAGTATTGCCACAGTAAGAGCAGGAAATGTAATTGGCGGAGGAGATTGGTCTCCAAATAGAATCTTGCCAGACTGTATTAATGCGTTATGTGAGAATAAACAGATAGTTATAAGAAATCCAGATGCAATTAGGCCCTGGCAGCACATTTTAGAGCCATTATACGGCTATTTATTACTTGGTTTTTATTTATATATGTATGGAAATGAATATTCTGGACCATGGAATTTTGGCCCATTAACCAAAAATATAGTTTCGGTTAAACAATTAGTAAATGAAATGATCGAGCAATGGGGTAATGGTGACTATATTATCGTACAAGGACATAATCACCATGAATCACAGATGTTATATCTAGATATTTCTAAGGCAATTAATAGATTAAATTGGCATCCAGTATTCGATTTTAAACAGACAATCAGTTGGACTATTGAAGAGTATAAAGTCGATGGTTATACAGCTGAAGAGGTTTTTAACCAGAGAATCGACCATATACAAAAATATATAGAGCTTAGACAAATGCGCGGAGAGTAAAAATGCCTAAATGCAGGATTTGTGGAAATGATCTAGGGAAAGCGTTCTTATCGCTTGGTAATTCCCCACTTTCGAATTCATATTTGGTAATAGACGATTTAAACAAAATGGAACCATATTATCCGCTGGATGTATATGTATGTAAAGAATGCTATCTCGTTCAATTGGAAGAATTCGAGAAAGCTAAAAAAATATTTTCAGCTGATTATGCATATTTTTCATCTTACTCCCAGTCGTGGCTGGATCATTGTAAAAAATATGTTGAGATGATGATAGATCGTTTTAATATTAGCAAAGAATGGTTCATTGTAGAAATAGCTAGTAACGATGGCTACTTATTGCAATATTTTAATAACCGTAACATTCCAGTTTTAGGCATAGAGCCAGCATCAGATACTGCGGAAGTGGCCATTGCCAATGGAATCCCCACGGACATAAGTTTCTTTAATACAGAATATGCGAGAGATATGTGTGAAAATGGCAAACAAGCAGATCTGATAATAGGTAATAATGTCTTAGCACATAATCCCAACTTGAATGATTTCGTTGAGGGGCTTAAAATAGCATTAAAGCCGCAGGGCATAATTACTATGGAATTTCCACATATACTGCAATTAATCGAAGGTAATCAGTTTGATACAATATATCATGAGCATTACTCTTACTTTTCATTCTATACAGTAAAGAGGTTATTTAATTCTCACGGACTTGATATATTTGATGTAGATGAACTGACTACACATGGCGGATCCCTGCGTATTTATGCCAAACATAAAGAAGATAATTCAAAACCAACAACAGAACGAATCGACAAATTGTTAATAAAAGAAAAATCCGCAGGATTATTTAATTTAGGAACGTATTATAAGTTCGGGGATAAAGTAGCGTTAACAAAAAGAAATTTACTTACATTCCTGATAAAGGCAAAAGATGATGGGAAAACAATTGTTGGTTACGGTGCACCTGCAAAAGGTAATACACTTCTTAATTATTGTGGTATAAGAACTGATTTTCTTGATTATACTGTAGACAGGAATCCATATAAGCAGAATAAATTTTTACCAGGCACCCACATTCCGATTATGCAGCCAGATGAAATAATAAAAGATAAACCGGATTATATTTTAATACTCCCTTGGAATATTAAGGGTGAAATAATCGAGCAGTTAGAGTATATAAAAATGTGGGGCGGTAAATTTGTAGTCCCCATACCAAAATTAGAGGTAATAGAGTAAATAATAATTTTCAGGAGGGAAAATTAATGAGCACAGATAAAGAAAAAATAGATGGAGTAAAATTATTAAGGGGTAATAGCTATATTGATGGAATTAATATTGTACCTCTTCGAAAGATACCCGATGAACGCGGTACTGTATACCATATGCTTAAATCTGATGATTCTCATTTTATTCAATTTGGTGAAATATATTTCTCGACAATTTACCCGAATGTTATTAAAGGTTGGCATAAACATATTGAAATGACCTTAAATTATGTTTGTATTTTTGGTCGAATTAAATTGGTTTTATATGATGATAGAGAAAATTCAAAAACAAAAGGTACATTGATGGAAATTTTCTTAAGTCCAGAAAATTATTGCCTAGTAGTCATACCTCCCGGAATATGGAATGGTTTTAAGGGAATGAGTAGTCCTTATGCGATAATAGCTAATTGTTGTACACATCCGCACAACCCTAGTCGCACGGAACGGTTGGACCCATTTGAAAATGAGATCCCATATAATTGGAATGTAAAATGCCATTAGGTGTTAATATGAAATTAGTGTGCCTTGGAGCTAATAATCCAGAAACAATAAGGATTATTAATGCAATTAATAAAAAGGATAGAGAATTTGAGTTTTTAGGGTATATAGATAATGATAAGAATAAATGGGGCATAATATTTTATGGATATCCAATATTCGGTGGTATAGAAAAAGTAAGTGAACTTAGTAAAAAAGGAGCATATTTTTGTAATTTGATAACGAGGGATTGTTTAACTAGATATGAAACAACAATATCCCTGATAGAAAACGGTGCTCTATTAGAAAATTTTATACATCCTAGTGTTAATCTAGAGCTTGTAAAACTTGGGGTAGGGAATTATATACAAGATAATGTAATATTACAGGCTGAAGTATCAATTGGCAATAACTCAAGTATATCTTCAGGATCTATCATAAGCCATGAAACAAATATTGGGAATACTGTATTTATTGCGCCCGGTTGCAGTTTATCAGGAAAAATTAATGTGGAAGATGGGGTTTTTTTAGGTACAGGTGTTTCGATTGTTCCTAGAGTAACAATCGGTAAATGGTCTATAGTAGGTGCTGGTACTGTTGTTACAAAAAATGTTCCTCCTTACAGCGTTGTAGTTGGTAACCCTGGTAGAGTCATTAAGAATATAGAAATTAAATATGTTTCAGGCGATGTATTATGAACCCAAATAGTCAATTTGAAACTGAGAAAAAAGAGAGGATAGAAAAAATAGCTAAAGATGACAATTTTAAAAATTTATCCATACAATGGTTTATCGAAAGTGTAAACAATAAATATTCATACAATTTTAATTGGCTTGGTCGCCCGATTATCCAATATCCTCAGGATATCGTTGCTTTACAAGAATTAATTTGGACGGTAAAGCCAGACCTTATTATTGAAACAGGAATAGCTCATGGAGGGTCATTAATATTTTCAGCTTCGATGCAAGAATTAATAGGGGGGTCAGGGCAAGTTTTAGGCATTGATATAGATATACGTGAACATAATAAAATTGAAATCGAAAAACACACTATGTCCAAACGTATAAAAATGATACAGGGTTCGTCAACGGATGAAAACATTTTAAGAAAAGTTTATAATTTTGCTAAGGACAAAAAACGAATATTAGTTGTCTTAGATTCAAATCATACACATGAGCATGTTTTAAAAGAGTTGATATCATATTCCCCACTTGTCACAAAAAATAGTTATTTAATTGTTTTTGATACAATAATAGAAGATTTACCAACTACGTTTTATGCTGATCGCCCCTGGGGTAGAGGAAATAATCCTAAGACAGCTGTGAGAGAATTCTTAAAAAATAATGACAGGTTCATTATTGATAAAGAAGTCGAAAATAAATTGACTATTACAACTGCACCGGATGGATTCTTAAAATGTATTGCTGATCTAGATAAATAAAATATTTCTAGATTACCATAAATCATCACACAAAGGGATTTCTAAATCAAAAATTTGATATTATCAGGTGATAATAATGGAAAGAATACCTGTATCAGGCCCATCAATAACTCAAAAAGAGATTAAATATGTGACAGATGCTGTAACAAATGCATGGTATGGAAATGCGAATATTTATAATACACGCTTTGAAACAGCCTTTGCAAAATATATTGGAAAAAAATATGCAATATCTCTGCCTTCATGTACATCAGCAATCCATTTATCGCTATTATCACTAAATATTGGCCCGGGCGATGAAGTAATTGTTCCAGATATTACATGGATTGCAAGTGCTTCGCCAATATCTTATGTAGGAGCTATTCCGATATTTGCAGATATTGATGAAAAATCATGGTGTTTATCAGCGGACTCGTTCGAACAGCATATTACAAATAAAACAAAGGCTGTAATCCCAGTAGATCTTTATGGGAACATCCCCGAGATGGATGCTATACGCGAAATTGCTAAAAAATATAATATCTCAGTGATTGAAGACGCTGCTGAAGCTGTTGGCTCGGAATATAAAGGCTATAAGGCAGGAAGTTTTGGTGATACTGGCGTATTTAGTTTCCACGGATCAAAAACATTGACAACTGGCGAAGGTGGTATGCTCGTTACAGATAGAGATGATATATATCAAAGATGCCTATTCCTAAGAGACCATGGACGATTACCGGGCGGAAAAATGTTTTGGAATACTGAAGTAGCTTATAAATATAAAATGAGCAGTATGCAAGCAGCTTTAGGTCTAGCACAACTTGAGAGGATCAATGAACTAATTGACTATAAGCGCCAGATCTTTAACTGGTATAGGCAGTATTTATCTGATATCCCTGGGATTACATTGAATTATGAAGCGCCCCATATAAAAAATACATACTGGATGGTAACAGTAATTATTGATAAAAAATTGGGCCTCACTAAAGAAACTATAATGCCTAAGATATCAGAAAAAGGAATCGACCCACGACCCATGTTCTATCCACTTAGTTCTTTACCTGCCTATGAAAGGTTAGGGCAGGTCGATAAAGCGAAACAATATAATAAAGTTGCATATAAAATTTCCCCATATGGTATTAATTTACCATGCGGATTTAATATGGATAAGGAAAAAGTCGCATATGTCTGTAATCAAATACAGTCAATACTTCGAATTAATTAAGAGTTATAGTAAAATAAACTTTATCGGGAGAAAAAGAAGCTTACTTTTATATCTTGACAAAGGACCCACATATTATTGCAACTGATAGATATATGTAAGAGCTTTCAGACTTGCCTCAAGGAAATGTTAAATAGGAATAATTATGAACGAGAAGTATATACAAGAGATTAAATTATCGATGAAATCCTAGAAGGAGTTTTTTTCATTTTGGATAAATGCCTGTAGAAAGTTTGATGGAGTAAGTAAAATGGATGCATTAGATGAGTATAAAATGGAGTGTTCAGACATGGATGAACAGCCTTTAATAACTATAGGCATTCCAGTCTACAACGGAGAGGAAAATATTCGGAGTGTTTTAGATTCATTATTGTCACAGCAATATAAGAATATCAAAATCATAATTTCAGATAATGCATCCGTTGATTGCACAGCTGAAATATGTAAATCTTATGAGAAACTATATAAAAACATAAATTATCACAGAAATGATATCAACTATGGTGCAGTTTACAATTTTAATAAATTAATTGAACTATCAACGGGCAAGTATTTTATGTGGGCCTCCTCACATGACTTGTGGGATCCTACCTTTATAACAAAATGTATTTCGATAATGGAGAAAGAAAATGATGTTGTTTTGGTATACCCTCAAACATTACTAATCGATAATAATGATAAATCATTGATGATAACGCCAGATGCACTTGATACCAGGGGAATGAATGCAATGTCGCGATATATTTCGATTATATCGAATTTATATTGGTGCAACATGGTATATGGTATAATTAGAAGAGATGCACTTGAGAAATGTGAAAAATTTAAAGAAGTATTAGGAAGTGATTATGCATTATTAGCTGAATTATCACTAATCGGACCCATTGCCCAAATCAAAGAGCCACTCTTTTTCCGGCGGGAAACACGTGGTGATGAAAATCAAGAAGAGTATAAAAAGAGGGCATTAAATAATATGAACCCTATTTTGAGTGATAAAAGAAATAGATCATCACTACGCACTTTGTACACTCAATTTTGTATAGAACATCTAAAAATCGTATCACATTCGTCATTGTCTCGTATTGATAAGATATTATTAGAGATTTTCACCATATATATTTTCAAAATAAGATTTAATATTAGAGTTATAAGATTAATACCCGAATTATTGAGAACTAGTATAGGAATCATTAATAAACAATGAAAACAGGAGGGATCTCATGCCACCAGAATGCCTAAACTAAAGGAAATGGAAAAAAAGTTAAAAAATTTTAATATTTCCCCTATGATATATTTTTATGGTTCAAGGTAACGATTGATATGACAGACAGTTGTCGATGGTGTGTACCCAATAGGAAAAGGTCTAGCGAGTGGTAAATTCAATGATCCTGGAGCGATAAACCTATATGAACGCTGGAATAATTATAAATCTAAAAAATGGGATTAATAATCTACAAAAAAGGGTAAATTTGATTAATATTAAGCGTAGATTTAAAAAGTATATTAAAAATAGCCCACGTAAAATAGTAGTTGGAGCGAGTGGCATATTTCAAGATGGATGGATTCCTTCGGATATTGAATACTTTAATATATTAAAACCGGAGGATTGGCAAGAATATTTTATAAGATCCCCTATAGATGCAATTTTAGCTGAACATGTATGGGAGCACTTAACAAGAGAAGAAGGAGTTATTGCAGCAAATTTTTGTTATAAATATCTTAAATATAATGGATACCTGAGAATCGCAGTTCCAGACGGATTTAATCCGAGCTTAGAATATATTAATTGGGTAAAACCAGCTGGAGAAGGGCCTGGAGCACAGGATCATAAAATTTTATACAACTATAAGTCACTAACGGAAGTATTAGAAATTGCTGGATTTCATATAGATCTACTTGAGTATTATGATGAAAACGGTATTTTTCATTACAAAGAATGGAGTCCTGACGAGGGTATAATTTATCGTTCCATGAGGTTCGATGAACGTAATGATGGCTCAATAGTAAATTATACGTCAATTATTATAGACGCGAAGAAACCATTAAAAATAATTAATAAAATGTGATAAAATGAAGATACTAATACTAAACACAGATTATCATATATTTTTAAAACAGTTATATATAAATGATAATTTGACAAATGCGCCTTATGATCAACAGATGCAGGCACGGAATGATAGTCTTTTCGGAGTCGCTGACTTTTACTCGAGTAATTTGATAAAACTAGGGCATCAAGCTCAAGAAATCCATGCTAATAATAAGTTCATGCAAATCGAGTGGGCAAAAGAACATGGGTATTATAACAATATTATACATAAGTATAATTTTCGTAAGATAGTTTATCCAGTAATAAGTCCTCTAGAAAGGAATCCGTCTTGGTTCTTTAATATATTAGCAAAACAAATTGAATATTACAAGCCGGATATTATAATAAATCAGGCAATGGATGGCATAAGCGGTCGTTTTATGCAAAAAATGAAAAGACAAACCAAGTTACTTGTGGGTCAAATTGCATCCCCATTGCCAGAACGTGAAAATTTTCGAATTTATGATTTAATATTAACATCATTACCTAATTTTATAACATATTTTACTGAAATTGGAGTGCCCTGTGAACTGAATAAACTTGCTTTTGAGCCAAAAGTTTTAGAAAAAATAAATAATAACAGTAAAACAATACCAGTTTCATTCGTGGGAAGTATGTCACCACACCATAATCAAAGGACGCAGCTTTTAGAGTACCTATGCAATAAAAACAATATCAATATATGGGGGAATGGTATCGAGGATTTACCAAAGGAGTCACCTATCCATAAATTTTATAAAGGGACTGCATGGGGTCTTGAGATGTATCAAATTTTACACGACTCAAAGATCACGATAAACAATCACATTGGTATATCAGGAGATTATGCTAATAACATGCGTCTTTATGAGGCTACCGGATCGGGTGCACTATTGATTACGGATTATAAAAAAAATATAGATGAAATATTTAAGATAGGGAAAGAAGTAATCGTCTATCATAACGTAGAAGAATGTTCAGAATTAATTAATTATTATCTTGACCATGAAGATGAAAGAGAAGCTATATCACTCGCAGGGCAAGAAAGAACTTTGAAAGATCATAATTATTATAAACGTATGCAAGAGTTGATGAATATTGTCAATAAGTACATATAAATTTCAAAAGTATGTAAAAAGTCATATTCCTCTGTTCATGAAATCATGGTTAAATGCAATTATTAGTAACAATTTAAATAATAGACCGCCATCCTCTGATTATCGAATATTAAATAATGATAGTGGCCATGACTCAAGTAAGTCATGGCAAAACAATTCTGTCGCTGAGAACCAGTATTATGCATTTAAACCAATCATAGATGAAATGCATAGAGGTAAACCCAGAAAAGATTTTTTAGCTTTATCATCAGCGGTTAAAATGACAGAATTGAATAATCCACTTATTGTTGAGGTTGGATGTGGTAATGGGTGGAATAGTGATGTTTTAAACTACCTGTTAGACATACAAATCCGTTATTGCGGGATCGATATTTCAAAAGCTATGACTATGATTGGTAAAAAAGTATACCCTGACAGTGAGTTTATTGTCGGGAGTGCTACGTCTCTTCCTATTCAAGACCAATCATGTGATATCTTAGTGTCAGGAACCGTTTTAATGCATTTATTAGGATATAAAGAAGCAATTAATGAGAGTTTTAGGGTAACGCGTAAGTGGTGTATTTTCCACACAATACCAGTTCTTAAAAAACGTGGCACGACCCTATTAGAAAAAAATGCGTATGGGCAGCCTACAATTGAAGTGATATTCAATGAGAACGAGTTTATCCAGCTAATAGAGAATAATGGATTTGTAATAAAAAATGTTATCGATAGTATCCCATATGACCTAAAAAGTATATTGGGAGAGACAACAGTTACAAAGACCTATGTATGTGAGGCAATAAGGATATGAAATACCTTAATTTGGGCTGTGGCAATCGTTTTAATAAAGACTGGATTAATATAGATGTTAAAGCTTGCGATCCAAGCGTTATTTCATATAACTTAACTCGTGGTATTCCATTGGAAGATGATAGCTGTGACGTTGTTTATCATTCTCATATAATAGAACATTTTAGAAGAGATAGCGCAGTAAATTTTATGAAAGAATGCTATCGAGTTTTAAAGCCGGGAGGAATCCTGCGGGTTGCTACACCGGATTTGGAGAGGATATGCCGTATATACCTTGAAAAGCTTGAATCTATTCAATCTAATCAAAATAATAAATATGATTATGAATGGATGATGCTGGAATTGTATGATCAAACAGTAAGGGAACAGAGCGGCGGCCAAATGTTAGATTATTTAAAGATGGAACCATTACTAAATGAAGCATTTGTATATGAAAGAATCGGGGAGGAAGGACGGAATATTATTAAAAAATTACGGCAACATACGTCTAATAATCCCGAAAAACAACAATGGCAACATAGAATAAAAATGGTTGCCGGTAGCGCATATAACCTGTTAGATACTATAAGAACACGTTTTCTTGGTCGTATCATATTTGGTCAAGATGGTATAAAAGCTTTAGAAATAGGTCGTTTTAGGCTAAGTGGAGAAATACACCAATGGATGTATGATCAATATTCATTATCATGTTTAATGGAGAGTTCAGGTTTTCGAGAGAGTATGATTCAATCGGCAACTACTAGTTTAATACCAAATTGGACAAATTTTAATCTAGACACATTACCTGGAGGAATAGTAAATAAACCAGATTCATTATATATGGAAGCCATAAAACCAATAATATACTGATTTGTAATGTGGTGTGACGCTATGGATATTGGATTTAAATGTTATAAGGATAAAAATATAATTATTACAGGTGGATTAGGGTTTATAGGTTCAAACCTTGCTATCAAATTAGTAGGCGTTGGAGCGAATGTTACGCTAGTTGATAGCTTAATTCCTGAGTACGGTGGTAATTTATTTAATATTATTGATATTAAAGATAATGTTAATGTTAACATATCTGATGTTCGCGATATTCATAGCATGCGTTACCTGGTACAGGGGCAGGATTATCTCTTTAACCTTGCGGGCCAGACCAGCCATCTTGACTCCATGCAGGATCCGTATACGGATATGGAAATTAATTGTCATGCGCAGTTATCCATCTTAGAAGCTTGTAGAAAATACAATGATGGGGTAAAAATCGTATTCGCCAGTACCAGGCAGATCTATGGAAAGCCTGATTACCTCCCGGTAGATGAAAAACACCCGATCAGACCAGTTGATGTCAATGGTATTAATAAAATGGCCGGTGAATGGTATCATATTCTATATAACAACGTGTATGGGATCAGGGCATGCGCACTGCGCCTCACCAATACATATGGCCCTAGAATGCGAGTAAAAGATGCTAGGCAGACATTCTTAGGCATCTGGGTTCGTAGATTGATTGAAGGGATGCCTTTTGAAATATTCGGTGATGGTAAACAACTGAGGGATTTCAATTATGTCAATGACGTAGTAGATGCATTATTATTATCCGCTTCAAGTGAAAGAGCGAACGGGCAGATATATAATTTAGGCTCAAATGAACGAATAAACCTATTGGACCTGGCAAAATTACTGGTCGATATCGATAAAAGCAGTAAATATAACATCATACCTTTCCCACCTGAACGTAAAGCGATAGATATCGGCGATTATTATTCCGATTATAAAAAGATATACGATGACCTGGGCTGGGCCCCAAAAGTGCCTTTAAGGGAAGGCCTGGTCTATACGATTGATTATTATAGGAAATTCCATAAATATTACTGGGACAATTAAGAATGGGGGTATACTAATTAAAAATATCACTGAACCATTAATGATCGTTAATTATCCTATCGCAGATTATCAATCGTATAAAGAGGAGATCGATGTCGCTATAAAACGAGTCCTCGAAAGCGGATGGTATATATTAGGAAAAGAGACTGCGTC
This sequence comes from uncultured Methanocellaceae archaeon, assembly GCA_963780665.1. GTDB lineage: Archaea > Halobacteriota > Methanocellia > Methanocellales > Methanocellaceae > Methanocella. Next base: position 461,132 of record CAWACJ010000006.1, on the reverse strand, counting down.
TTTTGAGCAAGAATTCTCAAAGTATATTGGCGTCCAATACGGGATTGGGGTAGGGAGCGGGACCGAAGCATTACATTTATCATTATTAGCTTGCGGGATCGGACCTGGTGACGAGGTCATAACGGTATCTAATACAGCCGTCGCTACAGTGGCAGCTATTGAACTTTGCGGTGCGAAGCCAGTATTCGTTGACATAGGTCCTGAAAGCTTCACCATGGACCCAGAACTAATCGAAAATGCAATTACAAAGGATACGAAAGCTGTTCTCCCGGTGCACCTATATGGGCACCCCGCCGATATGAAAGAGATTACAAAGATCGCTCGGGAGCATAACCTCAGAGTTATAGAGGATTGTGCACAGTCACATGGTGCAGATATAGAGGGAAAAAGAACAGGGACATGGGGAGATATAGCTGCATTTAGTTTTTATCCGACAAAAAATCTTGGTGCGATCGGCGACGGAGGCATGGTCGTCACGGATAGGCAGGAGCTGGCCGAGAATGTTAAGTTGTTAAGGGAATATGGCTGGAAACAAAGGTATATAAGTGAGATACCTGGTTTAAACTCGCGCCTTGACGAGATGCAAGCAGCAATTTTACGTGTAAAATTACCACACTTGGACGATGAGAATTGTCGCCGTCAACAGATAGCGCATTTATACAATAACCTGCTTTCAAGCTCCGGAGTGACAATACCGGTAGAAAAGAAGAATGTGAGACATGTTTACCACCAGTATGTGATACAAACACAAAAGCGTGACGAGCTTAAGAAATATTTGAAAGGGTATGGCATCGATGCGTTGATACATTACCCTGTCCCGGTACACCTGCAGCCCGCATACAAAAAATTATCGGGGCGAAGCCTTATAGTGACTGAACAAGTATGTAAAACGATCTTGAGCTTGCCGATCCACCCACAAGTAACAGATCGGCAGGTAGAGCAAATATCCGAACTAATCGTCAACTTCAACCGTAGAGTGTGAAATCGGTGTACTATTTTTGCACATATTTCGATCATAATTATTTAAACAAAGGGCTAGCGCTGTATCAATCTATAATAGAACAATGCGGTCGTTTCACGCTGTATATCCTATGTATGGATGATGAGTGTTATCAGATCCTGTCCGGGATGAAATTATCCAATACGGTTCTTATTTCTATGGAAGAGTTTGAAAAAGATGAGCAGGACCTATGCAATGCTAAAAAGAATCGCTCATTGATCGAATATTATTTTACTTGCACGCCATCTTTACCATGGTACATATTGAATAATTATCCTGAAGTAGATATTATCACATATTTGGACTCTGACTTATACTTTTTCAGCTCACCGGAGCCAATCTATCAGGAACTTGGATCTAGCTCTGTATTGATCATAGAGCATAGATTTCCGCAGAACCTTCGAGAGCGCGAGATTTATGGTATCTATAACGTAGGTTATTTATCGTTTCGTAGAGATAAATATGGTATGGAATGCTTGAAATCGTGGAGAGATAAATGTATAGAATGGTGCTATGATCGCATCGAAGGCGATAAGTTTGCTGATCAAAAATATCTTGACACCTGGACTAGCAAGTTCCATAACGTAGTAGTATTAAAGCATAAGGGAGCAGGGTTAGCCCCATGGAATATATCGAATTATAAATTAAAAGTATACAATGATAAAGTAATGGTAGATAACCAAAAGTTAATTTTTTATCATTTCCATGGATTAAAAAAAATAAATAAATGGTCTTATGATACAAATTTATCTGGATATAAAATACAATCAACCGAATTAATAAAAAATTTCTATAAAATATATATAAAAGTTTTAGAGAAATATGATCAAAAATCAGATTACATGCATAGAAAAGGGTATAATGCATCAATTAGAGAGAAACCCTCCTATACCAATTTAAATAACCCTTTAACAACTTTTATTAATAAGGTAAAAAAGGTCAAATATTATATGTATAAATTAATCAAAGGCGATTTGATTATAATATATTAAATAAAAGATTTTACCCACCTGATTGCTAAACAGTGGGTTCAATGGTGAGATCATATATGACAAGACAAATCCGATATATATTATATTAATACGGAATAGAAACTTATCCAATTTTTTTATCCAGTACAGAGATTTTTGTATTATTCAAGTGATGATTGTTGTTCAGGGGTTTGTCTTAGATAAGTTAAATTTGAATTTGCATGTAAAAACGTATATAGATTGGTATAGAGATGTTATAAGAACTTACAATTATTAGAAAAGTTTGATATATTATTAAAAAGTAATCGGTCAAGGAGGATTGGGTATATAGATAGCAGGATAATAGCAAGTCTTGTACAAAAATCAATAGGTATTTTTGGACTGGAAGTGCATAAAAAATCTGTATCACAAAGATGTTCTTTAACTGGTGTGTTACGACAAATTAGAGAACAAGGATTTTCGCCTGGTACAATTATAGATGTTGGTGCGGCTTACGGCGAATTCGCATTGGAATCATATCCAATTTTCCCTAATTCTAAATATGTATTAATTGAACCATTGGTCGAATATAAAACAAATTTAGAAAAATTAACCAAGAACATACCAAACGTGAAGTATGAATACGCTGCCGCAGATTCTACATCAGGGCAGGTCACAATAAATGTTCATCCAGACTTAGTTGGTTCGTCTATGTACTTAGAACAAGAAGAGTCTAATGTCAACGGAATTCCAAGAATCGTGCCTACAAAAGCTTTAGACGACATATGTAAAGAAGAAAATTTAACCGGCCCATATCTTATTAAAATCGATACCCAAGGAGCTGAATTAAAAGTGCTTTCGGGTGCGAGAAGAATTATGAATGAGACTGAGTACATAATCCTTGAAGTGTCTCTTTTTGAATTTTTTAAGGGTGGCCCGCTAATCCATGATGTTATCGATTATATGAAGGCTTCGGGTTTTGTCGCTTATGATATCTTTGGTTTACAGTATAGGCTATTGGACAATGCTATGTCACAAATTGATATTGCATTTGTAAAAGAAAATAGTGAATTCCGCAAATACCAGTATTATGCGACACCAAAGCAACGCATAGATCAAACGAAAAGATTCCTTAAACAAAAATAGGGTATAAAAATGGTTGAAGATAAAATCCCAAAAATATCCATCGTTACGCCATCCTATAATCAGGCCCAATTTTTAGAAGAGACGATATTATCTGTACTAAGCCAAAATTACCCCAATTTAGAATACATCATTATAGATGGAGGGTCAACAGATGGAAGTGTCGACATTATACGTAAATATGAGAATAAACTTGCTTATTGGGTAAGCGAGAAAGACAACGGTCAGTATGATGCTATAAATAAGGGATTCTCGAGGGCTTCCGGGGATATTATGGCATGGCTTAACAGCGATGATAAGTATATGCCATGGACATTTTCTGTAGTATCGGAGATTTTTTCAAAATTTCGGGAGATTGATTGGATAACCAGCGCATACCCTTCTTTCTGGAATAAAAATGGCCAGTCTTCTAGCGTGGGATTTGCGGGAGGCTATAATAAAAAATCCTTTTATCACGGAAGTAATCTTGCAGGCTCATACTGGTATTCAAGAAGTTTTATACAGCAGGAATCTACCTTTTGGAGAAGGTCGCTCTGGGACCGTGTAGGGGGCAAAATAGATGATTCATTAAGATATGCGGGCGATTTTGACCTATGGGCGCGTTTTTATCAGTACTCCGACTTATATGCAGTAAATGCCTTGTTAGGTGGATTCCGCATACATGGAAATCAAAAGACTGCCATGTACATGGAAGAATATGTAAAAGAAGCAAAAAACGCCCTTTTTATCAACGGTGGCCGTCCATATACTAAGTTGGAATCATGGATCAGGTATCTCCTTAGAGTATCAGTTAATGAAATTTATCTAAATGGCAGGATTGTAGAAGCGAGCGCATTCCTATCAAAGCTCGGGATATTATATCCAGCCAAGATATGCAAATGGTCGGAAAACGAATGGAAAATATCAGATATATACATCATATAGGAATAGGATTAATAATAGCTTAAAGCTTCTATAAACGATTAAAAGGGTATAAAATGATCACCATTATAGCCATGCCAAAGCCTTTTAAGGGACATATAGACGTAATACAGAGGAACGCCATCCGGAGCTGGAAACTATTGAAACCCGAATGCGAAATCATTGTATTCGGCGATGAGGAAGGCGTTAAAGAGACGGCGTCAGAATTCGGTCTCACGCACATCAGTAATATAAAGCGTAATGAGTTTGGTACCCCTCTACTAAGCGATTTTTTCGAACAAGCGCAGAAGATAGCAAAAAATGATATTATATGCTTTGTAAACGCTGACATAATACTCATGAGCGATTTTACGGCCGCAGTTAAGCGAATAGCATCAAATAGATCAATATCAAATAAGGGAAATTTTTTAATGATCGGTAGAAGGCGGAACCTGAATATAGATAAAAGTCTTGATTATTCAATTAACTGGGAACAGCAACTCATATCCACAGTACGCGAGAGCGGAACGCTTAACCCGCCTGGCGGGACAGATTATTTTGTATTCAAGAGAGGGCTCTGGAATAATATTCCGGATTTTGCGATAGGTAGACCAGGATATGATAACTGGCTTATCTATAAAGCCCGATCGATGGGTGTGCCGGTGATCGATACTACGGAGGCAGTGATTTCCGTCCATCAAAACCATGACTATAGCCATGTGAAAAACAAGGATGAAGGGTACTTCAACGGCCCTGAGACGAAACGTAATTTGTTGCTGATTGGCGGACAAGAAAATATCTATGGTGTTTATGATGCGGATTGGATTTTAAGGAAACAAGTATTAAAACCAGTATATATTCATAGATATTTTAATAAATTGAAAAGGACTGTAGTGAAGCTAATCACTACACTGCAAAATAATGTGTAATACAAATATATTTTTATATATAGTTGGAGTTTCATATGGCGAGTATATGGAATAAATCTTAAATTTAATAAAAACTATGAACATAAATTGCTAATTGGGTAAGCGAACTTGATAATGGCCGGATATGTGCCCTCCACAAAGTCTTCGGACTAGCGGTGATATCGTGGTATGGATAAACTAGGCGGACTATCGGACTATATACATGGAAGTCATAAATGACTTGGTCAAGTTCTTTACATAACACCTAGACGTTGATATGGTCTATGGCAATTGTGATATGATTGACGTGATGGAGAATGTGGTTATATATCTTGTCAAAGGGATAAAAATGTTAAATGTTGAGGATAATAAAAATAAATACTATTCGCATGTTCGATGGGAGATCATAAAACTAGTGGATGGTAAAGATAATAATGTGCTCGACGTTGGATGTGGCGATGGCTCGACTTTATTAAAATTAAAAGAGACGGGTAAGGCAAAATTTGTATTCGGCATGGAAATCAATGGCACTCTAAGAGATAAGCTATGCAAAGAGTTAGATGGATGTATAATAGGAAACATAGAAATGGTCAAGCCCGAATTTGAAGAGAAATTTTTTAATTATATCATTTTTGCCGACATATTAGAGCACCTCGTCGACCCAGAAAAAATATTGAATGTATATATGAGATATTTGAAGGATGATGGGTATATCATTGCGAGCATACCCAATATAAAGTATTTTAAGTTATTAATAAGATTAATATTACTTGATGAATTCAAATATGCTGATGAGGGAATTCTCGATAGAACGCATTTAAGATTTTTCACAAAAAAGGAGATAAAAAGAATGATCAATGGTGAAAAGTTACGAATAGTTTTGATTAGACCAAATATGCCAGAGCCATTAAATACGCTGGATAAACTATTGTATAATATGATCGGCAAGTTGCCGCTATCCTCATTCTTTACGGTGCAATATTTATTAAAAATTCAAAAATGTGAAGGAGAGTAAACATTAATAGTCAGTATAAAAAACGACCTATTTGGTAACTTGGGACACTTATTAATAATATGGGCGATAGACGAGTATTCCGCAATCATTTTAAGATAAAAAAATAATATAATTGGCAAGCGCTAGGTATTGATCATCACTATGGAAGATAATAAAAAATTGGTGTTCGTCACCTTTTTCCCGGACCTCGATAACAATATCCTCACAAAGGACGTAGGTATGATACCCAATACCCTACAGAAAAACCATGGCTATTCATCGTACATTATGTGTTTTAAAACTGGGGAGTATCCCCGCTTAAAAACCGAGACGACCAATTTGCGTCTATGTTTCATGAAAAAGAATAAACTGCACGACCTCTTTGACAGATATTTATTTAATAAAAATAAAGAAAATATAGTATTAATATTAATCGACCTGTTATTTACTTTAATCGATTCGCTCCCCATAATGATGAAATATGCGAAGAAGATCGACGTACTTCAACTCTATCACCTTAAGTATGAATCTATGATCATTGGATATCTTTATAAACGGATGAACCCAAAGGGGAAATTATATTTAAAAATGGACATGAATCCCCTGATAATTGATCAATATTCCGGAAACTCGGATGAACTCATGAAAAAATTTCAATTATTCTATAATCTTGGACCATTTGATATCATAAGTATTGAGTCTCGGGAATTAAGGGAATTTCTTCTTAAGTATCATCCATTATTTAAAGGTAAAGGTGATAAATTATATTATATACCGAATGGCCTGGATATGGCCAAACTTTCCCAATTTTCTCGCCCCTTTACTATTAAGGAAAATATAATACTACATGTGGCCCGGATGGGAATTTATGAAAAGGGCTCGGAGATTATTCTTGAGGCATTTCAAAACATAGCAAGAGACTATCCCGGGTGGAAGCTTGTCCTGATCGGCGCGATGGAAAACGATTTTAAAAAATATTTTACGAATTTTCTGATTAAAAATCAAGATATCAGTAAGAGAATCGATTACCGGGGATTCTTGGAGAACAGAGACCTATTATTTGAATACTATAGTAGGGCAAAGATTATTGCTATACCCTCCCGATCGGAGAGTTTTTGCTTTGCTGCGATAGAAGGTGGGTATTTCGGAGATATAATCGTTGGCTCGAACCTGCCCCCACTGCGTGAATTTACTGATAATGGCAAATTGGGTTATTTATGCGGCATAAACGACGTAAAATGTTATGAAAAAACTCTTCGGTATATTCTAACGAACGATAACGAGTTAATAGATAAATCATCGGCTACTAGGGAATTGATAAAGAAAACATATGACTGGGATATTATTTGTAGCGAGCTAAATAGAATAATCAAAAAAAATATGTGCATGGAGTTTTAAATCATGCCAACCCCTAAAGTGCTGATTATCTTATTAAACTGGAATGGTAAAAATGATACTATCGAGTGTATCGAATCATTGAAAAAGCTCACTTATACTGAATATGACATTCTCGTCATAGATAATGGCTCAAGCGAGGATCCGTCCGATGCGTTTAAACAATTGTTCCCCGACATCCTTATTATCCGTAATGGCTGCAACCTGGGCTTTGCCGGTGGAAACAATATCGGCATCCAGTATGGCCTAGATAGAGGGTATGAATATCTTTTATTGTTGAATAATGATACGATCGTCGACTCCGGGTTTCTGGATGAATTGATCGATGCGTCTGATTCCGATGCTAAGATCGGCATCGTCGGCCCGATCATATACCAGTATGACAATAAAAATGTCGTGCAGTCCGCAGGAATGAATGTTAGTAAATATGGCGTTAAGTCGGATAATATTGGGTACAATGAAAAGGATCATGGCCAATTCCATGCTTCGGAACGCGATTTCATAACGGGCTGTGCCATGCTCGTAAAGCGAAAAGTATTCGAACATCTCGGCGGATTGGATCCGAAGTATTTTGCTTATTGGGAAGACATGGATTTTTGCATGCGGGCAAGGAAGAAAGGCTTCAAGATTTATTTCACGCCGGAATCAAGAATCTGGCATAAAGGATCTTCTTCGACAGGCGGATATATGAATAAAACGGCTTATTATTATCATATCCGCAATTCAGTATATTTCTTCTTTAGAAATTACTCTCGCATAGAATTCATGACTTTTTTTATATTTCTAATTTCTGTTTATTCATTAATGTTAATCGGTTATTGTATTATTAACCATCGATATGACTTGTTCATTGCTTATATAAAAGCTATCCGAGATTCTATCGGTATGATATCAAAACAATGAATAATATGTGCTAATATAAACAAGTTAGTTTATAGATTTTATCGATTAATTTATCCGCAGTGAGGTCCCAGGTGAAATTTTGTTCGACATGGTTCCGAGCATTAACAGATAGGTTCCTATTTAAGTTGTCATCATCAGTAACAATGCGGATCTTGCTAGACAATTCATCGATACTATTAGCTAAAAACCCGGTCTTACCATCAATTACAGTTTCTGATATACCACCACTGGCCATTGCAACAACCGGAGTGCCACAGGCCATAGCTTCAACCGGTACGAGACCGAATGGTTCATTACTTGTTGGTATAACAACGGCTTTTGCTCTTGCATAATAATAGTACAATTGTTCTTCGGATAATCTGCCCAGGAATTTTACATTATTTGATAGTCCCAGCTGAGCGGATAATTTGATCAAGTTCGATTTTTCTTCCCCGTCGCCACCGATGTATAACGTAATATTTTTTAAATCTTTTATAGCCTGTAATAACAGATCGATTCGTTTAAATTTTGTCAACCTGGCAGTGACGAAGATAAAATCTTCTTTTGGCCCTGATGGATGAAATTTTAATGTGTCGACGCCCGGGTATATCACGCTAGAGTCCAGCCCATATACACTCTTGATATTTTTTAAGGTAAAACAGCTATTAGCTATAATGTGATCTGAATAGTTTACAAGTGTTTTATCGATAAATTTCATCACTGGATTCGAAGCAATAGCCAGAGTCTTCATTGGTTGGTTTAGCCCATTTATGATATCTCGATTATGAATGAATGCGCTTGGCTCCTGGCAATACCATATGCAAGGTATTTTCGGGAGATCCCGTTTAAGCAAGAAGCCCCAGTAATTAGCGGGAAAAACCTGTGGGAATATCACATCAATATGATGAGCTTTTGCCACTTCCCGCACGTTCTTCATGGTCCTGGGGAAGTTAAACCAATAAGAAATAGTATCGGGAAGCGGGCCTCCGATAAATTCAAAATTAATATGCGGATAATCTTTGATAATAGTTTCATCTCCGCTTTGCGCTATGACGATGACATCATGTCCTTTTTTGGCCATTCTTTCGCCGGTTTCCAGGACAAATTTTCCCGCTCCGCCAGGGTATGTAAAATGCGGATGCAAATATAGTATTTTCATTAATGACCAACTTTTTGTATAGCTTTTATTATAGTTTCCGCCCTGGTTTTATAGGTATGATCTTTTAAAACCCTCTTCCGGACCCTCTCGCTCATCTGCCGGCGCTCATCTTCATTTGCGAGTAGACGATTATAAACCTCGATCGCTTCGTTTTCGCTATTTACGACAAGCAGCTCTTTCCCAACATCGAACCATTCCTCGATCCCATTGTAAGGTTGTGATACGATGCAAGCGCCAAACGCTGCTAACTCAAAGATACGTGCCGTTGCTGAAGCATAGACCTTCGTATGGGACCACCTGGTGATGTTTAAACAGATCTTACTTCTACAGCAATAAGCCCCTAAGGCATTCATCGGCAGGTCCGGAATGATCTTAGCGTTCCCGAGGTCGATGTTAAACCCGCTTCCCGCAAGACTGAATTTAACGGACTCCATCTTTTTACTCGGGATGGTGATCATCTTTGTCATCCATTCCTCTCTTAGCTCATTACCATGCCCATAGAAGGATACGTCGATATCTTGCTCCTTCACACTGACCGGCTTGAAAATATCCGGGTCGGCCGCATAATAAAGGGGCGTAACATTTTTTGCGCCCATGCTTTGTAGGTCGGGAATAACACCTTTAGAATTGGTGAAGAAGACGTCATACTCCGATGGGTCGGAACCTTCATAATAATTGAATTTAAAGCCCCTGTCAACCGTATAATTCGGCAGGATAGTGGGCATATCGCCGTCATAATATGCGATGGGGAGATGATATTCATTTTTGATCTGGGTGGCAATACCGGTGATATGATTTAAAGGGACATTCATAAATAAGATAAATCCGATGTCCTTTTCTTGGTTCAAAACCTGTCTTATACGTTTCTCCCATTTAGGCTTGATGTAGCGTTCAATTAGTTCAGTAGATACCGGAGAAAGGATACCTTTTTTGCTTGGCGCTACCCCTGTCCTCTTTTTTCCTTCTAAATATGAATTATAGAGACGACTTTCCCTATTACATGGATTTTCATAAGATCTCCACCATAGCGTATCGATTGCATGTCCTAGATATGGTATGACTATGACATCATTACCTATCTCATTTAATGCTTTTAATAATTGCCACCATGCCGGAGTGCATCCGAGCTTATGTTTCAGGTCAATCGTAGAGGAAATTACCAGTATTTTCATTTTTCTGCCCTTAAATTAGATACAGTTTAAACGTTATGTAAATTACCCCTGGCCACTATTGAACTTTATCTATAATTTGTCCCGTAGACTGGTAATTGACCAAAGCATTAACCCCGTGAATATGCAGAAAATACCTAAAACCGTACTTAGCACGAATATCATAGCATAGCCGATTGCCACTTGATGAGTATCATTAAAAGAGCTCAATACGGCGAAACAGAAGAATGAGGCTACTAACAACAATAGAACTCCGGGTATGCCAAAGAATGATAATGGCCTTTTTTGAGATATGAGCCCGAGTATGGAATTGAGCACATTAAACCCGTGGAATACCGGGTTTTGTGTCGAGCCGTCGACGTCGTATCTCACGTTTATCGGCACTTCTTTTATCCGAAGATCCGGATGGGCGGCCTCGATTAGCATTTCGCTTTCGATCCCCATGCCTTTTTGGTCGAAGCTAAAGCTTGAGAAAGTGTTCTTTGAGAAAGCGCGGAAACCATTCTGAGAATCCGTGATGGCGCGTTCGTGCTGGAGTTCGTCACCATCGTCAGCACTTCCTGGCCGACTCGACTATATGCCGGTATGTGGAACCCGTTCTTGATCAGGAACCTGGAGCCGTTCACGATATCGACCCCGCCGTCGATGATCGGTTTAATAAGCTGGGGTATCTCATCGGGGTTATGCTGGCCGTCGCCGTCTATCAGTATCAGGATATCCGCATTCACATCTTTTGCATAATCGAAGGCGTCCTTGATGCCCGCGCCCTTGCCCATGTTCTTCTCGTGCTTAATGACCTCGGCGCCGGCGAGCTTTGCGATCACCGCGGTTTTATCGCTCGAGCCGTCGTCGATGACAAGGACCTCATTGGCATATTGTAAGGAGCGCAGGACGATACTGCCGATGCTGACTTCTTCGTTTAGACAGGGGACAGCGACCAGTATATAATGGTGTTTGATAGGATCGTCTGTCATTATGCCTGAGATCGGGATAGAGCCTGTATTATCTTTACGGAAAGCTGCGTCTGAAGAAGCCATGATATCGATATCCTATGAATTTAATCAATTTGGTGGTACCCAGGGTTTCGTTTACTGAAATCATAGTGCCATATAAAACTATATAGCCCTTCTCCTCCCTTTATTTCAAAATTCAAGGTACTAAGTTTTGAAGAAGACACTACCACGAAGAGAATTAAGACACTATACGGTTTCACACAAAGACACAACTTGTTTTAGTTAAAGCCTCCGGCGGCCGAGCGACTCAATATTAAACACAGAGGCACAGTTGATTTTATGGTTACACCTCCGGCGGCTGAGCGACTCATTGTTAAAACGTATAGCAGCTTCTTAACTTTGGTTCTTCCTTAAACCTTAGATTCTTCAGTATGGAGGTATGTTTGCACTCTTGCTTTGATCTTATCGGCGATTTCTTCTAGAACCAAGAGAAGTAGAGATCCTCCAGCGAATGCGCACATAAGCCCGCCCCCAATGAGAGCAAGACCATGAAGATTACGGCCCTGCCCAAGGTAATCCGGCCCCCCAATATAGACGGGGACCCAGTATTTGATATGGAAGAGCCAGAGCGGTAGGTGGTCAATATCAAGTAGACTACCGGAGAGGAAACCAATAATGCAGCAAGTAGCGATAGGATGCCGTGACATAACTCGAAGAAGACGATCCGCCAAAGCGGATAGCTTTCCCAGCCTGTTGATATTATCTCCCCGAACGGCCACACACTAAACTCCTACAAAATTTTTAATATATTAATTGAATTATTATAATAATATATAGATTGTTCACAGTTTTAGTGATATATTTGGGATAACTTAACAAGTGTAATCATAGGTAAGACTCAAAGAGTTAGCAAATCTACAAGGACGCGAAACCTTTTTTAATATAAGTCTCCGGCTGCCTGGCGAAGGTAGAGAGACCTATAATGCCAAGATACTTTAGATGTGAGTTAGACTATTCATTAACAGATATGGCGATTTTTATATTAATTAATAATAACTATCAACAAGCCTTGCTATCTCTGCCGTCTGGTCCACCATGACATAGTTCAAGCCAACGACTGTGTTGATATACTGTTACAGAACGCGAGGTTGCTGCCGATGTTGACCTCTTCATTATATGCGGGTATAGCAACGATAAGATTAGCACGTTATAAAAGGTTATAGTGAGAGCTTTCAATACCTTTACTAAATATGAGAAAGATTAACTATGAAACTGGCGAGAGAGATAAAAGTATATGTTAATTAAAAACATGGATTGTAGAATATCTAGTCGTTGTAGAGGATAGTAGATAAGAAATGAAACCTCAAGTTAAGAAAACCCATTATTTTGATCGAGAGTATGATTCAAAAGAGCGTTTCGTTAGTTATTGGTATCAAATTAATGAAATTTTGAAATTGAACCCTTATAATGTTCTTGAGATAGGAATAGGAAATAGTTTTGTAACTAAATATATAAAAGATAGAGAGATCAATGTAATAAGTTTAGATATTGATAAAGCGTTGAATCCGGATGTGATAGGAGATGTGCTGCGATTACCATTTCTAGATAGATATTTTGATACAGTAGTATGTTATGAGGTTTTAGAACACATACCATATGAGAACTTTGATAATGCGTTATCCGAAATATACAGGGTATCAAAAAACCATGTGTTATTATCTCTTCCAGATGATAGTAGATATTACAAGTTATATATACAAATACCTCATGTAGGCACATTAAGACAATTATTAATATTACCAAGATTAAAAAAGCCTATTAATAGATTTGATGGACAACATTTTTGGGAAATTGGAAAAGAGGGGTACCCATTAAGTAAAGTTATTAAAAATATACAAACAAGAGGTTTTAAAATTATCAAGACATATCGAATGTTTGAAAACCCATATCATAGATTTTTTATTCTAAAGAAGGAACCTTGATTATTATTAAATATCCATATAAGTTTGCGAATAAACTAACTGTAATCAGTAAATATAAGGAGATTGGGCTTTGAATAGGGGGATGGAACAGATATGTGATATAAAAAGGGTTTTAGAGAGTATAGGAAATAAATTATATGCAATTATATCTATTAATTCAATGTTAAGTGGCATTTTCCTCATTGGAACCGGATCATTATTAGCACAGATTATTGGAATTATATTAATGCCAATAATTACAAGGTTATATAATCCACAAGACTTTGGCTTATTTGCAGTATATTTATCAATAATTTCTATTATAATGGTAATTGCATCATTGAAATATGAATTAGCAATTCCAATACCTAAAGATGACATAGTGGCATCAAATTTGTTAATTTTATGTTTATTATTAATTTCTATAACCACTAGTATAATGATAATTTTCGTTTATATATTTGGTATTCCATTTTTAATATTAATAGGTGCATATGGATTAAATCCCTATTTATGGTTAGTCATAATTGATTTTTTTGTGATTGGAATATATCAAGTATTTATCTATTGGGCTATACGAAGAAGAAATTATGGCATAATTACTTATACAAAGATATACCAAAGTTTTGGTGGAAACATAAGTAAGATAATATTTGGTTTCCTATCTTTTGGCCCGTTGGGGCTTATGCTAGGTGATTTAATTTCCCAGATATGCGGTATAGGGAAAGTTATTTCGAGGACATGGAAAGATGATAAAATATTGTTTAAAGATTGTTCAATAAAAGGCATATATTCTGCTGCATTAGAATATCGAAAGTTTCCGCTTTTTTCATGTAGTTCAGCAATTATCAATACAATCGCTTTTCAAATACCAGTAATATTAATATCATCATTATATGGTTTTAAAGAAGTTGGATATTATACGCTTTCATATTCTATTATATTTTTACCCGGATCGCTGATATGTGCAGGAATAGCTCAAGTCTTTTTAGGCGAGGTAACAAAAATTATGAGAGACGATCGAAAGAAGTTAGAATCGTTATATCTATCTGTTACATATAAATTAGCAATTATAATAATTCCATTAATAAGTATAATCGCTTTGATAGCACCATTCGTATTCCCCATTATTTTTGGTGAAAAATGGCTAGATGCAGGCATTTATTGTCTTCCACTAGCTTTGCTAGCTATATCTAATTTTATTATATCGCCCACTTCGAGCCTCGAGGTATACGGTTTTAATCATTGGAAATTATTATGGGATATTTGTAGAACTGTATTGGTTATTGTTTGTTTTTTCATAGGATCTCAAATTAGATTACCTATAATAAGCACACTCTGGGCATATGCTATTCTTATGGTTTTGGCATACATAATATGTTTTATTATGAACATAAAAGCGATTAGGATAATAAATGTTAAATGAATTGTATATATTTTTATATATTATATTCATTTTGCAAATTTTTTAAAAGTTTCTAATAGTCTTTGTGCAACGAGTTCCCAACTGCGATTTTCAATAACATACTTCATACCCCGCTCACCCATTTTTTTCCGGAGATCATTATTGTTAAGTAAGTACATAATCGCTTCCTGAAGTGCTATAGGATTTTCTGGAGAAACTAGAATACCCCCGCCTGATATATTTAACAAATCCGATACACCAGGTATATTGCTTGCTATAACAGGTTTCCCACATGCGAGATACTCATAAATTTTAAATGGAGAAGCTTTCCTTCCACATATAAAAGGCGCAACGCAAATTTCGCTAGCATTGATATATAATGGTACTTTTTCGTAAGGAATACTACCAGTAAATATGAAATAATTCGAAACCCCAATTTCGTTAATTAACCGTTTTAATGAATATGTTTGAGCTCCATCACCTACAATTAAAAATCTAATATTGGGATATTTTTTTATTACTGAAGGAGAACTAATAATTAAATAATTTAATCCCTGCCAAATAGCTAAATTTCCAACAAAAATTATATATAAATAATTAGGGTCTAAATTAATATATTTTAAGGCAACACTTCTATCCATTTTTTTAAATAATTGTAAATTTGCACCATTTTCAATTACAATAATTTGTTTTACTTTGTAGATAGCTATTAGTTCTTGTTTAATGCACTCTGCAACAGCTATTAAACAAGATGCATGTTTATAATATATACCTAGTACGATATTTATTAAATATAGATATAGTTTGGATTTATTATTTATTTTCTCTTCTTCGCATATAACGCCGTTTACTTCTATGATTAGAGGTATGTTAAAAATTTTTGAGACAAGATAGGGAGAAAAGTTTAAAGTTGAATCTCTTAAATAAATAATATTGGGATTCAATATTAGAGAATGGTAAATTAAATATATTAATAGTAAAGGTTGATATGTAATGAGCCCTAATGACGGTCGAGTTCTTATAAAGTTTAATGCTGGCAAATAGATAATATTAGGACTTTTTTTGTTGTTAGATGATGATGGAGCGAATAGATATACTTGAGTTTTTTTCTGTAAATTGTTAAATATTTCCAGAATATGAACGCTCTGAGCATTCGGTGTATCAAGCATTATGTCGCAAACCATAAAAATTTTCATCGTAGTCCAACCCAATACGCCCCTTAAACAGTTATTCTAATGCAACATTTACACCTATGGAATAAAAAGTTATCTATTGACAATTTGTATAATTTGATAAAAATATTTGTAAATTTCGGGCCTTTAGGTCATATTCAGAATATACAGTGGTTAGTGTGTATGGTCTCCTCGAAGGACTTGGGCAGAATCTATGAGTATTGTACAACGGAGCTTATCTATCAAGCGGTTTTTGTTATACAACCGCGGAAAGACAAAGTTCTCTGGTACTTATTTGCACCAATCATGTAATAGGCTGTTGACGATAACGAGTTGAAAAAGAGAATATGTGTCTGTTATTCAATCATATCAGCAATATGGGGGCTAATCCCTTCGATTTGATAAACTGCTACCAAGAACAAAGCAAAATCAAGAAGGATTTTCGGTCCCTGAATAACGTATAAAATTTAGTACGATAATGCTAATTATTTAGTTTTTTAAAATATAACACAACTTGATCACCTATTTTTTGTTTATTTAATTTTACAGACTCTTTTTTAAAAGTAGTAATTTTAGATTTATTAAAAATACTATTTTTAGGATTTATTTCATAAGAGTTGTTAGCGGTTAAAGGGATACTAAGAATATTTTGCTCACTAGCCCAAAACTGGAATTCTGTCGAATCATAATAATAATCAGTTAATAATAGGTTATATTTTGATGCAAATATTTTAATACTATTTAAAGAATGTATATAAAGATGTCTGGGGGGATCGATCCCAAACCAATTAACACCATATTTTTTCCATGCGTATGATGATACAGTTGGTATTCGAATGATACAAACACCGTTTTCAGATAATAAATTTTCTACAGCAGATAAAGCTTCATTAGGATTTGATATATGCTCAAAAGAATGATTGAACATAATCAAATCAAATTTCAAATCAGTAGGTTTTAGTTCAGTAATCCATTTTTTATAAATTTTCACGTTATTATTAATTGTATCAGCTTCAATGTATGGGTCAATCCCCGTAAGATAATAAAACCCAGCGTCCCATAAGCGTCCAAGCAAGTATCCACTACCGCAACCGATATCTATAATTTTTGTTTCTGTATTGGCGCCAGCTCGCATTAGCATATACATATATGGTGAAGGCAAAATTTTGTCTAATATGTTACTAATAAAACCCCTTGAAGAAGCCACATTTTTATCTCGGATAATTCGAAGAGGTTTTATAAGAAGCTTTTGTAATAATAAAGATTTATTTTCTCTAGTGAACGAGTAATAATTATTTGAGTAGTATTTCAACAAATCTGAAGGTAAAGTTGATATTTGAAGACAACCGCACTGTGAACATTCAAAATATTCAAATGATTCGTTTAATCCGTCCCGCATTTCCTTTACTATATACGGGGTATTATTTTTATTATTTCCACATACTCTACATTCCATAGATGCCAATATATCAATCCTCAGTAAAGCCCGTTATATATGAAAGTCAAATGGAGTGGGATATATTGTATAGAAGCTTTATAATCTTACCTGTGTATTCTAATTTCGACGAATAGAATATATTAAGTTATGTCATAAGTAATTGTAAAAACTATTAAGGCATTATCATATGTATAATAAAACGATCATATGGTTGTAAAGGAGTAAAAATGGATCAGATACTAAAAAAAGCGATGGATATTATAGATACAGTAGATGTTGTATCATTTGATGTTTTTGATACTGCTGTAATAAGACTGGTTAAGAATCCACATGATCTATTTTTACAATTAAAGGTAAATGATTGTTTAATCGAAGACATAGCAAAAAAGAGAGAAGAAGCTGAAAGAAAAGCTCGTTTAAAGTTAAGAAAAGGGGAAGATGTAACTCATAAAGAGATCATCGAGCAAATGGTAAATGATTGTAATTTACCAGAGAGATATATTGATAAAATAATTGCATCAGAGGTTTTATTAGAGAAACAATATAATGTAAATAATCCTAAAATATACAATTTATATTTGCATGCAAAAGAAAATAATAAAAGGATTATATTTACATCGGATAATTATCTTACGCTGAAAAATATCTCGGACATTTTAACAAATAACGATTATGAATTTCAAGATTTATTTGTTTCGTCAGAAGAGCATTGTACAAAGAGTTCTGGATTATATAATATTATCAAGACTCGAATGAAAACACCAGGCAATAAAATTTTTCATATAGGTGATAATACCAATTCCGATTATATATCGCCAAGAATGTCTGGATTAAAAGCTTTATGTTATAAGAGACCACAAGATCGATCTCAAAAATTTATGGATTACTATTCACTTAACAATACGTCTGATAATAATACAAAGTTCATAAAAAGCTATTATGATGCACTTATCGCGTTAAAGAGTCAAAGTGAAAAATACAATGATTTCTGGTATAGCTTAGGATATTCCTGCTTCGGCCCATTATTTATATCATATATTACTTGGATATATAAAAATGCTATTGAAGATAAACTTGACATGTTGTATTTTTTATCGAGCGAAGGAGAATTTTTATTAAATATTTATAATCAACTATTTGATGATGGCCCTGAAACGAGATATATATATGCATCCCGCAGATCTTGGGGCGTTCCTGCCATAACAAGTTGGGATGATTTTTCTAAACAAATAATTGTAAATTCAGTGCCTGGGGCCACCTTAAACGATTATTTTAAAAGGATAGGACTTAACCCGGCAAATTATAAAAAGATTATAGATGACTCGAATTTACAAATGGACATGCCTATAATAAATAAAAATGATATTGAGAAGATAAAAACATTAGTTTATGATGACAGAATTAAAAATGAGTTAATCCGCATATCTCAAAATGAAAGAAAATTATTATATAATTATTTTAATTCCATTGGAATTTTTGATAAAAAACGAATCGGATTTGTCGAGATTGGTTATAACGGAACTGCACAAAATGCTTTAAATAGATGCCTTAACAATTGGAACAAGAAGATTTGCGATATATGGTATTATTTTGGGACATATGAATCGATTAACAGATTAAAAGATATGGATTTAAAAACAAGATCATATATATGCGATGCAGGAAAACCTACATTAATGCTTGGATTCTTGTCTTCAGCGGTCCCGTTGCTTGAATTAACACTTTTTTCAAGCAATGGAACTACAATAAATTTTAAAAATGAGAATGGAATAACTAAGCCCATTTTTCATAAACATACGTACAATAAAGAACAGCTTGATAATTTAAATAAGGCAAGGACTGGCGCTTTAGATTTTATTTTTGATGTAAAAATGACATATCATGGGATGCTAAAAGATTTATTTTGTCAGCCGGATATTGCATCATTGAAATTAATGAAAGTCATATTAAACCCCAGTATGGAGGAGGCAATTAACATTGGTAATTTAGAACATTGTTTGGATATGGGGGATTCTGAATACAGTAAGAGGTTTGTAGCCAGGCCACCACCGTTAGCAACAATTATCGCTAACCCAGCTTCTATTTTTGATCCAAAATATATGAGACAATGGAAACAAGGATATGAAAAAAGATTAGCACTTTCTAAAGTTTATCCATATATAAATAAATTGATAAAATAGTCTCGAATACAATTAGAGTTAAATATCTGAATATCTATTATGTAACGATATGGTCCATTATATTGATAAAATTTTTAGAGAATCATTTTATCGTAATTCTATTTCTTTGATTTTAAATTTTTTTATAGTGGCCTTTATCGGTTTTATATTTTGGATCATATGCGCAAGGACTATATCTTCTCAGGATATTGGTATTGCTACAGCCATAATTTCTGCAGTAACGTTAATTACTGGATTTTCAAGATTGGGCATGGATATAGGTCTTATTAGATTTTTTTATCAATCATGGGAAAAAGAAAAATTATTTAATTCAGTATTATCGGTAACATTAATTAGCTCTATTCTAATATCGGTTATATTCATAATTGTTATAAAATATATATCTCCATCATTGGTATTTCTACAGCAACAATATATATATATTATTTTATTTATTACTTTTGTCGTCTTGACACAATTTAACTACTTACAAAACACGTTACTACTCGCCATCAAAAGAGCTGAAATACAATTAATTCAAAACTTATTTACAATTATTAGACTTCCAGTAATCATTATAATTGCCTTTTTGGGGATTATCGGCATTATTGTGTCGATAGAACTTTCAATATTGTTATCTTTCATTATTGGATTGTATATAATCTATAAATATGGGTTAAAGTTTAAATTTGAAATTAATCTCGATATTCTAAATCGTATAATTCCATATAGTATAGGGAACTATTTTGCAGATTTTATATTTGCGTTACCCCAAACTTTGATTCCTATAATACTCCTGAACAAGGTCGGAGCAAAAGAAGCTGGTTATTTTTATATTGCATTTACAATAGCTTCAATGTTATTTTCGATACCGAATTCGATATGTAATGCATTGTTTGTCGAAGGATCTAATAATGCGTCTATTAAAGATACGATATTAAAATCGATCAAAGCAATTATAGTTATATTAATACCTGCGCTCATAGTAATTTTACTATTTGGAGATAAAATATTATTGTTGTTCGGAAGCGAATATTCCGATAATTCATATAGATTATTGCTGCTTATATCAATTTCAAGTTTGCTCTCTTGCGTTATGTCAATATATATTTCAATTAAAAAAATACAAAAAGATGTATTAATTATCAATTATCTAGATTGTATTTACGCGTTTTTACTTATTGCAATTAGCTACATATTGATTGGTTATTATGGTATACTGGGAGTAGGATATGCCTGGTTAATCACGTATACCATATTAAGTATAATAGTATTAATGATCATGATTTTAAAAGATAATTGGCTATATTCGTATAAAATATTATTTTATAAACTGTAACGTTAATTGCCTCGATTATTATTTTTTGCTATAGTCATACCATCTTTAAACCCATCGATATATCCTTTGAATATATCATATACCAATTTAGGTAATAATTGAACAGGCATATTATATATTAATATATATATTAATAACCCAAATATTTTCCTTAATAATATGTATAATGTGCCGATTCTTAGCTTTAATAAATTTGTTTGTTTCAAAAAAGCAAAATTTTTATAAGCAAAATATGTATTAGTTTTGGATAACATATACCAATTAACATCCCATTTAGACTTTCTATTTGGACCATTAGCAGATTCATGATAAACTATGGCCATAGGTTCATGTATAATTTTGTATCCAGAATTTATTAGCCTTATAGCAAGATCGGTTTCATCAAAGTAGTACTTGTAATAAGGATCGAAACCACCAATAGTATGTAATGCTTTTTTTCTAAATGCCATATTTGTGCCCATTACGTTATTGTAAATAGTACCATATTTATTATTGAAGCTTTGTGGAGAATTATTTATAATTTTATTTTTTCCATAGATCGATACTGTCCCATTCATGAATTGAATTTTATTTGTAGGATACTCAATGACAGTCCCCCCTACTCCACAAATTGATTCATTACTAAAAAATGGATTTATTAAATTATTTAACCAATTTTCGTCTGGAATCGCATCATCATCTATAAAAATTAATATATCCCCATTTGATCCATTTATGCCAAGATTCCTTGCTTCTGATAGACCTCCGAGTGATTTTTGACTAATTACTTTTACTGGGTATTTAGATAATATTACTTCTGTGTTATCGTTTGATGGTCCGTTTACGACTACAATTTCTATATTTTTTAGATTATGAGAACATATGGACTTCAATGTTTTATCTAGATGATTTGCCCTATTATATGTACATATTATAATAGATATATTATTAATATTTTCTTTCATGTTGATACCTAGTTAATGTATTGTTATAGATTGGCAAAAATTATCGAGATGTATGATTTATCCATTTCATTATTCTCCTCTATTCGTTTATATGATGCTATTAGTGAATTTTTTCTATATATGCCTGTGTACCCTCACTATCGTATATTTTTATTAGCGTATTTGAGTTGAAAGAATTTAAATAATTTAAACCATTTTGACTTTTCATTTGATTTAAGTTGTAGGTGCTTTTTTCAAGGATATGTTGAGTTGGTATGTTATTATTCGAAACGAAGGATAATCCTGCTAACTCTGATTGAGAGTAATATTCAGATGAATCCCCACCATATAGAGTAATTGGGATTAGCACAATTGAAATTAGTATAAATGTTATTAGTATTGAATTGAAGATGCGTTTTATTTTATGTAATTTCGTGTTATTATAAGATAATAGTGATAACACCAGTAAGATAGAATAAGGGAAGACAATAAATAAAAATAATCTTGGTGCAAAAACACCATTAGACACCATTGATAACGCAACGAATATAAATGGACTCAAATATAATATACTGAATACAGTGGATATTTTGTTCTTGTTTACCCATAAATAAACAACTGATATTAGACCTAGTAATAATTCAATTAATCCTATTGCAATGCTTATATAATTACTAATCATATAATCAAATGTTGGATTATAATTATATAATACATATTGATTAGACTCAATATTAAAGCCTAAAAAATTTTTTATGGCCAAGGTTAGCCAATTAAGGATCGATAATGAGATAAAAGTCGTCCATCCGACCCATAATAATGTAATAATCAAAAGTATTAAGATTAATGTATTTAGCATATTAGAATTAATATTGAATTGTACCCATTTTTTAAAGTACATGCAAAATACCAAGCCTGTCAAACCAATTATAATAAATATTGGAGTTAAAGGATGAGAAATTACTGTAGATAACCCTATTAGCACCAAAATTATGCTCATTTCTGATAGATTTTTATCGTTATTAGCCATATGAGAAATTACTAAAATAAATATGCCATATAATATCAATGTGTATGCCTGGGGTGCAAGATGGTATTCTTGTACCCAGGATAATGATAATAGTGCAAATGGAGCTACTAATGCATATTTTTTAGATATGTTTACTGAAGGTGCATAGACTGCGAGAGATAACACAAGCATTAAATAAATCGGGAAATATTTTGCTATACTCATAGTCGAAACATTTGATAATAGCGATAATGCAGCGATAAATAGGTAGGTACCAGGATTTCTATTAAGATAATCTAAGGCACCCGTTAATTGCAAAGTATGAGTGCTTAGTAACGTGTTTATTTCGTTAACTACTCCATATACATCCATAAATCTAGTATTATCATATACAAAACATGGTGTCCCAAATAAATATATAACTAGTATAAAAATCGATATTAAATCTAAAAAAATCCTACTACTGAACTCTTTTTTTATTGTTATTTGTATTAAAAAAACAAACAATAACAGGATTAGTCCTATCCAGTAAAAAATCGATAGGTTCTCTATATAATAGAATGAATTGGCCTCAAAGAGATGTATTGCTTCAATTTTAATATTTATAATAAATAATAATAATGATAATGATAATAAAATCATTGTTATTTTATCTGAGTATATGATTCGAATATAATTGATCGCGCTATTTTTTAATTGCATCTAAATACACCGATTCATAGTCGTTTGCAACTTCGTCCCAATTTCTTATTTTCATGCTAAATGGCCCAACACTCACAGTAGTATTATGTATGTTATGTATCAAATTTGCTAAGTCAAATACATCCGGAGGATAATCAATAGCAAAGCAGCCTGGTTCTTTTATAAACTCCTGAAGAGCAGTCGTATTAGATACGATACTTGGCGTTCCGAAAGCTAAAGCTTCCGCTACTACAATACCATATGATTCGGCTCGCGAGAGAAGTAAGAATATATCGCTTTTTTTATATAGTGATTCTAACGATTCTTTAGAAAGATCTTTTTCCCAAAATATATTATTTTCTAATCCGAGCTCATTTGATAATTTTTTTAACTCTGGCTGGTAATTCCCTTGTCCAACGATAGTTAGTTCGGCATTATCATCGCATTTTTCGACCAATATTTTCATAGCTTTAATGATAAATTGTATACCCTTATATTCGATGATATTTCCAACATATAGTAAACGTATTTTTCTTTTATTATAATTATCGGCTTTTTTAGCGTCGATTTTATCAACTCCAAGCGGTATAACGTGAATCGGTTTTATGCTAGATCCAAAGTCTTGTTTAACCAAGTTAGCTTCATATTCCGACATACAAATTATATTGTCCGTATTTTTAAAAGATAATCCGCCTAGAGGCTTGTATAATTTTAAAAACAGATTATTAAGCCAATTATGGCCTACTTGATGATACTGTGGAGAAAAAATGAGCGATCCATTTATTTTTTTGTAATTACATGTAAATACCGTTTCTGCACTAAATAGTGTATGATAATTATGTATATGTATTATATCCGCTTTTTGTATTAAATCTGTATTATTTACTAAACTATAGAAAGATGAATTAAATCCAAAAAATAAATTATCATGGTTTTGATTTAAACGAATAACACTAATAAGGTTAATAACTTCTTCGCTTTTTTCGTTTCCCGGATTGATTGTTATAACAGTACAATTATGCCCTTTTTTTGCCAACCGTTCGGAGATTTCTTTTACTACCGTTGCTACACCACCTAGCTGCGGATAATAATTACCAGTTATTTGTATTATCTCCATATAGACCACTAAATCCATATATGTTATTTATATAGACGATAAATATTTTTTTATTTGTTTTTTAAGAATAATTCCACCGTTGGCTCCACCAGTAGGAGAAAGTTCAGATTTAATAGCTAATTCAAGATCATTTATATCGTATATGACAGTTATACCATTAACTCCAGATAACGCCTCAGCGATCTCTTTTTGATGATCATCATTATGTTCGCTATATTTTTTTAATCGCGGTACAATAATAACTGGTTTATTATAAGTGTATGCTGTTATTATTGAACCTGCACCAGCATGGCAAACTATAATACGTGCCTCATTATTCAAACTTTGTATTTCACTAGATTTTTCTTTGAAATTAAAAAATTCTGCGTTCACAGGATGATATTTTGTGTATCCAATTTGCATGATAACTTTTTCATCGATTATACCGGCTATATTATCCATTTTTTTTACAAGTCGGTCGAATCCTTGATAATGATTACCAACTGTTACAAATATCAAAATACGCTCCCCCAATATTGCGCCTTTTTACCATATTTCAGTAATAATTGCTCCCATTGCACCAGGAATACCGATGATACTGGGTATACTAGTTTACCTGTGACAGAGGGTTGATTTACTCTGCATAGGCTTTCAATAAACATTGTTCGAATACCAAGTATCCTACCTATGTAAAATACTGGAATAGCAATTTCTGATCCTGTCGAAATAATAATATCTGGCTTTTCTTTAAGAAGAATTTTAAATGCTATCGGTACACTCATAATAAATCTTAATGGATTTTTACCCAGATTCTTTAAAGTATATTTTTTATTTAGTTCTTTTGCTCTTACGCCTTCATATGTAATAAAAAATATATCATGCCCTTCAAATGCATCCATTAATTGTAATATTTCAGTAAGATGCCCGCCGTGTGAACATGTAAGACAAATTTTCATGTAATCACTTTGCAATGATATGACTTTATAACTTTGAGGGGGAATGGTATATAAATATAACTATTTTTTATGGGTTGTGACCAAACTTTACAATTAATCATAAATTAAGCTTATAAAGTTGAATATAAAATCAAATTAGTGTTTTGATTATTATAAAGTATATTTTATAAAATGTGTTAAAGATACTGTCCACCAAGAGATACAAAACCTTATTTTGTACGACTTGTTCAAAAGGTACTCTCCATTCCAGCTCCTCAGTAAATTCTTTATCACTTATCCTTCGATTTTTTTGTATTAAACTCCTTTTATGCAAAATGCCATTTATATTTAAAAATATCCACCAATATGCCCGTAATTTGTTGAGTATATATGGTATGCCTGCATATATCGCATAACCGGTTGTAACAATTTCTGTTACTATTAAGGCTGGTATAGCTAATATTAACATTTTTAAACTATAATTTTTTAGTAGCATTATATGCCTATTTCTCTCCAGGTAATATTCTTTCCATGGCTGCAACGTTAACATATATTTATGGTATATGATCGAAGTTGGTACAAACATGATTTTGTAACCCAGAAGGCGCGCTCTCCATGATAGATCCACATCTTCTTCATAAAGGAAAAAGTCAGCGTCAAAACCTCCAATATTTTCAAAGGCTTCCCTTCGTATTGCAAATGAGCACCCAGAAAAAGCTCCAAGCTCTTCTGGTATATTAAAATTCGAACTATCTTTAGATAATCCTCTACAGAAATCTAAACCCGTGAAATGGGAATAATTACCGCAAGTATTTATCAAATCATTATTATCATAAATTAAAATTTTGGACGTGGTAATGGCAATATCAGGATTTTCATTCAGTGGTTTTATGAGCTCTTCAAGCCAATTATTATGTGGTATCGTATCGGGATTGACAATAACAATATATTCTCCCTTTGCCTGTGTAACTCCATAATTGTTGCCCCCAGGATATCCCAGATTTGTATCTGATTCTACAACTCTGATCTCTAAATAATTTGTTTTAATAAAAGATGCTGTCCCATCAGTTGAACAATTATCAACCACAATAATTTCTTTATTTGGATAAGACTGCTTAATTATGTTTGGCAGACAATCGGGAAGATCGTTCTTACAATTATAAGTTAAAATTATTATACTGACTAACTTACTGTTTTCCGACATAGTACCAACATAAAAAATATTGTTTAGATAGAATGTGTTTTTTACTTTGTATCGCATTTAGTATAAATCCGGTAAATGTACTAAATATTCCTAGCATAATGCATAACCCACCTGCCATTGTTGCAATTTCGATAGTATGATCTTTAGAGCCATCGTCGATGACGACAACCTCGTCAGCATATTTCCTGGATCGTAAGGCGACGCTTCCAATTGCGATCTCATTATTAAAAGTAGGAATAGCGACGATCATGTACGGTTTCGTCGAGTGCATAATAGAGCTTTCAAACACATCATTTAATGTTTTTGAAGTTTTTACCCCAACCGATGTGTCATTTTTATTTTTCAAAGATGATTGATTATCAGTATCTATCGCTACGTCCGGTGACATCATAAGCTAGTTTTCCCCCAAGCTCAACACACACGACAATAAGCACTATTTTATTAAGCATATCATTTTCGGTTCGGGAAATAAATAAAAATAAATATGGCGTAAATTTATTTATTTACGCACAATATGAATTACTCTGTCGGAGCAAATGATTCAGAAACATTGTCTCGCGACTTAACTTCAGCATATAACGCATTCAAGCGCTCAATAAGTAATTCTAGAACTGGTACGACCTTGTCCTTATCGATATCGTTTTGCGATTTGACGCTTACGGATAACCTCTCGAGGTCTTTATCGAGCTTTTTCAACTGCTTCGACATACCCTTATCGTTACTTTCTTCTCCTGTCGCAGGTATATCTGCATAGGAATTGACCAAGTCCTTTGATATCATCTGCCAATGTCAACGTTTCGGCATCCCTCTTGATGGACCGTAAATATTCCAGCGCCTCTTTTGTGTCCATCTCCTTAGCCTTGATCGCCTCATACGCCGGCTTCTGCAGCTCTGCCATGAGTCGGGCAATATCCTCGATCACGTTGATGTTCATCGAATAAACAGGAGTCGGGTTTTCTTCCGATGTACTTGGAGTACATCCGACCACTGTCATATCCTTGACGACCAGCGCCTGCATTTCCGGTGTCAGGCGTTTTGCCAGGCCCACCTTAGCAGCCACATAATGCGATGTCACCCCGATGATCTCAGCGAGCTCTTTATACTGATATCCATAAGACTCGTTAAGCGTCACGAATGCATGTCCAAGCTCGATATCATTAATGTCTTCGCGCTGGATGTTCGCAATGATCTCCTTGAACCTGGTATCCGACTCAGCCTCTTCGAGGTCGATGATCACGTCGCGGCCTACGATCAATTCGGGCACTTCAAGCGCTTTCAGCGCTTCCAGCCTGCGTGCGCCATCGATGACCACAAAGTTATCACCGGCACGCCTGACGAGAATAGGCTGCAACAAGCCCACATCAGCAATGGTGTTCCTCAATCCGTCGATGTTCGATAGGCTCTTCCGGATATGCTCGGGGCTTACGCCTACACGAGCAATGTTGATGATTTTTTGATGATCATTTTTCTTTTTACGAGTAACAGTCTTATGCAAGCTAGCTACACCCCCCGGTTAATAAAAACACACGCGGAATGTAATTGCGAAAATGGCATATATAGTTTCGTTATTGTACATAAGTAAATATCAATAATTGAAAATATGTATATTAATGGCTTATTTGCTTTATTACTACATAAATTTCAAATATTTAATAAAATAGACCCTTCTGCGTTTTACGTTGTTTACCACAGAGACACTACTAACGTTACTGTTCAGCCTCCGGCAGCAAAGCGACTCAATAATAAACACAGAGACACAGAGACACAGCTGATTTTGTGGTTACGCCTCCGGCGGCTGTGCGACCCAATAATAAACACGGAGACACAGAGACACAGCTGACGTTCACTAAAGCTGCCGAAGGCTTATACTAAACCAAGTCCTAGTGTTCTTTGTGTCCCTGGTGCTCTTTGTGTGAAACCAATCTTTGTGTCTTCTTGGGCTTCATAATGCCTTCTCAAAACTTAGTGAGCTTTCAAAAATCGAAAAATGGTGAAACCATGAAGAACAAAATTTATTATTAGTTAGAATATAAACGATTAGTATTAAATAGAAAACCGGTGAAGATGAAAACAATGATGGACATGCACGAGAACGTTGATATGATTATAGTGGATAAAGTATATAACGACTCGAAGAAGAAAACCGTCTATAAGGGTGAAATATTGAAACCCATACTAAAAAAGACCCCATCAAAAAAGAAAATGCCAGTAATAGCGGAGAACGCTGTAGATAAAGCTAAAAATAAGAATACGATTAAAAAAAATATTCATCATGAAATTACGTTCAAAGTTTATAATGATGAAGACGGGATGCTTTGTGCATCGGGAATTGACCATAGAATTTACACTTTTGGAAAAACTTATAATAAGCTAATAAAAAACATAAATGATATAGTGGAACTCTACTTTGGAGTACCATATAAAAATGTCACGATCAATTTAAAATTCGAAGCGCAGGAGAACAGTAGCGTTGAAACTGCAACCTGCTAGCCCAAAAAAGGTTGAAAAATTCGTTGCAAGTTTTGGATATTTCTTAGATAGAGGCAGTGGAAGCCATAGAATTTATAAAAAAGACGGGAAGATGTATCTTATATCGATTCCTTTTCATACGAAAAAAGAAGTTGCTAAAGGTACGTTAAGAAACGATATTTTAACGGATTTATCGATCAACGAAAATATACCGTTGGATAAGCTAATAAAAATGCTCAACGAGTTCTAAAAGTTTTTATTAACCGGATAAGATTTACTAAAGTAATATATGATCGTATAGCCGCCGGAGGCTTTACTAAACGTCAACCGTGTCTCTGTGTTTAATATAGAATCACATAGCCGCCGGAGGCGTAACCGCAAAATCAACTGTGCCCCTGTGCCTCTGTGTTTAACATTGAATCACACAGCCGCCGGAGGCGTAACCACAACATAATTTATTAAATTGTTATGTAGGTTTTTTCGGATCATGCTGTCGTGTTCAATTCTGATTTTTCGGCAAATGCCTTGCCGTCAAGCTTTCCATGCATGATGAACGCTTTCAATGGTCCGGGCAGGTAAAGCTTGTTATAGTATACGAATACAGCCAGGATGGCGAAGCCGATGATTTCCGGCAGGTAGACGTCCTGGCGAGTGAACATCTCATTTAATAGGGAGTTTGCATAGTCGTTGAGATCCACCGTCGGGAACGCCCACCCGAGCAGCGGCCAGAACAGTGTCTGTGGTGTATTCCACATCTGGTCCAGTACCAGGTGCATCAAGGCTCCCAACGCCAGGATCTCGACTGCAGTAGACTTGTAGCGTTTCTCGACATATAATCCGATTAGCGTAAGCAATGCTACGAATAACAGTGTATGGCTGATGATCCGGCCGTTATGGAAAACAGAAAAAAGTAGGATCTGTCCCAGTGGCTTATCGATGATATCCGGCAATACTGCGCCGACCAGAACAAAACGATAGTCCACCTTTTCCCTTAAGAAGTAAAAGACGACGAAGATAAAAGCTATCGTGATGCCTAAATGGCCGAAAAATATCATGCGTAAAACCCTAACGTATCTACATATAACTACTTTGTCGTATCAAACGCTTAGTACACGGAGTATAACAGAGTGAACACCGAGATAGCTTACTATAGAATACACAGTGATTTGGCTCTAAGGATATTATAGTACTAACCCCTATACGCTTAACGATACCGTATTGCTCAACGCGAAGCCGGCAAGCCACCGGCGGCTTATACTAAAATATTAGTCGCCCGGCCGTCGCTGCGCAAGTCATTTCGACCCTTATGCACCATGCCATTACAGTACGTCGATACGGAACAATATGTTCATAATTATCGAATTTATATGGAATTATTATCGTAAAAATGTTTAATTTGCCTTTTTTGTAACATAAAATCGAAAACATTATAAACTGGATGAACATTAATTTCATTTGCAATTAGAGTAAAACGTGGTGGGTTATTATGAGTTGTGGATTGGTTAAAGAAGATTATAGCGCCGATGTCACGCAGGATAATTTGGGCAAGTTCAACATAAATAGCCGGCCTGTGAAGTCGATGCGCGAGCGCATGAACGACGCTAAAACGCTGCCCCAGGTCACTCGCAAGGGTAACTGGTGCTTATACGACGAGACCAGATTCTGCCAGGAATCGCGCTGCGCTGACTGCGAAGTCTCAAAAAAGGACCAATAAATAATTTCTTTTCTAATTATTCAATCGATGTTTTAAGACTCTAAGTTTTATAGTTATATGAGTTCGTAGGTAACGTCGACATTTTTACCTTTGACGCGTACGCTATCCACTCGCACCTTTCTGCCTGTCCCATCCGTGATCATGCAAGCTATACAGCTGCATATCGGGCAGCCCATCTGCATGCAGATCGCCGGGTCTTCCTTTCGGATCATTTCACATGTACCGATATTCACGACATCGCGCATCGAGACCGTATATCTATTCGCCTCGTGCTTCACCCTGACCGACGCTGCCAGCTCCAGGCCATTCTCCATGACGTCCTTGATCGAGCCATCCAGGGTTTCCGGCGTGAATACCGCCCCGATCTTTTGCGCGTATGCGAAGAGCGCAAAGCCGGGAGGCTGCAGTGATATGCCCTTTACGGGGCCGGATACGTTTAAGACGCCCGATCCCGGCACCGCCGAAGCAAGCGCATCGGCATCGGCATTCGAGAGCGGCAGGAAGACGGAAACGACCCCTTTCGGTCCCGGCTGAAGGTATACGCCACGGGCTTCGACAACCAGCGACGCCAGCATCCTGTTTAGTGAGATCAGGCTCGACACGGCCAGCGCATCCCCGATCTCCTCACGCTGATAGCGTGACGGCGATAGGATGTAGAGCATGAACGCGATGACGACGATGCTGATACCGGTGATGAACACGAGCATGGACATGGTGGAGCCGTCGTTGGTGAATATCCAGAAGCCGAGGACCATGTACCCAAAGATGGCCAGGATCGCCGAAGTCCACGCTATGCTGCGCTTGAACGCGAATATCTTAAGATTTTCCACGTGTTTCGTCTTCGTCGTTTGATCGTTCTTCAATGTAGCATCTCCTGTCGTAAATTACACCATTATATCGGGGCAGTACTCGTGCACCTTTATCGAGTCAGCCCTGAGTTTTGCGATGGCTTCCCGCATCTCCTCGTATTCGCGATAGCGTTTCTCTATGTCCATAAGATCATTTTCTCCGGGCCATGTTCGGGGCGTTAATATAACTGAGATCGTGCACCCGTGGAAGTTCGCCAGTTGTATGCCGTTCAACAGGCCTGCCATCCCCATCGATAGGTTTGTGATCACGATCATATGCGAGGGTGTTGCCGCCGTCTCTATCACCTGGCGGACTGCCCGGGAAAAGCCGTCGGCATCGATGTTCGCGGCATATTCGGCCAGCGTTTTTTCAAAGATAGGCCGGAGCGCTGCATGCCCTGCCACGTCATCGAAGGCTGCGCCTTGTTCGTAAAGATCATGCAGTGAGCGAGATACCGGGCGCTCGCTCGCCGGGTGGTCGCGGTCCGTCCTGATGTTCGCGAGCGCGTCCGGGAAAGCCTCGCCTGGCTCGATACTCTTTACGATGCCTGGACGGGAAAAGCAGAGCAGGCCCGACGGCTGGTGGTAAACATAGAGCCGCGTTATTAGGTCGATGGCGCAGTCCAGGCTCGAGCGCCCGTCGCCATCCGCCATCGAGGGGTCCGTATCCATCAGGAAGTACGTCGGCATATCACGCTGGTGAACATCTTCGTTCAGGATGGCATCCAGCTCGCCCGTATCCTGTCCGACGTCCGGCCGTACCGCGAGTGTTTCTTCGGTGCCGGAGAAAAGCGTGTCCCTGAAAAGCAAGGACTCTGCCGTTAGCTTCAGAGGCCCGATGCTAAAGTCGCCATATTTCTTTGGCGTGAGCGTGAAGTATGTTTCCTTGATCATGCGGCGGGATAGCGGGACCGTCTCCTGCGAAGGCTCCACATCGATCGTATCATCCAGCGGCTGGGAAACAAGAAGCTTGAGCGCCAGGCCGCGCGAGAACATCAGCTTTATCGTCAGCAGTACGGTGTCGCCCGGCGATATCCTGGGCTCGGAGAGGCTCTTGATGATGATCAGCTCGCGAGTGATCTGTCGGGCCATGAGCCTGATCCGATAATAGTCAGCCGCGAATAGAAGCAACAGCGCGACGGGCACGGCAAAGAAAATATAGCCTCCGGTAAAGATCCCGAGCAGGGCCGAGACGATCATGGCTCCAATCGCTGCGTATGCGTTATCTCTCAGTTCCATGGCAGGTCACCTCTTCCTCGGCCCGGAGCCGGGCCTTTTTAAGATTTTTTCGCGCGCCACGAAGGCGATAAAGCCGCACAAGATCAAAACCATGGCAAGGACCTGGGCCCACAGGTTGAGCTTGATCACGTAGTATACGGAGCCCATGGGCGTGACGCCCATCCCGTGCGAGACGTCCACCATGACGGGGCCGGTGAAAACGTCTGACATAAATGCGGAATTATCGCCCTTGTCCAGCATGCTGTTGATGAAAATATCCGGATCGCTGATCACGATCAGCTCGCCGCCGGCATATGCGGACCGGGCGACCACCGGATACGTCCCCATCTGCTCGTCGCTATCCAGCGACAGGTTACCGTTATAGTCCCGCCATGCCCTATCGGACGAGGAGGCGATGACCTGAGCGTCGCCGGTGACGTTGAGCGATGCGGGATGGTCCAGCACGATCTGCCTGACGTTCCTCGTATAGGGCGAGGAAGAGATGTTGGTGACGATCGGGAAGGTCTGGTTCACATAATAATTTTCATACTGGTATAATGGGACGGGATCGATCGTGATGGGCGAGCCTATGGCATTGAGCAGGCTGTCGGCTTTCCCGAAATCATCCGCCACGACCACCTTGCCGCCGCTACGCAGGAACGCCAGGATCTGCGCGGATTCCGCCTCTGTAAAGTTATTCTCGGGGCTGGCGATCAGCAGTGTCCTGCCGCTGCCCGGCGCGGCCAGGCCTGCAGTGTTGTACAACGGCGTTACATGTGCGGCCGACGCCATGTGGCTGAGCCCGTTCCAGTCCGTGTTCTGGAGGTTATAGTCTTCCTCGGAAAAGTAAAATCGCCCGATGACTAGCAGGATAATGAGGACCACCAGGCCGGAGAGTAGCATCGTGCGTGTTTTCATGTCAGGCCCTCTTGCAATGCCGTAAGCTCCCGGTTTATGTATACGAGACATTTGAGCGCCATTTCAAGCTCAGTCGTCGAAAATGTGCGGTGGGTGTCGATCGAGGACTGGTACGAGCTCACGATGTAGCGGAGTGGCGGTGCTACCCGTGGGAAAGCCGCGGCAGTCTTATCGTAAAAGCCGTCCTCGGTCATCGCGTCGGTCACCTCTAGACCCGATAGCGCTATCGCTTTTCTGGCAGCTGCATAGATCAGGATCAGCGATGACCTGGCATCGTTTTTATCCATTGCCGCTTTGATCTGCGGTATCTCGCGGTCGATCTCGAAATCGGGCCTGTGGCTCTGCCCTGCGGCCGTTTCGGGCTCGTGAGATATTGCCCGGCCCAGTAGCTGCCCGCGGGCCACTGGCCTGCGTATGACCACGAAGATGCCGGATATGAGCGCGCCCAGGATGACTAGCGCGCCCAGTACCTTCCATTTGTCAAATGGTATCAGGAGCACCTGCCGATCGTATAATACGGAAGGGGAGCCCTCGCCTGTTATCGTTACTCCGGACAATGTCGGAAGCATGCCACTCGTGGCTACGCAGGAAATGTTAAAGCTCCCCGAGTCATCGGTGACTGCTGCGGTCACATTAATACCGGCGACCTTAAAGTCAAGCGATCTGTTCGCAATGGGCGCTCCGGCCCCCGTCGATAACGTACCCGTCAAGTTAAGTTGATCGTCGGCGAATAATACGAGGGGCATGCCCTGTACGTCGATCTTTTTGCCCGTATCGTTGAAGTGGACCTTCATGGGGCTGCTGGCAGAGCCGTTGAGCGACGCCCCGAGAGCCGGGTTAAACGTAGAAAAAATCTCGTGAGCACCTGCCGCCGAGCTATCCGGCATGATGGCTGAGATCAGGTAAACTCCGGAATCATCCGTCATCCCGTTGCCAGATATTTGATCGTCGATATATAGAGATACGTTTGCCCCGGAAACGGGTTTGCCGCTCGCGGAGAATAACGTCCCCTTGAATGCTGCCGCATCCCCGAGATTGGCGAACTCAGGGCCGCTAAGTGTCATATCAGTGTTCTGGGCTGTTATGTTAAGCAGTGCTTCATCGGAGACCGAGCCCAGAAGAACATCGCCCGGATTTTGCGAGTATACGGCGTTAAGCATGAAAGATCCCGCGAGCGCGTCTGGCGCGATATGGAGGTCATATTCATATGAGCCGTTATCATCGGTGACTGTGGCCCCGACGGGCACGTCTCCTAATAATATGATTACGGTCCGCCCGCCTGCGTATACCCCGTACAATGGGTTTAGCTGGCCGGTAACGACGACAGTATCGCCATAGGATGCATTATCCTGGCCCAGGTTCATGGAAATTGTCGTATACAGGTCGGTGACCTGAAGCAAGACCGGGTTACTGTAGACGCCTGGCGCCGCCCCGTTCGCGGGCACGTACTCGGCTTGCGCCCGCAGGTTATCCTGCTCGATCGTGGCCGGTACGATATAATCCACGTACGTACGTCCCTTATCGTCCGTCATATTCGAGCCGAGCGGCTGGTTATTGAGGTAAAAGTTCACGTGAGAGCTGTTAATCGGCTGGCCCTGGCTATCGACGAGATATACGGAGAGCCTCACGTCACTTCCGACGGTCGCGATACTCTGGTTCGCGCCGCAATATAGGATCGAGCCGTTCGAGCCGTTCGAGCCGATGCCGAGGCTGCCGTAGTCTAAGTTCAGCCAGCTGAAATAGCTATTAAGGTTATTCTGGGAGTCAAGCATGGGCCGCGTATCGATATTCTTGTTTTTAAGCAGCGGCATAAGATCGGAAACATTCGAGCTGAGGTTCGTATAGGAGTATACGGTCCTCAGGTAGCGGTCGCTGAGCAGCACCCGGTAGAGACTCGCGTTAGCTATGTCGCTACCGGCAATGGCCTGGTCGTAACGGAGTCTAGTAGCATTATAGCTGTCCGAGCTGACGACGAAAGCCGCGAGATCCGCGTTCGTTAAGTTAAGCTCCTCGCCGATCCGATCATAATCGGGGTCAGACTGGTTGAGCTGTCGTATCATGTTCATAGCCATGACGGCGGTCTGGTTAAATTGAAAGTAGGAGCCCCAGGCGTGTGAAATATTAGAAGCCTGGATATCGTATGAGACGTTGTCGAGGTAGATCAGCGTATGGCCAAGCTGTACGGAAATTTGGACGTCCAGGCTCGTCGATGTACTGGGCAGCACCTTCCCCGGGTCCTCGTGGGCCACCTGTGCGGTCGCGGGTATCGCGACAGCCAGGATGAACAGCCCGAGCATCGCGAATACGGTTGGTAAACGGCCCCTTGCCCATCGTATAAAGTAGGTTATACTCGACATGATATCACTTCGGGACCTCTTGATATCATACTCACCATCAGGAAAAAAGCCGTACTCCGACGATATTTAGCATTTCGACGACCACGAAGGCCGCGAACGTGATCGCGCCCAGCATGACGACGAAATTTGCGCGCGATCTCCACGCCGGCTTGACCGTATATGGGCCGATCACCATAACTATGATCGGAAAGCCGATGAGGCAAAGGATAAAGAAGTATTCATAGCTGAGCTGGTGAAACAGCGTCAGCGCTGTGAGCGCCAGAAGCGCCCACGCTGCAAATATGAACACGAGCTTCTGGCTTTTTGTAAGCATGACGATAGGCACTTATTTTTCATATTATAAATGCTTGTTGTTGAAGCCCATTTTACCTATGGGTCACCAAATCAAAAATATCAGGTGATATTCAGCTTTTATTCTATGGTATTATGCCACGAATAAATTCCAGGGGATGACAAACAACTATATATGGGCTAAAAGCGATGGAAAATCAGATTAGTTTGATCGCCATGCATATGTGACATCGGCTGGCAAAAGAGGCTCTCAGATGAGGTTATTGAACGTTATCATCATAGCGCTGGTCCTGCTATCGGCCTCAGCGCTCGCAGGCTGCCTGCAGGGGAATAGCAGCAAGGCGGATACCCTGCAGTTTAAGAGCGTCTCATACCCTATGGAAGAGCTCTATAAAAACTTGAGCGTCACGGTCATTAAGACCGGGTCGTCTCCCTGTAATGTCACATATACCACGATCGATGGCACGGCCCTTGCCGGCGTGGATTATACTGCGACGTCCGGCACGCTGGACTTCCTGTCGTCAGACACGCAGAAGGATATCGTCATCCCGATCACGGCGGACGGGTGGTATGCCTCCCCGAAGGATTTCACGGTGAAGCTTACATCACAGAACGGCGCAGTGATTCACGGGACCGATAGCGCCAGGGTTGTTATAAATGCCTCGAGAGTCGTGGGGCTCTATAACTGGACGAACGATAGCGGCAACCACATCGTCGACCAGAGCGGCCTGGGAAATAACGGCATAAATAATATGACGACGAGAGGGAGTGATAACGGCGCAGTCTACAGGTATTTTAACGGGAATCACTACTGGGTGGACGTCCCGACTAGCGATTCCCTGAACATTACCTCAGGCACGTTCGAAGCCGTGATCAAGAGCAATAAATCATCAACCTTCAACACGTTCCTCTGTAAGCGGTATTACGCCAGGCTGGGCGGCTACTGGTTTGGTACGGACAGCGGCGGGTTCGCATATACGTACTTCCAGAACGACACCGGGCATATCACCATGTTCGTCACAAATAATACCAATGCCCCGGACAGTTTCGTTTGTGACGGTAAGACGCACTTCGTCGCCGCCTCGTATAATACCACACAGTATATCTTGATGGTTGACGGCAAGGTGGTGTTTTCCGACAATCACCGGCATGATCCTATTGGGCTGACCCCGGACGATTTCCAGCTCAGCGACATGGTGAACGTGGTGGACCATGGGATGACGGGAAATATTTACTGGGAGCGGATAGCGAATGGCGCAGAAACGGCTTCGCAGATGCAGCAAGACTATCTAAAAGAATCTTGGCGGACGGGCAGCAATGTGTCAATACCGTCAGCTCCGGCTTCGACTACGACTACTTCAGCCCCGGGGCAGGCCAATATAACGGTGAACACCTCAGCGCCCGGAAAAGCTATCCCATCGGATTTTCTCGGCTTAAGCTACGAATCGCCTACGATAACCCAGGGCTATTTCACCCCGGACAACACGGCATTACTGAACATGGTTAAAAATCTTGGCGGCGGAGTGCTGCGCTTTGGCGGGAATACGGGCGAAGGCACATACTGGTCGCGCTCCGGAGAGAAGTTCACGAATGTATCCCCGCCCGCGGTCGCGGTGGTGGCCCCGGCCGATCTTGATAATCTGTTCGAATTCGCCGCAGCGGCGCACTGGAAAGTCATCCTGGGCTTAAACCTGGGGCATTATGACCCCGCAATGGCGGCGGACGAAGCTGCCTATGCATCGGCCGCTTCGACAAAGAACGGAGGCCCGTTACTCGCCTATGCCATTGGTAACGAGCCTAGCTACTATCCATTCAAGAACCCGAACTTCAACATCCTGGAAAGGCCGGTGGATTATTCGTTTGCGGATTATCGTCAAGAGTACGATAGCTATAAATCGGCGATCAGGGCTCAGGTCCCGGATGCTCCCCTCACGGGGCCCGAGAGTGTCGGCTACTGGCCAGCCGATTTTAGCTATCACCTGGATTGGTATAGGGACTTCTTACATAATGAGTCGGCTGATATATCGCTGGCCACCATTCACTATTACGCGATCAGCCCCATTCTGAGCGATACCACAACGGAGACAGAAGAGTCGACAATAGAGACTAGCGTAGATATCGCCAGTCAGTATCATCTGCCTGTGCGCTTTGACGAGACGGGTACTACCGCATATGACAGCAACTTTTCGTCGGCATTATGGAGCGCGGACTACCTATTCCGGCTTGCAGAGGCCGGCGCCGCCGGCGCCAATTTCCACGGCTCCCTGCTGAATAGCCCGAGGGCCGGTAGTTATTCACCGCTAACGACAAATAGCAGCCACTATCAGGCGAACGCTATCTACTACGGTATGCTGCTCTTCCACTCTGCGGGACAGGGGCGCATCATCCCGGCCAATATCAGTGGCAGTAATCATCTGGACGCTTTTGCGACACTGGGTGATGACGGAAAGGTCCATATTGTGCTCATCAACATGGACCCGGGCCGGAACATTACCGCCCGTATCGCACTGGGGCAGCAATACCATAGCGCCACCGCAGTGAGATTGACGGGAGAGTCGCTTGACTCGAGCGATAACATCACGTTCGCCGGGAGCGTTGTCGGCGATGACGGTACATGGGTGCCGGGCTTGGCTGCCCCCGTCGACCGGATCGATGGCGGCTTTGAGCTTGCAGTGCCCGCCGCTAGCGCCGTGGTCATTACCGCCGGGTAGCTTGTTGTCTTTGCATGATAGTGATATAGTAAAGGTCTTCGACGAGGAATGGCTGGACTTATCATGTTTAACAATGTCCTGGAATAAAGTCCTGGGCGGGCGAAAGAGCGATGCGGATCATAATATGATCCAGAAACTGAGATGGATCGTTCGTAAAGAATTGGTTGTATACAATTATTATTAAAAAATGTCAAAATCGCCCATTTTCTTTATAAAGTAAATTCAGTCATTTTTACTTATTTGAGCAGGTAAGATATTTTCATATTTTACCATCCGCCATATGACATATAGACAGATGGCCGCATTCAATGCCAGCCAGACATATCCGACCCCTAGTAAGCCGTAAAGCTTCATAGAGAAGTATCCCAGGCCAATCAGTAATACGGAGATCGCGAGATTGAGGGCATTGATGATCTTTAGGTTCTTTTGCACTTGCTTAATCGTTAAGTAAACGGAGATGAAAGCGGAGAATATGCTAGACAGCGCCAGCAGTTTCAGCAGCTCGAGCGATTGCTCCGAGAATTCCTTGCTGAATAGCAGGAGGATCTTATCGCCGAATAAGAAGATGACGATGACCGATGGTATGAGGATGATCATGATGAACTTGATCGACTTGATCACGTTCTCCTTCATCGGCAGATTATGGGAGCCCTCGACGAACAGTGAGGTGCAAATCGCAACCGGTATCAGGAACAAAAAGCTGGCTATGGTGTACGAAATATAAAAATATGCGCCGTTCTCCACGCCGATGGTATTCACGATCAATACGGGCAGTATCGTAGAGGGAGCGATCGAGAAGATGCTCGCAGTATAGTTGCCCAGTGAAAACCCGAGTGTTTCTTTTAACGCGTCTTTACTGACCCTTAGTTTAAACTTGACGCCCAGCCGGTATATTATGTAAAGGCCAAAGACGAAAGACAGTATATATGCAAAGGTGTAGCCGATAAAGATCCCCATCACGCCGGATGCTGCAAAAATAATGAGCACAGGTATCCTGATCCCGAGCAGAAGGTTTTGAAAAAAGGACAGACCGCTTCTTCTCAATGCTATAAATGCGACATTCTGCGAGACATTGATCGATGCCAGAGCGATGTAGACGATAAATAGTATTGGAAACCATCCGTTACGTAAGAAACTCAGAGACGGGGAGAACCAGTCCAGGCCACACAGGTATATTATCGTGACGGCTACTGAGATCAATAGCACTACGATCAGGGTGGTGCTGAATAGATCGCTTTTATTCTCGGACCTGGGTAAAAACCTGATCAGCCCGTTATCCATCCCGAGTTTCGAGAGCGTTATGATCAAAAGACCTGACGAGATCGCGGCCGTGGCCAGCCCGATATCCTTAGAGGACATCATATGTGCGGCGATGATCCAGAATAACAGCCCAAAAATCGCCGAGGAAGCAAAGTTTAACATTATAGCGATAGAATTGAGATAAAGCGGCTCGCTATAATATCGTTTGAGTACATGCATCATATGAGTTCCATTTTATATTATTTTACTGATACGAAGTCGTAATATGACCTGATTGTTTTTATGTATTGCCCTCTCACCCATGATTGAGTTGGGGCTTTATCATGCTTCAAACTGGCACATAGATCTAGCGGATGGCCGCGATGGTCGTTTATATTGATAATCCGTTTCTTACTCGTTTTTATTTGATAAATTGGAGTATACACGATTGAAAAATTTAGCAACCGCCCTATATCGCATCTCTGTATAATACGCGACCAGGATAGCGATAATATTGGATAGAATGATCGCGAATCCGAAGACCGCTATCAGGGAATATTTCATTCCAAGCGTTAGATATATACTAAAGATAAGATTTTCGATAACGAAATGTGTCAGGTACAGGGTAAATGCATACTTGCCCATGAACTTCACTGCCTTTTTAAATTTACTCGTACCGAAGCGATCGCTATTTTTATATTTAGCCATCAAAAGGATCAGGACTAGCACCAGTAATACTTCTAAGGTCAGATCGAAGAACTGCCCGTTAAAATAATAGATCGATCCGATCCTGCCTATGATCAGGACGCCGAGTGCGATTATCGCATAATTGAGCCTCTTATTCCACGATATGATATCTGAGAATAAATAGACCAGGGTCGCAGTGACGCCCATGAACCATACCAGGACAAGGTTCTCGCTAGCGTCCGTGATGAATAGTGTCAGGGGGTAATACGCGAATAATAATAAGGGAATGAGGAAGAATAGTCCCCACTTTGCGCCTTTCTTTAAGTTTACTACGATCCACCCGAATAGGAGATATAGCCACCATTCTATATTCAATGTCCATAGCTGACCGCCGAAAGCGGGCACATTTATGCCGGTGAGCTTAAGGTTTTGAAGCATAAACAAGTTGCCCACGAAAGCCGTAATACTTATGCCGCCGGTATTAAACTGGTAGAAATAGCCGGAGTTTATGGCAAGCATGGCAAGATCACAAATGAATATAAAGATCAGGCATGGTATGAGGCCAGTATATATCCTGCTGAAACGATCGATGAAATAATTCATAAACCCATAGGACTTGTTCAGATCCAGCTTCCGGAAGAGCGAGTTAGAGATAACGATACCCGATACGATAAAGAATATTATTACACCCAGGTCACCCAGGAAAATATCCAGCTCGTATAATGGGTTGGTATTATTTTTCGTGAGACTAAAATATTGATCGTAGATATATGCAACGTGGCAGATAACGACCATCTCGCATGCGATAACCCGTAAGATGTCGATCAGGAAAGACGAGTCATTTGATAAATATTGTGAATCTTGCCTTTTTACCGATTCTACCACTTGATTTTGCATATGATCAGCCACCTAATTGATTCATGGTCATGTTTTGTCGATTTTAATAATTGGTCAATGCTAAATAATCCCGCAACAGATCTTTTTTATATTTTGCAGGAAACGAAACAGTGGATGGGGAAGCATCGCTAGAATAGACCATTCCGCCTTCATTCTACGATCCCATTTTGTATCGAGACGTCGTAATATTTGCCGGGCAATTTTTGTATTCCCCGCATACACGTTATGTATAGCCCTCCCGATTTCCACTTTACAGATATATTCATGGAGAGGCTCTATCATTTCTGGTAAAACTCCGCCCTTTTGAATTGCAGTTTCTGCAATTTTAACGAAGGGTATTTCGTTATTGATCGGAAGCAGCTTGTTGCACACACGATTTGTGGCATTCTGATGATAGATGAATCCAGGTTCCCAGCTGAAGGCTATGGGATATTTTAATGCGATCCTCCCAAACAGGTCCGCATCTTCTTGTATCCAGCATCCCGGAGAAAATGCTCCGACTTCCGCCAATATAGTATTAGGGATCGCCACGGATGAGGTCCATACTGGAGAATCTCCGAGGGCAGCAGATTTAAAATAATTAGGGATCAATCCTTCCCACGGCGGATTTGGTATATACTTATAGTTAGCCCATCGGATCGATCCGTCTGACTTGTGGACCTTATATGAAGTCGTATAAATGCCTGCCTGAGGATATCTGATCCTCAATCGGAGAAGTGTTTCCAGGTGTAAGGGCATCCATTCATCATCCGCATCCAGAAAAGCGATCAGATCTGCCCGCGCGATCCTGATTCCCTGATTTCTCGCCTCAGACACGCCAGTTTTTTCCTGCGGATATAGCTGTATTCGCGGATCATTAAATCCCATGACGATAGCCGCGCCATTATCGGTGGAGCCGCCATCGATGACGATCACCTCAAAATCCTGGAAAGTCTGATTTAGTACTGAGTTTATGGTACGTGCAACGTGCGGGCCTTTATTGTAAAGCGGGATAACGATCGAGACTTTTGGCATGCTAGTTCATCTCTGTGATCTGATGCAGTTTCATTCCGGCATTAAGCGCTGATCGCTGGATCAACGGTATCCGATCGCTCAATTCTTTACGGATATCTCCCTCTCTATCAAGTATTTTTAGAATCTGAGCAGAGACATTTTCAGGAGTTAGGTCTTTAGGGCTAATGCAATAATTGGTATGACCGAAAAGCTCTTTGTTGATACCTTGAGACTTGATACTGTAAGCTATGCTCAATGTCGGCACGCCGGACGAGAGCGCGGCGATCGTCGAATGCGTCCTTGCGCCTATAAAGAGAGACATCCGGCTAATGATCCATTTTAGTTCGGCTGCGTTGTAGATCGGGGGCACGATTTTGATATTATCGTTCATTCCCGGGATCAGGGATAATGCCCTTTTCATGAATTGGTAGTCATCTGAGTCGAGATTGGTCACGTGCGGGATCAGGTACAATGGCATCTCTGTCTTTCTTGAAATAGTTTCGATGTTCTGCGCAGCGATTTTTGTCCATATATCCAGTTTTCCGTCAGCCATATAATTGGAGATCAGAGGACTAAGGTTGATGCCTATCGCGCCCTTCTCGATTGGTATTTCGGCATCGATCCCGTCAGGCTTTACCGGGTCCATCAAGAAAGCTGGGTCGGCTACAGGATACACATTCTCTGTCACGCCGATATTCCGTAGATATCCGATCGTAGCCATTTCCCTTGCGAAGATACCGGTCACCTTTCGGAGATGAGCTCCCATAAATCGCTCATAGTCTGGCATTGCGTAAAATGGCCCGATCGATGCCCCGAATATTATTATAGGCTTTCCCCGCGTACGAACGAGATCGTCCAGAGCTGTGAATGCTCGTGGGACACCATAATCGAGGGAATAGTTATCTCCGCCGATGGAGAGGACCGCTTTCGCCTCGTTGAGGTATGGTAACATATCTCCAAAAGACCAGGAATAAAAAGCATCGCGTTTGAAGAAATATTTGAAACCTCCGTCCAAGATCTTCGGTTTCCAGAAATTTTTCATCAGCTCTTTTTTGTCCAGCTTACGGGTGGCGAGATGCAGGATCGCATCGTCGGTCTCGTGTTGGCATTGTTTTGTATATTGCTCGTCAGACTCAAAACGGCTGATACAGATAACCCTGGGGTTATCATAGTAAGCCCTTAATATCTTTAGAGTACCTCTGACGATCGCTTCGCATCCCCGGTTCTCGTAAGAGCCGTTTCCGGCAAGAATAAATTGAGGCCTATCGTTTACCATGGCGATACCTCAGGATTTTTTGTCTGATCATGATGATCGGTAATATGAATTTTATTATTATCCCTCCGTTTTTTATCTGCTTCAAGTATGGCCGCATACCCTTGACAAAACCCCCCATGTCAGGCTTTTCCGGATCCCAGAGGACTTTGCTTAACGTCTGCATTTGCTCTTTCAAGAGGAT
The DNA here is from genome assembly GCA_963780665.1 of uncultured Methanocellaceae archaeon. GTDB lineage: Archaea > Halobacteriota > Methanocellia > Methanocellales > Methanocellaceae > Methanocella. Next base: position 416,558 of record CAWACJ010000006.1, on the reverse strand, counting down.
CTCTTTGCGCAGAAAAGGATCTTTAGATCTTTCAGGGGAGACCCTTTTAGCTGGCACTTTTCTTTTATTCTGCTGATCAAGTGATAGCCGATGAGCCAGGTGTTTTCGTTTGATCCCTATGACACTTTCCTGGCTGTTCACTACTTTATCGACCGGGATCGGATCTAGAAGAATTTTTTTCTCCCGGATACCATCGTCGACCATTTTCGCAACTACGGGCGAACGGATCAATAGTATACTCGTGCCTCTGCTGTCCTTTGAATACTCGGGCAGCCACGCGTCCATGCAGGTCACATCGGCGCATTCGGCAAAGACGTCATCACAGTAATTGCATGCTCCGGGCGTGAACCAGCGATCTATCCAGGCTTCTGATATCCCGTCGCCCCAGAATATTTTCCCCTCTTCACCCTGGTCATCCTTGAAAGTGTAGTGATAGTTACTTGCGGGATGATCCGGGCTTTTTCCCCTATAGTGCACGGACTTAACTCGTCCGCGGATACCGGCAAGGGCTGCAATATAATCTGTGTAAAACTTATTTTTCAGCTGGCCGCATACCAGACCAAGGGTGATGACCACACGTTCGTCTAATTTTTTATTCCGTGCCTGCGCGAGCCTGATCGCCTTGATAAAGCATGGTAGGCCGATGATCGCATACTTACCTGGCGTATCGAGGATATGCCCGATGACTTCGGACATCTCCACCGGATAGTATGCCGATCCTGCTCCCTGGCGAACGGCTTCCGGGGAGTCGAAGATTGTAAATGAGAACAGCTTATCATGATCTCTAGCTGGAGTGACGCACACGACACGATCCACAATACCGTCCTTTAGTGATCTTTCTAACAGCCATGTCGCCATGCCGCCGGATGCACCGCTCGAGCGCAATGCTTCGTCGGCGTACCCGACATATGCCGATAAATAGTAGCCGGTCTCGGGACGGTGCATCACCCCTTTTACAGACCCGTACAAGTCTTTCCCGATTGAGTCCTCATTATCGCTATGATCGGCAAACGGGCAAATGTCCAGGCATATCCCACAATTTTTCGTACATGCCGTAGTTTCCACTGGGACATACTCCCCGTTGCGGCTCCATTGCATCTGTAGATATCCCTTTGGGCACAGGGCTGCGCATATACCGCACCCTATACAGAGGTCGTGCTCGACGATTTCGGTGATGACCGAGGATTTCATATGATCAGCCTCCTCACAGGTGCTGGCAGGTAGGACCCGAAGAGCTCCAGCTCAAAGTTCGAAAGCATGAATTTCCACACCAGGATGAGGTATACCACGGAAATGGTACCGCCTACGAGGATGAGCGATAGCAGTGAGTGTATAGGAATAAAAGATCCCAGAATGAATGAGCCGGCAATGAGGCCGATCGTGATAAAGACCCCGGGCAGCATGGATCGTATGAATGTATTAGATCGGACGTTCATGATCTTTGCCGCATACCATGGGGTAAAGACCGCATTCTTCAGGGTCAGAACGATCGCTCCGGCAGCCGCGACTCCATAATAGCCCCATCCGAACAGTAATGCAAGCGCGACCGCGAGGGAGAGGTTCCCGATCCCCATGACGAGTGTCAAGATACCGGGCAGCCGCACCTTATTGTAAGCGACATTGATCGAGAAAAGCGGTATGATCGCGAGGTTTAACACCAGATGTATGGTTAAGAGTACCATGAGCGGGGCGAGGAAGGCGAACTTCGATCCGACCCATATGGTGAGGATCTGTGGGGCAAATCCGCAGATCAGCCCGACCGGCAGAGCGATCCAGATCCCCATGATCTTGACAGCGCTTGCCATGACCTTTGTCAGTGTCTCGATCTGCCCCTTTGCATAGTAGGTAAAGATCATTGGCGTCAATGCCGCAGTGAATACGTCGGTGATCCCGCGCAGGAGCACTACCCACATCAGGGCGATTGCGTACTCGCCCGCCGATGTCGCCCCTAACAATACGTTCACGACGATAATATCGATCTGGAGAAAGAGTAGGGTCCCGATCTGGTTTACGATCACCCATCCGCTCATGCTGCCCAGGACTTTCAGCTGTGACCTGTCAAAGGACCGGGACGATAACTTAAGGAAAGGGCAGACCCGCTTCGCGAGAATGATAGCCAACACCGATGCCGCTATGGCCCCGGCCATATAGGCTGCGCCGATGAAAGCGAGATTCGGGCCGTATATCGTAAAGAGGACGAGGATCAGCCCGGTCTGGATAAAAATGTTAGTGATATTTACGAGATTCTGAAGGTCAAGACGATTGCATGCAAATAATTGTACCGTGAAGTTCCCGCTCCACGAGCGGATCAGAAATGAGGCACATACACCCAAAAAGAGGAGAATTGCGTCGTTCTTTTGTCCGGCGGGTACATTAAAGATACCCGGGATGAAATACGCGAATAAAATGACTATGGGGATCATCAGAGCGACCAATGCGGATAGTGCAAAGATGGCAGTATTGAACGTCCGGTTCGCTGCCTCGTAGTTGCCTCGCTGGAGATCGACCGTTAAATATCTGGATACCGAGGTATTAAGCGATTGTACGACGATGGCCACATATCCGGTGATCGACGTCGCCAGGGGGATCAATCCATAGGCGGCGACGCCAAGGGTCGATATAAAATAAGGTACCAGGAAAATGCCTATCAGGATATTAATGAGAAAATATACCACGTTAGCGATAATATTTATGGGAAGCTGAGCAGTGAATCCCTTGTGTGCAGCTTCATTCATTCGCATAATATTACCTCGATAAGTGAAGTATGAGTTTGGATGGAGTGGGATTGTTCAAATACCTTCTGCTGTTGAAAAAAATGGACTTTATAGTCATTATACAAATCCAACCCAATAAATCAACAGCGAAAGGTTTTTAGCTTGTGAAAATGCAAGCAATAGCATAATGGAGATTATTATGGTGCATAAGAACGCTGCAATTAATGCTTTAATACCATGCTCCGGAGTGTAGAGATATGGCCGAGAATTTTATCGGGAAGACCAAACGAATCGTCGCTTTGATCCTTTACTATGGTTGTGGAAGATACCTGCCGAATTTACCGTATTTCCCGCTTGGCAGATACGTCAGGGGCATCCTGTGTAAAAATATATTTCCCCGGTGCGGTGCCAACATAAACGTTGAGAGGATGGCTTTTTTCGGGACCGGTAAAGCCTTGGAGATCGGCTCAAACTCGGGCATAGGGCCGCGCGCATGTTTGATGAACGTGAAAGGGGGTGAATTGATCATCGGTAACGATGTAATGATGGGACCGGACGTGCTGATATACACCTTTAATCATGACCACGATAATCTCAATATACCGATGACCCAACAGAGTTTCACATATTCCAGGGTAGTCATAGGTGATGATGTCTGGATAAGTGCAAGAGTGATCATTCTTGCGGGAGTCACGATCGGGACAGGGTCTATCGTGGGCGCCGGTGCGGTGGTCACCCGGGACGTGCCCCCGTATAGCATTGTCGGCGGCGTTCCGGCAAAAGTACTCAAAATGCGCAAGACGTAAAAATAATCATATACGCGTGATAGTCCCATACCTGGCTATGGGACTCAGTAAAAGGTTTTTCGGTATCTTACCGGATTTCTCGTGCATGACGTTTTAAGGTACATTGCAGGTCGCTGAGCGATCTACCGCAATGACAGAGTCTTTGTCGCTACGATAATTAGTGTGAAACATAATATGAATCAAACTCACCGTTCATGTAAACCCTGTACAGGCTCGTATCGCGAGCCAATTGGCTGAAGTCTGCTGCTGTGAACCTGTCTTTAGCCATATTCGGAAATATATCCGTATAGATTGTGTAGTCTCGCTGGGTGACGAGCAGGTAGGCATTATCCGGGTAAGACGCGGAGAACGTCGTATAATTGTCATAGCCAAAATGATATGGAGCAGCTATCGAATATACAGATGGCACCGACACGGGGATATTTTGCGCTTTTATCTCCTCCTCCGGCAGCAACAGGTGGGCAAACCTCCAATAGGCCAGATTTGCATTAACAATGTCGAAGTTTATGTTCCTGTGGTCCAGAAGCATGCTCATACCGTAGACTTCTTCTTTTGTTGTCTGATAATTTTGTTGTATGCTGTATGGGGCCGGGTAGAGCACCGATAGCCCGTTAATAAATAGTATTACGATCGCGACGATGATCGTGCCGATTACGAAATAGTGCAAAGCTTTCGACCGGTATGTTTTAGCTTTATCAAGCAGCTTGAAAAATGCGAATCCCACGAATAGCGCAGATATCAAAGTGATATAAAATAATAGTCGCAGCGGGCCGAAGCCCAGGTGTAGAAAATACATTGCGACCGTGCATACGCCGATCGTTAATAGTGACGGATAGACTAGCAGTAGAACGTCAGTTCTTTTCGTTCGTAGCTCTTTCCATACGATCGGGAAGATAAATATGGCGATAAGAACAAAAACGATAAGAACGCCGTACAACTTGAGGATATAGTTCAGTACGTTAAAGCCGCTACTTTGTGCCTGGGTCACCTGGCTGCTCAGGCTTGAAGCGTACGAAGTGCCGCCCCAGGTGACTAGTTTATACGCACTTGAGATCGTGTAATCCCATATCCCGAACGATGTGATCCATATGGTCGACCACGTGGCTAGCACGATCAGCAACAAGCCATAGATATATAATCCCATTTTATATTTTTTATCGATCAATTTGTACACAAAGCTGGCTAATAAAAATGTCGCGAGCATGACCGCGGCGATGAACGTCGGCAATATGTGAAAAACAGGATATAGAAATATGACCAGTAGTGATAAAAGTATCCAGTTCAGCTTATATTTACCGAAAATTTTGACCAGGATAAATAAGAAAAATGGGAAATAACAATTAGCTAGAAAATTCGGGTAAAAACTTATAGTGCCAGGCAAAAATAGGAAGCTGACAAGCGTGACGAGGATCGCTTGTCCCTTATTGACAAAAACGGACCTGGCCAGGACATAGACGAACAGAATAAAGATCAGCGCAAAATAAACTGGCATTAGTTTTTCCAGCGTGATCAGGTTAATGTTCGTGAGATTGACCAGCTCCGCCGCATTGATGTGTGTGATGGGGTAGATCAGGGAGGCGGGTACGTGGCCCGTGCCGAGAATATCTTTCACGAACAGGACGTGAGTGGCCGAATCCCCATTGATGGTCCACGCGTAATATCCCCGGATCTGATAGATCGATATGGCGATGACATAAAAGAGCGTGACCAGCAAAGCGCCGATGATCCACGTAGCTTTATCTTCAAGGCCCTTATAAACGGCATATACGATGATGGAAACTCCGCAAACCAGCGCGATGACGATAGAGATCCAGAGGATCAGTGGAGTGGACGCGTAGATCGAAGCCTCGTATCCCGTCGCGGGCGCCTCATGCGCGAAATAAAGCCCGGCCGTAACTAACATCAGACAGCATATGGCGACGAACTTAGTCAGCGGATGGTTGTGCGAGGTCTTCATCATCATACCTTTTTACCAATACGAATTTTACATTCCAAATATTTTATATTATGCTCATATATGTTTTTACCGCTGCCTCATACGTGAACTCCGCTTCCACCATCTTTCTCGCGTTACCCGCGATCTGTCCCAGGTCTCCGGTGTCCAATACTTGTATGGCCTTTTGCGCGATGTGCGCGGCAGAGTTGTCTTCCAGTATGAAACCGTTGTGTCCGTCCTGTATGAAGTCTGGTATCGAGCCAACCGGGCTAGCCAGCACAGGTGTTCCGCAGGCCATCGCCTCGAGCATATTATTCGGGAGCCCTTCTGTGTACGAAGGAATGACCAGTAGTTTGATCTGATTCATGTAGCCGGGCAGTTCACCATGTGGTACCCAGCCCGCCATGTTTACATTTTGGGCCATGCCTTTCCCGATAATGTATTCGCGGACAGCTTCCGTTTGGTTCCCATCCCCAATGATTAAAAACTTTATGTGCGGGTCGTGTTTTATGATCTCGGGAATGGACTGTATAAAGTTCATGATGCCTTTTTCCGCATCCAGGCGACCGACATAGCCGATAATTGCAGGCCGGTCGGCAACGCCGGTCTCGGGCCGGAACTCGTCAAAATTGATCACATGTTCGTGCGCGATCCGTATTTTATCATTATATTTCGTCAGGTTCCACTCGGTAACCAGCCTGGGAGAGTAGACGATGATGTTATTGACAAGCCGATATGAGATCAGGGAGAGCGAGCGCATGATTGCGGCCTGGCCGCTACTCGTATGGGCATGGATCTTTTCCGAAGAGCTGGGCAGTGCCAGGACCACCTTTTTCCCCAATAATTTTAGGGTGATCAGGGGAAAGACCATGGTCTCCGCGTTAAAAAAAAAGACCCACGTGTCGACATCTCTCAGTTTTGTCAGTATCGTGTAGCTGATCAGTAGCTGTTTATGCACGTAGTTCAGCATGTTGGCCAGTCCGCTGGAATAGCTCTGGTGCTTGATGTTAAATGTTTTAATACTGTGGTCATTCTTAAAATGGGCGTAGCCCTCGTTATCGGTGATCAGCGACACCTGGTCGTGCGCCTGGCTCAGTATGGATATCAGGTTTGACAGGGGTACCACGCCCGCTTTACTGACTGCGAACGTTAAGACGCCGATCTTTTTGGCCATTGTCACACCCCTTTATAGGCTTCGGTCAGTCTTTTTTCCATGATACTCCACGAGTACTTTTCATCATATGCCTTTCTTCCGCTAGCGCCCGCTCTAGCGCGCAGCGCCGGATCGTCCCTGAGCGCAGTCAGGGCGTTCTTGAGTGCGCCCACATCGCCGAAGGGCACGATTGGCCCGCAGTTCGTCTCGGCGACGATGCGGCTGGAGCCGATACCCTCGTTGACGATGAAAGGCTTGCCGCACATCATAGCCTCGAAGAGCTTGTTTGGGCTGGCATACTTGCTGCTTGACCGCCCGGGATCCTCAAAGCGGAACAGGACATCCGCGTTCATTGTCGTCCGCAACACGTCCTCGTAGGTCGGCAGGTAGCCGATAAACTTGATCTTTTTAGGGTTGACGGGCGTGTCGATCCTCAGCTTATCGGCATCGTCCGGGCCCGCGATGATCATCGTGACGCCGTCGACCGCTTCAACGGCCTCGACCATATACTCGACCCCCCGGGACGGGTTGATGAGGCCGGCATACAACACGACCAGCTCGTCTCCCGGTGATCGGCCTTCGCCATTGACAAACCGGTCCATGGGCGAGTTGTAGATATAGACGACTTTCTTGATCCGGGCCCCCTTGACTTCCTCCAGTCGGCACTCGTCCGCAAGGAACAGGACATCGGCGAACCCGATCAAGAATTTTTCGAGGGACGCCAGGGACCGCTTAATGAGGCGGATCAGCGAGCCTCGCCTATCGTCAAAGTGGTCTGCGTAAAAGTCATAGATGGTATAGAAGAGCCGGCACCTGTAGAGTAGCTTAACCATGACTGCGGGTAGCAGCGTATCCAGGTCGCAGGCGTTGATGATATCGGGGCGGCTGGCCAATAGAAAGTACAGCTCGTAGAGCATCCAGAAAGGCTGGTAGAACAGTATCGTCATCCTATCGTACGGTGCCTTCATGGTGAACCTGTGGACGTGATACTTTCGGTTTTTATCCTCCGGTAAGTTGTGCTGGCGGTCCCAGGCGAGCAGGTGCACGTCGAAGCCGCTTTCAGCCAGGCTCTCGGCGTTCTTGAAGACGGCCGCATCCGTCGACCGCGAGCGTACCATGACCACTTTTTTCATTCTTGCATACCTGCCACTCTGTGGCGGTCCAGCATGTCCGTGATCTTCCGCTCAAAGTCAATTGTGATGTCCGCCCAGTCGTATTTCTTGACAAACGCCTTTGCCTTTGACCGGTAGTCGTTGATCTGCGAATCGTACGCGATCGAGGACTTGTCGATGGTATCTTCGGGCTTATCGACATAAAGAACGCCGTTATTCTTACCGAATTCCTTCAGGACACCGGGCAGGCGGGTCGATATGACCGGCTTTCCTGCTGCCATGTACTCCAGGATCTTGATCGGGACGATCTTTTTCATCGTCTCATTGTTCTCGGAGGGCAGTATGCAAATGTCGCTGGCGGAGATGATGGAGGGAATATTTTTATAGGGCTGCCATCCCAGCACCAGCATGTTATTCGGCAGCTTTTTGCTTAATATGCGTAATGGCTCATAGATCGGGCCTTCGCCCACGATGAATAATTTTACATTGGGATATTTTAGGATATTATCCTTCAGGTAGTTAGCGACCTGCATGAGGCCTGAAAAGCCGTATAGATACCCCATAAAGTACAGGACGACGTCTTTTTCCTTGAATCCGTATTTTGCCCGAACGTTCTCCCGATCCCTGGCTGCTTCCGCGAACCTTGATAGCTCGATCCCATGCGGCAGCACGACGGCCTTTTTCTCATCGGCGCCCATTTCAATGGTATATTCTCTAAGTAGCTTATTTACGGAGATCACCATATCCGAATTCCGATAGTTATATTGCTCCAGTTTTTTGGCGATCATCTGGAAGGCACGCTCATGTACCAGCGTGTGAAGGGTGTCGAGGACGAAATATACGAATGGTATGTTGTTTTTCTTGCATTCGTTCACGGCCAGGTATGCGTTCAATATCCCCAGGCCGACAACGATATCGGGCTTAAACTCTTTTATCTGCCGTCTGATCTCATTTCTATGCGTAAGTAATAATGAAAGATAGTTAAACGGCGTCACATAGAGTATTGGAGGCCTTATCACGGTGATGCGGGCGTTATCCCTCAGCTTGTGGAAATCCTTTACCACGATCCGCTTAGATAATAGCTCGTGCTTTTTATCGTCTGACCAGTTGATCTCGTAGTCGATGATGCGGATCTCGTGGCCTTCTTCGGATAAACGCTCGAATATATGGTGCGTATTATGCGGGCCTCTTTTTATCCAGTCGGATTCTTGTACTACCAGTATTTTCATGATATCACCTCTTTTGGCTCCCCTGTTCTACAGCATCGAAAAACGCCTTTAGCTCTTTGATCTGAGTCTTCAGGTCTTTTTTTGCCAATTTGTCGCTGAGGCCTTTTTCGCTCTGCAGGCTCCGGTCGCAAGGCTCGTGCGTCTCGAACCGGTTGATCTTGATCCCGAGGCCGTAGGCCTCGTTGATCATGCAAGTCAGCTCATACTTGCTTACTACCCCCGGTGAATGAATGTGAAAAATGCCTTTTTGATACAGGTTTGACTCGATGATGTCCCGGATGATCTCCGCAAGGTACAGCGTGGTCACGCCATTCCACAGGTGGTCCGTGTATCCGTTGATAGTCTTGCCTTTTTGAGACTTGACCCAGGATAGCAGCGAGGTAAAATGCGACTTTTCTTCGCCGATGATGGAAGTCCGCAGTGTCATGCAAAGGTCGGTGTCTCCCGCGTTTTTACTCATCCCGTAAACGTCATCTGCGTCGAAGAGGTCGGATTCGACGTATCCTCCCTTTTTACCGGAATATACGCAATCCGTCGTGATATGGAAACATTGGATTTTCAGCCGGTCGCTAAGCTTCGCCAGATTAATAGGAAAAACGGAGTTCACTTTTAGGACTTCTTCTATCGAGTAGTCGTCCATTTTTTGTTTTACGATCCCTGAACAATTGATCACTGCGTCGGCGCCAGCCAGGAATGGCTCGAGCCTTGCAACATCATCCTTTGAGATGTCGAACTCGTTTCTTGTCATGCGCTTGACACGATAGCCTGTTGACGTGAAATATTCGGATACCGCATATCCGAGCATACCGTTCGCGCCTATTACTACGATATTTCTCATAAAACGACCTCTTCTCGAGGGTTATCCATACCCTAGCACGATCTTTGCGATCTTCGATGATACGTCCCGTTCCAGATACTCCGCAGGCGGCTGGCAGTCATTCCGGTTTTCGAGTGCCATGTCCACCGACCGTAATACCGTTTCAGGATCCACGCCCGCGACAATGTTACTGCCGCATTCCATCGTTTCCGGCCTTTCAGTCACATCCCTGATCGTGATGTTGGGCTTTCTGAAAATACAGCATTCTTCCTGTACCGTGCCGCTGTCTGTGATGATGCACCGGGCGTTCTTCTCCATCTTCACGAAGTCAAAGAAGCCCAGGGGCTCGATGAACCTTACACTCGAGGAAAGGTCGCTCAGTTGATGCTTTTCAATCATGTTCTTTGTTCTCGGGTGCAAGCTGCAAATGATGGGACAGTGATATTTTTCTTTAATGAGCCGCAGCGACGTGAGAATGTTCGCCAGGCGCTCACGGTCGTCGACATTTTCCGCCCTGTGTGCGGTCACTAAAAAGAACTCGCCTGCAGTAATGTCCAGGCTGTGTAAAATGTCGCTCTGATCGATTTTTTCCTTATACGACTCTAACACTTCATTGATCGGGTTGCCTGTAACGTATATTCGCTCGATTGGAATGCCCTCGCGCAGCAAGTTCTCCTTGCTTCGATGGGTATATGGCAACAGGATATCGCTGGAGTGGTCGATGATCCGCCGGTTGACCTCTTCGGGCACCCGGTCGTCGAAGCACCTGTTTCCGGCTTCCATGTGGAACACCGGTATGCCCATGCGCTTTGCGATGATGCAGGACAGGGCGCTGTTCGTGTCGCCCAGGATCAGCAGCTTATCCGGCTGCTCCTCCCGGATGACCCGGTCGGTCTCGATCAATATTTTACCGATCTGTTCCCCGAACGTATTGCCTTTGACAGCGAGGAAATGGTCTGGCTCGCGTAGCTGGAAATCCTGGAAAAATACTGAGTTCAGGCTGTCGGTGAAGTTCTGGCCCGTGTGCACCATCACGTGCTCGCAGTACTTATCCAGCTTTTTCATGATCAGGTTCAGCCTGATGATCTCCGGCCTCGTGCCCAGTACGGTCATCACTTTCATGGTAATACCTTAGATGAAGCCGTTTGCCAGTAGCATCTTTTTCAGCTCGGCCTTTGTCATGACGCTGTTGCCGGAGGAGTATTGCTCGCTCAGGATCAGCTTCTTGATCTTCACCGTCTGTAGCTCGGGCAGGTTGGACTGTATCACGTAATACTTGCCTTTTCTATACGTGTTGTTGATCTCTTCCTCTGAGATCAGCACCTCGTGTATCTTCTCGCCTGGCCGGATACCGGTGTATTTGATCGCGACGTTCCTGGCTTTCCCGATGATCAGCTCCGCGAGGTCGGTGATCTTAGCCGACGGCACGATGGGTATGAAAATTTCGCCCGGCTTTGCATGTTTCAGCGCGTCGAATACGATATCGACCGCGTTATCGAGGTTGAGGAAGAATCTCGTCATGTCCGGCGTGGTGATCGTGATGGGGCCTCCGCTCGATATCTGCTCTTTGAACAACGGGATCACAGAGCCTCTTGAAGCCAGGACGTTCCCGTATCTTACGCAGATAAAACGGATCTTCTTACAGTTCAGGTTCGCATTGATCAACAGTCGTTCCTGGAGAGCTTTGCATATGCCGTAGGTATTTATCGGCTTACAGGCCTTATCCGTCGAGATCCCAATGACGGTGTTGACGTGATTCTCGGTCTCCTTCAGCGCACGGATCAGGTTTATATCTCCCAGTACATTCGTCTTTAAGGACTCTTCCGGGAAATATTCACAGACCGGCACCTGTTTCAGCGCCGCTGCGTGGATGATGATGTCCGCTTCCTTGACCGGCTCAAGCAGGGAGTTATAGTCCTTGATGTCGCCGATCCTGAAGCTCAGGATCTGATCGTAGTTGTGGTAATAAATATTATCTGTAGCGGCCTTCATGTTCGCCCATTCGAGCTTCATGGAATGCTGCTTTGCCTCATCTCTTGAAAATATAATGATCTTCTTAGGGACATCGTCGCCATTAGACATCAGCCTCTTGACTAAAGTATGGCCTAATGACCCGGTCCCGCCCGTGATTAATACTGTCTTGTTCTTGAACATAATACAACACCCTTACTTGATTATAGCAAATTGTCCCGCTGGATATCCGGGTTGTCCGGATCGTATTCTTCGCTCCCGGCCACGATCAGGTACAGATCTTCGTTCCCGATGTTCTTGACCGCATGCGATATCAGGGGGCTGATCCGTACGGCTTTCGGCTCGTCGCCGGAAAGCATCAGCTCCTCTTTTGTCTTTAAGAACTGGTCCTCGCAGACCATTTTAGCGCTACCCTTGACCACTGCAAGCCATTCCGTTTTTCTCAGGTGGTAATGGTTCCCTCTGACCGCTCCGGGGCTTGAAATTGAAAAATATACCTGTTTTATGGTATGATCTGTCCCAGTTTCCCGGAAGATCTCCGTCAATACCCCACGCTGATCAAGATGTTTGCCGAGTTCTTTAACCTCAATTTCCATAGCATCAACAACCAGTGTATTCAAAACCCGATTTTCTAAGCCTTTACGAATGCCTGGCCTCACTTGATGCCCTGTATCGCGTTCAGTATGAATCCCGTGAATATGCTCGTCACACCTAAAATTACGCACGACGAAGAGACCATCGCGTAATAGACGGAGATATTCCTGGTGATATTGAAGATGTCGAACATCTCAAAAGTTGCCATCAAGCCGATGAACAGGAGAACGGCACCGGGGACGCAGAAAAATATCAGCGGCCGTCTTTCTGAGATGATTGAGATCACGCGACCGAGTACGCTGAGCCCGTGCATGATAGGGTTGTAAGTCGAGCCATTTACATCATATCGGACGTCAATCGGTACTTCCCGTATTCGCATTTTGGCCTTCGACGCATCCATGAGCATCTCGCTTTCGATGGCCATGCCGTTCTGCTTGAATGTAAAGCATTCAAAAGACTTCTTCGAGAACGCCCTGAACCCGTTCTGTGAATCCGTAATATGCATCTTCGTCCCGAAGTTCGTCGCGAGCGTCAGGACTTCCTGGCCAACACGCCGGTATGCCGGCACATGATTCTTTGTATTATTCAAGAACCTGGAACCGTTCACTATGTCCGCGTCGCCATTGATGATTGGCGCCAGCAGCGATGGGATCTCGTCCGGGTTATGCTGCCCGTCTCCGTCGATCAGCACCAAAATGTCGGCTTTCACTTTTTTAGCATATTCGAAGGCGTCTTTTATCGCGGCACCCTTGCCGCCATTATTCTTTTTTGAGACCACGTGGGCTCCGGCCGTCATTGCAACATCCGTGGTCTTATCGATGGAGCCGTCGTCTATGACGATCACCTTATCGGCATATTTCCTGGCCCTCAAGACCATGCTGCCGATCGCGACCTCTTCGTTGAACGCTGGTATCCCCACAATAATGAACGGCCGGTTCACGGACCGTTTTATCGAACCTTCGATACTATCATTGACAGAGGATATAAGGTCGCTAACAGTGCCTTTTATCTTCAGATTTTGTTGGTGGTTCATTTCTAAGATTTCCATTTAACATCACAACCATCAACCCCCACAATTAACCAGTAAGCACTATTCTGGTAGAATAAACCTAGTCGTTCATATCTTTTTCGGTCTTTTTGCAATATATATACTAAATATGGCCTATATTTGTAATATATTGTTTACATTGGCATTGAGATGTTTTTTATGTTAATTTATGATATTATCAAATATAATTTTTCAATAACCCATTTTCATGAATAAAGTTACTCAAAAAAGCTCATAATAAAAATATATTATATCCTGTCAATGCCAGGATCATTTCTTTTTCACTTCGCCTTTTACCAACTCACCCGGGCCTATGTGCGCGCCCGCCTCGATCACCGTGCCTACGTTGATCAGCGCACCGATGCCGGTATGCACGTCGTCGCCCATGATGCACCCTAGCTTCCGGCGCCCGCTGTCCACACGCTGCCCTTTGAGGATCACCGGGATGCTCTTCTCATCCAGCCGTAGGTTCGCGACTGTTGTCCCCGCCCCGAAGTTACACCGCGAGCCTAGCACGCTGTCACCCAGATAAGTCAGGTGCCCTATCTTCGTGTGGTCCATGATGACGGAGTTCTTCACTTCCACTGCGTTCCCGATATGTACGTGGTTCCCGATGCTCGTCGAAGGCCGGATAAAGCAGTTCGGGCCGATGTCGCAGTGTTCGCCGATCACAACAGGCCCGATGATGTATGCGCCATTTCTGACGATCGTGCCTTTACCGACACTGACTTCACCCTTTAGCGTCGCGTTAGGCTCTACCTCGCCCTCGATGTGGCCTGTAAGGCTCTTCAGGTTCAGCTCATTCGCGGTCAGGAGATCCCAGGGCCTGCCAACATCCAGCCATGGCTCTTCCATGACCTCATAGCCCACGGGGCTGCCTTTATCGATCAAGAACTGAATGGAGTCGGTAACCTCGATCTCGCCCCGCGGCGAGAGCTGTGTCTTGAAGATGGCGTTGAAGATAGCTGTGCTGAACAGGTAAACGCCCGCATTGGCCATGTTGGTCGGCGGCTCGGTAGATTTTTCCACGATCCTCTTGACTCGTGGGCCTTCGGCCTCGATCACGCCGTAGGACTGCGGATGCTCCACTGCCTTGACCGTGATGACGGCATCCTCGTTCCTGGCCATGATCTTCCTGATATGGCTGCTGCTCACCAGCACGTCGCCGTTCAGCGCGATAAAAGGCCCTTTACAGAACCCTGAGGCCATGCCGAACGCGTGGCCCGTGCCCATCTGCTGGTTCTGCGTCGTATAGGTGATCCGGACCCCGAATTTCGAGCCGTCCCCAAAGTAGTCCGTGATCGATTCTTTCCGATAGCCGACGATGAGGAGAATATCCTCGATCCCGGCGTCCCTGACCGCGTCTATGATATGCTCAAGCATGGGCTTGTTCGCGATAGGCAGCATGACTTTGGGCTTGTTCTGTGTCAGCGGCCGCATTCGCGTGCCTTCGCCTGCCGCCAGTATCACTGCTTGCATGACTCGATCCCCCGCTGTACGATCGCTGCGGCTTTCGCATAAAGTCGCTCCATCGCTTCGCTATTCTCGGCCTCTGCCGTGATCCTTATCTTGGGCTCGGTGCCCGAAAGCCGTATCAGGAACCAGCCGTCCGCGTAGCTCACACGTAGCCCGTCGAGCTCGTTCAGGTCCGTGTAGCCTGTGCCTTCCAGTAGCGATTTAATGTGCCGCATGATCGCCCCCTTATCCAGGCCTAGCGCGAATTTGATCCCGCCCCGCTTCAGCGGGTATTTCGGTAATCGGTCGATGGCTTCCGAGAGCTTCCCGTGCTGGCTGACCAGCTCCACAAGCCTGGCTGCCGCGTAGATGCCGTCCGGACAATATGAGATCCTGGGGAATATCCAGGTGCCGCTGGTCTCCCCTCCGAACTCGGCGTTTGAGCGACGGGCTTCCTCCGAGACGAACGCGTCGCCGATCCTTGTCCGGTATATCCGGGCCCCCGCCGCTACGCGGTCCACTGTCATCGACACGTCGACCGGGCAGACAAGCGCGGTCTTGACCTCGAAACCGCAGAAATACGCGAGAAGCGCGTCTCCGGAAACGTAGCGCCCCAGGTCGTCTACGGCGACCATCCGGTCTGCGTCGCCATCGTGAGCGATCCCGAGATCGGCTCCATAAGCCTTCACCGCTTCTTTAAGATGGCCCAAATTTTCCTCGACCGGCTCCGGCATCCGGGCCGGGAAGAATCCGTCCGGCTGCGCGTTCAGCGAGATCACATGGCAGCCCATGTCCCGCAGCACGTACGGCGTGATCGTCGAGCCCGCCCCACAGCCACAGTCAATAACGACGTTAAGGCTGCAAGGCTTTACGTTCTTAATGATTGCATGAATGTGATTGGCGATGGCGTCCTGGCGTTGTATGTCGCTCCCCATGGCCTTCCAGTCTGCGCCTTTAACGCCATTTTCGATGAGCGCTTCCAGCTCGTCCTGCTGCTGTAGTGAAAACGCCATGCCGTCCGGGTTCCAGAACTTAAGGCCGTTGTACTCCGGCGGGTTGTGCGACGCGGTCACCATGATGCCGCAATCGTAGTCCCTCGCGGCGTAGGCGAGCGTCGGCGTGGAAACGACGCCGATGCGCACGGCGTTGGCGCCAGATGCTAGCAATCCGGCAATAAAAGCGTTCTCGACCATCTGCCCGGAAGTCCTAGGGTCTCGGCCTATGACTACTTGTTTCTTAACAGATCCAAGCGCTTTGCCCGCCTTAAGCGCGAGCTCGGGTGTCATTTGTTCATTCACGACACCACGTATACCTGATGAGCCAAAAAGTCCCATAAGTTTTTACTCCATGATCGCTTGTATAGCATCTATGTCTTTATTATAATATAATGCTTATTCTTCAAATGCTCGTTATTTTTTCAGAGCGCCTCATCACATATAGCCCTTCTTCTGTGTCCAAAATGATCATAAAAGATTCGCATCGCCCGGCCGCCGGAGGCGTAACAATAAACACTCTGTGTCCTCTGTGCTTCTGTGGTTAGCAATGAGTCACCAGGCCGCCGGAGGCCTTATCGAATGATCATTGTGTTTATGGCTCTGTGTGTCTATTCGACGGTGACGGATTTTGCGAGGTTGCGTGGCTTGTCGATCGGGCATCCCCGGTTCAGCGCGCAATAGTACGAGAACAGCTGGAGCACGATTGCCGACATGATGGGCGAGATGTACTCGGAGGCGTCAGGTATCCGGATCACGATGTCTGCCAGCTGGTCGATCCCCGTGTTGCTTTCGCTGGCGATGGCAATGACGGAGGCGTCTCTCGCCTTGATCTCCCTGATGTTACTGACCACCTTATCATAGGTCGGGCAGTCCGTAGCGATGGCGACGACGGGCACGTTTGTCGTGATCAGCGCCAGTGGGCCGTGCTTGAGCTCGCCTGCGGCAAATCCGTCGGAGAACACGTAGGATATTTCCTTGATCTTAAGGGCGCCCTCGAGCGCGATCGGGTAGTTGAAATGCCTGCCGACCAGGAAGAACGTGTCGGAGCTGCTGAATATCTCAGCCACCTTTGCAATGGTCTGGTCCAGTTCCAGCACTTGCTGGGCTTTTTGCGGGAGACCTTTCAGAGCGGCGATAATGCCCCGGGACTTGTCCGTGTTTAGCGTGCCGGCTTTCCGGCCGAGGAAGATGGCCAGCATGTACATGGCCACGACCTGCGCCGTGAAGGTCTTAGTGGCTGCGACGCCGATCTCCGGGCCCGCCATCATATAGATCGTATCATTCGCCTCACGGGAGATCGTACTGCCGACCACGTTGGTGATCGCGATCACATGTGCGCTTTTCCGCATCGCGTCCTTAACGGCTGCACGTGTATCGGCCGTCTCACCGGATTGTGATAAGGCGATGATGAGCGTGTGCTTGTCCATATGGGTGGACGAGTATCGGATCTCGGAGCCGATCTCTATGCTGACCGGGATCTCGGTGAGCGACTCGATAGCATACTTGCCAAGTAATCCTGCGTGGTATGACGTGCCACAGGCGATGATGATGATCCGCCTCAGGTCCTGTATCGCTTCTTCCGTGAGCGACACTTCATTCAGCGTCACGTCGCCGGTCAGCTCGTTCAGCCGGCCCGATATGGCGGCCTTCAGCGATTGGGGCTGCTCGTGGATCTCCTTGAGCATAAAGTGCTCGTACCCTGCCTTTTCCGCAGAGTCCAGGTCCCACTCGATGGTCTGGACGCTCCGGGAGATGGGATAGCCCTCGAAGTCCATCAGCTTTAGGCTGTCCTTCGATAGCACGGCCATGTCCCCGTCCTCCAGGAAGATGGCTTTATTCGTGTATTTTAAGAACGCGGTGACGTCGGACGCCAGGAAACACTGGCCGTCGCCGATGCCGATGACCAGCGGGCTATCTTTCTTAGCCGCGAAGATGGTGTCAGGCTCGTCCCTGTTGATGATCGCGAAGGCGAAAGAGCCCTTCAATTGCTTGATCGTCTCCTGCAATGCGCGCTGCATGCTGCCGGCGTAGTTTTCCTCCAGCAAATGGGAGACGACTTCCGTGTCCGTCTCGGAGATGAACTTGTGCCCTTTCGCGATGAGCATGTCCTTTAGTTCTTTGTAGTTCTCAATGATGCCGTTATGCACGACGGCGATCCTGCCCGTGCAGTCCTGGTGTGGATGCGCGTTGATCTCCGAGGGCTTTCCATGCGTAGCCCACCTGGTATGGCCGATGCCCACCGACGCGATAAGCGACGGCATCTTTTCCTTTAAAAACTGAATACGCCCGAATGACTTGATGACTTTTAGCTCACCTTCGCAAACTAAAGCAACGCCGGCAGAGTCGTAACCCCGGTATTCCAGCCTGCCCAGTGAGTCGATCAATACGTCCGAAGTATCGCCGTTGCCTATATACCCCACGATTCCGCACATATTTTATCACCTGTTATTATAAAACTTTCATATTGTCCGCAATGTTCGAGCTGACGACGGCACCGGCGCCTATCTTGCACCTTACGCCGACGATGCGTCCGGGCTTGATCAGGACACGGCCGCCGGTGTCAGTGTTATCGCCGATGAGTGCGCCCATGTTAGCCTTCATCAGGGTGTTATCCATCTCAACCCTCGTCTCCTCGGATTCCGCGATAAAGCTCGAGCCGATGATACAGCCTTCGCCGATGATCGTACTGGCGATATGGCTAAAGGAGGCGACCTTCACGTTGTTCATCAAAATGCTGTTCGATATGCGCACGAACGGCTCGACGGTGCAGTTGCTGCCGATACTCGTGCCGGGCAGGATGACGGCGTTGGGCCCGATCTCGCAGTTATCGCCGATCGCGACGGGCCCTATGATGTACGAGCCCGACATGATCGTCGAGTTCTCGCCCACGGTCACGTTGCCTTTAATGATCGCACCCTCCTCGACGGTGCCCTTGATCTCAGCCTTGCGCCGGGAAAGAGTCGCCACGTTCATGTCGATCAGGTTCCACAGGTAAAGGGCGTCCATCCAGGTGGCGTTCGTGTGAACGGCACGTACCGAATAGCCCTCGCTGATCATGGCCCTGATGGCGTCCGTGACCTCGTATTCGCCGCGCTCCGATATCTCCATGGAGTCCAAAAAGCCGAAGATCCGCGGCGAGAAACAATAGACACCCGCGTTGACGGTGTTGCCGGCGTCTTCTCTCTGCGGCTTCTCCAGTATTCCTTTCACGAGATCGTTCTGCGTGTTCACGACCCCGTACTTATAGGCCTTATCCACGGTCACAGTCAGCATGGTAGCGTCGCCCGTGCTGGCCTTCATTACTTCCTTGATGGCGGAGGCGTCGATGACCGTGTCGCCGTTGATGACTAAAAAGTGATCCTTAATGATATGGGATGCCTGCTTCAGCGCATGTGCGGTCCCCAGCTGCTGGAACTGCTCCAGGTACGTGATGTTGACGCCCCACTTGTGGCCGTCCTGGAAGTAGTCCATGATCTTTTCGCGCTTGTAGCCGACGATCATGACGATATCGATGATGCCACTGGTCTGCAACGCGTTGATCACGTATTCCAGGATGGGCTTGTTACCTACCGGTATCATCACCTTTGGCCTGGTCGCAGTGAATGGTTTCAGGCGGCTACCTTCGCCAGCCGCTAGTATTACAGCCTTCATATTTGGAGAACATCCTGTGTAAAGTAATTAGAGCTTATACGTTATATGTTTAAAAGTCTAGTGTTGTTATCACATTTGAATTTTATGGTATCGATTATAAGGGCATATTATATTAGAATAAAAGCTAAAATCACCAAAAAAATGAGCGTAATACATTAGTATATAAGGAGTACTGGTAACGATTTTCCCATGTGCTATTATCGGCGAGAGTCGGCTAATTAGAAAGGTCTCATTTGCAGTTTAAGACGATACTTTAGTTCCTATACTTCTTACGGTATTTTTGAAGGCGCTAAGCTTTGAAGAAGGCACTATCCACGAATATGCTTAGTGCCTTCAAACTTCCTGATGCCAGCTTTATTACTCCGATTAACCAAAAGCGTTATATGCTTCCAGGACTCTTAGAAAGAGCATCGCTTAAAAGTTACATATTTACGAGGTACTTATCATGGCAAAATTCCCAGAGGCTGAGGCAAGAAAGCTAAACGTTCAGATCTGCAGAAAGTGCAACGCGCGCAACGCGATAAAAGCAACCAGATGCAGAAAGTGCGGCTACACCGGACTCAGGCCCAAGAAGAAAGAACTAAAGGCGTAAGCCTTTTAATCCTTTTCAAACTTTTTATCATGGTTTTATCTGGCTAGTTTTTCGAATTTTTATTATTTGTCGAAAGCGAGATAACCATGGCCTTTATGTATATCCGGATAGTTTTAAGTCTCAAGCAAGTTAATCTGGAGACGGGGTATATTTATGGATATGACTACAACGCCGGCATTGAAGCTCGAAGGCGTAGTTAAGCGTTATAATGACCTTACTGCCGTGGACGGCCTTGGCATCGAGGTCAGAAAAGGCGAGATCATAGGGTTGCTAGGCCCTAACGGCTCAGGTAAATCGACCACAATCAAGATGATCCTAGGGCTTACCAGGCCGGATGCCGGCTCGGTGTCCGTGCTGGGCCTGGACCCTTCGGCCGACCCGGTGGGCGTAAAGAGCAAGATCGGCTACGTGCCCGAGGCGCCGCGCATTTATGAATATCTCACCGCACTTGAGTTCCTGGATTTAACCGGAGACCTGTACGGTATGGCGCCGGAAATAAAAAAGGCGCGGATACAGGAATTTTTAGAGGCATTCGACCTCGAGGGCCGGGAAGGGGATATCATAAGCGCTTATTCGGACGGCATGAAGCAGAAGGTGGCCATCATTTCGGCGCTTATGCACAAGCCGGACATATTATTGCTGGATGAGCCCACCAGGGGCCTGGACCCGAAGTCAGCCCGTATCCTGAAAGACCTGATCCATGAAATGGCCGCTCAAGGAGCAACGGTCATCGTATCGACGCATGTCCTTGAGATCGCGCAGGCCATATGCACCCGCATCGCGATCATGTACCATGGAAAGCTGCTGGCGCTGGGCACCATGGATGAGCTGAGGAGAAACGCATCGCTACCGGATTCTCAGCTTGAGGATATTTTCCTGAAGCTCACCGGTACGGGTGACGTAAAGCCTGTGGTCGAGGCGCTGATGAAATGATGTGGAAGAACGTCTCCCGCCTCGTGGGCGTATATGTAAAATCGGAAAGGCTGCTCAAGAAGAACCGGCTAATGAAGTACAGGGAAAATAGATTGGGGCCCTATCTCCTGGTGGCCGTTGTCTGCCTTGCCGGCGCAGCCATGGGCCTCCTGGCGGGCTTTTTACTATCCAGTACAGGTGACACGGCAAATACATCGCTGCTATACGATAGTGTTGCCAGCGTTTTATTTACGCTGCCCATCATGTGCATCCTCTACAGCCTGATGTTGACACAGCTATACCAGATCAGGCGCACAGGGGTTAAAGCATCGACTCAGCCCGTCTACTGGTTCCCGGTCACCTGGGGAGAGCATACGATGGCATCGATGATCGCCGGGATAATCGGCACGCCTCTGTACATTACCGGGTTCATCATATGCTTTATTGTCGCCATGTCTGCCCTGATAGGCCTGCTGCCAATTGCACTGTTAACATCAGTGGCACTGTTCGCGTGCTTGTTCATGACGAGTGCCACGACGGAGATACTGAAAACATTACAGCTGGGCATGACCGGAGCGGTCATGAAGGCGGCCGGAAGGGTAGCGGTCTGGGTCCGTTTCTTCGGCACGCTATTATTTATCACGGTCATTTACGTGGTTTATTTCCTGCTCACCCAGTCTTCGTTCCCGGTGCTGATCACGTCCATCTCCAGCGGCCAGCTGGCCGCATGGTTCATTCCATATGTCTGGCCGGGTATCACACTCTATGCGATCTATCATGGCCAGTGGCTTGTTGCGGCAGCGCTGGTGCCCGCCACAGCCGTCTTTATTGTGGCCCTTTTCTTCGTGGCTGCCGGGCTGAATTCCAGATATGGTATGTGGGAACCGCCCACGATAAACGTGACCAGGGGCACGTATGCGCCAAAGACCGGTCTACTGAACAGGCTCGGGCTTTCGGCAGCGGAATCGGCCATTGTTAAAAAAGACTTTCGCGCATTTACCAGGCGCACGGATCTGATGTATGTTTTTATCACGCCCATCGTGTTTATCGTGATGACCTTCATGCCCATGCTAACGGGAAACGGGTCAAAAAATGGCATATCGGGGTTCTCTTCGTTCTTTTTCCTCTACCTCGCGATTGCGCCAAGCACAATCCTGGCATTCAGCCTTGGCACCTTATCCACTGGATCCGAAGGGGCGAGCATGTGGGTCCTGTCCGGCTCGCCTTTATCACCCGGAAATTATGTCAGGGGGAAATATTTCTTCTCCGGAATGATTTGCATCCTGACAGGACTTCTCTGCGCTGCCGCAGGATATTTCTTGTTCGCCCCTTCATTCCGCATGGCTGCCACTGGCGTCCTGGAGATATTACTCATGACAGGCGCAATAGTCATGGTTTCGATGTTTTCCGGCGTCGCGGGTGCCGATTTCCGGGAGGGACCCCGGCCGAGGATTGTCAGGCCTGAATGGTCGATCCTAAACATGGTTCTATGTACGATCGTCGGGCTGCTCGTCCTGCTGCCGGTAATGGTATATGGCGTATCCACGACATTAATGGGCGTTCAAGTGCCTGGCGTGTTCCTGTATGGATCATGGGCGCTGAGTGGCGTGATAGCGATGACGGTCATATACATTGTATACAGGATGACTGTAAAAAATGCAGAAAGGTCGATCTTCTCGCCAAAAGAGTAACTGACAGGCGAGGATTTAGGAGCCGACGATGATATCGTCTGCCCCTGCTTTTTCGTTCAGCATCTTTTTTTAAAGAATAATTATCGAAGCGCTGGTCGAGCGCATATTTAACGAGTAGCGCATATGCGTCCTTCAGCATCAGGTCGTGCTCAAGCGTGAACTTTTTGGACGCCCTTATGCAGATTCTCGGGAATATCAGCCTTAGCCATATTGCATTCTTGTGTGTCCTACATGGTATATAATCGTCACTGTCAGAGGATTTAATGGAGCGTAATACAGTGCTATGCCGCGTTTTAGCCGGGGCGTGAGCAGCGAAAATGTGGGACCACTTGAACGTGGCTGATTGATTCGCCATTGTGTGGATGATCATTTTTATAGTGAGTGGTTTTACGAAGAAAATGGTGATTTTAATGGAAAGGGGAAAGAGTGAAAAATCCGGCATGAGCCATGAATCGAGCTCCGGCAAGCACGGCGAGATGGGAACGAAGAAAGGAGAGATGTGTTCCGCCTGTGGGGAGCCAAAAGAAAAGTGTGGCTGCAAATAAAATAGCCATTTTATTTTTTTCATCAGTTCTCATTTGCAATATTTTATACGTGGCGTCTTTTTTCTTTTCAAGTATGCAATTTATTGTGTAAAATCCGTGGTCCTCAATGCAAAGATGCAAAGATGTTTTTGTATAAGCCTCCGGCGGCCGGGCTATTATAATTGCGCAAGCAAAATTGAACCGTTTATTTAAGAATCATGAAAATCAATGCATCACTTAGCCGCCGGAGGCGTAACCATAACGTCAGCCGTGTCTCTGTGTCTCTGTGTTTAATATATCGTCCCAAACCCGCACAAACATATGCACCGCATAGCCGCCGGAGGCTTATACGAACTAATTCATTGCGTCTTTTTGTCGGATCCTTCCATTTCCGCAACACATCGAAACAAAAATACGCAGCGTAATTTGGGGCATACCCAAAATTATTTATGTTGAGCACAACTAATTTTAATCATGAAGGATATCGACGGGCTGGAGCTTAGCCCGAGGAAAAGCGAATACTTAAAGTTCATACTGGAGCAGGGAGATACGGTCCATACGACTGATATTTCCGAGCATTTCCACTGCGATCCCTCGACGATAACGAAAACCATCAACGAGATGTCTTCCACCGGGCTCATCGTACATGCCCCGTATAAGGGGATACGTCTGACCCCTCGCGGTACGGAATATGCGCAATTTCTTGTCAGGCGCCACCGGATACTGGAGCTAATGTTGTCCCATTACGGGCTTACGGCGGAAGAGTCATGTGCCGAGGCCACGAAGCTAGAAGGCCGTGTATCGAAGGACGTGGTGGATAAGATCTGCAACTCGCTGGGCCACCCGAACGTGGGGATCTGCGGCCGCATTACCCATGACACATGCTGCTGCTGCCCTAAAGACAATTAAGCGTGAATGAACATGAGCGAATTATCCAGTCACATACCCGACCTCGACCTGATCACATATTACAGCGAGAAGGGCAATACGATTTTCAGCAAGGCCAGCCCCTGGACCAAGGCCATCATGCTGGTCATTATCATTGTTTTCATCACCATGTCGAAAAGCCTGCTTGCCATTTCCGTGCTGTATGCAGCCACTGTGGGCGTTTACTGGATGGCCGGGCTGCCCATGCGAAAGCTTTTCGCATGGTACGCGCTGCCGCTGCTCTTCGTATTGTCCCTGGTGCTGGTGCTCGTCTGGACCCAGCCCGGCGCGCCGATTTTCTCGCTCGGGCCGCTGACGCTCACGGACAGCGGGCTTTTCATGGTCGTCATGCTGCTTCTGAAGGCGTTGACATCGGTCACATATTCGCTATTTTTCCTCATGACCACGAAGTACAATTATTTCTCGGCCATGATCTACAAAGTATTCCCATCGCCCATCGACCAGATATTCCTCATGTCTTACCGCTTTATTTTTATCACGCTGAAAATGGTCGACAGCATGCTCAAGGCACTTCGCTCCCGGGGCGGCGGATTAATAAAGAGCGTTCAGAAGCAGGGCACAATGTTCGCCGAAGTTTTCGCGCTGACATTGATCAGGTCGTACGACAGGGCGGAACGCGTGAATAAAGCTATGGAAGCGAGAGGCTTTAAAGGAAAATATATGGCCGCTACGCGTATTCCGGGCATCCGCCCGCTCGAGTATGCGATCATGCTGGCCTCAGTATTGCTGATGATCTATTCATTATGGTTCGTAAAGCTACCCCTATAGAGGCGTATTAGATTGGAACAGTTGAAAACTATACAGGAACAGCGCCCGTATTGCGTGCATGACGGCAGCGAGCTGATACACGTGGACTGCGCATGCCATGTCTACCAGGACGGCAGCGTGGGCATTCACAACATGTGTTTCCGCGTGCTGCAGAACGAGGTCGTGGCATTGTGCGGCCCGAACGGCTCGGGAAAGTCGACGCTCATAGAGCACTTGAACGGGCTGCTACAGCCATCGAGCGGAAGTGTCATCGTGATGGGTAAAAAGCTCGATGCCGGCTCTACCGATATCTGGCGGGCAGTGGGCGTCACGTTCCAGCGTTCCGACGACCAGCTTTTCGCGCCGACGGTGCTGGACGACGTGATGTTCGGCCCGATCAACATGGGCCTGAATGTGGAGGACGCGCGCGTAGCCGCCATCGATGCCTTAAAGATGGTCGGTGCGGAAAGCCTTGCTGACAGGATGCCCAACTACCTGAGCGGCGGGCAGAAGCGGCTGATCTGCATGGCTGGCGTGCTGGCCATGAAGCCCCGTGTCATCGCTATGGATGAGCCCACATCGGACCTCGACCCGTACCATACGGAAATGATCGAGCACATCATCCTGGACCTGAAGAAGAAGCACGGCATCAGTGTGGTCATCGCTACCCATGATTTAGATCTGGCCGCGCGTATTAGTGATCGGGTCTGCGTAGTGAAGGATGGCAGCATCATAGCAGAAGGGAAGCCAGAAGATATTTTTTATAATAAAGAGCTGCTGGAATCGGCCGGCCTTAAACAGCCCAAGGTCGTACAGCTGTACGAAAATGTCTTGAGGGATACGGGTATCGCATTAGGCGATAGGCCGATCACCCTGGAAGCGCTGGCTATGTCGATCGATAAAGCATTAATGAACAGGGAAAAGGCATAATTTGGTGCATGACCAAATGTTATATCCTTGTGAATAATATGGAGTAATAATGGCTCACATTCATCTTCCGGAAGGCGCTTTCACCATCTTTTGGGCGGCCTCGTGGTGGATCATAGCGATCATCCTGATAGCTGTCTGCGTGATCTGGCTGCGTAAAGTAAAAAAGATAGATAACAAGACGATCACCATTGCCAGCCTTTGCACGGCCGCGGCGTTTGCGATCTTCCAGGTGGAGATCCCTATACCCCTTCCCCTGATCGGCGGCGTCCACATGAATTTAACGCCCCTGATCGGCATACTAGTAGGCCCGGCTGTCGGCGGCGTGATCGTGCTTATCGTGAACATCTTTTCGGCCGCCATAGGCCATGGTGGCTGGGGCCTGGTCGGAGCAAATGTCATCATCAACATGTTCGAAGTGCTGGTGGGCTATTTTGTCTATCGGTCACTCAGGCGGCTTCGCCTGGATACGTTCTCGAAGGCAGGCATAGCGACGCTATTGGGATTGTTCGTCGGGAACCTCGCCATGATCGCGATCATCATGTTCTCCGGCATACAGGGCGTGACTGTAAGTACCATCACCCTTTTGAATAGCCTGGTCATCATCGCTGGCGTGAACATGGCCATGGCGATCATCGAGGCGCTCGTGACCGGCTACGTGGTTGCATACCTTAAGAAGATCCGCCCGGATATGCTGCATGAAGTGCCGCTCGCGCAGGAGCCAAAGCCAAGGAATGGTAACGTGATCTTCGGCAGCCTGATCGGCCTCACGCTGATCCTGAGCATCGCGGTCTTTGTGTTGCCTAATTACCTGGGAATGGAGAACGCGATCTCCAGCATTACGGAGCATGAGGCGCCCGGAGGCGGCTTTCTGGGATTCAACGTTGAAGGCAATATCCTGCTATACGCGGTCATCCTCCTGGTGCTGATCGCCATATGTTACCTGGCATATAAAAAGTTCAAGCCGTAGGCGTGCATTCGACGCTTCCGGCTCTTTTAGCCAATTGCAAGGGCCCGGAGATCTGTCGCACCTGGCTAATGGCGCCTCCCGGTTAATAAATCAACTTTGTTTTTTAGAAATGTTCTAAGCTTGGATATATTCTAAGTTAGTATAGATTAAAAATTATGTAGAACATGCCCCTCACCGAAGCACAAGATCTGTTTGCATTATTCTTCGCAATTTATTTTGCTTTGATCATAGAGCGTGCTCATGAAACATATAAGCCGTGGGACACGTACAAGGCCTGGAAAGGAAAAATTCATAATATTAAGCGTTTGCTATCCGGATGGATTATTTTATTCGCCATACCGATCGTGCATTTTGCCATCCTTTTTGCCATTCTTGGCACAATCGATATCCGATTTGACCTGAGCGTCAGCGGTGTTTCAAATCTTGTCCTGATAGGCCTTAGCTCATTTTTTGATTTTGGCTACTTCAGAATATACGAAGCTTTTCTGCATAGAGATCCCGAATCGTTTTTCTCTGAAGAAGACCTGACAGAGCTGAATCTGTTAGGCAACATCCGTCCGGATTTTTGGGCATATTTCATACCCGGAATTTTATATGTGATCGCATCAACCTTAATGATGCTAATAGCGATTTATTATTAATGATATGAACGCTCATGAAGGAATTTGCAGGATCTCTGTTGAGCGGATCACTTAGTGACGCTGCATTTAAACGCTTCAGGCTCTTTCAACCCATGGCCGGTCACGAGCGCCACGACATGCGCGTCTTTTTCAACTAATTCCTGCTCGAACGCTTTTAGCAATCCTGCTGTGCTGGCCGCACCGGAAAGCTCTGCGAATATGCCCTCTTTTTTAGCCAGCAGGTCACGGGCGCAGCCCGCCTCGTTGTCAGAGACCGTGATGCCTATGCCGCCCGATTCTTTCAGCGCCCGAAGCGCCCAGCTGCCGTCAAGCGGATCCCCGCATGCGACCGCGTCCATAAGCGTTTTGGGGTGGACGGGCTCGATGTTGTCTATCCCGTTCTCAAACGCTTTGACCACCGTGTTACAGCCCTCCGCCTGGACGCCCAGTATCCTCGGTAATCGGTGTATGAGGCCGGCCATTTTCATCTCTTTTAAGCCTTTCCACATCCCGTGCAGCAGCGTACCGTTTCCGATCGGGCAGGCGATAACGTCAATATCGCCGCGTATCTGGTCCATGATCTCGAACCCTACGGACTTTTCGCCTTCGCTCCTGTATGGATAGTCTCCCGCCAGGTAGATGCCGTTTTCTTCGAACTGTCTTTTCGCAACGATGGCAGCAAGCGTATAATCACCTTCAACTGTTTTGATGGTGGCCCCATGCCCTTCCATCTGTAGCATTTTTATGCGTGGAGTACCATGAGGCACGTATATGGTGCAGCTGATGCCGCCGCGTGCGCAATACGCTGCCACGCTTGCACCCATATTGCCTGTGGAAGCGCACACGATATTCCTGGCGCCATAGGCATATGCCTGTGATATCTCTATGGTGGACCCACGGTCCTTAAATGAGCACGTCGGGTTTATGCTTTCCAGCTTGAACATGACATCCCCTTTAAAGACGCTGCGTGAGCGTACCAGGGGGGTGCCGCCTTCGCCCATGGTGATGATGTCGTCCTTTTTCAATTCCGGATAAAATTCCCTGTAACGCCAGTGACAAAACGTGCGCTTTCGCAACTCATCCCATGTGGCGTGCAGCGTACTATAATCGTAGACGATCTCCAGGCTATCGCCGCAATCGCACCGGTATCGTATCTCGTCTTTCGGGTAGGTACGGCCGCATCGGACGCATTGCAAATACTTTATGCGCATAATTATATATTGCTTTATTATATATCAAATATTGTTGTATAACAGATAGATTCGCCCATGTACCCGTATGGACAATTATCCATGGGCCGTAACATTGAAAATTGTCATAAGAATAATTTTTATATTTTAAATTATATATAAACGTATAGCTGACTGTCGATCATTATGAATAGTGATGATTTTTTATCTAATACGTTGAGCCTCATTGGCTCTTCGTGTGATGTCGCGGGGATCGATCAGAAGTACCGGAGGGTCCTTTCTCATGAAAAACGGATGCTTGTGGTTAATTATCCGATCTACATGGATAAGGGCGAGATCTCTATGATCAAGGCCATTAGAGCGCAGCACGTGGATGCCCTGGGTCCATATAAAGGGGGTATTCGACTTGCGACCAGTGTCACGGAATCAGAGGTCATCGCGCTCTCCATGCTTATGTCAATAAAGTCCGCGCTTTTAGGATTGCCCTATGGTGGGTCCAAGGGAGGCATCGTGGCTGACGATGCAAAGCTATCAAAAGCTGAGATGGAACGTGTCTGTAGGGGCTATATCCGGGCGATATACCCCGTTATCGGCCCGCAGGTCGATATTCCCGCTCCCGATATGAACGTTTCCCCGGAGGCGATGGGCTGGATGCTTGATGAGTACGAGCATATGGCCGGCCGCCATGTCCCCGAAGCATTCACGGGCAAGCCGCTGGAACTAGGCGGCAGCAGAGGCCGTAAGACTGCTGTTGCCTGGGGAGGTATTTTTGTCATGGAGGAAGTGGAGCGTACGTATGGCTGCACGTGTAAACAGTTCGCTGTGCAGGGATTCGGTAACGTGGGCGGCAGCCTGGCGCAGATCCTCTATAAAAAAGGTAAAAAGATCGTTGCCGTGAGTGATTCAAAGGGCGGGGTATATGATGAGAGAGGCTTGAACATCGACGCGCTCGTGAAGCATAAAGATAAAACGGGCTCCGTTGTAGGATTCAATGGGTCAAAGGAAATAACGAACGATGAGCTTTTGGAATTAAGTGTCGACGTCCTCGTGCCTGCGGCAAAAGAGGACCAGATCATGGAGAATAATGCCGACAGGATCTCCGCGCGTGCGGTGCTTTGCCTTGCCAACGGCCCGGTGGGTATGAAGGCAAGCCAGATGCTGGGCGCCCGGAATATTATCGTAGTCCCTGATGTGCTGGCTAATGGCGGAGGAGTGGTCGTGAGCCACTTTGAGTGGGCCCAGGGAAAAGAGGGATATAGCTGGGGCGGCGACCGTGTCACAGCGAGCTTGAAAGAAACCATGAAACGTGCGTTCAGGACCGTATATGGGACTTCGCTGGAGTATCATAAGGACCTGTACACTGCGGCATACCTGCTTGGTGTAAAGAACATCGTCAGTGCCATGAAAGCCAGGTCACTATAGCCCTGCTAGTAGTATTTTTCGCAGTAATGCCACGTGCAAACTTCGGGCTTTACTTCCTGTATGCTGCAGAAATATTTTTCGTTTTCACATGTAAGAAAAGGGCATTCTTTTAGTCGTTCGCCGTCGTCCCCGACCCACAAGTCACCGTGAGAGATCTCTCCTTTCTCGGTGCAGATACCCACGTGGCGCAGGATATCGTTTCGTTCCCCCTGTCGCCATTTCGCTATGTCGAGCGGTGACGCTTCGAGCCTCATGCCATACTTTTTACAGCAAACGCCGCACTGTATGCACCCGGTCATGAATCGAAATATGCACGAAGCGGTTTAAAGCTTTCCATGTATAGAATTGACGTCTTAGAAATCTATCTTAAACTTCGTGAATCTCATATCATAGACTCCGGCAGCCCAGTGCTTCCGCCCCCCACCGCCGCAGAAGGTATGAATTTGGCCATGTGGTTGATCGAGAAGACGATCGCACTGACGAATGCCTTGGTCTGATCGGGGTTGAGCTTGACATTACCCATATCTCGCACATTGATCCCCGGAGCCGTATGAGCGTTGATGATGGACTCTAGCGTGGCCTCTACACTCCCCAGGTCTTTTAACATTGACCGCTGTTTTTGTATGATCATCTCTTTCAGCCCTTCTGTCTGTCCTTTGCTTACATCAGCGGCTTCAAGCTGTTTCAGATTATCCTCAACAAGCTCTCTGACGAGTTTGATGTTAGAGAACGCGAAGACTATATCGATGATCTCAATCCCATTATGCCCACCCTGTATACCTGCCGCGATGTCCTGCAAAAATGATCACCATTTGGAGGTTAATAAAGACGAATATAAAACATATCTACACTTAAAAAACGACATATGCACAAGAAGGAATGAAGATAATGCCCAAACCGACTATCTGTAATTGTATAGGCGACTTAATAACATTATATTATCGGGTGGTGGAGGGGGTGGCGGGTAGGTCAACCAATTGATTATTGTCAAAACGCCTAGTGAAAGCGACGCATCGCGGTCGGCGAGGCGTTTTGGGCATCAGTCGGCCGAAGGCCGATGAGTAGATGACGGGGTAATGGACGCGGCCGTTTATGGCCGCATCGCTTAGCGCTTGCGGAGGCCAAAGCGAGCGAAGCGAAGCTTTGGCCGAGGGTGCGAGCGCGGCCCCGGCATCGAAGCACCCAAAACGCCGAGTAGCGCTGCCAAGGGCAGCGCGTCGCCCCGCGAAAACAAAGAAAAACAACTTCTCGCAGTACGTCGCACCCGCGAAAACAAAGAAAAAATTATCCTCTCCTATGCTAAATCATCAGGATAAAATAACAATAGTTTTAAAATTATAGCGGGCGAGGTGGGATTTGAACCCACGGTATCCGGCTAACTCCCATTCAGTTGAATGCTAGGAGGCCGGCGCTATGTCCTGGCTAGGCCACTCGCCCAAAAATTGCGAATCCTACTTGTCTATCCTGATATATAAACTCTACGAATGGAGACATTTCAAGACACATTAATATGGCGTATGCCAATTACTTTAATAATAGACCATAATAATGCATGGAGACACTACGGTGTTTTACATATCCGGAATATACTCTTATATAATAAACAAAAGCCCGGCATTTCAAATGCCTGACACGGCATGCACATATATAAAAATCGGTTTATTATAGATTTGCGTAATAATATATTTAATAATATATAAATATCAGGCTATTGTTTTAATTCATGGTGGTTTACATGGATAAAAGAGACCCTTTAATGATAATAGCCGCAGTATTATTGATAATTGGCGGCCTTAACTGGCTGCTGGTAGCGTTCGGCGTAAATGTTGTCGAAGCAATATTCGGAACTGTCGGGACAAGCATTTTGACCAAGCTGATCTACATTCTTGTAGGGCTGGCTGCCATCTATATGCTGTACCCGCTATACATGTGGCTCTCGGGGCCGGCTGAAAGGCCGATCATAAGGTAAAAGGAAGAGGTAAAATTGGGAGCATAAAAATGCTCTCAATTTTTACATTTAACCCTGATAAATTTGTATATCTTATTTTCATGGGTCTCTTGATAAACTCAGATCATTTTTGATTTAACTGCCTCGCGTATGCTCTCGTCGTCCATGAAGAATACGGGACCGTCAAAGGCGGGCTTCCCATTCAGTGATGACTCGCAGAGCGCCGGCACACCGGCTTCCCAGTAATCGACTACTTTCACATTGAGACCTTCTATACCTTCCACAGCTTTTTTGATCTTCCCTACGACCATATAGGGCATGTGGCACTGCCGGTATGTGCCAAGCACCAGGGTATTTTTCTCACCACCATCGAAGCTGACCTGCTCTATTCGGCTCTCGATCTCGTCGCCCATGACCGGATACCGGAGCAGGTAACGGACCGTGGCGCAGCCCTGAAGCTCGACGGCATCCTTGAACCCATAATCATGATAAAAGTCATACTGCATGATGGGCGCATTCTTTAATGTCATTACGTCCACGTACCGGCATTTCTTGCCAAGCAGCTTGTCAAAGAACTTCGTGCGGAGCATCTCATCCAGGATCGCTTTCCTGATGGCAACGCCGACTGGCTCGCCATCGGGCGATTGAGTATTACCGGACATGCCTCCGGCATACCAGGCGCAGTCAATGACGCTCGTGCGTTTTACATCGGGCGAGAAAACGCCCAGCGGGTGTATCGATGCGGGAACGCATTCGACAAATCCTTTAGCTTTGCCGTCGGCACCATATGCGAGCACGCCCGCGGTGCCGAACTTTTTGATAGTTTCCGCCAGCCACTCTCGCCGAGCCTGCCGGCCCTCCCTGAAATAGGGATTCTTGTCCATCCCCGGCATGTTGCCGCATACGCTCATCAGGTCTTCAATGTTTTCATCTGTGATCTTTGCGAATTTTAAGCTCATTCTCTCAACTCAAGGCAATATGTTGTTTTTCTATTGCCGACATAAAATTATGGGTATTGGGATAAAAGACTTATTTGCAAGCGTTCTGAAAGTAATAGGATCGTAAGTGAGCTTAACAGCTCACTGTGATCCCTTTAGTCGTAACGCGAACGCTCTGGCGCGTTCCAGGTCTTTCTCGTCTGGCTTACCCTTATTGAGTCCTCCGATGAGAACCAGCGGCCCGAAAGTGTCAAAGCCCCGGCAGGCGAATTCGTCAACCACATTGAAACCCTTAGAGGCGAGCGTATCCTTTAGCGCTTTATGGTACTTCATGTTCGCGTTATCGCTACCGGCCGTCGAGAAGATGAACGCCTTCTTTGCTGTATTCGGCAGATTATCGATCAGCTTTAACAAGTTTTTATGCATCTTGCCCATGTAGATGCCGGAACCGAAGCCGATCAAGTCATACTCTCCGAGCTTTCCGATATCTATATCGCTCGTTTTCTTTACTTCAGCATTCAGCACGACCGCCATCGCATCGGCGATCTTTTTCGTGTTACCGTGGTGTACGGATTCACAGATTATCAATGTCTTCATGTATATTCTCCTTGATTTGATTAATTAGCGTCAACGACTTTTTTATATGCACGCGCGGTCTCTTCTTTTGCCCGCATATAGAATTGTTTTCTAGCCCACTTTGAGCTCAATATCAGTTTCAGCACGAAGTTTTGCATGCGTAGCATGTAGTCTTTTTGCGGGTAGTCGTAGAGCGCGTGCTTTTTATAATAAGTATCGTCGGCACGGAATATACCGCCCAGGCGGTATATGAGATCACGGAAGAGCAGTTTCCCCCCGATCCCCAGATATGTGGGCGGGCGGTGATAGTCCGCCTTCATGCCCCACGCCAGGTCCGCCGCCAGCTGTCCGATCAGCGCAGTGATCTTTTCGGGATCGTCATACTCATCTGTGATGATGCCAGCCATTTGATTACCGCTCATTTCCGCCCGCGACTCGATTTCTTCCCGGATATCAGGAAGCTGCCTCAGGGGCCCGGAAATGATATATCCATATTGTATGCCCGTGACCAGGGGGCAGTGGCCATTCACGAAGCTTCGGTCCCAGAACATCTTCCACAGGGAAGAAAAGCTTCGGCCCCGGATGGTGCCTGCTAAGACGACGGCATTCGCGCCCGCCATTTTATCATAGTATACGCTCCTCAGGTCGTCCTTGTAGACACATACATTCTTATCGCCGCACCGTATGCATCCCAGGCATCCTCCGGCGATGCGGATATCGTTTAAATTCACTATATCGACGTTGCCGCCGGCAGATCTTTTAAAGACTTCAACCATACGCCCTAGGTTCAGGTCGTCATCCCGGGCATCGGTGATCAAGATGACCTTTTTATCGCCGAAGCTTACGTGCGCTTTCACTTCACCTGGCGAGTACTCCTTCGTTTCCGCCGATATGGGTGCATATTTTTTCTCAGCCGGCGCATGCTCCTCGATCATGGCCGTAAAATGATCGAAAAACAGTAACATCTGCCGGCGCCATTCGGGCTTTAGGATGTCGTTCATCTCGGCTGAGAAGCCTTCCAGGTAATTCATCCCCAGATCCTCCGAGACGGCGCGCACGTAATTATGGGCGAGATTGTCGTAGAAGTGCACCGAGGTCGTGAGCGCCGTCACATATTTACCATGGAAAGCATCTTCTGCCTTTCTTTCGGAAACGAGCTCGATGAGTCTCATCAGCTGCGACGGGACGGAGTAATGATAAAGCGGGAATGACCACAGGACGCCGTCTGCATCTTTTATTTTCTCGATGATGGCGTCGAACATGCCTGGATCTTTTTCAATCTTTTTGATATCCCGCCCCACTTCAAGAATATTGTACTCGTGCTCGGGCCTGTGCTTCATAATGTATTTCACGTAGTGTATCGTGTTGCTGTACTCGCCTTTAGGGCTGCCGTTCAAGATCACGATCTTCATTTCAGCTTCCCCCATTTTTTGCCCGTGACACTGCTGCCCATCAAGTCAAGCGAATACGTGACGAAATCATCCTGGGACATGCCCCGAGCTTCCATCGCTTCCTTCATTTCTGCAGTGTGCTTTATGATGCTCTCCGAAGAGAATATCAGGAACCATGCGGTTTTCAGCGGGTCTATGTCTGCCCTTATGCTGCCGTCCGCCTGGCCGATCCTGACACACTCGCACATGATCTCGATACTTTCTTCGCCGAGGCGGGCGGTCTCTGCAGTGATATCACGATTAAAACAGGGGGACTGCGAATAGGACATCAGTCTGAAATAGTCAGGATATTTCTTATAAAACTTATAATACGACACACCTGTAGAGTACAGCTTATCGGCCCCTGTTTTTGCCTTTTTTACGCCTTCCTCGATCATTGAATTCATGATCAGCGCGCCACGTAGTACGACCGCAAAAAAGAGCGATTCCTTATTTGTGAAATAGAGGTATATCGTTCCTTTCGCCAGTTCCGTTTTTTTCGCCACGTCGTCCATTGAGACGCCTTCGTAGCCTTTCATGAAAAATAGCTTTTCAGCGGCATCGATGATCTCGCTGCGCCTGCGTTCTCTTTCTAGTTCCTTTCTACGGGCAGTTGCCATATGACTCATATCCATTTAATGACTAATAGTCATCAGATGACTAATAGTCACTGCCTGTATTTATAGTTAATCTTAGACAAAAAAAGTATGGGGCCAGGAGATCAGACCATATAGGCTTCGATACTGGCGCCTTCGCTCTGTGCCTTCAGGATGCGGTCGACAAGGCTGGAGCCTCTTGGTATTTTTATGGAGCCGGTCCTGCCGACTGTGGCGGTGAACAGGTATTCGCCGTCAGCCGTGATCTCGACCGTCTGGCCTGCGTTATCCTTGCCAAGGTCGATGATCACGTGTTTCTTGGCCTCTTCTATCGTTAGCGCGATCGAGTTCTCTTTTACAGCCTGTCCGGGGGAAGTCGTCCCTTCCTGGTCCAGCGTAGCCATGCGTTCCTGCACGGGTTCCTCTTCATAAGGCCTCACGTCGATGTGCATGCCCGTCGCTCGCTCGATCATATTGACGGTCTTGCCGGACCTGCCCACGACTGCTGGTATGTCTTTGTCTTTTACGCGCACGATAACATTATTTTCGCCCAGAATCTCGACCTGGACCGGGCCTCGTGCATATTTTGAAACTTCTTTCTGGACCTTCTGTGCCACGACCTTATCGGTAGCGGACGGCTTTCGCTTTTTCTCGGCCGCGCCGACAGGCATCACCACGATCTGTTCGCCGAACGTGTATATCTCATATTCCGGCTTGCCGGACTCCAGGTCCCGGATGTATATGATCGGCCGGGCCAGGTCGGACTCGGTCATGCCCTTTGGCACTTTGACGGTGAACTCGATGTCGTATACTTTTTCGACCATGCCGCGGTCAATGAAAACAACCGTGTCGACGACCTGCGGGATGACACCTAATTCTACGCGGCCGATGAAGCGCTGGATGGCGTCGATGCCCCGGGTTGCATGCACCACGCCGATCATGCCCACGCCCGCCAGGCGCATGTCTGAAAATACCTCGAAGTCAGGGGTCTTGCGCAGCTCATCATAGATCGTATAGTCCGGCCTGACGAGAAGAAGCACGTCCGCCGTGTTTTCCATCTTGCCATCCAGCGGCGCATACTGCGTGATCGCCGGAGGCAGCTGCAGGTCCCTCGGAGATTCCATTGTCTTGATGATGACATTATGGGCGAATAAAAAGTCCGCACAGGCCTGAGCAAAGGTCGACTTACCCGCCCCCGGCGGCCCTGAAATGAGTATTCCGCGGCGTTTCTCGATGAGGCGCTGCTTGAACAGGTCGCTGAACCGGTAGTCTTCCAGGCTCATATGCGCGATGGGGCGCACCGCCGTGATCTCGACACCGTCGGAAAAAGGGGGCACCGCGATCGCGATGCGCAGCGAGCCCAGCTGTACGACGGTCGCGCCGTTCCGCTCCATCTCGATGAAGCCGTTCGGGTCCTGTTTGGCGCGCTCCAGTATCTCATGGGCCATGTCGAGCAATTCTTTGTCGGTCAGCTTTTGTTCGCCGACTGTCACCAGCTTCATCTTACCGATAGAGCCTCTTTTTGCCATGGGCTCCACTTCGGCCTTGAGATGCACGGACATCGTATCGTCCGTGAAATATTCCATGATAGTCAGCGGCTTCAGCTTTCCGTGCTCGGGCTTCAGATAGAGCACGTAAATGCCCTTTGCCTGGGCTATCAACGCTTGCACCTTATCACTGGTGACAAAGGTCGCGTCGTGCTCTACGGCGGTATCCCTGATCATCGCGTCGATCTCCCCCGTCGAGGCGAGCCTGACCTGGCTCAGAGTCGGCCTCGATCCGACGTACTCCAGATGAATAGTCCCTGCCTGTGACATCTCCTGGAGCTTTCGTAACTCCTCAAGTCCGTTAAAGCCGATCTCTCTGCCGTTATTTGCCTGAGACTCGAGCTCTGAGACCACTGCTTCCGGGACGAAGATCTCGGCGCCCTTGAACTCGCCTGACTCGACATTTCGTGTGATACGGCCGTCTATGATAACGCTCGTATCTGGGACTAATCTCATCATATTTACACCTAGATATTTGGAAATGAATGTTATAAATGATTGGTTCGAAAATCGCGCTTATTTTTTATACACTGTTTCCGGGTCGAAGGCTTTCTGCCCAACGATGACGCCCGTGATATCCTGGTAGAAGCACGATACGTATCCCGTATGGCATGCGGCGATTTTCTGGTCTACGAGCAACAGCAGGCAATCTCGGTCGCAGTCGATACGTATTTCCTTCACATGCTGCACATGGCCGGACTCCTCGCCCTTTTTCCAGAGCTTTTGCCGGCTTCTGCTAAAGTAATGGGCGAGGCCAGTCTCGACCGTCAACCGAAAGGCCTCTTCGTCCATATACGCGAACATGAGCACGTCTTTCGTGATAGCGTCCTGGGCGATCACAGGTAGCAGGCCGCCCCTAAAATCCGGGTTGATCATTCAAGGCATAATATGAAGCTTAGCGTTTAAACTTTTTTATATCTAGAAAAGCAGTCGGGTCATGAAAACGACTGATAAAAATAAGCGGTGCATGAAGCTCAACCCCCATGCACCGGCTATTTAGCCATATTCTTTCCATCGTACGCAATAGCACGTAAGGTCGTCACGATTAGCCCGTCCTAATCCCCCTCAATGCCACTACGCTCGACCAATACGCCGATCAGAGGCTTATTGGCCTTGATCGGCGACCGTAGATCGGACTACACGGTTGGCTTAAATGCAGTTGGCACTTTGCCCCCGCCACCCATAGTAGGCTTCACTACCGGCTTATATGCCGTTGGCACTTTGCCCCCGCCACCCATAGTAGGCTTCGCCGTAGCGATGAACGTAGGCTTAAACGACGGCTTTGCCGTAGCGATAAGCGTAGGCTTCGCCGAAGGCAACGCGGATATCTTAGGCTTCAGCGAAGGATTAAATGTAGGCTTCCCTGAAGGCTTCACGGATACCGTAGGCTTGACCGTGGGCAATATAGTCGGCTTCATCGTTGGTGAGATCGTCGGCTTCATCGTCGGCGACACAGTCGGCTTCATCGTCGGAGAGACCGTAGGTTTCATCG
Organism: uncultured Methanocellaceae archaeon; assembly: GCA_963780665.1. Taxonomy (GTDB): domain Archaea; phylum Halobacteriota; class Methanocellia; order Methanocellales; family Methanocellaceae; genus Methanocella. The sequence goes on along the minus strand of CAWACJ010000006.1, from coordinate 378,007 downwards.
TTGGTGATACTGTCGGCTTCATCGTCGGCGACACAGTCGGCTTCACTGACGGAGAGACCGTAGGCTTACCACTCGGCGACACAGTCGGCTTCACTGACGGAGAGACCGTAGGCTTACCACTCGGCGACACCGATGGCACCTTCGACGGCTTCGGCGTTATGCTCGGCTTCGTGGTCGGGAACGGCACCGGCACAGGTACCGGGAAGAAGATCGGCCACACAGCCGGGAACACTATTGGCACTATAGTCGGGTAATAGACCACGGGTGACACAATGATCGGCGAGGCCTGCACGATATTGTAGATGACCGTCGTGTAATAGTTGTTCTGCTCATTTGAGATGAACGTGTTCATCACGTCGTACAACTGCGGGAACCCGACGGTATACAGCCTCGATGAGGACTGGTCATAGACCGCTGAGATAGGCTGCTGTAAGTTGAACGCGTTTTGCGTGCCATCGGGCAGGACCATGGACATGTCCTGGATCTGGAAGGTCGCCTGCCCGCCAGTGGACTGTGCGTAGTTAGCCACCACGTTGACCATGATCGAGTTTACGGACGGGCGCAGGATACGGTTCAGGTCGTCCACGCTCGCCTGCTGCGGCGATCCCATGACCGAGTTCAGGCTGGTGAAATCGATCTGTATATCGTTCGTCTGCGTGTCCATTACACCCGGAAGCGCCGTGCTGAGCTGGTACACGGTAGCGGTCTGCGAGGTTTGATCGATGACCGCAAGCGCGTTCACGAGGAAGTATATTTTATTTTGATCCTGAGAAGCGATGCTGACCGAAAGTGCCAGGTTGTTGCTGCCCTGCACGATTCCCGGTATGCTGATCCCGGGCACTGCAATAGGCGCTGACCCTGGCTGGCTTTGGCCATATTGTTGCCCATACGGGTTTTGCCCGTTAGCGTTGAGCGCTACTAGCGAGGTCGCTATCATGGCCACTACCATGGACACGATAAGCAACGCTGCCAGAGGCTTCTTAAGCGTTAATAAGTCCAATAAATCCACCCCGAAGAAACATCGATATGTGGAGATTAAATCGTTATTCGCGTTATTTCCATATTTTATGCCCATTAAGGCACGTTTAATTACTTCTGTATGAAAAGGACGTGCTAGATGACTGCTTGACCGGGCATCCACATAGTCGGCACGAAAATTCCGGTACATATAAAGACCTGTTTGATAAGCCCTTTGTCGATAAATGTGACAGGAAGAGATGCCGGACGACCGGGAAAATGCTGGCCCGAGTAAAATATATATGCGCCATTGTGGTAATATCCCTACATGTTCAAGCTGAGCTTCGACCGCATTCTAAGCGCTCTACTCATATTCATACCGATCAGTGTCGCACTGGAATTGATACATGCTGATAGCCTGCTCATATTTTTCTCGGCTGCACTGGCCATCATGCCGCTGGCCGGGTTCATGGGCAAGGCTACGGAAGAGCTGTCAAAACAGGTAGGCGCGGGCATAGGCGGCTTGCTGAATGCCACATTCGGTAACGCGACGGAGCTCATCATCGGTATTTTCGCGCTGCAGGCCGGCCTCTTCAGCGTTGTAAAAGCATCACTCACCGGCGGCATCATCGGTAACATGCTGCTTGTCGTAGGCTGCAGCATGTTCTTCGGCGGCCTGCGCCGCGAAAAGCAGACGTTCAGCTCTAAGGTGCAGGGTGTCAACTCGACCATGCTCATGCTGGCCGCAGTAGGCCTGATATTACCTGCCCTCGTTTACTCGTACCTGGCGGACAAGAACACCGTAGAGGCACTGAGCCTGGGCATCTCGGCGATCCTGATCATCACATACGTATGTAGCCTGGTCTTTTCCCTGCGGACGCACAAGAAGCTGTATGACTGCGCGGAAGATCCGGAGGAGTGCAAACCCATCTGGTCCCGGAATAAGGCGATCATCGTCCTGCTGCTGTGCACAGCGGTCATTGCAGTGGAAAGCGAGCTGCTGGTGGGCGCCCTGGAGCCGATGAGCAAATCATTAGGCTTAACAGAGCTTTTCATCGGTGTCATCATCGTCGCCATCATCGGTAACGCGGCGGAGCACAGCACGGCCATTGTCATGGCCCTTAAAAATAAGATGGACTTAAGCCTGAACATCGCTACGGGCTCGAGCACGCAGATCGCGCTGCTTATCGCGCCGGCGCTGGTGTTCATCAGCTGGCTCTGGGGCAACCCTATGGACCTGGTTTTCAATGAGTTCGAGGTCGTGGCAGTCCTCGCGGCTGTGGTGATCGCGAACATGATATCGGCAGACGGGGAGTCTAACTGGCTTGAGGGTGTCCAGCTCATAGCGTTATATGCGATGATCGCGGTCGTGTTTTTCCTCATATAATAGGCATAACGCCTATACATATGCGAAGGAAGAATTCATCGATGACGTTAAAGTGGCCCATCGACCTCAGCTTGAGCTTACGGATGTTTCTCACGATGGCCATCCTTGGCGTCGTATACCTTGCCTTTTTAACGGTGCTGCACTGGCTCGGGATCGACTTCTGGTCGCTCGTGGCCATCGCCGCCGTGATGATGGGCATTCAATATTTTCTCTCGGATAAGATCGTGCTGGCGAGCAGCGGAGCGAAGACTGTGACACCGCAACAGGCGCCGGAATTGCATGCGATCATAGATAAGATTTGCGCGGACACCGGGCTACATAAGCCGCGGGTGGCCATCGTGCCCACGGACGTCCCTAATGCGTTTGCTACGGGCAGGAGCCAGAAGCATTCGGCCGTGGCTGTCACTCAGGGGCTGATGAGCAGGCTGAACGCTGATGAGGTCTATGCGGTGCTGGCTCACGAGATGAGCCACGTGAAGAACAGGGACGTCGCGGTCATTACCATTGCGAGCTTCCTCTCCACGGTGGCATATTATCTCATATCGTCGTCCATGTATGGCGGCATGTTCGGCGGCAGGCAGGACGAGAGAAGGAACGCAGGCGGCCTCATCGTTGTTTTTATATTGTCAGTGTTCGTGTACATCGTCAGCTTGCTCCTGATCAGAGCGCTGTCGAGGTACAGGGAGCTCGCGGCTGACCGGGGCTCAGCGCTTATCACGCACAAGCCGTCTACACTGATCAGCGCGCTAATAAAAATAAGCGGCCAGATGGAGCGCATCCCTAAGCAGGACTTGCGGAGCGAGCAGGGATTGAACCAGTTCTTCATCGTGCCGGCACTGGCAGGAAGGAGCATCATGGAGCTCCTCTCGACGCACCCGAGCCTCGATAAGCGTATCAGGCAGCTGGAGCGGATAGAACGAGAAATGAATTACCAGTGAGGGCATGATGCCATGGGTGTTCTGGACACGATCTTCCGCCCGAAGAAGACGGAGCCGCCGAAGATAGACGATCTTTTTAAGCTACGCCCGGCCAGCGTCGACATGGAGCGCTTTGGTCTCGACCCGACCGGAAAGGCGGGCGTTTGTTTTAAGACTATCGAGACAAAGGATTTTGAGACCGTTAAGGAAGAAATTGTAGAGATCCTGAAAAATAACGCGTTCCATGCCCTTTACGATGTGAAAAAAGACGAGTATGGTTTTACGTGGGTATCGATCGACAGCTTTACGCCTGACGATGCCATCGCAAACGTCTACATGGCCAGCCAGCTGCTCATAGACGGCGGCTTCGGCGATCGGATCGTGTGTGCAGTATTCCGTTTCGATAAGGACGACGGGCCAGCGTACTGGATCTATAATTACAGGCGCGCCAATTTCTACCCGTTCGTGCCCCTTCAGAATAAAGAAAGAGATTTCCAGCTCGAGTACAGGCTGCGCCTCCAGGTATCGGAGGAGCTGCCTGTAGAGAGCGTCGACTACTGGTACCCCATATGGGGCATTCCATTTTAGTCAGGCACCAGGCCCTGCCCGACAAAGATCTTTTTTGCTTCCTCAAACGTCAGGTCGGCCGGCGGTATGATCAGGTCCGATTCCTTTAGCGTCTTCACGTCCAAAGGCACGCCGTTTTTCCGTATCAGGGATAATAGCTCGGCGTAATTTTTCTTGAACGCCGCCCTGTCACCCTTCGCGATATCCTTTACGATCTCATTGTCGATCTTGTTTATGTCATCATAATAAAGGGAAGGCACGACATACTGGTTCTCGTTCAATATGCGAATGATCATTTCTTGACCTCCTGCTTCAGCGTCTCGAGCTCTTGCTTGACAGCCGCGTCGTTCTTGATCTTGGACAGCTCCTGGCTTACCTTGTCCTGGCTGCCCATCACGTCGTCGAGTGTACCCTGGTCGACCATCTCGTCCAGCGCTTCGCTGCGTGCGGTCATCTCATCCGTCTTATCCTTTGCACGCTGCACTGCATAGCCTACGTCCGCCATTTCTTCTCCGATGCCCGTGGTGGCCTCGGTGATCTTGACTTTCGCCTCTGCCGCCGAATACTGAGCCTTGATTGTCTCCTTTTCCGTGCGGAAGAGCTCGATCTTCGTGTCTAATTTACGGGATGTGTCGACGAGCTTTTGTTCCTGCCTGTCGAGGTCGGCGATCTGCGTGGTTAAAGAGTCGATCTGGCCCATCATGTCCATTTTTCGCTGTAGTGCGATGGACGCCAGGTCATCCCTCCCTGCAGTGACCGCTTCGCGAGCCTGGTCATTGAGTGTCGCAACGTTCGCCTCGAGCTTGCTCTTTTGCATCTCCAGGCGCTTTTTAGAAGTGATGACGTTAGCAACACCTTTTTTGACATCCGTTTGCAGCTCAAGCTGTCGCTTATAAGAGTAATCGAGTGTCTCCCTCGGGTCCTCGAACGCGTCGAGGATCTTGCTGATCTTCGCCTTGATGGTGGCGGTAAGCCTGCTTAATAGTCCTGGCATAAAGATTCACTATGCTACAATTAATACCTGTGAGTATAAACTTTTTTGCAGAGAGAATCGTTGATATCACGATATGCTTGCCTTAATGGCTAAATCCCTTAAGGCTTTTCAGGCACTGGGAAGCGTGGTAGGCCAGCCGCTTCCTGTGCTCGTCGGTGAGCCCGGTATTCCTGGATATCCGTAAAAGCGAGTTTGCCATGTACAGCGGGTTTCGCTTCGTGATCTTCAGGAATTTTGCGTACTGGTCGTGGAAATTGCCCGAATATACCCAGTACATATGGCCAATGAACGGATCGGCCTTGTATGGGTTTCCGGCATATAGCATTGCGTAGTGGAACAGCTCCCCCGCCATCGTGCCGAGGTCATATACCGGGTCCCGATAGCCGGAACGTTCCACGTCGATGACGTACATTCGGCCGTCCTCCAATAAAAAGTTAGACGGGTTCGCATCCCCGTGTGCCAGGCACCTGTGGGCGTCTCGAATGAACGAATAAGAGCAGGCGCGGTCGATAAGCAGCTTTGTTTTCCCCAATTCGCGACGGGACATCGCGTCTGCGACATAGGACTGCTCTGCATGCTCGTGTAATTCCTTACGCACGTATGACATTCTCACGTGGCTCGAACGCCTTGTTTTTTTATGGACCAGGGCCAGGTAGCCGGCGAAGATGGCGAGCTTATCATAAAGTTCTTTATAGTCGCTTTTCTCGAATGACTTTCGGATGCTAGTCCCCAGCGACTCGCCGCTCACGTATTTTTCTACAAAGAACTGCCCCGAATCGCTCTTTCCGAGCGGCTTCACCACCTTGAACCAGCTTTCATCAATGCCCAGGCTTTCGAACTTTTTCAAGCGCCCATATTCTTTATTCATGCGCTTATCGGCGATCGAAGTGGGCAGCCCGTTCGTGCGAAATGACTTGAGAATGAACTGTTTATGGCTGCGACGATCCCTGATAAGATATACCGCGTGTGAGCCGCTGAGCCTTGTCACATATAGATCGGGCGTTTTATGTAAACGGGCTATTCGCTCGAATGGTCCTTTGAGATACTCGGACAGCCTTCCGACATCGCCATGTACCCGCGTCATTTTTCCTCCATCCCCTTGAGCACGTCATCGATCTGCTCGAACTTATCGATAGTAAAATCCGGCGTGGCATTACCCGATTTTTGCCCGTATTTTGTCATGATCAATACGGCTTTCATGCCTGCATCTTTCGCACCCTTCACGTCCCGGAAAGTATCGTTGCCCAGGTAAACGGATTCGTCAGGCATCACTCCGAGCTGTTTGAGACATTCCCCAAATAGGCGTACATCGGGCTTACGATAACCATACTCCGCCGACACGATTATAGCGTTAAAAAAGTCATGTATACCCAGCATCTGTAGTTCGGGATAAGCATGGTCTGGCTGCGAGTCGGACACGATGCCTAGACGATAGCGCTGTTTTAGGCGATCCAGCGTGCCGAACACGCCCCTGTATAGCTTGATCTTCTCCACGCTCAGCGAGCGATGCAGCCTGATGAGGTCCCGGACGACCGGAGACCCTTCGATCTCTTTATGAGGCGGGTATAAGTTTTCATGCAATATATCCTGCCAGACCCCCCGGTAATCGACTTCGGGATACTCCTCAGCACTTGCCTTTTTCTGCATCGCCTTCTTTTCAAAAAAGAACCATTTTAATTCATCTGAGGAGAGATAAACGCCCTGGTATTTCAGGTACGACGCAAGTCGCCGGTATACGTCCTCGTTGCTCTCGTCGGTCTTAATGTCTATCAGCGTGGTATAGATGTCTGATATGACCGCTTTGATCGCCATGCGTCATTCCCCGGGATATTGAGGCACACGCATGGGGATATCGCGGCGCTTAAGCTCTCCGGTTTCTATAAATTCCAGCCGCTCTGCGATGTTCGTGATATGATCCCCGATACGTTCCAGTGCCCTGGAAGCGATCGTGAGGTAAATGAGATTCGTGATCGTCCCTGGCTCCTCTACAGCGGAGGCGAGGGCCTTGACGAAAATATCGTTGTAGAGATCGTCGATCTTGAGGTCGTCCCCAAAGATTCGCTCGATCTTTAACGGCGCACTGCCCTTATATGTATTCTCGCAAGTCTTGAGCATGCATTCCGCCATCGCTGCCATCCTGGTGATCTCTAGCGAGTCGCGGGTGACAGGCTTATTGGCCACTGCGAGCGTCACGTTAGCGATCCCGACTGAATAATCGCCTATGCGCTCCAGGTCGCTGACGATCTTATACGTAGCAGCGACAAAACGCAGCCGCTTTCCACTTAAGCTACCGGCCAGTATATCAACGCACGCCGACTCAATATCAATCTCGAGACGATCGATCGCAGCATCCGATTCCAGGACCTTTTTCGCCATATCCAGATCGTGATCGTCCAGCGAGCGGACTGAATCCGCGATAGAGCGGCCCGCAAGCTCCATCATCCGGAGCGTATTTTCCTGGATCGATGCGATCGTGGAATCGAGAGAAACAGCCATTGTAGCCATCCGTACACTTCAATTAGTAATAGTATTTATTTGTGTAGATAAATATGTCTGACGAGATGCACTGACTAATAATGATGAAAAAATTTAGGTTTTTCTATGTTTTTATATTGGGGTTGTCCCGTGTTTGTTCTTTTTTAGCTGGTGATTTTAGAGAACGGTTTGAGTTATCTGAATTGTCGTAATAAATGTGTTTTTTGTTTTTTGTTACATTCCAAACGCACGTACCACCAATCGGTTTTGCATTTTCCATTATTATAGCGTTTTGTTAACAATCCACTCGCCGCATAACCAATCGGTTTGGGCAACACGAATTGAAATAAAACATGAAAACACAAATTATTTTTAGATTTACGAGCACTAATCAACTAATTGACTATATGACCACAGCTAAATGAAATAATTAACAAAGACATGATTAAACGAATTAATGGCACTAGGCCACGGTTATTAAAACAGTAACAAGTGTCACAAAAAACGAATTGCACTAAGATTAAAACAATTAAAGTGCTAGCCTTAAATAGCGCAGCCTTTTACATTGCCTTTGATCACATAGCTTCGATAGATCAACGATAACCCCCCATTCATTCAATACTCGATTAAATTGATTGCCACTTTCATAATGGCACTACAGGCTGGCACTTTAATTGTTTTAATCTTAGTGCAATTCGTTCTTTAGTGATGGTTTTTCCTGTTTTAATAGCCGTGGCCTAGTGCCATTAATTCATTTGATCATGGTTTTGTTAATTATTTCATTTAGCTGTGGTCATATAGTTATTTTGTTAATTAGTGCCCGTAAATCTAAAAAAAATTTGTGTTTTCATGTTTTAATTCCATTCGTGTTGCCCAAACCGATTGGTTATGCGGCGAGAGGACTGTATTAAAACTTAATTACTATTGAAAATTCACAAACCGATTGGCTGACGGCGAGAGAACTGTCAACAAAATACTATAACAACTAAAAACCCAACAATCAAAAAACGTAGAATAACTACTTTTACAAAAAATTATGAGAAACATATGCGTTAGCTTGTGGTGCCCAGTTCGCACCACTTGCCCCTGCCTTCCCATATGCGCAGGGTGAAGGGCATGTCGATCTTATCGCGCATTTTATTATATACAGACTCGCAGATATTTTCCACGCTCGGGTATTCCACGATATCGTTCAGGCACCGGTGGTCGTACTCGCTGAGCACCTTACGCAGGATGGATTTCATGTCGTAGAAATCCATTACCATGCCGGTCTCTTTTTTCTCGCCTTCGATGATGAACTCCACCTTATAGGTGTGCCCGTGCATGTTCCCGCACGTCTCGTGCCCGGGTATGAAGTGGGCACTGTCTATGTATTCGATGACACCTAGCTTCATAAACTCCCCCATATCTTATGCGTTTGCGGTATGATCCTGACATCCTCGAAAAGGTCCATGGCCGCGATCTGCAGCTCCATCGCCCTTGCAGAGGTGACCGGCTTGACGTCGCCCACCGGCGTTACGGGCTGCAATATTAGCGTCGTGATACAGTCCTTGATCTGCGTAATGGCGTGCAGCATATCCTCTTTATTCGTATCGCCCGTCAGGATGATCTTGCAGAAGCAATCCCTGAAGCTTGTTTTTCTGAGGATGCTGAACGACCTGGCGGTATCGTTGAAGAACTTATCGTACTGGTTCTTGAAGTTACACTGGTCCTGCAGCTTGAAATCGCCGGACACATAGCGTACCACGTCTTTTACCTCTTTGGCGCCATCAGGCAGCGTCATATTCGACTCGAGATACAGAGGGAACTTAGACGGCTTCAGCTCTTTGATGAATTTTGCATAGAGCAGCGGCTCGCCGCCGGTGAGCGATACCGAGTGGATACGGTCGTGGAGCTTGATCAATTCCAGCACCTGCTCATCCGATAGAGGGTTGTCGAACTTGATGAAATCGTCCGACCCTTCCTGCGACTGAACCACGCATTTGTTGCTCGGGCCCCAGTCCTTGGGCGTGTCGCAGTAGACGCATTCCAGGTTACATTTCGGGAACCGCACGAATATCTGGCGGTATCCTACGTAAGGGCCTTCGCCCTGCACGCTGGTGAAAATCTCACGGATCGGCGATTTCATGTACCATACACCTCTAGCGGCTTCGATTTGCGCACATCGCGCTCCATATCCTCAAACTCGTGCAGATAGCGGTCGCCGATCTGGCGCATCAGCGCCTCCGCATCGGCTACCCCCATCTTCTCCAGGCTCATGTACTCTCCTGAGACCACGTTCATGCCGAAATGTATCTTCATGCTCACGGGGCTGGAGGAAGCGATGGATATGGAAAGCTTGCCGCCCTGATAAAATAGATCATCACCGTGCCTCTCCACAAGAAAGCCAAGGTCTTTTAAAGCCTCTTCCGCGATACAGGAAAACAGGCGTTGGCGCGTGTATGCTAGCTGTAGCGAAGTCGAGTCGAAGTGCTCGATGATGAAGTGGATCATGTCGGGCGAAATGATCTTCTCCGCCTTGATACGATCTTCCATATCGATCATATGGTCAAGTAATATGCTGCACGTGCCCCTGAAACATACTGATGGTATCTTCCTGCGCCTCGAACATCATGTAAGCCCAAAGCGAGTTGATCTGACTGCCGTTGTAATCGATCCGATGGTCGGCGATGATGCATTTCATATTCTTATCTCCTCAATGACGGGTCTTCGATCCCGAACTTTTTAAATGCGCGGGCGCGGCGCATACAGCTCTCGCACGTGCCACAGGGCGTTTCTTTTGAATAGTAACAGCTCCAGCTCAGGTCGAGAGGCGCGCCGATCTCGATGCCCTTGCGTATGATCTGCTCTTTATCGAGAGCTATGACAGGGGCTATCACCTTGACGTGATTCTCCGTGGAATAATGGAGGCTTTTGTTGATCGCCTCCACGAATGCCGGCGTGTTGTCCGGGAACGTGGCGCCCTCCTCCGCGTTAAAGCCGCATGCGATCTGGTCGATATTGAGCGCATCGGCGTAGGCTGCCGCAATGTTGATGAACGCGCCGTTCCGGTTAGGTACCCAGACCAGGTGTGCGGTCTCCAGGGCCTTACCCTTGATATCATCCAGGTCCGCCGCTGCCGGCCTGGGAACTGCTGCCTTTTTATTCACCAGCGCCGTGTTCGTGATCGCCTTGAGCCAGGGCAGCTTTATGACTTCGTGCCGTACGTGGAAACGATCACAGATAGCTTTTGCGCGCTCCACTTCTTTTTTAACGGCCCGCTGTCCGTAGTCGAAGGTGATCGCAAGCTCGACGCCCGTGATATCGTATGTCATCTTGAAAGCGACCGCAGAATCGAGGCCGCTTGATAAAAGCGCTATTGATCTCATTGCTTATCCTTCCGGATCCTGCCGTGTCGCGCATCGATCTCGTCCAGGGAGTCAAGCATCTTGCGTAAGGCCGCACGTATGGCGTCAGACTGGGTGACGAACTTTTTGTCCCTGCCGACGTGTACCATCAAGTCGTCTAGCAACTCCTGGGGGATATCGACACTGATCTTAGGCATGGATAATACCACATTCTTACTGGAGTAATATCTGGATAATATAAATAATGTTCTCATAGCTTGTATGGACGCCCGTGAATAAAAATAATGGCACATTTCCAATCGCCTCTTAACACATGCTTCTCGCTAGCGACATTCAATAGTCTTGGATTCTACGAAAAGGATGCGACATGCGGGTTTTTGATCTATAGTCATACCGACTGCCATCATAGGATAGGGTCGTCAGGCAATGGCGAAATATTATGTAGATGAATGACATTACGATCGTAAAAATCATCGTTTTAATATCTATGGGTAAATAATATTTCGATAACACGAAAAAGGATTTATATGGACATGGCTAGCTATACGATGAATGCAGCTAAAAAACGTGTCTAATGTAGCCCTCGTGAGGATGGCAATAAAAATAGCATGTTTTATTTTCATCATATGGGCGGCCAACATCGCATATGGCATAGTACATGAATCGGCGCACGCAGGCGTCGTAGACGCATTAGGCGGTCACGTGTACGAAATATATGTAAATATGATGGGAACGGATGCCTTTACAGTCCACTCTGAAATACCTGGCATAGACGGGAGTGTACTCGTAGAAGTGGCGGGCATGGCCGTAACCACGCTGTTCGCGTTTATTTCTTTATTTACAGGCTACGCGCCGCTGACCTGGTTTCTTACTTTGCGCACATCGATATATGCACTCAATTATGATGCGGGCACTGACATTTATGACATACACCAGCTGGTCGGATCCGGCTCGTGGCTGATATCGGCAATACTGGTCGCGTTGAACCTGACATGCGCCTTGATAGCGTTTAAAATAGCTCTCAGGAAGACAGCCGTGGATCCAGCGTCTTCCTCATCTTCTGTGCATGGATCCCTATCGAATAATAATTAAAGATCAGGTGTAATTTTTCAAATCCCATCTTTTCGTAGAGCGCAATCGCCTTATTGTTGTCTATCTTGACTTCCAGGAAGCATCGGCTACAATTTGCGTCCTCGAAGCCCTGCATCAGCGCATCCATTAGCGTCTGTGCTACGCCCCGCCTCCGGAATACTTCATCGACATCAAGTGTGTACACACGCCCGTATTTCCCCGAGCGGTTACGGTTCGTCAGCCCTATGGTAAAGCCGGCAAACTGCCCGTCGCACTCTGCGACAAGCGCGATGGATGTGCCGGTATTTATGAGATAGCGTAATTGCTGGACGGAGAACGCCTCGATCTCGAAGCACATGCGCTCGAGCCTGAACATGTCCCTAAGGTCGCGATCGGTAGCCTCACGGATCTTGATGCCCGAAGATGCGCTGTTCCTCGTCCCCACACGAATACCCTTGATCATGGTATGCCTTCAAAAGATATTCCTTTTTTAATTGTTACAATAGAAAATAGTTTGTGGTATCCAAAGTGCATGAAGTTTAAGGAAGACACTACCACAAAGATGACTAAGGCACTATACGTTTCATTACAAAGACACGAGGACGCTAGGATAAGAAGGTTGTTTTCGTATATGCCTCCGGCGGCTGTGTGACGCACGGTGCATCGGTATTCTCGAATCAATGATTCAATTTGCTAGCGCAATTTATAGTCACTCGGCCGCCGGAGGCCTATACTAAAACATAATCTTCGTGACCCTTGTGACCTCCAAGTCCTTTGTGAGAAACCAAATAGTGTCTTAATTAACTTAGTGGATAGTGCCTTCTTAAAACCTTAGTGCCTTAAAAAAACAAAAGGTTAATGTGCTTCTAGTAATGTATATGCAACCAGAAATTTTGATTGAGGGAAACGGATGATCAGGCAGATTTCAAGTGTCGACGACCCTGCCATCGATGAGATCTTCAAGAGGAGGACCAGCATCGAGTCTGTCATGGACAGCGTAAGGAAGGTAGCAGATGACGTCAAAGAGAACGGCGACTCAGCCGTGCGTAAATATACAAAACAATTCGATGGCGTCGAGCTGAACGACTTTGAAGTGAGCGAGGACGAGCTGTCCAGCGCGGTCGAGCTCATCGACTACGAGACCATCGGGCATCTTGAAGCTGCCATGGATAATATTCAGACGTTCCATTCATTACAGCTGCCGCAGGGCGACATGTGGCTCACGGAGATATCGCCCGGGATCAGGCTCGGACAGAAATTTACACCGCTTTCGCGCATAGGAGCGTATGTGCCCGGAGGGCAGGGATCATATCCCTCATCTGCGCTCATGCTGGTAGTACCTGCAAAGGTCGCGGGTGTCGAGGATGTCATCGCCTGCACACCGCCGCGCAAAGACGGGACCGTGCATCCGTTAACCCTGACTGCGCTGGATATGGCAGGCGCAGACCGCATATTCAAGATCGGCGGAGTACAGGCCGTCGCAGCCATGGCATATGGGACGCAAGCCGTGCCAAAGGTCGAGAAGATCGTCGGGCCGGGCAACATATATGTGACCGCGGCTAAGATGTACGTCCGCGGCGCCGCTGAGATCGATATGCCTGCAGGGCCCAGCGAGATCGTCGTCATAGCGGACGACACGGCGAACCCGGAGTTCATCGCTGCGGACATGATCGCACAGGCCGAGCACGACGTGAATACTATGTCAGTACTGCTGACCGCCTCGGATCTGCTGGCCGAGGCCGTACAGATGGAGATCGAAAAACAGACCAGGGACGCAGCCCGCAAGAGCATTATAGAGAAAGCGGGCATGAACATCTACGTGGTCGACTCGACGGAGGATGCCGTTGAAATTCTTAATCATATCGCGCCTGAGCACGCCGAAATCATGGTCAGGGACCCGCTGACGGTGCTCAACAATATCAGGAATGCCGGCACGGTATATGTGGGCGAATACGCCCCCGTTGCGGCCGGCGACTATGCAAGCGGCGCAAATCACGTATTACCTACGGGCGGCTACGCGAAGGTCTTTTCCGGGATGAACACCATGCAGTTCATAAAAACGACCAGCGTCCAGATCATAGATAAGGAAGGCCTGGAAAGCATCAAGGATACGATCACAGCGCTGGCCAATATAGAAGGCTTTGAAGCGCACGCAAGATCCGTTACAAAGAGGTTCGAATCATGAAGAGGACTCACTACTCCCGCGATATCACACCGGAAATGAATGGCGCCACCGTTACGGTTAACGGCTGGGTGCACGAGATCCGCGACTTCGGGGGCATATCGTTCCTGATCGTCAGGGACAGGGAAGGCCTGACACAGGTCACCATGCCTAAGAAAAAAGTGGCCAAGGAGATCGTCGATACGGCCCGCGACGTAAGCCGCGAGTCCGTTGTCTCGGTCACCGGCACCGTGAAGGCGGAGGCAAAAGCCCCGAACGGCTATGAGCTGATACCGTCTGCCATCGAAGTATTATCAATGGCGGACTCACCGCTGCCCCTGGACCCGACCGGCAAGGTGCCCGCAGACCTGGATACCAGGCTGGATTCACGTTTCATGGACCTGCGCAGCCCGCCTACCATGGCGGTATTCTATGTGCGTGCGAACATGATCAAGGCGGTTCGTGATTATTTATCGTCCCAGGGATGCCTGGAGATCGCGTCACCTAAGATCGTCGCCACGGCCACTGAAGGCGGCACCGAGCTGTTCCCGATATCATACTTTGACCGTGAGGCGTTCCTCAACCAGAGCCCTCAATTATATAAACAGATGATGATGGCCGGCGGCATGGACCGCGTATATGAGATCGGCCCCATCTTCAGGGCGGAGGAGCACGCGACCAGGAAGCACCTGAACGAGGCGACCTCTATTGATGTAGAGCTGTCGTTCGCCACGCATGAGGATGCGATGGTGCTGCTGGAGAATACGATCGCGTATGTGTACCAGTATGTGAAGGATAATTGCCAGACTCAGCTAAAAACGCTGAACATAGACCTTCAAGTACCGAAAACGCCGTTCCGCAGGCTCCCGTACAAGGAAGCCATCGAGATCGCACAGCGCGATGAAAAATGTGCAGGCATAGAACTTGGGGACGACCTGTCCTCTGAAGCCGAGCACGCGGTCGGCAGGGCCATGGGCGAGCATTACTTTATTGTTGACTGGCCGACGAATATCAGGGCATTCTACTCGCAGCCCTGCGACGATGATCCGTCAGTATGCAAGGCCTTTGACCTGATGCACCCGCTGATGGAGCTTTCGTCGGGCGCACAGCGCGAGCACCGCTACGATGTGCTAGTGCAGCAGATGGAGAAGAAGAACCTGAACCCGGAGAGCTTTAAGTTCTACCTGGACTCGTTCAAGTACGGCATGCCTCCACATGCAGGCTGGGGACTGGGCGCAGAAAGGCTGCTACAGACGATGCTCGGCCTGAACAATATTCGCGAAGCGGTATTGTTCCCAAGAGACAGGGTCAGGCTCACGCCCTGATCCATACTTTCTTTTTTATCCACGATATCTCAACAGGTTATCGTTAGCTTATTAGGATAATATTACAATGAGAGAACAAATGGAGCCTTGGATGATCTAAGATCATCCAAAGGCTAAATCTTTTATTTTAAATGGTGATCCATTGGCTAGACGAGTCAACAGCATACTCATAAGTGGCGTTCACTTTGATACCTGGCGCATTACCCATAGCCAGGCTAAGCCAGTGCTGTGTCCCGGCCGTATGACCGAAAGGCTCTATCCCGACATAGCGTGACTTAAGGTAATCTGTAACGCTAGTGTAATAGCTATCGTTAGACGCGACCAGTATCTCAGGATAATATGTCGCGTTATCATCGTTGAACGCTTCTACGACACGTGAATTTTCCCCAAGGGACTCCGCTATCGCTGCCATGGCGATACTATAATCGCGATCGTTTCCAGAAAGCCTACTTACGATGATGCTTGCATTGTCCGGTGTCTCGTTGGCCACTGCGTTTGCCCAGTTCGCATTCACATAGTCGAACACGTCGAGGGTTCGGGTCAAGTTGTTGTTCGCGCTGCCCGTATTTGTTCCTGTGTGGTTATTTGCGAACTGTGCCACAGAATCATTGGTAGCTTGGATCGCGGCGCCTATTGCGTAGAGATTATTATACAGGTCAGGGCCTAGCGGCGCAGTCGGCGATGGCGTGGGCGTGATCGTGGGCTCAGGCGTCACCGTGATCGTCGGCGTGATCGTCGGAACGGGCGTCGGAGTTGCCAGGAATGGCACATGGCTTTTCACCCAGTCCGGCTTGTATAGGTATAAGCCTCCTGCGATAGCCAGCAATATGATGGCGATCGCAGCCAGGGCCAGTATGAACTTAAGAACAGGCCTCTTCTTTTTATGCTTAATAGACTCCATTGCCTCTACCGCATGCTCGTGCTCTTCTTCCGAAGGCGGCTCGATTTGTTCTTCTGCTTCTTCACCGGCTGGCTGTTCGATGGGCATCCCGAAGCCGTCTACGGGCTTATCTGCCGGAAATACCGGAGCGGACCGTGGCATTTCGGGAGACTTTGGCTCGATCGGTCTTGAAAATACTTCTTTCGGAGGCAACTCCGTACTTTCGCGTGGAGACGAGACCACGAGGCCTGATATCTCCTTTTCCGGTAAATTGCCTTTTTTCAAGATTGGTATCGGCGTGCCTTTAGGCTCCACTTCAACGTAATAGGTCATGCCTTTGCCCAGGTCGGTCGTGACCAGGTAATATGCCCTTCCCTGGCTATCCTTGAACACCTGGTCTGCGTTATAATCGACACGGCCTTCATAAAAGAATTCGCTGCCATCGGCCCCTAGAAGCCTACAGGCTTCCAGGCCGTTACTAGAATATATCTTAGGTTCTAACACCTTACATCCCCAGCCCTTTTACTACAATTATATCATAAGAGCTATTTTATTGTTATGGAAGAAAGGAGGACACGAAGGGAATAAAAAGAGGATCATATTTGCCCCGATCCCGGTGAAACAACAAAAATATTTAATCATTGATATCAAAATAGCAGCCTGGCTATCTAAGGCCTAGCCTAAAGATCATTGTGATTGTCTTCACGCCTTTGTCTCGAAAGCCGTATCTGTTTATTATCGTAATGTTCCTGCAGGGCGATGTGTTAGGAATACTCTGTATACGACGTAGAGCAGCGCCAGGAATAACAGCACCTTGATCCCCCAGAGTGCGACACCGAAGGTGACCCCCAGGAAGACGTCAAGCAATCTCCATGCCACAACGAACACTATGATCGCTAAGATCACGGCTATGATCCTACCTAATACCATGGTCGTTAATTTCTTATAAAAATTTATAGCCATATGGGCAATAAAAACCGGAAAGTAGCCATACTGAACATATCATGTGAGATTACTAAAAAAGAGATGGCTTTTTACTTGGCGTACAGGTTTCCGTACGGCCTGTGCGACCTTGGTGTTAGCTTAATGAACGGTTTACGCATGATCTCATCGACGTCATAGCCGAAAAGCTTGCAGTACTCGCCGACGAGCTTCGTCAGCGTAGCCTCGTCCTGCGCATCCGGCTTTGCCTTGATAACGTCGCGTCCGAGCAGATGGTCATCCACGTCACCACGAATGTAAATCACGCCGCCATGCATACCCGAGCCCAGGTAGTCCCCTAAGAACTGGCCATCCTTGTCGATACCGAGCACGACCATGATGCCGCCGGCCATGTACTCGCCGAAGAAGTCGCTGGCGCCTCCGCCAATAACGATGATCGGTATATTTTCGGCATATGCCTTCATGTGGATGCCTACGCGGTAGCCTACGTCGCCCTTGACAAAGATCTTGCCGCCACGCATGGCGTACCCGATGACGTCGCCCGCGTTGCCGTGTATGACGACTTTACCGGCGTTCATCGTATTGCCGATGCCGTCCTGGCCGTTGCCGTGCACGGTGATCTCGGGACCGTCCATAAAGACCGCCATGTCGTTCCCCGGGATACCTTTGATGTCGATCTTGACATGGCCTTTCAGCCCGTCACCGATGAACTTCTGGCCGCAAACGTGGTCGAGCTCTATGGCTTCCTCGCCGGCCGCCGCTAGCTCGCGTACCTTCGCGTTGAGCGTCTTATAGGGCATGTCTGTTGCGTCGATCTGGATCATGATTATCTCCCCGCCGGCTTGATACCCAGGATCTCCATCGTCTTCTCATCCAGGCCTATGCCGCGAAGACGTTCTCGGTTGCCGCGCAGGCTCTCGATCGAGTTGATGCCCAGCGCGCCCAGGAACTCCTGTGTCTCATGGCTCCAGCCGTTCAATAAATTCGTAAGCCTCTGCGCACCCTCTTCCGGATCCAGCCTCGCAGTCAGGATCGGCTTTTGCGTAGCGATACCCCAAGAGCAGTTGCCCGTATTGCACTTCTGGCAGATCCTGCAGCCCAGCGCCACCAGCGCCGAGGTGCCTATCATGACTGCATCCGCACCGAGCGCTATTGCCTTTACCACATCGGAGCTCTGCCTGATGCCGCCCCCGCATACGATGGAGGCCTGGTTCCGTATACCTTCCTGGCGAAGTCGGTCGTCGACCGCCGCCAGCGCCAGCTCGATGGGAATGCCGATGTTATCGCGGATCATTGTCGGAGCTGCGCCTGTGCCGCCCCTGAATCCGTCAATCGTCACTATGTCGGCGCCGGCTCGCACGATGCCGCTGCATATTGCAGCGATATTGTGTACCGCTGCGACCTTGACCGATATCGGTTTCTTGTACTCGGTCGCCTCTTTCAGCGAGTATATTAACTGGGAAAGGTCCTCGATGGAGTAAATATCATGATGAGGCGCAGGCGAGAGCAGGTCCGATCCCTGTGGCACCATGCGCGTCTTGGATACTTCCGCATCCACCTTTTCACCCGGCAGGTGCCCGCCGATGCCCGGCTTTGCGCCCTGTCCGATCTTGATCTCTATGACGGCGCCGGCGTTCAAGTATTCCTGGTGTACGCCGAACCGGCCCGACGCGACCTGCACGATCACGTTGTCTTTATGCTTGTAAAAGTCCCTGTGCAAGCCGCCTTCGCCCGTGTTCATGAGCGTGCCGCTCCTTTCCGCAGCAAGCATGAGTGACTTGTGAACGTTATAGCTGACCGCGCCGTAGGACATTGCGCCGAATATGACGGGAACATCCAGCTTGAAGTTAGGGGCCAGCGTAGTCTTGAGCTCTATTTTGCCGTTGACCGACTCGAATTCCAGGCGATCCGGCTTCTTACCCAGGTAGGTCCTTAACTCCATAGGTTCCCTTAGCGGGTCAATGGAAGGGTTCGTGACCTGACAGGCATCGATGAGTATGTGGTCCCAGAGGATCTGGTAGGGCTTGTCGCAGCCCATGGCAGTCAGCAGGATGCCGCCCGTTTCCGCCTGTTTCAAGATATTCTTGCGGTGATAATCGGTGAAATTATCGTTATGCTTGTATACCAGAGGGTTGTTCTCGATGCGGATCGCGAGCTTCGGACAGAACGTCGTGCACCTCTGACAGGCTACGCATTTGGAATCATCCGACAGAATGCAGTCGAACTCCTTGCTGTACGTGAGCGCGCTGAAGCCGCACTCCTTTGTGCAGCGCTTGCAGCGGACGCATTTTCTGTCGTTGATATCGACTATGAATTCGGGAGGTACTTGTGAGATCATATTGCGTCCTCCTCCAGTAAGCTGATGACCGGAGTGCCGGCCTTCGGCGCCCAGACCACTTCGGGGTCGGGCTCGATGATCCTGATGCCGGCCTCTTCGGATGACATGTAGACGTTGTCGCCTTTTGTTGCGGCGATCATCGGCCTGAGCTTGATACGGTCATTCAGGCCGATCATGCCCTTATTACAGCCCACTAAGATAGAGAAGGGGCCGTTCATGAGCGCGCTTCCGTAGACCATGCGTATGGCTTCATAGGCTTTTCGCTGGTCCGGGGCCATCCTGTCGATGTCCTTCCAGAACGGCGGAGCCAGCGCTTTTGTCGCGATCTCCAGCGGCAGCTTGTGCCTTCTCACCAATAGATCGAATAAGTATGCGATGACCTCGGTATCGGTCAATAATTCCAGCTTGTAGCCGAACATCTCTAAGTAGCGCTTATTGATGCCGTAGGACGAGATCTCGCCGTTGTGCACGACCGACCAGTCCAATAACGCGATCGGGTGTGCGCCTCCCCACCAGCCCGGCGTGTTCGTAGGGAACCTGCCATGGGCGGTCCAGAGATATGCCTGGTAGTCCTCGAGCTTGAAGAACTTCGCGATATCCTCAGGGTAGCCGACGCCTTTGAAGGCGCCCATGTTCTTGCCGCTGGAGGAGATGAACGCTCCTGCGAACTTGGAGTTTATCTCCATGACCTGCTCCACGACGTAGTCCTCTTCGGGAGTCTCTTTACGTTTGGATTCGTCCACGCTGACAAAGTAGCGCCACATGAGCGGCGCGTTCTTGATCACGTCGACCTTCACCGTTGGGATCTTCTCGTCCTTTTCGATGACAAAGCGCTGCGCCAGATATTCCTCGAGACGCTGCTTGCTCTCCTCGTCATCGAACATGATATGAAAAGCGTAATGATCTTTATGCTTCGGATATATGCCGTATGCGGCGAAGCCGCCTCCGAGGCCGTTAGACCGGTCGTGCATGAGCGCGATGGACTTGATGATCTTAGTACCGTCGATCCTCTTACCTTTTTTATTCATTATGCCGGAGATAGCGCATCCCGATGGCAAATGCTCGGGCTGGCCATTCACGCAGTACTCACCCCGCGGTGGATTCATTGTTTTATTGGACGATATCATCAAGTTTCAACTCGGTTCCGACTTCGGATATATAAGCATACGTCGATAGTAGCCTTGTTTATGTGCGCTGCCATTATTTAAGCTTTGCTAGAATGTGGACGCAGCCTTCGATTTATGAACTTATTCATAAAGTGATAATTATGAACTAATGCATAAAACAATGAATTACATTCAATAAGTTTTTGGTTATAAAAAGAAAGCAGGCGTTTAAACGCCTGCGGGGGCCTAAATACTCTCATGCGTTTAAACGCCTGCGGGGGCCTAAATACTCTCAGGCGTTTAGACGCCTGCGGCCTTAAATTTCTTCTTCGACCTTCTCTGAGACTAGCTTCGCGACTGCTACGACCGCATCGTTCTCGGACTTCAGCTTGATGAGGCGAACACCCTGCGTGTTCCTGCCGATCTCGTTGATGTCTGAGATCTTCATGCGTATCATGATGCCGTCCTTTGTCACGATGAGCATCTCGTCTTCCGCGGTCACTGAGACCGACGCGACCACGCCGCCGTTGCGCAGCGTCGTCTTGATATTGATCATGCCCTGGCCGCCACGGTGGTGGGGCGTATAGTCTGCGATCGGGGTGCGCTTGCCGAAGCCGTTCTCACAGATCGTCAGTATGGACGAGTCGGGGCTCACGATCTCCATGCCCACGACCTTGTCGCCTTCTGTCAGGCGGATGCCGATGACGCCCTGGGACTGCCTGCCCGTTTCGCGGACTTCTTTTTCCGAGAACCGATTGCTCTTGCCATGCCTGGTCGCGATCAGGACTTCCTGCTCGCCGTTGGTCATCTTCACCGATATGAGCTCGTCATTCTCGGACAGGCCGATGGCGATGATGCCGGTGGACCTGATGTTATGGAAGGCCGACAGCACGCTCTTCTTGATCGTGCCCTCGCGGGTGCACATGACCAGGAAGTGCTGATCGTCGAACTCCTTTATGGGTATCATGGCGTTGACCAGCTCGCCCGGCTGTAAATTCAGCAGGTTCACGATAGCCTTACCGCGAGCCTGACGGGTCGCAGCCGCCGGGATCTCATAGACTTTCAGCGAATATACCCGGCCTTTGTTCGTGAAGAACATGATGTTGTCGTGCGTGGAAGACACGAATAGGTCAACGACAAAGTCTTCTTCCTTGGTCTCCATGCCCATGACGCCCATGCCGCCGCGTCTCTGTGTCCGGTAAGTGTCTACCGGCTGGCGCTTGATATATCCGGTATTCGAGATCGTGACCACGACGTTCTCCCTCGGGATGAGGTCTTCATCCAGGATCTCGCCTTCGGACTCCATGATGATGGTCCTGCGCTCGTCGCCATATTTCTCCCTGAGCTCGAATAGTTCTTTCTTTATGATCTCCAGCACGATCTTCGGGCTCGCGAGCACTTCTGTCAGGTACTTGATGAGCTTGATCAGCTCGGCGCGCTCGTCCTCGATCTTCTTCCGCTCGAGGCCGGTCAATCCGCGTAGCCTCATGTCGAGAATAGCCTTGGACTGTTCTTCCGATAAGCCATACTTGGACATGAACACGGCTTTCGCTTCATCTGCGCTGGCCGATCTTCTCAGTATTGCGACGAAATCGTCGATGTTTTCAAGGGCGATCAGCAGGCCGGCCAGGATATGTTCCCTGGCTTGCGCCTTCTTCAGCTCGAACTCGCTGCGCTTTGTGACGACTTCCTGCCTGTGCTTAACGTAGTATTCCAGCGTTTCCTTCAGGCTCAGCGTCCTGGGCTGGTTATCCACCAGCGCCAGGTTGTTGACGCCGAAGGTCGTCTCCATCTGTGTGTGCTTGTAGAGCTGGTTCAACAATACGTTTGCATTCGTGCCCTTCTTGATCTCGATAACGATGCGCATTCCGTCGCGGTCGGACTCGTCGCGCAGATCCGATATGCCTTCGAGCCTTTTATCGCGAACAAGGTCTGCCATGTTCTCAATGAGCTTGGCCTTGTTGACCATGTATGGGATCTCGGTGACGAGGATGACGTTCCTGCCGCTCTCTTCCGTGATCTCGGCTCTTGCTCGTATCCTTATTGAGCCTCTACCCGTGAGATAGGCCTCTTTGATGCCCTCTCTGCCATAAATAAAAGCGCCGGTTGGGAAATCCGGGCCGGTGATGAATTTTAGCAGCTCTGTGGGTGGGATCTCCGGATTATCGATCAGCGCGATAGCCCCGTTGATGATCTCCGTGATATTATGCGGCGGGATATTGGTCGCCATGCCCACGGCTATGCCTGAAGAGCCGTTGATCAGCAGGTTTGGCAGCTTAGCCGGTAATACTGACGGCTCCTTTAATGATTCATCGAAATTGGGGACGAATTTGACGGTCTCCTTATCCAGGTCGTCGAGCATTTCATCCGCGATCTTGTCCATCCGCACTTCCGTGTAACGCATGGCCGCAGCGCCGTCGCCGTCCACGCTGCCGAAGTTACCCTGGCCGTCGATAAGCGGGTAACGCAGCGAGAATTCCTGGACCATCCTTACCATGGTCTCGTAGATGGCCGAGTCGCCGTGCGGGTGATATTTACCCATGACGTCGCCCACTACTCTCGCAGATTTCTTATACGGCTTATCGTATGTATTACTCAGCTCGTACATGCCGTACAGGACCCTGCGATGCACGGGCTTAAGGCCGTCGCGGACGTCGGGAAGAGCCCTGCCGACGATGACGCTCATCGCGTAATCGAGGTAGGACTTCCTCATCTCGTCCTCTATCTTAATCGGCAATACTGTTTCATGTTTTTGATTTTCCGTCGCCATATGATCAGACATCCAGGTTCCTTACGAACTTCGCGTTAGTGATGATGAAGTCGCGCCTGGGTTCGACTTTATCGCCCATCAGCAGCGTGAAAGCCCTATCGGCCTCGACCGCGTCCTCCATTGTTACCTGAAGGACGGTCCTCCTTTCGGGGTCCATTGTGGTTGACCACAGCTGCTCGGGGTTCATTTCACCGAGACCTTTGTATCGGTTCACGGTGACTCCAGTTCTCCCCATCGTCTCGAGAATCTCGGCCAGAGCGTTCTCGTTATATGCGTATATCTCCTCTTTCCCTTTCTTCGCCCTGAAGAGAGGCGGCTGGGCGATATATACGTAGCCTGCCGCGATCAGCGGCTGCATGTAGCGGAAGAAGAACGTCAGGAGCAGCGTCCGTATGTGCGCTCCGTCCACATCCGCATCGGTCATCAGGATGATCTTATGATACCGGGCTTTCTCCGCCACGAAATCTTCTCCGACGCCGGTGCCGAGCGCAGTGATCAGCGCCCGTATTTCCTCGCTTGTTAATATCTTGTTGAGCCTGGCTTTCTCGACGTTGAGGATCTTACCCCTCAGCGGCAGGATCGCCTGGAACATCCTGTTCCTGCCCTGCTTTGCGGAGCCGCCTGCAGAATCTCCTTCTACGAGGTATAGCTCGCACTTCGAAGGGTCGCGTTCTGAGCAGTCTGCAAGCTTTCCTGGCAGTGTCGTGTTCTCCAGTGCGGATTTCCGTCTTGTTAATTCTCTCGCCTTTCGGGCAGCTTCCCTTGCCTGGAACGCCTGTAGAGCCTTATCGATGATCTTTCTGGCTTCCGTCGGGTTTTCTTCCAGATAGTCGTCGAGGCCTTCGCCGACCAGTGAAGAGACAATACCCTGTACTTCGCTGTTGCCCAGTTTCGTTTTCGTCTGGCCTTCGAATTGCGGGTTGGTCAGCTTGACGCTGATAATGGCGGTGAGCCCTTCGCGGATATCCTCGCCGGCGAACTGCATGTCGCCTTTTACCAGGTTGTTCTTCTTCGCATAATCGTTAAAGCATCTAGTCAGCGCCGATCGGAATCCGCTTAAATGCGTTCCGCCCTCGGTCGTATGGATGTTGTTCGCGAATGCCAGGACGTTCTCGCTGTAGCCGTCGTTATACTGCATGGCGATCTCGACGTCGGTCGTTTCCTTTTGCTTCTCGAAATAGATGACCTTATCGTTGACCGCCGTCTTGCCCTCATTCAGGTACTGAACGAACTGGATGATCCCGCCCTCATAGTGGAACTCGTCGCGGGTGCCGGTCCTCTCGTCCAGTAAAATGATCTTGATGCCCTTATTCAGGAACGCCAGTTCCCTGAGACGGGTAGATAGTATGTCATAATGGAAGTCGACCGTCTCGAAAATGCTCTTGTCCGGTAAGAATATGATCTTGGTGCCGGTATGAGTGGACGCGCCCTGCTCCGTTACTTCTGTGACCGGCTTGCCCTTCTCGTAGCGCTGGTAATAGGTTTTATGGTTAAGGCTGACGTATACGTCCAGCCATTCCGACAGCCCGTTCACTACGGACACGCCGACGCCGTGTAATCCGCCGGACACCTTGTAGGTGCGGTTATCGAATTTACCGCCGGCATGAAGCCTGGTCATGACGATCTCAAGCGCAGGACGCTTGTATTTCGCCATCATCTCGACAGGTATGCCTCGGCCGTCATCCTCGACAGTCACGCTGCCGTCCTTGTTGATCGTTACTTCTATATTCTTACAGTAGCCAGCCAGCGCCTCGTCGATGCTGTTGTCGACTACTTCGTACACCAGGTGGTGCAGGCCCCGATAATCCGTGGAGCCAATGTACATGCTGGGCCTTTTTCGTACTGCCTCAAGGCCTTCTAACACCTGTATGCTCGAGGCGTCATAGGTCTGGCTCTGTTCTGGTATCTCATTAGACATTATTTCCAATACCTCACTGTGTGAATACCCAAAAAATTATAATGACTTTAACTGACTTTTCGGTACCTTCTTATAAATTTACGGATAAGCAAATACGGCTTACATAAAGCCGTTTTATATATCTAGACATAATACTCCCGCATGACATATATATTTAGTGCTGAAGAGCTAAAAAAAGTAATAAAAACATCAAGTGGAAATAGGAATATGTTCAACTTATTTTCATTTATTTGCACCACTATAAGTCGGCCATACTTTCGGCTCCAAAAATTGCATATATGATGCATGGCTTTCTATGAGCGATGAGGCTGGACGAATATCTCGTGTCTGAAAAGCTGGTATCCTCCAGGACAAGAGGAAAGCACCTGATCGAGCGAGGCTCCGTGAAGGTCGACGGAACCGTACAGGTGAAGCCGTCACATAAGGTGAATTACGGGCAGAAGGTCACGATCGAGGGCGAGGATGAACCACAGGGATATTTCAAGCTAAAAGGGATCCAGGATGCGACTGGCTTGATCCGCGAGGGCGATACGGTACTGGACATTGGCTCCAGCGCGGGCGGGTTTTTAATGTACGCTTCGCCGATCGCCAGCCAGCTTGTGGGGATCGAGTTCAGCCTGGAATTCAAGGAATCACTGGAGAAGGTCGAGAGAGAATATCCGAACGTCGAAGTGATATTCGGAGATGCATTCACCATGGACGTATCATTGCTAGGCGGGCCGTTTGACGTCATCCTCAATGATATGACTGTAGAGCCGTCGAAATCGATCGAGATATTATCTAGATTTCTGCCGCTTTTAAAGTCCGGCGGCCGGGTGATGCAGGTGGTCAAGCTGGGCGACAATAAGCACGGCCCGGAGCCCATGGTCGAGATGCTCGAAGATCTTGGATTACAGATATTTGAAGTGATCAAGCCGGAAAAGCATGAAGCGTACATTGTCGCGATAAAAGAATGAATAATGGTTTGACACTCGCCACTTCACATATCCTGATATAAGCTATTTATAAGCCCCATTCCTTGAGGTTATTGGTGATTATAAATGCGACTGATTATAGTCATGGCGTTATGTATCGGAGCCATAATACTGATTTCACTTCCGGCTACGGCATATGGAGCATACTATTCCGTATCCGGGACCGTGATCGATAATCAGGGCAATCCGGTGAAGGGCGCAAATGTTACGTTAGTAAATGATGATTTTAATCCGATTAATTCCACGCTCACGAATGAAACAGGGTACTATAAGTTCGTCGATAAGCAGGAGTATGGACATTCTCTTGTGAAGGTTCTTGTGTCGTATGCAGACGACAATAAGACCTATAATGTACCGCCTAATGGACGCTTTGGGTCAAGTGCCGAGGGCGATATCGTGCTAAATGCCAGTGAGACACAATTTCACGATTATCCCCCTGGATAAAAATGAGTATATAATCGGCGCATTACGAATTGATATAAATATCACGACAGTAGACGGCGAAGTTTACCTTATTAGTGTGGATAATGAGACTCAATATCATACAAATGCGACGAATAACTCGGGATTTGTATTTCAAGTACCTCCGGGAAGTTATGACATTTATGCCATACATTATGAGAATGGCGTCAGGTATGCTTCCGAAACTGATCGTGTTAATACTTCGCCAGGCTGGCAATGGAACGGATCGGTTTATGGCGATGATATCTGCCCACTAGTATTGATCTTAGACCAGGGCATAATTCCCCCATCGCAGCCTAGCCCCACTCCGATGGCTAATATAACCGCTTTACTGGATACGCCGGTGAAAAAGGCAGTCAGCGGTAACTGCCGGAGGCGTGACAGTCAACAGCATTTGCCTACACGTTCATAAAATTTTTCGGCATTGGCGCCGTCTCGCGGGCGAAGGATAGGCTGGATAAGAATGATAACCGTACTAAACTGATGAAATTCATAATAGATAACCCGGGTGTCACCCTCCACGACATATCCCGCAGCCTCGGCATGAACGTGGGCACCGTGCGATATCACCTGCTCATCCTGGGCTTGAACCATAAGATCGTCTCTTCAAAATTCGATGAGAAATTCGTCCGATATTTCCCTAACTCAGGCGTATACACGAGAGACGAGCGGCTAGCCTTATCATTGGTAAGGCGCGATGGTGTCCGAAAATTACTAAGCTTGCTCCTCGAAAAGCCTGGCTTATCAAATTTAGAGATATCAAAACAACTGGACATACGCGACAATGCCGTCAGCAGGTACGTAAAAGAACTATTGGAAATAGGAGTCATATCAAAAAAATCGACCGACGGTATGAGCTTGTATTATGTCAATGAAGAATACAAAAATACCATCGCAGGCATGCTGGAACGCACAGGGTAAGACAAAATTGGACAAAATGAATATTCGTTTGCCGAGCGAAGCGAGGCAATGTAGATTTCAGGGGTCTGCAAGAGGGCGTATGTCCCCTTTAGCTATTAATAAGATATCCGTACTTTACACACAGCCGCCGGAGGCGTAACTATAAAATCAACTGTGTTCTCTGTGTTCTCTGTGGTTAGCAATGAGTCACCCGGCCGCCGGAGGCTAAACAATTACATCCGCCGTGTTCGCCGTGGTTAAAAAATAGTGTCTTTTTTATCTTCGTGTCTTACCCGAAGATGGCGCCCATGCCGGATGCCGCCGCGTCCTCTTCCTCGTGGATGGCGTCGATGATCTTCTTCTCTTCATCGCCGGACAGCTTCGTTAACGTGATCTTCGACTCGACGATCTTCGACTCGGCCGTCTTCATCTTTTCCGGGTTATCGGCCTTGATATAGAGATAGAAGCCTTCCTTGCGGGCCGTCCCGATGAGCTTTGCATCGCGAACGGACGCGCCAAGCCTCTTGAAAAATTCATCCTCTAGGAGCGTGTCGACGTCTTGCTTGAACTTCTGGTCGTAGAAATAAACAACTTCCATGATAACACCTGGCTATTCATTCAATATTTGCCCGCTAACATTAATAAGCATGATGTATAAAGGCTTCGGATATAACAGCCAGCGCTCATGCAGTGGCTGTTCACATGCGGTATTTTTTCCTTATCCTGCCGATCTGCTCGCCCATGTATTCGATCTTTTCCATGTCGTTCTCGCCCAGGCCCGCCTTTTTTGCTAGCTGCAGATAGGGTATCTCTTCCGGGCACAGCCCCATCAGGAATGAGCCTACGGCATCCGTGGCCACGAAGTCTTCGCCGGCTATGATCACCTCGGAATTGATAGGATCGCAGGCCAACTCGTGTCCCTGGCACCCGACAATACCGTCGATCACCGTTAGTTCAGGGCCGAACGCGCGGTTCAGGTCCACGATCTTTTGCGCCAGGTCGTCATGCATGATCCCCTTCGGCAGGATCCCGCCCATCATGTTCTTCATGGACAGGGTGGATAATGACCAACAATGGATCTTGAGCTTTGGCACGGACAGGATACAGTCATAATCCGTGAATGATTTCGCTACGGTCACCTTTTTTAGTGACCTGCCGCCCGGCACTTCCACTTCCATGTGCGGCTCCGCATTCAGGTCGATCAGCTTGACGCCGAGACCTTGAAGCTGCTCGGTCAGCCCGACTTTCTTGAAGGTATCCAGCGTATTGTAGCTCACCATGCCGCCTTCGCCCACGGCGAACTCGCTCGTGCTCCACCCATGCTCGAGCAGGTATTCGACTATTGCGCGGACTACGCGCGGGTCCGTAGTCACCCCCGTCGACGGCAGGCTGGCGTTCACGTAGTTTGGCTTGATGAGAATGCGATCATAGCGATCAAGTATTTTATCGGCGCCGATCATGTCCAGCGCCTTCTTAGAGCCCGCGATCGGGTCGCTGCTATGCACGATTGAAACTTGTGTACTCTTCACGCCACACACAACCATTTTCATATAAACCCGGCCAAATTAAAACATTACCCGCAATCCATCGCGGCTGCCAACCATAAAGTGTACAGATTATACCGGCCGGCGGCTAAAGGCAAAGTACGCAATGTATGTTTTAAGTGAAGTTTTAAAAAAAGCCGATATGGCTACGGATCAGCTTGTAGCTTATGTAAGCTATATATGACGTGCATGTGCATGCTATATCGTGTAATTATGAATGTCATAAATGTAAAAACTATCATCATTCTTATCATAGCCGTCTGTGCTGGCTTGACCGCAGGATATGCCTTGAGTACGTTACAGGCTACGAGTAGTAACAGTAACAACAGCACGTCAAGCGGCAGCCTCGTCATAGGCATATCGGGCAACGCAACGATGTTAAGCCTGGATAAAGGCACCGTCTTCACGGTCAGGCTGGACGAGAACCCGACGACGGGATACACGTGGAATGCTACGACGACGCCTGGCATTACGGTCCTGAATAGCACATATATCAGCGGCGGGAGCATGCCGGGTGCAGGTGGCGTACATGAATGGAAGATAGAAGCCACGTGCACCGGAGCACAGGAATTCAACGCCATATATGAGCGCCCATGGGAAAAATTCGGGAATGAAACGCAATATCATTTAATAATAAACGTGGCTTGAAAAGGCCACGTTGTTAACGTTTTTTTATATGCCGGAGAATCAAAGACATCTGATATCGTCAGGCTAAAAATTCATTCGATCCAGCTAATTAAAACGTCATCATTCCTCGCCGGTGCCTTCGCAGCATCGTTCGTCGGGTATCCAAACACGACCGTTGCCATGAGCCTGTAGCCTTTTGGGACCTTAAGCTCGCCCAGCGTCCGTTTATCCGTCCCGAGCGGCCCTGCAAGACCGATCCAGCAGCTGCCTATGCCGAGCGACTTTGCAGCCAGCATCATATTCTCTGCCGCACACGCACAGTCTTCGGCGACCAGCCGGCCTTTTGGCGCGAAAATGAAGATAAGTGCCGGCGCGTGATGGAAAAGGTGTAAAGCGGGTGCTTTCATCATTTTTACATAATTAGAGATAGCTTTTCCGCCGATGCCAAGGGCTGATGCCACTTTAAGAGGCAGGTATTTTTGCCACAGCTGCTTTGCCCGGTCCGCATATTTATCGATCTCCGTTTTATTGGTGATGACGACAAATCGCCATGCCTGCTGGTTGCGGGCTGTCGGGGCATAAATGCCCGCCTTGACGAGCTCAAGCAGGATATCGTCAGGCACCGGGTCGGGCTTGTAGTTCCTGGTCGAGCGGCGGGCGTAAATGTTCTGGAGCACGGGGTTCGAGAACTGATCCGAGGGCTTATCGCCTGCGGATAATTTGTGAGTTTGCACGTGATCGGTCATGTCGTCACATCACCTAGTTTTGTTTTTCTTCTGCACCGCCACAGCATCCGTCGTCGCCACAGGTTTCCGGGCCGCCGGTGAGCGCCGCGTGGATCATGGCTGCCGCGCACCCTACGCCACTTTCGACCTCGATCGCCACGGTAGGGCAATTCAGGAAGCAGGCGCCGCATTCCATGCAGGCTTCCTTGTTCGCCAGTATTGCTGCATCCTTTCCGGGCGCGAAGACACCATGAGGGCATACCTTACTGCACATGCCACAGTTTATGCATTCCTCCGGGTCGTATTTCAGTGTATTTTCATGGTATGAGTTGAACATTTAGATCACCTTCATGAAGTGGGCGACAAAGAGCCCGACGAAGATCAGCACGCCGACCACGAACATTACCGCCATCGGCGGTATGTATCGGTAGATCTCTTTACGCACGCCCGTACGGGACGTGAATGTCGAGGCGCCGGTAAAGTTCAGCGCCAGATATGCGGTCACAGGTGGCATGGCCAGCAGATAGCCGAGCGCAGCGAGAGCATTCGGCCACATGGGACCGGTCTTCGTGAGCGCAAAGTAAGCGAATGGTATTGCTACGATCAAGCCGAGGATCAGTCCCTTTGCGCTGAAGTCCTTTACCGGTATATAGGGCAGTAGTGCCGGGAATAATGCCGTGCCCGCGAATACGGCGGCCAGCACCGCAAGCGCCGCCGCCAGGCCCATTGCGAAGTACAATATGACCGTTACGACGATGGTGAGGAGCAGAATGCTGACCACTTCGATTGGTATGAGAACGATGCGGTCCCAGAGGCCGAACCGTACCATGCGCATCTCGGGCGTCGCCTTATGCGTCTTCATAAATTCCTGCAGGTCCGCGGCCTTCACGGGCCCGTATTCCACCTGCCAGCCGCATTCCTTTTTTACCGTGAAAGCCGATACTCCGGCAGCGCCCAGCTGTGGCAAAATGACCTTACGATGGCTGACGATGTTTTCAAGTCCCGTGACCTTGATGCGGTTGATCAATTCGTCCGTGCCGAATGTGCCCTTTCCTGCTGCACACCAGACGTTAATGCCCTTAGTGTCTAGCACCAGGACGTAGCAGTCGATCCCGGTTAAATTCGATCGTAGCGCGTCAAAGCTTAACGAGTAATTAGCAGTCACGAACACCGGCGACTCCGCCGTCGGTTTCCCGATGGCATACAGGCCCGGGCTTATCCGGTGCTCCGACCTCTTGTATCCCCACCTGGCTAAAAAATGGTCCAGACGGTCGCCAAAATTCAGCTCAGTACCGACTTTTATGATATTTTGATTATCTCTCGTAATGTTTTCCATGCCGATCCCCTTCACTTTGGTATGATGCCTTTAACCAGCTCGCCCAGCTGCTCATTCTTTATCAAGTATGCGCAGCAGACTTTCCCGTTCCTCTCGCAAGTCACCAGCGCCAGCTTCTCGCCGGGTTTTATATCCATTTTTTCCCTGATCGTTTTCGGAAGCACCATCTGGCCGCGCTCGTCCACAGCGACCATGGACTCGATACGGTATACGGTTTGAAGTTCAACGTCGCAGCACGAAGCATCATCTTTCTTACCCATAGTAAGTAAGTATATGATTTCTTTGATTATTTATATTTTACTTAAAAATCAGATAATTCTGATTAATCAACGATAAGAAATAACTGGCGGAGATAATTTGTATAAAATGATTAATTTTTTTGCATGAATTCGGCAGGCGTATAAACCTCTTGTAGCCATTTAAAATGTTTTTTATTATTGGTGATGAAAGGTATCTTACGCTTATATGCATAGGCACCGATGGCATAATCGACCGCATTATTTGAAAGGTCATGCCTTGACAGTGCATTTTTAGCTGCAATAAGGGCCAGTGTTTTATCTAACGGGACGATCTCCATATCGAGCCCATAAATCATATTCATAAGATTAATCATCGACCCGCCGACTCTTCTCATTTCATAGTATGAAAGTTCCATTAAAGCATGCGCTGAAAGATAGCCTTTTATATTATTTTTATCCATCCATATCAGAAAATCAGGATCGCTGCTAAAGACATTAGTATCCAGGCAAATGTCCATTACTCGATACCTTCCCTGAACATTCGGTCGAATCCTTTCCTGAATTCCTTATCTGTCTTATCCAGATCTTTGAAACCTTCCACCACCTCACATATCAGGTCTTTCAGGCTCCTGACGACAATCTTTTCATTCTCCTCGATAAATACAACTTTATCGCCGGGCTTGACCCCCAGCTTCTTTCTGACATCGGCCGGCAGTGTGATCTGGTTCTGGCTGGATATTTTACTTGAATTTGATTCCATCGTTTCCATTTACATTCACAAATAATTAAATGTTAATTTAATATTTAAATTTTATACATGTTTCATTTAAAATTATTTCAAGAAAGGTTTAAAAGATAGAAGTGCATCATGGACTCCGACAATGACGATCATAGAAACGGCAAAGTGCATCCTCAAGGAGGGCCCGATCTGCGACAGCTGCATGGGCCGGCAGTTCGGAAAATTATCTACAGGATTGACGAACGCGCAGCGTGGTCTTGCGATCAAGACCGCCATATCGATGCAGGCTTCCGCGGACGACGACAAGGAGACGCAGAAGCTGCTTGCGCCGACGTTCGCGCAAGCACGCAAGATCATAGGCAGCGATGCGGAAAAAGACGAGGAATGCTGGCTCTGCCGCGGCCTGTTCCAGGATACCACTAATATTCAGAAATGGGCGGACCGATGCGTGGAAATGGTGCAGGGCATCGAATACGACACATTGCTGGTAGGCACGAAAGTGCCGCCTATATACTCCGAAAAGGAAGAAGTTCTCCAGGCAGAGTGCGCCGTGGCGAACGCGGAGCTGCTGAAGTCGGAGCTGAACCGCGAGGTCGGAAAAGCGATCTCCCTGAAGACGGGCAAGGACGTCGATTTCAAGCGCCCGGACGTGAACTTCATGATAGACCTGGCGACGGACAAAGTCGTCCTGCGGGTCAACTCGCTCTTCTTCGGCGGCCGCTACAATAAGTTCGTGCGCGACATACCGCAGACGCGCTGGCCATGCCGCGAGTGCCACGGAAAGGGCACGACATGGGAAGGCAAAGTATGCGGGCACTGCGAAGGCAAGGGCAAGCTGTATCCTACGTCGGTCGAGGAGCAGATCCACGAAGAGGTCAAAAAAGCATTTCACGCCGACGACGGCGTACTGCATGGCGGAGGACGCGAAGATATCGACGGCAGGATGCTCGGTGACGGCAGGCCGTTCGTCATGGAAGTGATCAACCCGAAGATACGCTGGGTCGACCTGAAATACCTAAAGGAAAAGATAAACGCATATGCAAAGGATAAAGTCGCCGTGTCAGACCTCGTGTACGTCGACAAAAGCGCGGTTGAAGATGTCAAAGCCGCGAAGCCTAATAAGGTTTACAGGCTTAAAGTTATATACAATGAGGATATTTCAATAGAAACGCTTAAATCTTCGTTAGCAGCTTTATCTAACTCTGAAATTCTTCAGCAAACGCCCGAAAGGGTTATGCAAAGGAGAGCGGATTTAGAGCGAAAGCGAAAAGTTTTCGAGATCACTCTCGATGACCATAACGAAGCTGAAAAGTATTTCATTATAACCGTCCGCTGCGAGGGCGGGCTATACGTTAAAGAGCTGGTCTCGAGCGACAGTGGCCGTACAAAGCCGTCCCTGTCAGAATTGCTCGGTCAGCAGGCCCGCGTCAAAGAGCTGGACGTCATGAACGTCGAAGGAGGAATATCATGGCAAGATCACATGGTGAAAGAAAGAAAACCAGGTACAAGTTCACAAAGGCGTTAAGGGCAAGGGGCTTCTCCCCGGTTAGCCGCGCCATCCAGGAATTTGAAGTAGGTCAGAAGGTCCATATCATAGTAGACTCGAGTGTCCACAAGGGCATGCCGAACCGCCGCTACCATGGCAAGACTGCCACGGTCACCGGCCAGAGAGGCAGAGCTTACTTACTGGATATGTACGATGGCGACATGTTAAAGATGCTCATCGTTCGTCCCCAGCACCTCAGGCCACAGACGGACGCTACGGCGACTCAGTGAAGCGGTGTCTTAGATGATCATAAAGAAGGTAATAAGCGAGGAATTACTCACACTCCCCGAAGTAAAGGAGACCCTCAACCAAATTAAAGAAGAGAGGGAAAAGGCAGGCATCGAGCTGCGATACGAGCAGAAGCGCGCAGTCGAGCACGCCAACAAGTTCTCCAAGCTGGGAGCCCAGGAATCCCGTAACATGGTCAATGAGCTTCTTACCTTAGAGAAGATGAAGATAGACATTGCTGTCAGGATAGCAAACCTGTGCCCGCGCTCGAAAGACGAGCTCAGGTCTATCTACGCTAAGGAAAGATTTACTCTGACCGAAGCTGAGCTTAAGGGTATACTGGATGTTGTAGCTAAGCATATCTAAGCTATACTCTAAGCAATACTTTTTTTATTAATACGTGTTATATTGTATGAGGGGTGAACCTTGAAGGCGATGACTCATACGACAGACATTAAAGAACAATACGCGTATATTATCGATTTCCTGCCTACAGGGCATGGGGAGGACACGCGGCCAATTCACCT
Organism: uncultured Methanocellaceae archaeon; assembly: GCA_963780665.1. Lineage (GTDB taxonomy): Archaea > Halobacteriota > Methanocellia > Methanocellales > Methanocellaceae > Methanocella. The sequence goes on along the minus strand of CAWACJ010000006.1, from coordinate 343,005 downwards.
GCGGCAACCAGTAGCGCAGGCCTTGGGTGCAGATTATTATATACTCCTGGAGCTTAGCGTTAAAGAGAACGCCCGGGTAGAGATAGAGAGTAAGGTGTTCGTAGGCAAGGGCGAGCGCGATGTGGTGAAGCACGTAGAGCGCCGGCTCTCGTATGAGGAATTGACCCATAGCGCAAAGATCGAGCTGCCCTACATGATCGAAAAGATCGTGAAGGAAAACGAAGCCAGGTATGTAGAATTCTATAACACGGCGCAGCCCATCACCACTAGGCTCCACATGTTAGAGCTTCTGCCGGGCATCGGCAAGAAGATGATGTGGGCCGTCATCGACGAGCGCAAGAAGGGCAAGTTCAAGAGTTTTGCGGACATCGAGACGCGGATCAAAGGCCTGCACCACCCCGAAAAGCTCATGGCCAAGCGTATCGAGCAAGAGATCCAGGACCAGAACATAAAGTACAGGATGTTCGCTAAGTAATGGATATCGTTCCCGATAAGCGTAAGGACCAGCACTTTTTAACGGACGACACGATCCTGAGAAAGATCGTCTCGTTCGCCGATATTCGTCCGGATGAGGATATCCTCGAGATCGGGGCGGGCCCTGGCAATTTAACGACGGCGCTTTCTAAGAAAGCCCGCCATGTCTATTCTGTAGAGATCGATAGTACATTAGTCGCCATGCTCGAAGAAAAATTTGCAGGCTCCAATGTCACGATCATCAAAGGCAACGCGCTCAAGGTCGATCTTCCGAAATTCGACAAAGTGGTCGCTAACCTGCCGTACTCCATATCCTCGGATATCACGTTCAGGCTGCTGGAGCGCCCCTTCAAGTTCGGTATTCTCATGTACCAGCGCGAGTTCGCGCAGCGCATGGTCGCAAAGGTCGGCGAGCTGGACTATTCCAGGCTTTCCGTGCACGTGCAGCACTACGCCGACGTCGAGATACTCATGCGCGTGTCCCCGCACGCGTTCAACCCGCCCCCGGAGGTGGAGTCATCCGTCGTAAAACTGACTCCGCGGCCGGCGTCGTACCAGCTTAAGGATAATGACCTGTTCATGGGGCTGGTGACCGCAGCGTTCACTCAACGCCGCAAAAGGCTCAGTAACGCGCTGGTGAATGGCGCACATATCATGGGGATCAAGGACATGAAAGCGATCGTCGCACAATTGCCGCAGGACCTCATGGGCAGGCGGGCCGAACAAGTATCGCCCCAGGAGTTCGCCGACCTCGCCAACCGTGTTTACGAGTTGAAAAAGAATGGAAATACGGATCTATAAAGGTAAAGAATTCAAGCTGCTTGATGAAGTCTACGATCCGGGCGAAGACTCTTACCTGCTCGTCGAAGCCGCGCTGAAAGAAGCCAGGCCCGGCGACCGGGCGCTTGAAGTCGGTACGGGCAGCGGTATTGTTTCACTTTTTGTTAATGATATAACGAAGATCATAGCTACGGATATCAATCCATATGCGTGCAAGAACGCCAGGCTGAACGGAGTTAACGTGGTCAGGACAGATCTTTTTTCCGGCATAAGAGGACGGTTCGACCTCGTTATCTTCAACCCGCCCTATTTACCGACCGCTGAAGACGAGCGGCTTCACTCGTGGCTGAACAGGGCATTCGACGGCGGTGCCACCGGGCGCAGGGAGATCGAGCGGTTCCTGGAGGACATCGACAGAGTATTGTCGCCCGACGGCCGCGTACTTACGGTGTTTTCCTCGCTGACAGGCATCGACGAAGTAAGGAAGTTATACGAAGAGCGAGGGTTCTCTGTCGAGCTGGTCAGCGAAGATAAGGTCCCCTTCGAAAAATTAGTCGTTTTTAGGTGCGTGAAAAAGCCCAATGATCCGAGCGTAGCAAAAAGATGCGATAACCGGTTCGGATAATTATTTTTAGCACGTTAGCTTTCTAATAGACATAAGTATGACCGGGGTAAGCGATGTGAAAAGGATCATCACCGTCGAGGAGATGCGAGCGCTGGAGGCAAATGCCGATTATTTCGGCGTGAGCTACGGGGAGCTGATGGAGAACGCCGGCCGAAAGGCCGCCGAGTCGATCATCGCACTGTATAAGCAGTGTACTGTGCTCGTGGTCTGCGGCACTGGCAATAATGGCGGGGACGGCTTCGTCGTCGCAAGGCTGCTGGCGCAGGCAGGCTACAGCGTGCTTGTCCTGCTGCTAGGGAAAGCCTCTATGGTAAAACAGGGTGCCGCGGCGACAAACATGGAGATCGCCCACAGCATGGGCATCTCTATCCTCGAGATAGAGAACGCGGCGCGCCTGTCCCCGGGGCTGTTCGATTCATGCGACGTCATCGTTGATGCTATACTGGGCACGGGTGCCAGAGGCGAGCCCAGGGAACCGGTCAGGACAGCGATCCGATTGATAAATATCAGTCGGGCGCATAAGGTTTCCATCGACATCCCGAGCGGGCTCGATGCATGGACCGGTAATTGCCACGAGTGCGTACGTGCGGACCTTGTGATCACATTCCATGCGCCGAAGAAAGGGCTGGAAGCATATAACGTGGAGACCGAAGACATCGGCATACCTCAAAAGGCCGTCACCCATATCGGCCCCGGCGAGCTGGTCGGGCTGAAAAGCAGAGGCGACTTCGAAGAAAAGGGCGAAGGAGGCCGTGTTCTCGTCATCGGTGGAGGCCCATACAGCGGCGCGCCGGCGTTCGCCGCTCTCGCCGCATACAGGTCGGGCGCCGAGATCGTCAGCGTTGCCGCGCCACAGAGGGCAGCTAATATCATCGCGTCATTCTCCCCGGATATGATCGTATGGCCGACCAGTGACCCCGAGATACTGGTAGAAGCAGATGTGAAAAAGCTGGAGCCGTTGATCAAGCGCCACCACGTAGTCGTGATCGGCATGGGTACGGGCCATGCGCCGGAAACGCTTGCAGCCATCGAGAAGATACTGGCATTATGCGACCGCGTGGTGATCGATGCGGATGCGCTTCAGCCGTCTATGCCGTTGCACGGCATTATCACGCCGAACGTTAAAGAATTCAAGCGAATGGGAGGCGAGGACATAGACCGCTACAGCGATCGTGCGGCACAGGCAGTGAAGCGCTTCGCCGTGGAGAAGGATCTCATCGCGCTGTGGAAGGGGAGCCCCGCAGTCGTGAGCGACGGCGACAGGGTAAAAATAAATAGCACGGGGAATCCCGGTATGGCCGTTGGCGGCGTCGGAGACGTGCTGGCCGGGGTCGTCGGCGCTTTTTACTGTAAGAACAACGGATTCGACGCGGCTTGCGCGGCTGCATTCGTGTGCGGCACCGCAGGAGACATGGCGTTTGAGGATAAGGGATTTGGGCTCATCGCATCCGATGTCCTGAACAACGTGCCCTACGCAATAAAAAAGTACCGGCCGTGCGTGTAAAATGGAATGATCGTATCCGCAAAGACGCGCAATGAGCTAAGAATAGTCAATTTTGCAAAATTCGAATAAAAAATAAGGGTTGAGATCCCTTTTACCAGAAGAAGGGATTGAACCCGAGGCCGAAGCTGCTAAATGAGCTGAACGCAAGGCTGCTAAATGAGCTGAACCCGAGGCCGCCAAAACCGAGACCAAACGGGAATCCGAAGCCTAATCCAAGGCCGCCAAAACCCAGGCCACAGCCAAGGCCGCCAAATCCAAGGCCGAAAGGACTGAAACATGCATGTGAGGGCAGCGCTACAAGAGCTGAAGCTACACTTGCTGTACAGATCGTTAAAAATTTCTTTATCTTACTCATAAGTTACATCCCCATAAACCTATAGTGAAAGTAGGAAGTTTAATATTGCTAGCAGATTTAGTGAAAATAAGGCCAATTAGGAGCCTTTAATACTGATGTACAATGCATTATTGTCACATACCAAAAAAAGCAGTTAATATGGCTTATTACGTTAATAGATACTTAGTTATGCAATGGTCTTGATAGCCTTGATCAATTAAGAGAACTTGCGCTTCGACCCGTTATACTCGATAAAATATTAAAGCTTTAAGTACATGTCTTCGTAGTCGGAGTGTCACATGCGCGCTAATGATTTTACTCATATGGAAGGCGATAAAGTCAAGATGGTCGACGTGGGGGCCAAGGAGGATGTGCTCCGGATCGCGAAGGCTCGCGGCACCATCCGCCTGACGAAAAAGACTATGGACCTGATCAGGACCGGCGACGTGAAGAAGGGGAACGTCCTGGCTACGGCCCGCATCGCGGCGATCCAGGCGGTCAAGCGGACCTGGGACACGATCCCGCTATGCCACCAGATCCCCATTACCGGCATCGACGCTGACTTTTCCATGGGCGAAGAGACGATCACCGCAACCGTGGAAGTGCGGTCGACGGGAAAGACCGGCGTGGAGATGGAAGCGCTCACCGGCGTCAGCATCGGGCTCTTGACGATCTGGGACATGGTCAAAGCGGTCGAAAAGGACGAGACCGGCAATTACCCGGAGACCCAGATCTCTGACATCGTCGTGCTTAGCAAGGTCAAGGAGAGCCTGAAGAAATAATGAATGAAAAAAACCTGCGGTTTCGCGTCGTGCTCGTGGAGCCGATCAATGAGGGCAACGTGGGCTCGGTCTGCCGTGTCATGAAGAACTTCGGCTTCGAGGACCTGGTCCTGGTCAACCCATGTAAGCTGGGCGATTTTGCAAAAGCCATGGCCATGCATGCCCAGGATCTGCTCGAGCGGACCATGATCGTCGACACTTTTGAGGATGCCATTAAAGGAGCCAGTGCAGTCGTTGCGACCAGCGGTAAGGTAGGGCTGCGGCAGGATTCACACGTTCGTATGCCTTATTTTAATCCCAAAGAACTGAGGGCGCTGCTGGAAGAAAGATCCGGTGTCATTGCACTGGTCTTCGGTCGCGAAGACTGGGGGCTGGTGAACGAGATCGTGGAGCGGTGCGATATCGTAGTGTATATCCCGACGTCGTCGGATTACCCCATTATGAACCTGGCACAGGCGGTCGGCGTCATGCTGTATGAGCTGTCAGATTTCAAGGGCGGCAACATCGCGATGGCGGACGAAGAGCTGATGAGCATCTACTATGATCATTTTGGGGCGTTGCTAGATAACGCGGGCTACCCGAAGCATAAAAAAGAGAAGACGATGATGATGATCAGGCGCATCTTCGGCCGTGCGCTGCTCAACCCGACGGAATGCTATACGATGATGGGCGTGCTCCGGGAAATGGAGCTGGCGCTGGAACGGGCGAGGAACGGGACAGAGTCTGAACCCGAACGTTAGGTTTTTCTTTTTAGAGCCTCTTTTTTAATGTATGAGATTTCTCGCTGTCACAGACTTCCATAACGATTATACGAAAGTGCCGGAAATGCTGAAAAAAGCGGGCACTGTCGATGGGACGCTGCTCGCCGGCGACCTGACGGAGTTCGGGCCGACGGAGAATGGTGAAAAGATCTTGAGAATGCTGCCAAAACCCGTCCTGGCCGTTCCCGGTAACTGTGATCCGCTGGACATGGTGGACCTGCTGGAAAGCGAGGACGTCAACCTGCACGAGAAGAAAAAGACTCTCGGTGGAATCACTTTTGTGGGCATAGGCGGCTCGAACCCCACACCTTTTAACACTCCTTTTGAGCACTCGGAAGAGGAGATCAGGAAAAAGCTGGAGCGGTTGGTCAAAGGCATCTCTGGTACGGCCATTCTCATATCACATGCGCCCCCGAAAGGCCACGGAGACACGATCCCGAACGGGGCTCACGTGGGCAGCACCTCGGTCGCTGAGCTAGCACCTAACTTTAAGGCGATCGTCTGCGGGCACATTCATGAGGACAGAAGCGTGTCCATGCTGGGCAATACACTGGTTGTAAATCCCGGGCCTGCGATGCTGGGTAATGCCGCCATCGTGGAAATCGACAACAATGGCAACGTCACGGCCAAGCTAATTTAAACGTATAACGGGTTCAAAATATCTTGTAATTTTTGATCATGGATACCAGCCGACAATTTATGATCGCGCCGCCTGGTATCATTTATAGGCCAGTCTCGTAAAAATGTGACTGTTATACCTCGATCTGCTCTATCCGGACCAGCGAGACCAGGAAGAATATCACGATCCATACGCCGGTCGCGACGAGTTGCGTGATCTCGTTCGGCGTCAGCGATCCGTTCATTGCAAAGTCGCGGGCGGTCTCCGAAAGCTTCCATGTCAGATACGTTGAGATATCGGGCAGCACCTGTGAGGCTGCCATGCCAAGTATGATGAAGGTGACCGCCGCCCCCAGTACGGCATACCTTGACATGGTCAATATGCCTAGCATGGAGATCATGCTCAGGAAGAACAGGCTTAATACTGCGATGATACCGAGCGCTCCGAAAAAGTTCACTGCATTCATGAAGTTCCCGTTATATGCCGATATGATCCCATAAGTGATGATACCCTGTACCACTACCATTAATATCATCACACCTGCGATATTAGCCACAATTTTGGACAGTATGAATGATTTTCGGGATATGGGCTTGGAAAGGATCCAGGCCATGGTACCCTGTTCTCGTTCCTTAATGATCGAGTCGTGGGTCAGGATGCTGATACCGAAAGGAAGGTATAATGCCGAGATGGCAAAAAACACTTGTGCCGCTAATTGGGAATTCATTTCAGTCGTATATGTGATGCCCTGGCTAGTAGGGAGATAGGGGTTCACATACAAAATAAAGAGCACCGGCATGTTCAGCAGTAAGAACCATAAGACCAGCTGTACGACCCAGTTCCGTCGCCCCCACCACCTGGCATTCTCTTTGTCGAGCATGTTTAAAAAGCCGGCCGACCAGCCTTTTTCTTTTACAAGGACGAATTTACTATCGGACATGGTTTTCTTCCTCCATGATCTGCACGAAGATCTCTTCCAGGCTGTACTTCTTGAGCCCGAATTCCTTTACTTTCACGCTGCCGCAGCTTATGATCCGCTCCAGTAGCTGATCGTCTGCGATGCTTTCGTCGGTCACTGCCACCTCATATTTTGTTACGCCGTTCACTGGCGTGGATACGACAGATGATACCCAGGGCTGGCAGGAGAGCATTTGCCTGATAGTAAGCTCGTCGCCCCTGGCGACGATGTGATAAGTCACCTGGTCGCCGTGTAATAATTTCTCGATCGGCGCCTGGGCGATGAGCCGGCCCTTATTGATGATCGCCACAGTGTCGCTCACGCGCTGTACGTCCTCGAGAATATGGGTCGAATAAAAAACCGTGGTCTTACCCCTAAGGCGCTCCAGTATCTCGAGCACGTCATGCCTCCCCATAGGATCGAGGGACGCCGCCGGCTCGTCCAGGATCATCAGATCGGGTGAATTGACCTGTACTTGCGCGATGCCCAGCCGCTGCCTTTCGCCGCCAGAGAAGCCGTCGATGGTCCTGTCCGCCTTGTCCCCAAGGCCGACCTGCTGTAGACATTCTTCCACTCGCTCATCGATCAGCCGCTCCGGCCCCTCATAGAAAAATTTAGCCACGAATTTCAGCGTTTCCCTGGCGGTCATATACTCGTAATATCTCGGGTCCTGGGCCAGGTAGCCGATCCTGCGGCGGATGTCGGTGCTTTTCTGTGTCGCATCCATGCCGAAGACCGAACAACTGCCGCATGTGGGCTTTGTCAGCCCCAGGATCAGCTTGATCGTCGTCGTCTTGCCTGCCCCATTCGGGCCCAGGAATCCGAATATTGAATTCTTGGGCACCTTGAGGTCGAGCGAGCTCAGAGCCTTGACGCCCATATACGTTTTCGTAAGCCCGCTGATTGATATTACCGGTTCTTCCGGCAGGCTTTGTAATGCATACATTTTCCATCCACCCTATTGAATAATTTGGCCGGTCGAGCCGGATATAAAATAGCCTAATGCCGTACAATTCATGTACATCTGACGATGAAGGTCGACACTCCCGTCGGCGTTAAGGACGGAGGTTTCGAAGGTCGTTTGCATATACGTATGATTATCGGACGTAAAGAGTCCTCGATAATTATCCAGCCTGACGATGGTATTTACAAATTCGCCATTCTCCGTGTTGATATAATATCCGATTTTGTCGTTGAACAGATTTAGCGTGCCCTGATCGAAGGCAGCGGCTATGATATCATTGTCAAAATTCAAACTCTGAATGACCTTATTGCTGCTTTTGTTAACCAGATATACCGTACTGGGATAGGGTATATGATCATAGTCGCTCATAACGACAACGGCGGAAGTATTATCGTCAGTTAGGAGCTTTCCGGTGCCTACGCCCGGTATCGAGTAATTCAGGCCGGAAGGCATATGAGAACTGGAACTGGAAGCATTATTAGTGCAGGAAGCAGGTAGCTGTACGCTTTCATAAGAAAATAACGGAAATACGAGATAAGATAAAATCGAGAGTATCAGTAATATCGCAAATATGGCAAAGCCGGAAATCAGTAAAGCTGTAAACTTGTGCTCTTTCGTGATCAATGCGGCGATAAGTCCCCCGACGAGCGGACCACCTAACAAAGTCAGAGCAGCAAACAGATAAAATGTCGAGCTGCTCTCGTGGAATACGTATACATATATCAAACCCGACACGATGCTCAGGAGCAGACCGATAATGATTCCAAGCATTATTGGTATCACTTTAGGTTGATTCAAATTTTTTATAATGTCCAAAACGCTCACCTTTTTTCACATGTCGATATGTGCGCTTCGGAGTATATCCCCGTGATTCTAGAACTAAAGGGGGGTTTAGTTATACATCACAAAATCAGTTATTACCATTCTTTCCGCCGGTCGCCGCTCAGCTCTCTTGTAAGCACGCCGACGAGGTCCCGGTGTTTTTTCAGGATGTCATACCAGGTCTCGCCTTTCTCGGTCATCAAGTAGCCATCCTCTTTATTTCCCGAGATCAGGCCATTTTCAAGGAGATATTCGATAGTGCGGTCTGTCTGGTATGGGTTGCCTGCTCTGCGATAGAAGTCATACCACAGCACTTTGCCTCGCTGAGCCTGCATGGAACGGGCGATTTCCATGTATTCCATCAGCCGCTCGGCTGCCTTTGAAGGCGGGGGAGCCTTGCTCCTGGGCATCGGGTATTACACGTCTCCCTTTTCTATTGAGGCCAGGCTCGCATACCGGGATTTAAGCTTGAAGTACCACCGTATCAACAGCGGGCCGACGACGATCTGGATCACGCCGCCGATCGTCTCGCCTATCGCCGCGGAATAGTCCGCTATTTCCGTGCTGCCAGTATAGATACGCTGCCAGCTGACCAGCGCATATGCTAAGATCACAAAGCCGTAGATCAGCGTAAAAACGCCGGCGAGCAGGTATAGCTGGATGCTGCGGTACATGTCGTTCGCCAGTGTCCCGGCGTCTTTCCAGAGATCGTCGTACAATGTTTTTAGGTCTTCCAGCCCGCTGTCCTCGTCCGTGGCAGGGGCAGCCGTGTCGCTTCGTTTCCTACGCCCCGTATAGCTCGTATATCCCAGCGAGACCAGCCCGGACAGCGCCGCCTGGGCGATCATGCAGAATATGAGCGCTAAGCCACCGAGGAATGTGGACATAACATCGACCGGATGGGTCGAGAAGATGACAGCAATGATCGTATTTAAGAAGACAAAAATGCAGATGATCACAATGGGGACATAGGCTACCACGCCCCCGGCAATCAGGCCGGTCTTAAGCGATTCCGTCTTACCCGGAGCATAGGGGAAGACCAGCATGCCCGCGACCAGGCCTGCCACGATGAACGCCAGTACGTTCGCTAATAACAATACGAGCAGAAACATCGTGCTTTGATTTTTCATCCCGATCACTAATATGATAAGGTTCATCAGTGTAATGGAAGCGCCTATTAAGCCCGCGATGATGCCCGATTTTAATATCCTGTCCATACGTATGCCTCTCAGGCTATGACACGCCAAAATACGTACGATCCTTAAATAGATTGTAAGGCTGGCGTGTTACAGTGATCACTGTGTGATGTATCACTTGTATTATCATTTATAATTGTATGTTTCAATGATTCAAACGTTGAAAATGAGTTGTGACCAGGATTTTTACACTCACTGTGTGTTAGACTTTTATCAATCACATCAACAAATTATTATGGTCACTATGACGATCATCATGAAAACACTGTCTTTTAGTACGCAGGGAGATGGCGACATGATCGACATCACTGCACGTGTACAGGACGTGCTGTCGGCATCTAAGGTCGATAGTGGTATTGTCACCTTGTTCGTTCCGGGCAGCACTGCGTCCGTGACCACAATCGAGTATGAGCCGGGCCTGATGAAAGACTTCCCCAGGGCGATGGATAAGCTAGCGCCAAAGGGAGAGCATTACGACCATGATGCCAGATGGGGAGACGGAAATGGCAATTCACATGTGAAGGCTTCTATGGTTGGCCCGAGCCTCGTCGTGCCATTTGAAAAAGGGCGCCTGCTGCTTGGAACCTGGCAGCAGATCGTCTTCGCCGATTTCGATAACAGGCCGAGAGAACGGCAAATGATCGTCCAGGTAATGGGGGCGAATAAAAAAGTTTAAAGAAAAAAGATCTACTTTACGGTGATCTCTTTCTTATTTTCCCATATGCCATGCAAGTTGCAGCTTTCGCGGGCCACGAGTGTGGTGCTCTTGTCCAGCGCGATCCTGAACGTCACCCGGGGATACGAGTTTTTCGGCTGCAGGTAAGCGCGGCTGATATTGCAGCTCCCCCTTGAAAGCTCGACCCATTCGATGAAATGTGCAAGCTCGCTGGGATGGTCGAGGCCGACGCCGATGTTCACGCTAACATCGAATGGCTTGTTCGCCTCCACAGTATCCGGGCACTCGATCCGCGGCCAGTGCTTCTTTTCCAGGTCAGTCATGTTGTTCTGGTCTTTCGGGTAGTTGATCTGCTTGAATAGGTCGGGGCCTTGTGATTCTACTTTCATCATGATCTCATCGTCTCCACGGAGCTTAAGCTCCTGATGTTTGCATAGTAATTAAAAACAATATATAAAATTAAACATATAAAAAATGTATCCTGCAAATAGCCAGCTTTCCCGAAGACGACAAAATATATAGGCACGCATAGTCTATGAGTCATGCTATGTCCCTGAAAGCCTACGCTATTGCCGTATCTCTACTATTCATGCTGTCGCTGACAGCGTTAGCCGCACATGCACAGCAATACGATTCACCCGTCGTCATGGTCACCTCCGGCGGCTCGCTTTCGCTTGCGGACGACATTAACTATTCGGTTTACGATCAGATGGCGGACATTCATATGTCCGTGATCACCGCGCAGCTCTACTTAAACGGACAGCCTTACAAAATGGCGAACATAGCGATCACCTTCACGTCCGACAACGATACGGTCGCCACGCTCGATCCTTACAACAGGACCAGGCCGAGCGACGCTAACGGGCAGGCCAAGATCTTACTCATAGCCAACAATACCGTAGGCATCGTGAACATTACGGCTACCTCTCATATCATGTACGGCGAAGATCTCACGGATACTTGCACCGTAAGAGTCGTGGGCTGGGGCACGGTGTCGGGCATCGTGACGGACCAGAACAGGAACGGTATACCTGACGCGACCGTCACGCTCTGGCACTGGGACGGACAGAATAATACAGGGAAATTGAAGGCGTCCGATAACCCGCAGCTGACCAACGACGGCAGGACTGCAGCAATAGGGATGTACACTTTCACGTACGTACCGGTCGGCGATTATAACGTTACTGGCGAGAAGGACGGACATGTTTATTATAGGATCATCAATGTCGCGCCAGGCGCCGGCACTGTGACGGCGAACGTGGCCATACCGGATTACGCATATATAAATCCGGCAACCCCGACACCTACGGCGGTACCGACTGCAACCCCGACACCCACGCCGGCTGCAACCCAGAATGACCCGGTACCAACTCCGGGGTTCTTAGCGCTGACGGCGATCGGCGCGCTGGGGCTTTCCATGCTTGTTCTAAGAAAGACGCGCTAATATCCTGACCTGTATAGAAAACCGGCCGTGGTATCCAGCATCATCACGGCAAGCGCACCACCGATGATGCCCATGATCAAGCCGAGTGCAATGCCGAACGTGTGCATCGAGATCACGACGATCCAGATATATACGGCCCCCATGATGCTCAGGTAAAATGAGCCGCTGTCGAACTTTCTATTATGATTGAATATGTATTTGTGGATAAGAGTGAAACCGACGAGTATCACTACGAATTCAAGTGCATAATAAGCATAAGGGTCCATAACTCAACATTCACCAACTATTAATATAATATTATATATATTTAAATATACCACAACATCGACCCCCTAATCGATCTATCGAAAAAAGATAGCCCAGGAAGCTTATGGATGGAAAAGCCTCCATAGACCACTAAAAAAAGAGCTTACTGGAAACAATACTGATTGTATTTGCGATCTTGCTGTTCAGAATGCTGCTACAAAAAGATAAAAAAGCGAGCTTCAGTGCACTTTCGTGCCAGGCTCGCTGGGCTTTTCAGGTGTCAGAAGGGTCGCGCCGTTGGAGTCTGCCGCCAGCACCATGCCGTTGGACTCGACGCCCATGATCTTTGCGGGCTTCAGGTTCGCGATGACGATGACGGTCTTTCCGACCATCTCTTCTGGCGTATACTGCTCCGCAATGCCGGACACGATCTGCCTGGGCTTTTCCTCGCCGAGGTCGATGATATTCTTCAGGAGCTTCTTGCTGCCCTTGATGCGCTCGCTGCTGATGACCTTGCCCACGCGCAACTCCATCTTTGCGAAATCATCGATCGAGATCAGGCCCGACGGCACTTCTTCTGTCTTCTTTCCCGACATTTTTGCTTCGGCAATATCCACGCGCATGTTCAGGATCTTCTCCATCTCAGCGATCTTCTTGTCCTCCAGCTTCGTGAACAGGATGGCCGGCTTTCCCAGCTTCATGGCGGGATCAAAGGGCGTCAGCACTTCGCCCACTAAAGTCGATGCCAGCGTATTCTTATCGTACCCCAGCATTTCCCATACTTCTTCGGCCTTTTCCGGCATGGACGGCCAGGACAGGATGGCTAGCGCCTTTACGAGCTGCACGCAATTATACAGCACATTCTCGCACTTCGCCGGGTCTTCCTTGATGAGTTTCCACGGCTCATGGGACTGGAAGTAGGTGTTACCGAAGTCGGCCAAAGTGATCACAGAGTCGAGTATTTTCTTGAACTCATAGTTCCCGATCTCTGCTTTCTGTACTTCCAGCGCGATCTTGATAGCATTCAAGACATCCGGCTCCAGTGAGCCCTTGATGGCTATGTTCTTTGAAGCGATGAACGTCAGTATACGGTTCACGAAATTACCGTAGCTGCCGACCAGCTCTTTGTTCACCTTCGTCTGGAACTCCTTCCAGGAGAAGTTGATGTCCTTCGTGTGAGACGTGTAGCTTAAAATATAATAGCGCAGCAGGTCCGGGTGGAACCCGTGTGCCAGATAGTCGTCCTCCACCCATACGATGTAGCCACGGCTCTTGGAAAATTTCTTATCATTCACCTTGATCATGCCGGAGGCGACCACTCCGTACGGTAACGTATATCCGGCGCCTTTGAGCATGGACGGCCAGAAAATACAGTGATGGTAGATGATATCCCCGCCGATGAAGTGAATGATGCGAGAATCGCCCTTCCATATGGTCTTCCAGTCCTTGCCTATGGAATTCATGTACTCCTCGGTGAAGGCGATGTAGCCAATCGGCGCATCGACCCATACATAAACGACAAGGTCGTCGTGGCCCGGATACTTGACGCCCCACTCCATGTTGCGGGTAATACACCAGTCATGGAGCTCCTTCGCCCATTCCTTGGCATAATTCACATTTGGCGTGGCGTGTAAGCCGTTCAGGTATTCCGTAAGAAAAGGGCCGAAGTCCGTCAGCTTAAAGAAGAAGTGCTCCTGGGTCTTCATCTCGGCCTTTGTGCCGCAGACGCGGCATTTCGGGTCCTTGATCTCGCCAGGCTCCAGGTGTCTCTGGCAGCCGATATCGCACTCGTCGCCTCGGGCTACCGAGCCGCAATACGGACAGGTGCCTTCGACATACCGGTCCGGTAAGCCGCGCTTGCACTTTGGGCAGAAGGCCACGCTGATGTTCTTCGGATAGATATAGCCGTTCTTCTGTAAGTCCGATACGATCGACTGCGTCCGGTGATGGTTCTCCGGATCGTCCGTGCTGCCATACCAGCTGAAGTCGACCTCGAACTTTTTGAAGACGTCCTTAAAGTAAAGGTGATACTTTCTAATGAGCTCCTGGGGCGTAATCCCCTGCTCTTCCGCATTCACGATGATAGGCGTGCCATGAGTGTCGGATCCGCAGACGAAGGTGGTATCCTGGCCCATCATCTTCAGAGTCCTCACGAACATGTCTGCAGGCACATACGTTCTGAGGTGGCCTATATGTGCAGCCCCGTTCGCATAGGGGAGGCCACAGGTCACCAGTACCGGTTTATTACACGGGAACTCTGACATAATACACTCCTTTTGGTAATTTATCGATAGATAAACCTGTATACGCGACTTGTATTGTATATAGTTTGCTATTTATGAGGCGTGGCAATTCAATAAAAAGAGCCAGCATATACGGGTTTAATAATTTACACCAATATGTTACACAGGAACTGACCGCTAATAGACGGTGCATATTTTACCATAGCGAAATCCCGGTAAAACTCATGGGCCCCTGGACATTCGCTAAGTAAAGATACCGGTCGAGCTTGCCGGTATCATAATTTTGCCCCAAATGCAATTATTAATACTAAAAATTTAAGAACCATTTTGTGTGCGCATTTTAATCATTATCCAGGGTCTTATCATGCTTGATCGGATAAAATATACGATAATATGTCTATTCGTTGTTGCTCTTTGTGCCCCGTGGATGATCGCTACAGAGACGAATGCACAAACATGTGGATATGGGTATAACGGGCTATCATACGGGTATTCCTCATACCCGAAAACGCAAACGATAGCTCCGGTGGGATCGCCTCCGGTAGTGGCAACACCGGTTTCCGGGGAATCGCCAACAGGATCTACGACGCCGGCACAGCAAGGGATGCCGGTTTGCACGCCCTCGCAAACGCCCGGATATGCGACGGTCTCGGGTACAGTGTCGTACAATAATGGCACTTTGGTACCTGGAGTGATCGTTCAGCTACAAAGTAAATACGGCGCCCAGTATTCGACCACCTCTGGGGCAGATGGCCATTACGAGATCAGCAACGTGATATATGATACTTACACATTTCAATATAAGAAAGGCAATTATGAAAGCCCGTCCGCTACACTGGATGTGAACACGGCATTAATAAAACGTGACATATCACTACCGGCTCTTTTGGAAGGGAGTTCGGTCGCAGTTCCGGCCGCCATCGACCACAGCGACATTCAGGACTGGTACGCGACCCGCTACACGCCTCAGGCGCCTTCCAACAAAGCGGTGATCTATGATCAGTCCGGCCACATCGTTAGGACCATTACAGGGGTCCCATGCCAGAGTTATTAAAACGGCATATCCCTAAATCTACTTTTTTTATTTTTTAGCCACAAAGTTCTAAACACCAACAGCGTGTCCTTCGTTTACCAAAGGTTTTGTGACCTTCTCCGTGTCCACGTCACCCGGCCGCCGGAGGCTTATACAATAAAAATAGAGTCTCATAGCCGCCGGAGGCTTACACAAAAACAATCTTTGCGCTACTTCGTGCACCCTGTGTCTCTGTGTTGAAACCGTGACTTTGAGTACTTAGTGTGGTCAGCCTGAATGGGCATTGCGGTTGCTTTCAAAGGGCTCGTCCATCCTGGAGTCCATCCGTACACGCATATATAAGAACCCGATGACGGTGCTGAGCACGATCCCGCCCATGACGGCCCACATGATCTCGATATTGCCGGCATAGGCATCCATCAGCAGGCCGCCGGCGTACGGCCCTAAGGCGTTCCCGCCGCTGCTGATGAAGCCGGACACGTTCATGTAGCGGCCCCTGTCGTCCGGATGTGTCATCTGGGCGATCATGTTCGACGACGAAGGCGACGTGATCAGCTCACCCACGGTGATGATGAACATGCTCAGGAAAAGTGTCCAGAAGCTCGTGCACAGGCCGACCATGCCGAAGCCGATGGCATAGAGTGTCGAGCCGACGGCTAAAGACGTTGTCAGCTTGAAGCGCTCGAGGTAATGCGCGACCGGTAGCTGGAAAAATACCACCATGAAGCCGTTCAATGAGAAGAGCAGGCCGATCTCCGAGGGAGGAAGATGGGCGAAGCTGCCCGAGTACGTGCTAAAGGTCGTCTGCATCTGGGCGTAGACGAGCGAGATCAGCGCGCTTATGATGCAATATATGATGAACGTCTTATCCTGCCATATCGACCCGTGATGAGAGCCTGCAGCCTTCTCCGCTGCCGAGGGCATCGTATCGCGTAACATGTAGATGGAGATCACCAGGTAAGCGGCGCTTGTCAGGGCGGTCAGGAAGAACATGTCCGAGTAGGAGTACGACGCGAGCAGGCCGCCGAAGATAGGGCCGAGCGCGAAGCCGAGGTTACCGCCAATGCGAAGGATGCTGAACCCTTCCATGCGCTCGCCAGGGGCGACCACGTCGATGATCATGACCTGGGGCACGCTCCGGTAGATGCCGCCGGCGACCTCTTTTAGCACCAATAGTACGAGGAAATCAGAGTAGTCCCGGTGGGTCATGATGGCTATCGCAAGCAGGAGAAACGCGATCGTCTGCAGGAACAGGCCAGCGTTCATCATGAGCTTACGGCCGAACTTATCGCACAATTCACCGGATGCGACCTGCGTCAGCCCGCCGACGGCTATGGCCACCATGAGCGCCAGGCCGATTTGCGTCATCGAGACGTGCATGAACTCATATAAATAGAGAGAAACGAAGGGGTAAGCTATGGACGTGCCGAACGAATTGATCAGAGAGCCGGCAGCCAGGACCCACACTTGACGGTCATACCTCGAAAAGATGCTCTCTCCCACGTTAATCACTTTTCATAACAGTTACCGCTAACCGTTATAAACATTTGTCTTGTCCGTAAAAAAGGCAAGATCAACTATTTTTCAATGTAGGAAGCCGTGTATTCTGGCATCGGTGAATTTTAGCTGGCTGTACAAAATGAGAGAAAAAATTCATAGTATCGTATGATATAATTTAAGAAATGTAAGTGGTACAAATGTTATTAATATCAACCGTCTCAATCCTCGGGTTTGTTACGATAGTACTCGGTCTTATATTTGTCTTATGCGGAGCGATCTGCACCTATGTGAGTATACTGTGCATCAATGGAAAGATCAAGCCTAACGGCGTAGCCGGGGTCAGGCTGAACTTTTCGCGCAATTATAAAATTTACAACCAGGAAAGATACTGGTATGATATCAATCGTTATGGCGGGAAGAAAAGTTTGTACGTGTCGATCGCCTGGTCATTGCTCGGTATAGTCGTCCTCGTTCTTCCGGTCGACCCCAATATTAAAATCGGAGCCATCTTCGTCGTCCTGTTACTGGTCGCAGCCGCATTTATCATAAACGCATGGCTGATCACACGATACGCCGAAAGATTAGTCGCTCAAGGATAGATCGGCCAGAATTAAAAAGCTGCAATAATAAAAAATAGAACTTCTTATTTATGCCCTGGCTTGGAGTTCTTCTCGAGCCCTGGCTTGAAGTTTTTCTCGAACTGCTTCATGGACATCTCCAGGCCTTTCACCTGAAGCGCGTTCGTCAGGTCGCCGCGGGTGCGCTCGATGAGCGAGCGTGCCACGTCGGTCTTCTTTCGAAGGCCGTGCATGATGGCGTCCGGATAATCGAATGACATCATCTGCGTGTAATACTCATCCATGATATCCAGGTATTTTTCGCTGTCTTCAGGCCTGCCCTTACGGATCAGGTCCAGGATGTGGCGCCTCAGCTCGCCGGTAGCATCGCCTACCCCATTCAAGTAAGCCGCATTCTCTATGTTGAGATCCTCTGGCGTGGGCACAGGACTGTCGTGCAGTACCGCATACAGTATCGACACCTCTGCGAACTCCGTTTGCGCGTTCTCTACGTAGCCCGAATAGTAGATCTCCGGAAAGTCCATGAGCGTTATTTTTAAGCCTTCGACCAGGTCCTTTGTCTCCTGCATCAGGCGTTCCGCCTGATCCCATTCTTCCCGGTGTATTGATTTTATCGAATCCCCCGAATTACGGGTGATCTTCCGCGTCGTGGCCAGCGTATTTTCGCGGGCACTGTCCATAGCCTCAAAGCGGTCACGGATGTGATCGCAAATCTCTTTCATGTGCTGCATATTAAGCTCATAGAATGATTCCATTGTAAGCACATTAGCATTGCGGACAGAAAAAGAATCAGCAGGGCCGGATGCTACTCGGCCCTGGCTATTACCGCATTATCGTAGGCCGGATCGATGCGGCCGGCGATACCGGGGTCTGCTTCTTCACGGCAGGCTTGATCGAAACGGTCGGCACTACGGGATTAACACTGGCACTGATCGTGCTCGTAGGCATATATGACTTCATATGTTTCCGCGTAGTCGGCATCACTGTGGCACCTGTCGTCACAGTGGCCTTAGCTGTAGGCTTAACTGCCGCTGCATACATCGGCCGCCCTGTAACCGAAGGAAGAGCAGATGCCGATGGCTTATACGTCTTATGTTTCACCTTGGTCGGCATTGGCGTGACCGATGGCTTAGACATCTTATGTTTCACTCTCGTAGTCGGCTTTGCCGTAACCTTTGGCGACACAGTTGCATTCAAACCTGGTGGCGGGCTCGCCTTGAACTCGTTCGGATATTTAGGCGTGAAAGAGGCGCCCGGAGGAGGCGACACCGGCCCCAGCGTCACGTTAACCGGGAACCTCGGGTTACCTTGTTGCGCCAGCGCTATCCCGCTAAAAGGGCCGAGAACAAGGACCGTGAGCGTCATCACTAATAGTATATGCACAATTTTCAATCTAGATCATCCCCTGTGTTATTGTTATAAAATTAAAGGTTTATTTATAATTATATTACGATATAAATTAACGACCGTGCGATAAAATGCATGAAAAAAAGCGGCTGTCAGATATTTTGATACTAATTACTTAGCGGCTTTACGAGGCCGTTTTTACTTAACAGTGCGACCCTGCTCAGTTCGACGTCCATGGCTCTTCTGTATCCGCACGCTTTCGCGACTTTATCCGCGAACGCAAGCACTTCCTCATGCTTGGGCATTGCCTCCCGGGGTAACCTGTTTCGGCTGTAACCCAGGTGCATATAGGCTTTGACTTCCACATAGTCCGGCTTAGCCTTCTTGATGAGCGCTCCATAGCCTTCCGGGTCGATCATGTTCACGCCTTTCACGAGCGTCAGCCTGAGCGCACGGCGGTTTTCCCTCGATCCCAGTATTTCCAGCGACTCATTCACGCGATCCCACAGATCCGCGACCGGGTTGCACGCTTTTATGTACGTATCGTGGTCGGGCGCGTCGAGGGACATGTATAGCTGGCTGGGAGTGATTTTTTCCAGCACTTCGGGCCGGGTGCCGTTGGTCACGATAAAAGTAGACATGTCGCGCTGGTGGCAAAGCTCGACGAACTCATTCAGGAACGGGTAGAGAGTCGGCTCGCCCACGAGCGAGATCGCAGCGTGCTTCGGCATGAAAGCTTCTTTCCAGCTTGCCTTGTTTGAATCGGGCGTGCCGCCGTACCCGGAGATAAAGCGCTGCTGCTCCTTAATGCAGCCTTCCAGGATGGATTCAGGGGAATCCCATTTTGTGACGGTGAATGGCTCTTCAACTGGGCGCCAGCAATGAAGGCATCGCTGGTTACAGGCGACACATGGCGTCATCTGCATACAGCGGTGCGACGTGATGCCATAGAACTGTGCCTTGTAACATGAGCCCTGACCCTTTACGGACCGCCCCAGCCACAGGCATGGCTTGATAGCGCTGTGCGCTCCGATGATATGATAGCCTTGTTTTTTCAATAACTCGATGAGCGGCATTGCTGTCCTACTTCTTTATCATTTTGAGGACCGGCGTGACCACTTCTTTCGAAGTGGCGACGATCACAAGCGTCTCAAGTATCACTAACGTATAAAAATTTAGTCCTATGCTGAACGGCAGGGCCAGTAGCGTCGACACTATAACGAGTATCGAGACACTGATGCCGAATGCGATGAGAATACGCTCGATCGTCGTGTAGCGGCCGTTCCATCCCATCGTCCGGATCACATTTAACCCGGGGATGAACAATAAATACAGGAACGCTGCAGCGAACGAGAGCCAGTTCAGGAAGCTTATATCCATATGTTGCACCTCTTGCGGTGGTGTCACGCCCACCACCTGATAGACGATTACGCCATTTTTATCATAGACTGGCGTGAAATAGGACGAGTCAGTCAAGGCTGCCGCGAACGGCTGCCTGGACTCGCTGGACCCCACGAACACGTAGTTCACGCCGTCGGCGGCTAGCGACTGGTATAGAGTCGACGAGTCCGTGAGGCTCATCAGGCCGTACATGTCTGCTTGCCTGTCAACATTGTGGTATTGTATCGTATATATTTCGCCCGCATACGCCGATTCTCGGCCGGTAACCACGGGGACTCGCGGGAAAGGCCCGGGCGTCTCAAAGATGACCGAGTTAGTGGGTGTATTGGTTTTTATCCACACTAAAGCGTCGTACTCTGCGGAGGTCGCGTGCGTATACAACGCCTGGTCATAAAACCCGACGATGATCGCCGTAGACGGCACCATGAGCAGCACGACGAGCGCGGCGACAGCTATGAGAATGACCTTTTTCGAGGAAAGCCATCTTGCGATCACCAGCCCGGCGAACAGCGACAGTGGCAGTGCGAGAAATACAAAAAAGCGGTACGTGTTATCCGTGGCGGGCAGCTCGACCAGGTTGACCAGCAGAATGTTCAGCGCAGCGAAAATGATGAGCAGCCAGGACTCGTCGTTATCCCGGCACAGATACATGCCGTATAAGGCGAACGGTATGAGCAGGCCCAGCGAGAAGAGCAATGTGAGCAGCACGTCCGGGTTGTGGCCTAACACAACCTGAGAGCCCAGGCCCGCCTCGAACAGCGAAAGCTGGAATATCCCGGCAATGCCCGCGATGGCCAGCGGTATTGCCGTGACCAGCGTGGAAAGCCTGCGTTCCTTGTATAAAATATATATGAAGTAGATAACCAGCGCCAGTAATACCGGGAACGCCGTTATGATGTGGAACAATAGCAGTGCGGCCAGCACGAAGCCCGTGACTATGCCGTAGAGCACGGACTTCGTCCGCACCGTGAGAATGTACATGTAAAACCCGAAGGCCATGGCCATGAGGCCGAAGGTCTGCGTCTGCGGTAAAAAGAAGTACAGCACCGTCGGGTCATATTTTAGCGTCATGACTTTCGGCCACTCGTATACGAGGATCTTGAACACGTCGGGGTACTGGTTATTCTGTATAAAGTACTGGAAAGCCAGGTACGCCCATGAAAGGCCGGACGCAGCTACGTACAGCAGCGACGCGACGAGCGCTTGCCGATCGGACTTGAAGATCAGGCGAGCCAGCAGGTAGGAGTCAAGGAAGATCAGTGCAGAGACTATCGGCACGATGATCTTGAGGATGATGAACAGGTCGATGCCCGTTAGTATCCCCAGCTCCCCGAGTTCCACGTGCATCAGCCAGTTATAGACAATGTCATAGCCCGGCAGGTAAGGGTCCTGCGGCGGTATCTGGGGCGACAATATGTAGTGCTGCGCTATGGAAAGATGGAAATTCAGGTCCGAGGCATGCGTCGTGCCGACGATCAGTCCGACGTCAGTCACTGCGAAGGTTTTCAGCGTGATGTATAATACGATGATAAGGATGATGAGCGCGAGCGCGAGCACGTGCCAGCCTTTCCGCTCGAGCTCGATGGTCGTGCCCTTGCCGTATTTGTATAGCGCGATGCCGATGGTCGTGAGGCCAAGTAGCAGCGGTCCCAGATGCAACGCAAGAACTGACCCGATCACCGTGGCCAGAGGGAAAAGCAGTATCGAAAGCGTGAAAGAGCAGGCGATCAGCTCGACCAGGTCGAATTTTTCTTTCAGGAGTAAAAAGACCGCCAGTCCCGGCACGAATAATAAAAGCGCTAGTGCCAGCCAGCCGAGCGGGAGCATCGTGAGAAACCCCGCGATAGCAAGGGCCAGCCAGTACTCGCGTTTCATCCCTGTTTCTCCTTAAGGATGTCCAGGTCGATCGCGGATAGTACGGCATACATGCCGTAGCCGGCCACGATGACGGCCATCATGACGAAGAACGTGAAGAACCTGTCCATGAAGATGTGAATGCCCAGCAGGTCGTTCTTCATGAGCACGATGGTCACGAGAAGCCATGAAATGATGAGCAGCAAGGCGTTCGTATCCACCGAGTACCCGTACCCGGAGGCGGGCTTTTCCGTAGGTTTCTTCGCCTGGGCCCTGGATGTCCACCACTCATAGAGGATGGACGCCAGGCCGATGGCGAAGAAGATGAGCACGAACACGCCGCTCCTCATGAACAGAGGCAGGTCGACCACATTGCCTTCCCTGTTGACCACCTGGGCGACACCCAGGATGTTCGGCGTCCCGAGCGAATAGGTCTGCCACAGCCCATATGTCAGGCATGCCGCGAACGCGGTAATGAAGCACTTGACCGCGTACTTCAGCTTTTCCATGAATACTACCTGCTTATCCGTTCTTGCGCGGTAGTACAGCCACCCTGCCCATGCGAGCTGGAATACGGCATACATGCCGATGATACCGACGAGCGTGGCAAGGGTCATCTGGTGCGTCAGCGCCGTGATGATCGAGCCGATGATCGCGAAGACCCATTCGTTTTTCATCATGAAGTAGATGGTGAGCGGTATCAGGAACAAGCCGAGCAGCTCCGGCAGCGCTCTCATGGTGAAGATGGTCAGCTCCGGCGACATCACGAAGAAAAATGCGGAGAATAGCGCCACATACTTATTATTGCTCAGCCGGTACGCCAGGACGTACATGGCCAGCACGATAAATAAGGCGAGCACGATGGTCATCAGTCCCGACATGACCATGGGGTCGATGCCCGTCGCCACGGACATGGATGCGATCAGCAGGCGATATGCGGGCACGTAGAAGTTGGGGAACCCGCCGCCATACGATAATTCTGTTGTCGGATAGAACCCGGTCTCGACGGTCTCCCGCTCGATGCCCACGTGATACATCGTATTGCCATATGTGGGAATGATGTAGCTCTCGATAATGCCCATGCGGTACATCAGAGCTACTAGTAGTATGAGGATCAATGCCAGCCAGTACAGGTTTTTACGTACCAGGGCCATGAACTGCCGGATGTCGTCCCGGGAAATATCAGTCTCCGTCATTGTAACACCTTATAGATGCTCACGTCCGGGTTCTGGTACATGAGCTGGAAATATTGAGTATCGTTAAACTTGTCCATATGGACTGCTTCCCATCCGAATCCCGAGAAGGTAAAGCGGCTGGGGGCGAACACGTATGTGGCGTTCTCTTTCATGGCTATGTTGTATGCCGTTGTTGAGTTGTCCGTAATGTAGACTTGATTAGTGTCGCTCATCATACTGACCGGGTCCGGCGCATTAGCCCAGTCGCCGCCCGTTGTCGAGACGCGGGTGGTCATGCCCATGATCATCTCGGCGCCGAAGATGTCTGCCACGAACTTGTCGGACTTATTCGTATTGTTCAGTATCCATCCTGTGGACTGCATTTCGCCAACCTTTACGACCCGGTCATACCAGGGGTCGGCATTAGCCTTGACCTCTGGAAGCGAGTACTGTCCGGTCGTGGTCGGGACGCTGAAAGACCACGCCGGCATGAAGTATGAAGAATAGATGAATAGGAAGAACATCAGCAGGACGAGGGCGTATTTTAATATATCCACAATGCTGCGCATAGTCAAGACCTACTACCAATTTATTAAAAGATATAGTTTACTATATGAAAAATATACCCATGGCTTCACAAGCGTACGAAAAGATATATCATCGAAGTGTGGTATATTTTGAGCCGTGTACCTGTTCGGCATACTCGGCTTAGTGTTCATGGGCCTGACGGTCGTGGCTGGATGGGCGGTGGTTCGGGCGCTGAAGCTTCCGCTCAACGACCTGGAACAGGCAGCAGTGGCCATCGTCGCTGGCGTCATCATGGCCACCTGGCTATGCGTCATACCTTCGCTGCTCACGTCCAGCTTAGAAGCCGGCATCATCGTATCCTCGCTGATCATGCTGGGGATCATCATTATTTTACGGCCCGGCCTCCCGCATTTAGATAGAACGCACATTCCGGCCATAGCGGCCATCTGTATCATTAGCTTTATCTTCATGTTCATGGGCCTGCTGCTCTATTTCGACGGCGAGTACTATGTCGCGTACCCCCTATATGGCGATACGGCGTTCCACTCGTCGATCACATCTTCGTTTTCGCAAGGGTTCAATTTCCCGCCCACATACCCGATGATGGCCGGCCAGCCGCTGCACTACACGTTCCTCATCGACTTTTATTCCGCGGCACTGGATTATCTCGGCCTCGGGCTGGAGTGGTGCATGGTGCTGCCAGGGTGGCTGCTTTTATCGGCACTGCTGTCGATACTGTATTTCCTCGGCACGCGCTTTACGGGAAGGCGCATGGGCGGAGCACTGGCCGTCGTGCTCATCGTGCTGAGCGGCGGCCTCGGGTTCCTGGCGGCGGTACAGGACTGGCGGGCCTCCGGCATGAGTATCGGGAGTTTCCTGGCGAGCAGTGACCTGAACTATACGACGAACTGGACGCTGAATTATGTGTTCACTAACTTTATCGTCATTGTACTGGCGCAGCGCACAGCGCTCATAGGCTTTGCCGCCGGGATACTGGTGATACTGATCCTGTACGCGCTGCTCGCGGAGAAACTGGATGATGAAAAGCAGCGAAGGAACAGCTTATTGTTTGCGGGCCTGGTGACGGGACTGCTCCCCATGTTCCATACATACTCGTATATTTGTATTATGATCGCGAGTACGCTGTTGTTTTTGTTCTTTAAGGAAAAAAAGTGGCATTACTTCATGGCGCCTGCCATAATATTCGCGCTACCCCAGGCGCTCTGGATTTCCGAGCAGGTGAGCAGCTCGTTCTTCCGCGTCCAGATCGGATGGATGGCCTCGTCCGTCTTAGACATACCCGCGTTCTGGATCGGGAACATGGGCTTTGAATTACTGCTGCTGATCGCAGGATTATTCCTGTTAAGCAAGAAGAACCTGAAGTTTTACCTGCCGTTCGTGGCGATATTTATTTTTGCCAGTATTTTCGTGATCCAGCCCTGGGCCTATGATAACCATAAGTTCTTCAGCTTCTGGCTCATGCCCTCGGTGCTGGTAATGGCCTCGACGCTGCTCTACGTGAACGACCTGCCCAGGATCGGCAAGCCTGTCTTTATCGTCTTCTTCATTCTGACCGTGCTGACGGGAGCGCTTGTCGCGGTTTTCATCATCGGCCACCCGTATGGCGAATTTAACAAGGAGGACATATCCGTAGGTAACTGGATCATGAATAATACGCCGAAGGATGCGGTATTTTTAACAAGCGACTCGGTCACGGACCCTGTTATGACGCTGGCCGGACGCAAGTCATTTTTAGGCTATGGCGGATGGCTGTACACGCACGGGCTGGACTATAGTGCACGAGATAATGTGGTGGACATGATTTACAATGCGGATGATCCGACGCTTACGCAACAGCTGTTAAAGAACAACAATATCGATTATGTCATGGTCGGCCCATCGGAGATGAGCTCGAGTAATTATCACGTGAACCTGACATATTTTGACCAGAACCTGCCGTGTGTCTTCAACTGGACCGGGGTCTACGGTGGGACGTATCACATCTATAAAGTGCAATAGGGCAACGGTCCAGCCATTTGCCGCTCGTTCACAGCTGCCCGTAATCTATAAATATGATGAATAGACTTGTAAGGTTGTCTTTTAGCATCATGCTCCGGTAGTGTAGACCGGCCAATCATGACGGACTCTCACTCCGTCGACTTGGGTTCGAATCCCAACCGGAGCACCAATTTTTAGTTCTATGCTCTGGAGAAGCCTTTTATATACATATGGCTTACTGCCTGAGTATGTCAGATTTCTATAGCGGCGGCGACTCTTATAACCTTGACCGGATCGTATCACATCACCATAAAGTTCTGAACAAAGATGAGATCGAACTAATACGTGAATACATCAATTCAAGGACGGGTGGGCGGGGCATCAGCGAAGTACGCGCACGAAAGATAGCCTACTCTCTTGTGGCGTGGAAATCCTATCTGCACCGCACCTTCCTGTTGCTAAAGATCGAGGACGTATATCAGGGCATAGCAAACATGAAGGAAGGCACTATCATCGGCGGGGTTCGCAAAGGCAAGCCACTAGCGCCGAACACACAGAGGGACATGGTGATTGTACTAAAGCCGTTCCTTCGCTGGCTGATACGTAAAAAGAATCTTAAGATAGCATTAACGGATGTCTATGACCGCGAGGAGGGCATCAAAGCTCCAGCAGGTACACCGACACAGATTACATCAGCCATGATACTTACCGTCGATGAGATCATGAATACAATCAAGTTCACCCGTAACCGCAGGGATCAGGCGATTGTAAGCGTACTGTATGAAAGCGGCTGTCGTATCGGGGAGCTAGGTCGGCTCAAATGGAAAGACGCTGTATTTGAGGAACATGGCATCAAGCTCTATATCCCTGACCGTAAAGCGAACCAGAAGCGGTACTACCTACTTACAATGAGCCGTCCGGCGCTCACCGCATTAAAGGACAGCTTACCGGATGCCCTACCAGATAGTCCTATCTTTATTGATGATGAAGGTCAGCCGATGAAGTATAAGGCATGTGAAAAAATATTAAAGACAGCCGCAGTAAGGGCGGGTGTAACAAAGAAAGTACACCTACATTTATTACGCCATACAAGAGCTACGCACATGAAAGCCCAGGGGTTCGATGACAGCACAATTAAAAAGGCGCTCTGGAATAATGAGAACACCGAACAATGGGAAACCTACGTGAATCTATCAGAGGCGGATCAGGACGGCGAATTTCTACGCATGGCGGGTATATCAAAGGAGGACAGAAAGAAAATTGTCGCTGATAACCTAAAGCCTCAGATATGCTATAAATGTGGTAGTGACTGTCTGGCTAACGCTGAGTTCTGCTGGAAGTGCGGTAATCCACTGAAACCTGAAGCTATCGCCGCGCACAAGAACGATGAGGCCGAAGCCGTGAAGCTGTTTAACAACGCTGATGTACTCCAGAAATCGATAACCATAACTCCAGAGGATCTCCAGAAAATGATTGCTGATGCGATAGATAAGCGCATGGCAGTCAAGTAATATACGAGAAACCTTATAAACAGACAAGCACTACCAATACTAAGTTAGGTGGCAAACACGCGGGAAATCGTATAACCTCATCCAATTGACAAAGGATTAGGTAAAAACGATGTCTGATAATAAACAACCTTACGAGATAACGCCTGAGCGCCTTAAGGCGCTATCACCATCGGCACAGAAGCTTGCTGGTGCGGCGATCAAAGAAGGGCTTTGGAAAATAGTTATAAGCTGAAAAGCATCTGTTTTATTTTTTATACTCTTTTATACTTCTTTATACTCTTTTATACTTCTTTATACTCTTTTATACCATGTAGCATAACGAGTCATACCCATACCCCACAGCGTAACCCGCTATGAGGTCGCTGGTTGCCGAATCCTACGAGTACGCCTCGACTTATTTACACATTAGCCGAATTTAAGTATTGCTATGGGAGGGTAGAATCCTACGAGAAAAAGCGTATAGGGGCATTCTTGGTCAAATTTGAGCGTTGCTAGTTGAGCCTACGAGTATCATAGGTCGGCTGGTAAAAGAGACTACGATAAAAATAAACTATCTAACTAACAATTCTTTTATCGGCCATACATTTGTACACTTGTTACAAACATAGTCTTGTGTTCTGATTCTAGCCCTCACATTGGTGCTGTGACACCTGGGACAGTGTTCTTTGTGTGCTGGAAGGAAATACATACGCTTGTATAATAGTCTGAGGTTATAAGTATCAGTTTCGGATGAGATGGCTGAAAGTAATTATTTGAGAGAAATGAAATAAAGCTAATGGCTTATCGGTTCTTTACGCATTTCCGCTATGTCGTTTTGTATCTCCTCAATGAGTTGTCTATTTTTATCAGTCACTTCGCGCAATACTTCAAGTATCTCATCAATTTTCTTATACCGTTCAGGGGTAGGCATATCTAGACAAGACTTCATCTGATCGCGTAACTCATGGATCATTTCTGCTTGTTCGCTAAGGCGTTGCATTTTTGCCCTAAGCTCATACCTTCTATCCTCTCTCTCTCTCTCTCTCTCTGAACCAGATTTAGACTCCACAATGCACCGACCGGATAAACAAACTCATGATATGAACCACTATGACTATAAGGTTAACTCTTATTTTCAGAAAGTGCCTATCACAGGGCTGGCTGACGGGTAGACAAGGTACATTAAAAAAGCAATGGAGAAAAAGTAGATTTCATTTTTATCGTGCTTTGTAGTCGGCGCACTCACGTTCCATATCAACGTCCTTAACATCGATACCTTTCTTGTTAATGGCAAGGTCTATACCTCCAGTGTTCATGTTCATGGTGGGCGGTCTTTTCAACAGGTTAACAGTACACGCGCCGAACCGTGTGTTCTTATGTTCCTCCTGAGTAACAGCTTTATGTATGTTTGCGTTATGCTCATCGCTGTAAGCCATGTGTTGACAATCTATACACTTGATATTAGACATTCTATATACCTCAGCAAGCTATTGGCGTATGTTACTATATAAATAAGGTCAAAGCTCTCTGAAAGTATTTTATACTCGGTGAAAGTATTTTATAACCTCATATAAAAAAGGGATCGTGTTGTACCCGATCAATACAGCTTTGCTTTCTTAACGTTCTTTGCATATTGATTGAACTTATTTAAACCGTAACTTATAAAGAGACTATGGGGGCTATATATTGGTCGTGGAAGACCATATCGCTCCCGATTATAATGAAAGGCCGACGGAATTTTCTAACCGTTTAGGCTGTAAATATATTCATAATATTAGCCGTGAGCATAAAGCTAAGTTCGGTCAATATCTAACACCAGTATCTATAGCGGATTATATGTCCTCACTTGCATCGGTCGATATGGATGAAATATACATTTTAGATCCTGGAGCTGGAATAGGTGTTCTTTCATGTTCATTGTGTGAGAGGTTAGCCAATAATAAACATGTACCAAAGACGATAAACCTAGTCGCATACGAAAACGATTCGGCAATCATAAAATACCTTGATGCAAGCCTTGAATATTTATGTCAATGGTTAACTGATCAGAAACATTGAATTGACATACAAAATATTGTCTGAGGACTTCGTTTTAGCGCACTCTGAAGCGATAGAACATAACGGTAAATTCGCTGTATATGATATAGTTATTTCTAACCCGCCATATTTTAAAATACCTAAGTCTGATCCAAGGGCGATGGCGTCTATTTCTGTGATTCATGGACAACCGAATATGTACTCGCTGTTCATGGCTGTATCAGCAAAGCTGTTAAAACAAAACGGGCAATTAATTTTTATTACACCACGCAGTTTTACTGCTGGCCTGTATTTTAGATTGTTTAGAGAACGATTTTTTACTCTAATGAGGCCCGAGTACATACACTCATTTATATCGCGTACGAAGGCTTTTAACAAGGATGCGGTTCTCCAGGAAAATATTATACTAAAAGCCGTTCGAGAATCGGAATGGACGAATGTTAGACGTAGCGTTACGATAGCTCATAGTGAGGGTGCAGACGATCTACAAAAATGTGATAAACTGACTATCGGATTAGA
Organism: uncultured Methanocellaceae archaeon; assembly: GCA_963780665.1. GTDB lineage: Archaea > Halobacteriota > Methanocellia > Methanocellales > Methanocellaceae > Methanocella. The sequence continues at coordinate 313,117 of CAWACJ010000006.1, read as the reverse complement.
CCGTATAATCGACATGAATAGTAAAAGTAAGACGCTGCGTATACCCATATCTGAAAAGGAAGAGCGTATTGTTGAATTAATGAATAGCTGGCAAGGCACTTTACATTCGTATGGCTTGCAGATATCGACGGGTCCGGTAGTTCCATTTAGGGCTTTAGATTTTATCGATGATAGTGGAAACGTCCATGAAACACACGTCCCTCTCCTATGGATGCAAAACGTAAGGTCAATGTCAGTGCAATGGCCGGTTCAAACGAAAAAACAACAGTACATTAAGCTTAATAAGGATTCGATAAAGCTACTTGTAAAAGATAAGAATTATATTATATTACGGCGATTCAGCCCTAAAGAGGAACATCGACGATTGCAGGCTGCACCGTACCGATCTGGTATTTTGGGTTCGGACTATATCGGCCTTGAGAATCATTTAAATTATATTTATAAACCCCAGGGGGAGCTTTCGCTCGATGAGGCTTATGGTTTATCGGCAATCTTAAACTGCGAGATATTCGATATCTATTTTAGAACACTGAACGGTAACACTGAAGTAAGCGCCACAGAGATTAGGGAAGTACCCCTACCGCCTATTGATACTATTAAATATATCGGTAGTCATATCATAAAGCAACTAATATCTAATAAAGATCTAGATGAATGGGTATCATCGATATTAACATCGATAACTAACTAAAACGCGGTGGGTAAATGAGTAAAATAGACGATGCAAAGCAGATACTTAGCGGTCTGGGTATCCCAGAATCAAAACAAACAAAGCTAACACAATTATTCTTTTTAGCTCTATGTGATATTGCACCTAATGGCTCATGGAAAAATGCAAAGCAACCACTATTAGGCGTAATAAACAAGAGTAAAAGAAAGTCTGCAACAGATGTCATGTCTTTTGCTCATGAGAAGTATGGATTAGACTTTGCAATGAACTCGCGTGAATCATTCCGCAAACAGGGTGCCCACATATTAAAAGCATATAAAATCATTGATGAAAATTCGGATGATCCAACAAGGCCCACTAACAGTGGGATGACGTGCTATTCAATTACAAATAAAGCGATCAATGTTATTAGTACGTTTGGAACGGAAGAATGGACTGAAGCATCCAAAATATTTGCAGATGAGAATAATATCGTATTAAAAGAAAATGGAAAAGAAAAAGATATTATTACGATAACGATACCTGACGGCGGCGAGTTCTGTTTATCTCCTGGAAAACATAATAAGATCCAAGCAGCTATAATCAGCGAATTCATTCCTAGGTTTGCACCCAACGCAGAAGTATTATACATCGGCGATACAAGCAACAAGACTTTACATGTTAACCAAAAAAGACTGGATGAACTCAGAATTGATATACGTGAACATGGAAAGATACCCGATGTCATCTTATATGATCCGTTAAAAGATCGCGTTTTCCTTTTTGAGGCATTTGCATCGTGCGGACCTATGAGTACGGTACGTAAAAGCCAATTAGAAGCAATGTTAAAAGAGTGTACCGCTAAAAAGATATTTTTCACAGCATTTTCCAGTATCGATGAATACGTGAAACATGCTCGGGATCTTGCATGGGAAACAGAGGTCTGGATTGTAGATGCACCAGGTCATATGATACATCTAAATGGCGATAAATTCTTGAACGTATGATTTCGAGCGATTCACAATGCGTAAGCAGACTACATAAATAATTATTTTTCAACATCCAAAACACTTATTTATATTCAGTTACATTTATGAAAGCATGGGCTTGAATGAGGACATCGAAGTAATGTCTGTATGGCTTACGGAACAGCAGATCACCGATATTCTTTTACAGCGCATGGCCGCTGAGGAAGAGGGATGGCGTACGGATTTTTCGGCTGAAAGAACAACCTCCGACGCCCATAAATGACCTTAAGTACATGCGCTCACATTGTAATGATTTGGTGTTACATTGAGGCGTGCGGGAGTTATTATCTTAGCGTTCTTAATACTGGTCTGTGCTCCCCTATTGTCAATACCCTCTGTGCCTTATGTTTCCGCACAGCAGGCTAGCAACTTTACTGCTTATTATATCGATGTCGGCCAGGGCGATAGTGAACTAGTCCAGTTCCACGGCCATAATATTCTAATCGACGGAGGAGAGGCAAACGAGGGTAGCAAAGTCGTATCGTTCTTACGCTCTCATAATGTCAAATCCTTAGACCTGGTTGTGAATACGCATCCTGACGCAGATCATTTAGGCGGCCTGGAGACAGTGATCGATGATATCCCCGTCACGGAGATCATGAACGATGGCCTGACGGATACGACAAAGACCTATAAAAATTTCGTTGCCGATGTCCAGGCGAAGGGTATACCGGACGAGGCGGAATATGCAGGCCAGACGATCAATCTCGATCCAGCGGTTGAAATACAGGTGTTCTCCCCACCCTCAGACCATCTGGGTACAGATACAAATACGAATAGCATCGTCCTTAAGTTCACCTATGGTAACGAGAGTTTCCTATTTGTAGGCGACGCTTCTACAAAGACTGAGAACTATCTGGGTTCGGCTAATGATAACCTTCGTGCCGATGTATTAAAAGTAGGACATCATGGGAGCGACACATCATCAGGAACGGGCTTTCTACAACTGGTTAAGCCCGAGATAGCCGTGATCGAAGTCGGCCTTAATAACGAATACGATTTACCGAGCCAGAATACGTTGATCAGGCTTTCGAGCGTCGGGGCCACTGTGTACAGGACTGACCTGGACGGCGATATTGAGGTGACAACTGATGGAAATAGCCTATCAGTGTACACCTACGATAACGTACCAGTAGCACAGATAGGCACAGCATCGCCCACTAAAACAATAACACCGTCTACGACAGCTATACCTTCAGCGTCCCCTACACCATATACAACGTCAATTATCGCTCAAAATTCCCCATTGCCAACACCGACAGTGGGTTCTACAATATCAGTGGTAATTTTGTTTACCGTGGCATGTGGTATGCTGGTGCTAAACAAACGTAACAGGAAGAAAAAATAGTCTATGGTACTTGCATCATGATAAATGCCTTTGAGACTTGTAGGCATCGTAGCGTGGACTTTGCGACGGTACTATCTCGAAGTCGTATAAGTTGGTCCTAATGACCATAGATCGAATGTGGCCATACTCATCATCCTGAAGGCTCACCAGTTCGGCATCTCCACGGCACACAGGCTCCCATGACTTTTTTGTTACCGTGTAAGCGACACCATCAGGCGTTAGATCGATATTGTGAACGATCACATCCTCGTATATCTTTACAAAAATACACGGGCCGGATTGTGTTAACGATGCCTCATATTTCATATACGATAGAACTACAGGCTGATGTTAAAGGTCAATGTACCCGCGCTATGAAAATAATCGATACGTGATATAAAGCACAGAATATATATAGAAATGCAACCCATTGCTCCTTAAGTCATGGAGTGGTAAATACTCTAAGATGTAAGTTTATTTTTTAACCAATGATGGAGTTTATTATGGCCGATGAATACGAAAAGAAACATTATACCGATGGCGAGAACAGAGATCCACGCAAGCCTCAGAGAAGGGAGCTTGAGAAGCCTATAACTAATACTAGGAAGAAACCTGAATCTAAATAATTTTCTTTTTATAACAAGTTTTAATAGTTGAATTGGTATTATTATTTAAAAATAATAGGTGATAGTATGACAGAGAATAAGGAGATTGAATTAACATCTTATGAGGTCGTTAATAACCAAATAAACCGTCTAGTCTCTAAGTCAAAGGAGTCTGGATCTGCCCAGGATTTAATAGCAATAAGCGCCGAATTAAGAAACTTATTAGAATATCGAAAAGAGCTTATAAAAGAATTCTCTAACAATCTCGAAAATATTCAACCAAAACAAAAGACCTACATTAGATCAACGTAGATAAAAATAGAGGATGCTTAAAAGGGCATCCGAACTTTCCTTTCTTTTCCGTGTGCGTCGCTGATCTCGCGTTCATGTGTAAGTCCACCGTTTAAGTGTCCTTCAATATGGCGCTTAACATCCTCTGGATGTACAAAGTATAATAGCTCTGTCATTGTATTTTCACCTCCTATTATGCGTAAAGTTTTGCCTCTTGTGGATCGAGATAATAATCATCAGTCTGTTCCGGCTCCAGTGCGTCCAGGTCGTTTATAACGGTATACTCCAGCTCTATTAGTGGTTGACGAACCGACGCCAAAAAACCTGCTCTGAAATCGGCTATTATGTTATCCAGTAGTTCCATATTAGCCCACTCCGTCGAAAGCGTTTGTTCATGTCGCCCAAGTTCTGTTCTATAAACTAGCTCCGCCTACCTGTACCACCATGTCTATCAAACATGTAGTTGTTATACCGTGTTAACCCGTCCGCGTAGCCGTATATAGCGCGTTGAATATTCGCATCCCCACTGGAAATATTCTGGTTTATCGTCCCGAAGTCAGTAGGGGAGGTCGGATGATAGCGTTCGCGTTCAGCGAAAAGCTACTCCGCATGACGCGGTATTCCTGGTAGGATCGGGTTAGAATGTTATTATCAAGCTTCGGCTTCTGTGGAGCCGAATAGCCTTTGGCTCTTTGGCCTGATCTGTTTTCGGCTTAGGCTTGATCTAGCCTGTTTGCCGTTTGTGGGTGCGGTCGTATGTCTTAGCGGCTACAGAACTGGATTCGGGAGACTTTGCGTGGCCATGAGCGAATGCTTCCTCCGCTTCCCCCTTAGCCCACCTCTGTTCTCGTGCTGCTAGAGCTTTCTTTTCTTCTTGCTACCAAGCGCATAGTAACCGTTCGAGTCAACTTGCGGAGGCGCATGTTTGTAGAATTTGTTTAACACTGAATCGAACATAATTTACCATCTCCTACAACTAATTTATTTTCATTCTGGCTATTCATATGATAGTGACCGTTGCTGTAGCCGATAATGCCCCGATCACGAAGCATGAATAGGTTCGTCCGAACCTGCTTCACAGGCATTATCAGCAAAACGGCTAATTCTGTCGCTGTCATATGGCCACAGCCTTGTAGCTCCGTGATCTGGTCGTAGAACTCGTCTAACGCGAACGCTATAGGCGCTTTTCTCACATGTTCGCGCATAATCGATATACGTGAATAAACTCCCTTTGGCATCGCCATTAGTGTAACATCCCCTACTACTATCTATTTAGTAATTACTATATACTAATAACTGGCGGTCGAATACGTGAAAACCTGTTTATATACAATAAACCCGCACATGTTCGGGAAAATAGGAGGCTCGGTAGATATTGGTTTTCTCTATATCTATTAGTAAGGGGTAGTAAACAAACGGAGGCTAATTTGAACCCCGTTTGATGTGTGTGTGTCGTAAAAGATTTCTTTTCCGTTACGAATAGGAGAAACCTTATATTAAGGTATTTGCTAATTCCGAGCAATGACAATTCACACACCAAGGCAGGAAATAATTCTCGCGTCGGCACGAAAACTGTCGGCGCTCGGTATAGTATGTGTCTGCGACATCTCACGGGACACAGGATTAAGTCCCAGCACAGTTGCATTCAACGTTAAGACGCTTGAACTAAAAGGCGTTTTGCGCTCAGAGCCAGTCGGACGAGCGAGAGCATTAGAAATCATCGGAGAGTGATAACATTGAACGATACTGATAAAAACGAGAACGGAAGGCCACCCAGCGCCAATCTTGCAGGACAGGACGCCGGAATGATGCCCTTAGTAAACAATGAAGTATACTCACGCCAGGGATATAAAACTTGTTCTAGTGACGATGAGGAAGAATCCTTTTTTGGTACGTCGAAAACAGCATTGCGTAGTGCTGTCGATATCCAGCGGATCACCGGCTTACCATTGAGCGGGACACAGCAAGCGCTAGATCAGCTCGTAGGTCGTGGATTGGTCACGGAATCAAAGCAGGGCAACAGGGTTTACTATCTGCGGGTGGGGTAAGATGGCGTTCAATATAAACCACTGTATATTATGCGCTCACTGTATTATGGGTGATTCGCGTATCGATGTTCAAACTCCTGATACATGCAAACTGGACGCTATGGAATCATCCAAGGAAAAAGGCAACTGTGAATCTTACAGCCCCTATACACTAGGGATACGCGAAATACGCGACGACACGCTGTCACCAAAGCTGCAGCAGTTAATACCAACAGACGTAGCGGCACAGTTAGCCCGTATCCAACAGAAACAAAAAGTCACTATCGAGGATGATGATAACGTCCTACAACCTGCGATCAATGGTAACGACTTCATGCACCAAACGATAGTAGAACCACCCTGGGCCGTCCCCTATTGGGTTCGTCATACGCCAAAGCTACTTATCGCCGGTGAAGAGAAGTGCGGAAAGTCGAAGCTGGCCTACATCCTAGCACTTAGTTATGCGACCGGAAATAACTTCCTCGGTGACTCTCGCTTCCCTATGGAACAGCCAGGGCCGGTAATGTATGTGGATGGTGAAAACGACTCTCGTACAGTAAAAACGCAGATGATCCAGGCGGCTCTAGCGGTCGGCGCAATAACGCCCACTGACGTTATCGATGAAGTCACGGTTAAGCCGGAATGTAACGTTTTCGGGAACATATACATATACGCCGCTAATAAAGAGATCAGCCTGGATAACGAGGACAAAATGGCCTATATCGAGTCCGAGATCGATCGGATCGAGCCTGTGATCGTGTTCCTGGACTCATTTTACTGCCTGTCCGGTGTCAATGTGAGTCGTGAGGAGGAAGTATCCCCGCATATCCAGCGATTTAACCACTGGATCGCTAAGTACAAGTGTGGTGTCGGTATTATCCTGCACTTTAACAAGGGCAGTACTAGCACCGGATACACTAACCAGATAAGCGTAAAGCGGATATCCGGATCAAAGATATTTGCTGACTGGTACAGCACAGCCTTATTAGTAGGGAACCCGTGTGCTGGAAAGGAACTAGAGGCTGAGGAGGATGGAAACGGCGATATCCTTATTAACAAGCCGACCGGCAGAATGCAGATGGTCGTCCAGCGCCTATTTCGTGGTGCACCGAGATTCCCCGATGTATACATGAACATAGACATCACGGAAACGTCCTGCTTTGTCACCCTGGGTAAAAAGCCAGCGAAAGGCGGCACGGAGGGCAAAAAATACCCAAAGGCAGATCTACCGAAAGAGGTAATCCGGTTCATGCAAGACCAGCCAACAACCTATGAACGGGCAAAGGAAAACCTGGTTAAAGAGATGAAGGAGCTAGATGAGGCTGACCTTCTGGTACGTGATGATCTACGTATTGCCATTGACCGGATGAAAGATGACGGCGACCTGGTAAAAGGCTCGACAGCCAGTAAGTTAAGGCTGGCAGATAAGCACAGACATAATGACGACGACCTTAAAGATAGATTATTTTAAGGTCGTTTTTCTCTTTTTTATATATAATTATTTTTATTTTCGCGGTTCGCGGTATCTTATACCTTGTAACCGCGTAATTTTTTTACGTGAAATTACGCGGAGTAATCTCGCGGACCGCGCATACTCGACGCTCTCCGAAGAGATTAAAATCTCGCGAAAAAATAATAATACTCCGCGAGATTTTTAATAAATTCTCGCGGGCGGGAATTTTTGACTTTTTTAACCCAATTGTACAATTTAGTATATCTATAATATATAATTATATTATGAGTCGGGTATACCATACACCGATCACCTCCACACACGGCAAACATAGGGGCATAGTTCCCCCACTTAGCAAGCACCACTATGTCTTACTAACACTTACTAAAATACAAATACAAATCTATAAGTAATATTACGTACTATATGTGGGTAGTGACAATTATGTTGGATTACACACAGGTTCCATTAAAGGCGGTTACAAAAGACCGTCTCCGAAAATACATGTACCAGGGTGAGTTAGAAAGCTTCTCCGCGTCTATCGAGTACCTCCTAGATATTGCAGGGGCCGACACAGTACCGGATGCCATACAGCCGGAGAATAAGGTCGAGATCATTAAACTGTGGCTGGAAAATAACAACAGCTACTTAGAGATGAAACCAGGCGGTAAAAAGTACTCGGCCCCTTTCGTTAATAAGAAGTTCAAGGAAGCGACAGGGTGCATGGTATGTGACGCATACATGAGCCAGATCATGACTCAGTACAAAGATGAGCTATTAGAGAAGGTCGATCAGCCATGACATCGAAGTACCCTCTATCTGATGGTGATGGCTCTGTACGGCTGTCTACTGTATCCGAAGGCGGCCCATACCTGAGAATTAATAACCTGTGCTTGACTCGGGCGGGTATTTTGCCTGGGGAATGGGCAACCGTGACCGTTCGGAGGCTGCAAAAATGACAGATGAGATCACCGTAATAAAACAGCGTAGATGTACTGGTATACGCCTGTCATACACTAAATCACTCACTCCGCTCGCACTGAAGCCAGGAGAGCGTATAGAGATAACTATTAAGAAAGCGCCGAAGGAGGCTGATAACTAATGACATACCACAGGGAGTTTTTAACCTTATATGGGTTTGGTAAGTACGCCCTACCTGAAGCATGTCATGGCTGTGATCAGCACAAGCGCGGCTTCGTTACAGGCTTTGAACAATACTGTGATTATGAAGGTCCAGTAGGAACGCCAAACGTCTGTAACAAGGGCGTTGACCGTAGCGCCATATCTGTAGCCACGAAGCGTGAACGGCTGGTATGGGATGACAGGTATTGATCATCCCATTACATTTATGCTCTGACCATACCCATAGCCGTTAAATTGCCCCTATAAACTTTTCTCGTTTTACGAGTTTTGTAGATCAGGAAAATGCCCTTATTTTGAGTTAGTATATATACTCGCCATTTTAACCAGTTGAGATTTTAAATTCAGCATTTTTCTGATATGAGACACACGTATGTACCCCTAATAGGCCGGAAAAAACAACATCTCAACATCAACAACAAAGTATAAACTCGCCTACTATTCAGTCAGTAATAGTATTGTATATTCTCGCACAAACTTTCGCCTTTTTCGTGGGGCCAACTTCCTCAACGACAGCACGCACACAGGTTGCAGCCCACTGATCTAAAGTCCTCCGCTTCTTTATTTCTTTAATGCAATTATACAAACGAAACTTACATATATGTCAGCGAACATAGTAGGTAGTAGTCGTACAGTGGCGATTTTCACCACGCCCCTGTGGGCCAACCGTATACCAGACCGCCCAGGCTTTACGTTTTTCCCTGGCGGTCTGGCACCTCCGTTTTAAAATTCTTATAGGTCGGTAATGATGGTCGAGATAAAATATGGAATTATAATTATCGCTGTGCTGTTGTTATCTATAGCGGGGCTGCTCTACTGTACAAACTTTAAGGTCGGTACTGCTGTGCATGATCCCATAGTAGGCACCTGGACTTTCGGTCCCGCTAATCTAACGTTCTACGACAATCATACCTTTGATACAAACTGGGGAGCGCCTTTTGAAACTGGCACCTGGACCAACAGGGGCAATATCTATGACCTTCGCGCTGGCAACCAAAGCGCAGAGTACACTTACGACTTCAATTCAAAATCGTTGAATGGCGTTTTTCACAAAAAGGTTTAATCGATCACTTACTAAACGTTATGTGGTCTTAGCAACACTTACTAAGAACGCAGTAGTAAAACATTCATAAAACATTAAAATATAAATTTTTTAATATAACCCACTGTCAACCACTATGGGTGCGACGTTGTTGTAATAGAAAAAGCAACGGAGGCCGTACAGGGTTTCTTTTCGTCGCAAAAATCATATTTTATGTCATGGTTCATTTACCAATTAATATATTAATATAGATTTTCATTAGGGACATTCCTAAACATTTGTGAATATTCCTAATTGTTGAGGAACAATTTAAGGCTACATAAGTATTCAACTGGCTACTTAAGTATCCTGATGTATCCTGATACAAAGTTCCGAGTGATCCAGGTGTCGGGACATGTAATGTCATGCAATGACATGTAATGGGAACCTAGAGGAACCTAGAGGATCGTAGATAAAGGTATTAAAAATAATATAACTGTATTATAAAAACTATAAATGTATTATAAAAAACATAAATGTATAGCTTATCCGGTACTGTCGGGTACTTACCTGCTTTGTCCTATCTTTTACGGTACTGTCCTACCCAGGCATCTGTGTAAAGACCTATCAGGATAGGTAAAAGTATATTCCGATAGGTAAAATTATATCGGGATAGGTAAAGTTGTAGTCGGCAACATAAAGACACATACCACTTATACAAAGACACAAACAGGATAGGTAAAGACACATACCACCGATACAAAGACACATACTTCTGTGTACCTACACAACTTATTGTGCATCCACACAATTTATTGTGTACATGCACAGACCTACAGGAACATCAAGGAACCTAGAGGAACATCGAGGTAGCCATAAGATAGATAGCCAAATATTCGACAATAATTATGAGCATGGAACTTTTTGTCCGTTCTCAACCGGAGCACCTTATATTTCTGCAAATTGAGGATTTTTCTTGTTCTTTTCCACGCGGGTCGACGCCTAGCCTGATGACTAGAATTCGAAGCACCCGAACCACATCGACGACTGCGCAATTAGCAGTCCATGTTTTATTTTCTATCAGAATAGATGGGATTCTACATTGGTATTATAGAGCGGGATACATCTCAACACTGCCACAATGAAATAAGCTGATCTGTGTAAAGAGATGTATGAAGACATATTATAATATGTTATAATATAATTATATTATAAACGATACTATGTTTAGGAGGGGGTTCAATTAACCCAAGAAACGACCTACAGGGCCGAACGCGCTTTAAAGGCACTGAGTAAATGTAATGAGGCGGTGATACACGCCGAAAATGAAATAGCCCTCCTGAATGATGTTTGCGACGTGTTAATTACGATAGGTGATTATCGTTTTGTTTGGGTGGGCTACGCCGAGCATGATGAGAAAAGATCAGTGAAGCCGGTCGCATTCAAAGGGTATGAGGATGATTATCTCAAGATTGTCAATCTGACATGGTCTGAAACCTCAGAGCGTGGCAGAGGGCCGGTAGGCACGTCCATAAGATCGAACGAAACACAAATAGTGAAATTTTTATCCGAGCCCAGTTTTTCGCCATGGAAAGACGAAGCGTTAAAAAGAGGCTATAGGTCATTGATCAGCATGCCATTAGCGCAGGATAATAAAGTATTTGGTGCGCTAGCGGTATATTCCGGAAGGCCAGACGCCTTTGACAGGGGTGAGGAATCCCTTTTAAAAGAAATCGCTGATAACTTAGCGTATGGAATCGCATCTCTAAGGGACAGGATCAGACGAGAACGTGCGGAAAAGACACTTCGAGAAAAGGAAGCGGTTCTTGCCAGGTCACAACAAATCGCACATCTTGGATCATGGGTATGGGATATCGAAAAAAACATTGATTATGGCTCCGAAGAGTATTACCGTATTTATGGGATAAAACCAGAAGAACATCCTCATAGATCATTTTTGAATTTTGTTCACCCCGACGATAGAGAGTATGTAAAAGAGGCCATTAGTGCCACGTTAAATAAAAACAAGCCCTATAGTATCGATTTCCGCATTGTCCGCCCCGATGGTACGATACATTTTGTCCATGGAGAAGGCGAAGCCAGTTTTAACGGGAAGGGAAAGCCAATAAAATTGGTGGGAGTAATTCAGGATATCACGGAGCGTAAGAAGGCGGAGATAGCCCTTGAGACCACTAAATCCCAGGCCGAGCTATATCTGGATCTGATGGGCCATGACATCAATAATACTAACCAGATCGCTATGGGTTACCTGGAGCTTGGGCTTGATATCTTAAAGTCAGATGGAAAACTGGGAACAGATGGCGCGCAATACCTAGCGAAGCCATTAGAAGCGCTAGAAAAAAGTACCAGGCTTATCAGTAGTGTAAGAAAAATACAAAGAGAAAAAGTGGGCGCCTATAAGCCCGAGTTGATCGACATTGGAAAAATGATTGAAGAGCTCATTGCTAATAACCCGCTTATAACCGGTAGAGATATCAAAATTGATTTTAGCTCAACTACGTGTATCGTAAAAGCTAATGAGCTACTAAATGATGTCTTTTTAAACATAATCGGAAATGCCGTTAAACATTCGACAGGCCCGTTAGTGATTAACATTGAAGTAAATCGGCTAAAAATGAATAGCTTAAGCTATTGTCGTGTTACGGTCGAAGACAATGGTCCCGGTATACCCGACGATCTTAAAAAGACATTACTGAGTGGAGCATGCCTCGCAAAAAGCAGAGTTGCAGGCACGGGTTTTGGATTATGTCTGATAAAAATATTACTCGACGACTTTCATGGAAAGATATGGGTGGAGGATCGTGTATCTGGGGACCATACAAAGGGCGCCAGGTTCGTGGTCATGCTGCCGGCGGTTGAAAAATAACTTTCCTGTTTTTTGCGACAAGCGCGATTGATGTTAGCCCCGCTACAAAAAGCGAGTGTGCTGGGGCTGTTATAGATGAAAATCCACACAGTATAATAAGCAATAGAATAGCATCTAAAAAAAGAGAAAGGGCATTTTTGGGATATTACCTACGCGTGTACTTATGTCCCCGTGTCCGGTCTTTCTTGACCTTGCCGCGCTCTTTGGTCAGCTTTTCTTCGCTCTTGGCTTTTCCTGCGGGCACTTCCGTTAGCTCTGTCGGCCTGAAGTCGGGCTCTTTAATTGTCAAGCTTAATGCTGCGGATAAAACAGTCGCTGGATCGTTGTTTTTCAAGAGCTTATTGGCCATATCCCTGTACTTCTGTCCTTTAAATGATTTGATGGCGTCGAGTACCTTTTCTTCGACTATACGTCGCTGTCCTGCGATCGCATCGGCTTCTGTCGGGAGTGCCATTTGCACGATCTTTTGTCCGGCATACCGTTCCATATTCTTTAGGACTCTCTTTTCTGCCGGGATGACGAACGTGACCGCTACGCCACTCTTGCCCATACGACCGGTCCTGCCGATGCGATGGACGTAGCTTTCGGGGTCTTCGGGCACGTCGATGTTATAGATGTGCGTGACGCCCCCGATGTCGAGCCCGCGCGATGCGACATCAGTCGAGACTAAGATCTGTATGGCGCCATCCTTGAACTGTCTCATGATGCTGTCGCGCTCGGGCTGCTCCAGGTCGCCGTGCAGGCCCCGGACAGAATAGCCTCTCCGGGTCAATGCCTCATAAAGCTCGGAGACTCTCTTTTTTGTCCTCCCGAAAATGATGGCGATATCAGGGGACTGGATCATCAGGATCCGGATCAGCATGTCGAACTTTTGTTTTTCCTCAAGTTCTATGTAATATTGTGCGATCGTCGGAACACTGACCTTTTCCCCCTTTAGGCCGATCATGACAGGATTTTTCATGAACACATTGGTTAATTCCAGTATGGGCTCCGGCATTGTCGCGGAGAAAAGCATGATCTGGCAGTCTTTCGGGGCGTTTCTGAGTATGACCTTAGTCTCCTCCAGAAAGCCCATCTCCAGCAGCTTATCGGCCTCATCCAGCACGATGATCTTTACGTTTTCGAGGCTCATCGTGTTAACCCTAACGATATGGTCGATCAGCCTGCCCGGCGTGCCGACGACCGCTTGAGGGTCGCTTTTTAGCCCGTGTATCTGCCGGTGTATGTCCTCGCCGCCATAGATCGGGATCGAGTGTATGCCCTTGAACTCTCCGATCTTGTTCAGCTCTTCGGAAACCTGGACGGCCAGCTCTCTCGTCGGAGTGATGACCACTGCCTCTATGCCTTTCGATGGGGCTTCACATCGTTCCACGATGGGAATTCCAAAAGCAACGGTCTTCCCGGTGCCTGTCGGGGCCTGCCCCACGATGTCGCGGCCTTTTAATGCCAGAGGTAAAACCTTCTCCTGTATCGGCGTGGGTTCCGTGAAACCCATCTTGCTTAGCGACCTTTTTACCGGATCGCTTAATTTATATTCGTTAAATGAAGTCAATGATATCCATTCCTTAAATTTTCAGATCATATCTTCGATATGTACGAGTCTACCTTCAAGTCATCATTCGTATTAACCTTTCTACGGGAAAAAGAATGAGTGAGAGATTTTTGTATTTTATGCACCGTTTGATCCCGTCTTTCGCATTGATTGGCAGATCATTTTTATTTCATCACGGCTCAGTATGGGCTCTTTCGTAATTTCGTCAACGGGTGCATGCTTAACGATCTCGTTAAGGACCTGAAGGTGGACGATCCCTCTTAACCGATCATTTTCCACCTGCGCCAGCCCTTTTAGATGGGCAGCCCTGGCGTCATCTTCGTTAAAATTGTCATGCGTGGATACGTACGCTTCTTTTATCATGTAAAAGATACGGCTGTCCACCATTCGCTCGATGTCGGGCACAAATATCAAGTCCTCTGCGTGCTGGTGTACGGCACAGCCGGGGTTAGCAGACATTTCAGATCTCTGGACCTGGGACAGGTTGAAGCAGGTATGGCTGTTGGGATAAAAGGCGCAAAAAGCAGGCCTGACCTCGTAGATCGAGCACTTCTTATCCTTCTGAAATTTACAGCCGCCTTTGATGTCCATGCAAAAAGTCCAGGTATCCTCATCGTTCTTGATGATCTTACAATGCTTATCAAAAAACGACGTCGGAGTCATACCCAGATGTTCCGATATCCTGAAGATGTCCGTTATGTGCAAGTCCACCAGCGAATAGAGCGTGCAACAAACGCCGCACTGAGAACAATTAAAATTGTTCCCGTCCACGACGCGGTACTTGTTTCTGATCGTAAGTTCTTCCATACATCCGCCCGTGATGAAAATGCAGTAAAATCAGTTAAAAGTAGCGGTATGAAGATTAAGTTTTAATCAGTCTCATTGTTGCATATGTTGCCGTTGGCGGATGCAATATGTTTCGATAGATTTTTATTTTTATAAGTAAAGATGGGCGAGCTCATAAACGAATATATTTGTTTTTTTAACAAAATTACGTCAAAAATTTGGATAAAGCCCTTACCGGACAGAGTCATGAGACTTAATGGTTTAATATAAAATATATATTATAGCTAGTGAACAGTCCGGAGGGTATACGATAATATGAAAATCAGTTGCTTATTAGGCATTTCGATAATGGCAATGCTGTTGCTGGTATGCATCATACCGGCGACCGTGAACGCGGCCGGGTATACAGCCAGTGGGTACGTGTTTCAGGACCAGAACAGGAACGGCATTAAAGATACGAACGATCCGGGCATGGCCGGCGTGGCAGTGACGATCTCAAAGGTTGTCACCACCGGCGTTCAGCCCGCACCTATCGGGACGACGACGAACACAAACGGGTATTACACGTTCTCGGGCCTGGCAGCAGGCGTTTATAGCGTCGTCGAATCCACGCCTCAGAACTATGTTAACAGCACACCGTCGAAAGCCACGATAACCATAAAAACCACCCCGGTGACGGCTAATTTTGGAAATGCCCCTAGTAATGCCTACGTATATGCGCCAGACCAGCTGTACGTGGTCAATACGAAGTCTGATGCAGTAACCAGGATCGTCAGCGGCCTGGATAATACATTTCAGCTCGCCGAAACGCCTGATCATAAAAAGGCTTTTGTCGCAGGTGAATCCCACGTCTACGTGCTTGACCTCGGGGCAAACGCGATCGTGAAGACCATCAACGTCGGGGGATCCTGGGTGGCCATCCGGCCGGATGGTAAAATGGCGTACGTGCCCAACAATAATGGCTATCTTTATGTGATCAATACGACCACTTACGTGTATAGTCAGATGTTTTTGGGGCCGAACCTCGGTTACGTGGCGATCACGCCGGATGGAAAACAGGCGTACGTGGATGGCGGGGCATATATGTACATAATTAATACGGCCAATAATGCCGTCACGAAAAAGTACCTGGGCGGCACCCTTGGAAAGATCGCGATCACGCCAGACGGGAAATACGCGTTCGTAGCCAATGGTAATGGCTATCTTTATTCGATCAACGTCGCAACAGGTGCCCTCATGAAAACCAGGATCGGCGATTTTATGCCTGGCGGCATGGCCATCACGCCGGACAGCAGACAGATATACATGACAGGCCAGACGAATAAGCTCATCGCACTCAACACGGCGACGCTGGCCCGGAAGACCTTGACATTACCCTATACGGTCGCATCCGGCACTGATAATGTCGTGATCGCCCCAACGGGTAATATGGCATATGCCAGTGTCGGCGACGAGCCTGGCCTGGGCGTGATCGGCTTTATAGTTCCAGTCGATACTTCGACCAACACGGTCAAGGCCGGGATAAACACGGGAGCTATAACCACTTTTAGCGCTATCACGCCAGACGGGAAAAAGATCTACTCCGCCAGCTTTACGGATGCGATGCAGCCGTTGATCATTACCAATATACCAGGCCATAGTGCCACATCAATGGACCTCATACAAAGCGTCAGGTATATCGTGATCGGCTAGTCGCGGTATTATTTTACATAATAGTGGATTAGCGGCACCAACATTTCGGCCGCATCTTTTTTTAGATTATCATTACAGCGTTGAATATTATTTTAGGTATGTATCCGGTATTCCTTCATTCGGGGCTCGCTCTTGCGCTGAAGCTCGGTGCGGATCCCATTGCATATCTTTTCTGCACCCTTATTTACCGCCATAACTTCGATCTGCTCTGGCCCCGAAGCCCCCAGGCCAAGCTCCACCGCCCGGGCGATCTGCTCCTGCTCGAAAATAGTGCCTCGTGAAACTTCCGGCGTGGTGCCATAATGCCTGAGAATGGCTACACCGCAGGCATCCAGGGCGACCCGGTCGCTGCTGGCCATCATGACCCCGGGCGCGATCGCCGTGCCCGCCTCCGGCCCTCCGTGCGAGAATCCTTCGATGGCGTCCATGATGACAAGAGCAGGGTTGTATGCCGCGTTGATCTCGGCGATCATCAGCCGCTGGCTTAAGGAGCTGTGGAGCTCGTACATATAGTTATAAACGCCCTCCGTATCGATCTTAGCCACCATTCCCACGCTATTTTTCAGCGACATGGTGAAATGGCCGCCAAACCTGTGAGTCTTCAGGCAGCAAGTCCCGATAATGGCGTCGGCCTCGCTGAATAGCTTCGGAAATAAAAATCCATGCTTCCAGTGGCTTCCCCCCTGTACAGACCAGTGGCCGTCCGGCAGATCGTCGAGCACGACGACGTCGAAACCGAGCTCGTCAGATAGTTTTGTTACACCCATGGCATCGAGTACGTCACCGGTGACTCCCATGCCGCTCCGTTCACCCATGATTATATGAGCTTTTCTTTGTTTAAGAGCGGCGACAATTGCCGATAGCGTGTCAAGGTGCGTCGATGCCGGGAAAGGGTCCGCACTATTATAGTTCGCCTTTATCGCGACTTGTTTACCGGACAATCGATCCAGATCGAAATATTTTAGAAGCTTAGCTACGCCTGATGCCCGTTCATCAGTTTTAACCACATATACAGACGACTTACTCACCATGCACTCTGCCACCTGGAACTTCATTTATGATATGATAGTTTCATCAGGGCAGAATAAAAATAATCCTCTCGATTATCGAGTAAAAAATACGAAAGAAAGAATAATGGAAGATTTAAAACTGAAACAGGCGCCGGTGCCCCGGCGATAAGGCCGGGTGCGACCATAAAAAGACTGTTAGAGGATGGTCAAGTGCGTAGTAGCTGTTGCCATCATATTCCCGTTCATGTAAAACCCGATCTTAACACTGTAGTATCCCGGCGTATCTGGAATAGGTACGCTCACATTCTTGTATACAGCCGAGTTGGCATCTGCCACGACATGTGTGTTGAATTGCTGGTTAATCACAGGGACAAACCCAATAGGGCTTCCCATGTCCTTGGACACGCTGAGCGTTGTCGCAGCGATGGCATCCAAAGCCGGCCCCTGGTTGTATAGCCTTAGCTTCATGCCGAACGTGTCACCTGGGTATGCATAGGGAGAGCCAAGGTACGAGTTAGCAATATCCAGGTATAAAGGCCCGGAGCCAGACTGATAGCTTCTATCGACATCCCCGATCTTTCCGCGATCAGAATCCTTAATGGGCGTGATATTCTCATAGAATGGCGCATCAGCCACGACCGAGGGCGTCGGAGTAGGAGTGACTGTCGGCGTAGCCGTCGGAGCAGCCGTCGGAGTAGGAGTGACTGTCGGCGTGGGTGTTATAGTAGCCGTGGGCGATACCGTAGCGGTCGGTGTCACAGTGGGAGTAGGCGTGATAGAGACACTAGCAGTAGCTGTGCCTCCTGTTTGAGCAGTTGAGCCGGGACTGGTGGTCACCGTAGGCGTAGGGGACGCTCCGGAAGTCAGATAGCCCTGGTCCGGGATCGCTGTCGGCTGCGCGCTGTCTTCAGGCGCTGTCGAAGCGCTGCCGGTCCCGCCTATGTTCAATGACTTGACCATCAGGACTGCAATGCACAGGATCACGATGACCAGGCCGATCATCGTCAGTATTCTCATCGGATGCATCCCGAACGGATGTTTCGATTTACCTTTACCCCGTCCTGCCGGCCTGCCGGTCGAAGGCTTTTTGGCCACCATGAGGCCGAACATTACATTGGTTATCGTCATTATTCTCACATCGATCGTTTATGCCCGGTAGAGGCCACATCGATGGCGCAGACAGGCTTGAGGGAGCAATAAAGACGCAATAAACTGGGCCTTTTAAATGATCCATTTACCAATCCATGCCGGCTGCCAAAATAAGCCTGGCCTATCCTATCCCAGAGACTAAAAGGAAAGTTATAAGACTTTATCCTTTTGGTCTTTTTGAAATGATAACTATCCATCGCCTGTCTTTACAAAAAATTCCAGAGTATCCCGGTAAAGCCGCTTCATGCCCGGATTATAGGTCAGTTTATCAGTCATTTCGGTCGGCGTAGGGTCCTGATAAGCGATAGAATATTCGTTCGGGGAATCCTGTTTCCAGGTCCCGCGATAGTCGGCACCATCCGGGTAATCATGCCGGGTGAGCGTACCATCCTCATAGAATACCAGAACGACATTATTCAAGCCGTTCCTGCTAGTAAATTGCCAGGTGCCCACGATGTTATCACTATTGACAGCTGACGGAGTCGGGCTCGAGACTGGCGTGGTGACCTGCACCATGGTAGTAGCAGCGGGCTGGTCTACGCGGTTGTCCGTGCCATCGACACAGCCGGCACATAACAAGAATAAAGTGATCAGACAAAGGAATGCGAGCTTTTGGAGATCCATGTTCATATAATTATGATCGCCTGGCGATAACTTTTTTCCTCTTCGCCTTTAAAAAAGTTATGATGTTTTCTTATCATCCGTTGACTTGTTCTCGTTTAGTGTCACGCGCAGCTTGGAATAGTCTTCCTTGATGTTCGCGCTGAACCCCATGCCCGCAAACGTCTCTTCCAGGAATTCCCGCACGAACCTGCGCTGTGTGCCCGATCCGGTGAGCAGCGTATACTCGTTGGGGGAGCCGTTAGACCGGCTGATCTTATACAGGTTACACGTCTCCAGGCGCCTCAGCATCGCCTCGGGCGTTGTGATCTTCTTGGCAAGCTGCTCGGCATGTGACCTCGCGATCTCGCGGTGCGTGCCCCAGAAGTCCGACTGGTTAGTGGAGGACTCGACGGTCTTCAGGAACAGCAGCCAGTGGTCGACGTCCAGTATGACGTGTTCGCCGTCCGCAAGCATTTCTTTGTATTCGACGGCTTTCTCGTTGTTCGAGTGGTCTGTCTCGCCCTTATTATCATAGTAGAACTTGATGGCCCGCCTGATCAGCTCGCTCTGCGACACTTCCATCTCGTTCTTAAGGTTTTCGAAGCACTGGTATGTCTTCTCGTCGAACGAAATAGTTACTCTGATAGGAGACTTCATCAGGAAGAATATTGCCTTATTCATATACATATAGTTTTCCTAAGTATGACTCAACAAGGTCGTTCGTATGAGGATATATGCCATGTGCATAATATATCAGTGGTTATATGAATAATTATGAATGTTTACAATAAGGAAAAATTACCTGTATGAAAACCATATTTTCGTTTTTTATGAAAAGGATGATATTTTTATGAGCCTGTCGCGCGGCATGCATAAAACAGGCCAAATTATTCTCGAATATAAAATAAGGCTAAATATTGATTTTTACAAGCTAATAATTTAATTTACAGCCTATTAATAATATTAATGCTCAATTTAGCCACTATAAAAATAAAAGGCCATAAATAAGCTAAATCATAAAAAATCATACAAATTATGAATTATTAAGATATGTATGAATTAGTAAGAATTATATATCACTTATAGGAATAGGAAATCCTATAGTTATTCCTGGTATTAATGATACCCGGTTTATGGCTCAACGTGCATGCGATGTTCGAGTCGGGGCTGAGATCCTGGCCTTGACGGTGTTGCTCACGGGCAATGGCAAAGAAAGTCCATAGAAGCTGTTCCGGGATTTCGATCATTAAAGGGATAAATCGGGTGAAAATATGGCTACGATGATCTGTATGGTGATAATATGCCCATAAATGGTGCGGATACAGCCTGGGTTCTTGCTTCGACTGCATTGGTCATGCTAATGACCCCTGGCGTAGGGTTCTTCTATGGAGGGCTTGTCCGGAGAAAGAATATTATATCGATGATCGCACTATCATTCGTCTCGTTCGCGCTGATCAGCATGCAGTGGATACTTTACGGGTACAGCCTCGCATTCGGCCCTGACGTACATGGCATTATAGGCAACCTGGATTTTGTAGGCCTTAGGAATGTAGGCTATGCAGCCATGGCGAATACAACTATACCCTCAATGGCCTTTATGATGTTCCAGCTGGTCTTCGCCACGGTCACGCTGGCTATTCTGACATCGGTATTCGCGGAAAGGGTCAAGCTTTCATCATTCATTATCTTCGGGCTCCTCTGGAGCACGCTGGTATATGACCCGATCGCTCACTGGATATGGGGCGGCGGCTGGCTTGCACAGCTCGGCGCCATTGACTTCGCCGGCGGCGCAGTCGTCCATATCACTGCAGGCTTCTCAGCGCTGGCGATCCTGATGGTCATAGGTAAGCGTGTCGGGTTCGGCAGAGACCTCATGGAGCCCAGCAACATACCGATGGCGCTGCTCGGCGCCGCAATGCTCTGGTTCGGCTGGTTCGGGTTTAACGCCGGCAGCGCGCTTGCGGCAAACGAGCTCGCTGTGAACGCTTTCGTTGTCACGAACACGGCAGCGGCGGCGGGCGCCCTGACATGGATGGTCCTGAGCTGGAAAGACGGCAGGCCCGCATCCCTGGGCATCGCGAGCGGCGCAATAGCCGGCCTTGCGGCGATCACGCCGGCGGCGGGTTATGTGGATCCGCTTGCAGCCATCGTGATCGGAGTCATCGCTTCAGTGATCTGCTACGCTGCGTTACTGTTCAGGATCAAAAGAGGCTGGGATGAAAGCTGCGATTGCTGGTCTATCCATGGCGTTGGTGGATTATGGGGAGTCATGGCAGCGGGTATCTTCGCGTCCGTTGCGATCAACAGCTACTCCGGATTGCTAGCGGGAAACCTGCACCAATTCGAGGTCCAGCTTGTGGCCATTTGTGCATCAGTCTTATATGCGTTCATCGTCACATTTATTCTAGCTAAGGCTGTAGACATGACGATCGGCCTGAGAGTCAAAGAGGAAGAAGAGTACGTCGGCCTTGACATCTCTCAGCATGGAGAGCGGGCATAGGATTGAGGTAATCGCATGAAAATGGTACAAGCAATTATCCGGCCGGAAAAGCTGGAGATCGTAAAAAAAGCCCTCACTGAAAAGGGCTTTATCGCCATGAGCATCATCGAGCTGCGAGGCAGGGGAGAACAAAAGGGTATCATCCTAGAATACAGAGGAAAGAAAGTCGAGGTCGATACCATCCCCAAGGTCAAGCTCGAGCTTGTGGTAAAAGATGAAGACGTAGATTCGATCATAGCGATCGTCCGGGAAAACGGGCGTACCGGTAAGGTCGGCGATGGGAAGATATTCGTCCTTCCCGTCGAAAGGATGGCCAAAGTGCGGACAGACGAAGAGTGGACATAGGTAGTTTTACCCGGGTAAAGGCATGGGAAGCGGCATAACTGCCGCATTCTCATGCGCTTCCATGCTAATAATAAGATATATTATTTTGAAATCAAGTGAATATAGCCTAATTTTATGATTATTAATAACATTTATGCACCCTATACTCTTTTAATAAGATAATTGATTTTTATTTTCGAAATAAGGCTATAATCTATGGAATATTAACAAATCATACATTTTATGAACTATTATGATTCATAACTTTTAGTAACATTTATATACAGGTTATAGGAATTACATATCCTACGGTGATACATTGTGTATACCCCGCATGCGCATGGCCATGTCATCGTAGGAATATCCTGCCTGGTGGCGACATCATCATGCGCAGCCCTCGAGTCAGCCGAAGAAACGATCGCCATTCGGGGATAAGGTTGTACACGATTAATTATAAATAAATATATAAGGTGATCATATGCCAATTGATTCAGGAGATACGGCATGGCTTCTAGCCTCGACGGCATTAGTCATGATAATGACGCCCGGCGTAGGGTTCTTTTACGGTGGCCTAATACGCCGAAAGAATATTGTTTCGATGATTACTCTGTCATTGATAGCATTTGCACTGGTCAGCGTCCAATGGGTCCTATTCGGGTACAGCCTGGCTTTTGCTCCGAGCATAGATAGCTTTGGGTTTATAGGCAACCTGAGCTTCCTGGGACTAAACAACGTAGGGCAAAATGCTGCTGTCATCGCAGGCGTAACGCTAACGGTGCCAGCACTGGCGTACATGATATTCCAGCTGGTGTTCGCGACGGTGACTTTGGCGATCGTGACATCGGTATTCGCGGAAAGGGTCAAGATCTCATCGTTCATCATATTTGGACTGCTCTGGACCACGCTCGTCTATGATCCCTTAGCCCACTGGGTGTGGGGAGGCGGCTGGCTGCAGACCCTTGGTGCCATCGACTTTGCCGGCGGAACAGTCGTGCACATCAGCTCGGGATTCTCCGCGCTGGCTATCGCACTCGTGATCCGCAAGCGTGTCGGGTTCGGCAAGGATCTCATGGAGCCAAGCAACATACCATTAGCGCTATTAGGCGCCGTGTTCCTGTGGTTCGGCTGGTTCGGGTTCAACTCGGGCAGCGCGATCGCAGCAAACGGCCTCGCAGCGAGCGCATTCGTTGTCACGAACACGGCAACGGCAGCGGCAGCACTGACGTGGATGTTCCTTAGCTGGAGGTCGGGCAGGCCCGCATCCCTTAGCTTCGCGAGCGGCGCAGTAGCCGGCCTGGTCGCGATCACGCCGGCATCGGGCTTCGTCGGCCCGTTAGCGGCAATCGTGATCGGTGTCGTCGCCTCGTTTGTGTGTTATTATGCGATGCTGTTCCGTATAAAGAAAGGCATCGACGAGAGTTGCGACTGCTGGTCCGTTCACGGCATGGGCGGACTATGGGGAGCGCTCGCAACGGGTATCTTTGCGGACGCGGCAGTCCAGAGCAGCTATACTGGCCTGATATACGGTAATACGACCCAGTTCATCCACCAGGTCATAGCAGTGTGCGCATCGGTCTCGTACTCATTCGTTGTCACGCTCATCCTGATCACGATCCTCGATAAGACGATCGGCATGACGGTGAAAGAGGAAGAGGAATATGTCGGCCTGGATATCTCCCAGCATGGGGAGAGGGCATTTAGCTGAGGTGATCACATGAAGATGGTACAAGCTATAATAAGGCCCGAGAGGCTGGACGCAGTAAAAAAGGCCCTGGAAGATAAGGGTTTTATCGCCATGACCATAATCGATGTCAAGGGCAGAGGCGAACAAAAAGGTATTACCCTTGAATACAGAGGAAAGAAAGTCGAGGTCGATACACTCCCGAAGGTAAAGCTCGAGCTGGTCGTTAAAGACGAAGAAGTCGACACGATCATCGCCATCGTCCGCGCTGCGGGACGGACCGGTAAGTTCGGTGACGGAAAAATATTCGTCTTGCCGGTAGAGCTGACTGCAAAGGTCAGGACTGACGAAGTCTGGAAGTAAACCATTAGTGAAAAAGCCCTTATTCAGGGCTTTTTCCTTTTTTAAAAAAAACTGAGTTACATCGGCCGATTTTCGCCGTAAGTCTTATGATAATTGATAACGTTTAGGTGTGCATATGAGCGATCATAAAAAAGGGGCAAGAAGGCCAAAAAAGGACAGTAAAAAGTTCGCCCTGAGAGATAATCTTACATTGGGCAGCACAAAAGTAAAAACCGAGCTAGTGATCACTATATTGATGGCCGTCGTTTATGCGGCCCTACAGCTTGGAGCGGCTTTAATCGGAGATAAGGCTGCAATGATCATGACGGAGCTATTGTTCCTGATCTTCCTGGTGCTGGCATACCTGGCAAGAAAAGACATCATCGCAGGGCTGAAGAAGTTCGAGTATATTGCTTACATATTCCTCGGCCTTTCTGTCGTCGCATTGCTGTGGAGATTATTGATCACGTATATCATAGCCGATACGAACAGCTTCAGCGGCGCTTCATGGGCCCTGATCGTTGGCGGCTTTAACGCGATCGTGTCCCTGATCATCATCGCTGCGCTCATATACATCGAGAGTATCCCGCTCGATAAGATCTTTGTCCAGATCGGTGACTCGAAAGGCATTATAATGGGAGTCGTCGGCTTTATCCTGTGTATTCTCATTGCCATCGTCGGGGCGTTTATCCTGTCCGGCAGCATATCCCTGAGCATGGATAGGCTAGAGAAGCTCATCGGAGTTGTCCTGGTGTTTGGGATCGCCTGCGGCGTCTACGAGGAGCTGTGGTTCCGCGGCCTGCTTTTATCAAAGATCGTCCCGATCCTGGGCGAGTCGGCCGGCAACATATTCCAGGCTATCGTTTTCGGGGTCTTCGAAGCCATGATGCTCTTAACCTTGATAAACAGCAGTCCAATGATGATCGTATTCTTCGTGCTCATCGGCGCAATGATGGGCTACTACTGGGGAAGGGCGACGCTAAAAACTGGAAGCATATTAAGCTCCGTGCTGCTGCACGCGGGATTGTACATTCTTATACTGCTGCCTTTACTGGCCAGCAGCCTGAATTGAGCATTGTATATGCTCGCCCCTTTTTTATAGAATACCGCTTTCCGTTAAACCGGCTGGCTTATTCAGCATACAAATATACATTTGTGTAAAAATGTGCTCAAATATATGCTATGTTATGTTTAATATGGTTGATTCTATTAAATTGACATAAAACCATAATAACCGCGCGCATTCCGAAATATGACAAATAAAAATGGATGTATAAAAGACACCTTCCCGAAAAAGGATCACCACACACAAATATAGATAATAATATAATAATCCCTATCGTGAAAAATAGAGTCGCGGAGAGGCCGTGGAGCGACATAGGTTTTATTTTCCGGTCTACTAAGTATGGTCACATATTGAATATTATTGCCAAATCAACAAAATAATACCCAGGCCCGGTCCGGCCCCTCTCAGCACCTCTCGCCCAACATACCACAACCTATCCTAAGGGAGCGAAGCGACACAATGCCCTTTTATACTTGAATTTCTTTTCTTTTTGAATGTGAATTTCCCCTCACTAATTCGCGGGAAATTCACTGAGGCAAGGAGCGCGTCCTAAGATGCGCGCCGACATGAGACAGCATAGAAATCATAACAATGACCTTAATCATTAGATTTTACAGCGGTAGCGTGCGCGACAGCGCACCTTAACTAGATCGTATTGGAACAAATGTAACTGGACGAATTAAGTCAAAAGGAGTGATAAAAACGAAGGAAAAGAAAGTACCGAAGTCAAGAAGACCACAAAAAACAAAAGAAGCACTGATTGAGGAATATAAAAAAATAATACCTGACTGGGACATCATTGACGATGAGTGTAAAGAAGAGTTTCTTGAAAAAGCTAAAAAATTAGACGATATCAAAGCGTATTATGAGAATCAAGAAAAACCGCCTGAATATTTATTGGATGAACTTAATGAGCTGATCTATGTCGGGAGGGGTGAATTATTATCTACTGAACCAAGAAGACCTCTCAAAACAAGAGAAGTATTGATTGAGGAATGTAAGAAAAGAATACATGACTGGGATATCCTTAACGATGCCGATAAAGAAGCTTACCTTGAAATAGCTAAAGAAGTAGACGGTACTGAAGCGTATTGTGAGCATCCCGGTGTACCATGTGCATGCTGTGGCAAAGAATATGATGAATATGGTACTGACTGGACCACCGATCTTGAAGGGAGTGGTATTAAGCTAAAAATATGTGATAAATGCTTTAAAAACCTGATCAAAGAAAAAGTAATGAACTTGACCGATAGTAAGAAAATAACTATGAACTTTACAAGCTTTGAAAAAACTAATAATAAAAAACAAAATGGAACAAAAACATATGAAATATCTGGTTAAAAAATATTTTTCATGAAAAATAATACTGCCATGCTCCCCTGTTTTTAAATGTGGAAGAAAAAGCCAGGAACCGCAGGGAAGTATTCCCACAGTAGTACGAGAAGGCGTTCGAAATAGGCATGAGATTTGTTACGGAAAAAGTCTGAAATGCACACGTTTATCATAATTTATTTATTCGTCGACCTCTAAAAATGACATTCTAGTATATTTAGGGGGGTAGCTTATACTTTGCAACCCTTCGTTATTTATCGCCTGTTAAATTTGATTTTTGAGGTATTATCAGGTCGATATCGAGCGTATCATCTAGAAATTAAATAGATAGCCCTGCAATGTTATTAGCAGAAAATATACCGCTATGCTCGTTCAACCATGATTTTTTATTTTAAGAACCTTTGACAGTAGCTTTCATAATAATTCCATCTTTCTATTATTAATAAATCTTTAATAAAATTTATTTATTTTTATATCTTATCTGCCGTACATGTCAATAATTCAAAACATCTGTCAGTCGGGTTGTATTTATAATTCGATGTTATATCGTATGAGGCTTTAGTTCGTGGGTTTACATAATAAAGTCGGACGCTCGAATACAAATCAATTTTTTTAGTTGTAACACATTCAATATCCACCATCTGATAATAAATCGGCATGTCAAAACATTGTTCGGGCATTAATATCAAATCAGGACATTCACTGTTTTTAAATAGTCCCATCGGTGGATTGGGCATTTCATTAGGCGAATTGAATGTTTGTATGATAACATTGGTCGCAGGAGAGTCACCATAATTTTTAATTTTTACGATCGCCTTAACCAGAAAATGATCAGGATAAGGGGGTAGCCTTCCTTCTTCAAAAAATAAATCAAGGTGTTCGATCGATAAAAATGGCCTCAATCGAGCTTCAATTTCTTCACCTGTTACTGCCATTGCCTTATTGGTTTGACGCATTTGAAAATAAACTAAAATCGTGAAAATTACTGTACTGATAGCCGATACAACAATTGCCCAGTCTGTTAATGTTGAAGGATAGGGAGGGATAATGCTCATAATTGCTTCACCTGTCAAACATTTTTATAATCTTTGTTATGATAATTTCGATTAAGCCCTTTTTTGGAAATCGTATAGTTAGACGTGGTTTTAAGTCTTGCTTTACCATTTCGCGTTTTTCCTGCTCGTCAAGTGCCCTTAAATCCAAAACACGTTGTTCTTTACTCCGACGTGGGATATACTGGATCGATGAGGGTATTTTATAATATTATTCTGCTCCTCGGTCAATTTCATCCATAATGAGGAAATAATACGTGCGACTGCATAATAAACCCTTTCCAATCAAAAAAAGGACGATATATAAGGATATGTTTGTACCTGTCACACATTATCGTGTCTATTATGTCATTCTAGCGCGTAATTATTCGGAGGTCGTTCACAAGTCGGCGCTGTCGATTACGACCGCTTGAAATCTATCTCGGCTACAAAACTGATATATCTCTAAAGAAATAATTACATTATCATGCAACCGAATGATCGAGAAGCAGCGTCTAAAAAATCAGTAGTTAATGAAGCTGTAAAAGACAAAGCGGATAAACATATGGTGGCTAAAGAAGCAATACCTAAAAAAGCCGTAAATGACAAAGCAGCTCGGCAAATTGCAGATAAAGAAGCGGTAGCTAAGGCGGCAGCAGATGAGTTAGAAGCTGTTAGAGCAGCAGCAGTTCAGCTAGACTATGCTAAAGCAGAATCAGATCGACAAATTGCAGATAAAGAAGCGGCAGTCAAAGCAGCAGCAGATGAGTTAAAAGCTGCTAAATCAGCAGCAGCATCAGGTAATACTCCGGGTGGTAATACTCCGGGTGGTAATACTCCGGGTGGTAATACTCCGGGTGGTAATACTCCACATCAAAATTTTCAAATGTCGCTAGGGGGAACATTGTTATTTATTGGATTAATGATGTTGTTAGCAGGCATATTCTTTATTGTTCTCGTCATTGAAACTACACACCCCGAGTTAAATGACGTTATAAATGCTGCATTGCTTTCAATTACTACTGGATTTATTTATATTATAGGAGCTATTTTTAGTTTGTTTGGTATACTGGCGATAATCGGTGGAATATTATATTATACAGGTAATGAAAATATTACAAGAACTATTTTTTATATTATTGGAAGTTTGTTAAATATGATCGCTGCGGGTCTATTTGCATTTGCAATAGAAAAAATCTCGACTGAGATAAGCATTAGTATTGTATTCATAGTTATAAGCGTTATCTTTGCATCCATGGGAACATTGATGATATTAAAATTTACACCATTATCTTAGGGAGTAAAGGTTAATGTAGCTCCTGTATATCACTTATAACATTTTATATTAATCGATATTGCCTGTTATATCCTGTTGATTCCGAGCGAACCGGTCATCGAGACTTATTTCGAGGGTTTTATCGAGATAGATTTTACCCGGATCATAATTTTTGTACATTGATATCATGTGTGATAAGATGAGTGTCGGGGATAACCTCAACTTGCAGCTTTTTTGTGGCCGTATCCAAGTAACATCGTATTACAGAGTCGGTGTCATAATCATTTATTTCATATATGGCAGTTTCTGCAATGAGTTTTTCCGTGCCAATAACATCTTTATATCGGTACAAATTTTTTATCGGATTATCGACACGTACTAACCATATATCACCGGTTATCTCAAACGAATTTATATCAAATTTTCCCGCAGACGTTATAATCTGATATGTCTCCTCCAAATCGCTCGATTTCAAATTAATAGTTACAGTTATTTTCGGGCCATTAGGAACACAGATTTTATAAATATCGTCTCGCGGCCCAAGGTTCCAGATATCATTTAAAGAAACTAATGTGCCATCGCTTTTTCTAGGAAAGGCAGGGGCCAGAGCATTAAACGCAGGAGCGCCATTATACATAACGGAAGGTAGTTCAACGTTTATCATACCGATATTACTGACTCCAATTAATAGGCCCATATGGCGATATGTGATTTTATGAAGATCGGCCGCTACACGTGTAGTCCTAAGAAAGTCATCGATTTCCGCCTGATTCACTTTACTCAGTTTTCTTAAAATAATGCCCTTCTCCTTAGCGTATTTTACCGCTTCCTTAGAGAACCCAGATGATGATACAGCGATAGCAAAATTTGCATGTGTATCCTCTTTTTCATCATGTATTTGCATGATCCATTTAAAATCGGCCTTCTTTCCACGCTCCCTACAATGCATAAGGCCTAAGAAGTCGAGTGAGCCATTTTGAATTTTTCCTCGAATAGTAACATCAATCTCGTATGGTATGCCACTTTTACCTGTGATATACTCAGGGGATTTCACTTCAATACCGTTCGATCCTAAGCTCCGCTCCAATAAAGCAACAAATTTTTCATATTCTCGGCCCAATCTCGGCATTTCAAAATAGTATTATTACCGTAGTATATATAATCCTAAGCTTAGACTAAGCGTTACTCAAATTCTCAAATTTTTTTAAGAGGGGGTTCAATATTTACAGTACAATTTCAGAGTGAAATGAAATAATTTTTATATAATTTAACGTAAATATATCGGCATGCATAAAAGGTGTAAATATAAAAATACGCGAAGTTTAAAGCCATTAAAAATTATTATGTACAAACGCCTGGCATTTTCCGAGCCGAGTGGATTTGTACTTTATCTCTGTAAGCCGCCATCGAAATTTGAACTCACGATCTGCTGATTATGAATATTCTAATTAAAATGTAAATGCCCATTATAGGACATTTACATATAACGTCAATAGTCCCGCAAGAAGCAGTCTAGGCTATTGTATATAAACTGGTTGGTATCCCATTTCGTTTGATAATTCTGTTAATATAGTTGGTGCTAATTGATTGGCGCGTATTAAGTCGGATCTCATGTTCATATAAGCTATAAAATATTGTCCGTTAAGAGACGCGTTTGGATTCATATCAAGATAGCTTTGAATATATGCTCGGTCCGATTCGGCGGCTGTTAAAACGCTATAATATGTGTAAAGATTTTGTGGTAAATCGCCATCAAACATGGATATGTCCTTGGCGTAAATGTAATACATCCCATGCTCATTATATATTGGGCCTGGGATAATCGGATAATCCAAGATACAATAAGGTTTCATTATCATACTAAAACTTCCGACTAACTGGTTATTTTTAACCTGGTTATGGGGTATAGGTACGCCAATAGCGGGAATACGTGTGAGAACTCCATTAGTCATTGTTGCGCCTACACCCGCTGCCTCATCATCATAGTAACTACCATTATTCGTATAATGTAGGTAGATGTTTTTCTCGTCGGGACTAAAAACAGGTTGTAACACAATATCATTTGAAGTTGTGTCTACAAGTTGTGTACCATCTGACGAAAGACTGCGCATATCCGTGTAACTTTCATACTCCATATAATAAAATGATAGAGACCTGTTCTTATCAAATATCTCGATATATAACTGGGCGGCCATATCCTTTTTTTGAGTTTGCGTTTGAAAATAGTTTGTCGCAAACGGTATTGCAATTGTCGAAATAACACCGATGATTGCAACAATAATGCCTATTTGAACAGCATTATTCTTTAGCCAGTTCCAGGCTTTAACTAGAATACCATGTATTTTTAGGGTTTGTTCGGCAACCATCAAGCGCATTGATTTTTTTGGTATAACTTGCTTTTTAGTCATTGCCACCATTCCCAATCAGAATCGCGAGTACTACGTAAACCCCTGGTTCGCCATCAAGTGGGCTTTTTCTCTTATCTTCAACTATTGCCATCTCAAACCCTATTATAAGCAAGTGCTTGCTAAGTGATTAATTTAACTTATATAAAGTATGAATAGGGGATTATACCATTGGAGTATTATTATCTCCACAAGATTAGATCGAATCAGGATTGATTAGACCAATACCGTTTCATAAGCTGGTCCGAGGAGATTTTTAAGAACCATTGGTCGCAGTGGGCTACGGTGCGGGTCTTAAATCAAAATTTCTTTTTATTTTGACCCATTTAAAAAAAATTAATAAACATGTTCTTTTTGAAGGTTAATGGCATTTTCAACATTGTATATCGCATAAATTCCGGTTGTATTTATGCTGGAATGTCCTAAGATCGTTTGAACGGCTACTATATCTTTTGTCTCGTTTAAAAGCCGTGTTGAGAATGTGTGTCTTAGCGTGTGTGGCGTGACCTTAAATCCACAATATTTGCTTATTACGGTAAACATGCGTTCGGTTCCGTTGATCGTCATGGTCCATATGTTATCATCAGGCATTGGCATAAACGTTACTTTCCATTTGATTATTAATGTATGAAGCTTTGGCGGTATGCCTACTGTTCGCTCTTTATCGCCTTTACCAATAACGTGTATAACATCGTTCTCTAGATCAATATCTTTAACCTTAAGCTTACAAAATTCGTGTATTCTAAGGCCGGTTTGAAGCAGAAAGACAGATGCAAAATTCCATTTGGGGTTTACACTGGCGGTGGCTAATAATGTTTTTACTTGATTGTCGTTTAAATATTTGCGCTTGCGCTCCGGTTCGTTAAGAGCTTCAATAATGTTCATGGGGTTGCGGTTGATGTATTCATAATTAAATAGATACTCATAGAACGTTTTTAAGCATCTTAGGCGGGTATTTATGGTAACGGGGCTGTTTTTCCTAGTTAAGCCGTCGGCTATGTAATCATCAAAATCTATGGGCTTTACATCTAAAAGGCTCTTATCCCCTATGAATTTTTTAAACATTCTTATAGCATATTCATATTCTTCGGCGGTCCTCTTGGCTTTACTGTTTTGTATTTTTATAATGTACTTTTCTATTAAAAACGTGTCTCTGTCTGCCATTTCTGTCATAGATAACACTACAATCGCTTACTATATAAGGGTATTTACGCCTAGCGTCAAGGCTTACAACAAAAAAATATGCAAATCGCCTGATAATATTGGTCTGTTTGAGCCGTCTAATATACATAGTATAGCGGCCATATATTACCTGAAAATCAACGTAAAATCGTATAACATTGGTGTATATTTATGCAAGCGATGCGGGAGATAGAGCTGAAAGGACATATAATCGATTCCTTCCTGCTACCCAAAGTCTTCGACAAAGTCATGGACATGAACGGCGAGTTCGACGTCGTTGAGTTCAATATCGGCAAGAACAAGACCGACACGAGCTACGCGCGGATAATGGTCAAAGGAAAAAACCAGAAACACGTGGATAGCATAATAGGCGAGCTTCATCGTCTGGGCGCGATGATCCCTGAGGCAGAGGACGCAGTGTTCCATGAATCGCCGAAGGATAAGGTCGTGCCGAAAAACTTTTACTCGACTACTAACCATTCGACCTACGTCAAGGTCAACGGCGAATGGCTGCAGGTGCGCGACCAGAAAATGGACGCTATGATCGTCGTGAAAGATAGCGTTGCCTCCTGTGTCACACTGGGCCATATCAAAAAGGGCGACAGGATCGTGGTCGGCAACAAGGGCATACGCATCGTGCCTCCGGAGAGGCCGAGAGGCCACACGATCTTCGAGTTCATGGGCGGACAGGTCTCGTCGGAGAGGCCTTCTCAATCCCTTATCAAGCAGATTGCGGAAGAGATCCTGGAGGTCAAGGCCCGCGGCGGCAAGATCGTCATCGTCGGCGGCCCCGCCATCGTACACACGGGCGGAGGCCAGGCGCTGGCCGAATTGATCAAGAATGGCTACGTGGACGCGCTGCTGGCAGGCAACGCGCTGGCCGTGCACGATATCGAGTATAACTTATACGGCACGTCGCTGGGCATGGACCTGAACACGGTCGAGCTTGCGCCGGAAGGGCACAAGCATCACCTGTACGCGATCAGTGAGGTCACAAGAGCTGGCTCCATCAAGGCTGCCGTCGACAAGGGCGTCCTGACGGGCGGCATCATGTACGAGTGCGTCAAGAACAACGTGCCATACGTGCTTGCGGGCTCGATACGCGATGATGGGCCGCTGCCTGACGTAATACAGGATACGATGATAGCACAGGACATGATGCGTGATATCGTGAAGGATGCCGATATCGTGCTCATGATGGCCACGATGCTGCACTCGATCGCAGTGGGCAATTTATTACCTTCGCACGTACGAACGATCTGCGTAGACATCAACCCGTCCACGGTGACGAAATTGATGGACCGCGGTACCGCACAGGCGATCGGTGTCGTCACGGATGTCGGCACGTTCCTGCCGTGGCTGGCGGAAGAGCTGGCGGCGCAGCAGAAGACTCAAAAAGAGCCGGTCATCAAGATCAAGAACCCGAAGAAGAAGTCGACCTAGGATGAGCTAGCTCATCCTGGATTTTCTCTTTTTTATCTTTTACCGTAGTGATCCGTAAGCTACAGGCGATATCTTACTGGATCGATGAATATAATATGTAGGTTATTATATATTTTATATAGTCGCGAGGATTGAAATTGTATAACTGGGACGAAATGTATCATGATACACCGCCATGGGACGTGGGCTACCCACAGCCTGTGTTCGTTAAGCTCGTCGATGATGGGGAGATCAAACCTGGACGTGTGCTGGACGCCGGGTGCGGTACAGGAGAGAACGCGCTCATGCTAGCGAAAAATGGCTGCACTGTCACGGGCATCGACCTGGCTAAGGACGCTATCGGCCATGCGCAGGCTAAAGCGGCCGAACGCGGTTTAAAAGCCGACTTTATAGTAGGTAATGCATTGAAGCTGTACGAGCATCTGAATGCTGCGGAGTTCGATACGGTGATCGATTCTGGCCTGTTCCATGTAATGACCGACGAAGAGCGGCCCATATATGTGAAACAGGTGTACAGAGTGCTAAAGGACAGCGGGAAATATTTCATGATGTGCTTCGCGGATAAACAGCCGGGCGATTGGGGCCCGCGACGAGTCTCAAAACTCGAAATCGAGCAAGCATTGATGCCTTGGTTTAAGATCGAGTACATTAAGGACGCACTTTTCGATACACGATTACACAGTGGCAAAGCTAAAGCTTACCTGGTCTCGGCGGTGAAAAATAAAAAAGTATAAAAGGCCTCGATCCTTAGGAGCGGCCATTTTTTAGGACCAGCCCTATGGCGTTCTTATAGGATCTTGCGATTTTATAGATGCTAGAGCCTGTGCCGACGAGATGAGGCACATGAAGCCAGCCGCCACAAATAACACCGTATTGTACGGAGCCGGAGATAGCAGGCCTGCGACCAGGAGCGTTATCCTTTCGGGCCGGCCGAACATGGCTGCGTCCGAGCTCAGGCCTTTTCTGTGATTGTAAATCCTTGTAGACAGCAGCATATATGAGCCTCCGATCACTATAAAAGCAGTGACAGAGGCGCCTCCAAGGACCGCGCCCAGGACAAATGCCAGCTCGGAAAGGCGGTCGCAGATGCTGTCAAAATATCGGCCAAACTCGGTATTAAGGCTGCAAGCCCTCGCAAACGAGCCGTCCAGGGCATCCAGGAAGGCGCCGATCATAAAAAAGAAAATACCTGCGTACAGATGGCCTGATGCGGCAAGTAGCCCGGCGATCAAAGACATGAGCAGGCCGGCCGACGTGATCATGTTCGGGGTCACTCCTGCCATTAGCAGGATATGGCTGACCGAATACAGTACCCGATCCTTTTGCGGCTTATAGGCGTATAGCATGCTCATGTCGATCTTCCCTATTACAGCACTGCGGATACGAATTCGGAGCAGTCAATGTTACCGGCATCACCCGAGCGGATCGTTTTTGTAGCAGCCGGTTTATTGAGCGTGCCATTGCCCAGATCGGAAGCGACCTGTTTCCCGAATGACGCGATATCCCCATCATTAGACTGCGGCGCGCCGGTCGTCGCGAATACGCCTAGTTCTACATTCTTTTGTGGTTTTAGCGCTGTCAGGTATGCATCGACCGAGTTACTCACTCTCCCGAAATACATTGGCCCGCCCGCAATGACCACGTCATAGCCCGATATGTTGGCTGCGGCCGCACTCTTTATGCCAGCCAGATTAACCGTATATCCTTTTGACTGCAGGTCGCCGGCGATTGTAATTGCGGCGTTCTTCGCAGCGCCCGATACGCCCGGGTTATAAACAACGAGCGCTTTACCGGCCGGCGCTCCTGCCGGGTTCAGGACCTTGCTGCCCGTGTCCGTATAGCTCATAATGTCACCACAAAAGAGGGCCCCTAT
This sequence comes from uncultured Methanocellaceae archaeon, assembly GCA_963780665.1. GTDB lineage: Archaea > Halobacteriota > Methanocellia > Methanocellales > Methanocellaceae > Methanocella. Next base: position 277,442 of record CAWACJ010000006.1, on the reverse strand, counting down.
GGCAATTATCACCAAAACGATGCCTACGATGGCCAATCCTATGATCATTATCCAATTCATGTAAATTCCTCCTATTTCATTAACGGTTGTGCTATTTTCTATTCGTGATCCTTCACGGTTTTATCGCGTTCGTCATGAACGCAGTGTGCTCGTTGATACGAGCACTGTACTCCTGGAGAAACGAGCCAGACACGCTGTCATACCGAAGGATAAAGTAGTCCATGAATGCGTACATGTAAAACGATAAGTACTCCATGGTCAACAGCTTCGGGTCCGCAGGCTTGATGAGCTTATGCTTCATCATGATGGCAAAGCAGGACTCGAAGAACATGCCGCCGGCTCCCATGAACGATAGCTGGAACTTTTTTAGCTGCTCGTTATGGTACATCTCGATAAAGACGATCCTCATGATTTTCTCCATGCGAGGGTCGTCTATCCAGCTGGTGAATACGCCACTGGCCATGGCCATGAAACCGTCCAGCCCCATCGCGACGATCTGCTCTTCTGCTTCGCGGCTCTCTGACCATTTTCCTACCTGGACATTTCTCCACGTCTCCAGGATATATTCGAAAATTTTCTCGAGTATCTCGTCCTTGCCTGAATAATGCTTGTATATCGAGCTTTCCTTGATGCCTACGGCGGCGGCTATGTCGCGTATGGAGACGCCGTCGTAGCCCCGCTCGGCAAACAGGTCGACTGAGGCATCGAATATCTTATCCTTCGTGCTCTTCTCGCCTGGTATCTTTGCCGGCCTGCCTGTTTTTCGTCTTATGGTCATACTTCATCACTATTAAGCTAACTAATGTTAGCTTAACAAAAAATAATAGATACTATAAGTATATAAAGATAACGATTGTTAGCTTTTTTAAACTCGATCGCCAACAATGTCGATAAGCAACTTACGCTGCCGGGGGCCATCGAATTCACAGAAATATATGCCCTGCCAGGTGCCCAGCGCCAACCTGCCTTCGATCACCGGGACCATTAAGGAAGATCCCATGAGAGAAGCTTTGATATGAGCATCGGAATTGCCTTCTGCATGAAGATAATTACCGGCCAGGGGCACTAGCTTTTCGAGGCCGCTCATCATATCCCTGGTCACGTCCGGATCGGCGTTCTCGTTGATGGTCAGGCCGGCCGTCGTATGAGGCATGTATAAGTGGCAGATGCCGTTCTTGATGCTGCTTTTCGCTAATTCGCCGGCGACTCTCCCGGTGATGTCCAGAAACTGGGTTCTGGAGCTCGTCGATACTGAGATCTCTATCCACGTCATGCTAATGGCTTTCCTTCATATGATATGGTAAATACAAGCTCATTGACAATAAAAGCTGGGACCGGATGCCGGGCATTAGGCCTCACATTATTGTATTGGTCCGTTCTTGTTGAGATATATCTCTTTGATCTTATTGTATCCCAGCTTATTGAAGGAGCATTCTTTCAGGCACAGCGTACAGCTGATGCACTGATCGCCGTCGACATGGCTCAGCCTGCCGTTCTCGTGCGCGATCGGCTTCTCGTAGATAGCCTTGCCCGGGCACTTGCGGATACAGTTGCCACATGTGGCGCAGAAGCCCCGTGTCCATGCGTGTTCGCTACTGCCCGTAGCGGGTAAATTCCCGATGCTCGTGAATATGGCTGAAATACGCTGCCTGGGGCCGAACTCTGGCGTAATTAAAAGACCATGCCTTCCCCCATTGCCCAGCCCTGCCTTGATCGCCAGTGGAGGATAGAGCGCCGGGCCGATCGCCGGATGGCCTGCTTCTGCAGCATACCCTTTACTCCGTAAGTATTCGGTGAGCCGGTTCGTGATATCGCCCATCTGACGGTAGGTAATGATGCCAATCGCCTGTGTCGCCGGGCTCGGGGCCGCGTCGACGGGCGCTTTGGGGATCTCCATGACCAGCACGATGGCATGTGAATAAGCCACGGACCTTCCGCTGAAGATTAATTCTCGTGGCAGCTCCGTGTATCCGAGCTTCGCAATACCCAATGATAGCGTATATGCTTCGAACTCCTTCAATGCTTCCCGGTCGATCATTTCCTTTGGCGAGGCCGGATTTTTGCTTACCGAGGTAATGGCTCGCTCCACACCCTTTGCGATCGCGAGCTGTGTGGGCATCGTCTTCAAAGATATCTTAAGCTTGTTCGGTAGCGTGACCCCTGGCGAGGTAGCCGAAGCCTGGACACGGCCGTTCCGGGCGTTCAGCGCCTTCGCCAGCCTATCCATCCTGTCTAGCCGGTAGTCCCGGTACTTTGCTTTTATACTTTCGAGTACGCTCATTCTTTAGTCCCCGATACCATTAATGAACGTACCCATTCAGGCTTCTTCCATAGGGCACAACCGCCATCGGATTCCATGAGCTGGTCGCGGTTCTCCCGTAAAGCTTTTAGGAATTTCGAGTTGAGGGCTTCTTTCAGTGACATATCGATAATGCTGCTATCGGAATATGGGGCAAAGGGACACGGCTCGAGGCTTCCCGAGGCATTGACGTGAATAAAGCCCCTCCCCGAAGACAGGCATCCGCCAAAGGCTTTCTCATCGCCCGGAAACCCGATATATACGCCTGGTTGGCTGGCGCGGTATGCGGCCATTTTTGCGAGGATGCCTTCGCGCTGCTCATGGGTGACGACCCATTCCTCGCTTTCTTTTGTAACAGGCGTGTATTCGACGAAGATGAACGCCCTACAGCCGTTCTCCCTCATGTTTTTTATGAAGTTTTCACCGGTCACTACGTCGTAGTTCGACTTCGTGACTGTGAGCGATGAGCCAAAGAATACTCCCCTTTCGTTCAGCTTTGCCATGTCTTTTAAAAGCCGCTCATATATTCCATGGCCTCTGCGCAGATCGGTGATCCCTCCGTCTCCTTCCATGCTAAGAATTGGAATAACATGCTTTTGCGCCTTGAACTGCTGCATCACGGCGTCGTCGATGAGCGTGCCGTTCGTAAATAAGGTGAATACCATCTCCGGGAAATCTTTTGTGACGTTAAAGATCTCCGGCCTTGTCAACGGCTCGCCGCCCACTAATAGAACAATGGAGATGCCCAGTTCCGATGCCTGTCGCAAGACGCTCCTCAGCCCGGCCTCGTCCATCTCCGGCTTCTGCTCTCTCGGGACTAGCCGTGAATAGCAGCCCGCGCAATGTAAGTTGCACTTGTTGGTGACGCTGAGGATCATGACCGGCGGCACGTGGATTCCTTGCGCTTCGTTATGCAGCCTTAATGCGGCAGCCCTTTTCTGGTTTAACGCGGTCTTGATAAAGAACGCCGCCATAGCCGGGTCTCTCATCGATACGCCCAAAGCGTCGCTAAATATGCCCCTGATGAGCTCGTTGATCATCCGGTTGAGATCGTCATTATTTTCCATATCTGTTCCCTCTTATTTTTTAATCGACCTGACCAGGAATGCCATATGGTCGTCCAGCCGCTTTCCTTCAGCCTCGAGGAACGAGCCATGCGCGCCATAGTGAACGATGAAGTAGTCCATAAATGCATACATATAGAACGATAAATATTCTTGGGCCAGCACATCGGGATCAGATGGCTTGATGAGCTTATGCTTTAGCATGATGCTGAAGTTTGAGCTCCAGAAGGCTATGGCTTCACCGGTGAATTTTTCGTAGAACTTTCTCATGGGCTTGTTGTGGTAAAGCTCGATGCAGATGATACGCCAGACTTTTTCCATTTCCGGCGATGAGATCCACTGGTTGAAAACCCCGCTTGCCATAACCATGAACCCCTCGACGCCCATCGATGTGATCATCTTTTCAGTATCGGCGTCCTGGGGCCCGACATTCGTCAGCCTGATCGTCGGGTACTCGATGAGCTTTTCGAGCAGCTCGTCCTTGCTGGAGAAATGGCTATATAGCGATGCTTTTTTAATGCCTACGGCTTCGGCGATCTCCCGCATGGACACCGCGTCGAATCCTTTTTGGGCAAAGAGGTCGAGGGACGCTTCGAAGATTTTTTCTCTTGTCGTCTTTTCTCCTGCCTCATCGAGCGGCATTGAATGTATTTTTTTATTAGTTTCAGCCATTAACTAGTCCTTCTTTGTTGTTCGCCTACCGGTATGAAAATACTTCCGACCGGTAGGTAGGTTACAAATCCATATAATATGATCAAAGTATATAAAGCTACCTATCGGTAGGTAGTAATCATAAAATACTGATGGCGATGAACGCTATGACGAATAGCGTCATCGTAATGTAAAGCTGGCGTGTTTTCACATGCCCCTCGTCGATGGTCTTACTTTTAAGGAGTTTTAGCGCAAGGTATAATAAAGCGATGTCCAGTGGCATAAAGACGACAAGATAGATCGTACTTAGCAATCCGGCCATGAATATTAAGCAGCTTAAGACGGTGATCGATACGAACAGGAGCGTCGCAACACGCAGGGCGTTTTCTCTGCCGTAAGACCTCGCAAAAGTCCGGGCCGATCTCTTGCCGTCGCCTTCCATGTCCATTGCGCTATTCGCGATTTCCTCGCCAAGGTCGAATAGAAAAGCCATTGCGCCGAAAGCCCATATCATGCCGTCCGTCAACCCGCCGACAGTAATACCGCCCAGGACGAATGTCGAGGCCACACAGAACGCGACCATCAGATGGCCGGGCAGGCCGGATTCCTTGAATCGCCAGTTATACAGAATACTCACGGCCCACATGATCAAGGCTAAAATAAAGATGGGAAGACCGAGCAGTGCTGCGCAAATGAAGCCTGCGATGGAAAACAGGCAGGTAAGCATGACCACTTCAAGCACTGTGACACGGCCCGACGGGAGAGGCCTTTTTGGACTATTGATCCTGTCAACCTCAATGTCGAAGTAATCGTTCGAGATCATGGCGGCGCCGGAAATAAAGAAGCCCGTAAGAAAACCCATCAGCCCGACAAAAGCCGAAGGGAAGGCCCCGGACGCGATAATCTGCCCTGCAACAACGCATATGCCGGCAGCTATGGGCAGTTCAGGTTTGACAAGATCGAAGATCGCCCTGACTTTTTCAGAAAACGTTGCCATGAATGTATAATCGCCTAACGTCATCAATACACCCAATATATTAAACTATACCGGTAGGCTGTGAAAAGAAAATGAAAGAATTATAAGTCATTAATATATAATATATTCAATATGGCGAGTAACGGCGAGATCTACCACCTGGCGTTCAATCTTCATGACGAGCTAATGAAAAAAGGCATACAGGTCACGACTGTAGAGATCAGGGACTACTTAACAGAGCTGAATAAACAAGACATGTCGCTGGAAGATATGGAAAAGAAGGCCAGGGAAGCTGCAATGGAGATACATAATAAAAAGATCAGTGCACGTAAAATAGCAGGCTAATCCAAAAATCGCTTTTTTGCCGATATATATTTCTATCATTGTTGACACATTGTCAGTCAGAGCGTTATAATGATGAGGATCACGAAAGACCCGGAAGTGCGCAGGAACGAGCTCATGGACGCGGCGGAGCAGCTATTCGTCGAGAAGGGGTATGAGCACACCAGTGCCAGCGATATAATAAGAAGGGTCGACATAGCCCAGGGAACTTTTTATTATTATTTTAAGTCGAAGGACGAGATCCTCAACGCAGTCATCGACCGGTACGTCGAGCGCTATATCAAGTTCGTTAAAAGTATAGCGAATGATGTCCATATCAACGCCATACAAAAGATCCAGCATATTATCGATGGACTCTTCTCGATGAGCGATCAGAAAAGAAAATTTTCCCAATACTTAAACCAGGAGGAAAAGGTCGCCAGGCATGAGCGCTTCCGTGGCTACTTTGAAACGGCCCTATCGCCCGTCGTCGCAAAGATCGTGAAACAGGGCATTAGCGAGGGCTTTTTTGAGGTCGAATATCCGGAAGAGACGAGCGAGCTTATCGTGCTGATCATCGGCCACCTGAACAGAAATGTTCGGCGTGTCGAAGATAAGAAAAAGCGCACAGTAAAGGCAAAGGCCGCCTGTACCTTGATCGAGAAAGCCTTGAACGCTCCGAAGGGAAGTTTCAGGATCAAATTTTAAAGCAGCCATAGGAATAAGATTATATACGCTGACTGACTAAGGATGAAATTGACAACTTGTCAGTGACATGTTGTCGATAGAGATGACGATCATGGGCGAAAATGGAAAAACAGTATCAGTGGTGCGATGTGAAGACTACGGCAGAGAGCGCGTATATGAGGCGGTAAAAAAATCAATAGATCTTCTCGGCGGGCTCGGGCAGTTCATATCGCCCGGTCAAAAAGTATTTTTGAAGTTCAACTTGCTCCTGGGCGCCGCTCCGGAAACGTGCATATCGACGCACCCGGATGCGGTCTATGCCGTCGCCCGGCTTTTGAAGGAGCACGGCTGCTCTGTTGTAATGGGCGACAGCCCCGGCTCCGGCCTGGCATATACCGAGAGCGTCCTAAAAATGTCATATGCCGCTTCGGGCTACGATAAAGTATCCGAAGAGCTGGGTATTCCCCTGAATTATGATACGGGCTATGGCGTGGTCTTAGTGCCAGAGGGCAGGCAGATGAAGCGGTTTTCCATCATCAAGCCGGCGCTTGAGGCGGATGCCGTCGTCATCGTATCGAAGGCAAAGACACACGCGCTGACCTTTTTTAGCGGCGCGGCGAAAAACATGTTCGGTGTCATACCGGGGCTGGAAAAGCCATTGTATCATGCGAAGTTCCAGACTTCTGAAGATTTCGGCAGGGTCATGGTCGAGCTAAACGACGTGGTGAAGCCCAGGCTTCAGATCATGGATGCGATCATGGGCATGGAAGGCGACGGCCCTCACAGCGGCATGCCCCGGAAGATCGGCGCTGTGCTGGCAAGCGGCGATTACAGCGCCATAGACGTAGCGACCGCCAGGCTCATGTCGATAGACCCCCGGAGAGTCTCGACCATCAGTGCGGCGGTGGAAAGAGGATATTTAAAAGATGACTTCAGCGACGTATCCATCGTTGGCGATCCTCTGGAAAGCCTGATCGTCAAGGACTACAAGTGCCCGGCCACTTATTATACCCCCCGTACCGATAATAGCAGGCTACAATCATTCGCCTCTGCCATAAATCCGCGAATCCTGGAGGACAAGTGTGTCAGCTGCATGAAATGCATGCGTAGCTGTCCGGTGAAGGCCATTACCGTAGCCGATAAAAAGCCCTCGATTGACTACACGAAATGTATAAAGTGCTATTGCTGCCATGAGATGTGTGACGACCACGCCATCGTGCTCGAGCTACCGGATAAAGTCATGGTGGAGATCGCGAAGAGGCGTGGTGCCTGATCACCACACCGCCGGAACGGTGAAATATTACAAATTCCGGCTAGCTTTTTTATTCTTTTAATTTTGAACTGCTGTGTTTAATTATAAAAATATGATTGAATATCCACGTTATACCATAAAAATGGTGTATCCATGACAGCTACACGGAGTCAAGCTAGTCCTATCGATCAAGCGAGGGGCGTCGATCCCGTCTTTTTCGCTCGGTGGAAGAGGAGTGCGATCAGCGCCGTCGCTACGGGGAAAGTCAGTGCGAACAACAGCAGAGAGATAGGCGGAGTGTTTAGCTGCAAAACAGCCTGTATCGGAGCGATTGCGCCGAGTATGCCGTTCACGACGAATATCCACTTGATCGCCGTTTCTTTCCATCCCCCGGTAAAAAGCAGCCCGACGAAGATCATCGATATGCTGAGCCACGTGTACCCGAGTGCTTCCATCGCCCAGAAAACGGAGTTCAGGTTGCCGAACGCGAACATCTCCACGCCATCAAGCTGGCCGGCTGTGATGCTCTGGGATACTGCGGTCATCTGCAGATAATAGTTCGCGGTGATCTGCGCGAGATACGCGACAGCAAATGCGATGCCGAGCAAGCTCAGTATTTTCTTATTCTCGGGTGTTAGCCTGTGAAGACATGTCGCCATGATCAGGTAGGACGGCGCGATCAGAAAACAAGGGATGACGAACGCCAGCATCTGCGTATGCTGCTGCGTAAAGACCTGGACATATGCCTGTACGCCGTGCCAGTCCCAGTTGATGGGCGATATAATAAAAGTGTATATCAATACGATCATGAATATGGCAGAAACTATAGTCGCACATATGGCAGACCAGAAGCCAAGTCTCATCTCTAGTGCCGGCTGTACGCGAGTTTTTTGAATCACTGTATTTTCCATCATTATTATTCCTTCTTCGTTAGTTCGAGATAGTATGTTTAGGGCCTCACAGGAACTTCAATAAGACGCGCTCCCTGTACTCCTCGTACGTTTTTCCGAATTTCTGTCTTAAGAAATCATCTTCCGCATGAACGGACATCACCATTGCCAGGTACATGACAACCGACGTTAATAGCAGCAGCCACCATCCGGTAAGAAGCGCGATGCCCGGGATCACGAGCACGATCCAGCTACTATATACCGGGTTGAGCATGACTGAGTAAGGCCCGCGAGTGGCCAGCCTGTCCCCGAAGTATGCGGGGAGGAATGCGAGCATCGACCATATCCATATAATTAAACCGGGCACAAGCAGCACTAAGCCGATGATAGTCAAGATCTCACCGGACAGAGGTATCGTCAAACCGTAGGTGTAGCTGATCCAGGCCGTCACCGCGAAAACGATGACTGCGGGAAGCATGATCTTTGGGCCTGCGCCTTCGATACCCATTTTTAGATTTCCATAGGTTTTGTCAAACATATTATTCCTCTTTCACGTCATTCTTCGGCCACTTCACGTTGCCCGGGCCCATATCTTTCATCATCAGCATGACGATCCGGAACATGGCGCCGGCTGCCAGCTTTTTCAACGGGCTGATCCTCACATCATAGTAGTATTCCTTACCGTCATAGAACTTCAGGTCTGCGGCCATGCATTCCGGGATCTCCGCAGAGATGTTTTTCAGGATCAAGAACCCCATATATTCATATAAACTGGGAGATGGCAGGCTTTTATCGAGACATGCCCGGTAAAAGTTTTCTGCAGCTTTTGCGACGGCGCGTTCCTTTTTCTCGACCGCCTTTTCTGTTTCAGGCCATGGAGGTGTCGAGACTGCAAGCTCGTGGACGATGCGCCCGCCCCCAAGGGCGTACTTAATGGAAGACAGCGCCTGCTTCTTGCCTATGCCGCCGGTATTCACGACTGTGAGGACTTTCTGGCCGAAAAATCTCGGCCGGTGATTCGTGTATGCAAAGCGGTCGATGAAATTCTTCATGAGCCAGCTCACGTTAAGTACGTATACCGGGGACGAAAGTATGATGCCGTCCGCCTCCAGGAGCTTTTTCTCGACGGTTGCCAGATCATCCTTCAGCGGGCATTTGTCCTCGCCCCTGCCGATGCAGGTAAAGCAGCCTTTGCAAAGCTGTATGTTAGCATCCTTGAGGAACAGGTATTCGAACTCCATGTCCCCCAATGTCTTCATCTTCTCTTCGATCTTTTTTACTACTTTATATCCTGAGCCTTTGCCCTTCGGGCTGCCCATGATCGCGATTACCTTCATGTCGATACCTCAGCCATATTTTCCAGATTCAGCACGTGCCTTAATTGTTTCATGTCGATGTCCGTCGAAATGCCCTTTTCATGCCAGTGCTTCCGGCACCCGCAGTGGTCGAGCAGCACGCATTGCGGAGGCATGCCCAGCGCTTTTGCCTTCCATCCCCCGGCGACCAGGTTGGACACGCAAGCGATCCCGACGATACCGGCGCCCTCGCCGATGAGCTGTTTTCCCGCATCCCCGGAGAATACTGAGGACTCGTGGGGTACGAGGAAAACTTCGAAGCCGAACTTCTTGCCCATTTTTGTTAATTGATTTACGCGGCACTGAGGGGTACATCCCGTGCACTCGCATGAAAGCCCATTAGAGACAGCTTTGCAGATCGGTTTCGGGTGGTATCGCATACAGGCGGGCAATACCACGGCTTTTTTCTTTGCAGCCAGGAACGAATCCCTGAAAGCCCGGTTCATGATCTCCGCACCGACCATGTTCAGGTGATACTCCACGCGGCGGCGTCCGCTGAAAATGACATCCTCCTTCCACCGGTGGCTCGCCTGCGACTCGTTCAGGAACTTTTCCACGTTCGGCGTATACTTGCCGAGCGCCGCTTCGCTTGCCGGCTCGAACCATTCTGCGAATGAGATAGCCTGCCCGATCTCACTGCTCGCTGTGTCCGGTTTGCAGCACCAGAACTCGCGCCATGCACGAAGGCGCTTCATTTCCTGGGGGAACTCGCCCGTTGCCGCCATCCACTGTAAAAGCTTTTCCAGGTGGTCAAGAGTCGGACGGGGATACCACGTGCGATCTACGGGCGATATGAACGCGGTGGCGATGATGCCCTTTAAAAAATCAGCACCTTGCTTTATGCTGCCGCCCTGCTTACGCAGGTCCGCCAGCCCCATGAGTATTTTCGCCGGTACGTCCGGCATGTCATGGGCGTCATCACAGTATACTCGCCACAGCGTGCCTAGCGTCAGCAGCTCAAACAAGTACTCTTCCTTCGAGCGCACAGCTTCGATATGATGATCTGTAATATATGTCCGGAAGTTATCGATAAGCCTGTAAAGGCTTTCGCCCGTCTTCAGCACCACATCGGTGAACTTAGCCGCGTCCTCGTAGTATTGCGCGGAGTCGGCGGCATCGTTGCGCAGCGAGTATGTGATAGCTTCCATTTATTGGGCCCCCTTTACCGAGACCTTATCGAAGATGAACTTGATGTGCACCGACATGTCATTTGACATCTTTTCCGTGAACTTGCAATAGGTCGTATCGTTGAAGCTGATGACAAAGTAGTCGAATAACAGGTAAACTAAATAATAGAAGAACTCCTGGGCCAGCACTCTGGTATCGCACTCCCGTATGTAGCCAAGCTCCATCATCTTGCGGAATGTCTGCTCCCAGATCATGACCGGAGTTTCCACCATGGTCGTCTTGAAGAATTTCCTGACCTTATCGTTCCGGTATATCTCGATAGAGATGATCCGCCAGATCTTGATGATACGCGGCCTGTTGATACTTTCAAGGTAAGCCCTACCGCCCATGTTCATGAAACCTTCAGGCCCGTATTGTGCGAGTAAGTCTTCCATTGGCAGTTCGTCAAGGTCGCTGCGAGACAATTCCATGATAAAGTAATCTATGATCGTGTCCAGTATTTCGTCCTTGCTCTTGAAGTGATTATAGATCGAGCTCTCTCTGATCCCGACTTCCCTTGCGATCTCGCGTATGGACATGGCATCGAATCCCTTCCGGGATACCAGGTCAATGGCGGCGTCGAGGATCCGCTCTTTGGTATTTAGCTCATCCTGCTGGAACAGTGCCGTTACGGGTTCATTTTGCATTTGACTCATCTCCGAACGAACGCATAAAACGAGCGTTCGTTCGCATATACCAATAGCATGGCCTAAGTATATAAAACTAACGAGCGTTCGTTTTTATACTATATTACCCATATAAAATATCGGGAAAAGAGAGTTGATGACGATCGACTTTGAAAATCGGGTTAAATGTAGGCTTATTGATCGGTATGTATCGTTTTATTCCGGCTTCAAATGCACGCACATTAGCTGTAGCGCCCAGGCCGCTTTGTCGGCTGTCGGCGGCCTGTAAGCAGCGAACTTATCCAGCAAAGCATCCGGGTTTTCGTCTACAAGTATCATGTTGCGATGATCCCGGTCCAGGAATTGCTCATCAACAGCATGATCTAGAAAACCTAAGACATTATCATAATAATGACAGACATTCAGGAAACCGCACGGCTTTTCATGCATCCCCAGCTGCGCCCAGGTCAGCGCCTCGAAAAATTCTTCCAGCGTGCCCAGCCCGCCGGGCATCGCGATAAAGCCGTCTGATAATTGAGCCATCAGCGCTTTGCGCTCGTGCATCGTGTCGACCACGCGTAGATCGCCCAATCCGGTGAACGCAACTTCTTTCTTTACAAGCCCTTTTGGTATGACACCGATGACCTCGCCACCCGCCTGAACAGCCGCGTTCGCTGCGTATCCCATCAACCCGACCTTCCCGCCCCCATAGACGAGCCCGATCTTTCGCTCAGCCAGTATTTTTCCAAGCTGTTCAGCCGCATCGATATATTCCCGCCTCGCGCCGGGGCTCGAGCCGCAAAAGACACACACGCGCTTCATATAGTGGCTGAGATTGTGGCGATCGACCATAAATGTAACTAAGAAGTTTCTTGAAAATAAGATGCGGCGTCAGAAGTCAACCTTGATCCCGGCGTTCGCGAGCATTTGCCTGACCCACCCATGGTGTGCCGAGTAAGCACCCCATACCGACATTCCCCATGCGTATGAGAGCTTTTTGTGGTCTTCGGCATTTTTTGCATTATAGATATCCATCACGGTCATCGAGCCTCTCTCGCCGGCTGACGGCGCTTTCAGGTCCGGGAACTCCCGGTAATATTTCTCCATGATAAAAGGTATAGGGCCCGTATCATTCTGCCTGATGTGCGGATCCCCTTTGGAAAAAAGTAGCCAGCAGAGGCGCAGCAGGTGTAGCGCGTTCGAGCGCGGGCTGTGGTCCTCGGAATGCTGTAAAGCATAGCAGTCTACTGTCAGCAGGTGGACGGTGCCGTAGGAATCGGGGCTTGAATATTCCCGAGACAGCACCTCGCCAAAGTACCTGTTCCTGCAAGCCTCTTTATCATTAACGGGAGCGCCACATAACGGACAGGGACACATCGTATTACTTGACTCTGCACGATAGCTTATATGTTTTACCGCATAATCAGAGCAGGCTCTCTCAATGCATTTTTCAGTACCATCGATGCTAGCTCGGTCGCGCTTCTGGACGCAGGAGTATTCGCAAGGGCGTTGAGCATCATGAAGTCGTGCACCGTATTCAGGAACCGTACGGCGGTCACGCTCACGCCCGCTTCGGCCAGCTTATGCGCGTACGCTTCACCCTCGTCCCGGAGCACGTCGAACTCATCAGTGATCACCAGCGCGGGCGGCAAGCCCTTGAGCTGTTCGATCGATGCCTGCAGCGGGGACGCCGTCGGCTGTTTTCTGGCATCTTTATTCGGCAGGTACTGGTCCCAGAACCATTTCATCGCCTCCAGGGACAGCCAGTAGCCCGTGGCGTATTTTTTATATGATGGCGTATCGAACCCCGCGTCCGTCACAGGATACAGGAGTGCCTGGAAAGCAATATGCGGCCCTTTCCTCTGCTTTGCCAGCATCGAGATCACCGCTGCCATGTTCCCGCCCACGCTGTCGCCCGCCACCGCAAGCCTGGAAGGGTCGATGTTAAGGGACTTCGCGTTCTTCGCGACATATTCGAGCGCGATATAGGATTCTTCGATGGGGACCGGGTATTTTGCTTCCGGCGATGGCGTATATTCAACAAAAATGACCGCAACGTTCGCCTTATTCGCGATCTCGCGGCTTAGCCTGTCGTGGGTATCCCTGCCGCCCATCACCCATCCCCCGCCGTGAAAGTACATTACGGCGGGTAAAATGCCGGTACTCCCTTTCGGGCGAACGATACGGATCGGTACCTGGCCCCTTGGGCCGCCCGGTACGTTCCGGTCCTCAATGATCGCGGGCATTTCCTTCACACTGACTTCCTGGACTTTCGAGAGGACCTTGCGGGCCTCCTCGGGAGATAATTCGTATATCTGCGGGCCTTTTGAAGCGTTGATCTTTTCAAGGAAGGCACGCGTGATCGGCTCTGTCACGTCGGTTTTCGTCATAGTAACACACTCAATAAGATAATTAATTACACATTGTAATTATTGACGTGTGAATAAAACATCTTTTTTAATAAAAATTAGAGTCAATAAAAGAATTAGACGGGATAGACGTCCTCATATCGAGGGTATCCATCTCTAGAGATGGATACGATGAAATGCTAGTGAAACATCATTCTTTAAGAATGATGCGAATAAGCTCAGGGCTCGTTCAAGTATCCTTTTCTCTGGAGCCAGTTCACCTGTGGGCCGGTGTATCGCCAGATAACGTCAGCCTTCTCATTCTGGATCTCCCAGGGGACTACGATGACAACGTCGCCTTCGCGTATCCAGACGCGCTTCTTCATCTTACCACGTATGCGGCACATCCTGGTCACGCCATCCATGCATTTTACGGTCACGCGGTTCGAGCCCAGCATGCTGATCACGGTGCCCAGCACTTCGCGCTCGTTCTTGTTCGGGGTCCTTACCCTCGTGACGACTTCGCCTTCCGACCCGGAGGGCCTTCCTCTGCCACCTTGAGTATTTGGCCTGTTCAGTGTATCACCTTCAGATTCGTCCTGTTGTTATAATATATATCATATATTATATTTTAATTGATTGGGCCAGCAAAATCCATGTGTATAACAAGGATGTTATCAGCTGACTTCCAGCCCGCTGGAGCTTTCACAGGCGGTTTATAAGCTTTATAAATAGTGTGCCGGTCGAAAAAGGTCGACATCAGGGCCGACGATCTCTGGCAGGACATACCGATCTATCATGAGCTTGAAAACTTGCTGCGATATCTAATCACACTTCACCAATAAATAGTAATCTATAGAGTGCGTCGCTCCTGTGACATCATAAGCATCGAGGTACAAATGAGCATCTGATTTAGGATAAGTATTTACCGCAGTGAACAATCGGTTAAAGCAATCACTGTTTTGTGCTTATTCGGCCTCAAGGTCATTACGATAGGTTATCGGCTTATCTTTACTTCAAATAACAAAATTGATAAAACAATTCATACCTTTTGATCGAGGATATAGTTGGCAAGTCAAAGGTGGAACTTTTTCTTAAAATAATTTGCTATATCAATGGCTCGAAGATCAGCCCTGCGCTGCTATTAACCCTTATATGGCTTTGTTCGAAAAAGTATTTAAAAGCTTTATCACGTCCGGCTCCAGGAAATATCTCTTATTCTTCCCTTCTTGTTCGAACTTGACCAGCCGGTCATTAATAAATCGTTCGATGTGCCAGTGGATACTGCTCTTGTCAAGGCTGAACTTTTCCGAAAGCTTCTTGTTCGTCACGCCGGGCTCTTCCATGATGGCGTACAACAGGCTCTTGCTAGTATCATTTTTAACATAGGCCAGTACAGTTTTATCTAACTCGCTATTAGCATTTAAGCTGTTGAAAAGCCTGATGTATTTTCCCGCTCTCCTTAAAATTATCTTGCCCTGCGATTCGAGCATGAACACGTGGTACTTCACCGTACCCTTATTCATGTTCTGCCTAACGGATATTTCGATCGGGGTGCACCCCGGATTGCTCGATACGTAGTTAAATACGCTCAACCTGTTCCTGTTCTTCAGAACGTCCTGCACTTTGCCGATCATAAAAGGAGCTGAATAAAACATTCCGCCCAGCATAAACACGGTGCTCACGGTGCCTGCGACCTGAATAGCCTTAGTCGTATGTGCTTGAGTCGTAACGGACACGCTAACAATGCCTACGGTAAACGCAATAAAAAAAACTAGTCCTAACGCAATGTAGCTCACTTTAAGCGTTTTAAGCTTAAACATTAAAAGTATAACTTTTACAGGAGTATTTATAGATTCTCTCTCTGCCATTCAACTGATCGTTCTATTCACACTTTTTTACAAAATCGTTGGGCTACGAATTGATAGTTGGATGAGAAACAGAGAAATGATTTATATACATCTGTCCATTGGACCGATGGCAATCATTAATCCAGAACGACGGGGGGATGCTTAACATGATCCCCGAGACGGTATTTAGAGGTGTCTAGAATGAGGCGGGAAATTGTAATAGCGGTAAAAGAGTTCAAAGACCACCTGACAAGTAATCGATTTCTGATTATCTTCGTTGTGCTAATCCTGATGAGCATTGCCGCCATAGTCACCGGCGTTGGCGATTACCGTAACCAGATAGCATCCTATGCATCCTATAACTATAGTCTAACGCAAGCGGCTTCAAGCATCTACGGTAGATTTCAGCCGCCGATGCCTTCGATGATGTTCGTATTCCAGAGATTTAGTGTTATCTATGCCAGCATGGGCTGGCTATTAGCCATCGCCATAGGCTTCGACTTGATCTCTAAAGAGAAGGAGACAGGCACTCTTAAGCTGTTGCTCGCCCGACCATTGTTCAGGGACTCGATCATTAATGGTAAGATTATAGGCTCGATGGCCATATTAGTAGTGGGATTAGCGGTTACGATCATGCTATCGATAGCCCTGCTTATGTTACAGGGGATAACACCGACAATGGATGATCTAGTCAATATATTATTGTTCTTCATCATACTCACGTTGTTCACCATCGCTTTCCTGGCGATAGCGATAATGGCCTCGGTCATTGCAAAGAACTCGACAATGGCATTCTTAATAGCCATAGGATTCGTCGTATTCAGCCTATTAATACCGAACTTCTCCAACTCCGTAAGCAGCATCATACTAGGTCCAGCACCACCGGAGACAATCCCCTACACAAACAGTTCAATGCTTCAATTAATTGCAGAATCAGGCGGACCACACGCAGTACATGTAGGGAACTCTAGCGACGGCCACGTTGCCACAATTAATGGTGTTAAGATGATGGATAACCCTGCTTACATAGATTATGAAATAAACGAGTGGGCGATAACAGGAACATTGGACTTAGTATCGCCTATATATGACTTTAACAGCATATCCTCGGCAGTGGTACAGCCAGAAACAGTGGACATCGATCCGAACGGATATGTAATCGGGAGTACCAATAACCGCATCTTAACGGTAATACCAGAAATAATATCGCTGCTACTGATAACGATCTTAGGATTCGCTATCGCCTACGTGAAGTTCATGAGAATGGACGTACGGTGAAAAGGATAGAGTCGAATTGATATCATATTTTTATACAAACAGGCGGCTGAAAAGACCACGTTCTCTCCAACCGCTTTGCCTTCGGGTAGCTTAAGCACGATGCTAATATTCGCATTGTTACCCGTTTGCAAAATAATAGTAGGAGCGGATACTCCCTATTCCTGAGAAAACAATAATATAATTATATTCTAAGAAAACAGTCCCACTTTGATCTGTCAACTATGTTCCCGATGATATGGTGGGGCCACGGCGATTTGAACGCCGGTCTCAAGACCCCCAGTCTTGAAGGATGGACCAAGCTACCCTATGGCCCCAAAATCAAAGGTTTCGTAGCATACAAGTACGCTATACATATATATCATTTTTGATTAGAAACGTTAACAATCGTATCCGGGATTTTAATACCTTACAAAATAAGCAAGTGTATCGATATCAAAAGTATAATAATGCATTAGTGCCATAATTTTTATAACTTCTAAGTGAGTATAGTAATATTGGCTGAATAACTTAAATACTATGCATAAAAAATAAGTTATTACCATATAAACTCTATAAATTAAAACTTCGCGCGCTTGAGGCTTTCAGGATGGATAGATTAGAACTTGACGAAAAGGACAAAAAAATTGCCGCTCTATTCGAGACACACCCGGATATCTCCCAGATAGATATCGCCGAGCAAGTCGGCCTTTCCCAGCCGACCGTGGGTGCGCGCATCAATAAGCTGAAGCAGTCCGGCGTCATCTCAAGCCTGGTGGGCATGAACCTCTCGAAGGTCGGCCTGAAGCTCGCAAAGGTCGACGTGACCGCCAAGAACTCCGTCGAGATCATTAAAAGATTCAAGGAATGCCCGTATTTCATGAACGGCCTCGTCGTCTCGGGCAAGGAAAATCTCTGCCTCTTTTTTATTGCGGAAGATATCTCCACGATAGAGGCGATCGTCGATAAGCACATCCGCAGCCACCCTTCCGTCATGGACGTGGACCTTGGCATCGTCATCACCACCGTTAACGACCTGATCATGCCCGTAAGACTGAACACAAAAAAGAGTGACCTTACGCCATGTGGCCTCGACTGCTCAAAATGCGATTACTATACCTCGAACCGCTGCCTGGGCTGTACCGCCACAAAATACTACAAAGGCAATTTCTGGTAACATAAGACCACTAAGTGCACTAAGTTTCACCACTCAGACACCGATAGCGCGGAGTTTCGCAAAGAGGCTATGGTTACGCCTCCGGTGGCCGGGTGACCCATTATAAACCACAGAGGCACAGAGGCACAGCTGATTTTGTGGTTACGCCTCCGGCGGCCGGACAACTATAGATTGTACTAGTTCTTTTAACCCGATTGGAAATCAAAGTAAACCTATGCATCACATAGCCGCCGGAGGCGTAACCATAAAATCAGCTGTGCCTCTGTGTCTCTGTGTTTAACATAGAGTCCCTGACACGCACAAAATAATTGAACCACTTAGCCGCCGGAGGCTTATACTAAACTATCTTTGTGAAATTCCGCGAACTCCGTATCTCCGTGGTGAAAAATAGTGTCCTATTTATCTTCGTGTCTTGACAGGTATTCGAAGGCGGACATTGCTGCTTTTGCGCCTTCTCCGGCGGCTATGACGATCTGTTTTTGCGGGATGTTAGTCGCGTCGCCGCAGGCGAACATGCCTTCGACGCTGGTCTTGCAATCCTCGGTGATAATGATCTCGTTGCGCTCATTCAGCCGGACTAAGTCTTTGACAATGCTTGTATTCGGCAGCAGCCCGATCTCCACGAAGACGCCTCCGACGTTCAAACGCTTTCGCTCGCCGGAATTCGAGACGATATCGATGGACTCGACGAAGTCCGTACCGTTGACACGCTCGACCAGCCAGCCCTCGTAGAGCTCGACCTTAGGGCTCGACCTGATGCGATCAACGATGATCCGGTCAGCCTTCAGCTTGCTGCGTACGACCATGTAGATCTTGCTGGCAATGTGGATCAGGTCGATGACCGACTCTGCGGCCGAGTTTGCGCCGCCGACTACGACCACATCCATTCCGGCGTATAGCGGAGCATCGCAAGTAGTACAATAGCTGACGCCCTTATTATGGTATTCTGCTTCGCCCGGGACGTTCATCTCCTTCCAGTGGGCGCCCGAAGCGATGATGACCGCACGGGACTCAAGTACGTGTCCACTTTCCGTAGAGACACGAAAATGGCTGTCGATATGCTCCACTTTTGAAGCACGACTGACGTTCACGTTAATGTGCAGCCTGTCAATCTGTCCCTTCATTTCTTTTGTCAGCTGCAATCCGCTGATCTGCTCATAGCCGGGATAATTCTCGATCTGGCCGGTCTTCGACACCTGGCCTCCGACCGAATCGGATATGATCTCGACTGAGAGCCCTTTTCTTTTAGCGTAAATAGCAGCCGTGACGCCTGCCGGGCCGGCGCCTATGATGATCACGTCTAATAATACCATCATAGATAGGTGTTATCATGAGAATATCAAGATTCCGATAAATAACGGTCGATCTTGAGCATGTTGAAGCCGACCATCACATGGTCGTCGATCACGATGACCGGCGTGATGCGGATACCGTACTTCCGGGACATCTCTTCAAGCGCTTTCTTGTTTTTCCCGACATCGATATCCTCATATTTAACACCTTTACTCTTCAGGTATGCCTTAGCGTTATTACAATCGGAGCATGTGGGTTGAGAGTATATCTTGACCTTCTTCATAGTAACCATATATTATATAAATTAATAAAATATAAAGCCTGCTCAAGGCAATCGCCAAAGAATGCGCAAAAGGCAATATGGAGCACAAGGCAGCGCCCTGTACGCCATTGAGGAGCTATGGGGTCGACAGGGTAATGAGCCCCGGTATAATGATCTCACTATGCAGTAAGTGAATGAATGTAATATTCATATTCGGGCATACAGTAAAAAAAGCTATACGTGTGCTTTATATGGAAAAAGGAACGCCCGGTGGTTTTACATCTATTAAAATATAAATATAATAATTAATCTCTTAATAATGGTGTTCATTATCTCCGGGCAGCCCGATGAAAGTACAAGATCAACTCCCATACCTCCCGCTCCTGAAATCGAGGAGGTCACGCTAAAAAGAGACCTCGGCGTGTTCGGCTCTTTCTCCATCGGCTTTGCCGACGTGGGCGCAGACATATACGTTGCGCTGGGGCTTGTCCTGTTCTTCGCTGCCGGTGTCGCCCCGCTAGCACTCGCCGTAGCCGCGCTAGGGTACTTGTTCACTGCGCTAAGCTATGCAGAGCTGGCATCCGCAGTGCCCAAAGCCGGGGGAGCGTCCATATTTGCGAGAGAAGCGTTCAACGACTTCTGGGCTTTTATTGCCGGATGGGGCCTGTTACTGGATTATACGATCGATATCGCCCTGTTCGGCTGGATCACCATGGGCTACCTGGGTAGCTTTTGCCAGAATCTCGGCCAGGCCGGGATACCGTATATCGGCGCCTTAAGCGGCCTGAATAGCTTTAACGTGATCCAGGGTGGCGTGCCCAATTATACATACCAGGCCATCGCCACAATCATTCTCTCCGTAGCTCTTACGGCGTTGAACTATATCGGGATCCGGGAATCGGCAAACTTAAACATCGCTCTCTCCATCATGAGCATTATCAGCGAAATTTTTCTACTGATCATCGGCTTCGCGCTTGTCTGGAACGCCCCTACGTTCTTGCATAATATCACGCAGCTGGGTACCGGCGTCTCCTGGTCGAATTTCGGGTGGGGTATCACCGTAGCCATGGTCTCCTTCATTGGACTGGAATCAATCTCGCAAGCGGCAGAGGAAACGAAACGCCCGGATAAGACTATCCCCAAAGCGACATTCGCATTGATCATAGCCGTGATCCTCGCCGGGTTACTATTATGCACTCTTGCGGTCGGCCTTCCCGGCATGTCTCCGACGACGATCGGCACGACATTTCAAAACGACCCTGTGACGGGTGTAGCAAAGGGTATCGGTATGGGACTTAGCGCTGCGAATCCACTGATCGTCCTGCTGCCCTTGTGGGTGGGCTTGCTCGGTGTCTTGATGCTGTTAATGTCCACGAACACCGGCGTGATCGGAGCTTCCCGAGTTACGTACTCCATGTCGAGATACAAGATCATGCCCACGTGGTTTAGCAAGTTACATCCTCGCTTCAGGGTGCCCGGCCGTACGATCGTCGTATTTACGTTAGCCTCGATCAGCTTTATCGTATTCGTGTGGATCATGGGCACTTACCGGATATCGAGCGAAGACCCGACGATCATTTTAGGGGATCTGTATAACTATGGGGCACTGGTATCGTTCATGCTGGTCAACCTGGCGCTCATAAAGCTGAGAAATAAGCGGCCTGACCTGTACCGCCCATACAAGTCGCCTTTTGCTATTACATTGAACTTTAGAAAAAAAGCGACGATCGTCCCCATCATGCCGGTGTTCGGATTTATCGTGTGCCTGTTCGTGTGGCTGCTTGTGCTTAACCTGCACCAGATCGGTAAGATCGTGGGCACTGCATGGTTCATTGTAGGCATCATCATGTACCTAGCGTACAGGCGAAGCCAGAAGCTGGACTGGAAGAAGCCGATCCCGGGGACGCTCGTGACACACCCCGAGGTCGCCCACCAGCTACACCCGGAGATAGCGGAAACATTAAAGCAGAGAAGGGATACATCATTGAAATAGAGGTCTCGATGCGGTCGGCTAACAAATCTAATGGTGAAATAAGCGATACAGCTCCAGCCGGGCTGGGAAAAGTCGGCTTTTCAGTCATGGCGTTCGACATGCTGCTATCGGTAGCCATTCTGGCGCTCGGAGTCTATATGATGACTCTGCTCGTTTTTAATGGCAACTGGATCATGCTTCTGCCGTCGCTACTATTCATGGGCATCGGTGTCTTAAAGATAAAAAAACTGCTGCCGATCCTTTCAACATCCATGAATAGGGGAAACATGGCAGTGGAGATCATGCACAAGAATATCCTGGTGCCCATCTCGAGGCCGGAGACCATCGAAAGCCTGGTGAACATCGGCTGTGACCTCCTGGCGAAAGGCGGCACTATACGTTTTTTGAATGTCATCGAGATACCGCAGCAGCTGCCGTATGAGTACGCGGACACGAAAAAGGCGAGCGCAAGGGACCTTCTGACGAAGGCGTCAGAATACGCGCGGAAGAGGGGCGTCACTCCCAAGCTTGAGATCGTATCGTCCAGGGATACGCACGAAGCGATCCTTGACCTGTTAAAGCGCTATAAATGTGACCTGATCATCATGGGCTCCAGCCAGCGCACGGTGCCTGAAAAAGTGCTTTTCGGCAACGTGGTGGACCGCATACTGAAAGAGGCGCCATGCGAGGCGGTGGTTTTCAGCTATTCGAGCAAAATGCAGCCCATCGGCTATGAAAGGATACTGGTGCCGACTTCGGGATATAAGCACGCGCAGCGAGCGCTTGATATCGCCATCCAGTTCGAGAAAAAGTTCGGCGGCAGGATCACATCCATGTACGTGGGCCAGGAATCTGACTCCGAGAAGGCGAATATCATTCTCAAGCAGGCTAAGGCCCATGCGGAAAAATTCGGCGTAACCTGTGAAACAGTATTCCGCACAGGTAACGTGGTAGATGTCATTGGGCAAGAGGCGAAAGAAGGCGGCTACTCACTGATCATTATAGGCTCGACAGAACGTCCGAGCTATTATACCGTTTTACTGGGCAGCGTGGCCGACGAGATCGTCACCAAGGCACCATGCAACGTACTGGTCGTCCGCACCAAAGGGTGACACGAAAACTCGAAGTGCACTGTTACACCACGGAGTTTTACAAAGATTATTTTTGTATAAGCCTCCGGCGGCTTAGTGATGTTTTTATTTTGGACGTGTTATGGACTAAATATTAAACACAGAGGCACAGAGAACACAGTTGATTTTATGGTTAAGCCTCCGGCGGCCAGGTGTTGTTTTGATTTTGTCGTGTCCGGGATTTCATTCTGACCACAGAGGACACAGGGTACACAATGGCACGCACAATGGATCCTAACCACAGAGTACACAGAGTACACGGAGGATGTTTTGGGTATGCCTCCGGCGGCTCAGTGACCCTATGTTCATATTTCATTAATCCATATAGAAAGAGATAACAATAATAGTCGCACGGCCGCCGGAGGCATACCTAAAACACTCTCTGTGTCCGTTCCTTTGTGCACCCTGTGTCCTCTGTGGTTAGAATGAGTCGCACGGCCGCCGGAGGCGTAAATATTACTTTAGCTTGCCTCTATGTCTCTGTGTTTAATGATGAGTCACCTGGCCGCCGGAGGCTTTAAGTAAAATAATTCTTTGCGTCTTCGCATTGAGGGCCACTGATTTTACACAGTAAATCGTATACCAGAAAAGAAAAACGATGCCACATATAGTATCCTTCTTACGCCTCGCAATTCTAAGAGACTATATAACCCTTATATATTCGGACCCATATACTTCAATGGATGGATCAGCAATGGACGCAGAAAAATCGCTAAAGATCGCCCGGAAGCGTTTCCAGAATGGGAATTACCTGCTGTCAGCGAAAAAATATGGGGCAGCCCGTAAAGAGATGGAAGTTGCATTATCGCTTTATGAAAAAACCGATGCGGATAAGGAGCAGGCCGAAACATTGAACAACATCGGCATCACGCTGGTAAAGGAAGGCAAGGCTGACGAAGCGAAGGAATATTTCGAGCGTTCTTACGAGCTGAAAAAAGGCTTTGAGAATGCGAAGGAGTCGCAGTTCAACACGCTGTATAATATCCTTGGCGTGGGAGCATCCCTTGGCGCAGACGAGTTCGAAAGATATTTCATGTCTATGAAAGCGCTTGGTGTAGAGCTCGGAGGAGAATACGCAGATATCGTTTCTAAAGAGCAGGCTATTTACGACCGTTTCGCTGAACTACGAGAAAAGGAGCACAGCAGACAGGAAGAAGAAAAGCTGGCAAAAACCTCGTCTTCCGCTGCGCTAGAGCACCTGATCAGGCTCGGAAAGCCATGCGTCGTCAAGGTCAAATTCGAGCTGCACGACTTTTCAATTTCATCCGGCGAATATTCGTACATGAGTGACAGCAAGCCGGTAAAGCTTTTCGGGATCGAGCCGATCATACCGGCTACCGGAGATCCTGTTTCATCGGGAGAAATGGAATTTGATGCTACATATGAAAGCGCCCGTAAGCTGATCGAAGGGTTAAAAACGCCTAATATGGATACCATGGATATACCTTTGATCGAGGAGTCCTTCGAGCATATGAAGCGGTTCATGGAGGCAGTAGCCCTGGTGCGCGAGGATATCAATTATTGCCTGAACAAGCGCGCCTACTCGGTCGTATCCGTAACCCTGAAGAACGGTTTCGGCGACATGATCGATGTCTACCATGCAGAGCCCGCGGCACCTGCCGTCCCCGCTGTTTTGACATCCGAGGATGCCATGCTGATCAGCCTGATGCTTTCTTCAGAAAGCCAGAAGCTGTACAAGATGCTGATGCTTAACGCAAAGCGGCTACTGACAGAGGAAAATTACGCTCTATGTGTCGTCGACGCCATCGCTGGCTTCGAGTCTTTCCTGGATCTGTTGCTTAAAAAAGCACTGACTGAAACTGACGCAAAGTCCTATCTTGCCATCAGTGAGCCGAACCTGGGCGACCGGCTATCGTACCTGAAGAAGCTGGTCAGTGGCGTGCAGGGGCAGGAAGGCTCGCTGGAGCCGTACCTGGGAGACGTGGGCAAAGACCTGGACAGCGCACTAAAGTGTTATGCTGCGATCATGTCTAACAGCGATCGGGATATCATGTCCTATGAAGCAGGAAAAACACTGAAATCGGTCAACAGGGCCATTTACAACCTTAAATCGCTTTACGATGTCTGATCGTATTGTCCTTTTTATTTTTCCATTGCCGTAGGCTCATATAATAAAAATAGAGCCACCCGGCCGCGGGAGGCTTAAACTAAAACGTTCTTCTCAGACTTAGCGGCCTTTGGTACGGACGACCAGTACGTTGCATGGCGCCTTGTTGACGATCTCGTCGGCCACGCTGCCCAACAGCACCTTATAGTAGTGCGGGCGCTCCGTGGAGCCGATGATGATCAGCGTGAAATCGCCTTTTTTGGCCGTGTCGACAACCTTTTCGGTCACATTGCCCAGCTGGAACAGGACATCGACGGGGATGCCGAATATGCCTGCATAGGTTTTTACCTTCTGCATGATATCCTCTGCCACGTTCGACTCCGATTCGCGGCCCACGAAAATGGTCGTGATATGCCCGCCGAACTTCTTTTCAAGGGAGACGGCTATCTGCATGGCACGCTGCGAATGTTTGTAGCCTGCCGTCGGCACAAGGATCTTTTCATAATTGATAGAGCGCATCTCGCTCGTGTAGCTGAATATGATCACGTCACATGGAGCTGCGTGAAGCACGTTATCGATCACATTGCCAAAAAGTACCTTCTGGGGGACTGTGCGCTGGCTCGAGCCCATCAGGATCAGGTCCGACTTATAGTTACTTGCAAGCTCGGTGATCGCATCGGCGGCCAGCCTGGCGTTGACCACTTCGGTGATCGCATTGATGCCACGTTTCTTCGCAAGTTCGGCCGCTCTGATCAGCTGCACCTTTGCCTTATCCGTTTTCTCTATGGCGCCTGGCGGCAGCTGAGGCGGTACCTCAAGGATCGTGACAAACCTCATCGTACCATCTTTTGCGAGAAGGTCGCAGGCGAGGCTCACAAGGCTTTCCACCGTCTCCGGCCGAGACAGGGGCACCATTATATTTCGATATGTGGCCGGCTCTGCCGCCTCGGCACCTTTCGTACCACTTGAAACCTTAACCGTTGACATTTCTACATACCCTCATTGAGATTTATATCGTAATTTAAGTTCTTCCGCGATCTCCGGGTGCAGGTTATGCGCTATGTCCGGGTGTGTCACCTGCGTGCCTGGTACCGAATTCTTCCAATGCATTTTCATTCTGTGCCTGTAATAGAGATACATCGCTATGCCGAGGATAAACCACAGCGTGCCCACGATCTTGCCGATCTGGTGCAGGCTCAGGACTAACACCCATACTGAGAAGCATACGACGAATCCAAGCAGTGGTAATATCGGGATCTCATTCCTCCTGCCCTTCCAGTTGATGTGGAATTTGAAAGGAGACTTGTAAGGCCTATACAGGTCAGGCCTGGTATTTCGCAGTTTCACGAGCGCAAGGTTGACCAGCATGAACGACACTAGCGCGCCGTAATTATACAGATCTCCCAGAATGATCGTCGGATCCTCGCTCGAGATCTTGTACGTCCCCATCGCCCATACGAACAGCACGAAACCGATCGATGCCAGAGTGAATACCACAATTGTCCTGGAAGGTACCCGGAACTTAGGGTGTATGTGGCTGAACCATGCGGGCATGATCCTATTCCGCGCCATCGAATATGTGACTCTGGAGGCGCCGATCACGCCAGTGTTCGTGGACATGAACAGCATGAGGAAGCCCATGAACCCTACCCATAATGGCAGGAACACGACTAGCGGGTTAGTCGCGGATAGGCTCATGCCGATACCCTTCGCCACGCCGGCCACCGGATCGTTCTGGTAATTAGTGCCGATTGTTAGCGGTGACATACGGGGAAGGCCTACCGCAAGGATACAGAGCAATAGTCCGGCGAGTAGCACTGCTACGATCAAGGCGAACGTAGCCTTAGGAATGGTCTTATCCGGCCGCTTGGTCTCTTCCGCAGATTGTGAGATCGATTCCAGTCCGATAAACGAGACCATGGCCACGGTGATACCCCAGCCGAAGTTCTGCCACGAGACGCCGCCGACGCCGGTCGAGCCCAGCTGCGTGATGTTATGCATGAACGTGGGGTAATCCCATACGAGCGCGAAGCCCACAGCCAGCAGCGCGATCTCGCTCAGAATGCTCATGATCGTTAAAACAATATTGAAGTTCGCCGACTCGCGGATGCCTATGAGATTGAGACAGAGCAGCAGGATGCATAACAGGATCGTAGCGAGAGCCTGGTATGTGTAATTCGGCACACCATTCGACCCTATGATATTCAAGCTGTTGATGACCGATAACGTACCGATATATGGTATGCCGATCTGCTGCAGGTTCTGGCAAAAGCTACCCAGGTAGCCCATGGTGATCCAGCCAAACAGGGCGATATCGATCGTATAATCTAATAGTAAGCCCCAGCCTGCGATGAACGACCAGAAATCGTTGAACGCCTCTCTTGCGAATATTGAAGCGCCGCCGGCCATTGGTATGGCAGAGGCCAGTTCTGCGTAGCTAAGCGCTGTGAATATATATCCTAATGCTGCAACGGCAAGGGCCAGTGGCGCTACGCCCATTGCAAAGAACAGGACCAGGCCGAGCGCAACATAGATGTCTGCGCCCACGTCGGCAAAGCCGATGGAGAAAGATCCGAAAACTCCCAGATCCCTTTTGAGCGTCACCTCTTCCACAACATGAGGCTGTGTTACCGCCTCTGCCTGCTGTGATGGTGACGATCGATTCTTTTCTACTATAAACAACACCCATTTTAGTTAGCAAATCAACTATATAAAGCTAAGCAAAAGCCTGAATAGCGGTTACTCTTAAAATATCGGTATAGAATTGTCATAGGCTTGTAGAAATTTATCTCCTAAAAAACTATATGTTTGAAAAGGCGCATTATGTTTGCAGTGACCGGGATGTTATTCAAAGAGCTGGTAGACGTTTTCGAAAGCCTTAAAAAAACACAGAGCAGGCTTGAGAAGACCTCGATCATTGCGGCGTTCATCGTGAACGTGCCGGCGGACGAGCTGCCGATCGTCGTGACGTTCTTAGTGGGCCGTGTGTTCCCCTCGTGGGACGAGAGAAAGATCGGCATTGCCAGCCAGGCAGTCATCAAGATCATTTCAGGTATCACATATCACAGCGAAGACCAGGTCATCGAGAGCTACAAGAAGACCGGGCACCTGGGGATCACGGCCGAGGAAATGTTCCTGAAACGGCGGCAGAAGACTTTCTTCGAGCCAGAGGACATCTCGGTAAAAGACCTGTACGATACTTTTGCGGAGATCGCAAGAACTTCGGGAGCGGGCTCTTCATCCAAAAAGCAAAAGATCCTTATGGGATTACTGCACCGCGCAACCCCGAAAGAAGCAAGCTACATCGTCAGCCTTGCCATCGAGTACGTCGTATCCGGAGCCAAGGAAGCGCTGATGGAGGATGCCATAGCCCAGGCATTCAAGGTAAGCCCCGAGCTCGTCAGGCGCTCTGACATGCTCATCACGGACATAGGCGAGACGGCGAAGATCGCCAGGCTCGAGGGCGAGGAAGGCCTGAAAAAGATCAGCATCCGGCCCATGCGCCCGGTAAAGCCCATGCTGGCACAAAACGTGTCGAGCGTGGAAGAGGCGCTGCAGGTGATGGGAGGTACCGCGGACTTTGAGACCAAGTATGACGGCGCCCGCCTGCAGGTACACAAGCTCGGCAACGAAGTCAAGCTATTTTCCAGGCGCCTGGAGAATCTCACGGATGCGCTGCCCGAGATCATCGAGTACGTGAAGCAGAGCGTCAAGGCCGATTCGGCGATCCTGGATTGCGAGTGCATCGCCATAGACGTCACTACGAACCGCCCGATACCGTTCCAGAACGTTCTCACGCGCCTCAGGCGCATCCACAAGGTGGAGGAGACGCAAAAATTATTCCCGCTAAACTTGAGGCCATTCGACGTACTCTACATAAATGGCCGGACCACCATAGACTTGCCGTTCACCGAGCGCAGGAAAATATTAGAGGAGATCGTATCGCCCCTTAATGGTGAATGCAGGCCCGCAGAGAAGCTGATCACCGGCGATGCGGCTGCAGCAAAGGAATTTTTCCAGCTATCTGTCAAGAACGGCAACGAAGGGCTCATGGCAAAAGACCTCAACGCCACATATACGCCCGGCGTCCGCGGCAAGAAGATGGTGAAGATCAAGGAAGTCCTCGATACGCTAGACCTGGCCATCGTGTCCGCCGAGTGGGGACATGGCCGCAAGGCAGGATTGCTCACCTCGTTCGAGGTGGCTGCCTACGATGAAGATACCGATCAGTACGTAGTACTGGGAAAAGTGGCCAGCGGCTTCACCGATGAGCAGCTTGTGGAGATCAATGAAAAGCTTACGCCGCTGATCACTGTCGAGCACGACCGCATCGCCGACGTGCGCCCCGAGATCATCGTCGAAGTCAAGTTCCAGGAAATACAGAAAAGCCCGTTCTATTCCAGCGGCTACGCCCTCCGCTTCCCGCGCCTAGTACGCATACGCGACGACCTCAGCCCCGAAGAGGTGAACAGCTTCGCACGGGTGATGAACATCTACGACATCTCTCACCCTACCGGCTAAACCACTAAGTAGTATACCTCAGAAATCTGTCAGTTTACATTTAGCCGCACGAAGTTCTCGAAGTCACGGTTTCAACACGGAGACACAAGGAGCACGAAGTAGCACAAAGATAGTTTTTGTGTAAGCCTCCGGCGGCCGGGTAACCTGGTTTGGATTGCGATGATTCGGTGAACGTTAGTATATGCCTCCGGCAGCCGGGAGTCGTTGGACTCGAAGGAGGCCACGAAACAGTTGATCACAAAGATCACGTTGTTGGTGTTTGGGACGCGATGTGGTTTCTCTATGATCGTTATTTCAATTATACTTTGAACTGTTTAGTACTGTCTTTGAAAATGCTCGATTTAACGTTAATGAGTATCCAAGGCAGAATCAGTATCATGACAAATGGGATGACTCTATCATCCCTGGCAACAACAACGTGTCCTTATTGACCCAAGTTTTGTGACCTTCTCAGTATCCAACATCACCCGGCCGCCGGAGGCATATACAATAAAAATAGGGTCGCATGCCGCCGGAGGCATATACTAAAACAATCTTTGTGCTACTTCGTGCTCCTTGTGTCTCCGTGTTGAAACCGTGACTTCGAGAACTTCGTGCGGCTAAGAACTATGAATTAATGATGTAGTCTACTAAGCAAACGAACTTAGCGGTCTGATTCGAGTTTTTCGAGCCGTATTTCCATTTCTATGAGGATGTTCATGAGCATGGCTTCGGTGTGGTCCGGATGGGATACAAGCGTCTCTTCGCGACGGCCCGCAAGCTCGTAGACAAGATAATCAAAGGAATCCCTTTGCTTTTTATCCAGCGTGCTGCGGTAGCCATCGAATCGAGCGGCTATCCTGGCTAAATGAAGGCTTGGCATATGGTCACTCCCCGTATAGAGGTAGCTGCAAAGCCACTTAAAGAGAGAAGAATATGCCCGCTGAAACTATTAAATAAAAATAGAAAAAGTTAGTCCCGGTAATTCAGCGTGTACTCGGATATCCTGTAAGCACCTATGGCAGGTGCCAGGTCCGGGCGGTCGCTGGATATGACCGAAACTTTCTGCTCTAGCTCATCGGAGAGTAATTCCTGCAGCCTGTCCTTCAGGCCAGGTATACACGCCATGCCGCCAGTCAAAATGATCGGCTCTGCAAGGACACGCTTGTAGGTCTGATAGTGCTCCTGTGCCAGCTGCGGGAAGAAGTTTTCCATCACAGCTTCGACTACGTTGTTCACGTATTCCTCGACGGGCTTCATGATGCTCTTTTCGATCTTGAAGCCGTACTGGCCTTTGTCATGAATGTGAACGGAGTCGTATACAGGCTTGTACTCGATGAAGTTCGCGAACTCTTCCTTATATTTACGGGCCGTGTTCAGGTCGATGTTCACGATACCCTGGGTCTCGTTCTGCACGCCCAGGCGTATTTTCCTGTCCACGATGTTACCGCTGATGGTGCCCAGCGTTACGGTGTGCACCGGCTCGCCGTTCCTGAAAACACTCATCTCGAGCGTGGTCGAGCCCATGTTGATGCTCAGGAAAGTCTTCTTGATCGCCTCGAGCCCTTCGAATGCCGGGATCGCACCGCAGAACGCCTCGGACCAGGCTTGCCTGCCCGCTCTGCCGATGGACATTCCCGATATGATCTCTTTTAGATTTTTTCGGCCGCGGTCATTCTCGACAGCCGGGTGAGCCAGCGTTACGTAGCTGTTCTCGGGAATGTTATACTTGTACACCAGGTACTCGATGAACTGTGCCGCCAGCTTCACGCTGTCGTCGTCCTGAGGCAGGCCGGCGCGGAACATGAAATAGACTGAATCCGCGTACTCTTCCGCAGCCTCATCGCCGAACTTGGTGGCCAGCTTACCGGAAAATAGATCCCTGTATTTAGCCACGCACGTAAGCGTGCGTACGATGTCAAGGCTGCCTTCATAATTTGGCATCACGAGCACTGTACGCGTCGAGCCGATTTTTAGGCCGATGGGTATTGCGTCGTTACTTCGTTTCTTCATCGGGTTTCCGGTTTCAGAGAACCCGTAGCCGGGCTGACCGCCATGGACTTCCATGCCGTTTTCGTCGGCCAGCATATCATTATTGTCATTATTAGATTCCACGATATCACGTCCACTTACTTATCGCCATCAAGTCTCCAAACGACTACGGACGATGTGGTGTCGTCGGCCTGCGAGCCGCGTGCCTTGTAATAGTACAATCCCTTTACCTTTTCAATGTCATCGTTGATGACTAGTTCCTTGGTGATATAGGTAAGATTGTTCGGGATGATCTCCAGGTCATTGCTCATCTGTATGAATGAGACGCCTTCAGGGTGGTCCTTTATGTAGCGGAGCACCTTTTCGCGATCCCTTACGGCGCTCGTGCCGTCGCGCTGCGGAGCCGTTTTCGGGATACGCATCCTGTCGTCACGTGCGGGTAAAGAGTCATTGTACTCTTTCTTCGGCACGCGAGACTGCTCCTGTGGCAGGCGCTCGACATCGCTTGCGGGCTTCTTGTAGATGTCGTTCGCGAACACGACCGGGCTTCGCTCCTCGGGCTGTTCCTTCATATGATATGGCTTTGCCTTTTTGGGCACACTGTTCGTGATGCCTTTTATGTCGAAAAGCTTCTTGTTATCGCGCTTCTTCGGCGTTGAAGCCACGTACTCTGCCGGGTCCGGGCTTCGCTCCGAGCCGTGGTCCACGTAATCCCTCTCGACGTATTCGCGCTTCGGCGCCTCACGCCTGGACATTGGCTCTCGCCTTGCCGGCTCGCGGCGTACACGTGACTCTATCTGCCCTTCGAGACTGTATACTTCTTCCTTTGCTCGCTCAAGACGATCGGATAGTGCGTGCTGGTGATCCAGCTTGCGCTGTGCCCCGAGCTCCGCTTTATGAGCCCTGGCAACTTGCTTTGAGGCCTTGCGGTCGGCTCCGGCTTTCTTGAAAGAGGCGATGATGCCTGCGAAGGGAGCCAGGAGCATCTGTCTTCTCGATGCCAGTAGCAATATGATGAGTACCACTACGATGAGCAGTATGATGATCGCGACGATCAGTGTAACGATCGGTGGCACGACTGGCCTGTCCAGCGACATGAATTCCGGCTGGTGCTGCGTGTTAGCCACCATATCTATGGTGCCCGACTTATCTACGTAGCCTTCCAGGGACAGTTTAATAGTATGCGAGCCTGCAGCGATATAAGCCGTGCACGGTGTCGTCAGCTGCTTGCCATCAGGCCCTGCCAGCGGCTGGTTGTCCACATATACGGCTGCCCCGGTCGGATCGGAAGTCAAGCTTACCCATCCGCTCTTTGCGAACGGTAAATAGATGACGCCGTTAGCGTCCCCGAACATTACGTTACGGGCGGTCTCTTCCATGCCGGACACGCCGATGAACATATTCGGATAATACAGCTGCCTGTTATCACTCTTCATCGTCTGGAGCGCGTCGGTGCTGTCCTTATAGTCGATCTGGACATAGATGTTCTTTCTACCCTGGATATCCTGCGAGCCGTCGTCAGTCGTTACTCCGACGGAGTCAAACTCGAAATATCCTTGAGCGTTTGTCGTGGTGACGGCACCGCTCTTTGGCAAGTATGCAGAGCCATTATCGGATTGCTGGTAGAGAGTGACAGTAGCCCCTTCATATGGCTTACCATCCTTAGTCTCCACGGTACCGTTCACTTTATTATAGTGATTGCTCGTAGCGAGAGTCGGCGGGTCGGGGCTATTCGCCGGAGTGTTCAGTGGACAGACGATTATGGTCGGTGTCACCTGGTCCGGAAAATTGCCCACCACGGTGATCTGCTTTCGCTGCGACTCATATATCATGTTATTTTCTTCATGCTGGGCATAGATCGTATATGTGCCTGGCTTCAGGTAAAACGTAAATCCGGATGAGCCCTGCGTCTTCGAGGCCTGTTTATAATATGTTACTTCTCCGTCGGTGACATATACTACACCGTCCAGTGTCCGGTCGCCACTGCTGGTACCAGTCTGGATCGCGCCAGTTACATATCCATACGAAGGTGGAGGATAGTCCGGGAACTTCGTGTAAGTTCCATTAACGAATACGTTACCTGATGCTGTAAACCAGTTGCTCCACTCGGGAGGGATGGTATAGGTTTTTCCACTGTCGTCCTGGTAGGTGGTGAGCACTTTTACAAGGTTCGTTTCGACCGATACGCTCCCGAACTCGAAGTTACCGTTCGCATCGGTCTTGGTCTTTCCAACCGTCTTATAGTTGTTATCGACCAAGGTCACAGTGGCGCCGGGTACACCATTACCGTACCTATCGGTCACTTGACCCATCGCGCTAAAGGGTGTGCCGTCTGCATATGCATTAGAAACGGCAAATAGACTGAGTAGAATAACGCAAATAAGCAATAGATTGAGAGTCTTTTTCATCCTCTGACCATCCGACCTTGTGAATTAAGCTCTTATGACTACAAATATTTTTTCGTGTTGTCGTACTTTTTGATACCATTGCGCCTTAAGCGTTAGCATAGGTCATTTTTGTTAATAAAATGATTGTATGAGTAACCGTTATAGCCACACCTTGATTTATGTTGTTAGTATATAAAGGCATCGATTTTTCGGGGGTTTAATTTGGATTTATTAAACCCATAAATTATAATACGTCCTAACGAATAATTTTACAGGGAGGAATGTGTTTCGCCTGAGACCATGCGAATACCTGCGTTATGTTGAAAGATGGGATCCTTTGGCAGCCGCTGAAAGACGGTAAAGCGAAATGTAATGTATGTTCATATCGATGTGTGATCCAGCCCGGAGGGCTGGGCCACTGTCGCACCCGTAAAAACGTGGACGGCAAGATATTCACCATGATCTACGGTACCGTCACTTCCGAGGCCAGCGATCCCATAGAAAAAAAGCCCCTATACCATTTCTACCCGGGAAGCCATTCATATTCCATAGGCTCCGTAGGCTGTAACTTTAAGTGTGAGCACTGTCAGAACTGGGGCATTTCCCAGGTGGATATCGAGGAAGTATACCACTTTGACATTACGCCTGAACAGGTCGTAGAAAATGCGGTCAACACGCTGTGTAAGAGCGTGTCCTGGACGTATAACGAGCCGTCCATCTGGCTCGAGTTTGCACACGATACGGCTAAATTATGCCACGAGCGTGGACTGAAGACCATATATGTTACTAACGGCTATGCGACACCGGAGCACATGGAGCAGATGAAAGGGCTGCTTGATGCATATCGAGTAGATATCAAAGGGTTTAGCGATCAGTTCTATAAAAAAGTCTGCGGCTCCAAGCTTGAGCCGGTCCTCGCATCGACAAAGATCGCTAGCGAGATGGGCATGCATGTTGAAGTGATCAATCTGATCATACCCGGCATGAATGATTCGGTTGAAGAGATCACAGCGCTCTCGAAATGGTGCTTTGATAACCTGGGCGCGGATACGCCGGTGCATTTTACTCGCTTTCATCCCATGTATCACATGGACAGTCTCGACTCTACGCCTTTGAAATCACTTGAGAGAGCGCATGAGATTGCCAAAACAGAGGGTATAAATTACGTGTATCTTGGAAACGTTATGGGCCATAAATGGGAGAGCACGTACTGCCCGAAATGCGGAGAGCTGTTAATAGAGCGCTACGGGTTCAGCATTTTAAAATATAATGTCCCGCCAGATAAAAAATGCCCGAAATGCGGTGAAAAAATAGCGATCACCGGCGACTACGGGCGTTAAGATCACTTTGCATCTTTCCCATGCACGAATTCTTCGGTGACGTCGGGTATATGTTCGAGCCAGTAGTCGACCGCTTCTTCGATCTTATTATCCGGCGCTTTTCCATATATTTTAACGGCTTTGATCTGCGGCAGGTTAAGCGGGGCGCCGATCTTGCTCACAAGATATACATATGCTTCGTCGACGCCATCCATGCCGGCGATATCAGAAGCTGCTCTAGTGGCGATGATGTTGTATATCTTACCGACATGGTTGACGGGATTCTTGCCCGCCTGCGCTTCAAGAGTCATAGGCCTGCCGGGAGTGATGAGGCCGTTCGCCCGGTTACCTCTGCCAGTCTCGCCATCGTCGCCCATTTCGGCGGAAGTGCCCGTGACCGTCAGGAAAATATTATCGCCCTTGTCCGCCGCGTCCACAGCGACTTGTGCGTTCTTCCAGCCTCTGGCTACAAGCTTCGATGCTTTTTCCGAGATCTGGAACTTCGTGCGATCATAGGCGGCGCGGTCGATCACGAATTTCGATACCATGGCCGCGGCAAGCGTGAACGTAGCCCGGTCGCCTGTCCTGAGGCCCATGATCTTCACGTCCTCACCTACGCCTTTGATGGAGCGCATGAGTGGCTCGACTTTCGTGACGTTATCCTCGAGGAGACTGAAAGGCGCGTATCCGACACCGATGGAAGTGTCATTTGCGACGATGCGGCCCGTCAGGCTTTTCAGCTCGGCTGAGCCCGTGCCAAGCCGGGGCTCGATCGTGAAGTGATCTTCGATGTTCTTGATGGTGGACTTGAGGTATTTCGCCGTGCAGTCCCTGGCGATGTCATAGACCGGTATTTTCTGCCCGTCGAATTCATCGGTCGCCCTGCCGCCAATGACAACGGCCATCGGCCTTATGATGTCGCCGCCGCCGAACCTGGGCTCGGAGTGGCCGCCGATGAGGAGGACTTTATCCACGTTGTGATGCAGGATACTTCCGCAATGGGCCAGGTAATAATTTGATAGGCCCCTCGAGACGGCGTCCGATATGCCGTCGCAGATCGTGTCCGGGTGCCCTAACCCCTTCTTTTCCACGATCTCGAACTTTTCATCGCTATATGGGCGCTTTAACTCCTCAATGATCACGAAACGGCCTCCACTATAATATTACAGTAATCGTATGCAAAAGGTAAATAGATTATCAAACTAAAATTAAATTTAGCGATTTGTTTCCCGAAATCCAGTATAATATTGTTGCACACACTAAGTTCTCGAATTCACGGTTTCAACACAGAGACACGGAATGCACGAAGTAGCACAAAGATGCTTTTGTGTAAGCCTCCGGCGGCCGAGCGACCTGTGTTAGGCGGCAGTAATATGATGAATGTTTAGTTAAAGCCTCCGGCGGCCGGGTGACGTGGACACCGAGAAGGTCACGAACCGTGGGCCACTAAGGACACGTTGATGTTGACTGGTAACGATTCGGTCATTCTGTTCGTAGAATATCAATATCTTAATGCTCATCAATATTAATGCGGGCATTTTCAAAGATAACGCCAACGAGTTATAGCACACTGGCCATGGTGAAAAATGTAAAGAACTAACCTCGACTCTCAAGCACCAACAATGTGCCGTTAGTGACCAAAGGTTCCGTGACCTTCTCAGTGTCCACATCACCCGGCCGCCGGAGGCATATACAATAAAAATAGAGTCCCCTGGCCGCCGGAGGCTTACACAAAAACACCTTTGTGCTACTTCGTGCGCTCCGTGTCTTTGTGTTGAAACCGTGAATTCGTGAACTTAGTGAGCATAAAAACTATGATCTGGCTGTACTGTCTACTTAATTGCTCTGCGGCACTAATTTTTTTACAGCTTTAAAGGCATCGGCTTCGGGGACTTTGGTCTCTATCCACTTTGATAGTGACTGCTTCTTGAACTTCGCCTTGTTCTTGATCTGGTCTTTGATGGAGTCCACATCCCCCTGGGTGAGGCCGAAATAATCGCAGAAGTGCTCTGTCGTCGTCAGCTCGAAGGATCGCCCGACACGCTTTTTCTCGATCAGGTTCTTTTCGAGCAGTGTTGCAACGTGCTCGTACGCCGCCTGGCCCCTGACAGAGATCAGGTCCGCCTGCTGGATAGGCTGATAGTAGGCGATGATGGAAAGGGTCCGCAACATCGAAGGCTTCATTTCGCCCTGTGCCATGCCCGATACGCGGTCTGCGAACTCGGTCTTCAGCTGCATCACGACCTTGTCCTCGATACGCACGATCTCGATCGGGGAGTTACGCAGCCTGTACTCTTCCGCAATACCGTCTACCAGCGAGTTCAAGAACGTGCCGGACCGGTTGATCAGGCCCTTTAGCTGCTGCTCGCTCACCGGCCTGCCGGCCGCGAACAATGCCGCTTCGATCAGGCTTTTTTCATCCAAGCTTCGTCGACCTCCTTATGAAAATATCCTCGAAGATGACTTCCTGTGTCAGCGTGATATACTTCCTCGTGGCCAGGAACAGCAAGGGTAGATAAATGTCTATGATCCCGTGGGGCGTGTTATCTTTTATCAGCTCGCTGAACATGACGAAGTCGCGGTAGGCGAACTCGGTATCAAGGATAGAGGTCATGTCCAGGATGCTGCGCTCGATGTCCTCGTTGTGTGCGAGGCTCAGCACTTCCTCCAGAGTCTTCCGTGGCGGCCTCTCGAGCTTTATGCTCTTCCGCATATGCGCCAGGTCCTTCGTAGCGACGGCGCGCTGCAGCTCGTTGATCAATTCCTGCAGAGTCACCGGACGTGCGGCCACATTTCTAAGGCGTGGCTCGAGCAGCGGGTAATCTTCCTGGTCCACCTCGTAGGGCTCGTCATAGAATTCTTCTTCTGGCGGAGGTGCGTTCACGAGTATATCCGACTTCATGCGTAACAGGATAGAAGCGTAAAGCAGCGTGCGCCCGGAAGCGCGAAGGTCGGGATCGGAGATCCTTTTTAAGAATTTATCGGTAATGTCGATGATGTCAATGTTCCAGGGATCGATTTCGCCGTTCTTAGCCATCTCCAGTAATATCTCGATGGACTCTTCCTTAGACTGTACCTGGATCTCAGTTTCCATGGAGCTTCACCCCGGTAAAGCTGGAGATATTATTCTCCTGCATGGCGATGCCGATCGTCCTGT
Organism: uncultured Methanocellaceae archaeon; assembly: GCA_963780665.1. GTDB lineage: Archaea > Halobacteriota > Methanocellia > Methanocellales > Methanocellaceae > Methanocella. The sequence goes on along the minus strand of CAWACJ010000006.1, from coordinate 239,445 downwards.
TAGCGGACTCGATCATGGGCTTTCGCAGCGAGACCACGATGAATTGTGCGTTAGCCGAGAGGTTCTTGATCATATGTGCAACGCGCTCGGCGTTCGCGCCGTCCAGGAACATGTCGATCTCGTCGAAAACATAGAACGGCGCCGGCCTGTGGCGCTGGATGGAGAAGATGAATGCCAGTGCCGTCAAGCTCTTTTCGCCTCCCGACATGGCTTCCAGCCGCTGTAATGATTTGCCGTGCGGCTGCGCTTTGATGGTCAGCCCGCCCTGGAACGGGTCTTCGGCGTTATCCAGGAGCAGCTCGCCGAACCCGTCCGAAAGATCCGCAAAGATCGACTTGAAGTTCTCGTTAATGGCATTATAGGTGGTAAGGAACGTCTCTTTTTTCATTGTCTTGTAATGCTCGATCTTTTCGATCAGGCCTTCGCGCTCTTTGTGCAGCGTGTCCCGCTTGCCCGTCAGATCTGTCAGCCTGGCCTGCACGTTGTCGTACTCGGTGATCGCGAGCATGTTGACCGGCTCCAGCGCCTGCATCTTTTTCTCGAGCAATGAGATCGTCGCTTTTACTTTATCCGCCGGCGGCACCTCATCGGAGGGCTTGACGCCACGCTCCTGTACGGTCTGTTCCATCTTCTTGAGGCGCTCCAGGCTTTCGTCACGGTTAATTTCAAGCGAGTTCAGCATGCCGGTGATGCGCTCCAGTGAACGGCGGGAATCGTACAGGTCATGGTCCGCCTTCGACATCGCCTCGGACATCTCGTCGCGCTGCTTCTTAAGGCCGGTGAGCTCGGACTCGATCTCCTTTTCGCGATTGTTCAACAGCACGATCTTCTTATTGAACTCGACGACCTGCGCCTCATTTTGCGTGATCTTCTCCCGCAGCGAAGTGATATTTTCATCGATTTCCTTGCTGCGCTTCTGGCTTTCTGTGATCCTCGAGCTGACAAAATTCTGCTCAAGCTTGAATTGCGTGATGGCGGCATCCGTATCCCTTATGCGCCCGTCTAGCCGCTTTAATTCGTCCTCGATACGGGTCATCTCATCGTTAAGAGCCGGTACTTCGGAGCCCTTGAGCTCTTCTTCCAGCTTAGCGGCTTCGGCCCCCACGGTAGCAATGACAGAGTCTGCCTTCGCGATATCAGTTTCAGCCTGCACCATCTGGTCGCGGAGCTTTCCTCGGTCCTCCCTTAGTGCAGTGATCGCGGCCTCTTTCTCCTTGATGACAGCTTCAAGCCGGACAACACGTCCGGTGATCTCTTCTTTTCGGGCGGTGAGCCGGGTCGCCTGGTTCTCCAGTTCGGAGCGGTCTTTCTTTAGCTGGTAGATGTGACCTTCAAGCGTCTCTAGTTTCTTGAGCACTTCATCACGGTTCGACTCTAGCACGGTGATCTGTTCAGCTAGCACCTTGACGCGCTCTTCTTCCGACGCCTTGAATTTCAGCTTGGACTTGTTACGGTAGCCGCCGGTCATGGCGCCGCTCTTTTCCACAAGGTCGCCTTCGAGCGTGACCATCCGGCCCGTGCCGATCAGCTTGCGAGCCGTTTCCAGCGTGTCCACGACAAGCGTGTCCCCGAACACATACCAGAACGCCGGGTCAAACCGCTTATCATAGTCCACCAGGTTGATCGCATACCCGACCACTCCGGGCTCGCCACGCATATCTCGCAGCTGCATGCGCTGTCGCATTTTATTTAACGGTAAGAACGTGGCCGTTCCCCTGTGCTGGCCCTTTAAAAAGTAAATACACCGCGCCGCATCCTCGTCCGTGTCCACGATGATGTTCTGCAGCCGGTTGCCTGCGGCTACCTCGAGTGCGGTCGAATACTCCTCGTCGACTTTACCCAGCTCGGCGATGGTGCCGTAAATGCCCGGTAGCTCGTGGCTGTTGCGGGCCGATATGATCGTGCCGACAGCTTCGCTGTACCCGTCGAGATCCTCATAAGCTCGAACACGCGCTTCTGTCTTCGCGAACTCTTCCTGGAGTCTGCGTAGCTTTTCCTCGATGCCGTTCTGGTCCTGCTTTGCGCGGGCCCTGGCACTCTCCAGGTCTGATATATCCGTGATCAATGCCGTGGCCCTGCGCTGGAACTCTGCGATGTCATTGTCCATGTTCTTGCTTTCGACACGGGCCTCCTCGATGCGGCTATGGCTGGACGTGATCTCGTTCTCCGCGTCCTGCTCCTCGTCCTGTTTTCTACGGGCTGCATCGAGGACACGGTCTTTTTCCCTGAGCTTTTCGTTGCGCAGGTTGCGGGATGTCTCCAGTGAGTTCCTGACCTCGGATAAGCGGGACCGCACGCCCTCGAACCGGGCATCGATGGCAGAGATCTTTTTCTGTACGTCTGCGGCGGCTGACTTCTGGAATTCAAACTCTTTGGCGAGGCTGATCTTTCGCTTCTCTTCCTCGGTGATCTTTACGTTAAAATCCTCGATCTTGCCGCGCTCGGTCTCGACGTCGAGGAACAGCTTCTGCTTTTCCGAGTCCCTGTTGGTGATCTCGGATTTAGAGAAGTCGATGATATTATTACAGCCCTTTATGCCCGCCTTCGCTTCCTCTATGTCGCGGCGAATGCGGATCTGCTCGCCCTCGCCCTTTTCAGTGATCGTCAGGTTGAGCGCCTTGATCTCTTCCTTGAGCTTCTGCACATGAGCGCTCTTCGCTTCCACCTCTTTGGCGATGGCTGCGCGCTTATCCGTCTTATCCCTGATGTCCTCGAGTAGCGAGTCCAGCAGCTGGCGCGCTTCGTTTAATTGCGATAAAAGTAAATAGCCTTCGTTCTTGATCTTCTCGTCTCTGTAAGACTGGTATAGCAGCGCCTGGTCGCGCTCGGCCTTCAGCTTATTTAGCTGGGCTTCTACTTCTACGACGATGATCGTGACACGATCGATGCGCTCGCGCACGATCTCCAGCTCGGCGAGCGCTTTGTCTGTTTTATCATCGAACTCTGCCGTACCGGCGATCTCGTCGATGATCTTACGGCGCTCGACATCGCTCACCTCGATGATACGCGTGACGTCGCCTTGCATGACCACGTTATAGCTGTCCGGCGAGATCTTCGCTTTTGCTAACTGGTCGTGCATATCCTGTAAAGAGCAGGACTTATCGTTAAAATAATAATAGCTATAATAGCCGCTGTCGCTGGACTTGATGCGCCTGGTGACCGTGATCTCGTCCTGGTCGATCGGCAGCTCGCGGTCTGAATTATCGAAGCGGATCGTGACTTCCGCGATGCCGGTGTTCTTGCCGTCCGCGTTGTAGATCAGGTCAGTGAGCTTATCGGCTCGCATGGACCGTGAGTTTGAAAGCCCGAGGCAAAAGAGTATACTATCGATGACGTTGCTCTTTCCCGAGCCGTTCGGCCCGGAAATGGTTGTAAAGTCGTCGAAGAAAGGTATCTTAGCCTTCTTGCCGAACGACTTAAAGTTGCTCAGCTCGATCTCTTTGATATGCATGGACGATCTCTTTTTAAATCACAACGATCTGCGCGTTCAAGAATTTTTACTTTGATGGAAGAAGCGGAGTACATTGTCATCATGCTCGTCGCTATCGCCCTTAGAGTGGCCGTCCTCTACAATATCCTTTTGGTCAGGCAGCGATGCTGCGAAATCGCCGAAGTCGTTGCTCCCGAGCTGCGGCCCACCGGGCATAGACATGTCGGTCGGCACCTCGGATGGCTCCTCACTGCCGGTGTTCACGGACATCAGCAGGGTATCCATCGTGGCTTCAAGCGCGCCCATTTTTTTCATGACCTCGGATAGGGTGATCTGCACTTCATGGACATCTATCTCGACTTTATCGAGGCGTTCCGCGAGTGCCTTGACAGTGCCCTGGTCTGCAGATTCGGACTGTAGGACACGCTCCTTGAGTGCGTGGATCTCTGCATCCTTATCTTTCAGCCTACTCTCTAACCGGGAGAGCACAATATCCTTCATATCCCCTTCCATGTGAACCCTTTATTACATTGCAGCAAAACTTATATAAAAGTTTTCGTATCGGGGAGACGCACATTTTTTTGGGAGGAGATGATCGTGCTCAAAGTCATGGCGATCTTACGCTCATAGCTCAAATTTTAAATAATATTGAATACCTTTATTCCCTCAAAGTTGAGATCAATATGACATCGGGATCAAAAGACCAGCCTACGACTAAGCCAGAAAATAAGCCCGTGAAAAACAAATTCAATATCATTCTTGCCATCGTTGTTCTATTGATAGCTGCGATTATCGTAGGGGCTATTCTCGTAATGCTTCAGGGAGGTCACAAAGATCAGACCAATACCCTGACAGTCGTGAATGAGACTCAAATAATAGCGACCCATACGTCCGCGGGCATTATCACGACGTCTAAAGTTTTATTGCTCGACCAGTACGCCGGAAAGAGCCTGAAAAATACTCAATTGAACATGGTGGAACAATATTATAATGACAATAACGGCACGCTGAACGTGACAAACGTAGTAAGTAATACGCCCGGTTTCAAGATCGTTTCGATCTCGCCGTCACTACCGGTCACCGTCCCGAACGCTCCAAACATGGATGCCGGCAATGTTTCGATCAGGGTCACGTATGATTATCCTAGCTTACCATATAGCGGCCCGTTCAACTATACCGTGTACTTTGACTATTACCCATCAACATAATAGTCGAAGCTCAGGATTTTCCATTTTTACGCGTATGGACGCCGGAGCCAGCTGCTTCAGTCAATCGCTTCAACCGACATTTTACTGTGCCATGCCTTCCATCAATGTTATTTCCCTGTCGGGGGCCGCGGGCTTAAAAGGCGCCACAGGCTCGAACTGAGCGGTCACATCGCCGATGCGATCCGGCTTGTCTACCAGGTTGAGCTTTCTTACTCCCGATCCATGGGCAAAGTCGATCTTATTCAGATCAACCCATATGATATTCGGGCTCGTCGTGGACTCATAGAAGTACAAGCCGTTGGTCAGGTCCGCCACCGTACGCCAGATCGTCGGCGAGGTGTTTGGCTCGTCCGGGTCCGCGGTCCCGAAGGGCTGCCCGACGTTTCTCATAACGCTGAATACGCCGGCAATGGCATGTCTTATTTCCTTCGTCTCAGGAAGATGCCGCAAGTAGTATGCGGCTCGGACAAAACGGTCTGCAGCCTTCGTGCTCCCGGGCAGCTCCTCTGTGCCGCCAAATCCCTTATACCGGCGTAAGCCTTCGATCTGCAGGTCGAATGTCGGCGAGTTTGTCATCACCTGGTAGCGGTGGTCGTGATATATTACCTGCTTGCCGTTCACGAACTCTATAATGACGCTATCGCCGGTCTTATCCGCGAGAGATAAATGCAGGTGTATAGGCTTTTTCTCGCTTATCCCTGCCGTCACCGGACGTGGCTGAAACTGATGCTTTTTTATATGATCCACTGCCTCTTCGACCGTCGCAAAGTTATCAAGGAAGTACTGCAGCCAGAGACTCAAAGAAACACCGGGAAGTCTTGCATCACGCTTGCCATAGTCGCTTTCTGCAAGGAATAACAAATTACCGTCCAGCCCATTTTCGTTGACACCGTCAGTTGCGGCAATGTCATACCCGGTCGCAACCACGCTGCCGTATTTTGATGTCCACCTGAGGGGATTTTCCGACGTCAATCCATTATATTTCATGCCGCGTGGATGGATCCAAAGGTTACTCCCCATATCCTCGAACCAGTCCATGTTACGGCCGACGATGACCGGCTCACCATCTTCCCCAACCCATACGATACGACTGCACATAATATGAACCCCGTAAGTAAAATTACATCCGAATGATTTTATCAGGCCGGATGGATTTAAACTATACTCCGATTATGTGTTGACGGGATCTTATGCCATGAAAAAATGAGCTTTAATGTCGAATTTGTCCAGCTCGATGGATAAGGCGTTGAATATCGATGGCCAAAAACAAGTGGAACTACCAGTAATAATAATTCTCAGGCCCTCATTAAAAAAGAATTTTATAAAAAACTACCTGATTATATGATCATGCCGTGAAGCTCTTCGTCCATGACGGCGCTTCAGGCGCCTTATTATCCGTAAGCATCTGCTGCCATGCCTCGTCCGTCAGCCTGTCCGATATGGGCTGCTTGAACTCGAAGTACGAGAACGCCGCGCCTTTTGTCAGTATCAGGCTGCCGCCGATGGGCACGATGACGAAGATATGCTCCGGGTTACCGACGCCCTCTTCGAGTACCTGGTTCGTGTTCAAGTCCGTGTGCACGTCGGCCACGACGGCCATCTTTTGATCGGTATCGCTCTCGATCTCGTCGGCCACCCCGCTCGAGAACGTGGTAATGCCCTCGAGTGTCCCGCCGATGTTCTCGATCAGCGAGTAGTCGTCATCGGAGAGCGATGCGTTCGTCAGCTCTTTTTCTGAAATGGCCTTAAGCGACACGAGCAGAGAGTTCAGGCTCGCCAGCTTATCGGCGAACTCGTCTACCAGCAGGCCCCGGGACTTCAGGCCGTCCTGCGTCATGGAGACGAGCGATGCGAGCCTCCCATATAATTCAGGGTTCGGCTCCACGTAGCCGTGCGGCTTCGTCTGAGGAGGCATCGCCATGCCCAATGTTGCGTAGCTCTGCTTCGCGTAAAGGATCGTGTCGTGCCGCAACTCCGTCCAGCTGCCCAGCGAAGTATCTAATTCCTTGTCGGTCCAGACCGTGCTCTTCATGAATGACGGGTAGCCGTCGCCCTTTTCATTCAGGAGCGCCATTAAGCAATAAAGCCAGCACCAGTAGAGGTTCTGCGTCCACGTATCATCCTTGAAGGCGGCGAATTGTGCCTTTAAAAATTCCATCTGCTTCGCGTAGTTATCATATTTCGTCTGGTCGTACACTTTATCGAGCAGCTCATAAGCCCGGGCTGATCCGAGCACGGCCATTACGTCCAGGCCCATTGGGAAAAACCTTGGATTGCTCAGCGTGCTGACTTTGTCATAAACTAATTCCTGGAACATGTATGAGTCGGGAATGAAGCGCTGTCCCATGAACCGGAACCCTTTGGTCTCGTCGAGTTTTTCTGCGCCGGTCGATTGTATTTTCGGCGATCTCAGCTTCGCGGCGCGGCCGATGAAATCCATTAGCTTTGTATCATCCGTAAGATCGGAGAGCGCCATCTTGTCCCCGTACACGTCTATGATGAGCTGGTTATAGTCAAAGACCGTCAGGTCGTCCGCCTCGCCCACGTAGAATACAGTAGGCTCGTAAATGCTCTTCCACTCGTCGAATACGTCCTTCAGGGCTAATGTGATCATGATAGCCCTACGGGTCTGCTCCTTATTCATGTCCGCGTCCCGTGTCTGTATGCGGAAGGACATGCGTCCGAACCACATCATGGCCATGAAGTATTTCTTTAGCGTGTCGTTGCGCGTGTAATGGCCTCTGGGCACGTACTGGCTGTAGTCTTCCTCATAGCCGAAGATCGGAGAATTTGCTGCCCCTGCATGGCCGTTGATCAGCGCGAGCTCCGCATTGACGAGGTCTTTGGACTTTTGCGGAATGTCCGGGCTTTCGCCCAGCAGCGTCAACGCGACACCAAAGAAGGCCACGTTCTTCATCGCAGGCGTCGCCAATGCCGTCGGGGCGGCGTTCATCTGGGCGACGGACTCGCTGAACATGTGCTTTGTCAGATCGATCAGCGCAGGGCTGAACTTATCGACTTCTAAAATGCGGAGAGAATAATCGAATAAAATGTGATACGTATGGAGAACTGAATCAGTGGTGACGAAGGCTGGCTGGCCTGATTCTTTGAGCGATTTGTAAACGTCATAGATCTGCGCGTCAGTCGAAGGGCGCATGTAGAATAAGTTCTGCGGTAATGCCAGTTTACCGGCATCGTCCACGCCCATATTATCGACGTTCGCCACCTTTGACAGGTCAGAGGCGCTATAGGAACCGAGAGACGGACTGACTGTAGCCGACAGCGGCTGAAACGTCGCGAACTTTCCCTGCACCTGGCTTTTGACGGTGTAGGTGATGTTCCCCGTAGGCCTCGGTGAGGCGTCCGACGATGAGCTGGATATGCAGCCCCATGTCATCGAGCTTACCGTGACCATGCCGCCCGCTGCGCCTAACAATTTCAAGAATCTTCTGCGGCTCGACCTGCCGCCTGAAAATGGATCTCCGCTCATAGCCATCAATTAAATAGTTGTCCGGGAAAGGTAAATACATTGCTTTAACTACGAATCCGGTTGAAGCTTAAAGATATTCGCTTGCCCTTGATCCGGACGAGCAGCTCGCCCATATGATTAATGCAATGTGTACTTTATGAGGATCACCTGAGAAGTTATTTTTTGTTCTCGATTTTCCTTAGCCGTTCTTCGGCATCCATGAGCCAGTTCATCATCACTGCCGCAGTCCGGTCCCCCGGAAGAGCCGCGATCGACAGTTCTTTTCCTTCGGATTTTTCAAGTATCCGATCGAAGGCCTCTTTCTCCCGCTTCGGTAGCGTCATCCGGTACCACTCGAACTTTTCCCGTAGCTTCTGCAATTGATTGTCACTCATATACAAACGATTAGTATGAAGAATATTAAAGAAAATCGAAGTCCGCCTTGAAAATAAAAAGCCACCCGGCCGCCGGAGGCATATACAATAAGATCTTCGCGACCCTTGTGACCTTCAAGTTCTTCGTGAGGAACGTTTTTGTGGTATTTCTTAACTTTGTGGCTTGTGTAAACCAACAGCTTTTTCTTTTGTTCGTTGTAGTGTAAATGTGATGCGAACGATCTTTTGGGATGACGAGAAGTGCTGTATCACGGCAATTGACCAGACAGCGCTGCCCTCTAAGTCCGTATTACTTGACATTTATGATATGAGCACGCTGCACGACGCGATCTTAGCGCTGAGGGTCCGAGGGGCTCCTGCACTCGGCGCCGCCGGAGGATTCGGCGTAGCTCTTCTCGCACATAACATCAAGGCGAGCGACCTCGATGTATTCGTAGAGATCCTGAGAGATGGCGCGGAAAGCCTGAAAAAGGTCAGGCCGACTGCGGTAAATCTATCCTGGGGAGTGGAGCGCGTCTTCAGCAAATGCATATGCGGAAAGGACATTGAGGAAATAAAACAACTCGCAATGAAAGAAGCCAACACCCTCGCTGATGAGGACGTGGCGCAGTGCAAGGCCATAGGCGCCTTCGGCGCCGACCTTTTAAAGGATGGCGACCGCGTCCTGACGCATTGCAATGCGGGCAGGCTCGCGTGCGTGGACTGGGGAACAGCGCTGGGCGTGATCCGCTCCGCGGTCTCGAATGGAAAAAATATCAGCGTGGTCTCCTGCGAGACCAGGCCGCTAAACCAGGGCAGCCGTATCACGTGCTGGGAGTTAATGGAAGATAAGATCCCCGTCACGCTGATCACGGACAGCATGGCCGGCTACGTCATGCGAAAAGGCATGGTCGATAAGGTTATCGTCGGTGCCGACCGCATCATCGAGGACGCGGTTTACAACAAGATCGGCACCTATTCATTATCCGTACTGGCGAAGGAACACGGCATTCCGTTTTATGTCGCGGCGCCCTCTTCTACGTTCGATTTCTCGCATCGCGAACATGCCGTGATCATAGAGGAGCGCGATCCGGAAGAGCTGAGGAACTGGAACGGAGTGCAGATCGCTCCCAAAGACGTGCACGCCCTGAACCCGGCGTTCGACGAGACGCCTATGGAGAACGTAACGGCCATCATCACCGAGCGCGGCATCATCAAGCCGCCGGTGTCGTTCGAGTCGCTCAGGAAAAAATTCATGTCATCTACGGACATATGCATACGGGCAGGAGAACAAAATGGGTTATCGCTATAATTCGCCCGAGATGAAGCAGGCTCTGGAAACCGTCATCGAGAAGATCGAGGAGAACGCGGAGCTGAAGGAGTTTTACATCGCAGGCCTGCAGCACGTCTACAGAGTGGACGGGCAGTACCTGATCGTGTTGCGGTACAGCAAATTGAAGGACGGCCATTACTATTTCGCCATCCCGAACGAGTTCCTGTATAACCCGAGCATCAAGCATTTAGTTCTCATCTGCGAGACGGCTTCGCATACGATCGTGCTGCCGTCCTCACAGCTCGCCGACATGCTGGAAGACGTGGAGTCCAACGACAAAGGCTGGACACTTGACGTTTACGATAAGGAAGGCTGGGAATTAAAGGTAGTAAAGACCGAGAAAGTCCTGTACGTCGACAATTACGTCAATGAATATGATCTCATATACTCGCGCAGCGCCCAGATGGCGGGCAAGACCGCCCTTAATATGATCTGCAAGGATAAGCCGGGCGTACTACGCGACATCGCCGGCATGATCGCCAAGCATGGCGGCAATATCACCTACACGCAGCAGTTCATTTTCGACAAGGGAGAAAACGAAGGCCTCTCCACTGTTTACGTGGAGGTAGAGAATGTCAAGGATATCAATGACCTCGTCAAAGCACTTGAAAAGCTAACACTTATACAGCAGGTCACGCTACATCCGCCGTTGGATAGGATCTATGGTGCCCGTGTCATTATCATCGGAGGAGGGGCACAGGTGGCGCAGGTCGCCGTAGGCGCGATCAACGAAGCTGACCGGCACAACATACGCGGAGAGCGCATCAGCGTCGATACGATCCCACTGGTGGGAGAGGATACGCTTGCCGATGCCGTGGCCGCGGTAAAAAGGCTGCACAGGGCCCAGATACTGGTATTAGCAGGCTCTATCATGGGCGGGACGATCTCGGAAGAGGTTAAAAAGCTGCACGACGAAGGCATACCGGTAATATCCCTGAACATGGCCGGGAGTGTGCCGGATTATGCGGATCTGGTCGTTACCGATCCCATACAGGCGGGCACTTTCGCGGTCATGCACGTCGCCAAGACGGCGGTATTCGACATCGACCGTGTCAGAGGTAAAAAATTTTAAAAAATTTCATTTTTACTTTCTAAAATTCATTTTTTATTTTTCCTTTGTACACGTCTCAAACTTCTATAGACGATCAGCAGCGCTACGACCAGCACAGCGATGATTATCGCAAATACGAGAATATCGAGTAGCCCGGGGCCCGGAGGGTATGGGCTCTTAAAGTTTTTTCCCGTCAGCACGTAGATGCCCGCCCCGCTCGACATCGCTTCGGCCGAGATCGTGCCGTTGGCAGTCATGGCCGAGTGCGTGTCAAGTTTTTCTGCACCGCTCGTAACTTGATAGATCACGACATTCGGATCGGTGCCGTTGATCTTCATCCGCACGATCACGTCGCCGATTGAATTTGTATCCCCGGACCGAAAGCCCGAGATCGATAGCATGAGACCGATGTCCTGGCCCTGTGCGCCTCCGGCCATGACCGACTTCGATATGGTATCGTTCTTAATTATGGCAATGTGGTACGTAGCGGCCTGAGGCATATTATTTAAATAGATCGTGGCTGATGCAGAGGCGTTAGACCTATCGCCGGAGCTCACTTCGGCCGTGTCAAGCTCCACCCCTGTGACCAGCCCCTGGAACACTCCATCTTTGCTGGTCATATTATCCGTAGCGAGTACCAGATCGCCGGCCAGTTGCCCTCCATAGCTTATGGGCAGGTACATGGTGTGGTTTCGATAAAGTATGCCGCTGGTATCGTCGTTCAGGTAGGATAAGCTGGCGTTATCGGCTGCAAGTGTCTGCACGCTTACATAGGTATTGCTACCGAGATATATGATCGTGACGCTTCCGCTTACGCCAACGGCGTTGCTACCGTTATCAAGGGCCTGTGCCTGTGCTGACAGCGTGTATGATGACGGTACGCCTATGTCGATGGCACTTGCCCCATAGGCGATATCCGTAGCGATCAGCAGTGTCAATAATGTGACGATGACAGCGATTTGTAGCCGCATGTATACCATATATGTTAGAGCATAAGCGTATACTTAACGGTATTTTACCGGCAAAGCTTGCGTATGGTATAGCTATAAGCTGATCTGGGACACTGAGATCAGAATCCAGAGGCTTAAGAATACTACCGCCATAAAGTACCTTTGATATCCAAGTATTTTAAGGATAAATCGGGGATAATTAGAATGCTTTTTTTCCAGATCCATCTTTCGGGCCATATGAATACCCAGCCCTATGCGATATTGTTCGCTATTAAGCTCGCCGGCCTCCATGCGGTATATCTGGGCCCTCCAAAACTTCATAGCCGCCATTCTTCTATGAAATGAATAGATCCCGTTGATGCATAGCAAGGTCCCTACGAGCGGAAGGATATTTTTCAGGAAAAGAAGAATGTGATTGTTAGAAAATAGGCTCTGATCCAGCGTGTTTAGCTGTATAAACCCTGCAAAGATAATGGTCTGCACGAGAACGAATATGTTAAGCGTGTCGGTAAAGCGCTCGTCCTCATGCATCATCAGGTCGGATAGCACCCGGTAAACAGTCTCCAGATGCTCATGCCTGATCCGCCGTGTGTCATCTATTTCCGGCATTGTCATCGCCCGTAAACCATCCCTGAAGGATAATAAACGGTACTTTATAAAAAATATTTAAGATAGATATTGCGGAAATTCATTATTTTTTCATTGACCGGTCCATACCTGTATGAGGAGAACGATAACCTGAATGCCGGCTCAGAGAGGTTTAATCCACGACCACGCAGACTACGATCTTAAAGGATAAACATTAGCGCTGTAAAGGTAAAACCGGATCTACAGGATATATTAGATAATTGATAATAAAAAAAGTAAAGGATTGTAAGGCGTTAGCCTTACATTCCCATGTCGCCGCCCATGTCCATGCCGCCGGGCATTCCGCCCATGCCGCCGGCGCCGCCGGACAGCTTGCTTGCGGCTATGACGTCGTCAATTCTCAGGATCATGACGGCTGCCTCTGAGGCGCCGCTGATGGCCTGGGTCTTGACGCGTAAGGGCTCAACGACTCCGAGCTTCTTCATGTCCACGGATTCGCCGGTGAACACGTTGATGCCGAAGTTCTTTGAGTCGCCCTTGCCGGACTCGTGCTTGCTCCTTAAGTTGACTAAAGTGTCGATCGGGTCAAGGCCTGCGTTCTCCGCTAAGGTCCTCGGGATGACTTCCATCGAGTCCGCGAAGGCCTCGATAGCCAGCTGTTCCCTTCCGCCGACGGTGGACGCGAAGTCCTTTAGCCGTAAGGCCAGCTCGATCTCAGTGGAGCCTCCGCCTGCGACGTACTTCTTGTCCTCGACGACTACGCCGACGACACGCAGCGCATCATGCACTGCACGGTCGAGCTCGTCTACGACGTGCTCTGTTCCGCCGCGGAGTATTATGGATACTGCCTTCGGTTCCTTGCACTTCTCTACGAAGATCATGTTCTCGTCGCCGACCTTGCGCTCTTCGACGAGGCCTGCGATGCCGAGATCGGCTTTCGACAGCTCATCGACGCTGGTGCTGACCTTTGCGCCGGTCGCCTTAGCCAGCTTCTTCAAGTCGGATTCCTTGACACGGCGTGCGGCCATGATGCCGTTCTTCGCCAGGTAGTGCTGAACGAGGTCGTCCACGCCCTTCTGGCAGAATACGACGTTCGCGCCGGTGGCCTTGATCTTGTCGACCATGGTCTTGAGCATCTTCTCTTCCTGGTCCAGGAAGCTCTGGAGCTGATCCGGGCTGGTGATCTCGATCTTTGCGTCGATCTCGGTCTTCTCGATCTCGAGCGGGGTGTCGATTAACGCGATCTTAGCGTTCTTGACAGTCTTCGGCATGTTCGGGTGGATCCTTTCCTTATCGATCACGAGGCCTTCGATCAACTCAGAGTCGCCGATTGTGCCTCCGACCTTCTTCTCCACCTTGATGTCTTCAACGTCCACTTTACCGTTCTCGTCTACGACTGCCTTGATGGCTTTCACAATAAGGCCTGCGAGCTTCTCGCCCACTGCCTCTGCGCCCTTGCCGGTCATCGCGGTGATCGCGAACTGCTTGAGAAGGGCTTCGTCCTTGACGCCTACGGGGTAGGCTAACGTGTCCAGGATCTCCCTTGCCTTAGCCGCAGCCTGCCTGTAGCCGGATGCAATAACGGTCGGGTGTACGTCCTGGTCCAGTAATGCCTCGGACCTCTTGAGTAATTCGCCGGCTAATACGACGGCGGTCGTGGTGCCATCGCCGACTTCGTCGTCCTGGGTCTTTGCGATCTCCACGATCATCTTTGCTGCCGGGTGCTCGATATCCATTTCCTTAAGGATCGTTACACCATCGTTCGTTATGACAACGTCGCCGAGCGAGTCGACGAGCATCTTGTCCATGCCTTTCGGACCGAGCGTCGTGCGAACTGCTTCGGCCACTGCCCTAGCGGCCATAAGATTCATGCCCTGGGCGTCACGGCCCCTTGTTCTTGAGGAGCCTTCCTTTAAAATTATGATCGGTTGTCCACCGGATGTTTGCTGTGCCAAAACTTAAACCTCCTTTAATTAAAGATTTTGAATCGTGAAGTATTATGAGCTTACACTTCTATATATAATTTACGTTTTCCGGTAATTTTTCATATTTATATAATCATCGTATAGCGGCGTGGTTATGGTCGATCATAGTATATAAGCCATTCAGGAGAGAGCACTAATTCACTATTCTTTTACTGTTATCGTGAGATCATACTCGGGCGAAGGCTTCGACCATGGCCGTACCAGGCTAAAGATAAGGTCGCATTCGCCAGGCTCCTTGGTGGAAAAGAACCATATGCGCTCGCCGAGGCCGTTGAATCGCGCAGGGCCTTTCTCGACATAGATGCAGTCAACCAGCCTTAGACAGGGACAACTTTTCTCCGCGAATTGCCACATATAGCCGGAAACCTGGCTCTCCGGCAGGTGTACTTCCAGCGAGTCGCGTAAGGAAAGCTCGATATGCTTGCCGTTGTCCTCTCGCCTCAGTTTCATATGTTACGTGAAACGACAGCAGTAAAGATTAATCTTCCCGGCGCATTCATCATATTAATGAGCCCTGATCAAGAGATGGAGGAAAAGATCCGCGATACGTGGGACGAGATGGCGTGCGGCTACAGCAGGTTCATTTCCGACGAGTTCTCCTACGTGAAGATGGTCGAGATGCCGGCTATCATGGAGTTGCTGGGCGATATGGATGGGAAGCTCGTGCTTGACCTGGGCTGCGGGAGCGGCGAGTACGCGCTCGCGCTTGCCCGCAAGGGCGCGAAGGTCACCGGGGTCGATATTTCGGAAAAGTGCCTGGAGCTGGTGCGGGAGAAGGCAAAGAGCGAAAACGTTGATGTGGACCTGATAGGCGGCTCCATATCGGACCTTGGCAGGATTAACAGGCAATTCGACATGGTCTTCTCATCGACGACCATGCATTATGTGAAGGATATCGATGAAGTCTTCAGGCAGGTCAACAGGCTATTGAAAAAAGACGGGATATTTTTATTGAGTGTCGTGCATCCGCTTTATACGGCGACATATCCACTGGCCGATTATAAGAACGTGGATAAGTATGCCACGTTCGGGCTGCGGTATTTCAGCCATAAAGTCAGAAAATATGTGCCGCCGTGGGCGAAATTTTGCACCGTGAACCATTGTATTTGCTATCACCATACGGTGGAGGACTATTTTAACGCGCTAACCGGGGCGGGCTTTACCATAGAGCGCCTCGTCGAGCCGGAGCCTTTGCAAATCTTAAAGGAAAAGCATCCGCGCCGATATTACGAAATGATGAACACGCCGGTCTTTTTGATATTTAAGTGCCGGAAAACATGAAAATAAAAAATAATGCCATCCCTACGTACTGGATGGCATAAAAGTGTGTCCTATCGCTCCCGTACTCGGGTCAACGTCTATATTTGCGATCACGCGGGTTGTAGAGTCATAGTTATAAATGGTCCATGTCAATTGTCCCGCAGTGTTTATCTCTAGCCGGTAGGCTGCACTTGCAGGCACATCCTTTCCGGTCATTTCCTTGAATTTTTCATTAGAGATAGTCACGACATCAGTACTATCCAGATTCCAGGACTGGATGGTAGGATCGCCGTACTTGTAAAGTATACCCTCAATGCTTGTATCGCTAAGCGCTTTCTGGTTTACTTTTTCTAATGTGCCATCATGGACATATACATCATAGGCTTGACCACTTGCTTTCGAGGCAAACGTGTAACGCCAGCTATGGGACTTGCCGTTAATCGGCAACGCATTCCCCATATCACTGCTAGCCCCATTGACAGAAATTAGAACAGCATTGCTATTCTTGCTTTTCATTGCGTCTTGTGCTATCGAGAGCCAGTCCTTTGCCGCCCCCTCTTTACCCGCGACAGTCTGCATAGTCGGCACGTGAGTTATTGTTGGTATGGCGGCGCCTGTAGAAGCTGTATAAATGTGCGTGGTGCCTGAAGCCTGAGGCCCCATATCCGCCAGTGAGCCACCGGAGAAAGCGAAGCTCACGAGGCCGAAAGTAATGCCGAAGAGAAAGCCCGCGTATATAAGGTCAAACCAGAAGATCCTGAGCAGATTTGCGATGAAAATGACGCCGACAATCGGGAAGCCGATCAATGCGACCAGGTTGCCTCGCCATACGCGCGTTGAATATGCCCACAAGCTCTTTGCATCCCCATCACTGGGAAATGCATGCATGGCGAACGATATGCCAAGCCAGATAAATAATAAGTTAAGAATGCCGTTAAAATTTAAAGCAGGGACAATGAACATGATCAGCGCAAAAATGGTATTTATGATGAAAGGCGCGATTGTTGTTAAAAAAGCATCCCTGTATCGGGTTATTTCCCCGTGCTTCACATATCCGGCCGGGTTCCCCAGGCGGAAATACTTAACTTCATACACGGGTATACCCGCGATATCACAGAAAAATTTGTGGCTCCACTCGTGAAGAATAACGCCCGGAAACGTGATCCATGTCACGATCATACCTAATAAATTTGCCATATATTACTCACCCAATATTCCTCAATGCACACCTATTTTTATCGTCATATTAGAGATCGACGAAATGCCAACATCTTTAGCCTAGTCGTTCGGCTTTAATTCAAATATGTAATTAAAACAAGCGATTGGTATTATTTATATGTAATCTATTAATACTAAATACTTTAGCATATTGTGCCATAACAATGGTAAGTTGGAATACAATTTTTTTGTAATAAAATGTGGGAGCCGATCATTCGACGATCGAGCCCATGTTCGCACGCACCTAAATATTCAAAATTTCCTGTCGGATTACATATAAACGGTTAATCAAAAATGCGCTGGATGACTCTGGCGTATGCGGCTAATCGATATCTGTGATGCAGGAAAAGTAAAAGTTCATATATTTTGTATACACCAGACTCCACGATGAGCCATGTTTATCTGGGGAAGCTGACCCTTTACTGGTGCGACTCGTGTAATGTGCCCGTACTGGGCAAGAAATGCGCCCGGTGCGGCGCTGCCACGAGATACGTGGACTGCACGCCGCCCGGCGACATACGCCCGGCGTTCAAGTTCGACGTTGATTTAATAAACACCGCAATAGAGGACGGTTTCGGCCCAGGCGGGCTTATTCCGGCGGATAAAGTCGTCGTATTGAATAAAGCCCCATACGAAGACAGGCTGGACGAGATCTTCGTAGACGGCCGCATGTTCGGCGCCATCCGTTTTGATCCTTACAGGCTGAGCTGGATGTTCATGCCCAGGGCTTTTGCCGCGAAGCAGATGGACATTAAGAAAGGCTACGTGATCGCCGACAAAGGCGCCGAAAAGGCGCTGCTCGGCAGCTCCAACCTGCTCGGCCCGGGCGTGGTCGATTGCGACGAAAACATCAAGATCGATGACGAGGTCGTAATTTTACTGGAAGGCCGGCCTATCGGAGTGGGCAGGGCAAAGATGACGGGCGCGGACATGAAACAACGCACTCGCGGCGTAGCAGTCAAAACCAGATGGAACGGCTACGACGATTCACCAATACTGAAAGGCGGCCAGACGTGGGCCGATGCGGTCGAGGCGAACGGCGAGTACCTGGCGAGCATCGAAGGCGAGGCAATGGGGTTCATCAGGCGGGCCATGGCCGAGCATCATTTACCCGTCACGATCTCCTATTCGGGGGGTAAGGACAGCCTTGCTACGCTTTTATTAGTGATCAAGACTGTGCCGGAATTCGACGTGCTTTACATTAATACCGGCCTGGAGTTCCCCGAAACTACTCAAAATGTCGACGAGGTCGTGGAAAAATACGGGCTTAAGCTCAAGACTGCGCAAGCCGAGTCCTTCTGGGACGCGGCGCCCAGCTTCGGCGCTCCCTCAGTCGAGGCGCGCTGGTGCTGCAAGGTCTGCAAGCTCGGGCCGATCACGAATTTAATCGATGGTAACTACGCGGACGGCTGCCTGACGTTTATCGGCCAGCGCCGCTATGAGTCCGAGGTCAGGGCGAAGAGCCAGCGGATCTGGCGTAACCCGTGGGTCGGAAACCAGGTCAGCGCCTCGCCCTATTCAGAACTGGACGGCACTGCACATCTGGCTGTACCTCTTCAGGGAGCACGCGCCGTATAACCCGCTATATGAGCGAGGATTTGACAGGATCGGCTGCTGGCTCTGCCCGAGCGCCAGCCTGGCGGACTACGAGTTCGTGAAGCAGTATTACCCGGACCTGTGGAATCGCTGGGAAACGTTCCTGGTCGAGTATGGCAAAAAGGTAGGATACCCGCCGGAGTACGTAAAATACGGCTTCTGGCGCTGGCGAAAGCTGCCAAAGCAATGGGAAGCGCTGCGGGACACGCTGGGCATTAAGATCGAGAAGCCACTCGAGAAGATCGACGCGCTCAACTTTGTTTCCATCGCAGGATACCGGCCGTGTAAGGATGGCACCGCCACTGCAGAGGGCAACTTCGATAAGCCATTAGACCTGGAGCAGGTCAACGACTACGTTCGCCCGCTAGGGGACGTGAAGAGTATCGACGGCGCGTTATTCGTATCCAGCAATGGCGAAAGCGTGCAGGTGTACGCCACCGGCACGGTGGTCGCCAGGTCGAAAGACAAGGACAGCGTGGCCGAATTGATATCGAGAGCGGAAAAGTCCGTGCGCCGCGGCATGCTGTGCGTGGGATGTGGCGTATGCATCGGTGCCTGCCCCATAAATGCTATAACCAAGGAGAGCCACAGAATAATGGTCAGCGAGAACTGTACGGCATGCGGTAAATGTATCGACATATGCCCGCTCGTGAAGTTCCAGAGGAAGGAGTGAAATGATCGCGATCGTCGACTACGGCGTGGGTAACCTGCGAAGCGTGGAGAAAGGCTTAGAGTACGTCGGCGTAGGCGCGATGGTCACAAATGAGCCCTCCGACATAGAAAAGGCGGACGGCATCGTGCTTCCCGGAGTCGGCGCGTTCGAGAGCGGCATGGAAAAGATCGCACCGCTCAAGGGCGTCATCCTGGATCGAGCGAAAGAAGGCACGCCACTTCTGGGGATATGCCTGGGCATGCAAATGCTCTTTGAAGAAAGCGATGAAGGCGGCATGCACAAGGGCCTGGGCCTGGTAAAAGGCAGTGTCTCGAGGTTTACGGGCGTCTCCAAGGTGCCTCACATGGGCTGGAATTCATTGTCTATCACAAAACAGCACCCGCTGCTGTATGAGATACCGGAAAACTCTTTTGTGTATTTCGTCCATTCCTATAGGGCGAATGTGTGCGAGCATACCATAGCCTCAACAGAATACGGTGGCGAGTTTACTGCGGTGGTCGCGAATGACAACGTCGTCGGCACGCAGTTCCACCCCGAAAAGAGCGGCGACATCGGTTTACGGATGCTTAAAAATTTTGCGAAAATGATCGGATAAGGTGTAAAAATGAATTTTTTACTGAAAGTCGATTCGACGCTCTCGAGCATATATCATGATTACTTGAAGCTTGTGAAATACCTGGCCGTTGGAGTCGTAGGGACACTGGCGGACTGGACTGTATTCTATGCTTTGATAGACTTTATCGGCTTATTCTATCCTTTCGCCAAGGTCATATCGTACTCGGTGGGCACGATCGTCAACTTTTTCCTGAACAGGCGTTTCACGTTCCAGAATACGTATAAGAAGGTACACTTTCAATTTGTCTCGTTCGCCCTGGTCGCGATCGTCGGCCTTGCCATACAGGAAGCGGTCATGTACTTGTTAGTAGAGTATGTATTTGACAGCAGTACCAGCATATGGATCTTCGCCGCGAACGTCATAGCTACCTTAATCGGTTTCATATGGACGTTTATCGCTAACAAGAAAATAACCTTTAAGTTATTCCGGTGAAAAAGGCGTATTGATCGGCCCCGCAGGATCGATGAATAATAAAGGCGCCGAATTGTTTTTTAATCGATCGTATTATCGAAGATTTATGTGACCTCGTCATCCTCACTTATACCTTATCTTTTTCGGAGGTACCGGTGAGTACGGAGGAGACGACGTCGAAGATGGCCTTTACTATCAGGTAGCAGCCGCCCACGAAGAAAATATACATGTATGGGACCTGGATGGCCAGCGATAGTCCTGCCGCTACGATCAGCGCCATGTCGTTCCTGGTCAGGAACGAGACTACCTTGTCCATCACGTTCGGGTTTATTTCAGAGGAGTCCATCTCGATGACAATGCTGCCCTGCTGGAATACCTTGATCCAGCTGGACTCTTCGGATATGAGCACCGCGGTCGCGTTGGGCAGGCTCTCGGTGATTCCTGCGGCCGCCGCGTGGCGCGTGCCGTAGCCGGGCAGCGTCGTGGACTTGACCACGCGGGCGCCGAATGCGACCAGTTCCCCTCGGGGCGTGATAATGACTGCGCCGTCGATGGTCGCCAGTTTTTCCACGACCACGTTCATGCCCTGTTCCGTCAATAATGAGGTCGAAGAGATCTGAGGATAATGCGTCTCATATAAGCCGGTGATATCGTCGCGGTCGGCGATGATGACCAGCCCGCCCTCGCAGCTGCGGGAGATGCTTTTAGCGATGGCTAAAACAGCGTTCATCACCTTTTCTTCTTGCCCCTCGACATTCCCCTCAGCCAATTTCGTTTACCTCTGATGAATGATGATTGAGTTTTTTAACATATCAATTGTCGCTTTTATGCTTGAAATACTTGTATATTGCCCTATTAGTGGTTACCCTGCGGGACTTGGCGCAGGCACACCGGGACAGACTGCTCGCTAACGCAGGCTGTATACCGTATATGCCATATAGCTGCAACGGTAAATATCTTATCGTGCGCTTGTGCGCTAATCATTAAATAATAGTTAGGTCGTTAAGATACCGTTGTGAGCGCGAAAAACAAACTGGTGTTCGCCCTGGTCCTCCTAATATTGCTCGCGATGGGCGCAGCTGCGGGCAGCATCGTATACTCCGCCATATTCCTGGCATCGTTGGTAAACAGAGTGTTCGTGCAGCAGTGGATACCAGACGCCTCTTACTTTCTTTTAGCCGTGATCGTCATCGTAACCGCGTATTTTACCGTCAAGTTTGTCATGCAATGCCGATCAAGCGAGATACCGGAGCTCAAGGACAGTGAGATATTACCTTTAACGATCATCATTCCCGCGCTCAACGAAGAGCGCACCATGGTCGACTGCGTGAACAGCATCATGGCTGCCGACTACCCGCAGGATAAGATCGAGCTGATCATCGCGCACGAAGTGGCTCCCAGATGCCACGACTCGACGCCACAGCTCGCTAAACAGCTGGCGGCGCGTTATCCGAACGTCAGGGTCGCACCGAACAATAACGGACACGGGGGGTCCAAGGCGGGTGCCATCAATAATTGCCTGAATGAAGCGAAAGGCGCGATCATCGGCATATACGATGCTGACCATATCATCGCGAAGGACGCGCTGCTCCGTGTCGCGGGAGAGTTCGCGGCTAACCCGTGGCTCACCTGCCTGGGTGGCAAGGTGATCGTCCGGAATGTGAACTATAACTGGTTTACCACCATAGTCGGCAACGAGTGCGCTGTCATCAATAATTTTTCACGCTACCTGTCGCAGCTGTTCACCGGCAGGCACCTGGTCTACGGCTCCAATCTTTTCCTTAAAAAGGACGCGCTCGTGCGCATCGGAGGGTTCGACGAGACGAGCCTGACCGAGGACTGCGACCTGGGCATGAAGCTGATATTTCAAAATTACGGCATGAAGATCGATTACGCGATCAAGAGCTACGAGCAGCCTGCCGTAAGCATGCGCGACTGGTGGCACCAGCGAGTACGATGGACGTGGGGCGGCATCAGCGTATGTAAAAAATACCTGAAGATCTATTCGGCGGAGGGCAAGGTGACCGCGAGGAGCGTCAAGACGTTCATCATGTATGCGCTCAGTACTGCAGGCCTGTTGTTCAGCGTGATCCTGATGGGCTTTATGGGCTTCATGCTGTACGCGGGAGTCGTGCCGCCGGTGATCCTGATCCTGTGCTGTGCCCCGTTCGCGATACTTTTCGCAGCCGAATCTCTAGTGGATTTCACCGAGGGGCGGGGTAGCGTGGTTGACATGGCGCTCTCTATAGTTGTAAGGCCCTGGGTGATTTATGCGTATACCATCGTGGGAGTCTACGCAGTGGTCATGGACGCGCTTGACGTGCAGGGTCAATGGTATGAGAGCGCGCGAATTTAATCGGTAAGCCCTATTTCCTGTTTTTTGGCCGCTCCGTCTTTTCACCGTGTTTATCATTTTCGTCCGTCTCGTTTTTTTCGCGGCATGCGCAATTCTTCTTTCCGCACGGCCCCATGCCGAGCGGGCCGGTACCATCCTTTCCGGGCATAATCAGGCTCCGTCTATCCATAAGAGTCCCGGGGCATTATCTTCATCCACTTGCATTCGCGGCCGAGCCTGCTTTTTCCCCGGACTATTCTTATACGAAGGTATTTTCATAGATAATATGGTGAAAGACATGTACAGGGCGATGCTGGGGAAAGTCCGCGAAGGGACAAAGGCTCCGATGATCTCGGCCATGGATATCAGAGGAGAGAAATTCGACTCCGGGGCATATCTCGGCAAGAGCAGCTTAGTACTATTCTTCTATCGCGGCCACTGGTGCTCCACCTGCGGCAATGAGCTAAAAGGATTGAAACAAGAGTACGACTCCATCAAGCAGCATAATGCGGAGATCGTGGCTATCAGCACTGACAATCCTGACGAAGCAAAGGATCTCGCAATCGACCTGCAGCTCCCCTTTAAAGTGATCAGCGATCCCGATCACAGGATCATCGACGAGTACGGCGTCTACGATACCGAGAACGGCACGGCATTCATCACGCTGATCCTGATCGATAAGACGGGCATCGTACGCTATAAGCGAATCGTGGAAGGCCTGGAGGACATGTTTTCGGCGGAAGAAGTGACCGAACGGCTTGAGGAAATGGAGTAGCGCTATACGTTCTCGTTCATGTAACGACCGCTGTAGCCTTCCTGGCCGGATTTGAGCTCAAGGAAAATTAGCTGGATGACACGGGCATCTTTTTTTAGATAAAATCCGCTTTCGTTATATACGGCCAGCATCGCCTCGCTTCTTCCGCTGTAGCCTGCGTCCCATACCGCCGTATGAACGCTCACGCCTGCACGTAAAAGACTTGATCTGGGAAGAGCGATCGCGCATACGTCCTTCGGGATGGAAACGATTTCGTTTAACGTGACCTTATAGACGCCCTTTGCTAAGAACATCCAGCCGTCTTTGCCCCAGGGCATCTCTTTGTATTCGGGAAGCACGCGGTCCGCGTTGTCAAAGCCGATGCGGCCCGGGCCGTCGAACGTCTCGATCTTTTTTGCGGTCAACTCGAAGCCGTTGACCTGTATCTGCGAGTCCTTATCGATAAATGACGATACCAGTGATGCTTCATCGACCAGCTTTGTAAGTTCTGTCTTTCCGAGGATCATCGACCTTTTTCCCCTCGTCGAACGTCCGGACATACGGCTTTATGTCGAGCACGGGTGTACCGTCCGCCGCGTCCAGCCCTTCGACCACGAGCGTATTGCCCTCAACCGACTTTAACCTTACTACGGTCATGCCTATATGGTTTGGCCGGTACTGGCTGCGCGTGTTGAATAAGCCGGTGATGGGACGCGACTCGTCATATCGCGGGTGCAGCCGCATTTTATAGCCTCTCGCCCGATCGAAGTAAAAAAGTACGGTGATCAGCTCGTTTTTATCCAGGTCCATCAGCCCGTCCTCATATTTTTTATCGATGACGATCCTGGATGTCGTGGATAGCATCTCGTCCGGGGACATGTGGATCGTATTATGGTTTTTCACCTGGCCGATGGGCGTGATAGTGAATTTACGCATGATGATCATCTAATATCTCGAGACATATAGATAAAACCGGATGCTGGTGATCGTAACGCCGATCATATTCGTCATACACGTGGCTATTCTGATCGGCTTACCACGCCATCCGGCGATCCACTTTAGCCCAATCGCCTGATACTTACTTCCCCTGCGGCTTTGGCAATAGCGGATAGAGCCAGCCTACAAAGGAGTTAGGCGATCGCGTCTGGACATACAGCTTTCCCGGCCCCTTCAGCCGCAGCACCAGGCCTTCGCCGCTCAGCATGGTAGACTTGATGCCGCCCACTCTTTCTACATTATACGTGATCCCCTGCTGGAAAGCTACGAGGTTGCCCGTGTCCACTTTGATCTCCTCTCCGGCTTGCAGGTCGATCGGGTGGATGGCGCCGAAGGACGAGATAAAGAGGTCTCCCTGCCCGGATATTTTTAAGAAGAACAGGCTTTCTCCCGATACGAGGCCTTTCATGCCCTGAAACTGCGTGTCTATGGCCAGCCCCGGCGTGGAACATAGATATGATCCGGCCTGTACGAGCCATTCACCGCCAAGCGTGATGTGCTCGACATCGCCCATATACGAGGGGCTGAAGGTGATCACGCCTTTCCCACTTTGGCAGGAGAACGTGTTCTGGAAGAACGACTCGCCGCCCAGGACAGATCGCTTCAGGGACGAAAGCAGGCCGCCTTTCGCGCTTGTCTGTATCTCGATGTTCGGCGTCATAGTGACCATGGCGCCCGATTCGGCGCTGATGGACTCTCCGGAGTCCATTTCTACCTTAAGCAGAGAGTACACCGGGCGGTATAAGATATCATACTTCATGTCAATACCCATCAGAGGTATGTCGAGCAAAGGAATAGCTTTTGCCATTGCCGGACGAGCCCATATGAAGTAAATCTTAAAGCGTTACACGCTTTATATCCATATGTGAGTTCATGCAGACGCTGATCATTTACAAATCCATCCATCATATGAGTACTGAGAAGGTGGCCAAGGCCATGGCCGATGCAATGAGCGCGAAGCTGGTAAAAGTCGAGGATGTAAAGCCAGAAGAACTTGCCGTTTACGACCTGATAGGCTTCGGCTCCGGCATTTATAATTTAAAGGTCCATAAAGCCATGACGGAATTTATAGATAAAATGCCCCGAATGGACAAGAAGGTTTTCGTTTTTACGACCACAGGGAACTTCAGGGACGTCAATCACAAGCTCATCAAGGAGAAGCTTACGGAAAAAGGCTGTGAGGTCGTTGGCGAGTTTACGTGTTACGGAGAGTTCAGCCCGCTTGGATTTATCATTAACCTTCCCGGACCATTGGTATTGTTCGGAGGCAAGAATAAAGGCCACCCTGACGCAAAGGACCTGGATGATGCACGTACGTTCGCGAAAAAGCTCATCTCAAGTACATAACAAGTCGAGCAAGCGGATCGCTATATTATAATCGCTTTTTTCGTCCAGTATTCAAATTGTTAATCTACGAAAAATGTAAATTTACAGTTGGCATCTGCCAACTGTAAATATCTCATGTTATTGCTGTGCGGGCACTGATACAGGTATATCGACTCTCTTGCGATCGATCACGATCAGGTATGCGATCATGATCACGGCGAGGAAAGATATGACTGTCCCGAACCAGAAGATGTTGGTGAACGCCTGGCCGTATGTGACCACTTTGTTCGTGGCGTCGGCCAGGAAGAAGCCTCCGATGACCGAGCCGACCGTCATGCCGGAGTTCCTGAACGTGTTCAAGATACCGGTACCCGTGCCTACTTCCGATTTGGGCATGAACGATATCATGATGATCTGGAAAGCACCCATCCCTATGCCCATGCCCAGCCCGATAATAGCCAGGACTATGGCAAGACTTAGAGAATCGTTCACATATTGCGCCATTCCGAAGACCCCGACGACCGAGATCATCGTGCCTATCAGCAGGATCGGCTTAGACCCGAACCTGTCGATGAGGATGCCGCCAACTATGGCCGCGACGAGCAGCGATATCGAGAGCGGTGTCAGGATGTTGCTGCTGTCCTCCACGTTCATGTGCAGGACCATCTGCGCGAACGAGGGCACGTACATCATGGCGCAGCCCAGGCTGACGCTTGTCAACAGCGCTGCTACGTTCAGCGAAAGAACGTTGCCCCTCGCGATCGTCGGTATGTCCAGTATGGGCTCGGGCACACGCTTTTCATACACGACCAGTATTACGCCTAATAGTATGGCCGCCAGGAAGAACGGGAATACCGTAAGGTCTGTAAGCGGCAATGTCTCCAGCCTGACCATGCCCAATAATATAGAGGCGAGGCCGCCGGTAAGCAACGCCGACCCGACGATATCGATATGATGACCTTTTTCCCCATAGCTTTCCTTGAACCTGAGAGCCAGTATGATGGCTATGATGCCGATCGGTATGTTGATGTAGAATACCGATCTCCAGCCGAAATGTGAGATGAAATATCCCCCGACGCTAGGCCCTATCACCATGGCGACAGCCGACATGGCCATTAAGGCGCCCATCGTCTTACCCTGCTGGTCTTTGGGCGCGGCACTGCTCATTGCCGCAAGCGCCGCCGGCAGTACGAGGCCGCCGCCGATAGCCTGTATACCCCTGAAAGCGATCAATGAGTAAATGTCCCAGGACAGGCTGCTCAGGAAAGATCCCAGAGTAAACAGTGCGATACCTGCAATGTATACTCTCTTCCTGCCGAATACGTCCGATAGTTTCCCTCCGAGAGGCATGATCGCCGCGAAAAAGAGCATGTATATCGTCATCGTCCACGCTACCCAGTCGAACGACGTATGTAGATCGCCTACGATGGTGGGTAGCGCTGGAGAGAATATGATCGAGTCCAGCGCTGTCATGAATACGCCCAGTGCTAGCACTAATAGCACATAGTACAGCGATCCTAGAGCGCCTTTTTGAGGTTCGTTATTAATGATCTCACTCATTGTGATCCCTTTTATTGAATAGTAAGTGCACTTACTATGGGCGCATAGTAAGTGTACTTAATATAAATACTTTAGGCATTGAGACTCTATAGTTAGTCCTTTTATCATGATTATATCTTAAATACCCGGAGCATGTAGGCCTCGAAGCGTAATGCAGGAAGTAAAAACCAGGGCGTATGTTATTATGAAAGAGGTCACATCGGGCGAGCATAGAGATACAGGCCCTCAATGAGAAGATTTTTTAATATGTTATGGTAATTAGTCATTGCATGGAGTACGAAGCTGACAAGGAATGCTGGCCCGATATTGCCGAGGAGATAGACTGGGGCTCAGCCTACCCGGCCGTTCACAAGCTTACGGAAAGCCCTAGTTATTACTTAAAGCAGGTAGTGCACCTGATGCAAAAGACCATTCGGGAAAGCCTTGTCGATTTTGATCTGACGAATACTCAGTTTACTCTACTGATGGGCCTGACAGTGTTGACACAGAAGAGTAAGTGTGTAACGCAGATGGACCTGGCTAATTTTCTCAAGCTGGATAAAATGATGGTCTCCGAAGTCCTTAGGACGCTGGAGAAGAAGGGCTATATCCTCAGGGTCAATAACCCGAATGATAAAAGGGCAAAATCACTTATCGTCACGGATAAGGGCGTTAAATTAAATGAAATGGCCCTGGAGAAGGCGATGGCGATCGACGCTCAATTCTTTTCCGTCCTCGGCGACGATAAAGACGAATTCGTCAGGATGCTCAAAAAGCTCCTGTAGAAAAAGGGACTAATGAATACGCTGATCATGAAATAGGCAAAAAACTTACAATCTTTTTTACAACACATTGCATTTTAAATATGCTTTAGAAGAAGTTTTTATCCATGTATCGTCCAATATATTACCAGTATGCCAGCTTCCGGCGAACGCAACCCAAACAAGACCATAGCACTGCTTTCGAGTCTTGTCTATAAAACGGGTATTTTCTGCATCAGGCTATCCAGGATGCCGGTCATAGGCGGGCCCATCGAGAAGATCGTCGGCGGACGGAACTTAAAAGTGGTCACGATACCGGTGGGCGCGAAGGTGCAGAGCGAATACGCTATTTTGCCTTTTGACGCCGCCCGTAAGCTCGTCGAATCCGCCTCGTACATCGCGGGGCTGAATGTCTGCATTTGCCGGGAAAGCCGCAACTGCAAGGACTACCCGATAGATGTCGGATGCATGTTCTTAGGGGAAGGCGCACGGACCATCCGGCATGCTGCAGGCGCGAGCGTGCTCACGAAGGAAGAGGCGCTTGACAGGCTGGATCGAGCGAAACGGCTCGGCCTGGTGAATAACGCCATCTGGTCGAGCAACGAGATGAAGCTACTGGGCGTCGACGAAAAAAGAACGGTCGAGCTATGCTCCTGCTGCCCATGCTGTTGTTTAATGTTCAAGACCCGCGATGGCTCACGGGCATTCATGGACAGCTTCAAAGGCTTTGGCGTATGCAAGGTAGTGAACGCAGACGAATGCACTCACTGCACGAACTGCGAGCGGGCTTGCCCATTTAGGGCTATCCGTGCGAACAGGCAGAGCGAGCCCTTTATTGATGGGAGCATGTGCAAGGGGTGCGGGCGGTGTGAAATAGCCTGCAAGCACGCGGTGCTGAAAGTATTCCCATTATATGCGCAGCCGTTATTAGAACAAGAAAGCGGAGTGCATATACCTGATGCTACAGATGACCTCGACCGCTTCCTGACCATGGTACGATAATATTTTCACACCACTTTCCACATAGTATATTAACCTGGACTACATTCTATCATTCAAGTGGAAATTATGAATAAAGACCTGTTACTGTGGGACCAGACCATCTTCAGTAGGGAAGAGTACTTTGAGCTGGATTACCTGCCGGAAAATTTGTTGCACAGGGAGTCACAGATACGCTCGCTCCAGTTCAGCATAGCCCCGGCGCTGAGAGGCGCTACGCCGCTTAACGCTTACTGCCGAGGAGCCCCCGGGACAGGCAAGACATCGGCCATCATGAAAGTCTTCACAGAGCTCGAGAACGCCACCCAGAAGGTCGTCCCGGTGTATATTAATTGTCAGGTGGACTCGACCAGGTACGCCATCTTCGCCCAGATATTCAAGAAGCTGTTCGGCTACCCCCCTCCGTCATCCGGCATATCCTTCAAGAAATTATTCTCTCAGATAGCCAAGCATCTCGTCGAAAAGAAGCGAGTCCTGATCGTGGCGCTGGACGACTTTAACTACCTGATGGCGAGCAAGGAAGCCGACGAGGTATTATATTCATTGCTGCGCATGCACGAGGTCCAGCCGGGCGCGAAAGCCGGCGTCATCACGATCCTGAGCGATTTGACGCTGGACATGGCCCGCGACCTGACGCCGCAGGTGCAGTCCGTGTTTTTACCAGAGGAGATCGTATTCCCACAGTACTCTCTCGAGGAGATCAAGGATATCCTGAGATACAGAGTTCGCTATGGGCTCATGCAGGGAGTCATCTCCGACGAGCTGATCGATGCCGTCGCGAAGTATACTTCGGACGCAGGCGACCTGCGCGTGGGGATCAACATGCTCAAGCGCGCCGGGCTCAACGCCGAGCGCCGGGCCAGCAAGACGATATCGGCGGAAGACGTCGAAAAAGCCTATGAAGGATCTCGTTATATTCACCTGAACTACACGTTCAAGAACCTTAAGAAAGAGGAAAAAGTCCTGCTGAAGTGCATCGTGGAATCGGGCAAGGACGAGATGACGTCCGGAGAGCTGTATGACTGCTTCAAGGACAGGACAGGCCTCGGCTACACCTCGTTCTACGAGATGGTCAACCGCCTGGAGGGCCTGAAGCTCGTCAATATGAGCACTACGGGTAAAGGCACGCGTGGGCAAAGCCGCCTGGTGTCGCTCAAACACGATCCCAAAGAAGTCGAAAAGCGGCTCGACGTCTGACCTCAAAAACACATTGATAGTAAACCACGGCGGACTTATAGTTACGCCTCCGGCGGCCGGGTGTATAAAATGGAAGGCCACAACGCGAAGACGCGAAGGATTGTTTTAGTTAAGCCTCCGGCGGCTATATGTAGCGTTTATTTTGTGCGTTTTTGGGACTATATGTTCACCGCAGAGGCACGGAGAACACAGAGTGCTTATGGTTACGCCTCCGGCGGCTGTGTAATTCGCTTTTTCTCCTGATCCCACATCAATAGTCGGATTTGTTTGTATTATAACTAGTCGCCGGGCTGCCGGAGGCTTATACAATAACATCTTTGCGTCTTCGCATCTTTGCGTTGGAGACCCGGTCTTGCGCGACGCAGGATCCGCTTAGATGACATAGAAGTACGAGGTGGTCCAGAGGGCCATGAGGATTCCCTGCAGCATCGCCAGGAAGATAGTGGCCGATTCATCAAAGTGCTTGTTTTCTCCCAGCCTGGCGAAGATGATGAACAGAGGGAACGTGACCAGTATGTACCGAGACATGCTCCATGCGGAGGACGGGGTACAAAGCGGTATGAGTATCAGGAAGGCCCCGTATATCAAATACGATACATTGATCTTTTTATAGAATACCAGCAACATCGCCAGTGATATGAGACTGAAATAGGCGTTAAACAATACTTCCGTCTGGCTCTCGAACAGGCGATTCCATAGCTGTACAAGCGGGATAGTTATCCCGGCGCCCCACGCATGCTGCGCGTGCATAAAAGCGATCGGATCGCCCGTAAGGAAATAATTAAAGGCCGAATACGCGGCTATACCGGCCGGTGCGAGTAGTAAATACAATGCGTCCGGACGAATTTTTTTAAATCCTGAAGCGCGTAGATACTCGTATGCCAGCGGGATCATGATGATGACTCCATAGGGCCGTGTCAGTGAAATACAAAAGCCTGCGGCCCCGCTGAACAGCCAGTTGCCCTTTTTTGCATAGTAGAAAGCCATCAGGCTTAACATCAAAAATAGCGACTCGGTGAAGATGCCGGAAAGAATGAACGCGGTGGGGAATAAAAACAAGTATTTAATGGACCGCATCGCCGTCGAGTCGTCACTCTCTAGACGGACAAGGCGATATATGTAGAGACATGAGACCAGTAGCGCGACGTTGGAGACGATGACTCCGGCCCAGTAGTAATCGCTGATGAACGTGGCCACGATGCGCATGCACAGCGGGTATAGCGGGAAAAAGGTGTAGTTCGCCATGCCCACATTGTTCAGCACGGTGGAATAGCCGCTTTTCGCTATTTCGATATACCAGGTAGAGTCCCAGACGCCCCATAGCTTCAACCAGTCCGGGAACGGGCCGAAAACGTGGTTCCTGAAGGACTTAAGGGCGAACACGCCGATGATTGTAAGCACGATCCGGGACGTCACGAATAACAGCAGCGTATATCTAATCTCGGCAGGCACTTTTTTCAGCGTCTCTGAAAAAAGGCCTTTGCGGCTTTGCACGGCGCCATTATCCTCATCGATAACCGCCCGTGCCTTCATGACGTAGTCTGCAAGCATGCTCATGATCATATACCCCTGGACCGTTTTGTATCTGTACATAGGCCGCTTATGATAATAATCTTTATTATAAATCGCCCGCACCGCCAAAGGACCAAACAGTTATAGGCCTGTGGGTGAAATGATTGTTATCAGGTGCAGGAATGAAGCTCGACAGATTAGTTTCTAAGCTAGAGGAGATCGCGCCGCCGGACGGGGCCGAGGAGTTCGACCACGGCAGGATCGGCATGATCGTGCGTGGCTCGTCAGACGTTGAAAAAGCGGCTACGGCGCTGGACCCGACGCCACATGCCATAAAAAAAGCTATCGACCTCGGAGCGCAGATCCTTGTGACGCATCACACGCTGATCTGGGACCCTGTCAATAAGGTGGACGAGGATCTGGGAGTACAGCTGAAGCTACTGCTCGACAGCGGCATCTCGCTCTATTCGATGCACACGAACTATGATAACGCCAGCGGCGGCGTTAATGATGTCTTAACGAACATCCTCGACCTCCTGGACGTGGAGGACATGCACGGGGGCCGAATTGGCACCGTACGGGACCAGACGCTCAAGGAATTCGCAGAGAACGCGTCGCACAGGCTCGGCTGCTCAGTGGAATACGTGGGTGACGACCGTAAGATGATCCGTCGCGTCGTGACCATGGCCGGTAGCGGTTTCCGGCATGTGCTTGACGGAGCAAAGTACTTCAAGGCCGACGTGATACTATCGTCCGAGTTGAAGAACGACGTGATCCTCCATCGTGGGGACGTGGCGCTAGTGAGCGCGCCTCATTACTATACAGAGGCTCCGGCTATGAAGACGCTCGCGAAGCGAATGAACGAGTTCCTGCCTACCACGTTCATCGAGGATCCGCCGGGCATCAAGGTGGTCAACGCCAGTGAGCGGCATATTTGAGGAAATAAAAAAGAAAGGGCTGACAGAGGAGACTGAAAAGGGGCTGGCTACGGAGTTCGGCGCTCGCGGTAAAAAGGCTGTCGAGCTGGTCAGGTCCGGCAAGGTCAAAAAATACAGGGATTTCTTCGTGGTGCAGGGCAGCCAGGGGGAGTATGTCGTCGAGGACGGCTTTTGCACCTGCAACGACTATTTGTTCCGCCTGTCCATCAAGGGCGGCGTATGCTATCATTCGATAGCCGTGCACATCGCAGAGGCTGCGGGCTTGTATGAAAATGTCGATCGTTGGTACGTGGACTCGATGCAGCCTAAAGTGAATAAACCTGCAAAATAAACGTTACAATTCAGCCTCCTACGGCCGGGTGTAGTTTTTTTAGGGCGTGTTAGGGACTCAGTATTAAACACAGAGACACAGAGAACAGCTGACGTTATGGTTAAGCCTCCGGCGGCTATGTGACGCAAATATTCTCACCATCAAATCAAAGGTTCGACTTGCCAATACACTAAAAAGTCGCCCGGCCGCCGGAGGCATATACTAAAACAACTTTGTGAACTCTGTGCCCTTGGTGTCTTCGCGGTTAACACCCTTAATATTTTATACACTCGGCCGCCGGAGGCGTAACAGTAACAATTCTTATTCGGAGGGAGTCTTCGTAGCATTGTCATGTGTTTTTGACGAGAGATCCACTGGCTTAAAGAACGGCTCGCGTATGCTGACCGCATAGCGCATCTTTTCCTCTAGCTGCTCGTCATTCAGTCCTCTGACATCCACGAGATTATCATTTCGCAGCAGGCATGGCTTCAGCTTGCAGTCGGACGTGACCCTTAGCCGGTTGCAGTGCATGCAGAACTCGGAATTGTCAATTGGCCTGACGATCTCCACCTCCGCCCCGCTGAGGAAATACTTGGTGCGGCGGTGCATTTCTCGCTGTACGGCCTTGTCTGCCATTGCTTTTATCCTGTCCTCAAGAGCGGATATGTCCCCATGGTACTTGAACGCGCCGTGGAAGTCCATCAGCTCGATGACCTGTAGAATTAGCGGCTTGTTACGGACGAAGTCGATCATCTGGTCGATCTCGTTCTCGTTGATGCCCTTCAGGTAAACCATGTTGATCTTCACGGGCGTGAGCTCCGCTTCGATCGCCGCTTTGATGCCTTCCTGCACGCGGTCGAACTGGCCGCTTTGCGTACACGTGATCATGTCGTAGCACTCGGAGCTCATGGAGCCCATACTGATGTTGACACGATTCAGGCCTGCGGCCTTCAGGCTTTTCGCTCTGGGCGCAAGCATCGTGGCGTTAGTGGTGAGAGAAACGTCGCGCAATGGCGGTAATGCTCTAAGAATATCCTCGAGGTCCTTCCGCATGAGCGGCTCTCCGCCGGAAAACTTGACCTTGTCGACCCCATGCTTTGCGGCGACCCGCACAATTTGTGCCACCTCATCCACGGTGATCTCGTTACCGCTGTGCTGCTCGCCCTCGTTATGGCAAAAAATACACTTAAGATTACACCTGTTTGTAAGAGATATACGAAGGCTAGTCACCTTTCTGCCATAGCTGTCGACGAGGAAATCTTGCATCGAAAGTCATTACATTTTACCTGAATATTAACTTTGTGCCATTAACAAAATAACCGGACAAAATTACGGCTGTGGCTTATAATAAATATTAATAATTGCTAAAAATGAAAGGAGGATGCGATGATCTCGCAAGCCTCCGATATAGGTCGATTTATGCCCCGATTTTATTCGTCGATGCCATCTGATTACCGAGCTTCATAGATATGAGGTAGTTGTCGTCTTTAGCTTTGTCGTCGGATCGTAGTTTACGTCGGTCTTGACCGTTTCCGGCCCGTCAGGCCCCGTTACTGTTTGCGTGGTTGACTGGTAAGTGCTATACGATGGAGCGAACGGGCTCCAGCTGCTGAACGGCGAGCTGAAAGAGTTCGTGAACGTCGACCCTACGGGTGAGTCGACAAACATGTCGTCGAATGGCGTGCCCAGATTCTCAACTTTCGTCACCGTCGTTCCCGGCGCCGGTGTTTGATCCGATGTCGAAAGGCCGGAGCCGAAAGTGAACGGATCCGACAGCGACGGAAAATTCGCGGAAGAGAATAACGATGCATTCGATACAGACGGTGTAAGCAGGATCGCGACGACTGAGATAGCCAGTGATAGCATTACGATTAGCTTTCTACTCATATGTATACCCCCCTCTACTGTTGATACCCGATTGCAAATATAGGCACGGCTGTATAAAGCCATTTACAAAAAATATGTCGGTTTAAAATCATTAAAAACTAAAAAAAATCAAAGCCCTTCGACACGTATCTTGCCGGTCTTGCTGATCGTATCAAAAGTCGTCTTACCGTCGACCTGCTTGAACTCGATGCTGATCTTCTCGCCGCCCACCATCATGTTCTTGACCGTTATGAGATGAAGCCAGTCGGGGAGCGTTGGCTTTACGTACAATACCTTGTTCGGTGCGTCTGGATACAAGCCGAGCATTGTCTGCATGAACATGACGATGCTGCCCGATGCCCAGGCCTGAGGGCTGCACGTCGAATGATAGATGACGGGCGACTGGTTGTCCGTACGCGGGTAGCCACAGAACAGCTCCGGTAAGCGATAGTCGAAATGCTTGCTCGCATCGATCAGAGAGGTGATGATCTGGTTCGCCTCCGCAGCATAGCCGTATTTTTTCAGCCCCCATGCAATGATGGAGTTATCGTGCGGCCAGATGGAGCCGTTGTGATAGCTCTGCGGGTCATAGGCGGTCTCGCCGGACGACAGCGTGCGAATGCCCCAGCCCGAGAACATATCCTCCTGGAATATCCGTTTCGACAGGCGCTCTGCCTTGAGCGGCTCCATGATGCCGGACCAGAAGCCGTGGCATGGGTTGGACGTGATGGAGTCCACCAGCTTTTTATCCTTGTCAAGCGCCTCGGCGAAGTACTCCTTTTTCGGCAGCCAGAAATCATTATTGTATTTTCCCTTTAGTGATACGCTTTCTGCGGCCATGCGCTTACCGAGGTCGGTGTCCGGGAACATTTCAGCAAAGCGCTGTTTTGCGTCAAATGCGTAGCCCTGCACTTCGGACAGTGCAATAGGCGGCTGGGCGAGCCTGCCGTCGCTGAACACGATAGAGTTGTGAGAGTCCTTCCAGCCCTGGTTGAGCAGGCCCAGCTTTTCGGACATGCGTATGTACTCGACATATCCGTCCTTGTCAATGTCGCCATACTCGTCCATCCACATAACTGCCGCCTCGGCCCCCGCCTTCAGGTCCGATAGCAGCTTCTCGTCTCCTGTCCACTTGTAGTACTCGGACATTAAAATGAGATACAGCAGCGTGGCATCGATGGTGCCATAGTACGGCGTGTGCGGGATGTGATGTAAGTTGGCGAGCTCTCCTTCTCGTATCTCGTGTAGTATTTTGCCCGGCTGCTCGTCAGTCCATGTATCGATCTTACTTCCCTGGTATATCGTTAAAAACCTGAGCGTGGACTGCGATAGTTCCGGGTTCAGCATCAGCGTCTGGAACGATGTGATCAGGCTATCACGGCCGAAGATCGTATCATACCATGGTATGCCCGCGGCCGGCACGAGCAAGTCCTTCTTCGTGTTGATGATCAGCGAGCGCAGGTCCAGTATACACGTCTCGAGCACATTATTCATCACGTCACTGTCGGTCGAGATCTGCGTGAGCGCCTTCTGCCAGCGCTCGTAGGACTCCTCGATCTCCTTCTTGGCAGTGACGTATTCCTGCCTCATCACTGGCACGCCGCCCATCGTCATCACCACTTCCACGTCGACCTCCTTTGTCTCGTAGGGAGCGACCTCCATATCGAACTGTGCCGTATCCCAGTATATTTCAGGTGCGGGGTTAAAGTAGAACTCTGTCCTCCTGATGATATTATCGAGGCCCTCGTACCGCAAAATAACATTCTTTCCGTCTTCGCCCTCGATGATGGCGCGCAGGCCGCGGCGGCTGTAGTTAATACCCTTGACTTCGAAAATATCCTTGAAGTCCGTATCATAGGACAGCTCCAGCTTGATCTTTACGGGAAAGCTGTTGGTGTTCTTAATGAACATTTTCTCGTAAAAATTCGAGCTGATAAACATGGTGCGGAGAATATGCAACGTGCCCTCAGGGACCGTCTTTTCTTCGTTCACCAGTTCTGGGTTCGTGAGCGAGATGTTCGCGATATAGCCTTTACGCGTGAAGCTCAGCGGTATCATGGACTTGCCGTTGATCTCCAGCTGATACATGTTTAAATAGCGGGTATCTGACCTGAAAAGCCCAAGGGGAGTGCCTCTGAGCACGTTCCCCCCGTTATCGGTGACCATAAAGGTCGTACCTTCGTTTATGACGATCGTCTCGTTCATGATATGCCTTAAATAAAAAGGCTGGTCAGGACATTTTAGTCGAAGCCCCTGCTCCTACTTGTTTTAGCCCCGATTTTGGTTTTACCAGCGTTGTCATGCGGCTGACCTTCTGCACTATGCTGTCGCTCACAAGGCGATTATACAGATCTTCCATGCGTAATGCCATCTTTTTTGAGTCGAACCGCTCTTCGGCTAGCTCACGACCATTACTGCCGAGGTAATCTGCCAGGTCGCGGTCGCTTAGCAGCAGATCAATGTTGCTGGCCAGAACGCCGGCCAGCTTCTCGGGATCCCTGTCCACGACGATACCATTAATGTTATTATAAGTGCTTTCCACCAGGCCGCCGCTGTTCGTCACGATCACCGGCTTGTTGCACGCCATCGCTTCTACGGGGGCGATGCCGAACGCCTCGCCTTGCGGCATGATCGTCGGATATAGGATGACGTCAGACGCGTTCATGTACTGAGGCATCTCCTCGGCGGTAGCTTTTACGAAGATCACGCGATCCACCATATCCAGGTCTTCTACGAGCTGATGCACATCCGATTTAAATGCAGGCCGCTCGCGCTCGAAGTCCACGGAGTCCCCGATGCCGCTTACGATCAGGCAAATGTCAGGGTATTTTTCCTTCAGGCTGGCTACCGCCTCGATGCTGTGCATCGTGCCTTTGGAGCGGCAGGCCCTGGCCGGATGGAAGACAACTTTTCTGCCTGCAAGGCCAAATTTGGCTTTCAAGGCTTCGGGGTCTTCAGTGGCCTTATACTGGTCCAGCCGGACGCCATGATAGTGCACTTCAAGTTTTTCCACCGGCACCTTCGCGTCGAAGATGCAAGGGTTCTTCATGTGATAGCTGACCGCGACGATCTTGTCCCAGTTTATGTCGCGCAGTAAATGCCTGCACAGGTCATCCTCCCAGTAATTGTGCACAGTCAGCACGGTCGGGATGCCGTATTTTTGCGACAGCTCGTCCAGGCATTCCGCGTGGTCAGGCACGAAATAATGAAAGTTATGGGCGTGAATGACCTCGGGCTGCTCAGCCATGATGAAGTTCTCCATCATACTGTACACTGCCTTATACCGCTCTGGCCCTGCGGGCTCGCTCATGAGAAAATCAATCGACATATGGTCGTTTGATGTGATCCTGCACCAGTCGAGTGCCTGATCGTCACGCTCAGGATGAGGCGCGGTTAAAATAGATATTTCATGGCCCCTTGTCGCCAGCTCTTCACATAAATAAACAAGATGAGATTCTACACCCCCGACTACCGGTGGAAATGCCCAATGCATAACGCCAATCTTCATAGCATCAACCAAATCAAGATGGAGTTTGGTTTTTTTAAAGCTACCCTGCGTAAAGCGCAGTTATGTATGTGACAAAACCATTTTTACACAGTGCAGATGACCGGTTTTTATGTTTTGATTGTATAGCTGGCGCCGTTAGAGAATGATCTGAAAAATTATTTCGCTCACATGGGAGGCATAATTGTAATAATGTCACCATCCTGAAGTATGGTTCCGGTATAGCAGAGCGTGCGGATCTCCTTAGAATTGACATATACCACCATTTTCTCGTTCATTATGTCGCTCTTTTCATCATAAACCGCGTTCGAAAAATCGGGACCGGTATGGGAGCTAAGACTTTTGAAAATATCCTTTACAGTCATCCCCGGCTTGAAGCTGAAACAATATTTCAGGCCTCCCGGCGGTTGATTAGAATAGCCTGATATCTTCACGGTGATACTCATAGCCTTCTCCTTGGCCGGCCGTACACTTTTGTCCGGACATTTATACGAATTCGTTCACCGTGCGATCTTTTCACGTTGCTCCGACTCCGGTTTTGCAGCCTTTAGACAGTCCTGTACCAGCAGCTTTTGCTCTTCATTCAGATCCTCGAGTGGCGCACGTACATGACCACCTGACAGCCCTTGCTTATTCAGCACATACTTGATCCCGGCCGGGAACGTGCCTATTTGCATAGCTTCGACAAAATGGTTGAGCTGTTTCTGCAGACTAAATGCGCGGCTGTAATCCCGATCCATGAGCGCCCCATATATTTCCACGCATACTTTTGGCGCCATTGCCGCACCGCCGATCATCATCCCTTTTGCGCCCTGGCATATTCCAAAGCTGGCAAGGCTGTCCATACCGACCATTATGGAGAAATCGCCCGTAGCCCGCTCGATGAACGACTGTAGCTTAGCCACATCGCCTTCGCTATCCTTTATGCCCACGATCCGCCCATCTTTCTCAAAATAATCAATTATGTCTACGGGTATCCTGTTCCCGGCAAACGATGGGATGTTGTATGCCATTATCGGGAAGTCCGCCTGGTCTGCGATATCGAGATAGTGTTTCGCGATACCCTCGGTCGTAGGATGGTAAAAATACGGCTCCACCGCGATGGCGCAGTCGGCCCCTATGTCTTTTACGAAACGGGCCATTTTCACTGATTCCCGTGTAGAAGCCCATCCCACGTTAATGATGATCTCCAATCGTTCTGTTGATCCCACGACGATCTCGGCTGCCCGCCTGCGCTCCTGATCGCTCATCATCGCGAACTCGCCGGCCGTGCCCATGACCAGCAGCCCATTCAATCCGGTGCTTTCATAATATGTGACCAGCTCTTTCAGAGCTTGCTCATCCAGGTCCCCGTTTTTTGTGAACGGCGTTGGCATCGCCGGGTAAACGCCATGCGGATGGTATACGATAAAAAGGCCTCCTCCTATGCGTAGTTTATATTATCTGGTTTTAATTATTAGGCAGAGAAAAAACGGCATTGAACCACAAAGAACACAAATAAAAAAACAATGCGGAGATATTGACCCCGGTGCTACGGCTAGCACATCGATGTTTATTCTTATACCAAGGTGGTCAACGGCTATTACGCATTTTATTGACAGAATCGAGCATGCGCTGATATTCGACGAGCGGGAATGATAGTTCTGAGGGTAGTTCTTTAAAAAAGCCTATGCCGGCGATCTCTGACTTGTTAGGGACGATGGAAAGCTTTTTTCCGACGACACCAACATATACGAGTCCGCCGTCCTCGTGTTCGATCACTTCGAGGCTCTCGACATCATGGCCGGTCTCCTCGCGGAACTCCCTGGCAGCCGCTTCCTCGGGCGTCTCGCCGGCATCGATCTTGCCGCCGGGCATCTCCCAGGCTCGCCGTGCATGGCGGACCATAAGGAACTCGTCTCCCTTAAAAGCAATAATATAGACGTAGCGAAGGCTCATGATAGCTGTCTATCGCTACGCTTGCACATAAATCTTTTTAGCGGCTGAAAACTTAAATCGCAGTCAGCGCTTTTTCCACGATGTTACAGTACTTATCCTTTATACTGTATTCGTATTTTGCATCGTATGTGTTCTTATGCGCATGCAATATACCGAGCTTTGAATGAATGACGCCCAGCATTGCAGTCACCTGTTTCAATGTTATATTGAAGTCGCGCTCGACCAGGATCCTGTGCAGCGTGTCTGCCGTGAGGTTCTTCATCTTCACGAACGCCTGTAGCACGATCCTCCTGATCCCTTTCACATCGGTCGCTAGATATTGCTGCAACCTCTTTGTTATTTCATTCACCACAAATTCCATTTTACATCCCCATCCCTATCTGTTTGATATTCTGTTGAATAACCCCTTAACAGTTTATCCTTACCTATATCGTATAACATGTTAATATTTAACGTTTTCTTTAAATTCAGTGACCCCTTTTTATACAACCTCTAAATTTCTGCACAGCCATTATATAGTCCGAAGTTTGAAAAATATATCAAAAGAAGTATAATATCATGCACATTATTGTAAAAATAGAATCGCCGAGCAGTTACGCAAAATGATCCTTGTTCTCGGCTGAAATGATAATGCGGCTACCGGGAATTGAACCCGGACTTCGAGCTTGGGAAGCTCATGTCATAGCCACTAGACCATAACCGCATCTGACACACTCAAAATAATGCTATTCATATATGAATTTTTTGATTTTTTAAAGACTCCGGTGAGCCTAATCATTGGTAAAGGGTGGCTTGCGTCCGGCAACGCGCCTTTCCATCAGCAGCGCCGTCGTAAAGACGTGGAACAACGGCGTCGAGCAGCGGCCGAAAGCCATGGTGTGTTTGTTTAGTATCGCTTCCCGCACGTCTTCGCCCTCGGGGACAAGCGTGCCGGCATTCGCGATCTCTGCACCGAAATGCGCGTCGCTGCCGCCGACTTTTGATAAATGATACGTGTCCGCATACGTATTAGCCATCGTGTTCGACCTGCTAAAGACACAGCGGGCGTTGATCACCTCTACGGCATCGATCGTTTTAGCATCCTCGTCCTTGAGCCAGAACGCAGAGCCTCGCATGCTGTCAAACGGGTGAGGTACGATGGCGACTCCGCCTTGCCCGTGGATCTGCTCTATGACGTCGAGATGATCCCTGGCCGTGATCTCTTCGGATAAAAAGAGGCCGATGACATCCCCCCGGTCAGTCTTTATTTCGGCACCGCATATGACGTCAAGCCCGTCAATCTTATTTTTCATAGCCTCGACACTCCCTTTGATGGTGTCGTGGTCGGTTATCGCAATGCCGTTGAGCCCCCGCTTTTTAGCGATCTTCATTACATCGGCCGGGCTAATGGTTCCGTCCCTGGAATATCTGGAATGTAAATGAAAGTCATATTTAAGCATGCTCTATACACGACCTGCCATCAATGGCCAATAGGCTTGATACTGTCGCCGACCATCTAAATATTTTTCCCATCCAGCGGGACAGGAATGAAAGCAAAAATATGACAATTTAGCCGTCTGCCGCTGATGTTTGGCACATG
The DNA here is from genome assembly GCA_963780665.1 of uncultured Methanocellaceae archaeon. Lineage (GTDB taxonomy): Archaea > Halobacteriota > Methanocellia > Methanocellales > Methanocellaceae > Methanocella. Next base: position 197,728 of record CAWACJ010000006.1, on the reverse strand, counting down.
AAGGGTCTTCGATGTAAAAATTTTACACACACGGCCGTTGAAGGCAGAATGGTAATAAAAAAATTAATTAAAAAAGAAATTTGGGCAGGGGGTTTTACATCATCCCCATGCCGCCCATGCCGCCCATGCCGCCGCGGCCTGCTGCCATCTGGCGTTGCGCTGCAGCACGTGCCTGGGCCACGTCCTGCTCGCTTGGGCCACCTGAGGCGATCACGTCATCGATCCTCAGGATCATGGTGGCTGCTTCGGTAGCGGCGCCTATGGCCTGCGTCTTGACGCGCAGCGGCTCTATGACGCCCGCCTTGAGCATGTCCACCGGCTTGCCTGTGAACACGTTCAGGCCGAAGTTCTTGCCGTCCTTACCCTCATGCTTGCTTCTTAATGCCACAAGCATGTCAATCGGGTCCAGGCCAGAGTTATCCGCAAGAGTCCTCGGGATGATGTCCAGAGCGCTCGCAAATGCCTCGATGGCGAGCTGTTCACGACCTCCGACCTTGGATGCATATTCGCGCAGGCGTAAGCCTAGCTCTACTTCCGGCGCACCGCCGCCCGCGACGATCTTCTTGTCCTTTGCGACTACTCCGACCACGCGGATCGCATCGTGAAGCGCGCGCTCGTACTCATCGACGACTGTCGCTGTTCCGCCGCGCAATAAGATCGTCAATGCCTTCGGGTTCTTACACTTCTCGATAAACAGCATCGAGTCCTCAGCCGAGACATGGCGCTCCTCGACCAGTCCCGCGAATCCGAGATCCTTCGAGTCGATATCATCGAGCTTTGTAACGACACGGCCGCTGGTCGCCTTTGCGATCTTGCTCATGTCGGACTCGGATATGCTCTTGACTGTCAGGATGCCGAACTTTGCCAGGTAGTGCCCGATCAGGTCATCGATCGATTTCTGGCAGATCAGCACATTGGCGCCACTCTTCTTTACCAGCTCCGCCTTCTTGCGCAGCGATGCCTCTTCCTGGTCCAGGAAGGACTGCATCTGGTCTGGCGACCTGATCTTTATGCCCGCATCGATCTGGGTCTTCTTTACTTCGAGCGCGACGTTAAGCAATAATATTTTTGCGTTCTCGACTTTTTTAGGCATGTTCTCATGTAATATTTTCTTGTCGAGGGCGATACCCTTGACGATCGCCGAGTCCTGGGCGCTTGCGCCTATCTTCTTCTCAACCTTTATGTTAGTGACGTCGAATTCGCCGTTATCCTCGACTGCGAGAACAGCATCCACGGCTATTGAGGAGAGCTTTTCCCCGACGCCGCCGGTGCTCTTGCCGGTCATTGCGGTAGAGGCGATCCTCTTGAGCATCTCTTTGTCACCCTTTGGTACGGGGATCGCGATCTTGTTCAGGATCTCGTCGGCCTTTGCAGCGGCATGCCTGTAGCCTACTGCTATGACGGTCGGGTGGATCTTCTGGCTCATGAGCTCTTCAGCCTTCTTCAGCAGCTCTCCCGCAAAGATGACGGCTGTTGTCGTGCCGTCGCCCACTTCTTCGTCCTGGGTCTTGGCCACTTCGACGACCATCTTAGCCGCCGGGTGCTCGATGTCCATTTCCTTTAATATCGTGACACCGTCGTTTGTCACTGTGGTGTTGCCCATGCCGTCCACGAGCATCTTGTCCATGCCCTTCGGGCCAAGTGTCGAGCGGACCGCCTCTGCGACGGCCATTGCGGCCATTATGTTATAGGATTGGGCGTCTCTCCCTTTTGTGGTAGACGTGCCTTCCCGTAGAATGTAAACTTGCTGGCCTCCAGCCTGTTGATTAGCCAAGTATAGTACCTCCAAAATATGTTAACGTGGTATATAAGTAGAAATGTACTTCTATAAATAATTAACTCCGGACCCTCGTGAGCAAATCGGGATGCTCCAGCCCGCTTTATAAATATAAGCGTATGCTCCTGTAGGTGTCCGAAAACGTAAAGATAGATATGAAAATACCATCATACGATCGTTGTAAAAGCTATCGGAGAAAATGACTCTGGCTCAGCTATTCCTTAAGCTTAAATAATACCAGCCACATGTAAAGTTTCGTTATTATGATCGACAGCATGTTCCTCTCCATCGGCCTGATCATCGCTTCGTTGCTAGCGGGCGTGGTGGCCGGTCTAATAAAGAAGAACTTTTCAGAGGCCCTTAAAAAGAACATATCAAGGCTGATGACCGTACTCGTCTTCATGCTCATCCTGCTTATGGGCATCAAGACAGGGGTCAACAAGGACGTGATCTCTAACCTGGGAGCCTTCGGCGTGCAGGCAGTGCTCATCGCGCTAGCGGCCATCGCCGGAAGCATCTTGTTCGCGGTCATATTTGAAAAGCTCTTCATCGGGAGACCGTCGAAATGATCAAGGTCATACTATGTGCACTGGCTTTAGGCATCCTGATAGGCGTGCTCGGGCTGGCTCCCGGCATTTTTGTGGGCAACATCGACCCGATCTTAACGGTCATGCTGTGTGCACTATTATTCGTCATCGGCCTCGACATGAGCCAGAATAAGTCCGTCGTGTCGGAGATCAAACGCATGGGCGTAAAGATCATCGGCTTGCCGATCTTCATCGCCGTGGGCAGCATACTGGGTGCGCTGGCCATCGGCATTGTCCTTGGCATCAAGCCTGCTAACGCAATGGCCATCGGTGCCGGCTTTGGCTGGTACAGCCTGTCCGGCGTCATGCTCACGAGCCTGGTGGGCGCGCAGGTCGGCACGATGGCATTGCTCACGAACGTGTTCCGCGAAGTGCTTTCTATCGTCATGCTTCCCCTGGTGGTCAAGTATTTCGGCAAGATCGTTGCCATCGCTCCGGGCGGAGCCACTTCTATGGACACTACGTTGCCGATCATCGTGCGCTATGCGGGCAGCGAGGTCAGCGTGATATCCTTCGTGAGCGGCGTGGTGCTATCCGTCCTCGTCATATTCCTCGTGCCAGCATTCGCGGGGCTTTAAATTAAACCACAACTTGTTCGGGCGTGTTTGGGATTATTTTATTAACACAGAGCCACAGGGCCACAGATGACGTTACTATTTAGCCTCCGGCGGCTATGTGACACAGGTTTTTTATCATTCTTAAATTAAGGAGTCAATTTGCTTGTACAATATTTAGTCATCCGGCCGCCGGAGGCTATTCCATTGTTTTATTTTAAGGACACCATCAGCTCGAAAAAATACCTGGCTTCATGTGTCCGGTTGAGCTGATACCACGCTTCGAGTGCTTGAGGCAAAATGACGTCGAGGCTCTTAAGGATCTGATACGCAAACTCGATCGGCGCTACTCCCGGTGCAGTGATAAGTTTCCTATCCAATACTGCGGGTTCGGGCCGATAGAATACTGATCCTGCATAGTTCGGACATACGGACATCAGGTAGTCGAGATCATTGCTGGTATGGTATCGGTCATTCAGTAATCCTGCTCTTGCCAGGCCGAATGTTGCGCCACATATTGCGGCTACTGTGATATCATCATGCAGGCATTCCTTAGCTTTTCCAAGGATCGGGTCATGGATCGTTTCGAGCCACGTATTGCCACCGGGCAATATCAATAATCCCGCATCATCAAGCTTAAACTCATAGACCGTGGTATCCGGTATAACGCGCATGCCACCCATTGTAACGATCGGCTCCAGGCTATTGCTAATCGTTTTTACCATATATTTCATCGAGCCGTTCTTAAAATATCGGCCCGAGTTCAATTCGGCGATCGCGTAACCGGCTTCCCAATCGGCCATCGTGTCGAAAACATAGAGATATGCGACTTTCATCATAGGCGCTCATTCCCTGGATAATTCCAGCAATCCACTTATTTGAAGATAATAAATCCCAAATGATCTTGCTTAATCTTAAATGAGAAAATATAAAGCGTTTACTAGCCTACTATTTGAAAGTAATTCTTCTATGGCTTATTCTGACATCGTGCCTTCACAGGATAATCGGCCTTACCGCCCTTCGATGTGAAGGCGGGCGCCACTCTCTTCTTCAGCCATTGTCAGGCCGCCAGAGGCATGTCTAAAAAATCGCCGTGTCCGCCGTGCCGCCATTGTAAAATACGAGTCATCCGGCTGCTGAAGGCTAAACAAAAACGAGAGCTGAGGTTATTCTGAAATGAATCTGTGTTTACTTTCACAGCGCTTGCAACCAAAAGCCGTTTAAATCAATAGCCGGAATTGTCTCATGATGGAACGTTTTAGCAAGGCTGCCGAGAAGTGCGCCGACCTGATAAGGAGAAGCGACGATGCGCTCGTCGTGTCGCATATAGATGCAGACGGGCTCACAGCGGCCGGCATCATGTGTACGGCGCTAAAAAGGCTTGGTAAGCCGTATACGGCTAAATTTTTAAAGAAGCTCGATGAGGCGGCGCTAAAGGATATTGCTACAAGTCGCGGCGGAAAGCTGGTGATCTTCACAGACCTCGGAAGCGGCGGGCTGGAGACCATCAAAAAGCTGAACATAAATGCGGTCATCGCAGACCACCACAGGCCAGCGCCGGTTGAATATGAATATCATTTAAATCCTCATTTGTACGGGCTGAACGGCTCCACGGACATCAGTGGTGCCGGTGTGTCGTTCATTCTCGCAATGAAGCTGGGGGACAACGTTGACCTGTCGGCGCTCGCCATCGTGGGCGCGGTCGGTGACCTGCAGGACATGCGCACGCATGCGCTGGTCGGTGTGAACCGACAGATACTGGAGCTGGCCAAAAATAGCGGCTACCTCTCATACGAGAAGGACCTCAAGCTCTTCGGCCGGCAGACCCGCCCCATCTATAAATTATTGCAATATAGCTCGGACCCGTTCTTACCGGGGCTGGGCGGCTCGCAGGACGCATGCGTTGCGTTCATCCAGAGCGCCGGCGTCGATGTGAAGGAAGATAACTGGAGAAAATGGGTAGACCTGGAGCCGTATGAAAAGAAAGCGATCACGTCGAAGCTATTTCAGTACTGCCTGTCATGTAACATGCCCACGCACAAGATACAGCGGCTGGTCGGAGAAGTATACACGCTGCTGCACGAAGAACAAGGTATAGAGCTGCGCGATGCGTCCGAGTATTCCACACTCCTTAATGCAACGGCCAGGTACGATTATGCCGAGACAGGCCTCGCTGTCTGCATGGGGGACCGGGGAGAGGCATTCCACTATGCCCGTGACCTGCTGGAGCAGCACAGGCACAACCTGGTGACCGGCCTGAACTTCGTAGCGGATAAAGGCGTCGTCAAGCTGGAGCATTTGCAGTACTTTAACGCGAAGAAAGAGATCAGGGATACCATCGTGGGGATCATCGCGGGCATGAGCTCGAGCCTTGACTGCGTGAGCCGGGAGATGCCTATCATCGGCATGGCAACTGTAGAAGAAGGCGTCAAGATCTCGGCCAGGGGCAACCACGACCTTATCCTAAGAGGCTTAAACCTTGCTGTTGCCCTGGGCGAAGCGGCCGCGGAAGTAGGCGGTGTCGGAGGAGGGCACGATGTCGCGGCAGGCGCCACGATACCGGCAGGCAAAGAGCAGGAGTTCATCATTATACTGGACCGGAAGATCGGCGAGCAGTTGAAATGACGGCCGTGAAGCATGATTCGTTAGGAATATAGAGCGAAAATGTTTTTAATCAGTCCATGCATCTGTAATTTTAGAAAGAGGAAATAGGATGATAGCGTTTTACTCGCAGGAAAGATGGAACAACTGGATCAACCAGGTAAAAGAGAGCAAGTTTAAGATCGACCCGACGGCAGAAGGACTGGGAAGAGAGGGTATCGTGTTCCTCGACATGGAGGAGGACGTCATCCTGGCGCTTTGCAAGATCACCGGTAAGCTGCAAAGAAAGATGATCACGGTGGAAGAGGCCGCGTCGAACGTGCAGGACATGAAAGAGATCGTCCTGGCCAAGGTGGAGCCCATGGACGAGGATAAGGACATGATGGTCGAGTCGGTTCAATCGGCATTGGTCGGCGTGTTCGGAGCGGCGGATAGCTATGTATCCGGTGACTACGACCCCAAGTCAAAGGTAGAGGACCTGATCCTTGAAGCTGCGAAAGCCGAGGAAAAAGAAGACATGGATAAGACGTTCGAGCTGGTCGGCAAGGCCGGTGCGCTGGTCCTTTCGGGAAAATCGTTCGACAGCGACAAATTATTCGCTAAGGTCCCCGAGAACAGTTTCGTGGCAGAAGGCGTAGATGGCCTGGATTCAATCGCCGCGGTGCTTGCGGGCGGGATCGACTACTCGGATGATGCGGACGACGAAGACTAAAACATTTTTTCTTTCCTGCGTTATTTGCCGATGATGGCCGTGCCCGTGGTGGGCTCGCCCATTATCGCCTTTTCCACCCGATCGGCGTGTTTGCCGTTCACGATCAGCGTGTCCATATGATGCCTGATCAGGAAATCTGGCAGCGCCTTATCTACGCACGTCTCGATATCGAGTATCCGTGAAGCGTTCACGCATTTCATTAATTCCCCGTTTAAGACGATGCCATCGACATCCGTAGCTTTTATTAGCGGGCAGCCGATTTTATGGGCGATCCATGCGGCGATCGTATCCGAGGTCACGTCCCAGGAATGAGGCAGCTCATCGTTCGCTTTTATAATTTCATAGGGTAATGCGATATGTATGCTTTTTTTCGCCGATAGCGTGCCGGATAGCTCGATGCCGGTTTTATCTGAAAGATAATAGGCGTATTCGTCCATGGCTAATATAGCCATCCAGTGGGCCGCATCGGCAGTCAGGCCTCGCTCGCGGTCGATGCGCCGCACCATGTCCGCGAACTCCCCGCCGCCCGGAACAATGAGCACATCCGCCTGCATCGACGCTATGCGTCGCAGCAGCGCGGGCGCTTCTTCAAAAAGGCTTCCGCCTACTTTTAGTACGATCATTACAACCCTGCCCCGCTTCTGATCAGATTATATGCCACATAGAGAAGCAATGCATAAAAAATATATTTTATGTGCTTCGTCGGAATATATTTCGAGAGGTGAGCGCCGGCATGCGCTCCGATGACCGAGCCGGGCACGATGACCACGGCCGTGAGCAGTGCCTGCTGCGCTGAAAATAGCGTGCCGGCGCCCAGGTAAAAATAAACGATCGCCCCCAGCGAAGAGGCTACCACTATCGTGGCAAGCGAGTTCGCTATGGAGTTCTTGAAAGGCAAATGAAAAATATCATTCAACGTGGGTACTGCGACCGTACCGCCGCCGACCCCCAGTATGGCTCCCAGCAGCCCCATGATGAATCCGAGACCCAGGAGGCCCGGCTTTTGTTCCGCATGGATCTTCTCTAGATTGTTCTCGTAACTTTTCGCTTTTCTGGGTATTAAGGCGATGGCCACCATGGCCAATAAAAAGAAGCCAAAAAGGATCTCGATGGTCGACGCAGGGCTCCTTGTCGCAATGATTGTGCCGATGACGATCCCCAGGATCGAGCCGACATTCATGACCATGACGATCCCCTTATGGATCAGGCCCTGCTCGTTATACTTTAAGGCCGACGTCACTGATACGGCTACGTTGTTGATGAGCGATATCGCGACGGCGAGATGAATGGGGATCAACAGGACCAGCGTGAGCACTGGTATGAGGATCGTTGCGCCCCCGATGCCTAGCAAGGCCCCGAATACGCCCGATACTATGCCGGTACAGAACATCATCAGTATATTGATCCAGAAATCCATATGACACAGCCCTCGGGTATGTCTGGCATACCCTAACTGCCTATACTCGTGAAGCCCCTTAAACTATGCGCAACCCCATAATTTGCATAATGCGGAATAAGCGGAAATGACAGAAAACGCATTACATAAGGCGTTTTATCATATGATACGCCTCGGCCGGGTATATTCCCATAGCACATGTGCTGAAAAATCATATGTTCATGATAACATGTTTTGAAAAATCATATTTTATCGGCACACGTTTCGATAAATTATATCTCGTGCAGGCATAAATACGATAAAACATGTATCGTAGAGCGTCGGCCCGCTACTGGACAATGAGCGACAGGTCTTTGTAAAACTTACAAAAAAAAATAAAAACATATTAAACCATCCATACGATAATTCATTTTGTAGGGATGGAATAGATTGTGGGAATGACCACAATATGGCGGACAACATGCCCGTCATAATCTAACCCTCACCTTATCCATTACCCTCCCCATCACCCTTCTAGGTGGTGGCTACTCTTGCGGCGGTGGGAAACACCGCCGCACTACCCTCAATAATTACCCTAAAAACGTTTACCCTCCAAAAACGAAAAATACCCTAAATTAATACCCAAACCAATACCTGATAAAAACGTTTACCCTCCTCATTTTTCGAAGCTCACGAGCTTCGCGGGACATTACAAATTTACACATATGTGAGATCGACTTAAAAAATAGTCGAGGGCACAACTCAGTCCTTAGTGCCTATATTGAATATGATCCTACTGCCGAATTTACCATGTGCACGCCGAACACAGCCATGATGGCTTGCCGGGTCCGATCCCTGGCTATTTCTTTTTCAGTAGATTAAATTCCCTTATCGTAAGCGCGATAAGCACAATGCCGACGACAACCAGCACCAGGATGACAACAATATAGATCCAATTTATGGAACCCATCATCGATTGCGCGGAGCCGTTGCTACCGCCGGGCATTAAACCTCGAAGCGCGCCGCGAAATGGGCCCGGCATCAAATCACATCCATGACGCTTCTGTTAAAAGATATATACAGTTCATTTTCCGGTTTCTCCGGATGATCGGTCCTTGGCAAAGTTCTCATTTTTTAATCCCCCATACATCGGCCTGTGAGCAGTATTTCAGCCGATTCAGGTGTTCATTCGCTCATCCGCTATCCCACCGCCATGAAGTTACGGCTGTTTCTTATTCTTTTTCTGTCGATTATATTCCCGTATCGTAAGCGCGACAAGCACTATGCCGATGATCAGTAATACAATGATGATGGCGATATAGATCCAATTTCCAGAGCCCATCATCGACTGCATAGTGCCTCCGTCGATCTGTATGTGCACGGGACCACCGCTTCCTCCACTTCCTCCGCTGCCGATCTGCACCTTCCGCACCTGCATCATACCACCTCCGTGGCGATTCCATTAAAGGATACAAGTAATTCATTTCCAGGTTTCTCTGGATGATCCGTCTGTAACCAGTTTCTCATTTTTAATCCTCCTTATATCAGTTATTTTCGAATGACGATCGTCCCGGCGATCCGGTCAAATATTCTCTGTTTATCCTTTCCATTGTACAATACCATCAGAATGGCATCCGCCACGATCGCGATGATAAATAATTTAGGGATCGTCCGAAGCATCGCTTCCTTGTAACTAGCCTTTCTACCATCCACTCTTAGAACTTTCAAGCCCAGGACCCGTTTACCGGGGGTGAAGCCGAAAAAGCCCTCGCATATGACGAAATATATGAATATTACGATTATGTTGAGGGAAAATAGCAGATAGAAATACTCGAAGAACATATGCTGGGTACGCAACTCGAAGAACATATGTACGCCGGGCTTATCAGGTGTCGGCGATGAAAAGACTCTCATTAGAATGATCGGCGATGCCAGTATCACTGTTATTAATGTGGCGATGACCATATCGATGACAAAGGAGACGAGCCTTGACCATAACCCGGCCCTTTTCAAGGATTTTACGTATGAAGCCATATACATCGACGCGATCTCTTCCGGATCGCTAGAGGTCTCAAAAGCCGACGTCACGTCGACCGCTTCAACCGAAGAGACGCCCCGGGCCTGTGCTTTCATCGTAGAAGCGTCGATATAATTAGAGGTGAGTTCCCTTTTGATCTCGTTTTTATCGCTTTCAGGGACATCGAGACCATTTAAAGTTTTATTCACCCTTTTTTCTATCATTTTCATAGCATCTTCACTGATTTCCATCCTATCGCCTCCCGATCTTATTGATCGCATACACGTACCTGTCCCATTCCACGATCATCTCATTCAACAATGACTCGCCTTTTTCAGTTAGATGGTAATATTTCCTCGCAGGCACGCCGGACCCGCTCTCTTTCCAGTAGCTCGTGATCAGCTCTTCGCTTTCCATGCCGTGCAAAGACGGGTATGCGTTGCTTTCGGTCAGTGTCATGACGCCCTCAGTCCGGGCCTCGAACTCATGCCTGAGCTCATAGCCATACATATCGCCGTCTCGCAAAAGTGTCAATATGGAAAACTTTGTGGCGCCCTTCTTTAGCTCCTTCATCCACCTCTCGATATCTTCCTGCATCCACGCCTCCGACCATATACATTCGATACTGATGTATATGCAATAGTGATGTATGAACTGTTTTTGGTATATAAGCCTTTTCACAAGTAAGGCTGGCTACGTCTTCGAACGGCCGTCGGAAGCTTATACAAAAACTGTAACTGTTCAGCCTCCGGCGGCCTGGTGTGTAACATCAGTGGCCCTCAACGCAAAGGCGCAAAGACACAAAGAATTGGTTTAGTATAAGCCTCCGGCGGCTCGGTGACTTAAATTCACGTTTTGTTAACAATCCACTCGCCGTATATTCAATTGGTTTGGGCAACACGAATGGAAATAAAACATGAAAACACAAAACTTTTTTTTAGATTTACGAGCACTAATTAACAAATTAACTATGTGTCCACGGCTAAATGACCTAAAAAACAAAGACATGATTAAACGAATTAATGGCACAAAGCCACAGTTAATAAAACAGTAACAGGTGCCCCAAAAAACGAACTGCACCAAGATTAAAACAATTAAAGTGCTAGCCTTGAATGGCGTAGCCCTTTACATTCCTTTTGATCGCATAGCCTCGATAGATCAACGATAACCCCCTATTCATTCTAATGCTCGATTAACTTGTTTGTCACTTTCATAATGGCACTAGAGGCTGGCACTTTAATTGTTTTAATCTTAGTGCGGTTCGTTCTTTAGTGACGGTTATTCCTGTTTTAATAGCCGTGGCTTAGTGCCATTAATTCGTTTAATCATGATTTTGTTAATTAAGTCATTTAACCGTGGTCATATAGTCAATTAGTTAATTAGTGCTCGTAAATCTAAAAAAAATTCGTGTTTTCATGTTTTATTTCCATTCGTGTTGCCCAAACCGATTGAATGTGCAACGAGTGGGCAGCAACATAACATTAATTTGAATCACCCGGCCGCCGGAGGCTTTAACCGTAAAATCACCGTGTTCGACGTGGTTCAAACAGGGTCGCCTGGTGTGTTCAAGAAAAAGGTATTTACGTTTTGCACGGCGAATTATGATGAGCGTATTATGTCCAGAGAGCTAAGCGATTACGATTGGGAGATCTTGAAAAAGCTTGCGCCGGAACTATGCGAAGGCGGCACCTGCATATCATCAGGAAGGAAATACAGGTCAATCCTTCCGCCGCTGTCGATGCATTATTCAAAGTCAAAAGAGGATTTCGAGCAGCGGCTAGAAAAATTAACCGATGAAGAGCTCGATTATTTGATCTGCCTGGCTGAGAACGGCGAGGAGAGCCTGACCTGCATCAGGCCGGAACATAAAGAAGCATTCATCGAGGCCGTCGCAAAAAGAATTTCGAGGGAAAGGGCTGCAAAACTACAAAAGTTCATCAGTTTCCTGGAGACACAGGGTTAGCCAATTCTTTTATTTTGTTCAAAGTGGCCATAGCGTCCTCGGCTTTTAGGTTCAGCGGCTTTCGCTGTATATATGCTAAAAGAGATTTCGAACGAGCGTCGCTTAATATCCGCTTTTCTACGGCGAGGCCTGCGATATTTGAATATACGCGTTCCGGGTAATGCATTTTAGCGATCATCGATAAAAGCGCAGAGCGCTCTTCGCTCGTGATGATCTTTTCGTCATGCGCCGCTTTTAGCTGATATCGCACGTTTACCATCGGCTCTGACATCTGCTCTCCCGTCACCGGGTTATAAGTTACCGCGACCTCGTCGTCAGCAACGATGCGGCCTGACCTGTAGCACTCGTACACGCGGCCGACGCCGATCATGCCGAAGACGTCGAGCTCCGACGCGCGCAGGGCGCCCATGCTGGAGCCCCCTACGACTGTGATCCTTTTATTCAATGCCGCTAAAATTTCCTTGTGAACGACAGGTGATTTAGTAAAAAAAACACCGTCGATGATGCCGATGATGGTGGCCCCGTCCTTCATCGCCTTCCGGATGTCGCCTCGCTTTATGGGAGCGCGATAGTCCGCATCGAGTATAGAACGGGCTTTTTCCAGGGACAGGCTGGGGCCCAGGTAAACAACGATCATCACAGGCCCTTTTTCTGCGATACACATCGACGTCCGATGCGCTCGTGGTCGATCGCGAACATTTCCAGGCCCGGGACAGTGACGCGGACAACGGGTATGCCGACGTCCTTGCGTGTAAGGTCCGTTACAATAACGGAGTTCACAATGCCCTCGAGCATCTTCACGGCCTTCTCGATGTCGCCCTTGTGAGAATCGGTCGAGAGATCGGGGAGCTCTGCCATGGATATTTTTTCCTTGTCGTCTCCATACCAGTGCCGGTTGATCCGCTTCATACGATCATAGCCGATGGAGCGCGTGACCTTTTCGCGGTCTGTGTCCTCCCGGGCACCCTGTATCTGTGTCGCCCGGCTCTGCGCGACCTCCGTCAGCGCCCTGAGAACGGCGATGCGCGCATCCATGTGCGTGCCCACGCCCATGACCAGCATGGCCGCGTCCATCATCTCCGTGTCGTCAGAGGCGGCCAGGACGGTCGGTATGCCCGAGTCCGTCGGCAGGTACCACAACTTGACGAGCACGTTCGCCTCCTTGAACTTTTGATACAGGTCATATGCCAGGCCGTCATTTTCAGTCAGTACGATCTCCTTACCGGGCTGTCTCGCGGCCTCGGCTATGGAAAGGGCGTCGCGCTCCACGACTTCCATGAGCGCGTGGAAGATCGCTTCCTCCAGCGTATTGCCCGAAGCCAGGCCGTTCGTATTACTCCTGAAGATCCTGACGGATGAAAGGTAAGGGTGAAATACTGCGTTACACGGCAGCAGTACTTCTTTGCTGTGCATCAGGTCGAAGCCGTCGATCCAGTCCATCTTTACATTGGGCAACAGCTTTCCCGGAAGGATCAGGCTTTGCGGCTCTATTGCCGCCTTACCATTCGAGACTTCATCGTACGCGCCGTTGACGACCCGTTTCTTGTCGCCTTTCTGGAATTCTGAAGAATAGCGCTCGATGGCCTCCATCATGACCGAGACCTTCGCTTCCACAGGTGTGGCTCCCTTGCCCGCGTACACCGATATTGCGCCCTTAGCCGAAGCAGGGCGGATCGCCGAATAGACAGGGATCCCGATCCTGTCCAGCCCCGAGATCTCTGCGACTCGCGTTACGCCGATGCCCGGCAGTAGCTTTTCTACCCGAGCCAGCGTCTCCTCGGGAGGGACAACACGATGCGTGTCTTGAGTATAGCCCTTGGGCGTGCGCTTGAGCGTTATTTTCATTGGTATCACCGGATGCCGTTCGTATAGGATATAAGGGTCAAACCTCATTAAATTGTCGTTTTCAGAAGACACTAAGTTTTGAAGAAGACACTATTCACAAAGATACTAAGACACCATACGTTTCACACAAAGACACGAAGACACAAAGGCACGAAGATTGAGTTTTGTATAAGCCTCCGGCGGCTAGTTGTCGCATAGCGTTTGGGCGTGTTAGGGACTAGGTATTAAACACAGAGGCACAGAGGCACAGTTGACGTTATTGTAAAGCCTCCGGCGGCTATGTGATCCAATCCGCTCGTACAAAATATAGTCGCATCGGCCGCCGGAGGCGTAACCATAAAATCAGCTGTGCCTCTGTGCCTCTGTGTTTATAATTGAGTCGCACGGCCGCCGGAGGCATATACTAAAACAAAGTCTTCGTGCCTTTGTGTCTTTGTGTCTTTGTGTGAAACGTATGGTGTCTTAATTATCCTTGTGGATTGTGCCTTCTCAAAACTTGGAGTCTTCGATATTAAAGTATATTTACATTCACGTCCCATATAATTGTTAAAGATGGTTTATATGGAAGCGAGCGAAAGCATCACCGCCACTGACTTGTATGGTAAGCCCATCACCGTGGGCGTAACCGTGAAGTATATTACGACAAGGACGGTCGGCAAAGTGGTCGGGATGAAAAAAGAGGACGACAGGACATGGGCGCTCCTCGATAAGACAAACTTATACTATGATACCAGATACCTCGAGGTCACGGCAGCCAGCGCAAATGCGGATGAGGATGAAAGGGCCAGCCTCAACATTGACGAGGTAGAGAAAAAGATCAAAGACATGGAAGACATGCTCAAGATCAAGGACGTCAGCACCGACCAGAGTTGTGAGGGCGGCGGATAAAAAAACAAATATGAAGGCTCAGGGAATGACCTTGAAGCCTTCTACCTTTCCGGTTCTTTCGTATTCTTCTAGTTCTTTAAGAAGGATCTTTTCCAGCTTGTTCACTGTTTTCTTGTCGCCCCTGAACGCCAGGATATCACGCTCGACGTCACTGACGCCTATGGGGACGTAGATATCGTCCCTGCGTACGACTTCCAGATTAAAGTTCTTGGCCATTTTCAGCACGATCTTACGTGGCGTGCCAGGCGGGATTAGCAAGTCGAAAACGCCCGGTATGATAGGTTTCTTCTCACGGTTATGATCCTTGATCCCCAGGTACTCCTCGACAGACTTGAGCTCCACATTACGCTCCGTAATGAGCTCTTCCACCCGCTCGCCTTTAATAGTCTTAGCGGGGTTATTTTGAGCGGCTTTCTTTGCTAAAGCCTTCGCAGGAGCAGCCTTTTTAGGAGAGATCTTAGCAGGGGCGGCTTTCTTCGGAACAGCCTTCTTCACGGCAGGATTCTTCGAAGCCGCCTTCTTAACGACGACTTTCTTAGCGACTGCCTTCTTAGGAACAACCGTCTTTACTGCAGGATTCTTAGAAGCCGCCTTCTTAACGACGACTTTCTTAGGAACAACCGTCCTAGCGACTGCCTTCTTAGGAACAACCGTCTTCACGACAGCCTTCTTCACTGCTGGATTCTTAGAAGCCGCCTTCTTAACGACGACTTTCTTAGGAACAACCGTCTTCGTTATCGCTTGCTTAACAACGGCCTTCTTTACTGATGATTTCTTAGTAGTTGGCAATATAAAATCTCCTTAATGAGTGGTATCTCTCCATCGCTCCAGTGTCAGGTCTTTCTTGAACTCCTTCCTGATCCGGGCGACTTCTTCCGGCACGTTGATGATGCGAACGACGAACGTCCCGAAACATGGTTTTGTGTATGGCAGGATCAGGTTATTCGTGCCCTCCTCCACGGCTACGGGCACGAATTCGCTGCCCAGTATCCGCAGCCCCAGCACGGAATAGCCGGGTTCCACATAGTATGTTTCCCAGTATTTGGAGCGTATGTATTTTTCAGCTTCCTGATAAGTCTGGTGCGACAGTAGTATATCGTAGTTATAGTCGTTTAAGCACGCCATCGTATCAATCCTATTTCTTGTCCTGTAACTTTGATCTAGCGCCCATGATGCATTTACCGCCACGCTGTCCGCCCAGCGGGTTCTTCGGGTTACCCAGCGAGTTCATGCAACGCGCCATCACGGCTGCGCCCCTCGCAAGGCCATCATCGCAGAATACGAGATGATCGTTAGGGTTAGCGAATATGCCCATCTCCGTTACCTTCTGTAGTATCAATGCGGGCTTATCGCCCGTGATGCCTGCCCGGCCCGTGATACCTATGGTGGTCTTTTCCGTGATCAGGTGATTCACATGGGCCTCCTTCAGGAGCCTCTCCGCGATCATCGCGCTGGTCAGGTCAAGGGTGGCAAGCAGCGTGTTCGCGTTATGCTTTTTCATGATCGAGGCGCCGATTTCATTCAGCTTAGGCAGGTCCTTGCCATTTTCGCCCACTTCGCACCCGATAAGAGTGACGCCGTTGTTCTTCGCGGCTATCGGGCTTACCGGCACGCTGCCATACCACTTACGGTCATCGGGTACCACCTGTATCTGTATTAGCTCATGAGCCCATTTCGCGTGCTGCTCGATCGCATTGCTATTCAATATTTCAGTGATAAGTCCGGGCCTTTCATGTTTTGTAATGTCCAGCACGCTGCCGAAGTGGCTATCGACTAAGCCGGTACCGCGCACTATGGCGTCGGGCACTGCGCCCGCCAGCCCACAAAAGTTGCCGATCGTCCTCGAATACGGGAAATCGTCGTTGGTCATGCGGCCCTTCAGCGTTGTGCCGAAGTCGATGCTGCAGACGGGGTTCCTGAAGTCCACGCCGGCCCACTTGGCAGCCTCTTTGATGCCCGCAGTGGCCAGCTCGCCTTCCATTTCGTTCGCGACGATCTCCACGCCGCTGCTGCCCTGAGGCGGCAGGACGCTTGCGACCGCGCCGTCGAAGAATACTTTATCAAGATAAGAGTGCTTGCGGAGCCGTATACTCAGGTTTTCCTTACTCATTGCGGGGGTCATGTTCTTCGGCATTACGCCCGCCTTGATACACCCGTCAGCAAGCGCCAGGATAAAAGAACCGACATCTTCCGGGCTGTCAAACCCTGCAACGACACCGGTCGAGCGCACTACGAAATTCAGGTCTCCCTGTATCGTGATGCCGGCCGAATTATGAGCTTCTTCAAGAGTTTGTTTTACGAGTTCGCCGACTGACTCGCGCGTGAGCTTCTTACCATCCAGGGTCTTGCCGAATACTTTTTCGCCTTCCTTCGGAGCTCTCACGTCGCGGGACATCTTTACAGTCTTGTTCAGCAGGTATGTTTTTCCGGTCTCCAGGTCCGTTGCCGTAAGGATACACTTTGTCGTCGTGTTACCCATCTCGACCGATGCTACGACATAATATGAGGTGGTTGACAGGTCGGTCTTTATGCTCACGCCTGGGGAGCCAGTCTTTGGTAAAAGTGATAGATAAGGGCTTTCCGCGATATGTGGCTTCGGGCCTAATAGTCTGCTTAGTGGCTTTAATTGCATCGGCATCACCGGTAGTATCGTCAAGTTTCTTTATGCTGATACGATATATTTTGTGCTTAGAGTAGTAATAAAGCTCGCGAAGTACAAGTATTTAACCGCTCACAGCGGAACGCATTGCACAGTTAAGCGAGACGATAGATTATCTGAATAAATGAATGCTATGTCCGGATATGAATTTATAAAGTCGTTCTCCAGTCAGTGATATTAACTAATTATCGAGAAGTTTTATATTTTTCAATAAAATCGCAAAATAGGAGCGACCTCAGAATAATAATAATTAAAAAAAAAGTTAAAAGAGAGTTGGTTATTAAGCCAACTCTAGTTTATGTTTATGCTAACTTCGTCAGCGGGTTGGCGTCTGCGAGCGACACTGTGCCGAGATCCTTGGCTGCTTCCTGGACGACTATGTCGTTCATGGCAACTGCCGGGAAGACCTCTACTGCATGCTCGATCGGGCCATACAGGCAGAAGTTTGCGCCCAGGGTGATGGCGATCAAGTTGCTTCCGATATCGGATGGCATGTATGCGCCTTCCTTGCCCGGGAGCTTCTTGAATTTCTTGAGCCATGCCCATGCGGACGGTATGTTGTGGTATCCGCCGCCTACAGGCTCGCCCAGCTGTGACTTCACAGCGAAGATGGACCGGTAGGTTGCGCCGGAGCCGGAGCCCAGCGGGGTTGCGGCTACATCGAGGAGTGGCCTGGTGATGCCTTTCTCGGTACCGAGAGTCAGCATGCCCTTACCCTGGCCTGCGCCGCCCTTGGTGAACATCTCCATCCTGCCCTTGACGGACATATCGACGGCGTTGAAGCCGAGGATGATTGCGGAGGTGAACTTCAGGGGCTTGATCGCGTCTATCTCTTCCTGCTTTACTGCAGCGTTGATCGAGTTATAGATAACGCGGTCGGATATTCCCATCTCGTCTGCTCTCTTTGCGCCGGCGATCCTTGCCGATGCAACGGTGGAGTCGACCAGGAATGCGTCCTTGCCGATGTTTGAGTACCATTCGATGTACTTGATCATCGATTCTTCGGTCTCTGATACGATCTGGACCCAGACTTTGTTGCCGGTAGTGTCCGACATCTCTTCCTGGTCCCTGATCAGCTTCTCTGCTCCTTCCTTGTTGAAAATACCCTTTGCGCCGTCCTTCGGGTCTGCAAAGATCTTTTCCTTGTTATAGAATATGGAACCCGCTAAAACGGTTGGGTATTCACCCGGGTTTCCACCGACCTTGGCTCTGCCAACTTCGTATACCTTTTGTGGTGTATCATACTTAAACATTAAATTCTCCTCCCTTTACAGTATGGTCAATATTATGCTATACGCAACGTAAATCAATACTCCAAAGAGGAATCCGTAAAGGATGCCTACTTCTCTGCCCAGATGTCTTCCCTCGGACTGCTGGATCTCTGCGTCGACGAACTCGACCTTGTTCTCGATCTCGTCGAGCCTTTTCTGGACTGCCGAAAACTCTGCCGGGTCAACTGATGCTGACGGTATCATTTAGATACCTCCCAAGAGTTTTAACGGTACCAGTACCATGGCCAGGGCGAAGACCGCTCCGATCGCAAAGCCCAGTACCTTGGTAGCGCCCACCGCAGAGGATAGCTTCTGGTTCCTCGCCGTTATTTGGGCACGGTAACAGAAATCGTCGATTACTGGTACAAACCAGAATTCGTTCGGTGCCTGTGTACCTGCAACTGCTTGTGCTTCTGCCATATTTTCTCCTCCTATTTCATCATCAGTTTAGTCCAGTCAATGCCGCCGGGGAACAGCAGTGCAAGAAGTATGATCGACAGGACGATGCCTATCATGATACCTTCCATCTTGCCGGCGTACCAGCCCATCGTGAACTTGTTCAAGTAGCCGATGTCCTTTACATCGTTCTTGATCATTCTGATCCGGGCCTGGATCAAAGCGATCTCTCCACTGAGTGGCTTGATCGCGGCTCCGGCCTCGCCCACTTCTTCTTCCTTCTCCTTGATCTGGATCAGCATCGGTTCGCCCGCGAATGCTCCCGGGTCCTTTGCTATTGCGTCCTTGATGGCCGCGGTGATCTTGGCTTCGTCCTCGACGTCGACCATGTCGATCATCGTGATTTGATCCTGGAACCTCTTGACAGCCTTGTCGTCGAGATTCTCGATGAAGGGTATGGCGCCCTTTGCGTTAACGATCCTGCCTTCTTTTAATCCGAACTTGTGCAGGCACATCAGCGCATCTCCGGCGATATGTCCCTTGACTTCTGAGCCGCAGACCACTACGAACCTGATGTTGGGGTTCGATATGATGTTAGCGACGATCTTTTCGATGCCCAGGTTTTCAGTCTTGAACGGACCGGCGAGTGCTGCGCCAGCCTTGATGGGGAACTGGTTGAAGTGCGATCCGCAGGTTGCGACTGCGACGTCGCTCTTTGCATCTCCCACATCGTATTCACCCTTGACTACTGGCCATCCCTTTGCTGCTTCTTTCTTGTCGACCATTTTATATCAACCCCGCAAGGTGTAAGAACACGATGACGAAAGCTCCGATCAGGCCGAAGATGAAGCCGTAGAATATGTTAGTGAATATGCTAGCATAGTACAGCGACTTTTCTCTGTGCGGCCATGACTCCAGGAAGTTGCCTGTTGGGGCAAGCGAGTTCATCAGGTCGTCAGCGTATTTGTCCATCTTGTCCAGGCTCGCGTTGACGGTTCCCATGGAGTACTTGACCATGTTGCCGCTTTCGGGAGCTACTTTGCCCGTATCGGTATCGTATACCAATCCATATTCCGGTAATAACTTGATTCCAACCATGGATTAGGCCTCCTTCTTCGGAAGTACGCCCGTACTAAGGATTGAGACACCACTTTCCTTGACCTTCTTGAAGTAGGTCATGTACGCGATTGCCCATCCGATCAAGCCAAGCACCAGAGTGATCAGCGACGTGGTTATGTCCAGGAACGCGATCGAGACAATGCCGAAGATGATCGTGGTCAATAACGCAGCTTCGATTGCAAGGACGAGGGTCCTCTTCTGGTCCTCATCCGGGCCGAGGCTTGCGTTGAACGGGTGCAGCATTGGCAGCGCGCCGATCATGAATAGCGGTGCGATGATGCCGGTGCCGAATATCTTCGAGATCATGACCGAGTATCCGAACGAGCCGGTGATTGCCACCGTAAAGCCCATAAGGATCAGGCTTGCAGCGCCCGCAATGTAGATCATTCCGATCTGCATGGTCGGGATCTTCATCTTCAGTACACTGTTTGCTATGAACCCTATGATCGCACCCTGTACTAACGATAGTACCAAGGCGATGACAGGTCCTGCATACAGGTAGTACGAGTTGCCCTGGTTCGACACAAGATAGTCTCCTATCTTGAGGCCGAGCAGAGTCGTCAGTAAGCCCATACCGAATGCGAGCATGCCTATCGATGGCACACCAGTACCGATACCGTACTTACAGATCCTCCTGACTGCATCCGCGCCCCATACCGTTGCCAGTATGGCGCCAGCTGCTCCGAGGAAGGCGAAATATGTGACATTCAGCTGAGTATCGAGCAGGTACGCGGCGAATATGCCAATGAGGCCGCCCACGATGCCCAGTACTGCGAGCATGTTCATGTCATATTCTTTTACTTCTGACATTGTTTACGCCCCCAGGTAGATTATTGCGATTGCCCAGATCCCGAGCACAAAGGAAGCTACTGCGCAGGCGATGATCGCCCTTGGTATCCTCTTGAACTTGGGGTCGTGGAAACCTTCGATAGTTCCCGTGATGTTGTACGAGGCAAGGACCGAGTTCACCAGGAATACGCCGATCGCAGCGAAAGCTGCCGTCGGGACTGAGAACCCACTTGAGACGAGCGCGAGGTACAGGAGTGCACCACCGAAGCCGCCGAACAACCCGCCGATGAGCGAGCTGATCACAGCTACGGTTGGAGTTCCGTGTCCCTCAGTACCCTTCGTTACATAGATGTCCTGCCTGTCGCCGGTGATCGGGTCGAACTTGACCTTAGCCGACACAAGTGGCACCGCGATCGCGAACGCATATATTACATTCGCCATGACAGCCAATATGACCATCATGAGCATTGCGCCCACAACACCTGCGGCCATAACGAGAATAATTGCCATAATGTTGTCGCTGATCCCCGAAGTGGTGAAGAGCGTTTGATTTGCGACAGCCGCCCCGAATCCGGGATATGCCGAGTGCAGTGCACCGGTGGCAGATGTCATATCGTGTACCGTAAACCCTGCGCTTATCAAGCCCAGAGCTCCGGACGCGAATGCCAGCATAGTCGTTCCGGTACCGATACCGGTCGCCTGTGCCATTGCAGCGGGAGCGCCGCCGACTGGCACAAAGTGTACGCCCACACCGACGAGCAATCCGCCCAGCGTTACGCAAAACAATAATATCAATAGCGTAATTGGTTCCATATTTAGTCCTCCGCTGCCTTATACGGACCATAGGTGTTCCTAGCGTAGAGCTCGAGTATCCTGTTTGCGATGACCCAGAGCAGTACTAAGATCAAGCCCGCGACCATTGCGCCCCAGCCATTCCAGTACTGGGTGAACAATATCTCTCTCCAGCTGTCGAGGAATACCGTGATGCCCAGGCCTAAGCCTGTCAGCGGTCCGCCGTGCTTCACACAATAGCCGGCAATATCGATGCTGTTCCTTAGACCGGCTTCGCCCTTCTGGATGATCTTACCAGAGTTGGATGCCGGGAGGCCCATACCGAATGGCTTATTCTGGTACTGTCTCTCAGCACCGTAGTGAACATCGCCCACTGCGGATCCCATGCCGCCCACAATTACACCCCAGAGCATTGCCAGGATGGGGAAGGGGAATGGCTGTCCAAGTACCCAGTTCATCAGATATGAGAACGTTCCGATCGCCATAGCTGCAATAAATGCGTGTGCAATAATAGATGGCGTTGTGTCATATAATATGTCCAAGTATATGGGCTGGCCGAATCTCTTCTGGCTGCTTAATCTGCCCATATAGGCCGTCGTTGCGTATACGCCGTACATAAGTGCGGCGATTAAGGCACCGATTGCCAGTGCAATGACAATATTTACAGTCGGAAATGCCATATGCAACGCGAATGCGATGGCTGCACCAGTGCAACATAAGAGCCCATAGCCTACAGGTTCGCCGCATATTGCTTTGTTGTATATGCGGTGAATGTAGCCTACCTGTGGAGCGAGTTGCACCTGCGAGTTAGCATTGGACTGGGATCCAAAATCAGATTCCAGATCTTCTGCGGCTCCCGCAATGGTAGCACATGCACCCATTAGTGCGGCCGTTCCAAGGCTCACTACCAACAATTCTTCCATTTGATATCCTCCTTTTAGTTTATAATTATGGAATCGTGTAGGGACAGACATCCATAATTAGCGCTATAAGTATTATTTTTACTAGGGCTTGTGGACTAATAAATCTTTCGAGAATGGTTTACTTAAAAAATGAAATAAGCCGACGTGTTTGTTTTATAAATGAAGATACATATAAATAGTGAATACAATTTGTTTTCGTTTTTTGATATTAATTTCGGTCTTTTCAAGCGCATGTTTTATTAGGGATTATTATATTACATTACGATTTAACGGACATTGGTCCATTAATTAATTAATATAATAATAGCACTTGCTTTTTACACTAACTGCATATTATATTACTGATTGTACATTAAGTGTTCGTATAATAAGCCCGAAAAAAGGATTCATATTTTTTTGAGCATGATGGACATGATGCCTTGCTTGCCCATGGGCTCGAGCCCGAATGCGGTGCTCTCCATGCTCGATGATCCGAACATCTCGCTGTTGAACCTGTCGGTGATCTCCCCGAATATTCTCTTGTAGGCTATACAGTCAGGGTCTACGCCTTTGATCTTGCCGTCATTGGGCACTATGGCATTATACGGGCATCCGCCCCTACAATATTTTATGTGGGCGCATTTTTTACAGGAATTGTCCACGTAGTCTTTATATGTGAACATGAGTTTACCGGCATATGACTCTGCCAGGTCTTTCATGCTCGGGCGGTCGTACACATTGCCCATGGCATATTTTTCCATGCCCACAAAGCGATAACATGGATATATGCTCCCGTCAGGCCCGATCGCGAAGGTATCGCCCATACAGTCCACGAACGTGCATACGGAGCCACGCCGCGTGAAGACCCCCTTGCACAGCGTGTCGATGTTCATCACGTCGATACTGCCGATGTTCTCCAGGTACTTGTCAAGCAGATAGACCAGTAATTCCCCGTACTCCTTCGGGTCAAGTGCCCACTGCTCGGGCTTATCGTTACGCAGGGAAGGCATTGCCGGGTGAAGTTTTAGCGTAAAGCCGTTCTGCAGGAAATAATTGAATATCTCCTCTTTTCTTTTGACGGAGTCAGAAGTGAAGGTACAGATGAACCTGACGTTAACGCCGTTATCCTTCGCGATCTTGTATCCTTTCATGGTTTTCTTATAATACCCCACCCCGCGCTGCGAATCATTCAGGTCCTCGGGGCCATCGATGCTGGAGCCGATAGGAATGTCGTATTCCGCGAGGATCTTTGCCATTTTCGGGGTCATCAGCCAGAGGTTGGACTGCATGGCGAAAGCTACTTTCCTGTCGCCAAGGCCTGTCGCTAGCAAGGGCAGCGCCTCTTTATAAAACTCAGGGCCGGCCATGAGCGGCTCGCCGCCATGGAATGTAAAAGTGACCGCGTCATCCCGGAAGTCCTTGAGCCATGCGACGGTTTCCTTGATTGTATCAATAGTCATTATGGGAGAGCCTTTCTCGGAGCTCCAGCAATAGACACAATGGGCAGGACAATTTAGAGTCGGGATAAGCATTACGTGAAAAGGCATTTTAGCGGGCACCTTCGACAAGAATAACCGTATGCTATGGGAGTTAAATAAATTTTCGCTATCGAGTATATATCGTTATAGTGTGTAGCCTGCGGTGACTATTTCCCTGAGCTTTCCTGCCTTATAATCCTCAAAGGCGTCTTTTACAGTTCCCTCGGCGTCGCTGAAAAGCCTGGCACCGCTGTCTAATAATATTTTGATGGCGCAAGAGCCGATGCGGCCGGCCAGCACGACATTTACCCGGTTTTTAACAAGAAGCTCGGCTGCGTTTTTCTGGCCCGCCAGCGGATTACGGATCACTTTAACCGTGGCGATCCTGTCGCTTTCCACGTCCAGTATCGCATAGTGGTCGCTCATGCTGAAGTGATCGTTGACCTTCGATGAGAGGCCCTCGTCAGATACGATCGGCACGGCTACCAGAGTCATATAATATGTATATCTGTCAAAGGTAGCATTAATACTAATTGTCGGCACACAACACAGGCAATATTATTCGTTGAGACTCGAAGTTCATCCTAATAGTAAAGGGTTAGCGGCTTATGATTAAAACAGCCCAACCTGAATTGAAAAATGATTCTAGACGATTCCCGTATTATATTTCTTAATTATCTGACGATTCGATTGATGGCAGCATAACTACGAACCGACTGCCTTTTGTATAGTCGCCAGGCACCCGGTCTTCCACCCAGACCTTTCCACTGAAATTTTCGACAAGCGTCTTTACGAGATATAGGCCGAGTCCTCTGCCGCTGGCTTTTGTTTTGCCCCTCTGAAAGCGTGTGAAGATATTACTTTTTATATCGTCAGGTATACCGGGCCCGTTGTCATCAATCGTAACATTGCAATATTCCTTTTTTGCCTCAGAGACCATATCGAGCCCGATTTCAATGGTCACAGCTTCAGTCGAGTGTTTGATAGCATTTCCCAGGATATTGGAAAATACATCTTTTAACAGTTCGTTTGCCATTACAGTACATCCGCCGACAGACTTGAATTTTATTTTGACTTCCCGGTCTGGAATGTGCGAGTACTGTGCGGTCACGTCCTGAAGCGCTTGAGCTACGTCTATTGGTTTGTGCTTGATGTTTCCTTCGGTTACCGCCTGAAGCTTTCGTACATTATCGATCAGGCCGGAGCTGTTGTATAATGCTTCGAGTGGCTTCTCGATCAGGACCTTGTCCTCGTTGCCTAGCTTAAGCTCCTCCATGGCTTGTTCCAGGTATCCTATGCCGATCTGGTTCATGTTATTAATGTCGTGCCCCATCAAGTCAACATAAAGCTCCGCTTGTTTTCTAGCATCCTGTATCTCTTTTTCTGCCTTCTTCCGCTCGGTGATATCGATAAATGTGACGACGATGCCCTTTATCGCCCCGTTATCGATGATAGGGTATGCTGAATATTCCACTGGAAATGACGACCCGTCTTTTCTCCAGAAGACGTCATTGCTTACGCGGCAGCCGGAGCCTGTCCTTATGGACTGGAAGATGCAGCACCCTTCAGGAAGGCATGGCGATCCGTCAGGACGCTTATAATGTATCAATTCGTGCATGTTTTTGCCGAGCACTTCGTCCGTTGCGTACCCGAGCATCCTGGCCGCAGAACGATTAATGATCGTACAACGGTGGTCTACGTCAATGCTATAGATCCCTTCATCGGTGGATTCCAGGAGCAATCCAATCTCTTTTGCCAGTTTCAGGCGCTCTTCCTCCGCGCGCTTTCGTCGGGTAATGTCCCTGATGGAAGCCATGATGAGATCTTTATTTTTTAATGTGATCTTGCGCAGGAATATTTCGCCGTCAAAGGTGGAGCCATCGCCTGGCCTGCGGCATATCCATTCGAATAGCTGGCTATCCCCGGACATGACTTTCTCCCACCTGTGGTGTAGCGCATCCGTGGGATTTTCAGGGCTAGAATAGTCATTTAATATTGAAAATTTGGTGGCATTTCCTCGTTCAACTTTGAACATTTCGAGCATTCTGTCATTGACATCGATGATCCTGCCATCAATATCGTGTAAGATGATCCCATCGTACACGTTGTTTAGAATGAGATTGAGATCGCGCTCCGAGTCCTTTACCTTGGTATACAGTTCGTTCTTCGTCTCTGAGAGCGAGGAGACAACAATGGCGACCACGATGAACATTGCAGCCCGTATAAACGTGCCGGGATCAAACGTGCCATCCGGTATATATCCGATGAGTATATGGCATATTCCTAAGAACATCGCAAGATAAATCGCCTTTTTATAGTACCAGAGCCCTGCCAGGATGATCGGTATATAGTAAAAATGGGTATATACGACCTCTACTCCTAATAATAGGTTCGCATATAACGTGATTAGCACGCATAGAACGATGATAGCAACTAAAATAAGTCTATTAGGCTCACTTAACGTTTGGCGTACACCCTCGAACATATATGCCTCGAATAAAATAACTGACATTCATCGATAATAGCCAAATCTATAAAGTATTATTGAAATTTTAAAAGGAAAGGAACGACGCATGGCATTGCAATTAGCCGATTGAAGCATTAACCGGTTCGCATTCTAGAGCCAGCCATCATAAAATATTCATCCCTGCGGCTAGGCGCCCTACGGAGATACCGACGCAGGACAGGCGCGACAGGATTTCATTGCCGGAGCAATGGCCCGTGAGGACATTTTTTACTCCCGCCGCCCGTAACGCTTCCGCCGTGGATGAGAGTCTGAATTCATCGGCCTTTTTCATGTGGAGCCCGCCGGCGATCATGGCCGGGTACCGTCCTGTCATATTTTTTACACACTCGATAGTGTTCACGATGCCCGAATGGCAGCAGCCGCATAAGAGCATGAGTTTCCCGTCCTCGCTTAGCACAAGCGATTGGTCGTCCAGTACCTTATCAGCGATCAGCCCGCCGTCTTTTTCGACTAGCAAGTCCTGCTGCGGCACCTCATACGACGTTATTCTCGCTATTTCGCCCGTGATAGAGATACCTCCGCCAAGGTCAACGGGACCGGATTCGATTTGTAGTTCGCAATGTTCTTTTAATTCATTTAGTTCGAAAGGTAGACTGATATCCCTTAATCCGCCTTCTCTCCTGGCGAATTTTTTCAGGAACACTGCAGGATGGACGACCAGGGGGACGCCTTCGTTCATCTTTAAAACTTTTAATAAGCCGCCACTATGGTCATAATGACCGTGGCTCAACACAATATAGTCGAGGCCGCTCAAGTTCACACCTGCTAGCAGGGCATTATGGAGCAGTACGTCCCCGCTCTGGCCGGTATCATATAATACCTTAATGCCGCCGGATTTGATATAAAAAGATAAGCCGTGCTCGGCCCAGTATCCGCCGCCGGATGGCGCAATATTATCTGAAAGGCAAATGATCCTTGTTGAAGACATATCTATTATCAGGTTTTATTAAAAAGTATTAAGCATTGTCGCTTAAGGTTATCTACCTCTTCATTTACAGGACGCCAGGATTTCTAGGACCTCTCTACCTCTGGCTATGTCTCTGGTATGAAGCATGAAAACCCCTTAAATCATTTTTTGTGTACTTGTTGATTTGAGAATTTATATCATGTGATATAAGTTATATTATGTTATATATAAATTATATAATGATGGGCTAAATGTAAATAAGTCATCAAGGTAGCATGAAGCTCAATATATCCAAATATGCTATAAAATTTGAACACAGGCTAATGATTATCAGCGCGTTGACGTTAGCGATGCTCATCGTTGCATTTAACATTAATATTATCCTGGGCATTGATGTAATCTATACTCATCTTTTTTATATCCCGATCATTCTAGCCGGTATCTGGTTTCATAAAAAGGCCGTGTATCTGGCCTTATTTCTAGGCACGTTCTACATTCTTATAAATTATATGGTTGATGGTACGTTTATCTATGGCACGTTTTTTAGGGCCGCGTTTTTTCTGATCATTGCATACATCGTCGGAGCGATCGCCGAGAGAAAAGACCTCTTATATGCCGAGTTAAAAGTTTCAGAGGATCACCTTCGCCAGACACTCGATTCTTTAGAGATGCGTGTTCAAGAACGAACAAGCGAGCTCAATGCCATCAATGAATCGCTGAACTCCGAAATAGCGGAGCGTAAAAATATCGAAAAGGCGCTCAGGAAGAGCAGGGCAATACTTGCAAGAGCTCAGAGTATAGCGCACGTCGGTAATTGGGCATGGGACCTTAAAACGAACCAGCTACAATGGTCGGACGAGACCTACAAAATATTCGGTCAACAGCCCCAGGAGTTCCAGCCGACCCTTGACTGGATGAGCTCCCATGTCCATCCTGATGATAAAGAGCTGATCAGCAGGACCATGGAGGAGGCGCGACACGAAAATAAGCTCTTTAATATTGATTATCGCATCGTCCTGCAGGATGGCTCCATACGGTATATAAATAGCGTGGCGGATAAATTCAGGATGGATCAGGCGAACGAACCCCTGTGGCTATATGGTATCATACAGGATATCACTGAGCGTAAGAGGGTAGATGATGAGCGCTTACGACTGGCGGATAGAGTGATATTGTTGCTGGATTCCACCGGAGAGGGCATTTACGGCATAGGCGAGGACGATCGATGTATGTTCATCAACAAGTCGGCCGGAAAAATGCTAGGGTATGCGCCCGAAGAAGTGATCGGGAAGAATACACATGAATTATTCCATTATCGTCATAAGGATGGCTCACCATATCCTGAAGATGAATGCCCGAGCGTGCGGACGATGAAATACGGGCAGAGCTATCGTATAAGCGATGAAGTGTTCTGGCGGCGGAATGGGATATCGTTTCCCGTGGAATATTCTTCTTATCCGATCATGGATATGGGAGTTATTCGGGGCGCCGTGGTCATATTCAACGATATCACCGAGCGTAAGCAGGCCGAGACAGAGTTATTAGAGTCTAAAGCACAGGCCGAGCTATACGTGGACATCATGGGCCACGATATAAACAATATAGACCAGGCCATCATGGGATACCTTGAGATCGCCCTCGATACCCTGAACGTCCCGGAAGAACAAAAAGAACTGTTAGAAAAGCCCGTCGAGCTGGTAAAAAGCAGTGCCAGGCTAATTGAGAACGTTAAAAAGCTACAGCGATTGAAAGCCGGAGAAATTCCATATGAAAAGGTAGATGCGGGAAAAGTTCTTTTTGATGTTATAACTGAATTTTCCACAGTCCCGGGAAGGACTGTCGCGATCAATTATCAGCCTGTGACCGGGTACATGGTAATAGCAAACGCACTATTGAAGGACGTGTTCTACAATATCGTGGGGAATGCGATCAAGCACTCGAAAGGTCCCCTGACGATTAACATCGAGGCTTTGAAAACCGAAGAAAACGGCCTGAAATATGTTAGGTTTGATATCGAAGACAACGGGCCGGGCATATCGGATGAATTAAAAAAGAAATTGTTCAGGGAGGGCAAGATGGATAAGTTCAAGGCCGAGCGCAGAGGGCTTGGCCTGCAACTGGTCAATGTGCTCGTACATATTTTCATGGGAAAAGTATGGGTTGAGGACCGCGTGCCAGGGGATCATACTAAAGGAAGCCGGTTCGTGGTCATGCTGCCAGAGGCGGAAAATTGATCACAGTCAAATGGATTTTATTAAACAATGTTAAGTATTGTCGTTTGAGGTTATCTACCGCTTCTTTTACAAGGCGATAATATTTGCAGTATCTCTTTACCTCTTGCTGTCACTTTATAGGGAAATGCTGTCGGGTCATTATTCTTTTCAATAAATCCCGGCTTCAGTACGCACCCCATCTCGGACATGACAAGCACGTCCAGGTCCTCGCGACTGATCCCCATCAGGCCTTTCTTCTTATCCATATCCATGAAAGCGAGCACAAGCTCTTCCACATCGTCAGGGATCCACATAAGCATATCATCTACCGACAGTGAGACTGTGTACTAGAGAAGCAATTCACTAGAGTATATCCAGTATCGCCTATATTGTTTTAATGGTCGAGACGGAAAATGCGCAATTGGACTATCATGCACTTCGCAACTCATCGATCCGTTTATCCACGGACTTCATCTGCTCGCTGATCTCGTTCTTGAACTTCTCAAGCGCGGATATTTCGTCTTCCTTGCTCATGAACGCTCCGCCGGTAGTGCAATAGGGGCATTCGCCGTGATGCTTGAATCCGCCCGGATGAGGGTGCTCGTGATGATGCTCGTGAGCATGCCCATGGCTTCCTTCATGATGTGTCATATCATTTCACCTCGTGCAAGTTTCGATATTATAGATATTTTAAAGTTATACGATTTTATCGTGATAAACGAACGACAGGGAGTTTAAAAAATAAATGAGAATGCATCCGGGATAAGGTCACCTGTCGAGGCACCCGATACACGGGTCGAATGTGATTGTGATCAGTCCGACATCGGCAAGCTGAGATCCCTTGATAAGCGGCACGATGCCGACCGCGTTTGCATAAGTGGATGTGCGTATTTTCACGCGGTCCAGCTCTTTTGACCTCTTGCCGCGGATATAATAAAATAATTCGCCTCGTGGTGCTTCCACTCTTGCGAAGCTCTCGCCTTCAGGTAAGATCGTTGGCTTAGTGAATATCTCCGGGGGCGCCGAGTCCAGTAGCGGTAGGCATGCCCGGATGATGTCTATTGATTGGAACAGCTCGCGCACGCGTACGAGCGACCTGGCCCAGCAGTCGCCGTCCTTCTCTACGATGGGAGTCACTTTAATCTCTTTATATAATAGGTAAGGCGCTGTTGCCCTGGGATCGTACGGCACGTTGCTGCCCCTGGCGACCGGGCCCACCACACACAGGTCTTCGGCCAGCTTCTGGCTCATGATACCGACACCCTGCATACGCTGCTTGATCGTGTAGCTCTTCACGATCATGTCCTGTAGGTCCAGGCACTTCTTCTCCATCGCGTCGCAGAAAACGGAGATATCTTTTGCCATTTCGGGGCCAATATCGCGGATCACGCCGCCGACGACGTTGATGCCGTGCAGGATACGGTTACCGGTGCTCTTCTCAAATACGTCGAGCACCATTTCCCTGTTCCTGAAGCACAGCATGAACATGTTCTCGAACCCGATGGATTCCATCGTGAGCCCGATGGCTAAAAGATGGCTGTGGAGCCTCTCGAGCTCCAGCAGGATGGTACGTATGATGGCAGCGCGGCGCGGCACCTCCAGATTCATAGTGCCCTCGACTGCCAGGCAATAGCACGTCGAGTGGTGCTGCGTGCAGATCGCACACACGCGCTCCGACAGGTATGCGCCCTTATTGTAATCCCATTCGAACTTTTTCTCAAGGCCTTTATGTACGTAGCCTACTTCCAGCTCGGCGTCCTTGACAAGCTCGCCCGACAGGGTCAGCTTCATCCGGATCGGCTCTATCCACACCGGGTGTTGCGGCCCGAACTGGATGGTAGTCCTCATGGCTTTTGCGTCTCCTCAACCAGCGATAACACTTCTTCAGTTTTACCTAGCGTCACCATCTTCCCGCCTTTCATGTAGGCCGCCCGGTCACATATGCTTTTCACGAAATCCATGTCATGGGATACGATGATGAACGTCTCGCCAATATCCTCACGCGCAGAGAGAATGGAGTTCACGACGTACTTTTTCGTGATAGGGTCCATGGTCCCCGTGGGCTCGTCGAGCACGACCACGTGCGGCTCTCTTATTAGTACTTGTGCCAGTGCTACGCGGTGACGCTCACCGTCGGATAGCTCGCCGGGATATTTATCAATGATCTCCTGGCTGCGCTCCGGCGTGAAACCGGCTACCTCCAGTGTGTGAAGAGCCTTTTTTTGCGCAAGTTCGGCGGGGAATTCCAGCCCGATAGATTCGGTCATATTATCGATGATCGTCCTGTGCGGGTACAGGTCATACTCCTGATAAAGCAGGCCGATATACGGCTTTGCCCTGCCTCTGGCAAAATATCCCGGCTCGCACATGTTGATCCAGTCCTCGCCTACGCGCATCTCGACGACGCCGCTTGTCGGCTCCAGGTTGCCGGTCATGATACTCATCAGGGAGGTCTTTCCTGCGCCGCTCACGCCGATAATCCCGAAGATCTCGCCCTCTTTAATATCGAAGCTGACGTTCGTGACAGCGTTGATGACGCCTCGATCGACAGAAAAGTACTTTTTACTCAGGTCTCTGACGTTTATGATAGGGCTGCCAGTTTCAACGACCTTTCTTTCAACCACGTTTTCATCGCCGATGAACGCCTTGATGACTTCGTGAGGAGCCCCTATCGCCTTTATTTTTCCGTTTTCGAGTAGTATCGCGCGTGTGGCCATTTCCTCGATGACCTCCGGGAAATGCGAGGTGATCAATACCGTGATGCCGAGATCTTTGGATAATGCCTTGATATTATGATGTACGACCGCAGCGGTCTTCGGATCTAAGGTGCCGGTGGGCTCGTCCGCCAGCAGCATCATCGGCTCTTTAGAAAGCTGGCGGGCAAGGACGACACGCTGCTTTTCACCACCCGATAGATCGCGGGCAATATGCATCATCCTGTGAGAGAGCTTAACCTGATCGAGGAGATCTGCGGCTCGCATGATGCGGTCGCCCTTGTACCCGGAATCGTCCAGCGCCTTTAGCACATTCTCGATGACCGTGTCGTCCCCGTATATGCCGAACGTGCGCTGGATCATGATCGCGATCCTGCGCATGACATTTATTCTTAGTTCGTCACTGGACCCGTTGAGCGAGTCATATTCGACAGCCTCAAGCGCCCCGCCGCATTTTGGGCATACTCCTCCGACTTTTCCAGGCGCGTCGACCCAGCCGCACTTACCGCAAAGAGCAACGTGGTAGATCAGGTGCCCGGTGGCAGGTATGCTATCGTCGATGCCCCTGAGCACATTCAGCAGGACGGTCTTGCCGGAGCCGCTGCGCCCGATGATCCCGAGCATCTCGCCCTCCTCGATGTTTAAGTTTAAATTATCGAGGACTTTTTCACCGTCGTAGTTAACGGTCAGGTCTTTTATTTCCACGAGAACTGACATAAGCTCACCCTTTGATCATTTTCAATATCCGGTCTGCAATATCCCCGGTACCTTTCGTAAGAGAGGACTCTCCACGTTGTGTGATAACGTCCTTGCCGCCGTTCGCCGCGTCGATGGGAATGCTACCCAGCAGCGTAAGGCCGTACTTTTCACATAAGCGCTTGACTGTGCCCTCGCCGAATGGGAATACTTTCATTTGGCAGCCGGGGCACTCATAATACGCCATGTTTTCCACAACGCCGAGGATCTTTACTTTCATCATGTTTGCCATGTTGACGATCTTGCTGACGTCGAGAATCGAGAGATTGGAAGGCGTGCTTACCACGACAAGTCCCGTAAGCGGTATGGTCTGCATGATGCTCAGTGGCTCGTCGCCGGTTCCCGGCGGCAGGTCGACAAGTAAAAAGTCCAGCTCGCCCCACAGGACGTCCGATAGAAACTGGTTGATGAGGGAGCTGCGTATGGGACCCCTCCAGATCACCGGAGAGTCGCTGGACTCTATCAGTGATTCGATGGATACGACTTTGATCCCGTAAGCGGCTTCTACAGGTATCAGGCCGTCCCCGCATGCTTCCATTTTCTTTGTCTCGACGCCCATCAGGTGTGGCATGTTCGGGCCGCTCACGTCTGCGTCGAGGACGCCGACCGAGTAGCCATTTTTAGCTAGAGCCAGTGCGATACCGGCAGTCACGGTGCTCTTGCCTACGCCGCCTTTGCCGCTAACGATGGCGATGCGGTTCTTGATCACCGCAAGGTTATTCTTGATCTTTAGCTGCTGCTCGTTGCGCTCGGTAGTACCGCAGCTTTCCGGGTCGCTGGCGCATGAGCCTTTACTGGAGCATGTGTCGCATGCCGATTTTGTCGTGTCGCCCATCACCGTTTCCATCCTTTAATGATGAGAGCAATTACACGTGCCCCGATCTGATAGCTCTTCAAGCGCACCGGTCTTGTAATCCTGTAAGGCATCTGATACGCGGCCAAAGGCACCGCCAAATACGCGTATGCCTTTACCCGTAAGTGACATCAGCGGCCTGCCACCAATGCCGGAGACAATGACAGCGTCCACGCTCTTTTCTTTTAGAAGGATCGCAGGAGCCGCACAGTTATGCTCGCCATCCGGTGAAGCATTGCTTATGGCGCCCACTTCCCCGATTTTTCCGTCCTCTACCTTTACGATGGTGAAATATTCACATGAGCCAAAGTGTGCGCATATGTCGGATTCAAGACCGCTGTCGGTCATCGATGGTATAGCTATTGTTGTCATTTTATTCACTTCCATTTTTAATAATATTTTTCACTTGCTCGTTTTTTGGGCAGCAATACCCGTTTTCCATGAGTCTCTTTCCTCTTCCGTCTCCATCTTTACGATAAATGCCGGAGGACTTGCATTCGGGGCAACACTCAGGCCGCCCTAGATTACAGGGAGATTTCCAAATATGGCCGCAACTCTTGCACAAAAATTCTACGTTACACTCGCCACTATTCACGTATTCCCCGCCAGAGATCTCGATGGCCTTGCCGTTGACAAGGGCATCGGCGATCTTGTTTCTGGCCTTTTGCAGATCATTCCAGAACGTCTTTCTAGAGATGCCCATCGTGTCAGCGGCTTCATTTTGCTCAACCTGGAGGAGGTCGCAGAGGCGGATCGCCTCTAGCTCTTCAATGGATAAATTGATAATTTTCAAGTCGCATAGGGGGATTTCCCTGGGCTTGAAATAGGTAGCCTTTGGAAGGCATGATACGCGGCGCTTAACTTTATTAACCATCAAATTACACATATGCGACGTTGTATAAATACTTTATTTACATCCGTACTTTAAATTTATATTAAAAAAGTCGAGAGCCTGAATTCGTCCGGCTTTTTCCATCATCAAATTACACATATGCGAAGTTATATAAATAAGTTACTAAGTAATAGATTAATGCAATAGCTATGAAAAGCACAGGGCTTGATAAAGATTCTACTTCCGGATAGGGGAAAAATATGAAAAAAGGGCTTGAAGAACATGGACAAGATTACTGTCCGACAAAGCTAGTACCGAAAAAAGTATTTTTTACGACCGGTACGGGTAGGCATAAAGAGATGTTAGAATCGTTCGAGATGGCATTGAGAGATGCCGGTATCGAGAAGTTCAACCTGGTAACAGTAAGCTCGATCTTACCGCCTAAATGCGAGGTCGTCGAAAAAGAAGAAGGGCTCAAAGAGCTGGTGCCGGGCGAGATCGTGTTCACGGTGATGTCACGTAACTCGTCAAACGAACCCAGCAGGCGGATCGCTGCAGCAATCGGATGCGCCATACCAAGAAATCACATGGATGACTTCGGTTATTTATCCGAGCATCACTCATATGGCGAGAGCAACGAATGTGCTGGCAAGTACGCTGGAGAGCTAGCCAAAGAGATGTTCTACACGTGGAAGAAAGAGTACCCGCTGAAGATCAGTTATACAGCAGGAAGCGCAGAGGTAAATGAAGAAGGTAGCTGGACGACAGTACTCGCAGCGGCCGTTTTCATATTATAAGTTTTTACATCGAAGTATAGAAAAGGAGAATTACTCAGGGGAAATTTAGATGAGGTTCTTCGACGGACTAAAAACGGCATACAACCAGCTTGTTAACGGACAATCTATGGAAACAAAAAATTGCACACAATGTAAAAATTTTGACGGGTGTAAACGAAAAGATACAAACGACCATATGACATGTGAAAATTTCGATGAAAAAGTTACCTGATGCATTACAGGACCAGGGAACGATTGAAGCATGGCATGTAGCGATCACTTAACGTGATTCTACATTTTTTTTATTACCACAATTTTTGCATATATAAGTGACCACGGTCATTGCCCACTCGCCGAACTCGCCGGTTTCGATCACGGCAAAATAACGGGCCTGCTGGCATGGTCTCGCATCGTCCGGAAGGTCCGCCAGCTTGGCGACCCGGTAAGCCTCTTCCATTTCTGAGGAACATTTATCGCATACCATCGTATTAGCTTTCGGCATCAGATCCGCCTTTCCTATCACTAACAATATATGTTTTGTCTGTATTCGCTCTGGTCTCTGTCTCTACGAACTTATTCATCTCGCTTAGCAGAATATGCAGCTGTTTCTCGTCCAGCGCCAGCCCGTCGATACAGAATAAAATGCGGCAGCGGCTCTGCATGAGCCTGTCATTCAAGAAATGCACGAACTTCAGCAGAGAATCGAAGCTGTTCCGCGTCATCAGGTATTCGGTGCCATCCAGTAGAATTAAGCCATTGTTCGCCTCGAACATGAACTTGCTCAACGTGGCGCCCAGCCCGGACAGGTTATCGGGCTTGATGCAATTCTCGTTACCCATGCTTTCGCTCGCGTTCAGCCAGATGATGGGAGTCTTCTCCAGCCCGTAAAGCTCCCTCGCCTTCTGCGGGTTTTGCCTGGTCACGTATAAGCCCTGGATATTATGTTTCACCTGGTCTGCGAATATATCCATATAGCCCTTGACCACAGCCTTATCGACCAGGTACATGCTGCCAGGCTCGAAGTGGTATAGCTGGCTGGTCGCTAGCGCGTTCTCCATCGATGGCGTGATCTTTAGGCCGTTGATCTCGAACAGGTTTTTCAGCGTGACTATATATGAGCTTTTCACGTCATCCTTATACATCCTGGACATGCTGATATTCAGCGACAGGCTTGTGCCATCACTCGCCTTGAAATTCCTGACAAAATTCTGGTTCTCTCCCAGCTCGAGCTTATCATTAGCGGGCAGTATGACCGAAATATTCATGCCCAGTATCTGGCCTTGAATATAATGAAGCAGCCTCGATGCGCTCTTATTGAAGGATAATATGACACCATCGCTATCGATCGTCAGCATCGCATCCGGGGACTCGTTAATGATATCTGCCAGGTACTCGCTCGTATGGCTAATGCGCTCGAATAATCGATTATTCTCAATTGCGATGGCCAGCTGTGAAATGACACCTGTGAGCAGCTTCGGGTCGGACTTCAGGTTTTTCTCGCTAAACGAATAAAATGCTATAATACCTATAATTTTATCCTTAAGGAATATGGGCATGCAGGCGCTGGCTGTCACGCCGACAAATATGTCATTGCACTGCTCATGCCCGTTCTCCCGAGTATAGAACTTATCGGGGGCCCGGTAACCTTTATCGATCACCTGCACCGGAGCTGGCATAGATTCCCGCTTACCTTTTACAATATATGATGCGAGATTCAGGTCTTCTCCCTGATACAGGTACATGGCGCCCTGATCCATATCCAGCAGGCTAATGAGACTTTCGAGGGTTTCATCCCGTATGCTACCGATATTCTTGGAACTATTGATTGTCGATATGATCGTGTTGACGATCTCCAGTTCGCTATTTTTTAAGAGTAGCTTCCCTTCCATAGACTTTCGCCCGGTGATATCCCGGGATACGCCCACGACGGCCCCCACTTCATTATGCGATGTCTTTAGTGGCACAAGCTGTGTATGTACCCATGACTCTTTGTTAAAAAGTAATGCTTTATCCTCGTAAGATATGGGCTTGGCCGATTCAAATGCCATATCCATATTGCGTTTTTCTATATCGGAGAAGCCGCCTTTGAATAATACATTGACGCTTTTTCCGATCAGGTCGGATTGTGCGCATCCCTGTGAATCCGCTGCAAAATGATTGGCATATGTGATGTGATAATCGCTATCAGCGATGAATATGATATCAAAGGACGACTCTACAAGGCTGCGGAACTTCTCCTCACTTTCTTTTAATTTCTCCTCCATACGGGTGCTCTTTGTGACATCCCGGATAGACTCGATCGCGCCCATGGGATTTCCATCGGTCCCGAATAGCCGGGTGGCCGAGAGCCATAATATCACGTCTTTACCCCGGATGTTGACCTTGTCTACGGACGCCTCGATCACATTACTCCTGGATGTAGCGTCACTATAGCTATGGGCTATACTCCCGGGATTTTCACCCAGCATGTCGATGAGCATCGACTTACGCTCCCCATAGAACGGCAAGGCATATTCGTAATTGCCTTTGCCGATCATATCCTTTGCTTTGACACCTGTCAGATCTTCTATGGCATGGTTCCATGCGACAACTTTGCCGTCATTGTCGATAATGAGCGTGGCGTCGGGATAGAATTCGATAATGCTTGAAAGCTTTTGATTTGAGTCAAGAAGGCTATCGTTAGAATCGTTCAGTTTTTTATTAAGCCGATCTTTTTCTTCGGATAAAGTACCGACGACCAGTGCGACTATTACGAATATGATCGCGCGTAATAGCGAGTCGAAAACAGCAGACGGAGTGACAATGAAGTTTATCAGGATATGTACGATGCCTAGAAAAATAGCGACGTACATCGCTTTCCGGCCATACCAGAGCCCGGCCAGGATGATCGGTATATAAAAAATATGTGTATAAACGATATCGATACCCATATAAATGTTCACGATCAACGCTGCAGCCAGGCATATAGCTAACAGCGACCAAAAAATGATATTTCGATAATTATCTTTAATAAATGTGCCTATGTTTTTTGCCCCCTGCCCGATATTTTCAATCTAATAGGATATTATTAATTAAAGAGTTGAACTTCAAGGTATAAAGGGTTTGTCAGCAAGGCTTGCCGATAATTTCATTTTTAAAAGTCTTAAAAAAATAAGAAATTGGAGTTCCGAAGAACTCCAATTTAGGCTTTACACTTACTTTGCCGGGATGACGAGAGTCCTCTCGCCTGCGGGCATAAACTCGCGGATCGCGCCACGTGCAAACTCCTTCCTCGGCTCCGTGAAGTCGAAAGCGAGGCTCTTGTCTGCGAAGCAGATCTTGATCAGCGGGCTTGATACCCACGCGTCGCCACGTGCGAAGTGCGGTGCTGCAGCGCAAGCTGCATAGCCGCCCTGGTGACCGACGTTCATCGCGTAGTTCGGGTAGTTCGGGCCTCTTAACTCTGCAAGAGCGCCCTCGTCCGACCTGCACGAGAACACGTTGGTCGCGCCGCACTGGTCCTGTAAGTCGTAGCCGAAGAATCCGAGCCTGCCCCATGCTTCCTTGTGCAGGTACATGGACAGGTACCAGGCCGACAGGCCTGCGTTGCCGTTCGCTGTTGCCAGCGAGGTGGTAACACCGGATGCTGCTGCGAGTACAGTCGCCCTCTGGGATCCACCGAAGTGGTCCTCGAGGGTTGTGGGGTACTTCTCGTACTGCTCAATGCCGTACAGGGTGACTTCCGTGCCGATGTCGTTTACGACATCCATGTTGCACTTCGCCTTTGCTACACCGTACTTGCCCTTGATGTAGTCATAGCCGTAGTAGCAGAAGTCATCGAGTATGTCATCGGTGTATGCCGCAGTGGCGTACTGGGTGAATCCCACACCACCGGACATGTACGATCCGAGCCAGATCTGGTCATACAGCATGCAGCCTGCACCGACTACCTCGAGCGACGACTTTACGGGGTCGTCCGGGTACTTGCGGTGAGTCTGCACGATGTCGCCCAGGAAGCCGAAGCTTAATCCACCGGGCTCGTTGGGTCCCCTGGCACGGCGAGCTGGTAACAGGTTTGCCATTTCTACCAGCGAGGCGTGCTTTGCGGCGAATGCGAGATCTGCGACTGCCGCTTCACCGGCGCACATCTTGTACGCGGTGATGAAGGACATACCGATCTGCATTGCGGACCACCTGGAGGTGGTTCCACCGTCGCAAGTCCTGACTACCGTGGTGGGTATGTGTACTGCCTGCCACAGTGACTTGCCGACTGCCTTCTTTAACTGGGCTGCCTGTTCCTTCGGGAAGGTCTTGTCGAGGTTGATGACGTATTGCTTGTCGATCGAGTCGGCCAGCTCGTCATCGCCAGTGAATACCTTGACGAAACAGTCATCCACTAATCCTGGGTTTGTTTCGACCATGTGCTCTTGCACGACTGCAGCGCCGGGCATGGCGTGGTTCAACACTGCCATGTAGTTGCTGATCGTCTCAGGAGTCACGGTCTTGCCAAGGCGCTTTTCCAGAGTCGCGTGAGCTGTGTCCAGCCCGACGACGACGGTCCTTCTGATTTCATCCCACATCTGCTGCATGGCAGCATTGTTCACGAAGTGTAAGTCATCACCCTCACATACTACATCGGTGCCTGACACCATGTAGGACATGAGTTGCCTCTGGCCAAGGGGAATACCGCCCATGTGCACCATTGGGTTGTACATGGAGATGCCCCTCTTCTTGGCTATTTGCTCGCCTAACTTCTTGAACTCGACCTTTCTCTTTGACTGCGTGTAGCCCTCGTACTTGTACTTGGTCACGTTGGAGGTCGGGTCTTCGGCGAACTTCTTCTTCATTGCCTTTATGAATCGCTTTTGGGTTTCCTTAACTGACATTTAGTTCACCTCTCCTTACAACTTCGGTGCGAATCCGCACTTTGTCCTCTCCGTGAAGATCCTCTGTACAAATCCGACAACCTCTGCGTCAGACCGGAAGGCAACGCCGTCTACACGGTAGATGGTGGTTTTCTTCTTTAGGTCTGCATCAGACATTGGCTTTCCGAGGTTGACCTTACGGTCCAACGGGTCGCCTACCTGATCTTTGACGGCGAATACGTTGCCGCTCTTATCCATGACAACTCTCTGAAGCATGTCGAACATCATGCCGTTCTCGTTCAGCCTGAGCGAGTGGCCGTGCACTGTGCAGCCTCTGAGTCCAGACCTTGCTGCATCGTACATTTCAGTCTCCATGACTTCTTTGGTGATCTTTTCGATATCCCTTTCACGGGCTTCGATGATCTGCCTGCCGGAGAGAGTTCCTGGGTCTACGCCCCTATACCTGGTGCATGCCATCCATGACCTGAGGTATGGTACCATTGGCGCGAAATACATAGAGTCGGTGAACTGGTTGTACCTGATCCTGTCGCCTGCTGCGGCGCCCGGGGTCGGCTCAACAATCTTCCTTATCGGACAGTCCGGCTCTCCGCCTTCCTTTAATGGCGGGTGGATCGTCTTGTATGCGGAACCCGGAGCGCGGTGTCCCAGCATTATGACGACATCGTCATCGGAGAGGCTTCTGACCTTCTCCATCTTGTATGACGGGTCCATGAACTTTTTGCGGTTCACGGCCACAGAAGTTTTACCTGGGTAATATTGTGCTTTGTATGCCATTTTCTTCAACTCCTAATTTGAAGTAAGCTTTTGCGGGTTAATACGAATGATGTCTTTCACGATCTCGTTCAGCTTGTCTCTAGCGCAAGTCTGACCTCTCGTGATTCCGGTAACGATCTCAACCACAGACCCCTGTGTTTCGATCTTATCTTCCTCTGGCATGACTACGCGGGTCTTTACGCCGATCTTGGCGAAATCCTCGAAGTCAACGGGGGTCTGGCACACGACTATCGCCGGGATTTTCACGAACCTGAGAATATCCCTCGCCTTGTAGATTACGTGAGACTTGATGTTGCCCAGATGTATCAATGCCAGCTTATGGCGATTTATCTGCTCGATCTCCTTCTCGGTCATGCCGAACTTCGGGCCGTGTCCGATCGCGGCATCCTTCGCATCCGACGGGACGCCACCTCCGGCGTAAAGGACTAGCACGCTGACCTGGATTCCCTCCCTTCGCAGGCCGTGGGTGATCTCGCAAACGGGCTTGGTGATATGTCGCTTACCGGGAGTCATCGCTATGGCTACTACATCGGGCCTGCCCGTCTCCGACAGCGTGCCTCTCTGGGCGAGGCCGCCGCCCTTATCTAGCCCCATGCTTTCTCTGCAATCCACAACTTGTGTCTCTCGATCTATTGGCATTGTTTTACCTCACGTTTTTCTGTCGTATTTTTTGTCCGAGTCCGAGCCGCAGCAGGAGTAACCCGGCTTGGCTTTCGGGTCGAACAACCCAAGGCTGATATCATCGACTTTTCCGCCCTTCCGCACGTAATCCGTGACGGTTTTCTGGGTTCGTATGAACCGTCCCTCGTTAACTTCGAAGGGAAAGGGCAATGTCTTCTGAGCAGCCTCCCGTATCTTTTCCTTGACGCCAGGGTCCTCGATCTCGATCCAGACCCGTCCGACTTGCACGGAAAGCTCAACCTGTTCGCCCATGATGTTCAAGTATTTCTTGCCATGGACAGCGAACTTCCCTTGCAGTAGATCTTCGGGGTCATCTTTCGGCAGGCTGGGGCCAAACACGACCATACGTGTGATGCCACTGATCTTGTTCAGCTCGTTCAACAGCAGTTGTGCCGTTTCGAGATTAAGTAGTCTTTGTGGGAAAACTTCGACTTGCATCAGTCTCTTTTTCCCGGTTACCGGCGTTTCCATTTTTCATAACTCCGCATTTTCTTCTTCTTTAAATCTTACCCTTGACCTCCGCAGCGGCCTTCGCAACATTGACGATGGGCTCTCTGAACTCGGGGATCTCACTGAAGACTTCCATAGCCTTCGAGGTGTGTTCCGGCGAGAACATCTGAGTGCCAGCATCTAACGCGCAAGCAGCCGATACGCATGGGATGGCGAATCCCTTGGAGTGTCTGGTGACCACGTGGTTACCGTTGAAGATACCCGGTCCGCCGCCACCGTATATGGAGTGGCTGAAGAACGAGAAACCGACAGCAGTTCCCTGGACCTTACCGAAGTCTACGCCCGGTAGTCCGGTCTCTCTCTCAACTAGGTCGTTGAAGTACAGCAGGGTCGATGATACAGCCTGGGCGCCTCTTAATGCACCGCAGTTGACCATTGTCGCTGCCATTACACCGGCTGCTATGTAGGCATTCCACATTGGGATGTCGTCAGTGGTGTATAGCTTGTACCCAGATGGTAGGGTCTTCTCGACTTTAATAACTTTGTCTTCCACTGCCTTGCCAACGATTGAGGCTACGACGGAACCGACTGTGCCCGCCTTGCCGTTCTCCTTGACAGTGCTGTAGAGTAAGTTGTTGGCGTTTAAGCCCTGGAAAGCGAAACCGAGTAGCTGGTATCTCTCCCACGGACCGCAAGCGTCGCCCATTTCCCACACGCCAGCCTGCTCGAAAATCGAGGACAGTGCTGCGGAGTTCATCGCGTTTCTCTTCGTGATGACTACGTTGTGGTTACAGAGAATGTTCCTGAGCGCATAGCCCACACCTTCGTCTTTCTGGGGAACTTCGAGAATGGACTTGACGTTTCCGCCTTCCAGGTCGATCGTCTGCGGGTACATACCCCAGACAGCGGCCTTAACGAACGGGCCGTCGAACATGTCGACCTTGTACATCTCTAAGATTGCCTCAGTGACTGCGGATGCAGTGCAGCTTATGCCTGCCACGAACTCTGCGCCGGACTCGACACGCTGTGTCGGTACCTGGACGAGCAAGTTCTTGCCGCCTGCAAATACCTTGACTGCGGTGTCGTCACCCTTGGTGATCCGGACAGTCTCTTCAATCTTCTTTGCGATCTTGTCGGCATCCTTTACTAATGAGAAGTCCAGGCTTTTGCCCAGGATCTGTCTTCCCTTGCCGCCAACCTTACCGGTCTTAAGGGCGCTCTCAATACCTTCGAGGCTTACTGCTACGGACCTCTTAGTCAAGTTAACGATCTTGCGGATCGCCGGGTTGACTATGGGGCTGATTGCCTCGAGAGGTATGTCCTTTTCTAGAAGTTTTCCCTTATCGTCGTATAGGTCTATTTTGTCTTTGAATTTGGACATTTTCCCTCCTCCCGTGGGATTCGTATAAAATATTAGTCAGAATGGCCAGGCAATTCGTGTGGGTGAGTCCCGCACTGAAAAGTTCCGATTATGATCGCAGTGCGTCTATCGCGTTCTAGCGACCTAAAAGGATATTGATCACGATCCTGATAAATAGACCGTAACCGGTTATAGACCATTCGACAATAGTATAATGTATTTCAGGGATATTAAGTTTATGTTTTACTGACTAAATATTATTAATAAATATTATAATTAAAAATATATATTTTTATAATACCCTTTAAAAATGGCTTCAAAGCCAATATAATAATAATTCCGTTTATTTCATAATATTAAATATTAATGGTTATTTACATTTAATAATTAGTAAATATATTTTATTATATTATTGTCTTTAATGGTAAATATAAATTGTATGCATTAAACATATAAATAAGTTATCATGGCGCAACTAGCGCATTTCTTTTTCAATGTCAATAATATGGACATTACACTAAATCATCGTTTAATATAGCTAATAAAACAAATTGTACTATTGAATAAATTATTTATTGTCATCTGGGCTTAAATACAACCATAATTTTAAATAACGCAAGTAATCAGCCTATATATCTCGTATATGTATGAAATTTAGC
Source organism: uncultured Methanocellaceae archaeon (assembly GCA_963780665.1). Classification (GTDB taxonomy): domain Archaea; phylum Halobacteriota; class Methanocellia; order Methanocellales; family Methanocellaceae; genus Methanocella. Next base: position 153,636 of record CAWACJ010000006.1, on the reverse strand, counting down.
CTGATTTAGTCCCATAAGCCTTATTTTATTATAAATAGGCGTAAATAAGTAAAAATTTGGTATATATATTTATATAAAATTCAATTATCGAGTGTTTTAACACTCGTATATGATGTATCGCGCCGCATAACTCGACTTCGAGACTCGATTAGACGGGTAATTTTTACTGGATCGCCACCATGTCAAGAATCATCCTGCATCACTATCATTATGTGTTTGCCCCATGCAAGAGTTTCTTTCAAGATAAATTACTCTCGAAAGGATTTTTACGGTCGGGGGTATAATGTCCTGTGAGGCTTCACATGGACGATAGGCTCATCGAGGATACGGTCATTGAGAGTGCGGTTTTTGATTTGATCAGGCGAGCGATCACGACACTGCCCGCGGACGTTGTAAAAGCGCTTGATTCGGCAGCGGCAAAAGAAAGCAGCCAGATCGCTCAACGCGAGCTGGGTTTGATACGAGAGAACGTAAAAGAAGCTAAGGCCTGCGTATTACCCATGTGCCAGGATACGGGCGTGCCCATATTCTTCGTGAAGATGGGATTCCCGGTCGCAGGCTTCGAGGAAGCGGTAGCAAGGGGCGTTCGGCGTGCGACCGGTGAAGTGCCGCTAAGGAGTAACGTCGTAAACCCGCTGACACGGAAGAACACGGGCGATAACACAGGTCATCTGATGCCCTATATCTCATATTCATATGCCAGTGGCGATCACATCGAGATCACGTACCTGCCGAAGGGTGCGGGCTCCGAGAACATGAGCGCACTGGCCATGCTCACGCCTTCCCAGGGTATCGAGGGCATTAAAAAATTCATTCTACAGACGGTCGTCAACGCGGAGGGTAAGCCCTGCCCCCCTGTGATCGTGGGAGTGGGCATCGGTGGCGCTTCTGATATCTGTATGTCACTGGCAAAGAAGTCGCTCCTGCGCCCCACCGGGGCCCATAGCTCCGACCCTGCGGTGGCAGCGCTCGAAGCTGAGATGTTAGAGATGATCAATGCTACAGGAATCGGCCCGATGGGGCTTGGCGGCGATACGACCGCCCTGGCAGTCCACATCGAGTGTGCGGACTGCCATACGGCCAGCCTTCCGGTGGGCGTCAACCTGCAGTGCTATGCAGCGCGCCGCGCGGTAGTCCGGATATATAAAGATGGCAGGGCCGAGTTCGGGGGGATATAAATGGAATATCATCTAAGGACGCCGATATCCAGGGAGACTACGAGAAGCTTGAAAGCGGGCGACGTGGTCTATATTAGCGGTGTGATGATCACCGCGCGCGATAAAGCGCATATGCGCATGGCGGAGTACTTTTCCTCAAATAAAAAATTGCCTTTCGAGCTGAAGGACGAGGTCATTTTCCATGGCGCACCGATAGTAAAAAAAGAAGGCGACGAGTGGAGGATCATCGCGATCGGGCCTACGACTAGCGCCCGGATGAATGCACAGGAGACCGAGGTCATCGAGCATGGCGTATCGCTCATAGTGGGCAAAGGTGGCATGGACAGAAAAACACTCGCCACGCTGCACGAGACAGGCGCCGCATACTGTTCCATGACGGGCGGCACGGCGGTGCTTGGCGCACGCATGGTGAAAAAAGTGAAGAAGGCCGAATGGATGGACCTGGGCCTGGCTGAGACTGTGTGGGTCCTTGAAGTGGATGATTTCGGGCCGCTGACAGTCACGATGGACGCGCACATGCACGATATGTATGATGAGGTGAGACAGCGCGTATCGGAAAAGATTAAGCGTATATGAGTAATATTTTTCCTTGGTGAAATCTGATGTGTACGACCGGAGGAATGCCAGGGGACATCGAGCTCAGCGAGATTGAGTTCAAGCGCTACAAGTGTAAGGATTGCGACAGTAAGTTTAAAGGAGCAGGCAAGAAGCCGACCTGCCCGTCATGCGGCTCGGAGACCGTCGAGTTGATCGAGTGAACTCGAGAGTAAAACTCGGCCCTGATGAAATATTATTTTTATCCGACGGCGAGAACACCGTAGGAATTGTCAAGGCTGCCCTTGCAAAATATACCTTCATCGAGACTGACGCGGAAGAGCTGGTCCAGTTCTTGAGCCCTGATGACCTGGTAGCGGTCTCTTGTTTTTCGGGCGGCGATAAGGCGCGCTCGATGGTTAAATGCATGTTATATCTGGTCCGCGAGGGCGGCGTGCCATTACTTGTACTAAGAAAGGATCATCCGGCGACAAAGCGCCTGCCTCTTGTCATATCTGCAGGAGAGAAGATCAAGCTGAGCGGCTGTATCGTACCGGGCACACACCCGGAGCAGGACGTGCTCTGCGGCCGCGGCGAGATGGACGGCATGGTGCTCTGCGGAGAGCCGGGCGCAGTTATGATACAGGGCGGAGGAAAACCAGGTTTGGAAATCGTGCCGTTTAGCCTCTAATTTACTAAAATTAAAAAGAATGTTCCGGTGCAAATTAGCATATCACAGTGGTATACCGAAGCATTCTTTCAGCTTAAGCTCGTTCAGCTTGAGGCGGATCTTGGGCCTGCCGAAAGGCGTTTTTACACTCTCCTCGAAGAGCACGTTAAGGTTTACCAGGAAGTCTTTTCTGCGTGAGAATGTAGCCTTGGAAGCGATGCCAGTGTCCTCGCCCCACTGGACGACGTCATAGAATAGCTCGTTGTTTTTAGCGGCCGCGAGCAGCGCGATGGATACCTTGTCGATAGCCTTAGTTTTGAGGACGGAGTACCTGGTATCGTCAAATGACTTGCTGTACATGATGAAGTCAACGATAGTCTGCTCCGATAAGTAACCTGACATTGACGCGACTATATCATTTAATTTCATAAAATGAATTTTTGTCTTTAGTGATAATAAAGTTTGTGATAAAAATATGTAAAAATACGAGATTAAGCGAAAGGCATGCCGCATAATCCCATGAGTGGCAACAGTATTGCCTATTTGTTCAAGCGGTAAGGAGGTTTTAGCCGCCACTATGGCGAAAAAGGTGAAAAACAAAAGATAAATAAAAAAATGAGCCGGGAGAGGCTTAGAATAAGCCAGCCAGCTCGACGAATAAGCCAGGGTTGCGGGTCAGGATGACTTTTATGAGACCCGGTACGGACATGTTATCGAAGTCGACGCCCTGGAGGGAGCGCGCGACTTTGTTCATGGTCTCATCGCTCGCCTTGATGATGGCCTCTTTCGCCATATAGTTCCTTTCCAGGCTCTTGCCAAGCTCTGCCTTGACCTCGCGATCATATTTGGCGAGCTTCGCGGCCGACACGTCGCCGGCCTTTATGGCCTCTACAATGACATCCCCTGCGATCTTGCCGCTCATCATGCCATTATAGATACCGCCGCCGGTGATCGGGTCTGACACGTGGCCTGCGTCGCCCACGAGCACCAGCCCATCGGCCGAGAGCTTCTTCAGCATGCCGCTCGCCGGGACAGCGCCCACGATCGTCTCCAGTATCTTGCCCTCGGGGAACTTCGCCTCGACGAACTCATGCAGGTAATCTATAGGATGCTTGCCTGTAAAACGGCTTCCCAGCATTCCCAGCCCGACGTTGGCTTCCCGGTTGCCCTTCGGGAATATCCAGACATAGCCGCCCGGCGCGATCTCGTTGCCCATAAAGAAATCGCAGCGCGTCGGCTCTATGTCGATGTCGGTCATTAAAAATTCCGCGCACGTCTCGATATCTTTTGGCTTAAGCGTGGTATTGATGCCTGCCCAGCGGCCGACCTTGGACTCTATGCCGTCTGCGCCCACTACGACCTTAGCGCGTGCCTCGAAATCGTCGCCCCTGTGTTTTCCTTTGATGCCGCAGACCTTGCCGTTCTCGATGATGAGGCCGGTGGCCTGCGTCTTGACCTGCACTTCGGCGCCGGCTTTCGCCGCGTCCTTCGCCAGCGCGCGGTCGAAGATCTTCCGCTCCAGCACGTAGCCTACTTCTTTGCCGGCGGCCTTCTCGGTGAGATCCATATAGGACCCGTCCGGAGAGTATATACGTGCGCTCTTGACTTCGGCGCAGATCCATGCCGGGTCTGCATCGATGAACTTTGCCAGGCCTTCCTTGCCGGTACCCTCGGCGCACCTGACGGGATCGCCGATCTCCTGGCGTTTTTCTATCAGGAGGACGTCAAGCCCTGCGCGTGCCGCAGTCCTGGCGGCTATGGAACCGGCCGGGCCCGCACCCACGACGATCACGTCATAATTACTCTTCATTCTTCACCAGCTCCAGCGCACCCATAGGACATATCTTCGTGCATATGCCGCAGTCGCCGCAATGCGGTTCTATCTCGATGAACGCCTCGACCAGATCGATGGCGTTCTTAGGGCATACTCCGACGCAAGCGCCGCAGTACCCGCACTTGTACCTGTTAACCGTGATCATTTCGTTTCCTCCAGTGGCACTTCCAAAAGCCTTTTCAGGTATGATTCTAAATCTTCCAGCTTAGCCTCGTATGTTTCTATTGTCTGCAGATGCTCGCTGACTTGCGGGTCGTCCGAGCCCTTCGTGCCCATCTTGCTCAGCGCCAGCTGGATGAGCACCACCCGCACATAGTCATCGTGGATCGTCTTGAGCATCATTCGCATGATCTCGTCGAGGTTTGCCTTATTGGAATAGTAGTTCTTGCGGCTGTCCTGCCGCTTCAGTTTATAGACCAGCCCGATCCTGACTAGCTCATCGATGGCGGAGCTGACAGCAGGTACCGAGTATCCGGTGAATTCGCTGATCTCGTCCTGCGTCATGGGATTTACGGATAACAGCATCGCCCCGAAGACGCGGCCATAAAGCGTACCCATGCCCCGTGCCTTGAACAACGCCTCGAAAGTACCTAATATGGCTTCCCGCTCCTTGAGGATGTCAGCATAGGTCTTGGTCATCAAGCCTATTAATATCGGATTACTATTTAAATTTTTTGAAAATTCAAAAAACACAAAATAATGATAATAATTGGTCACATAATAATGTCTTCATAATTTTTATGCGTGACCAACGGCCTTCGATAAGACCATCGAGTGGTTTATGCCAGATGGTCAATCATGAGACGATATTGAAGCTTCGTAACAGCTCCAGCGCTTCCCGCCTTGCTTCTTCTCTACCCATTAGCCGGGGGGCGGGCTCGGTAAGCGTGATGTCATCGTCTTCCGGGCTTATTTTCGGCACCTGTGAATATCGTCCCTCGAAGCGCGCCACGACATCCATGTCACCCACGCTGAAGGCCAGAATGCTATAGCCCCGCACTATGGCCGTGATGGTCGTTACGCGTGAGCTTTTAATAAAGAGGTCATGCATGCCGTCCGCGAGCGTCCCGTCGAGAAGGTCTATGTAAATACGATCATGTGTAAAATAAATAGCCACGCCGGCGTAGCCAGGCATGTCCCTTATGGTATCGATCATGCCCTTAATCAAGACGCTCACCGGCCAGCCTAAAGGAATACGCGAGCCAGCCGGAAGCTACGGCCATGGAAATGCCGAAAGCGGCGATCGAAATGTCAACGAGCGGGCTCATATAAGCGATCGACGCCGGGCTAAGACTACCTATCACAGCTGCGCTAGCGCTGATAAAAATTAGGATCGAGCATAAGCAGAAGTAAAAGAAAGTGCCTGGCCCTGATCTTTTGTACACGCGGATAAAAGCAAGAGCTCCGGCGGCCGATGCGAGTACTGCCGCGACCACATATAGTTTCATCAGGCGTCACCCGCCTGGAAAAACCGGAGCATGCATGCGCCTGCGACGGCGAAAACAAGAGACATGGCGAATATCGCGGCGTTTACGTTCATAGGCACCAGGGCAGATGCAAATACGGCCACGCCGAGCCCGGCGGACGAAGCCGACGCGAAATATAGCGCTTTAAAAGCACCTCGCCCGTTATTTTTGAGGAACGTCTGTCCGACTGCATTTGAAAATAACACGGAGCCCGCGATAACAGAAATGCCGGCTGCGGCCTTAACTACAGAATCATATGCACTGCTCGTCGACGAGGCGGGCTCATAGATAGATGCAATGGCAATGATACAAGACGCAGCGAGAATGCCGGCGGCACTCAGCTTCATTGAAGGGACCATACGACTATCATATATGCGCTTATCTTCATAAATATTTTCATTAAAATGTAAATAAGTTTTGATAATTTAAAAGGAATGAATTTATATGATATCGGTATAATGGAGCATGCGGAATGGGCATGAGTGAGCCGAGAGGATTTCTGATCAGCGTCGAGGGCATCGACGGTACGGGTAAGACCACGCAGGTGGAGCTTCTCAAGAATTGGTTCGAGCGAACCGGCAAGAGCGCTGTCTCCCTGAAAGAGCCGACGAGCGGGCAGTATGGCAGCGAGATCGCCAAACTCGCCGTAAACGGGGGGCTGAGCGACGTAAAAAAGGAGCTCCAGTTGTTCATGCTCGACAGGCAGGAAGACGTTAAGGAGCACATCGAGCCTGCACTGAAAGAGGGCAAGGTGGTCATCATGGACCGGTACTACCAGTCCAATATGGCGTACCAGGGCGCCCGCGGCCTGGACCCGCAGCGAATAAGAGAAGAGAACGAGGCGTTCTCCCCGAAGCCGGACCTCATCATCGTGCTGGACATCAACCCTAAGAAGTGCATGCGGCGCGTGAACGCGCGGAAGAACGTCGTCAGGCATTTTGAGAACGAGGATTACCTGCGAGATGTGCGCCGGATATACCTTGAGATCGGTAAAGAGCCCAACGCCGTGGTCATCAAGACAGATAAGCCGCAAGAGTACGTCCATAACCAGATCGTCGAGGCGGTCAAGAAAAAATTGCCACAAGCGATCACATGAGAAGTTAATTTTAAATATTTATAACGTCAATTGCATGCGTCCATGATCCTATAAAAATGGCGGGACATACCTATTTTTGGCTATCGCTGTTTTCCGAAACCGGTCCCGATAAGTATATCATTAAGTTTAAGTCTTAGAGAACCAATCATTTTCATTGAATTTTCGGAGTGGATGAAGTGAAGTACGTGGTAGTTACCGGGGGCGTGATGAGTGGCCTGGGCAAAGGCATCACCGCAGCCTCTACAGGGAGGATTCTCAAGAACAAGGGCTATAAAGTGACGGCCCTCAAGATAGACCCCTACATCAATATCGATGCGGGGACCATGAGCCCGTTCCAGCACGGCGAAGTGTATGTGCTCAAGGATGGAGGCGAGGTCGACATCGATCTCGGCCATTACGAACGCTTCATGGACGTCAACCTCACTTCGGATCATAACCTGACCACCGGCAAGATCTACAAGACCGTCATCGAGAAAGAGCGTCGCGGCGATTACCTGGGTAAGACCGTACAGATCATCCCCCATATCACGAACGAGATAAAAGAGCGTATCAGGCACGTGGCGAAGAAGAGCGGTGCCGACATCTGTCTCGTAGAGGTCGGGGGCACGGTGGGTGACATGGAGAGCATGCCGTTCCTGGAAGCCGTGCGGCAGATGCGGGCCGAAGAGGAAGATGAGGATTTCACTCTCATTCACGTCACGCTTGTTCCTTTCGATACCATGGACGAGCAAAAAACAAAGCCTACGCAGCACTCCGTCAAGGAGCTCCGCGAGATCGGCATCCAGCCGGACATCATCGTCGCGAGATGCAAGAAAGCCCTTCATAAGTCCACCAAGCAGAAGATCTCACTGTTCACCGACGTACCAGAGGAGGCCGTGATCAGCGCCCACGATTCCGATGACGTATACAAAGTGCCCATACAGCTTGAGCACGAGGGCATGGCGAACGTGCTCATGAAGCACATGAAGCTGGCGCCGCTGGATGATGCACAGTCGTGGAACGAGATGATACGTAAGCTGGAGTCTACCGATAAGACTGTGACCGTGGCCATCCTCAGCAAGTATGGAATAGAAGACGTTTATTTAAGCGTCAAGGAAGCCCTGAAACATGCGGGCATCGCGACCGGCTCTAAGGTGAATATCAAGTGGATCGAGTCCGAAGACCTTGAAAAGCCAGCGGATATCTCGTCATTTTTCAAGGACGTGGACGGCATACTCGTACCGGGCGGCTTCGGTACGCGCGGCATCGAGGGCAATATCAGAGGTATTCAGTACGCCCGTGAGCATAACATTCCCTACCTGGGACTATGCCTGGGCTTCCAGCTCGCGGTCATCGAATTCACCCGGAACGTGGTGGGCTATAAGGACGCCACCAGCAGCGAGTTCAGCGCCACAGGCACGCACGTGATCGATATCCTGCCGGAGCAGAAGGACATAAAGAACCTGGGCGGCACGATGAGGCTGGGCGAGCACAAGTCCTGGATCAAGGATAATACGCTCGCGCACCGGCTTTATGGGACCACGAAGATCTCGGAGCGCCACAGGCACCGATACGAAGTGAACCCGGAACTCATCGACGAAATAGAAAGCAAAGGCCTGGTATTCTCCGCCAAGAACGACAACCGGATGGAGATCCTGGAGCTGCCGTCTCACAACTTCTTTATCGGCACCCAGTTCCATCCCGAGTTCAAGTCGAGGCCCGAGCGCGCTGCGCCGGTATTCCTGGGATTCGTACAGGCGATGCTCGGCAGGCAGAAGCCAGAAGCGGGCAAGATCGCCGCGAAGGCTGGCAAAGAGCCCCTGAGAACGTAAATATTTTTTAAAAATAGTATGTGCCGGGGAAATCCCCGGTACCTTTGCTTATCCCCGGTTCTTGATGACCAGGACCTCTGCGATCTTCAGTGCGAGGTCGTCTTTGATCTCAAGCGCTTTCTGGAGGTCGTCGAGGAACTTTTTCTCCGTGTCTTCAACGACGCCGTCCGCAAGCACCAGGTCTGCGGCCACGGCGAACGCGGTCTCTTTGAGCTCGGGAGTGAGCGTCTCTTTAGCGGATTCGATCAGTGCGGCCGGGCCCTGCTTTTTCAGCACGTTGAGCACGCGGTCGAACATGGTCTTCATCTGGCTGTCATTCGTGCCCTTGAACATTTTCATGCGATATAAGGCAGTAAAAATGCCCTGAGCTTCTTCCTGCGTGATGACGCCATCGGCAGCCACTGCAGTCAGCGCAACGCCGATGAATGATTCCTGGGCGCTAAGCTTAGCGGGCTGGCTACCGCCGAATACCTTATCAAATAATCCCATTAGTTTTCCTCCTTTTTGATTTTTATAAATAATGGTGCCGCCAAAGGCGGTGTCTTATAAAGGCTCGCCACATAGGGGTCTATTCTTGTATATATTTATTGGTCGATTGCGAGCGACGGAAAAGCTGCTGTCTATCGCAGGACACTGGAAAAGATCGTTTCACAGCAAATTATTAAATATGGTAGCGTACTGTTTATTCTGTTAGGGAAGAGTAAAAATGCCTGATGCAGAGACACAGCGTAAATTGATCGAGATACTCAGGATCTTGAGCGAGACCAACGGTGAGGTCGGCGCCCGCAAGATAGCCGAAGAGCTGAACCGCCGCGGCTATAACCTGGGAGAAAGGGCTACTCGCTATCATTTACGAATGCTCGACGAGAGAGGCTTTACTAAGAAACACGGGTACCTTGGGCGTGTCATCACGGCGGCCGGCGAGGATGAGATGAAGCACGCGCTCGTCACCGACCGCATGGGCTTTATTTCTACGCGCATCGAGGATCTCGAATACCGCACGACGTTCGACCCCGTCACGAATAGCGGGGACGCCGTAGTGAATATATGTTATATTGATAAATCCGAGGTGGACAAGGCTATACCGATGATCAGGCGAGTCGTGGAGTCTGGCTACGCGGTCAGCCCCCGCCTGCGTGTCGTGGACGAAGGCCAGGAGATACTGGAGAACGACGTCCCGGAAGGCCAGGTAGCTTTAGTGAGCATTTGCAGCGTCACGATCGACGGCATCCTGATGAAGCGCGGCATCCCGGTAAACCTGAAGTACGCAGGCATCATCGAGATGAAAGACGGCGTCGTTCAGCGATTCACCGATGCCATTGATTACAGCGGTACCTCCATTAACCCGCAGAATGTGTTTGTTTCGCGTAAGATGACATCCATCCTGAAAGTGCTGGACACGGGCACGGGCCGCGTGCTTGCGAACGTCAGGGAGATACCGATCACTGCACGTGAGAGGGCCCTGGAGATCATAGAGGAAATAAAAGTGGTGGAGATCAGAGGCATCTTTTCTGACTGCAAGAGGATGCGGCCCTTGCTGGGCATCCCTATCGATCTTGGGAAGTGCGGGATCGCCGGCTATTCCGGCATAAACCCGTTCGCCGCGCTGGCGGAGTCGGGCATAAAGACCCGGATACTTCCGTTATCGGCAGTAATGAACGTGAAAGACTTACAGAGGCTGGAATAGATGGCATATCAAATCGTAGAAACATCAAAAGGGCTTTCGAACTTTTTAAAGATCTTTAAGGCCACGATGATCTCGCTGGGCTTGAAGCCGGGCAGCAAAGTCGCGTACATCGGCTGCGCAGGCACGTGCCTTCCATTCATCGAGCTGTTCGCATTTGTCCTTCGCGAAGCTCATGCCGAGCAGGTATTCATCCCGGACGGGATCGTGGAGGATACGCGCTCGCTCCGGCTCGTAGAAGGCATCGGCATACAGGTCGGCGACGCAGCTAGCGCAAAAGACGCCGATCTAATCGTCTTGTTCGGCGGAATATCGATGCCGCAATGCACCATAGGCATCGAAGGCACGAATGAAGCCATAAAAAATGTCATGAAGCCCGAAGGAAAAGTCATAGGCGTATGCTTCATGAGCATGTTCGAGAAGGCCGGCTGGTATGGAAAAGTACCGTTTAACATGGTGATCGACGCGGGCATCGACCCCATTAACGTCCAGAAATTTTAATTTATAAACGTCGCCTCTTTTTCGTAGATGCTCTGACTAGCGATATTCCAATGGTGCCTGCGGTCGCCCCCGCCAGGAGAAGCGTCAATAGTGAAGTGTCGCCGAGCTTCTGTTCCTGTTTAGGCTTGATATCAAGCTGTGCGATCAGCGTCATGTCTTCATTGCCGCTCTGGTCCTGGCTGCTGCCCTCGAGAGATATCTTAGCGCTATAGTTACCATATGTGCCATTAGGGACTTTTGACTTTACGACGAACTCCCCGGCGCTGCCCGGGTCGATGGTGATCTTGCCGAATGGCGTGCCGCTCACATAATAGTCCCAGTTATCGCCGACCTCGGCATAGGCATAGATCTGCAGCGGGAAGTCTCCGTTATTGTAAACACGTACGGGTATGTCGATGGAGTCCCCATCGGTCAGATTAACGACCGGGTATCCCTCGTCCGATTTATTATAGCCTTTAATCAGCGCATCATAAGGAGCCGTGCCCTGGACTTGAACCTGGAACTGGAGCATGTTTGACATTGTGTCCTGCCCTTGCAGCGTCACGTTTACATAATAATAGCCTGGCGCCGCATCCTTAGGCACGTAAACCCATAGGTCAGAGCTTGCGATCAGGCCCTCGTACGTGTAAAAAATGGAGCCATTGAGGGTGCTCGCATCCCAGCCGACGGGCTTGCTGATATTGACTAGCAGAGTTTTACCCTGGGCGTACTTATTATTCACGTTGAATACGAAATTGGTGGTAGTGCCCGGTTTTACGACTTTTTGTGGTGCATTAGAGTACAGGTCAATGGATTCATACGGCAGATCCTTCACGATGATGACGACGGGTATGTCTGCATAAAATGGCCCCCCGTTGACGATCACGTGCGCGACGGCGGGAATTTTTTGGTTACCGTTATACTGGAACATGACCTGCAGCCGCTCCTCCGCGCCGGATCGGACGCCCAACGATTCACCATCAGGGAACCATGAAGTCCACTCGCCGGGTTTCCCCGGCACGTTCGAAGTAAAGGTCAGGTACTGGTCGACCAGCTGGGAATTCTCGACAACTATCGTGGCCTCCACGGGCCTCCCCGGGCTAGTCTCGATGACCGGATTCAACACATATGGCACCAGCCCGTTATACGGGATTTGCTTGAGCACTTGATCCAGGGTCCTGGTGCCCTGGAAAGTCTCCTCCGTCATGGACGTCTCGTAGCCCGAGGCAGCGGTCACGACGGAGTATTCGCCGGACGTGATGACGACAGAGTAATATCCGACTGTATTTGACTTGGACTGGTTGACTACCTGGTTATTTTTAATGAAATAAATGACCGCGTTGGGTATTGGTAGGGCGGTGAGAATCCCGCCGCGCATGGAGTTCTCGGTGATGTAACCTTCTACATAGATGGCCCGGTTTGAGCCGGTATCTGTGGTAGAATTGGTAGAGGCCGCGTAGACTACCTGGGGCAGATATACGAACAAGGCTATGGCCGTAATGCACAGCAGCCTGATCGGTAAGTGATATGACGATGCGTTGTTAGCCATGGTACCCTTCACGCTCACACCCTGAGAGGGAGCAGGTCAAATGCAAAAGATATGACCGGTTACATATGTAATATTTACAGTACAAATTATATATATATTTCTAATTATAATATAAAAGAACGACCTACTATGGCTTGGTGATCAATCGCAGGGCCTTCGATCCGCAGGATGAAGTGCTAAAGTGTTTTTTAATGTAAAATAGTAAACTTCATCGAATGATAGACCAAAAATGTAAAAATAGATCCTTATTTATTAATGAGCTGCATGATGTTGTATTTGGTGATCACGCCGACTACCTTGCCGGTTTCCATCACTAGCACGGCATGGTTGGTCTCCAGCAGCGTGGATATGGTGCCCATATCCGTACCAGGAGCTACGGCGGGGAACGAATCCTCCATGAGCTGCCTTACATGCGACGCGCTGATCTTATTAATATTCGCGCCGGACATCGCCTGTACCAGCACGCTCTCCGATATACTCCCGATCGGAACACCGTTATCGATCACTGGCACCTGAGAAAAGCCGTATTTCTCCATGATCCTTACTGCCTGCTCGACCGTCTCTTCGGATGATAGCGAGATCACTGGCGAAGTCATCAGGTCACGAGCCACGATCTTGCTGCGCTCCATCTCATCAAGCGCCGTGATGATGCTCCTGATAGTCGAAAGCCTGGGGTCTACATCCCCGGATTCTATGCGCGCGATCAGCGGCTGACTAACATGAGCTCGCTTCGCAAGCTCGCTCTGGGTCAGCCCCATCTTGATGCGCTTCTTCTTGATACCTTCCGGCGTAGGGAGTTCCATCAGTAGCTAAAGAGAGAGATTTATTATTTAAGCTTAACCATATTAGCAAATATTGACTGCATATATTGCAACCCATTGATTACTTTCATGGGGCATGGTAATTCCTATTATATAGAGATGCGTTGTTATTGTACGAGAAGTATCATGGAAGTCAGGGAATGTTATCAAGAGGAATGCGCTTATTGTTATTGGAGCATGAGCATCATGGGGAAGCGTAAGAGCTTTTGCGGTATGAGCAGGCCTTTCCTGGCTGTCGGCTGCCCGCGTAGCGATATACGATCCATGGACTTGCATATGCGGAAATTCGCGGATTTTTAAACGCCCGTAAACGTTAAATGAAACGTACAGGCGATGTCAGCTTGAAAGGCCGTATTACGCCTTATTTCACCTTTTTACACCTTATTTTTATCTGAAAATTCTTAAAGGCCATGGAAATGAAAAATTTTATAATGTATAGTGGCACTTACTACTGTAAACGATTGAGAGGTTATCATTATGTCTGAGATATCTAAGGCACCGATCGCCAGGCTGTTGAGCCAGGCGGGCGGCGAGAGGATCTCCGCGGAAGCGGTGGATGAGATGGTTAAGTATACGGAAGATTACGTACTGAAGATTGGCGCTGAAGCCAGCAAGCTCTGCGTGCACGCGGGCAGAAAGACGATCAAGGCCGACGATATCAAGCTGGCTGTAGAAAGGCTCAACCTGTAAGCCTCGCATCATTGATCGTAACTATATTCTTCATAGTAACTATAAAAACAAAAACGTGGACGCCCATTTTTCATTTTTTATTTCTTCGACGGACCATCGTTGATGCGCACAAAGTTCTCGAAGTATCATGATGATAGTTTTTGTATAAGCCTCCGGCGGCTGTGTATTTCTCGTGTTTGGGCGTGTTTGGGACTATATATTAACCACAGGGCACGGAGAACACAGAGTGATTGTGTTGAAACTGCGAACTTCGAGAACTTAGTGGGCTTCGATAAGCTTTTAAGGGTGCAGGATAAAAAGTGAGAGTCAATCGGGTATACATTATGAACGATCAGATGAAAGAGGTTCTGGAAGTCCTTGAGAAGGACGCGCGGCTTACGCCTAAGGATATTGCCGAGCAGACGGGCCTCGGAGAAGAAGAAGTCCGGAGCTTTGTCAAGGAAATGGAGACACGCGGCATCATCAAGGGATACAAGACGGTCGTCGACTGGGAAAAGTACGGCGACGAGTCCGTATATGCCATCATCGAGGTACAGCTCAGCCCTGAGCGCAACGTGGGCTACGATGCAGTGGCAGAGCGCATCTCTAAGTTCCCTGAAGTGGTCACATGCATGCTGATCTCCGGAGACCACGACTTACATTTACTGATTAAAGGCAAGACCATGAAGGAGGTGGCGTTCTTTGTAGCGGAAAAGATCGCGCCCCTCAGCCAGGTCAACCATACGGCTACGCACTTCCTGCTGCGCCGCTATAAGAACGAGGGCGAGATCCTGTTCGAGAAAGAATCGGACACAAGGCTGGTCATTCACCCATGAAGATCGCTAAGAAAGTAAAAGACCTGCCCCCATCGGGCATAAGAAAATTCTTCGATATAGCTTCCAGCGTCAAGGACGTTATTTCGTTAGGTGTCGGCGAGCCGGATTTTATCACGCCGTGGAGGATACGCGAAGCATCCATTTATGGCGTTGAAAAAGGGAAAACTACGTATACGTCAAACTGGGGCCTTCTCGAGCTGCGAGAGCAGATCTCCGCCTATGAGGATGAAGGCGTCGATATCGATTATGACCCCAACAAGGAGATCCTGGTGACGACTGGCGTTAGCGAAGGCATAGACCTTGCGATCCGCGCCATTACCGACCCGGGCGATGAAGTGCTGATCGTTGAGCCCAGCTACGTATCGTATAAGCCATGCGTGATCATGGCCGGCGGCGAGCCGGTATCGGTCTCCACAAGGCTCGAGAACGACTTCAAGGTAAGAAAAGAAGACCTGGAGAAGTACATTACGCCCCGCACCCGCGCCATCATCATGAATTACCCTAACAACCCGACAGGGTCCATCATGACGCGGAAAGACCTGGAGGAGGTCGCGGATGTGGCCATCGAGCATGACCTTACCGTCATTTCAGATGAAGTCTACGAGAAATTGACCTACGAAGGCAAGCACGTCTCCATCGCCTCGCTAAACGGCATGCGCGATAATACGATTCTGCTTAACGGTTTCAGCAAGGCCTTCGCCATGACTGGCTGGAGACTGGGCTATGCATGCGGTAACGACGAGGTCATTGAAGCCATGATGAAGATCCACCAGTACACGATGCTTTGCGCGCCGATCACGGCGCAGATGGGCGCCATCGAGGCGCTCAAGAGCGGCCAGCCCGAGATGCTGGAGATGGTCAAAGAATATAACCGCCGCAGGCGTGTCATCGTGAAAGGGTTTAATGATCTCGGCTTGAGCTGCTTCGAGCCCAAAGGCGCGTTCTACGCCTTCCCGTCTATCAGGTCGACCGGCCTTACCTCGGAAAAGTTTGCCGAGAGGCTGCTTTTCGAGGAGGGTGTGGTGGTCGTGCCGGGCGACGTGTTCGGAGAGTCCGGAGACGGGCATCTGCGGTGCTCCTATGCGGCATCCATGGAGAATATTAAAGAAGCGCTCGACCGCATGGGGAGGCTGCTCGATAAGATCAAGGCAGAACAGGCGCCGACCATTAAGTATAGAGCTTGAACTTATCGACTTTTTTTTAATTTTTTAGACCCTGATATGTAATACCGAAGATGTCATTTGATCTCTGCCGGCAGGATAAGGTAATATCAGCCATGAAGGGCCGAGAATAAGAGGATTCGCTTGTTGTCGCCTACTTATCTAAAAGTTTAAATAGTCATCTGTCCACTAAAAGATAGAATGCTTGAGACCATCAACACAACCGCCTCTAATGCGACATCGGGCAGTATCGTAGATATACAGCCGCTGGCTGACAGGCTCGAGGGCTGGATCGGCCTGCACACGGGCATCGGCGCAGTAGGCTCCGACTTACTGACCGCGGCCATTATTTTAGCGATCTTCGCGATCATTTCGCAGCTGGCCAAGCATATTGTCACGGACGTGATGCCCCGCCTGGTCTCAAAGACCGAGTCCACGCTTGACGACGAGATACTGACAGCCATTAAAGGCCCCATACAGGTGCTCGTTATCGTCATCGGCGCGTACCTTGCCGCGAAGACTTTAAACGAGCTGCCATCGGGCGTCGTCGAGCTTCTCGACAAGATGGCGACCATCGCGGTCATCCTGGTAGGCGCTTACTTCACCTCAAACCTTATCGTCGCCGTCATGCGGTGGTACATGCATGACATCGCGCCGAGGACCGATTCGGACCTGGATGACCACTTGATGCCATTCCTGCAAAAGTTCATGGTCGCGGCCGTATACGTCGTTGCGCTGGTCATGGTCATCGGGCTTTTCACGCCTATTACACCGCTCATAGCGGGACTGGGCGTGTTCGGCATCGCGATCGCGCTGGCAGCGAAGGAGATGCTCTCTAATCTTTTCGGCGCCGTGGCTATTTTAACCGACAGGCCATACAAGATAGGCGACCGCCTGATGATCAAGGGCATAGGCATGGGCGACGTATCCGATATCGGCATGCGCAGCACGAGGATCAAGACAATGGATAACCGCATAGCGGTCATACCCAACGAGATGATGGCCAACAGCCGTATCGTGAACGTGTCGCAGCCCGACGCAAAGGTCCGAGTCATGCTTAAGGTGGGCATCGGCTATGCTTCCGACATAGACAGGGCTTGCACGATCATGGAACAATCAGCGGTCGAAACACAGGCAGTCTCAAAAGAGCCGAAGCCGATGGCATATGTGTCACAGCTTTCCGACTTCAACGTGGAGGTCACGCTTCTCGTCTGGATCGACAGCTACAATGAAGACATGGACACGATCGATACGATATATCGCAGCATTCTGTCACGATTTAAAGGGGAAGGCATCGAAATACCGTACCCGGTCATGACCGTGATGTCCAAAAAACAATAAAATAAGGACATGCCGGGTGCTGGCGATGTCTAAAACTCGGAATAACATCATAAAGTCGCAGAACTTAATCTCCTATGTCATGAATTCGACCACGCAAGACCTCTCGAAGAACAGGCAGCTCATTATCGACAGTGCGGTCGACATGTTCAAAGACATGGACTATTTTAAAGGCCTGAGTAACCCGCCGGAAGGCATCTCCATGGCTGTATGCGAAGGCTTATTCGACCTGATGGCTGCGCCTGTCGAGTCCAGCGACCAGAAAGTCCTCCGTATGTTCATGGAGTGGCTCTACAATCTGCTCCGAAAAGATGGCACGAAGATAGATACTACGATCAATTTTTTAGATACCTATGAAGAGATCGTGGTCCGACATCTTGATAAAGAGGAGAGGGCCGAGGTGGACGGGTTTTTCGAGATATGCCGTGGCATCGTGGAGAATAAGCATAAAGAGCTACTACGAGGGTCGCAACGATCCGGGCTAAGGAGCTGAATGCGCTTATGGCTGGTAAAAGTTTTTTTATGAGTAACGCTAAGATTATTGCTCGTTAACAGTGTGAAGATGATATTTTTATGTTCGCGAAGATCAAGGACGTGCTGTCCGGAAAATACAATGATGGCGAAGAGGTCGAGATCGGCGGCTGGGTCGTAAAGAACAGGTCCAGCGGCAAGCTGGTCTTTACTCTGGTCAGGGATTCGACAGGCGAGATCCAGGTGACCGCTAAGAAGGGGAACGTGTGTGACGAGGCCCTGAAGGTCGCGGATTCGCTCTCGCTTGAATGCTCCGTCATAATGAAGGGCAAGATCAGGACTGACCCGAGGGCGCCCGGGGGCAGGGAATTAGTGGCCACGGAGCTGAAGCTCGTCGGAGCATCCCAGGACTACCCGATCTTCGGAGAAGAACACAACCCGGAGGTGCTGCTTGACCTGAGGCACCTGGACAACCGGAGCAAGGAACTTGTTACTATCATGAAGGTCAAGGACTCCGTTTTGAGCGCTACTCGCGAATGGTTCAAAACCAATAATTTTTATGAGGTCACACCTCCGATCATAATGTCAAGCAGCTGCGAAGGCGGCTCGACGCTGTTCGAGCTTAAATACTTCGAAGATAAGGCGTTTTTGTCGCAGAGCGCTCAGCTATATTTAGAGTCGCTGATCTTCGGCCTGGAAAAAGTATATTCTATAACGCCTTCTTTCAGGGCTGAAAAGTCGCGGACGACCAGGCACCTGGCCGAGTACTGGCACATCGAGGGTGAAATGGCCTGGACTGGCCTGTATGAAATGATCGATATGCTGGAGCAGCTCGTGTGCTTTGTCTGCAACAAGGCGGCAGAGGAGCGATACGAGGAATTGAAAACGCTCGGCGCCGACCCTGAATATTTCAAGAACTTGAAGCCGCCATTCCCGCGTATCACCTATGACGAGGCGATCAAGATCCTCAATGCGGACGGCTATCCTGTAAAGTGGGGCGAGGATTTCGGGACCCATGAGGAACGCCAGCTTTCCATGCACTATGACAGGCCATTATTCATCACCGAATACCCGGCCGCCGTGAAGGCATTCTACATGAGGGACGCCGGCGATGGTAAAGTGCTCGCGGTCGACCTGATCGCCCCGAAGGGCTTTGGCGAGATCATCGGCGCCAGCGAGCGCGAAACGGACCTGAAAATATTAGAGGAACGCATCAGAAGCCAGGGCGAGGATCCCGCGAAGTATGGATGGTACCTGGACCTGCGCCGGTACGGTTCTGTACAGCATTCCGGCTTTGGCATGGGAGCGGAGCGCCTCGTGCGCTGGATATGCAATAGGGAGCACATTCGCGATACGATCCCCTACCCGCGGACCATCAGCAGGCTCTCGCCCTGATACGCCTGCACCGGGATCGTCACATAAAACAGCCCTGGCGTATTCCGGGCTGTCGCTTATGTTTTTATCGTATATTTTTTTACATATCTGTTATTAAGCGAATTTAACGCTTTTAATGCAAATGGGGCATTTATTTACACGTTTTTACTTCGCTAAGATATATAGTCCGGATTTAGTAATATCGATATTATGAAAATTTGTGCCGTTTCTCAATCATTTTACCCGTACATCGGCGGCGTCACCAGGTATTTACAGGCGCTGGGAAAAAAATTGATCGAGCGAGGTGACGAACTGGTGGTCGTGCACCTGAAAGCTCCGGATATGCCCGACTTCGAGGTAGTCGACGGCGTCAGAGTGTACCGTATGTCGGGCGATGACAGCATGCAGGAGTCCATGGACGGGTACTTTAAGTTCAAGGAGATAATCATCGATATCACGCATGGGAGCGAAAAGCAAAAAGCGGCGCTCGATGACCGTTTCAACCAGGGATATTCGGAATACCTGGGCTTCAACCTGAATATGTATGAAAAAGTAAAACAAGTCTATGAGACGGAAAAATTCGACGTACTTCACGTACACGATTTTCAGGTAATGCCGCTCGCGTTCCTCCTGCGTGGCGAGGTCAACGTACCAACCATATTCACCTGGCACATTCCTTTCACCGAGACCACACCGGCGGACTGGCGGGAGTTCCTGGTCCGATATATGCGGTATTACGACAGGGTGATCTTTTCGACGGACGAGTTCCTGCGGACCGCCGTGGATAGCGGGCTGGACCCGGAAAAGGTGAGTAAGATCAACCCGTTCATCGAGACGGACACATACGCCCTGAAGGACGAGAACGAGTTCAGGAAAAAGTACGATATACCGGAAAAAAATAACCTGGTACTCTGTGTGTCGCGGATAGACCCGCGCAAAGGTCAGGAATACCTGCTCCTGGCCATGAAAGAGGTCATTAAAAAACATCCCGGTACGACATGTATATTCATCGGCAACGGCTCGCTCACGAAAAAGATCATGGGCCGCACGAATCGCCTCGAGATGCTGGAATCCATGGTCGACACTTTAGGATTAAAGGACCACGTCAAGTTCCTGGGTAAGGTCAGCCAGGATGACCTGATGATGGCCTATGACTCGTGCGACATGCTCGTGCAGCCGTCCGTGAATGAAGGGTTCGGGCTGGTCATCTCGGAAGCCATGTGCTTCGGAAAGCCCGTCATCGGCTCCAACGTGGGGGGCATACCGGAGCAGATCATCAACGGCGTTAACGGCTACCTGTTCAAGTCAAAGGATCATATAGAGCTTGCGACATGTATCGAGACACTCATCGAGCACCCGGCTTTACGAAAGCGAATGGGTGACGAGGGCAGGAAAATCGCTTCTACAAAGTTCTGCGTGGAGAGAGGCTTCAAGGAGCACAGCGATATCTACGATACGATCTACCTGCAGAAGCGGCTCAAGGAAAAGACAGATGTCAAGAGCTCATTACAGACAGGGTAACCCGCGTAGTCTAGCTGTAATGTGTTAGGACCACGGCTTGTTGCCGTGGTTATCTTTTCGCCCGTTCGAAATGGGTATTTTTAGCTGTTATTCTTTGCCGAGCAGGTACTGGACGGACTTCACGAATTCTTCATGTGAGAATGACTGTGGGATGTTCCCGACCAGGCGCTGGTAGTACATATCATATTCTTCGGCGAACAATCCCAGGTCGCTGGACGCGTATTGTGCCGCCCTGTTGATGATATCGAGGGCGCTGACCACTTTACCCTTTTTCATCATCACCTGTGCAAGCCACAGGGACGAGAGCATGAACGCCCCGGTCTCATCCTCGAACCTCTTTAGGAGTCCCCCCGTGCCGAGGCGATCCGTGATACTCTTAACGCTCATGCTTACCATGGGGTCGTCCACAGGGAGCATGTTCATGAGCGGTATGGCGAGTATCGAGGCATCATAGGCGTCGTCCTCGTAGGCGCGCTTGAAGCATTTTCTTTTTTCGGACCAGCCGTTCTTGATCACGTCGACTTTTACTTTTTCAGCCTCAAGGCCCCATCTGCTGGCCTTGCCGCCCTCGCCGACCACCGATGCCAGCCTGGCACCATATTCAAGCGCCACCCAGCACAGCACCTTGCTATGCACGTAGTTCATATATTCGCGCCGCAGCTCCCAGATGCCCGCGTCCTTCTCGCGCCAGTGGTCCATGACATAGTCCACGATCTTTGATATTTTCTCAAAATGATATCTTACATAATCCTCGGCCTTCGCGTGCTTATAAAGCGTATAAATGGCGTGTATGACCTCGCCTTCCAGGTCGTTCTGCTTCTGGTCAACTGCCTTGTTGCCGATCCTGACGGGCCGGCTGTTGCCGAAGCCGACCAGGCTGTCCAGCAGCTCCTCCTCCGTGCCGCGGAGATCTCCGCAAATGGAGACCAGCGGGTTGGGGTAGGGCTTTCCTTCGGGCTTGGCGATCTTCAGCAAAAAATCAATGATCTTCCTGGAGTCATCATGCAGGCCTGCCAGGGCCAGCGCTTCTGCGCAGTATGCGCCATCGCGGACCCAGCAGAAACGATAGTCCCAGTTGGAATCTTTCCCCACGATCTCCGGGAATGAGGTAGTCGGTGCAGCCAGTATGGCACCCGTGCGATCGTACATCAGCAATTTTAGCGCCAGCAGCGAGCGCATGTAGAAATAATGCAGGCGCGGGCTCAGCTCGAATACCGGCACGGCTTCGGACACAAACAGGCGCCAGAGCTTCATGTCCGAAAGATACTCGCGCTCGTAGTTCGCGCCTTCGGCGGCCTTTTTCGCAGCCTTCGGCGTGTCGCCATACGATAATAGCAGCGGCACGGCCATCGGGGGCTCGATGCTGAACGTGATCCTGCGCTTCTTGATGGAGGCCTTCGCCATGGTGGACACATACAGCGCCTGCGCGCTCGACGATATCATGACGCCGTCGTCCGTAACGTCAAGCGAAGGCTTCTCCCGGCTATAGTCGGGCCGCGGGTCCAGGTCCACGTAAAGCTTGAAGGGCTCGGGGCCGGAGATACCGAGAATACGCCACAGCCTGCGCTTGCCGAAGGGCATGAAGTCCACAGTCCGAACCACATCGCCGCTCACGCTGGTGGACGTCTCCAGAATGTTTGTGTCCTCGATATATCGCTGTGTACCAGTCTCGAATGGGGTGGATGTGCCGCCACGGTCCGACGATAAAAGCAGTGAGCCGCCGTTCACGCTGTCCAGCGCTTTGGCGAACATAGTCGGCGAGTCAAACCTCGGCAGGCAGAGCCAGTCTACTGAGCTAAAGACGCTGATGAAAGCGCAAGTCTCCCCATTACCGATGACACCATACATAGAAGAATATTAGAACATTAATTATAAAAATTATCGCATAAAAAATAACACGCTACGCCGTTTGTCTTTTATCAATGTATTCTAAAAACTCCAGCAGGCCTTCGCCGAAGTCATGATGGCAGACAAAGTCGGCTTCACTTTTCATCTCCGGGATCGCGTTCGAGACCGCCCCTAGCAGCTTACATGACTGCCTCATGCTCAGGTCGTTCTCGGCATCCCCGATGCAGGCAGTGGCGTCGGGGAATATCTGATATCTGGAAGCGAGCCAGGCGGCGCCTGTCCCCTTGGAGATATTATGTGGCAATATCATGAGAGAATCGATGTTCTGTACCAGGTCGTAAGTGTCGCCTGTCTGCTTCAGGACGTCCAAAAGCTGGCGTTCATACGCGACATTGACGGACACCACAACATCCCCGGGGTCATATGGGATGGAATGCGCATTCAGGCGATCGAACAAGCCCTCGCGGTTGGTATGATCGCCGATGATGTACTTATGGCCGTCGAAATAGCCAACACATCCGTTCTCGGCGACGAAGGCATCGATCAGGCCCTTCAGCGTGGTAAACGTGTCATACATGAAATCATATTTCCGGCCAGAGACGATGGAGAACGCGATCCCTTTTTTCTTTATCCGGTTGATCGCGCTGGCCAGGGCGGGATCCACGCGCAGCGATGCGTCTGTGAAAGTCCGGTCAAAATCGCTGATAACAAGTCTGATCCCACTCATTAATTGAAACTATCTGCTCGATAATTTAATAATGTATCGTCAAAACTCCACGCGGACTAGGCCAAAATTTACTATATCCATTGTGATTGAATATTCACAACTGCGTTGAATTAGTCCAATTTTTGTCAGACCATTTATTTCTTTTTTGTGAGATACTCATATTTCCTTGCGTTTTGATGTCTGTCCACCGTAGTAAGAGGACCCTATAATTTCGATCATTAAAATAGAATTGTGGTAATAAACGATGCCTATCCTCCTGATATGAAAAATGGTAAAATACAATGACATAGCTTGCCATTGATTATATATATCATGATTTACTATGTATATTAACATTGCCTGGTGTGTTCTATGGATGGCTCGCTACTGCTGTTATTCACTACAATCGTGCCGGTCTTATTCGGCATCATATGCTACTTCGTGCCAGGCTACAACCTGAAAAAATATATCGTCATCCTATGTGCGCTGGTACTATCGGTAGCTTCTCTATTGGTGTTGTACGGCGGCCCCCAGAAACTGGCCGTTGAATCGATTGACGCCGCAGGCGTCAGCATCCCCATATCGCCGATCATCCTGTTATTTGACTTCCTATTATTATTAACACTGTTATACTTCGGCCTCAAGGACAAAGAGTACAAAGCGGTCGGCCTTGTCATCCTACAGGCAATACCGCTGGTGTACCTGGAGTTCTTCATGCCGAAGGCCACCCATGCCGGCGCAGCAACGTTCGTGTTCGACGACCTGTCCATCGTGATGTGCCTGATCGTCTCGCTGGTAGGCTCGCTCATATTATTATATTCCATCGGCTACATGAAGGGAGGCAAGAACGTATCCTCTTTCTTCCTGATCATGATGCTGTTCCTGGGAGACATGAACGCGCTGATCTTCACGAATGACCTGACCTGGCTGTTCTTCTTCTGGGAGGTCACCACGCTGTGCTCGTTCCTCCTGATCCGCCATTACCGCAACGAGGAATCCATTAAGGCGTCCGACCGGGCGCTGTGGATGAACCTGCTCGGCGGTGTCGGCCTCATCACTGGCATAGTCCTCATCCAGTCTATGTACGGTACCACGCTGATGTCCGACCTTCTGAACATGAAGGCTACCATGCCGGGATTCCTTTCATTCCTGCCCGCAGCGGCTATCGTGTTGCCGTTCGCGTTCATCGCTTTCGGAGCTTTCACCAAGTCCGCGCTCATGCCATTCAACTCGTGGCTCACGGGCGCGATGGTGGCCCCGACCCCCGTGTCGGCGTTATTGCATTCCTCGACAATGGTGAACGCCGGAGTATACATGCTGATCCGAATTTCGCCATTCATCGTCGGAAGCACGCTCTCGACAATCATTGCAGTATTCGGCGGATTTTCGTTCATGGTCTGCGCGCTGCTCGCGCTGAGCCAGACGGATTCCAAGCGCATCCTGGCCTATTCGACCATCAGCTATTTAGGCCTCATCGCCATGTGCGCAGGCATCAATACGGCACTGGCACTAACGGCCGCGGTCGCATTGCTGGTGTTCCATGCAGTATCTAAAGGTTTGCTCTTCCTGTGCGTGGGCAAAGTACAGCATGATATTGGGTCTCGCGATATCGAGAACATGGAAGGGCTGGTAGCTAAGATGCCGCTGGTAGCGTCCATCATGGTAATCGGCCTGATCTCATTAATGGCGCCTCCGTTCGGCGTATTCGTGGGTAAGTGGCTGGCGTTCCAGTCCGTGTCCACATTCAAGGAGATCAGCCTGTCGCTCATCGACATATTCTTCATCATCTTCGGGAGCATCTTCTCCGTCTTCTATTATTCCAGGTGGGCGGGAAAGCTCATGGCCACGAAAACGAACGGTGTAACGGAACACCCGAAGCACGACTGGTATATGGAGCTGCCGCTGATCATATTAGTGCTGGGCGTATTCGTCTCCGTGGCACTGACGACGGTCTTCTTCAGCAACCTGATCAGCCTGCCGCCAGTATATGGCGCACAGCCCTCGCAGCTCGTGCTCGGGCCAGCCATTCAGAACGCATTAGGCAGCTTCTCTCCGCTAGGATTCCTGATCGTATTCCTGATCATCATACTGATCCCGGTAATCGCCATCAAGGTGCCTAAGTCTACCGTGACGGCAACGTATTCCTGCGGCACGGGCTCGGATCCCGAGCTTGGCGGCGGGTACTTCCAGGATCTCATCGGAGAAGGCGCGATCATGAAATATATCAACCCATTAGGCGTGCTGCTATTATTGGCGCTGTTCGCGGCGGTGCTATTATGATCGCATTCGATAACGCCACGCTCACGACCTATGGAATACCGCTCGCCCTATTGATCATATCGCCGTTTGTCGGCGGCCTGTTGGTCGGCATAGACAGGAAGCTCACAGCACGTATCCAGAACAGGAGAGGGCCTCCCATTGTGCAGCCGTTCTATGACGTGCTCAAGCTATTCGGCAAGGAGGACAATGTCGTCAACAAGACATACCTGGTATTCGGCGTAGCCTATCTGCTTACGGTGATCCTGAGCCTGGCGCTGCTGCTCTTCAAGTATGACCTGCTGATCACGACATTCATCTTCGGCGTGTCATTCACCTTTTTAGTGCTGGCAGGATATAGCGTCAGGTCGCAGTTCAGCTATATGGGTGCCACTCGCGAGCTACTTCAGATGTTAACATACGAGCCGATATTGCTCTTAGTGGTATTCCTGATACGGCTAAAGACGGGCAGTTTCGAGATCAGCTCCATATTTACGGCCTCGCAGCCACTACTGTATACGCTGCCGCTGGCACTGCTGGCCATTTTCATAATACTGCCCATCAAGGCGCGAAAGTCTCCCTTCGATATTGCAGATGCGCATCAGGAGATCGCGCAAGGGCCGGAGACGGAATTCACGGGAAAGTACCTGGGCTTATTGAACATCGCCCACTTTATAGAGATGTTCTTCTTGCTGTGGTTCGTAGGCCTGTTCTTCGTGCAGAACATATGGGTACGACTACTGCTGATGCTCGTCGCATATGTGTTCTTGATCATCGTGGATAACGCGACAGCGAGACTTAGAGTCGATCAGATGCTCAAGCAAGTATTCGTGGCGGGAATGGCATTACTGATCTTAAACCTCATATGGATCATCGTGATCGGGGGATGGATAGCATGAGCCTGACAGAACTGGCAAGGAAAAAGTCGCCGTGGGTCCTACACGTAGGCACCGGAGGCTGTAACGGCTGTGACCTGGAGATCCTGGCGTGCCTTACGCCAAGGTTCGATGTCAGCAGGTTCGGCGTGATCAGCACAGGCAACCCGAAGCACGCTGACGTGATGCTCGTGGTGGGCCCTGTGACGCTGAAATATAAAGAGATCATCAAGAACCTGTATGACCAGATGCCGGACCCGAAGGTGGTCATGGCCGTCGGCACGTGCGCGAGTACCGGCGGCATATACCAGGACTGTTATGCCATGTGCGGCGGCGTGGACAAGGTCGTCCCGGTGGATGTATACGTGCCGGGCTGCAACGTGCGGCCCGAGGCGATCATCGACGGGCTGGTGCTAGCCCTGGACATATTGAACGAAAAAGAGAAAAATATCCTCGAATCGAAGAAAAAAGCGAAAGGGGAGGCTTAAATGGAAAGTAAGACCGTGACCCAGGCCGAGCTTCAGGGCATCGTAAATAACCTTCATGCGAAGAACGCGAGGTTGATCACCATCGTCGGCGCCGATACGGGCGAGAACATAGAGGTGCTGTATTTCTTCCACACCGGGATCAGCCAGACGGAAGTCTACAGGGTCATCGTGCCCAAGAAGGACGGCGGCAACGAGGAGATCGAAAGCATCACGCACATGATACCGGGAGCTTACATCGCCGAGAACGAACTCTCTGAGATGTTCGGCGTCCGCGTGAAAGACGTGCCGGGGCGCTTCTTCCTGCACGAGAGCGTCAACGCTCCGCTGCGAAGGCCTATGCCCGTAAAAAAGCCGGCTGAGCCGGCAAAGGAGGCTATAAAATGAGGACCACCATACAGTTCGGACCGCAACACCCCGTGTGGATAGAGCCCCTTCGATTAAAGCTTACCATGGACGGCGAGATCGTCAAGGACGCAGACCTGGAGGCCGGATACGTCCATAAAGGCCTGGAGAAAAAGTTCCAGTGGGACTATAATAAAGGCTCATATCTGTCGGAGCGTGTATGTGCGATCTGTACGCAGCACCACTCGACGTGCTATTGCCTGGCGGTCGAGGGAACTATGAATCTTGAGGTGCCGCGACGCGCTCAAATAATCAGGACGATCATGCTCGAGCTTGAGCGATTGCACAGCCACCTGTTAGCGATCGGGCTGACGCTCGAGTCTATCGGCTTCGAGAATCTATTCATGCTTTGCTTCAGGAACCGTGAGATCGTGCTCGACGTGTTCGAGAAAACCACGGGCAACCGTATCCTGCACGGAATAAACGCTGTCGGCGGCGTGATCAGGGACATAGGCCCCGAATACTCGAAGGATATCAGCACGTTCTGCGATCTCATCGAGAAAAAGTGCCTCGACCTGCAGGACATGATCGTGAAGAGCTACACGATCAAGCAGCGTATGCAGGGTGTCGGTATCATGAGCGAGAAGCTGGCCCGAGACCTATGTGTGGTCGGGCCTGTGGCAAGGGGCAGCAACGTTCCTTATGATGTGCGCTACGATGCGCCATATCTTACGTATAAGGAGATCAAGGTCGAGCCAGTCGTAGAGAAAGGCGGCGACTGCTGGGCCCGATCGCTCATACGCGTACGCGAGCTATTCCAATCGATAGACATCATCAGGGCATGCCTTCCGCTACTGGACTCTGCGCCTCCTGAGATCTTTACCAAGCCCACCGTGCTACCGGAGGGCGAAAACTTTGCACGCGTAGAGCCACCCCGCGGAGAATTATTCTACTATGTCCGCGCCAAAAAATCAAAAGAGCTGGACCGCGTGAAGATACGCACGTCCACGTATGCGAACGGGCCGGGGATCGTACCTTTGATCAAGGGCTCGCACCTGGCTGACGTCGGATTGATCACGATTACATTCGACCCGTGCATCGGGTGCTTCGACAGGTGACCTGACATGCTGAAGATACTCGAGAACATACTAAAAAACGCCGCAAGCAAGCCGTACACCTCAAATTACCCGTTCACGCCGTACGAGCACTTCCCCGGGACGAGGGCTGATGTGACCTTTGACGGCAAGCTATGCATCCTCTGCGGGCTTTGCGAGCGCTCATGCCCTGCCGTGTGCATCAAGATCCACAAGGAAGAGACAAAGGTCGAATACCTGAATACGCAATGCATCAGGTGCGGTACCTGTGCCAGGGTCTGTCCGACAAAGGCGATATCGCAGAACGAGATATACACGAAGCCCTCAAGAGAGAAGCTAACAGTCTTCACCCTTGTGACCAACGAGAATGCCCCTATCCTGAAGAAGCGCAGGATGGAAGAGGCTAAGAAGAAAGCCGCTGCCGAAGGAAAACCTGTGGATGAGAAACCGGCTAAAAAAGATTGATCGGGCGCTATTAGCGCCCATATTATTTTAACGACCAGTTCAACAGTATATTGTTGCTCGGACAGCGCCAGTCCCCGTTTCTTCTCCAGACCCTTCTCCGGTTTAATCTACGGATTGACATGGCATTAACACGTTTTCTTTTAAGAATGATTATAAATTCTACCATCGAAAAAATAATCTAGGTCATAATAGATCGTGCATCGGAAAGGCCGCATCGCTGTATGGCCATGCGGTAATATGTTATCATCAGGTGGTATGAATATGGTAGAGTATGGAGATTCAGGCATTACAAAAGATGTGGCAGGTAAGATCGTGCGAGCGACGTTAACCAGCCATGCGGCGAATAAGATCCACGACGTGGCGGACAAAGTCGGAAGCGTCGACGTGAGCGATTACACGGACAGAGTAAGAGAGATGATGGATCACTGCAAATGCGAGGTGGACAAGAACGTAAAGAACGTCGAGTCCGGCATCAAGGATCATCCATTCGAAAGCATCGCGCTTGCGGCCGGCGTAGGCTTGCTGATGGGTGCGGCAATCTCATATATGGGCAGGCAGGCAGTGCGCAGAAAAATGTCGGAAATGCGATAAGCATTCGCCGTAGGCCCTAGCGGGCCCCATATTTTCGTTTTTTAGTATGCTAGCCGCCGCTAAATAAAGAAGCGCATTTAGGATAATTTATGCTACGCTTTGAATATAATTGAAAGTTATAAGTATTAGAATATACATTATAGTAGATATCCTGCTGGACGCCCATAAACTTTAGATAGTTTCCAGTAAGTTTAGTGATCGGTCTATGGCTAAAACTTCAAACAAACGTATACTTGTCACCGACGATGAGCCCGAAATCGTCGACTTGATCTCGACGATGCTCGAAAAGCTCGGGTATGTGGCCCTGAAGGCATACAATGGCCGCGAATGCCTGAGCCTGTCCGCAAAGGAAAAACCAGACCTCGTTTTTTTAGACATCATGATGAACCCCATGGACGGCTGGGAAGTGGCAAGCGTAATGAAGAGCGATCCCGCCCTTCGGGATATTCCCATAATCATGATCACCGGTAAGCAGCTTACCCTTGAAGACGTCCGGGACCGCGCCCACCTGATCGAGAACTATATCATGAAATCGGCCTTGACCCGGGACTTACTCAAGGAAGCCATCGACGATGTCCTGACAGCTAAAACGAAGAGCGAGCGCATTATCAACATGGCCGGTAAGTCCGGTGTCGAGAAGCAGATGCTCATAGAAATGCGCGACCGGTACGGCAGGCTATTCTCGCAAAACCGTACTAATAAAAAGCTGCTCAATCTACTAGTGCTTGTCTATGCCCATGAGAAGGGTAATTCCGGCATGGATAACATGATGTCAAGCCTCAAAAAAGGCCTCGATCAGCAGGACGAAGAGCTGTCCAGGCTCGAAAAGATTCTCACCGTCGACCAACCGGCACAGGGCCGGCACAAAAAATAAGACACTATGTGGTTAGTGTCTTAATATCGTTTTTTAATGATCATAGTACCTTTTTCCCCGGCTCAGGCCCCGGCTTGACCAGGTAGACGTCGGTGATTTTCAGGATCAGCGCACCCTTTGGTGTAAGCCTGGGAATGTAAGCTTTCATCCATTCCACATTATCCTTGAAAACCTGATCGTTCGTATGGACCGAAATTGTGCCTTTGATCTGGAAACCGCCCTTTTCGCCCCAGTAGGTAATGGCTGCATGCGGGTTGCTCATGACGTTATTTAATGTCTTGTTCATATACTGGTCTGAGATCAGAATTGTTTCGCTATCCAGAAGCTTGAACGCGCCCATAGGGGCCACGTTGGGGATACCGTCCTTAGAACACGTCGCCAGGTAGATTGTTTTTACACTCATTAAAGATTCCTTGATCTCTTCCGTCAGCTGGACCAATTGATCACCTTCCGATTATCTAATAATAATGTGTATAGGAGCCTAAAACTTGTCATTTGCCCCCGGCGTAAGTAATAATATGCCGTAAGTCATTGTTTTATGTGCTGGAGAGCTAGCATGGACAGGATCATCCTCAACGTCATAGAAAAGAAGCTTAATTTTAATAAGCGCATCGTGATGGAAGTCATAGGGCCCCTTTACCAGTGTGATTTTATCACCATAGGGGAGGAATTGATGTTCGACAAGGACACAGACTTCTTCACGTTCGGCATCGACGTCGGAAGTGGCGACAAACAGCTGGCCATCGTGACAGGCGAGTTTATCCCGCTGCCACCTGATGAGCTGATAGCGGAGATCAAGAGATCACTGAGCGATGGTTTTGACGTCGTAGAGGATAACGACGTGCAGCTGTGGATGAGGCAGAAAGCGACATAACGCGGGAAAATTGTTAGCGTATGAATGTGAGAGTATGAAGATTTGTATCCCCATGAAAAGCACCATGGTGGGCAACCACTTTGGCAAAGCCCCTGAATTTTCCATATTCCTGATCGAGGAAAAAAGCATTATTTCAAGGGAGATCGTCAAAAACCCGGGCCGGGAGAACGGCATGGTCGTAAAGATGATGCCAGAGCTGGGTGTCACGCACATCATCACCGGCGCCATGGGCGACAAAGCCCGAGGCATGATGCAGGAGCACCGGATCATAGTCGTCTCCGGTGTGCTCGGGTCGATTGATACTGCAGTGCAGCGGTTCATAAAGGGCGAGCTGGTCTCAAAGGAAGCGCCCTGCGCCGACGAGCATAAATGCGGCCTATAATTGGCCAGTATGCCATATTTTTCTTTCCTGCATAACGTAAATTTATATCTTATCGATGCTATTTAATTCTGAGATGTCCCAGATCGTATTTCTCGGCACCGCCGGCGGCAGGATGGTCGTTACCAACCAGCTAAGAAAAAGCGGTGGCATGTGGCTCGAGCTCGACGGCAAGAACATATTGCTGGACCCCGGACCCGGATGCCTGCTCCGGTGCGTGGAGCTGGGGCTCAAGCCCGGTAAGCTCGACTGCATTGTCCTTTCGCACCGCCATATCGATCACTCGAATGATGTCAACATCATGGTCGAAGCCATGTCCGGCGGCGGCTTTAAGCCCAGAGGTATCCTGATCGCGGCATTCGACTGCCTGGAAGGTAACGACCCGGTCGTGTTGCGGTATGTGCGAAATTATATTCACAATAATATCCTGGTGATGAAGTCGGGGTTCTCTCATGACTTGAATGGTGTCACGATCGAAGGAGCGCTCAAGCTGCACCATGCAGATATCGAGTGCTATGGCATGAAATTTTTATTTAACGGAAAAACGCTGGGCTATATCGCCGATACGAAGTATTTTGACCAGATCGGGGAGACGTTCAAGGGCTGCGACTACCTGATCGTGAATATGGTCAGGATGACCCATGACGAGCGGTTCCAGCATTTGATCCCGGGGGACGTGATCAACATACTGAAGGTGGCTAAGCCCGGAATGGCGATCCTCGACCATTTCGGCATGCAGGTCGTTAAAGCGTATCCCGGCACCGTGGCCCGGCGCGTCCAGCTAGAGTCGGGCGTGCCGACGATCGCGGCTGAAGACGGCATGCGACTAAGCCTCGACGGGCCAAAGATCGAAGAAGAGACCACCCTCGAAAAATATATCGATTAAATTTTTGTATAATCCTCCGGCGGCCAAGTGTTGTTTTTATTTTAGGCGTGTTTGGGACTAGTTATTAAACACAAAGGCACAGAGACACAGTTGACGTTATGGTTACGCCTCCGGCGGTCGGGTGACACAATTTGAACCACAGAGTACACAATGTACACAAAGGTTTGGACACAGAGGGATTCTAACCACGGAGTACTCAGAGTACACAAAGGACGTTTTAGATACGCCTCCGGCGGTTGGGTGATCATGGGTTTTATGTTACTCAAATTCAGGTTTTAAAAGAATAATAAACAATCGCCCGGCTGCCGGAGGTGTAACAATTAAACCTTTGTGCACTCTGTGTACTCTGTTGTTAACAATGAGTCCAGTAAACATACTAAATAAAAGCAACACCCAACCGACGGAGGCGTATCTAAAACGTCAACCGTGCCTCTGTGCCTCTGTGTTTAGCAATGGGTCGCCGGGCCGCCGGAGGCTACGATTTGAGCGCGAGGAGCTTTTTAGAGGTGTATAAGAATATGGCGATGAGCGCTATTAACGGTATGGCGAAGAGCAGCACGTCGTAGAGCCCTACATGTACGTCGCCGATGGCGAGGCGGGCGATGAGGCTGATGGGCGAGGGGTTAACGAACATGCTGATGCCCCAGATGGTCATGAGCAGGATCGAGTAGGCGAACTGTGACCGCTCACGGTCCTTGAAGTAGAGCGAGATGATAGCGGAGCCGAAGGTCACGAATGAAGCCACGATGAGCGCGAGCAGCAGGACAAGCACCATATTTTGCGTGTAAAGCCGATTCAGGGAGAGCAGGATCAGCCAGAGGAAACACTGGACGATGGCGAGGAGGATCGCTGCCGCGATCTTGCCCCCGAACACTGAGTTCAGCGACACCGGAGCCGACAGCAGCGTGTCCAGTGTCTTGTTCTCGACTTCCTCCGAGATCGAATCGATGATGATACTGCCGGCGATGAATGCGGGGAAGAACATGAGCATGGGCACTATGAACGAGTAGAGGAACTCCGATGTCGTGCTTGGCCTGCCCTTCACGTCCGTGTAGCGCACGTGGATGCCGTTCTGCTCGCGCAGGTAGTTCTCATACTTCTTCAAAGGATCCTCGAGCATCATGGTGATGACCGTATCCTCCGAATCCGAGGGCGGCAAATATAGCTGCATGTTTTGCGTGCCGCTGCTCCAGGCGGGGATCGTCAGGATCGCCTCGATCTTACCGTTATCATATGCCGCCTGCGCTTCTCCCATCGAGGCGAACGTGCTCACGTGAAATCCACCGTCATGCAGCCACGAGACCACCGGGCTACCGGAGTCGCCAATCACGCCCAGGTTCACGTGTATGTTCGAGTTCTGGCCGATGGATGACGGATCGTAGAAAGACATCATGCCGACCAGGATCACCGATGAGAGCGAGGCAATGATCAGCTGGATCAGGATTGCCAGCACGATGGTCTTCTCTTTCCTGACCGAGGACAGCTCCTTGTTGATGATCGTGTAAAAGTTCCCCATCACATCACCCCTGCCTGCGTCGATAAAATGTAAAAGTCATATATGAAGTGCAGGAAGGCACCGGCGATCAGCGCATATGGGTAGTATTTCACGCCGAACTTTTTCGTTCCCAGGCAGATGAGCGCCGTGAATACAAAATGAGCTATGAGCGGTATGACGAGAAGGTTGGCGCCACCAAGCGCTTCCATGAGCACGTTGTTGGATATGATGCTCAGCGACAGGTACATCAGCACTTTCTCCCCGATAAAAAAGCCGAATGCCGATAGGAACGAAAGTACGAGTATCTGTTTTGTGGAGCCGGCGATCTTATGCTCGATCAGCATGATGATCCCCGAGGACTTCGCCAGCTCTTCTACGATGACACAGAATACCAGCAGGATCGATAATAACATCATCGTGGGCAGGCTTACCGGTATCATGGTGGAAAGGACGACGATGATCAGCTCGATCATGAAGACGGCCGGTATGAGGAACAGGCTCAGCAGCAGGATCGAGAGGTATGGGTGGCCCTTATCGATCGCCAGGTAAAAAGCGTCCCCGATCTTTCTATAGAGGGGACCGTAGCCCATCAGGTATTCCTCGTTAAAGATACGAACGCCGATATATATGGAAAGCAGGAAGACCAGGAGCATGGGGGCGGCGGAAAGCGCGTATTGCGCGAACGTGAAACTTTCGCCCCGGTACATCTGCACCGCCAGCGTCAGCGGAGAAATATAGCACAGGTTGTTGATGCCAGTGAACAAAGCGGGCAGGACCAGATAGCCGGTCACGAACGTGACCGCCGACATGGAGAAGAACGTCTGGTCCTTGAAGGTGCGGTACAGTAAAGCTACCATCAGGTAAATGGCGAAAATGAAGAGTATGACCGGTATGAAGATGGCCAGCGAGAGCAGTATATCGCCGCCCAGGTACAGGGTAATGGCGACGACCATGAGTAGCGAGAAACTAACATAGGGTAGCATTTTGCCGGCGATGATATCGAAGGGCGTGACAGGCGTGGACATGAGTATGTTCAGTTTCCGGTTGATCTTTTCCTCCATGAAGCTGCTATTGAAGAATATCCCCAAAAAGAAAATCGGCATGATGTAGAGGAATGCCAGTATCACCTGCGACAGTGGTATAGGCGGGTTCATGAGCGATGGGATGATGATCTCCTGATCGGATACGAATTGTGCCGTGAACTTTTGCCCGCTGCCGTTCTGCATCTCGTTGATCTGTGCCTTAACGGCCGAGCTCGTATCCGCGACGACAGTCGGCATGGGCTGGACTGTCCCCATGTTCGTCGGCGACGCTGCGGCTGATGCTACGGGAGTCGAAGTGATCGTGCCTGATGTGCCGGTCGCCACGGGAAGATAGTTTATCTGTACCCGGAGCGGGAATGACTGGTTAACGTCATAATCGTCGATGAGCCGGCCCAGCTCTAGCTTATTCAGGTATTGCTTCAGCGCGCCGCCCGCATATTGCGACCGCATTCGATTGCTTAGCTGCACACTCTCGCCGTCTATGTATGCGTCGATGGCGCCACTGTTCAACATCCGGACGCCATCGGCGGGGTCCATGAACATCACGTTAAAGCGACCATCACTGATCGCGGGGCTGTTTGAAGATTCGCCGATCGTATAGATGCCTTTGCTCAGCACGAGACCCTGCTGCCCGACAAGATAGGCAACGACTAATGCTATGGCTATGATGACCAGAAATACGAGCCTGGACCCGCCTCGGAATCTGGTCCGGAACCGCTTCACCTCATGCCCGGCAATTATGATGATGTTTTTCATACTCACACGAAAAGATATTTCTGTTAGCCCTTTCTAAGAGAAGTTAATGATTAAGCTGACTGGCGTTACCAAATTATATAAAGATTTTGCAGCCGTCAAAGACCTCGACCTGGAGGTGAAGGACGGCGAAATCCTGGGGATCATCGGCCATAATGGCGCTGGCAAAAGCACCACGCTAAAGATGATCGTCGGGCTCACGGCCCCGACGTCCGGCACGGTCGAGGTGATGGGCCGGGATATGGCCAAAGAGAGCACGTACGTGAAAAAATTCTTAGGGTACCTGCCTGAAGAGAGCCCGCTCTACGAGAACATGACCGTCGAGGAATATTTGATGTTCTTCTCGGAGCTGTACGATATGCCGAAGAGCCTGGCACGGGACCGCATCGTAACGATCCTCGACTCGCTAAAGCTTCCGGAGCGCAACAGGATGTGCGGCGAGCTGTCTAAAGGCATGAAGAGGAAGGTGGCCATCGCGCGAGCACTGCTCCATGACCCGAAGCTTTTAGTCCTGGATGAGCCAAGCTCCGGCCTGGACCCGCTCACTTCGTTCTTTATCGTTGACTACATGCGGACCCTTAAAAAAGAAGGAAAGACCATCGTGCTGAGCGCACACAACCTGTTCCACGTGGAATATATATGCGACCGCGTCGCCATATTAAAGAACGGCAAGCTGGTCGTATGCGACAGCATGGACAGGATCAGGAAAAGCCTGGGCAGCCGCGAATACGTGGTAAAGTTCATGAGCGACGAGAAGCTCGACTACGAGAAGGTCGAGGGCAACTACGTGTATAAGACCGCCGACGTAGGCGAGATCGCTTCGATATTAAAGAACATTTCAGAGCATAACTGGGCTCTCGTGGACATGTCCATGAAGGAGTCCGCACTCGAAGACATATACGTGAAGCTCATGACCGAGTAAGCGTAAACCTTTTTTATTTACAATCGTTACGTGATATCGATGTTCGGCTTCAAGCTATTCGAGAAAAAACAGCCCATGAAAAAGTGCTTCTTCGAGAAAGACCGCACCTGCGACCGGGAATGCCGGGCGTTCGATGACGATAAGAAAGCTTGCACCATCGTGATGAAGCTTAAAGAGAAGGCCGACGCGGGCGAATGCGCTGCGCTCCTGAAAGCATTATGCGACATTGATTGCGATCCCGCAAAGATGGCTGAAAAATGCCCCGAACTCGTGCCACCACCCAAACTCGTGTATGAAGAATGAAAGACTCTAAGTTTTAAAGAAGGCACTATTCACTAAGTTAATTAGGACACTATACGGTTTCTCACAAAGAACACGAAGGACACAAAGGTCACAAAGAATTTTATTGTATAAGCCTCTGGCGGCCATGCGACTCAATATTTATTGTATAAGCCTCCGGCAGCCATGTGATGCTTGGTTTATCATTGTTTTTTAAAAAATTCAGTGTTCAAATTTATCGCACAATATATATATATTCACCCCGCCGCCGGAGGCTTATACAATAAAAATAGAGTCGCTCAGCCGCCGGAGGCATATCTAAAACAAGCTTGGTGTTCTTTGTGTCCTTCGTGCTCTTTGTGAGAAACCGTATAGTGTCCTAATTAACTTAGTGGATAGTGCCTTCTTAATAACTTTGAGGCTTTTTTATTCAGGCAGCCCGGCATCGATCAATTTTTCCACATATACGCTGATGAGCGATTTTTTCTGTTTCAGGTTATGTCGCACCTGTAGCGCCAGCGACCGATAGTCGAATTCTGGGTCTAGCGAATTTTTTGCATAAAAGACAGGCGGCTCAAAAAACTTGTCGCCATCGGACTTGTAGCGCGGGATCAGGTGCATGTGCAGGTGGTCGTTCTGATTCATGTAGATCGCGTAGTTGATCTTATCCGGGTGACATGTTTCTGTGATCGCGTCGACGACGGCCGATACGTCCTCCATGAACGCTATATATAACAGTAATTTGTTCTTCAACACGTTATTCACGTCGGTCTCATGGTCCCGTAAGATGACCACGGAGCGCCCCCTGTATGTCTGCTCATAGCTCAGCGCGGCGACGCTCGCGGGCATTCGCTTAATGAACGTAGGCTCAGGGTGCTCGTACTCATGGTCGATCCTGTATATCTGTCGATTTTTACGGCAGAAGCTGCACCCGTCGTCAAAATTGACCTTGAACGGGCAGGCTATCCCGCTGCTTTTATCCAGCACTGCCTGCGCGATGATCGAGCTCAAGTCTTCCGAGCATATCGATCGGCGGTCACCATTATCCTTCACAGTTGCCATTTGATCGACCTATAATATCAGATGATTAGCATATGGCACAAAAAATCTTTCGTTGTCATACGGGTTTCTTCATCCCGCAAAATATTATATCCTGGTCGGCGCTGCGCGTCAAGCCTGTGTACACGATCAAGACCATGAAGAGAAAGTGTGCGCTCAGCTATAAAGGTAAAGAGCGCATCAAGGACTACCTGTAAAATACTTTTTCTCATGCCGTTGTAAATTGATTAGCAAGTTTATCAACTCCAAGCGCATATCCTATCATTAAATATGAGTGTCAGCGATAGAAGGGAAACCCTTGGGATGCGCGTGATCACGGATATCGTGGTTAATCGCTGTGGCATCAACTACGACGACATCATGCTCGCTCGCACCTGCCGTAATTGCGGCAGGCTGATGCTGAACGTTAAATCCATAGACATCGAGGGCAACAGTAACTTCCGCCTGATCATATACACGGACGACGACGTGCCCACGACCATGCGCGGAGCGGAGCTTTTGGCGGCCACATGCACGTGCGGCGCCATATACGATATAATCCTCTTCGATCCGGTGATCTATGCGGGATCTGGCATCGTCGCATATACCATCATACAGCTGGACGAGATGGATGAGCGAATGACGGACCGGTATTTAGACATGGAGAAGCATGGCTACGACCCGGACTGGATAGACGAATGGACCGCATGCGAGCTGGCGAACGGCTTCAATGGCGCCGTTAAGATCGTTAACGAGAAAGGCGTCAGGCTTGTCGAAGAAGGCTGGAACGAATCCACGTACAGCACCGGCTGGATAGAAAAATAAAGTTATATTCTGCCACCAAGTTCTCGACGTCACGGTTTCAACACGGAGACACAGGGGGCACGAAGTTGCACAAAAGTTGTTTTTAGTGTAAGCCTCCGGCGGCTATGTAACTCCTGGAATCATTGCAACTTGTCGAATATTTTTATTGTATATGCCGCCGGAGGCTTACACTAAACCAATCTTTGTGCAACTTCGTGCTCCTCGTGTCTTTGTGTTGAAAACGCGCACTTCGAGAACTTAGTGGCATACTACTAAGTAAATCTTCAAATAGAAAAAAGGGGTTATATAGTCACGGTAGGAGATACTTATGGGATTATTCGGCTCGAAAGCGCCAGACGTAGAGAAACTGGAGCAGGATAAGGACGTTGAAGGCC
Organism: uncultured Methanocellaceae archaeon; assembly: GCA_963780665.1. Classification (GTDB taxonomy): domain Archaea; phylum Halobacteriota; class Methanocellia; order Methanocellales; family Methanocellaceae; genus Methanocella. Next base: position 114,737 of record CAWACJ010000006.1, on the reverse strand, counting down.
TCATTAATGCGCTGAAGTTCAACGACGCTGTTATTAAAATAAATGCCATGGGCGCACTGGCGCGCATGCGCGATGCCAGATCCATCGAAGCGATAGTGCCATATTTAAGAGAGCCGTTTTTCCAGATGTACGCTGTCATGGCGCTGGCGAATATCGGAGATCCGGCGGTGCCGGCGCTGGTAAGATCACTCGACGATAAAAGCTCTATGATGAGAGCAGGCGCGGCAAGAACGCTGCGAGATATCATCGATGGCAGGGCCATAGAGCCATTGATAAAGCTATTAAGAGAAAACAACAAGAACGTGAAAATTGAGGCTATGCACGCGCTGGGCCGCGCGAAGGACTCGAGAGCGATCGGGCCGATATTAAAAGTGCTAGCCGACGATGCGGCTGTCAATGAAGCTGCAAGCGACGCGCTTATCTTAATAGGCGAGCCGGCCGTCTGGCCTTTGATCAACGCGCTCAAGACCGGAAGCATGCCGGTGAAGGCAGATATCTACAGGACACTGGTAAAGATAGGAAAGCCCGCCATAGAACCGCTGGTCAAGTCCCTGGGCGACAGCAACCCGGCGGTAAGATCGGGTGCAGCCATCGTGCTCGGAAAGCTGGGCGAAGCATGTGCCATAGAGCCTCTGCTTGAAATGCTCAGGCAAGAAAAGATGGAAAAGATCCTGGAGAGCGATTCGGCGTCATACACGATGAGGATGATCGAAGGTGCACTGGCATCCATAGGAGAGCCCGCGATCATACCGCTCCAAAAAGCACTTGAAGATAAGAACGGCATTGTACGTTGGGTCGCAAGCGAAGCGCTATGGGAAATAATGAAATAATCCTTTTTTCTTTTAGATCTTGATATTGAAATAATCTGGCCGCTGTCATGTGGTCATCTAGAGGGTATCCATAAAATTAGAATTATTTGTTCTTAAAAGCAATAAAATATATTATATTGACGATTGTGTGAACATTATTTTGATATATAGCTGATTTTATCGATATATTTATCATCTCGATGAACAATATTTTTTATGGCACAAATTAGTGGTTACTTTAAGGGGGCGATCACTACCTTGTGCTATAAAAACAAGGGGGCAAATGATGAGAAGAAGGAGAAGGCTTGAAAGAGCCAGCGGTATACTTGTAGGATTTACCAAGAGATGGAATCCTTTTACGACGAAAGTGAATGTCCTTTTAAAAGTAGGTAACAAGACCTTGAAGGCACCGATCGACTACAGGCAGCAAAAGTTCATAGAGAAGGAATATGCGGTCGGTAGCAGGGTTGAGGTAGAGCGTTACGAAGGTCACTGGCGTATAAAAAGCCAGCTAGAGCCTTTAGGAGCAGTTCATCTCGAGTTGGGAACGACATTTATGCCGAAGACAGGAAATGAGTACAAATAAAAACAAGGGGGATGGGCGTATTTGACAGAAAAACAGCCGGAGCGCTTTAAAAAACAAAACGAAGCTCATGATAACGATATGGAATATGTGATCCAGGTCGACAATAAGTTTGTCGACAGGATGGACGATATCGTCAAAAGTCTCGAGCTATCGAACTATAAAGTGATTCCGGACAAGAAAAAAGATAATAGCGACATCTAACGTTGGATAACAGATCGGCGCTAGATACCCCTTATTTTTTAATTCTTATTAGAGAGAACCAGGTCATCGGGTGTTCGATGTATGATGAAAAGATACTAAGCATCAGCCACGCGACTACGAGCTCTTGAACGAAAGGCCCAGTTTATTCAAGCATACCATATGCTATTTATTAACGTACTTTTTAGTTATCATGGATCATCGTGATTGATATAACGGTTCTATCGGACCAGAAAAGTAACATGTTCGAGCCTGTGTTCAATGAATACGGGTTTACCTGCCAGCAGGTCGTGCCCCAGGGGTTCGGATCGCCGTTCTGCCCGTCATCGAAGCTGTTGATCATACCATCTTGCTTCGCAGTCCCACGATATTATAAAATATTATCATCGTTAGAGGGATGCAAAGGCCGGATAGAAGAGTTCATAGAAAATGGCGGCATAGTCCTGTCTTACGGCGCAGGGCTGGATGGCTATCGATACCATTGGTTACCGATGAAACCTATCTATCATAGGCTGTTTAAAGATAATGAGCCGTTTAAAAAGCAAGAGGCGAGGCTGGCGGATCATGTAAGCCCTGCAAGCTTCGTGTTTGCCCCCGGCCAGAGAAGCTGCGATGGGTATTACACTGACTTTGATGGTGAAGTGACGATGACACTGGATGATGGTAAGCCTGTGCTGATCCATAAGAATCTCGGTAAGGGACACGTTATTGTATCAGGGATATTCGAATATCCCGATAAAAAATTCGTCGAATGGGCGTGCTCAAATCACCAGAGCGATTGAATTTGAATATATGCCGTATCAGTTACAGAACATCGTCTTTTAGCTGTAGCGCTTGTGTGAAAAAACTCGAAGTCGCGTAGTATAGAAGCAGATTCGACGCGATCATTCCAGTCAGGAATATGGCGATGAATATGCAGACCTGGATCGATGCTGCACTAATTGGATCAGAGCCGCTCAGAAGCATGCCGGTCATGACACCTGGTATCCATACCAGTCCCAGATTTTTCATGTTATCGATCGACGGTATCAGCGCGGATAGTATCCCCTGTTTCAGGCATGACTCCGTCGCCATGCGGGGCGACGCCCCAAGCGCGAGATACGCCTCGACTTCCCCTCTCCTGTTCCGCAGCTCCCCCTTATAGCGGTCAATTGCCAGCGAGCTGACGTTCATTGCATTCCCTATCAGGATACTGCCGGTGGGAATGAAGTACCTGGGCTCAAGCGGAAAGATCCCGAAGAGAAAAAACGGCACAAGCAGCGCTAGAGATGTTAATGCTATAGCAGCTACTGCCGTCGGGAACATCAGTTCCAGCCTGCCTGCCCTTGTATACGTCGTATATCCGGCGACTGAGGCCATGGCCAGTAAAATAAGGATACTCCAGTATATTGGCAGGTTGAACATCAGGATGATCAGCGATGACAGGATAAGGATCTGAACAATCGCCCTGCCGCCCGATATGGATACTTCTTTCCATATCCCGTACCTGGATGCCAGGATCGCAGCCAGCACTAGCAGAGCAACCGTGAGGGCGAGGGCCAGGATGATGATATCAGCCATGGTCTTCCCTCAGCTTGCTAGCCTCTAGAATAAAATTGTGCCTGGATACTCGCCTGGACTGCTCCCGGTCGTGTGTGACCCACAACATTGTGAGGCTATGCTCGGACTGTAGTCTCAAAAGCAGGCTTTCCACCTTTTCCGCTGAGATATTATCCAGCGCAGAAGTCGGCTCATCTAATAGTAGGGCTTCCGGCTTGTTGGCAAGAGCCCTTGCGATGCAAACCCGTTGTTTCTCGCCAACTGAAAGGTTGACCGCGTCTGCATCCATTAGCTCCGGTGGGATCGCGGCTTCAGCTGCCAGCGCGTCAATGTCCGCATCTGTATTCCATAGCTTTTTTCCAAATGCGATATTGTCCCTGACGCTACCTTTAAAGACCACGGGTATCTGGAAGACCATGCCCACCCTTCGCCTGAGCTCCTTCGGATCGAAGGCTCTGATATCCATACTATCCAGTAAAATATCACCGGAATCGGCTTCGGTCAGGCGGTTGATAAGTCTCAGCAGCGTCGACTTACCGGCACCTGAAGGACCCATGATGGTGATAAGCTCGCCTCTATCGACCTTAAGGCTTACATCACTCAATATTTCGGACCGGGCACTTCCCTTGCCCGGCTTACGGGCGATAGTCCTGTATATGGATCTAAGCTCTAGATGGGGTTCAGTCATGAAGGCATCTCTTCATATTATTGTTATGCCATTAGGTTTATCATATTAACCTATATAGTAACTAAATCCCACCTCGATAGCGACTCTATTCATCTACCAGTACCTGGTTTTATATTATGCAGCTTTGAATACGACGTGTATCTGGAAGCCCATTCTAATCGGGCGATTTAGGCCCATATTACCGGCGTCTTCCGCCACCGGTTCTGCCTCCGCCGACTCTGCCTCCCGCGCTCGCCTTTACGCCGCCACGGAATCCGCCTATGCCGCCGCTCACGCTGCTGCCCGCCCTTCTACTTTCGGTGAACTCGCCCCTGCGCTGTCCTGCGACGAGGTTATTCCTGGAACGATCAGCGAAGTCATTCCTGGACTGACGGACTGGAAATACTTTGTTATTCGAGGAAACGGTCGACATGCGTGATGCGATCACGGTCATAGAACCCGCGGAAGCCTGTCCCGAAGGTAAACGAGTTGAAGCGGACGAAGCTCGTCGTGAAGAACGGGATCGGCCGGATGTACGGCACAAAAGTAGGCGCAATGATCGGGATCGGCTGGACGTATACGACCGGATCCACCTGTGGATAGGTCATGCCATAGTAGCCGCCGAACGTGTTGACCATTTCCGGGAATGCGACCATGGCAACCCTGTCGTTCTGCGTGTCGATAATGAGCTGTGTAGGCTGCTGCAATGAAAAGGCCTGCATATTGCCATCGGGCGGGATAACGTCGACACTGTCCACATTGAATGTGGTCTGCGAATCCTGTTTACCCTGGTAATAAAGGTCAACATCGATGACCACAACCTGCGGGTCTGCCCGGATCGTGTCATAGATCTGGGAACTATCAATATACCCGGCCTCATTGATATTAGATGCGAGATCGCTGATATCGATCTGCAGTGTGTTCTGCGAAGGATCTATGATGCCCGGAAGCGGCTTCTCCATTGAGTATATGACAGCCTCGCCGCTCTCAGGAACGGATACGGCGAACCCAACCACCTGGAACATCATCTGGTTATTCTGCTGGGACATCGGTATGACTGCAAGACTTAGCTGGCTATGTCCGGACCCAAAGCCTTTCAGCCCTTCGAGTCCCTGGATCACAGGAGTCTCGGAGTTACTGCTGCTGTACGGCGCCTGCTGATAGCCACCGCCTGTACTCTGGCCAGTATCTCCAGTGTTATATTGCTGCTGGTACTGCTGGCCAAAAGCGATTCCTGAAAACATGATTGAGCTGATGATCAAAATAATAACGGCTGCGCTCAATACAGCCTGGCTAAAGATAGACCGTTTATTCAAGATTCCACCCCACTATTTACCAATTATAAACTAGCTGGAATCTATTTTAGATTAAAGCGAGAATTAAGCGTAATATTAAAAAAATGCCCGCTATCAAGACTTATCTGTTACGGGCATTATCACAAAAAAGGGCTTTATTTGATCATGGCTGGATGCTTTCTTCGCCTGGCTTCCAGCTTGCGGGACAGACATGACCTTTGTTTTCACGGACGAACTTCGCGGCCTCCAGCTCGCGAAGCAGCTCCTTCGTGTTCCGGCCGAAGCCATTGTCATGGATCTCCATCACTTTGAGATTGCCGTCCGGGTCGAAGATAAAGCTCCCACGCTGCGAAAGGCCATCGCTTTCGTTATAAGTCCCGAAAGCCCGGCATATGTTACCGGTCGTATCGCTAAGCATGGGAAACTGGACCTTTTTTATCCTGGGATCGGATTCATGCCATGCCTTATGGACATATACCGTGTCCCGGCTGACACTGAAAACCTCCGCCCCGAGGGCGGTGAAATTATCATACATGGAAGCCATCTCCTCGAGCTCGGTGGGGCAGACAAAAGTGAAATCGGCCGGATAGAAGATGAATACCATCCATTTACCATGATAATCTCCGAACTTGATCCTGGTTGTCGTGTTATTATAGTAGGCATCGGCCTCCAGGTCCGGGATCTTGTCGTTGATCTTCAGCGCCCGAGCTTGAAGTCCCGTTCCCGTATCTGTCACCGGTATTTTTTGAGCCGTGACACTGGCCGGCAACGACGCGCACATCAACAGCAAAGCGACAACGCCGATAAAGGATCCTATTAATATCATAGTCCTTGTCTTCACTATTCACACCCCTTACATCACCAAGCTTTTTTTATATTTTTATAAGGCTTATCGGAGTTATCAACAAAGATACGCGGGCGGCACAAGAGGAATGGCGAGCGAAATCAAGAGCTATTTAAAAAATAAAATATAAAACGCAGTTTTATACGTGTTTTTTCCCATGTATATTATATTCCCGAACGGCAAGAAACGCTATACCTAAAATAATACAAGCTGCTACTATTGCCAATTTTATCGTACTATCGATGCCAATATTTAGCAAACTCAAGATGGCATAGATTATTACGCCTATGATACCCCCGATAATCGCCCCAAAAAACGCTCCTCCAAAGATGCTCATCAATCTTTGGAAATCAAAATCATCGGCCATAAGAAACCTCCATGGAATTATAGCTTTTATTAATAATATTATATGGTCGTATTTAGATAAATCATTAGCGAATATTCTCAGCCATTTATCTTTAAACATCGAGTAAATAGCGTTCGTCGGAGGCTTTTCGGGCATCAGACCTTCTTAAAACTATACCGCGTGAGGCGGAGGCTTTTCGGGCATCAGACCTTCTTAAAATTATACCGCGTGAGGCGGAGGCTTTTCGGGCATCAGACCTTCTTAAAACTATACCGCGTGAGGCGGAGGCTTTTCGGGTCTGCCCGGAGCGAGCCAAGCGAGCGAAGGGATGCGTAGACGGCCGGGTAATGAGCGTGCCGTCTCGTCGGCACGCTGCTTAGGGCTTGCGGAGGCCAAAGCGAGCGAAGCGAGGCTTTGGCCGAGGGTGCGAGCCCGGCCCGGACATCGAAGCACCCGAAAAGACGGAGTAGCCCGGCCTTCAGGCCGGGCGTCGAACCGCGAAGAACAAGAAAGCTAACCCATCCGCGAAGAACAAGAAAGCTAACCCATCCGCGAAGAACAAGAAAGCTGACTCCTTTATTTATACTGTTCAAAAAATCTTTTATTAGTTTATAGCGGGGAATGGATTTGAACCATTGGTCTACGGGTTATGAGCCCGTCGGGATCTCCTGACTACCCCACCCCGCTATCCTATTCAAAACATCTAAAACGTGATGCAACACTATAATGCCGCATTCAGTATAAATAACTTACTAAAATCCACTTGAGTAAAAACAAAAAAGCGCTAAGATTAAAAGCGGCCGGACTTATTTCTTATTAGCCCGCTCCTGCTCTGCCAGCTTTCTCTCGATCTCCGCTAAAAGCTGGTCGTCCGTCTTACCGGCGATGCCGATATTCAGGTTCTTCGCCATGCGCTGTGCACGCGTGAGAGCGATATCATCCGCCGTTACAGCCGTTGCAGGTGAAGAAGGCTCTGCCTTCATGGATTGTAGTTCTTTTTCTACTTCTACCTGGCCTCGCTTGAACTCGCCCATTGATCGGCCCATAGACCTTGCCAGGTCCGGAAGCTTTGAGGCACCGAACAATAGTATGATAGCTACGAATATAAGCAGGATTTCCGTCGAACCTAACATTGCCATTAATGCTTGCTCCTAATAATTGCACTACACTATCAAATATCATATACTTTTTGAGAGAATATATACAAAGCGCCAACTAACGGTAAAGTTCTTGCCTTTTTGTCGCTTATTATTCGCTTCCTTGTAAAAGGAGAGCTTATTTAAACTGCCCACTCATCTCAAGCTCAAGCGCTTTCATGCGCTCGTTAATATCCTTACGGCGCTTCTTCATGCGCGACAGCGTCAATGCTATAATGGCAAGCATGAAGATGATGAATATGGCTGCCGCAACAACTAATAATAATTCCTGAGAAACTGCGACCTGCATGACCTATACCTCTATTCTCCGTATCATCTGGTACGGTATAAAATTTACGTGTGCTCTACGAATCGGGCATGCATTGCGCCTTTTTTCTTATAGTAATACCATAGGACCACAGCAACGGCTGCCATCACGGGCAGCGCGACAACGGAAGCCTCCGGGCCGAAGCTGCCGCCCGTCAGTAATACCGGGCCAGTCTCGGTCACGTTGAGCGCGCCCTGCATGGAGCCCAGCGTTAGTACATTGTACTCCAAAAAGTTCCAGAAAAAGTGGAATGCAACGGCATTCAGCAGGCCTCCGTATTTGTAAAGCATCGCCAGCACGACCCCGGCCATGATGATGGTACACAGGCCGATGATGGCAGAAAGCGGCCCGACGCCCAGGAGGAACATGGAGGGGATGTGTAAGAGCGCGAAGGCGGACGCCGATATGATCGCCGCAGGCCAGAAACTGGTATTATTGTCCAGGCCGGCAAAGATCGTAGCCCGGAATGAGAGCTCTTCGCCGAAGGCGACGAAAAGCTGCATGATCACGCCCAGGAACAAATATATCATAAAATTTTCCCGCAGGGATATGGCCGATACGGCGCCGGAGACTAGTAAAACGGCGAAAAGCAATCCCATGGATACAATGGCAACAATTGACCCCGTTAATAATCCACGGACAGGTATTTTGAGCTGTAATATCTTGATGAAAAGTAGCGATATGGCGATGATGAACGTATATGTAAAAACGACCTGAACCAGATCATTAGTGGTCCAGAATAAGACCAGCGGTGAGACTAAGATCGTGACAACGAGGACCAGGTAAAAGAATAAAACAAAAAGAACCTGATCCGTAGAGCGCTTCAACCGAAGCTCACCACGAACTCACAGTAATTGTCGCCGGCGCACTTGCGCTTGACGACCCTGACCGTGGCCTTATCGCTCACTGCGCGGGTCAGGCCTCGCGAGTAGCTTCTGCAGGCGTTAAGCTTGAAGTCAGAGCTCATGTTCATGCCGTCAAATAATGACGCGTAGATACATTCGCTTACGCGCATACACATGGTTCCGGGACCGTGTATGTTCTCCGACGGGATCTCTGAGTCAACTCCCGACAGCAGCGACACAGCCTCGATCGGGATCAGACATGCCCGCAATGAAGTCGCGTCCAGGTTCAGGTTGTCGCATATCTTCTTGCCGTCTTCCAGGCCGATGGTGAGGCCCGTCTCCGAGATCATTTCCAGAGCTTTGTCGCCATACCTGTCGATGAAACGGATCAGCAGGTACTTATTAAATCGGCCGAGGGAATTGCTTTGCTGCCATCTGAGCCTCGATGTAACGCCGACAGTTTTCCAGGTTTTTGCGAAATTTAAGTATTTATCAGCCATTTTCACCACAGCACTTCATTTTTATTTGCTATATGGATTGAGTGCCGAATACAGCACCGTTAGAATGCCCCCGAGCTGTATAACTATAGATATTGTCCTGGCCATGGTCTCATCGATCATGATCGGGCTGTTTGGCAGTTCCGCTAACGCTGCCAGCAGCGTATTCAAGTTACTTCCGAATATTATGAGGAAAAATCCCAGAGCCATAAACATAAGGTTTTTTTGCTTGGTCTTTACGTAAGCCTCATAGATAAAGAGCACGAGTGCACCACCAAGCAGGTACATCATGAATGCCGCTATGCCTTCGACCGTGGATATCATAATCATTCACCCATTACGCACGTTCTTTCCTTGTGCCTGATCGTGGTCAAGATACTGCTCGAATTAAGCACTCCATCGGTGTTGGCGATTACGCGCAGGACCGTCTCCTTGAGCTCGCTGATGTCTGTCGTGCGTACCTTGATGAAGATATCGTACGGCTCCAGGATCTCGTAAACTTCCAGTACATTTCTCAGGCCTTTGAGGATCTCAATGACTTCTTGCTTATGATTGCCATCCACGTTGATACCGATGAATGTGGTGAGTGCCATGCCCGTTTTTTCGGGGTTAAGCACCACAGTGAATTGTTCGATCACTCCGTCATTGTACATCTGGTTTACGCGCTTGTGTACTGTAGACGTGGCTACCCCAAGCTCGCTGGCGATCTCCGTACAATGAGTACGGCTATCCTTGGAGAGCCTACCAATGATGGTTTGATCTGTGCTATCCATTTATAATCATTTCTTATATTACGTCATATGGGATAAACGTTTCGATAATTTTTCGATAAATGCTTGTTTTATGAATACTATTGGCATCAATCTATAAAAAATGCCCGCGCTTTTTTCGCCCATCCTTTACATATCTGCGCTGCGTAAACGGTTAAAGGCGTTTTTTTCACGATGACCTGTGTCTTTCCTTCGCGTATTGCCCGGAGCACGGCAGTCACGCTCTTATCGTCGGTATCAACGATGGTGACGGCCGTTCCCACGAACGTCGCCGTGTGCGCGTCGCTTCCTGCCACGGTGGGCAGCCCCAGACGCTTCGAGCGAGATTTTGCTAAACGGTTGTGTATCCCGAAAATGAATCGCGAGTTATACGCTTCGACGGCATCCGCGCCCATCGGGATGCTCATGCCATGCCTCGGCCGGTTATACGGATGTGGCACGATGACTGTCCCGCCCAGGTCGTGGCCCGCCTTGATCGTGTCTGAAACGGTCATCCCGCGGGCAATATCACTCGATATCCCCAGGACGATCAAATGTCCCGAGCGCGTCGAGATCTCTTCGCCCGGTATGACCAGTAGTCCGGGAGCCACTTGATCGCATATCTCGAGCGCATACTTTGCTCCCGCAGTGGTATCGTGATCCGTTATCGCCAAGCCGTCAAGGCCTTTTGCCTTTGCCGCCTTGAGTATTTCCTCTACGGTGCTCTGTCCGTCCCTCGAATAATTTGTGTGTACGTGAAGGTCGAAGCGAAGCATAAGCGTCATAACTCTTTAGAACATTATAACGTTTCTGTATGCGTATACTGCTGGCGACTGGAAGGCTTGCTTATCCCGTGGTAAAAGAGGTGTCGGGGGACAGGGCGGACGTATTGATGCTTGACGTCGGCGTGGCGGCTTTTATCACGCCGAAGCTGCTGGAAAAGGCGATCGCGGATATCAAGGGCCGCTACGACCTGGTGCTGGTCACGGGCTTGTGCGGCTCCGACTTTTCCGGCCTGGAGAAAAAGCTGGGCATAAAGATCAGGCTTGGCCCGAAGCACGCATATGACATCCCACTGGCTTTACAGTATGCTGGTAAGATAGAGTTCTCCCATAAGATCTCGGCCTGCCAGCTGCTCGTGACCGTAAAACAAGAGAACGCGCTCAAGGACTTCAAGCTTTTAGAAGAAAAGGCCGACGCATCGTTCATGCTGAAGGACGTAAAGATCGGCGGCACGTCCTCCATGAAGGTGATGGCCGAAGTGGTGGACGCGAGCCGCCAGAGCGACGTGGACCTCGTTAAAAAAATAGACGGCTATATATCTGCGGACATCATCGACCTGGGCATTCCCCTGGAGTCTAGCGAAGACGCGGTCAGGCATGCCGTAAAAGTCGCCCGCTCGGCGACCTTAAAACCTGTAAGTGTCGACACGCTGATCCCCGAATATATAAAGGCGGGCGTGCAGGAGGGCGCGAGCCTGGTGCTCAGCCTCACCGCGGCTAACATGGAGGCCGTAGGCCCGCTCATAGCCGAGAAAGGCATTCCCGTGGTGGTCATACCTGATGACGAGTCACTCGACGAGTTGTTGTATAATATCAAGACAGCTCAAAAGCTTGGCATCAGGCACATCCTGGCGGACCCGGTGCTTTCGCCGATCGGCCGTGCCGTGGAAGCCATCGACCGATACAGGGAATTTCGAAAGCTTATGCCCGATATGCCGGTCTTCTTCGGGGCGGGCAACATCACTGAGCTCATGGACGCCGATTCCATCGGCATTAACGCGCTGCTGGCGGGCATCGCCATGGAGCTGGACGCCAGCGTCCTGTTCACGACGGAGGCCAGCCAGAAAACACTGGGCAGCGCCGAAGAATTGAAGAAAGCCTGCATGATGATGGCGCTGGCAAAATCGAGAAAAAGCCCCCCTAAGGACCTGGGCATAGATCTGTTGGTGATCAAGGAAAAGCGAGCCCGTCGGGACATCATCGAGCCAGGTACGATCGTAAAGGCAAAGCGGCATGCTATGAAGCTTGACCCGGCCGGCAGCTTCAACGTGTTCATCGAAAACGGCCACATATACGCAAAGAGCGGCGATGTGACAATTGTCGGGGATGACGCGCAGTCTATCCTGGACACGATCGTGGACATGAATATCGTCTCAATGCTCGACCACGCCGGCTATCTGGGTATGGAGCTGAAAAAAGCCGAGCTGGCCATCCAGTTCAAACGCTCGTACCTGCAGGATGACAGGTTCTAGGACGAAGGGCAGTCTGCATATTTTTAAGGTTGATCAGGCTATAGGGATATAGGAGCAGTTCACATGGATTTCCCGCCAAAGGTCGTGGCATCAGTAGTTTCGCCCGAAGAGGCGAAAGAGGCGAAGGCGCTGGGAGCAGACATCATCGAAGTAAGAGTGGACCTGCTGCATGGCGATGCGCTGCAGGCGGCGGAGAGCATTTATTCGCTGGGCGTCCCTTTGATCATCACGGTCAGGCCGGAGTACGAGGGCGGGCACTACAAGGGTAGCGACCGCGACCGGGTGGCAATATTTGAAAAATTAATGCCGTATGCCGCTTTTATCGACGTGGAGCTGAAGGCACGTACGCTGGACGAGATCGTCCGTACGACTAAAGGCACCGACGTGCTCCCGATCGTCTCATCCCATGACTTTAAAAAGACCCCTTCGAACGCCATTATGCTGCGCACCATCAACCGCAGCCTAAAGAAAGGCGGCATCGCGAAGCTTGCGGTCACGCCGCACAGCCTGGCGGACGTCCTGCGTGTCTATGAGGTCACGCTCAAGGCTAAGAAGCCGACGTGTACCATCGCCATGGGCTTGACCGGAAGACATTCCCGTATCATGGCGCCGGTATATGGCTCGGTATTGACATACGGGTATGTCAAAAAGCCCGTCGCACCCGGGCAAATGCGCGTGGATAAAATAATCGAAGGACTCACACTCCTCGGGCTACGTTAAGCTTTTTTAATCTTCGTGCGTTTCCAGTTTGGCGAGGCCGCGCGGGCAGAAGCCGAGGTTGAGCCATTCGCACCCCTTGCAGATATTGTTGATATCGCCGGGGTGTATCTTTTCTTTTACAAGCGCGTACAGGTCGCGCGCCTTGAACCGCTGGCCCGGCTTGATGTCGAGAAGTTCCATGACGCGGCGGTCGATCTCCCGGATCATGGTGTTTTGCTTGATGCCGCTTTTAAAGCACTCGCTGCCCTGTGCATTCGGGCAGGCAAGACAGATGACGTCACAGGTATCGACCACTTCTATCTCTACGTCAGGGTTTTGCTCGATGAGCCGTTTTACTTTCTCGAAATTCCGGATAAAATCAGCAGTGTAGCCGACTCCCTGAAAGCCCAGTAAACACAGAAGATGGTGTGCCCTCAGCGGAATGCCTTTGAACTTACTAGAAGGCTCCAGTCCCCTCATCACAGACTAAGTCGCGTCGATATGCTATAAACATTTTCAGCTTCGAAGAATAGGCGCCTGCGGCCGTTAATAATTTCATTAATTTTATAATATTGCAGGCTAAACTCTAAACTGATCTTATGCTTGAGCCACAGAAACGCCCGCCGGATGGTCGATCAAAAGGCGATCATTGTGAGTGCAATACTAAGTACGATGAAGGCGCCCACCTGGTACATGTCGACTGCGTGAGCCACGTTTACCCGGACGGTACTACCGGGATACATAATATGTGCTTCAAGATACACGACCGGGAAATAGTAGTCGTCTGCGGCGCCAACGGCTCAGGCAAGTCCACGCTGCTCGAGCACCTGAACGGGCTGCTGGAGCCTTCATCCGGAAAGGTATACGTGATGGGGCATGAGCTGGACTCCCGGATGAGACGCGAGATCTGGCGGCACGTGGGCCTGGTCTTTCAGAAGCCCGACGACCAGCTTTTCGCACCTACCGTGATCGATGACGTGATGTTCGGGCCCGTCAACATGGGGATGAGCCCAGAGGAAGCGCGCAGCGCGGCCCTTGACGCCCTTAAGAGCGTCGGAGCACTCGATGTAAAGGATAAGATGCCTGCCTACCTCTCCGGCGGCCAGAAGCGTCTTGTTTCCATTGCCGGCATCCTTGCCATGGTGCCCCGCGTGATCGTCCTGGATGAGCCGACGTCCGACCTGGACGCCTGCCATGGCGCGATGATCGAGCGGGTCATCAATGCCCTGAGAGATCGCTTTGGCATAAGCATCGTCATCGCTACCCATAACCTGGACATGGCGGCAAGGCTGGCGGACCGCGTGTGTATCCTGAAGAACGGCAGCGTAGTGGCGGAGGGCACGCCACGGGAGATATTCTACAACAAAGAGTTAATCCGGGACGCCGGGCTGGCCGCTCCTGAAGTCGTGGAGATCTACGAGGGCTACTGTGCTGAAAAAGCCGTTAAGGAGCGCAGTGATCCGATCACGATCAGAGAGCTGCTGAATGCAGTGCGGTAATATTTTATCGTGGCATGCTACATAATAGTTAATTATGAAGGTGATCACGTAAACGAAGGCTCGCTGGTGCCGCTGTTGAGGCCAGGCAGCATCGCCCTGATCGGCGCCTCAGGGGACGAGTCCAAGTGGGGCTATAAGGTGCTCCACAACATCATCGTTAACAAGTATAAAGGAAAAGTTTACCCGGTAAACCCTGGCGCGACTGAGATCCATGGTCTCAAGTGCTACCCGAACATTGGCGCAGTCCCGGACGACATCGACCTTGCAGTGATTATCATACCCGCCGCAGGTGTCATGAAAGTCGTGGATGAGTGCGGCACTAAAAAAGTCAAGACACTATGCGTGATCACCGCCGGCTTTAGCGAGACAGGTGCGCAGGGGGCCGCGCTGGAAGATGAGCTGGCCAAAAAAGTCAAGGGATATGGCATGCGGATGCTCGGCCCGAACACGATGGGCTTCGTGAACGTGAGCATATCGCTGAACGTTAGCATCGTCCCAAGGATGCCCCGCCCGGGGGAGATCTCTTTCATCAGCCAGAGCGGAGCGCTGGGGCTCGCGCTGGCGGACTGGTCGATCGGCGCAGGCCTGGGGCTGAACTGCGTGGTCAGCACGGGCAACAAGGCCGACGTGTCCGAGGCAGATCTCCTGGAATATTTTGAGCAGGACCCGCACACCTGGACCATCGGCATGTACATCGAAGGATTGAAAGATGGCCGCAGGTTCATGGAATCGGCCGTCAAGGTGAAAAAGCCGAAGCTCGCTATCAAGGCCGGCGTGAGTGCCGCGGGTGCCCGGGCCGCTGCATCACATACGGGAAGCCTCGCCGGGTCGGACGCGGTGTACGATGCGGCATTCAAGCAATGCGGCGTGATACGTGTCGAAGGCGTAGAGGAGATGTTCGACGCTGCTATGGCACTTTCCACGCAGCCGAGGCCGGCGGGCAACCACATAGCGATACTCTCTAACGGAGGAGGCGCAGCCATCATGGCCAGCGACGCGTGCGAGCGAAGGCGCATGGCCGTTCCGCCCTTGAATAAGCATACAAGGGCGGGAATTGCGCGGCTGCTGCCTGCTTTTGCCTCGGTGAAAAACCCGGTGGACACGGTGGCCATGTCCGACTATGAGCTGTATAAGAGTGCCATGGAGACGCTGCTTGCCGATAATGACCTGAACTGCGTGATGGTGATCTATGTGCACGGGGGATTTACCGACCCGATGGAGCCGGCCCGCGCCGTGGTGGACTCTGTCAAGGCTAAATACCCGAAGCCCGTGGTCGCATGCTGGATGGGCGGCCAGGACATCGACGACGTCGCCCGCATGTTCCGCAAGAGCCGGGTGCCGTTCTACCCGGTGCCGGAACGGGCTGCAGAGGCGCTCCGCACGCTCATCGAGTATAACGACTTCCTGACAAGGAGCCATTCATGATGCTCACGGAAATGGAAGCGAAGGCGCTTCTGGCGAGTTTTGATGTGCCCGTAAACCAGGGCTATGCGGTCTCGAGCGTAGATGAAGCCCTGCGCAGGGCGAAAGAGATCGGCTACCCGGTCGTCGTGAAGGCGCTGTCCGATAAGATCACGCATAAAAGCGACCTTGGCCTGGTCGAAGTTAGCATATGTTCCGATGAATGCCTGCGCGAAGCTTTTAACAGAATTGCGAAAAAAGCCCGTAGCATCGACCCTATGGCGAATGCAGTCGTGGAGTCCATGGCTGTCGGAGGTGTAGAGACCATCGTAGGCGCGAAGAGGGACGCGCAGTTCGGGCCTACGGTAATATTCGGCCTGGGCGGCATCTTCGCAGAGGTGTTCAAGGACATCTCGATCCGCGTGGCGCCTGTCGACAGGGAAATGGCGCTGGCCATGATAGGCGAGATTAAGGGCAGCATCATCTTAAACGGCTACAGGGGAAAGAAGCCGGTAAATATAGAGGCGCTCGCCGACATCATCGTGCACGTCTCGAGCCTGATGATGACCAGGGATGACGTTTTAGAATTAGATGCGAACCCGGTCATGGCCGACGAGCATGGCGCCGTTGCGGTGGATGCGAGGGCACTGCTTAGGTAGTTCCGTGTTTGTAAGTCGTTTGTCGTGTAGTTGGTTTGTTGTCGGTCTATACGGTAGCACGAAGACACAAAATTCTTTTTAGTATTTTACACTAAATCTCTAAAGTCGCTACGTCACGGTTAAAAACTCTAAATGACTAAAGCACTATTAATTTCTCTAAGTGCCCTTAAACTCGGTTTCTAAGACTCGAAAAAGCGCCCCTAAAACTCGAACTGCATCATATATGCACTCGTATATAACTCAGTGTTCACAGTAATGCGATGGGCTAAACACAAAACCCCGGACCACGATGTTATACTACAGGCTTCCGAGGAAAGAAGAAGGTAATAGGTATGATGATTTCATCGGGAAAATATAGTCTGTGATTGACGTAGTTTATCTCCGTCCATAAAACGGTCCACAATCCAGACCAATCTGAACCCAGTATTAGTTGTTTATTAGTAATAAATAAAATTGTTTATTAGTAATAAATAAATTTGTTTATTAGTAATAAACAAGTTTTAATATCATTAAGGCATATTATTTTTCATGCTTTTAGAGGATAGGATAAAGGAGATAGTGCAAATACAGGAAAAGGATTTTTCAAGCCATGAAAATGGCGTCATGAGGGACTTACTGGATGACATAAAAGTGAACGTACCCTATGCTATAATAATATCGGGTATACGCAGGTGCGGTAAAAGTACGTTACTTAAACAACTAATGGGTAGAGCTGGCGTATGCAACTTCTTTAATTTTGAAGATAATAGGGCTAGTGGTTTCGACTTAAACGACTTCGAAAAGCTAGATCATGTGTTTGAGGGTATCCACCCCGAAATAGACTGTTATTATTTCGATGAGATACAGGTCGTTCCAGAATGGGAACGGTTTGTCAGGGGACAGCTGGATCACAATAAAAATTTCGTAATCACAGGCTCGAATGCTTCATTGTTAAGCAGTGAGTTGAGCACGAAGCTCACAGGGCGACACTTGACCCACGAGCTTTTTCCATTCTCTTATTCAGAAGTGCTGAGAATGAAAGAACAATCTCCGTCCCTCTCAACGTTCAATGAATATGTCGATCAGGGAGGATTCCCCGGGTATATATTATCCAAGAATCAGGATAGTATGCAGCAACTCTTTAAAGATATAATAGCAAGGGACATAGTTGTAAGATACGGTTTGAGAAATACTTCGCTCATCGAGAATCTTGCTTTATACCTATTATCGAATGTCGGTTCCGAATTCTCATATTCAAACCTGGCAGAAACGTTCGGGACAAGTACAAAAAGTATAATCGCTTATGTATCTTACTTCGAAGCCAGCTATATGCTGTTTACCGTTCCGATGTTCTCATATTCATACCAAAAAAGAATAAAAAATGCTAAGAAAGTTTACGCTATCGATCCGGGATTCCTAAAGGCTAATACATTATCATTCATGGATAATAACGGCAGCCTCCTTGAAAATATTGTATTTTTACAGCTTAGGAGGACTCATAAGTCAGACTCTATCTATTATTATAAGGGCAAAAGAGAATGTGATTTTATCGTGGTCGATGGTAAAAAGCCTAAACAGGCCATACAGGTTTGTTATAAACTGACAAATGATAACATGAAACGAGAGCTGGACGGCGTTAAGGAAGCAATGGAAACGCTCTGTATAAACAAGGGTCTGATCATAACGATGGATCAAACTGATGTGTTCGGGAATGTCGAAGTCATGCCTGCGTGGAAATGGATGACAAATGGAGAAGATGACTAAACGTTTTATTTTTCATCTGCTCTTAGTTTTTCCTAGAATTTATCCATTGGACAGGCAACAAACCAACCACTAGCATAGCAGCGATTACTTATCATTTAAAAAAAAGTATAGCGTGCGGCTAAAGGGCCGCACATCTACTTATTTCTTTTTTGGCCGGGGCTTTGCGGCTTTATCTTCTGCTTTTACGGGCGTCGCACTGGCCGGCAGCGCATCCAGCGGAAGGAATTCGGGATTCAGCATGGCGATCTTGGCCTTTTTCAAGTCGATGCTCTCGATCTCCTCCTCGTTGCCGTCTAGCTGGTACAGAAAGTACTTGCGCACGAAGTCCTTCATCTCCTCGTCCGATACGGACGAGCGGCGCTCCTCGGCGTCGTACATCTTCTGTATCTCGTGGTGGATGGCTTTGATCCTCGCATCGGTCTTGTCCACCTGCACATTTATGCCGAGCAGCTCGTTGAGCGCCTCTTCGGCCTTAAGCCGGACCACTTCAGTCCCGGAAGTCGCGCCGATCATCAGGTTGCGCTTGCCGCCCACGATCTCGGGTGGGAAGGGCTCGTATGTGAAGGGGTTCTTGATGATGCCGGCCGTATGGATGCCCGACTCGTGGGAGAATATGTTCTTACCGACAATGGCCTTGTTGCGCGGTACGCGCAAGCCGATCTCCTCCTCCATGAAGTTGGCGAAATCCGTGACGTGGGAGAGATTGTATTTTTCAAAGCCCTCCACCCGCGTGATAAGGAACGCCATGATCTTCTCAAGCTCGGCATTTCCGGCGCGCTCGCCGATGCCCAGGAACGTCAAATTCGCCCAATCGGCGCCATACCAGAGGCCTGCCAGCGTGTTCGCGACGCCCATGCCGAAGTCGTCGTGTACGTGCATCTCGATGTGCTTGACCCCATTTTTCTTAAGATTTTTCACGATGGCCGGGATGCCATATGGCTCCGCTTCTTCGGGGAATGGCACGCCGTAGCCCAGCGTGTCGCATATGCGAATGATCGAGTCCGGGTCGATCTCCATGACTTTTCGCATAAATGGATATACAAATGAGTAGTCTGCCCGCGAAATATCCTCAATGTGGCATCGGGTCTTGAGCCCATGGTCCACCGCGTACTGGAGCGCTTTTAAATACTTAGTCTCGGCCTCTTCCCGGGACTTCAGGCCCATCTTGTCGAAGATGTGCGCGTCCGAGATCGACATGAGTATGCCCGTTTCCTTGATGCCGTCTACTTTAAGGACCTCGTCTATGTCTGCCGGGTTTGCCCTCGCCCAGCCGGTGACCTCGGGGAATTCGTAGCCGTAGTCGAGCATCTCTCGTGCGGCTTCCTTATCCCGTTCATTATAGACGAACGTCTCGAGCTTTTCCACGCCCATCCCGTGCAAGTACTCGAATATCTTGAGCTTGTGGGACTTTTTCATCGCGATACCCGGCATCTGACAGCCGTCGCGGATCGTCGTGTCGCTGATCTTTATTTCCTTAGCGTTAGGCAGTTTTATCTTGGGCATTTCATCGTATGTTCGCATCATAGGCTAGGCCACCGTTGACAGATTCTAGCATACATTATGATTACTAGTTTAAAAGATTTATGACTGGAAAGCGGCGGCAATCCAAGGGTATAATCCTATTAGGACATTATTATGCGATTGTAAATGCTATCGTGCATATATTTTAACGCCCGTTCGGCTCATTCGCAGTTTTATTTGGAATATTATTCGCCAGAATAAGCATGGGCTGAAACACATTGTCCAAAGGCTATCGGGCAGTTGACCATAACGCCATGCCAGCGATGAAACTTATTCTCACTTTGACTTTTTATCGGGAATGTATATGCCTCGCGATATATTGTTACGAGTAAGGTAGGAGATGATCGGATTGAGAAAAGTGATAGTCGGAATACTATTGGCCGTCATTATTTTGAGTGCGGCGGCACCCACGCTCGCGATAGCACAAAGCCAGAAAAACCTGTACCAGGCAGCCCAGGATGCAGGTTCATTTAAGACACTGCTGACGGCAGCGGATTCCGCCGGATTCAAGAGCACGCTTATTACCGGAGGGCCTTACACGATATTAGCACCCACGGACGACGCGTTCAACAAGGTCCCGGCGGGAACATTAGGCTCGCTCATCAACGATAAGCCGAAATTAACGTCCTGTATTAAGAACCATATCATAACGGGTAAGCACACCGTAGCTGACCTGGTCAGTATGGGTAAAGTCCAGACCCTGGATGGTAAAGAGCTGAAAGTCACGAAAGCGTCGGACGGCTCCGTTACGATAGGCACCGCAAAGATCGTCAAGCCAGACATACAGGCGAGCAATGGCGTGATCCAGGGCGTCGACACTATAATAATGCCGTAACAATAGGACTATTTTTATTTTTTTCAATCAGCTTAAAAGACACCGCGGTAGTAAGCCAGTCGCTGGGCATATGGCTTGAACGTTTCCACCAGCGCCCGCTGTTCGTGCGGCTCCATCGGGATAAAATCTCGGCCCACGTCCGCGAGCGTACGCGCCTCGCCCGGTGTGGAGCAGCCGACAATGGCCACGGTAATGCCCTGCGATAGCGCATAGCGCAATAGTATTTCGGGCGTAACACCGGTTTCTGGCGATATATACCCCGAATGCCCCATGATCTTCATCCCGATGATCGCGATGCCTCTCTCCCGGGCAGCAACCATGACGCCATCCGAGAAGCCCCCCAAAGTACCTTCCGCGGGGTTGACAGGCAACAGCACCGAATCGACGGGCCAGTTTTCCACTGCATATTTCAATATGGAAGGATCATGGTGGCCTGTGACGCCGATGTGCTTCACTTTTCCGGCTTTCTTCGCTTCAGAGAACGCTTCAAGCGCCCCGCCGGGTGACTCGATGGCGTCGATATCCTCTTGCGTGCGCACGTCGTGGATCTGCCACAAGTCTAGGTGATCGGTACGCATGGTCCTGAGCGTGTTATCAAGCTCAGTAAGGGCTTTTTCCCCATCACGCTCAGCCGATTTGCTGGTCTGGAACACGTTCTTCCTTAACTCAGGATTCCTGGAATAATATACCCCGTAATAGCCCTCACTGCCTGCATACGCATTTGCAGAATCAAAATACGTGATGCCTTGCTTCATCGCCGCATCGATCACCGTGACAGCTTCTGGCGTCTTATCGTAGGTCCGGAGCACGCCTTCTCCGCCCAGCCCCACCATCGTGACCTTCCTGCCGGTGTGTCCGAACGTATGCGTGCCGATCTTAGAAAGGTTCATGCCCATGATACCCTGCACATCCTGGATTTATTATGGGTGAATTGACACGCCAGATAAAAAACATATCCACGATAAAAAGACGATCATGAATGCATGATCCGTTAGTGTGTCTCCGAAATTCGTAGGATTATACAAAAAACCTTTGTGAAACTCCATGTCCCCGTGTTGAAACAATGAACTTCGAAGACTTAACTGGCGAACTATAGAGAAATAAAACAATGAATTAACGATACGGACTAATTATTATTCAGGCATTGATTCGTTGGGCGGGTATGGCTTCGTGTTCGCCCAGGTATTTTCGAACAGGGATTTCATCATACGCGCAAGCTCCTCCTGGTTGATCCAGATACCGGTCTCCTTGCCAGTGTCCTTGAAGTCATCCTCCGCGTACTCGGCAAACAGCACTTCTTTCTCGTCCACCAGCACGAACCTGATGTATGGCATCTGCTCGATGTGCCGAAGCTCGACGAGTTTCGACATCCTGAGCGCGATGTCCCGCACCTCCGGAGTCACTGGCGCGATAAAGCGGACTTTTATATCCTTGTTGCGGAACTCCGAGGCCTTATCGCTGAAATATTTATAAAAGCGCACGATGCCGCGGCCGGTCGTCATGATGTCGCAATTCCCGTCACATCGCGAGAACATCTCGTCGATCAGCTTGTAGACGTTCTGCCTGCCGTAATATAAGATAACGCTCGAATGGTTCCCGGAAGGGATGGCCTCTTTGGGCTTGATCTCCGATAAAAGCTCGTCTTTCGTCAGTTTTAGCGCGGTGAAGCTCTTCTCCTTCTCCTCCATGAGCAGGTCTATGCCCTCATCCAGCGGGATGGCGCGGTAGCGGTTCACCGCTTCAGGTATGACCGTGACAAGCCCGCGCATCTGCAAGGACTTCAGCACCGAGTACGTATGAGGCCTGGGAATATCGGCGTGTTTCGATACCTTGCTGGCTTCGAGGCTGCCCTTCACGATGAGTGTGATGTATATCCTGGCCTCGTAATCCGTGAGGCCGAACATGTTAAGCCGGGAAATTGTCCGTTCGTCGAACTGCTGGTTCATAAGGGTACAAACAATCACGTTACACGTCTTTATATAAAGCCATTTCCGACCTTTATATTATCATAAGATTGGTGGCAAACATGGACCTTGTTGGCTTGTTATTATCTCTATTACCCCTAATCGTAGTGTTTTTGGGGATTGTATGGCTTAAAAAATCCGGAACGATAATGGTTTTAGTGGGGCTCGCATTGACCGCATTGTTATGCTGGGCGTACTTCAAGACCGACCCGGTCATTATTGTAGGCGGTATTTTTTATGGCATTGTCAAATCATTCGGCATCTCGGTTGCCGTGATCATTGCCATGTTCATGGTCTTCCTCATGCAGCTGACCGGGGCGCTCAACCGTATTTCGGAAGCGATCCATAACATCGCCGGCACTAAGGAGGAGAAGGCACTGTTCGTGGGCATGGGATTCGGGTCGTTCGTCACGGCATTGGGCCTGGTGGCGCCAACGCTATTCCCGCCCCTGTTGATGGCTATGGGCTTTACTCCGCTGGCTGCGATCGCGATCGCATGCCTGGGGTATGATCCCCTCTGTTCGTTCGCCCTGCTCTCGCTGCCAATAACGGCACCGGTCAGCGCCGCGAATGGCATGGGCATCGCGATCACCGTGCATTCGTTCGCCATGAACATCGCGATCTTCCTCCCTGTAATAAGCGTGGGGTTCGCATTTGCCATCCTGTGGGTGGTCGGCAAGATGGAGGCGATCAAGCGATCCTGGTTCCCGGCGCTGATGTCCGGCCTGGTGATCTCGCTTTCGGCTATCGTCCTCATATACTGGGACCTGGTGCCCATCAGTATCGTGGGCGTCATCGCAGGGGCGATGTCGATGGCATCGTTGTATACCTATAATACCATCAAGACCTCTATCGCCGGGGGCACGCAGGCGACCGCGGCTAACACCACAGCCGGGACAATCCTGAGGCTAGTGTGCCTCTGGATCGGCATCGCGGTCATATTGACCATCCTCGCCTCGGTTTTCAGCATAAAATTCAGCATGGACCCGAAAGTTTTAACGCTATTAATGATGTCGCCGATACTGCTACTAGTCGTAGCGATATTCTGCTACAAAGTATACACTGCCCTGGTGTCCCGAAAACCATCGAAGGTCGCGGCCGACGGCGGTACCACGGATCATTCGGCCATGTTTTTGCTCAGGTCGCTTTCTCCCTGGATCGTGCTCATCTTCCTCGTCAGCGTTGTGGGCGTCCCGCAGGTAGCTACTTATCTGAACGGCCTCCCTGGAAACTGGGAAGTATGGACGATCTTTGCCGATCAGAAGATAGACCTCAACTTCCTCAGCCAGGCATATACGTGGATTTTCGTAGCGTCCATCATAGGTATATTCACCCTTGACGCGAGCAGGTCACAGGTGGTCAAGGCGCTCGATACGACCGTCAGGCGCCTGGCCGGCCCGTTCCTGACATACAGCCTGTTCTTCTCGATCGCATATCTGATGTTCTATTCGGGTGGGTCGATCATCGCGGGCAAGTTCGCCCCAGGCGCGATGATCAATCCCTCGATGAACATGGATGCGATCATCGGCGTTGCGCTCGCAGGAGTTTTCGGCGCGTACTATGGGTTCGTGGCCCCCATACCGGGCTTTATCGGCTCCGTCATAGGCGGCAGTGAAACCTCGTCCAACGTCATGTTCGCCAAGATCCAGAACGTGGCAGTGACCAACACGATCGGCGCCAGCAATTACCCCCTGGCTTACGGCTCGCTCGCCGTGGCCGGCGGCATCGGCAGCGCCATCACGCCAGCGAAGATCACCAACGCCTGTGCGACATTGGGTGAGGGAGGCGCGATGGAAAGTAAGGCTATGTCGATGAACATGTGGGTGGCCATCGGGCTTACGCTGATCACCTGCGTGATGACCCTGATCTTCCTCAAGGTGGGCGTCGGGTTCTAAAGCCGAGGCATTTTTTGAGATTGACTTAACGGCCGGAAAAATGTCTACCGGCCGTTAGATATTTTTAAAATAGCAATGCTCGTTGAATCACAACAAAGGACCAAGTACCAGTCAACGATCAACACATCAGAAAATTAGACCATTTTAACATAATTATCAATTTGTTCCTTATATTTTGAATACCACTTATCGAACACAGAAGTCGCCCATTTTTTAACCAGAAGGATATGCTCATCATCGCTTCGGGCAGTTAGTACATCGCTTACTGTGAGTGTCCCATCGAAGTCAGGAGGTTCCAGCCATTTTAATGCGAGATTTCGCTGGAGAAAGAGTTTTATTTGTTCTCTAGCCTGGTCTCCGGAATAATTTTTTTCCAGTACAAAATACATTGAGACAAGGTGCCCAATGACAGATTGTGTCGATTTTCTGCCGGGCTTACCCGGATGTTGTACCGCATATGTGTCCACGGTCAGCCGATGAATATCGCTCAACACAGCATAATGTTCGTATTCTCTCACCAGTACTTTCGTATAAGCGTCCCAGCATCCCGGTGTCGACTCGATATACTCGTGGGTAAAACCTTCGGATAAATCAAACGTTGCCTTACACCACATGCATTTTTCACTCATATCAAAACCATCATTTATCAATTGTAGCGAGTTAAATAATTTTGCGTTATCATCACTCGTCATCAATTAACAACAATTACGATAGTTTTGAATAGTGGGTTTGACGGTGGAAGTACCGCTTATAGCACCCTATAGATCGTCACATTTTCTCCGGCGTACACGTTCTGGAAATACCTGGTATCGTCGAACTTGGTATAGTTGATACTTTCCTGGGGCAGCCACCACCCCGTGTACATACCCCGCTGCGGCACAAAAGCATAATCGGCCTTTTCGATATGCGCCAGCTCATCGGCCCTGGACGCGTTATCCGTCTTAAAGAACTCGTCCGTATGGGACATCATGCTGATGGGGTCGGGCGCATTCGCCCAGTCGCCACCCGTCGTCGAGACGCGTGTGGTCATACCCATGATCAGTTCCGCTGCGAAGATATCAGCGACAAACTTGTCGCTCTTCTTCGTGTTATTTGCTATCCAGTAAGTGGCATTGAACTCGCCGCGGCTGACGACAGGATCATAGTAAAAATCGCACTCGTACTTGATCTCCGGGAGAGGAACTGACAGGTTCTTGGTCTTATCCGGGGGCATTTTATCGAGCACGCTTTGTACTTGCGAATCCACAAATCCGGGCAGCTGTTTTCTTATGTCGTCCAGGTGGATCTGAAAAGGCCAGTAATATCCAAGTATCACCATGGCTAAAAAGAAGGACATTACCAGTATGATCTTTACCCGCCCTTTCCGCCCGTCGCTCATGATACAGCGGCTTATGCCTTGCCCACTAGATAAAGCTTTTCACGTCATGCCGGGCATGTGCAAGATATCATCGGCTCGCTTTACAGGCGATCGCCAGATAATTGATTTGTGTGATATGCATCGCACTTTAATCGGTGGTTATATAAAATTTGGCGCCTTAATCATGCAGAAAGCTAGATAATGTAATCGAATCGTATAATTGATGGGATGTGCGTGTATGGAACGCGATTATTGCACAATGGACGATTTCTCTTTTGACGGTAAGACCGTTTTATTGCGAGTAGAGTTCAACTCACCTATGACGCCGGATGGAACGATCCTTGACGATAAGCGCATCCGAGAAAGCCTGCCCACGATCAAGGAGCTCGAGGATGCGAAGGTGGTCCTCCTGGCGCACCAGAGCAGGCCGGGCAAGAAGGACTTCACCACGCTGGAGCAGCACGCAAAGCGGCTGCAGCGCTACGTAAAGCAGGACGTACGCTACGTGGACGACATTTTCGGGTCCCATGCACGGTCGGCGATCGCGGAAATGGAGCCCGGGGACGTGGTCATGCTGGAGAACGTGCGGTTTTACTCGGAGGAGATGCTGGAGCAGCCTCCGGCCACACACGCGAAGACAATTTTAGTGAAAAAGCTCGCTCCCCTCGTGAAGATATTCTTGAATGATGCTTTTGGCGCTTCACACAGGTCGCAGGACTCCCTGGTAGGCTTTACGGCCGTGATGCCTTCTGGTGCAGGCCGCCTGATGTCGAAGGAGATCGACTCGTTGAGCGAGGCGCTCCATGGCGGAGGCGAGACGGTCTACGTGCTCGGCGGTGCTAAAGTGGATGACAGCATCAGCGTCACGCAGAACGTGCTGGAAAAGCGCATCGCGACAAAAGTGCTCACGACCGGCGTGGTGGCTAATGTTTTCCTGGCGGCGGCCGGCGTCAATATAGGGAAATTGAACTTAGATTTCCTGGAGAAGAACGATATGATGCCGCAGATCGATGCGGCCC
Source organism: uncultured Methanocellaceae archaeon (assembly GCA_963780665.1). Classification (GTDB taxonomy): domain Archaea; phylum Halobacteriota; class Methanocellia; order Methanocellales; family Methanocellaceae; genus Methanocella. The sequence goes on along the minus strand of CAWACJ010000006.1, from coordinate 88,052 downwards.
GGACGATCCTGAAGAAGTTCGACGGAAAGATCCTGTTGCCCACCGATGTGGCTATCAATAAGAACGGCAAGCGCGTCGAAATTAACGTCCAGCAGTTGCCGACGGACTACGTGATCTCGGACATAGGCCACGAGACCATCGCGAACTTCACCGACATCATCCGGCACTGCGACAAGGTGATCATCAACGGCCCTGCGGGCATTTTCGAGAACCCGGAGTTCGCCACCGGCACCGGCGACATACTGACTGCGGCCACAAAAGCGAAGTTCTCCATCGTCGGCGGAGGCCACAGCTCGGCGGCCGTGGAGGAAATGGGCATCGAGGACAAGATCACTCACGTATCCACGGGCGGCGGCGCATGCATTGATTTCCTGAGCGGCAAGCCCATGCCCGCGATCGATGCGCTGAAGGCGGCCAAGAAAAGGATGACGGACCGCATTAAAACGACACACTAAACGCTCTATTTTATTTTTTCTTTCCGTTATGCTCGTTGATTATTAGGTGTAGCCATAAAAAAGAAAACGTCTTAAAGATCGTAGTCGGCGCCCACGTTCTCTTTTATCGCCTTTGTATAAACATTATGGGCTACAGCCATATCCTGAATGCTCAGTCCGGTCGAGTCGAATATCGTGACCTCATGATCATTCGTCCTTCCGGGGTTCATTCCCGCGATGATCTCACCGATGGTGCCGGCCAGCTTTTCTTTATTCAGCAAGCCTTTGCTCCATGGCACGTTGATTTCGCCGCTGTGCGCCGCCTGCTCATATGAGTCCACAAAGACCCTGGCACTGAGCGTCAGGGGCGTTTCCAGTTCCTGTTTCCCCGGTGCATCGGCGCCTATGGCGTTAATATGCGTTCCCGGGTTGACCCACTCCATTTTCAGTATAGGTGCGCGGGCGGGAGTCACCGTAGCGACCAGGTCCGCGTCCGCGGCTTCTTTCGGCGTATCATAGGATCTTGCATCATATCCGAGCTCGTCATGCACGCGCTTCGCGAACGCCTGCGCGTGCTCCACATGCCTGCTGCACACCTTGACATGCTTGATCCTCGGTCCGAACACTTCCTTATAGGCGAGCATCTGCGTCCATGCCTGGTGACCGCTGCCGATGATGCCCACCGTAGACGTGTCCTTCCTTGCCAGGTATTTTGCGGCGATGCCGCCGGCCGCCCCCGTGCGCATGTCCGTCAGGCCCGAGCCGTTCATCACGCAAAATAATTTACCCGTCTTGGGGTCGTTCAACAGGATCGTAGCCATCACCGTGGGAATTCCTTTAGCGGGGTTATCCGGGTGCACGTTCACCCACTTGATGCCGGCCGTATCGATGGAAGGCACGTAGGACGGCATGGCCCTGAAATCTCCATAGCCCTTGACGTCCAGGTATATTTTACTGGGCATCTCGGTCTTGCCCTCCGCATACTCTTTAAAAACCCGCTCGACTGAAGGTAAAATGTCGCCCATGGAGACAAGCCGCTCCACGTCGCTCTCCGATAATAGCCTGATCATGACGCAGATCCTCCGATGATAAAAAAAATGAATGTGGAGGGCGATTACGCCTTCCACAGCCCGTGTATGTTACAGTATGCCCTGACAATCGCGTCGTCCGCCTTGACGTTGAACTCCGCCTCCGGCTTATCGCCGGCCTTCAGGAACTTCTTGTATGAACGCCCGTCGGCGATCACTTCGATCCACTCGATGTAGTGCTTATCCTCCATCGGGTGTGGGACCGAGCCGACCTTTACCTTGAGGGTAGCTCCCTTCTCGACAACCGGCACATGCTTTTCCTTGCTCGCATCGATCGAGTTCTCCTTCATGAGGATCATGGCCTGCCCGCAGCAGACCAGATTCACGCCCGCGCCCGCGTGAACAACTTCCAGGATGTTACCGCAGACGCCGCATTTGTACACTTGATGTAATTCAGCCATGATATTCCCTTAATAGACTTCGTTCAATACCCGATAGTACGATCTTTCATGATCACAAGCCGGGCAGCGTAATGGTGGCTCGACGCCAAAGTGCATGTAGCCGCACTTTTGGCAGTACCACCAGACGGGCTGCGCTTTCTTGAACACGGTGCCGGCCTGGACTTCGGCCAGGAGCTTCGTGTATCGCTCGGCATGGTGCTTCTCGGCCACGGCGATGGACTTCAGTCGTCCGGATATGTCCTTGTAGCCTTCTTCTTTGGCCACGCGGGCGAACTCCGGATACATTTCGGTGAACTCATAGGTCTCGCCCGCGATGGCAGCCTTTAAGTTCTCCAGCGTGGTTCCCCAGGTGGTCGGGGCGGCCGCTTGTACGAGAACATCCTCGAACTTTTCCGCCGGCTTGAGCTGCAGGAGCATCTTAAAGTCCCATTCGGCGTGTTCGTTCTCGTTGTCGGCTGTCATTGAAAAAATCTCGGCGATCTGCTCGTATCCTTCTTTCCTGCGCCGTACTAGCATAGAAAGTATAGCGGTTTCTCGCCATACTTTCGCCGATGAACGCCTTTGTCAGGTTCTCCACTGTTTTCTTCATTTTAATTCCACCGATTATATATCTTATATTTCCATCTGATAGTTTAATATCCTTCCTGTTTGCTGAAAGATCGCTTACTTCATGGCCTTGACACGTTGTGCGATGTCCCTGCCCATTTCATGGAGATGCTTGAGCTCATCCGCGTTGGGCTTGTAGAGTACCTCATAGCCGTCGTTGATCACGTCGATGCCGGCAATTTTCATGTCCGCGGCCACGAGCTTGATGGCGCCGCCGTGGCCGCCATGAGAGCCGAACGCGAAGCCGATCTTCTTATTGGCGAGCTTTCCGGGCTCCAGGCCCTTCAGGTAGCTCAAGAAGTCCGCGACCGTCGGGTACATTTGATTTTGAAGGGTCGGCGTGCCTACGAGCAGCGCTTTAGAGTCCAGCATATCCGGCACGATGTTACTCCTGTGGGTGCCCTCTGACTTGCCGTCCTTGAGTATGCATACCTTGACCTCGACGCCCTCGGACATGATCCCCTCCGCCAGCGTCTTCGCCATCAGGTCGGTGGAGCTGTGCATGGTATCGTATACGATGGTCACCTTGTTCTTCGATATGCCCTTGCTCCAGTTCACGTATGAGCCGATGATGTCGCCCACGTAGGATCTCCATATGACGCCGTGGCTGGGTGCGACCATCTTGATCTCGATGCCTAGCTTTCCGACCTCTTCCAGCTTTTTAAGGACGCGAGGTGCCAGGGGTATGATCAGGTTCGCGAAGAACTTTTGCGCATGCTTCAGCGACTCCTCTTTTCCTAATTCGTCGTCGAATCTTTCCGAAGAGGCTATGTGCTGGCCGAACGCGTCATTGGGGAACAGTATCTTGTCCTCCGCCAGGTACGTGAACATGCTGTCGGGCCAGTGGAGCATGGGGGCTTCCAGGAACACCAGCGTCTTACCGCCTAGATCTAGCGTGTCGCCGCTCTTTACGATCTTGAAGTTCCAGTTCGTCGTATCGTAGTGCTTTCCGAACCCGACCTCTGCGTTGGCCGTGCAGTAAAAGGGCACACCGGGCAGCATCTTTGTTAGCGTGGGATATGAGCCCGAGTGGTCCTTCTCCACGTGGTTCGCCACGATATAGTCGATCTTTTTCGGGTCCACGATAGCGCTCACGCGGTCGAGTATCTGCTTCTCAAACCCCGGGTATGCGCTGTCGATCAATGCGATCTTTTCGCCGACGACTAAGTACGCGTTATAGGTCGTGCCGGGTAGCGTGTACCCGTGATAATCCCGAATGTTCCAGTCGATCGCTCCTACCCAGTAAACTCCTTTTGCAAGTTCAATTGCGTTCATATTATCACCGTTACATTTAAATTGTTCGTTGTTACACGAACGTTCTATTGTATACGAATAATAGTATATGTAATTTATGGTATAAGCTATCGGAGGAAAATAGTTAATTTAAAAAAACACAGTACCTGTCTGGTTATATTGTGACTGATCCGGAGGGGGTGGAGGTCCCCCCTCACTTAAGGCCAGCATAGCATATATGATAGCAAATCAGTTTATTATTAATTGCCTCCGACCGGCCGTTCTCAGCCCCCTTAAAGCCTCTAGATAATAACGGTCGGTCGAAGGCGTAGCTTGTCCCGGGCGCCCGCATAGGAAGCGCATCATAGTTCGGATATTACCGAACATTCTATCTTATACGAACAGTAGATATTTATAGGTTATGGTCGTATAGGCCTGTGGATAATGACCATGAGCCCCATACGTGCATCCGGCAAGAAAGAAGGCATGCCCATACAATTATTTTCGACGCCCGACGGCATACGGGCGGTGGATAGCCCGGTACGCGTGAGCATCATCTCCATGCTAAAAGAAAGAGAGATGGGCTTTGACGAGATCGTGGAATCCTCGAAAAAGGCCAAGTCCACCGTATCCGTTCATCTGCAGAGCCTCGTGAATGAAGGCATCGTGAGCTCAAAGCCGGATCCGCTTGACGCGCGTAAAAAGATCTTTTATATAGACGCGCATTTCCTTGGCGGCCTGGAGCGCCGCGAAAAGCTGGAGGCAGACATGGAAGACTACATGCTGAAGTATGCCGCCAACGCGAGCGAGCCTTTCGAGTTCTTCCGGCTCATGTTCCGCACTATTCGGGTCGCCCTGATCAACGAGGGCATCGACATCGATCCTATCTTACACAAGGCGGGCATACAAGTGGGAGAAGCGCTGTATAGCCAGGTGGAAGACCCGGACGTTAAAAAGCTGTTGAATAATCTGGCGAAGTTCTGGGAACAGCACAAGCTCGGCCGCCTGAAGATCAAAGGGCTTGACCCGCTCGTGATCGTGGCATACGACTGCTTCGAGTGCCAGGACCTGCCTTACCTTGGAAGGCCCGCGTGTGCCTTCGACTCCGGTATACTTGAGGCTGTGTTCTCAGCACATTACCAGGATGAGCGCATGGCCACCGAGACTAACTGCTATGCAATGGGCGATAGCTACTGCCGCTTTGTGATAAAAAAGAACGACCTGTGACCACTTTGATACATGGCCCGGGGTCGGCATGTAAAAAATCATGATCGCGAGCTAAGGAAATCATCCCTCAGCCCGGTTTGATCTATTTACGTATCATTTCTTTCTGAATACCAGCAGGTACGCAGCGCCCAGGATCATGCCTATCATCACGACAATGCCTACAATGGCCGCGACGAGCCAGATGACGATACCACTATCCAGGATCGAGGCTGACATTGTTGTCGGCGTGATCGTCGGGCTGGCCGTTGCAGTAGGCGTCCCAGTGGCAGTGGGAGTCGGTGTATATGTCGGGCTTGCTGTCGGCGTCGGCGTTATCGTTGGCGTTGCAGTCGGGGTCGCTGTCGGCACCGTAATGCTTAAGTTTACTTCCATGTCCGCCCCGTCGGCCGTGAAGTTAGAGGAGCTTGCGCAGCCACTATAGTTGGCCGAGACCGTGTAGTATGAGCCGTTGGAAACATCGAACTGGTAATATCCCGCATGGCCCGTAGAGTCGTATAAAGTCGCAAAGGACCCGTTGGATACCAGGTACCCGTTGCTTGTGAGGTTGACAGAAATGCCGTTCGTGCCCGCCCCGTTCACGAGGACATAGCCATAGACTGTGTTCGATGCCGATACGTTCGCCATGATCGACGGTAATAGAACCATGGCTAGCACCGTTAACGATGCCGTTGTGACGATGATTGTCTTTATTATGCCCATTTTAAGCATCTCCTTGGTCAGATATCGTCGCACTATGCCGATAGTGCTCGTGCCTTTACCCATGATAATGCAGGCACAAACACCCGTATCCAGGGCCATATCGACTTAACACGTTCCTGCGCAAACTGAGCTTAAACTACCCAAATATGCCTGTACTGCGATAGCACGAGCATTAAACGAACGAAAGCTAAACGATGAAATTAATGAGATAATTCTATTAATAATAGTTGGTCTTGGCGCTTTTTATTTTATATAAAATAGTCAATCATGATCGTTCAACGCCCCGACCACTAAGCGGTAGGATGCTTATATAAAAAATGATGTTTTTAGATTGTTTACTGTGACGGTATCTCGGCTAGCTTCACCTTGACGTCACCCTGCAGGTTCCCGCGGCGCACGGCTAGCTTGATCTCGTCGCCAATCTTCTTCTTGCGCACGTAGCCAGCTAGCTCGGCCATGTCCTTCACAGGCGTGTCGTCAACGCTCATGATGATATCGCCGGAGGTGATCCCCTGAGCCCAGGCTGGGCTGTTCTGGAAGCTGCGAGTGATTAAAACGCCTACATCCACACTAAGGTTGTAGTACTGGGCGATGTCCTTGTTCAGGCCGATGCCCAGGATCCCGAGCCAGGGGCGCATGACTTTACCGTGCTCGATGAGCTCTTTTGCGACGATCATGGCGCTGTTAAGCGGGATAGAGAAGCCGATACCCTGCGCGAACGGGATATTTGCACTGTTCATGCCGATGACCTCGCCCCTGCCATTCAACAGCGGACCTCCGCTGTTGCCCGGATTAATGTGAGCATCCGTCTGGAAAAGGTTCTCGTAGACCCCCTTTTCCGCCTGGATCGTCCGGTTCAGTGCGGAAATAACACCGACCGTGACCGTCGGCCCACGGAGCATGAAACCGAAAGGATTCCCGATCGCGATGGCTACATGGCCGACCTTTACCTTGTCCGAGTCGCCGATCTTAGCGACGGGCAGCTTTTTCTTGCCATTCTCCACTTTGACCACCGCGATGTCTGACATAGGGTCGGTACCGACCAGCTTGCCATCAAGCTGCGTTCCGTCGAACATGCTCACGAGCATGGCGTTAGCGTTCTCCACGATGTGGTTGTTCGTCAGGATGTAGCCTCTGGAATCGATCATGATGCCGGAGCCCATGCCCTGCTGGGGTGCCGCGCTCATGTACGCGTCCTGGGCCATCAGGCTCACGTTGATGTTCACGACCCACGGGCTTGCCTCCTCGATGATCTTGACCAATGTCTCTTCGTCCACATGTATCATAGAAATCCTTCCAAAATGACGTTCGCTATTTATGAAAATATGACCCGCAACTCATTTATGCCTTTTGGAAGAGTCGATAAAAAGGCGAACGCTCGAGCTTGCCATGATCGTATGAAATTTTATGATAATTGCGTAATCTATGCATAAAACGTGCATAAAACGCTTTATTTACTGTTTAGTCATTAATAAAGCCCCTATATACGTATTATGTCAAATATACGCGCATTTTTTGCATAATGTTATGAAAATCGAGTTGTTATGACAAATTAATACTTAATATGCACAATTTGTGATAGTTAAATATATATACTAGAAATGGGAAGTATCATTCCGCCAATAATCTGGTGACAAAATGCGACAAGTAGCGATATTCAGTACATGCGGCTTCGAAAGATCGGAAAGCGGCATCCTAAAAACGGACGCCACGCAAGACCTGACAGCTGCGTTCGCATCGACAGATAAAAAATCGGTACAGGCCGGATTCGGCCACCAATGGAGGATTTAGAGTGAGGCAAATAGCAATTTACGGAAAAGGCGGGATCGGAAAATCGACCACGACCCAGAACACGGTGGCAGCGCTGGCAGAGGCGGGAAAGAAGATCATGGTAGTCGGATGCGATCCGAAAGCCGACTCCACGAGGCTTCTGCTCCACGGGCTGTGCCAAAAGACCGTGCTTGATACCCTGAGGGACGAGGGCGACGACATAGAGCTCGACGCGATCCTCAAGCCGGGGTACAAGAATACGATGTGCGTGGAATCGGGCGGGCCCGAGCCAGGCGTCGGCTGTGCCGGCCGCGGCATTATCACGTCCATCAACATGCTGGAATCGCTCGGAGCATACACGCCGGACCTGGATTACGTGTTCTACGATGTCCTGGGCGACGTGGTTTGCGGCGGGTTCGCCATGCCCATACGCGAGGGCAAAGCGCAGGAGATCTATATCGTTGCTTCCGGCGAGCTCATGGCTCTTTACGCCGCGAACAACATTTCCAAGGGTATCGCGAAGTACGCCCAGACTGGAACGGTAAGGCTTGGCGGCATTATCTGCAATAGCCGTAAAGTCGACAACGAGCTGGCCCTGCTCACGGCTTTCGCCGAAGAGCTCGGTTCCCATCTCATACACTTCGTCCCCCGTGACAATCTCGTACAGAGGGCGGAAATTAATAAAAAGACGGTCATCGACTTCGACCCGACCTCCAACCAGGCCAATGAATATCGTCAGCTCGCAAAAGCGATCGACGAGAACAAGAAGTTTGCAATTCCCAAGCCGATGAAACAGGAGCGCCTTGAGGAATTGATGATGAAGTTCGGGTTCATGGACGCAATGTAAACGGAAGGTGTGTATACTGTGTTACTGATCAGATCAATCGTTAGGCCGGAGAAAAAGGACGTAGTATTAGCCGAGCTTTCGACCGCAGGATTCCCCGCCGCGACCGTCGTGGACGTGGTGGGGCGCGGCAAGCAGAAGGGCATCAAGATCGGCAGTATGGTCTATGATGAGATCCCCAAGTCCCTCATCATGATAGCCATACAGGATGAAGACAAAGAAAAAGTGATCGACGTGATCCTGCGGACAGCCAGGACCGGTGAAAAAGGCACGTTCGGCGACGGAAAGATCTTCGTCAGCCCTATGGACGAGGTTTATACGATCTCGCGTGGCGCCCAGGGCTTGTGAGGTACGACCATGAAAGAGATAATGGCCATTGTACAGATGAACAAGACCGGAGCCACCAAGAAAGCTCTGCTCGAGGCCGGCGTCGCAGGTTTTACCGCCGTCAAGGTGCTCGGCAGAGGCAAGCCGGTCCAGGATCCGGCGATCATCATGGAGCGCAAGGCAAAGCTTCTGGCACTGGCGCTGGATGACGTCAACGACATGGAAGACGCCGAAAAGCAAGTCACCAGTTTCCTGGACGGCTCGAGGCTCCTGCCAAGGCGTTTGTTCACGGTGCTGGCGCACGACGAGGATGTGCCCAGGATCGTCGAGGCGATCATAAAAGTCAACAGGACGGAGAACCAGACCGGCGACGGCAGCATATTTGTCCTGCCCGTAGCCGATGCAGTGCGCGTGCGCACCGGAGAGTCCGGGGAAGCGGCCATCTGGTAAACGGAGGTTTAGCATGGCAATTACAGATAAGAAACTGGAAGATCTGCTGGAACCCTATCCTGACATAGTCAAGAAAAACAGGAAAAAGCATCTCATCTTGAAAAATTCGGCTGAGGCATGCCAGCAGATCGAGGCGAACACCCGTACGATACCGGGAATCATATCGCAGCGCGGCTGCGCGTATGCGGGCTGCAAAGGCGTGGTCGTGGGGCCGATCAAGGACATGGTACACATTGTCCACGGCCCGATCGGCTGCTCATACTACGCTTGGGGTACACGCCGTAACAAGGCAAGGGCGGATGAGACGACGCCAAAGGAGAGCATATACTCCCAGCTCTGCTTTTCGACGGACATGCAGGAAAGCGACATCGTGTTCGGCGGCGAGAAAAAGCTGGCCAGGATGATCGACGAAGTGGTCGAAATGTTCCACCCACGTGCGATCTCAATCTGCGCGACCTGCCCCGTAGGCCTCATCGGCGACGATATCGGCGCCGTTGCGAAAGCGGCCCAGGAGCGGCATGACGTGCAGGTACTCGCGTTTAATTGCGAAGGCTACAAAGGAGTCAGCCAGTCGGCGGGCCACCACATAGCCAATAACAACCTGATGCAGAACGTCATCGGTAAAGGCACCCAGAGAAAGCCCGGAAAATACGTCATCAACATGCTGGGCGAATACAACATCGGCGGCGACAGCTGGGAACTTGAGCGTATATTCAAGGACTGCGGCTATACCGTTAACTGCGTGATGACCGGAGATGCGAGCTACCTGGACATCAGGAACCTGCACATGGCAGACTTGAACCTCGTGCAGTGTCACCGCTCTATAAACTACATCGCCGAAATGATGGAGACAAAATACGGCATGCCGTGGCTGAAGGTCAACTTCATAGGCATCGACGCGACCGTCAAGTCGCTGCGCGAGATCGCACAATGCTATGGCGATGAAGAGCTCATCCAGCGGACCGAGGAGGTCATCGCAAGGGAGCTTGCCCGCGTCACACCGGTGATGGACCAGTACCGTAAGATCTGCCAGGGAAAGACCGCCTTTGCGGTCGTCGGAGGATCGCGAAGCCATCATTACCAGTACCTGCTCCGCGACCTTGGAATGGAAATGATCATCGCAGGCTATGAGTTCGCCCATCGCGATGACTACGAAGGCCGCCAGGTCATACCGACCATCAAGAGCGACGCCGATTCCAAGAATATACAGGAGCTTCACCTGGAGCCGGATAAGGAACTCTACCAGGAGGCGCACGTCTACCTGAACATGACCAGGGAAAAATATGATGAGCTCAGCAAGAAGGTCCCGCTTAGCTATTACGAGGGGATCTACCCGAACATGAAGGACGGCCAGGTCATCATCGACGACGCGAACCACCATGAAGTCGAAGAGATGATAAAAACGGCCAAGCCGGACCTGTTCCTTTCGGGTGTCAGGGACAAGTACATCGCCCATAAGATGGGCGTCCCGTCGAAACAGCTGCACTCGTATGACTACAGCGGACCGTACGCGGGCTTTAACGGAGCCCTGAACTTTGCCCGGGACGTCGCGGACATGCTGACGACCCCCGCATGGAAACTGATCAAAGCCCCATGGGAAGACCAGGAACAACCGAGGAGTGATTAAAATGCTTGAATGTATCCCGACACGACCCGTCGAACATACGGCAGGAAAGATAAACCCTGCGAAGACATGCCAGCCGATCGGGGCGATGTATGCCGCACTTGGCATACACGGCTGCCTTCCTCACAGCCACGGCTCACAGGGCTGCTGTGCATATCACAGGATGGGCCTGACCCGCCACTTCAGGGACCCGATCGTCGCTTCCTCGAGCTCCTTCACGGAAGGCGCCTCGGTATTCGGCGGTGCGGCGAACCTGAAAACATCGATCAAGAACGTATTCAAGATATATGACCCGGAGATCATGGCGGTCCACACGACCTGCCTGAGCGAGACCATAGGGGACGATCTTTCAACGATCATCAAGCAGGCAGAGATACCTGAGGGAAAAGTCGTCATCCACGCCAACACGCCCAGCTATGTGGGGTCCCACATCACCGGGTTCTCTAACATGTGTAAAGCGATGGTCTCCTATCTGGCGGTATCGAGCGGCGAGGCGAAAAAGAATCGGGTGAACGTACTGCCCGGCTTTGTCAATCCCGGCGATATGCGCGAGATCAGGCGCCTGGTCTGTGAGCTTGGCATCGACATGACCATGTTCCCGGACACCTCCAACGTGGTGGACTCGCCCCTCACGAACAAGTACTCGATGTTCCCGGAAGGCGGAGCCACCATCGCGGAGATCCGCGATTCAGGCAACTCGAAGCTCACGCTGGCGCTCGGCGCCTGGTCGTCGGACGCCGCCGGGGCCCTGCTGCAGGAAAAATGCGGCGTTCCCTGCGTCCCGCTGAAAGTACCCGTCGGCCTTAAAGCTACGGATGACTTCATCATGGCCCTAAAAAACAACTTCGGAGTAGAAGTGCCGCACTCGCTATCCATCGAGCGCGGGCAGATCGTCGATACGCTGATCGACACGCACTTCCACTACCAGGGTAAAAAGGTAGCAGTAGTAGGCGATCCTGACATAGTGATCCCCCTGACCGAGTTCCTGCTGACCATGGGCATCGTACCCGTGTACGTCATGACGGGCACCCCTGGCTCGCGGTTCGTGACGGATGTCAAAAAGATGATGGAGGACGCGGGCGTCCACGACAGTGTCGTAAAAGCCGAAGGAGACCTGTTCGAGCTGCACAAATGGGTCAAGGATAACCCGGTCGACCTCCTGATCGGCACGACCCACTGCAAGTACATTGCAAGGGCCGAAGACATCCCGCTCGTCAGGGTCGGCTTCCCCATATTCGACAGGGCAGTACACCCACTGATGCCCATCGTCGGCTACCGCGGGTGCCTGCGCCTGATCGAGATGATCAGCAACGCGCTCCTGGACAGGCGCGACCGCGACTGCAAGGACGAAGACTACGAGCTAGTCCTGTAAAAAGAAGGTGAAAAATCATGGAAGAGTATTGTTCGTCACTGACCGAATCCATTGCCTGCATTAACGAGCGCCAGAGCTCCATACAGATTGCCGGCAAGAGCAAGAGCCACATCCAGTGCAGCGAGGATAGCCTGGCCGGCGCAGTCAGCCAGAGGGCTTGCGTGTACTGTGGCGCGAGGGTGGTCCTGAACCCGGTGACGGATGCGGTGCATCTTGTCCACGGGCCCATCGGCTGTGCCACGTACACGTACGATATCAGGGGAAGCCTGTCAAGTGGCTCGGAACTGTACCGGAACAGCTTTTCCACTGACTTGAAGGAGCGGGACATCATATTCGGCGGCGAGAAGAAGCTTGCCGCCTGCATCGACGAGGTCGTATCAAAGTACCACCCGCCCGCCGTGTTCGTGTATGCGACGTGCGTCGTCGGCGTCATCGGCGACGACATCATCGCCGTCTGCAAGGAAGCATCGCTCCGGCATGGCATAGACGTCGTACCGGTCGAGTCGAGCGGCTTCAAGTCGGGCAACAAGGTCGTCGGCTACCGCGCAGCGGCGGACGCGCTGCTCAAACTCATCCGGCCAAACGAAGGAGAGGCAATAGAGCGCACCCGTAAAATAAATTTCCTGGGCGAGTACAACCTCGGCGGCGAAATGTGGGTCGCAAAGCGTTACCTGAAAGAGATCGGCATCGAGATCAACGTGGCCTTTACGGGCGACTCCACGGTGGCAGCGCTGAAAAAGGCTCCGGGAGCATGCCTGAACCTGGTCCAGTGTACTGGCTCCATGCACTACGTGGCCATGGCCATGGAACAGACCTACGGCATCCCGTACATGGACGTGAACTTCTTTGGCGCTGAAAACACCGCGGAATCGCTGCGGAAGATCGCCGGCTTTTTCGGTGATGAGGAGATCAAGCGCCGTGCAGAAGCGCTCATCGAGCGGGAGACGAACGCCATACGGCCGGCCCTTCGAAAATATAAAGAAAAACTCGCCGGCAAGCGGGCGGCCATTTACGTGGGCGGCGCTTACAAGGCCATTGCCATTATCCGTCAGTTGAAAGAGCTCGGTATGGAAGTGGTCATTACCGGCACGCAGACTGGCAAGAAGGAAGAATACCAGAGCATCAGTAGCATGCTGAAAGAAGGGACAATCGTCATCGACGATGCCAACCCCGCCGAGCTGGAAAAATTCTTGCGCGAGATGGACGTCGACGTCATGGCCGGTGGCGTCAAGGAGCGCTTCCTGGCCTATAAGCTGGGCATCGGCTTCGTGGACCATAACCATGACCGCAAGGACGGCCTGGCAGGGTTCGAAGGGGCGGTAAAGTTCGCCCATGAGGTATACGTGACGACCTGCTCGCCAGTCTGGAAACAGATGAAAAAGACCGGAGGGAACAGCCATGAATAAGGGTGCGGCAATGAACAATAATCGCGTAAAGATGGTCAACGAGAACCAGTGCCAGATGTGCATGCCGCTGGGCGGCGTCATCGCTTTCAAAGGCATCGAGAACGCCATGGTGCTGGTACACGGGTCCCAGGGCTGCAGCACGTATATGCGTTTGACGAACTGCGAGCACTATAACGAGCCGTTCGATATCGCCTCTTCCTCGTTGAATGAAAAACAGACCATCTACGGCGGAGAGGAGAACCTGCGCAAGGCGATGGACAACGTCATTCGCGTCTACAAGCCTAAAGTGCTCGGCGTAGTAACTACGTGTCTGGCGGAGACCATAGGCGAGGACATGGAGCGCATGGTCCGAAAATATGTCGGCGACCGCGGGATCGTCGATATCGATATCATCCCCGTGGCGACGCCAAGCTACAGTGGCAGCCACACGGAAGGCTTCTGGGCGGCCACGAAGGCGCTGATCGCATATTACGCTAAACCAGTGGCAAGGCACTCCGGAGTAAACGTGATCATCCCCCATATCAGCACTGCAGACATCCGGGAGATCAAGCGCATCCTGGACTTAATGGGACTGCAATATACGCTGATACCGGACTACTCGATGACCCTGGACCGCCCGTACGGCGGGCAATACCAAAAGATCGCGCCGGGCGGGACACGCACGCTGGACATCGCCGGCATGGCCGGAGCTCGTGCGACCATTCAATTCGGTATCACATGCCCGGATGAGCTTTCGCCGGGGCTGTTCCTACAAAAGGAGTACGGCGTGCCTTTGACGAACCTGCCGCTGCCTATAGGCCTCGAAAATACCGACATGCTCATGGAAACGCTCCGGAAGCTCAGCGGGTGCACAATGCCGGATGCGCTAGCGCTTGAGCGGGGCTGGCTACTCGACGCCATGGCCGACTCTCATAAGTATAATGCCGAGGGTAGGCCGGCCATTTACGGCGAGCCCGAGCTGGTCTATGCGTTCGCAGGCGCATGCGCTGAAAACGGCGCGATCCCGGCGGTCATAGCCACCGGGACGCAGAACAGCCGGCTGATCGCGAATGTTAAGATACTGCTGGCGGAGGCCGATGAACAGCCCGTGATCATGGAAGAGTCGGACTTCGCGGCGATCGATGAGGCTGTCGTAGAGAAAAAGGCCAATATCGCCATCGGCCACTCGGGCGGTAAATTCCTGACCGAGAGGCGGGGCATCCAAATCGTACGAGCAGGGTTCCCCATTCATGATAGGGTCGGGGGACAGCGGATACTGTCGGCAGGCTATGCCGGAACGCTGGCCTTCCTGGACCGTTTCACGAACACCCTGCTGGAAGATAAACATGCATCCTATCGCAGGATGAAGAAAGAAGAAATGAAAAAGCAAGAAGTGTTAATCCAAGGAGACTATTGAAATGCAAAAACCATTGCACCACATATTTGTCTGTACAAGCTCCCGTGCCAACGGGCAACAAAAGGGCTTCTGCCATTCGAAGACCAGCGTCGATGTAATGATGAAGTTCATGGAAGAGATCGAAGCCCGTGAGATGGGTGGCGAAGTGTTCATATCGAACACCGGCTGCTTCGGCATATGCGAAAAGGGGCCGGTCATTGTCGTATATCCTGATAACGTCTGGTATGGCTCGGTGACACCCGAGGACGTGACGGAGATCCTGGACCAGCATATCGAAGGCGGCAAAGTCGTAGAGCGTCTTGTCCTAACGTGAAAAGAGGTGAATGATGGCTAAAGAAATTGCAGTATTCCTGGGTGCCGACGGCTCGAGCGTTTCGCTGGACGAGCCCGGCAGTGTCGCCATTTTTCGTCGTTCCCTGGGCTCGTGGGAAAAGAACAGGGAAAAGGGATTTTCACTGGGCCAGGTAAACGGGATGCGCGAGCTCCGCCTTAAGATGGGCGAGATACTGCAGTTCATGGACGGTTGTCGCATATTCATTGCCAGGTCTGCCAGCGGTGTTCCCTATTTTGAGCTGGAAAAAGCCGGCTGCACGGTGTGGGAATATACGGGCAAGCCAGAGGACTACCTGGAACACGTGTGGGAGCAGGAGGAAATGGAGCTGGAAAAGGCAAAAACACAGTCATCTTCATTGATAACGGCCCCTGTGGAAAAAACGCCGGGAAACTTTTACATTTCCATCAAGGAGATACAGAGAAGTACACCGGAGATCACCAGTAAACAGGTGCTTCAGCAGTTCATCCGCTCGGGTGCTTTTCGCACGCTGGAGATCATCTGTGGCCACATACCTCCCTGGCTGGAGATCGAAGCGGTCGACGGCGGGCTTGTATATGAAGCCGAACAGCTAAATAAAAACGAGTTCAAGGTCAGGATCGTAAAAATGGCCGGCTCCAATTGAGCGTAAAAAAATATTTACGAGCTAAAACAGGAAGATGATCCATGCGGGCAGATACCGCATGTTATTTTTAGACTTTTGTTTAACACATTGTATATCAAATTCGGGCATGTTAAGAGTAATTACATATACGTTCAGCGTGAATAACATACCCGGAAAGTTTCAAGCTATATCAGGGCATTGGACTAATACCATATCGACGGGAGCAGTGCACGATGATCAAGCGATTCAGGTTTAACATAAAGGAGGGGCTGCCGGTGGCCATTGTCTATGCCCTGGTGATCCTCGCGCTGCTTTTCATCGCGCTGCCCGTCATATCGCTATTCCTGAAGACCTCCCCCGACGCGTTTATCAGCTCAATGGAAAACCCGGTCGTCATGGATGCGCTGAAGCTCAGCTTCATCACGTCGATCGCGACGGCGATCATCGTCATCGTCGTCGGCACGCCGATCGCTTATATGAACGCCCGCTACACGTATCCGGGGAAGGAGATCATTGACACGATCATCGATCTCCCGGTCGTCATACCGCCGGCCGTCGCCGGCATCGCGCTGCTGATGGCTTTCGGCAGGATGGGCGTTGTCGGACAATACCTGAACATGGCCGGTATCACCGTCGGCTTCACCACGATTGCCGTCGTCATGGCGCAGTTGTTCGTAGCCTCCCCATTCTACATTCGCCAGGCCCGCACCAGCTTCGAGGATGTGGACCGGTCGATGGAGCACGCTGCCCGCACGCTAGGCGCCTCAAAGCTGAACACGTTCTTTTTTATCACAGTGCCTATCGCGCTGAACGGGCTGATATCGGGCATCATATTGACCTGGGCTCGCGCGCTAGGGGAATTCGGTGCCACGATCCTGTTCGCAGGAAACTTCGAGGGACGGACGCAGACCATGCCGCTCGCCATATACGTCACCATGGAAAGCGACCTGAACTCGGCGATCGCGATCTCCATCGTGCTCGTGGTCATCTCGTTCATCGTGATCGCGGCGGTCAAGCTACTCACAAGGAGGGTCACCGATGACACTCGAAGTTAACGTGGCGAAAAAGCTCAGGGACATCGAGCTGGACGTCAGCTTCACGGTCGAGAAGGGCGAGATACTGGCGCTGATCGGCGAGAACGGCTGCGGTAAGACCACGGTCCTAAACATCGTATCAGGTTTGATGGCGCCTGACCGCGGGACGATCCGCCTGGACGGCGTGCCGCTCTTTGACTCGGTCGAGCGGATCGACGTGCCGCCGGAAGCCCGGAACATGGGATATATGTTTCAGAACTTCGCGCTGTTCCCCCATCTGTCCGTCTACGATAACGTCGCCTTCGGGCTTCGCGCCAGAAAGATGCCTGCGCCTCAGGTAGAGAAAAAAGTACGGCATGCGCTTGAACAGCGTGGGCTGTGGGAGCTTAGAGACGAAAAATCCACCAGGCTGTCTGGCGGCCAGAAGCAAAAGGTGGCCCTGTCGCGCGCGCTGGTCATCGACCCTTGCGTATTGCTGCTCGACGAGCCGCTAAGCTCGCTGGACGCGGAGACACAGGTGGCGATGCGCGTCGAGCTAAGATCCTACATAAAAGAGCTGGGTATGCCGTGCATCATGGTCACGCATAACGTCAAGGACGCTATGGAGATATCGGACCGGGTGTGCGTCATCGAGAAGGGCAAGATCAAGATCATGGGCTCCCCGCGCGACGTTTTAATCAAAGGCGTCAGCCATTTCATCGATAACTTCTTTTAAAACATCCTAAAAATATCAAAGGGCTAAAAAATAAAAAAAGACAGGGCAATGATTTACCCTGTTCATTTACACTTATTTACGCGTTTAACCGGATGAAGTGGTACTTATCGAGTATGGCGGTTCCGTTGGCCGAGAGTACGTAGTTTTCAAAGTCCTGGGCAACATCCTGGTTCTTTGACTGCGCGAGCACGCCTATCGGGTACACGGCTAGCACGTTTACGCTGTCCGGCAGCGCTATTACCTTGACCTGGCCCTGCATGGAAGCCGGCACGTCGGACTGGTAGACGAATGCCACGTCGGCCTCGCCCAGTGCGATCTTGGAGACGGCGCTGTTCACGTCAGTTTCCTGGGACACGACATTGGCCATGACGCCGGTCTTAAAGGCCGGACCGTATGCGCTATTGTTGGCCGTCTTATTCAGAACCTGTAAAGTGTAGCTACCGCATGGCACGCTCGGGGCGCATATCACGATCTTGATGCCTGACTTGTTCAGATCGTACAGGCTGCTGATGTTCGCCGGGTTACCGGTCGGTACAATCAGAGCCAGCTTGTTCTCCGTGAAGTTCGCGACCGTCGAATTGACCATGTAGCCACCCTTGACGAGAGTGCTCATATACGAAGTGCTGGCCGAGGCGAAGATATCGGCCGAGGCACCTTGCTGGACCTGTGTCACGAGAACCTGAGTGCCGGCGTACTGGGGCATTATGTTCACGTTCGGGTGTAATACCTCATAATTTGCGATCGTTTCATTGAATGCTCCGCTTAAGGACGCTGCGGCGAACACCGTCAGCGTCACGTTCTGCGGCGCCGGCGTCGGGATCGCTGTAGCTGTCGGGCTACCTGTGGGGCTGGGTGATGTGCAGCCAGCGACTAGCACAGTTAAAAGTGTGAGAAGTACTATGACTCCTGCATATGCTGATTTTTTATTTTGCATTATGATCCTCCCAATATGGAAATTTATATGCTATCATTGCCCCAATTATTATTTAACATTTATGGGCTTGCTAAACACAATAGATTAACATCATCGAAGGGAGAAATGGAGATGTCTAAAAAAAGTACTCATAAGAGAACTAATGAATATAATAATGACACTATGATGCACAAAGAAAAAGCAAAGGCTCTTTATGAAATAGGGGACGTGGAGAACTCGATAAGCGAGTATCGTGCCGCGTTACGCGATGACCCGTCCGATACGGAGACTAAAAAGGCCCTTGCAGACCTGCTATCCGACGAGGACCGGCTCGCTGAAGCCATAGCGGAGTACAGGGCACTGATCAAGATCGACGCTTCCGATCCCTGCTCTCACTTCGGCCTGTGCGACGCATACCATAAAAGAGGCATGATCGACGAGGCTCTTGTGGAAATAAAAGAGTCGATCAGGCTCAGGCAGGGATGGCCGTTTTACCATAACAAAATGGGAAAACTCCTCGAAGAAAAATCCGACATCGGCGGAGCTATTAAAGAATATGAGGAAGCGATAAGGATAAAGCCGGACTTTACGGTTGCCATCGACCGACTGAACCATATCAACACTAGAAGAAATAAACGTTAAACTCAAGAATGAGCGACTATGATGGATCAGCGGATCGATTCAATGTCGTTTAAATTATTTGTGGCGTTCATCATGGCCCTTCAGCTCTCTCGGCGTATAGCTTTTAACGTCCATGGACTCGATGTGCCGCTCGTCGAACCATCCGCTCCTGACGTTGTCCCTGATATCGAATTGTCGCACGTATGGCTTAATGTCGAGCAGCGGGGTGCCATCCAGGATATCGACGCCGCTGATCTCGAGCACATTGCCCTTAACGCCCGTCAGCTCGACGAGGGAGAGCCCTATGTGGTTCGGGCGGTTATAATGCCTTGTTGCGAATATGCCTCGCTCACTGGAGCCATCAAGGAAAGGCTTCTGGACCAGGCAATGCTCCATAGCGCGGTCAAAATGATAAATAAGGAAAATGTGTGAGAATCCTTCGATATCCTTGAGGCCTTTCGAGTAATCCGGAAATATTTCCACGGTCCCTTTCGCATCGCTGAACACGCTCTGGATCGGGGTTGTACTCTGTTCATAAAAACCTGAATGGATCGTGCCTATGGCCTTGTAGATGAATTCCATGTGTTCCTCTGTCAATTTTATCCGCTATATTATTGTGGCTAAGCTGGTGACACAACGATATCCATACATCGCTATAAGCCGCCTGTTTCAGCGCCACAGGATCAATGCCGGGCTTATATGCTTACCTTTTCTACCGCTGCGGAACAATATTTAAGCTCGGGCATCTTCGAGATCGGGTCGCGTGCAGAGTTCGTCAAAAGATTCACCGGGGATTCCGCGAAATGGAACGTCATGAACAGCATGCCCTTCGGGATATCCTCCGTAACGCATGCCTTCGTCTCGATCTCGCCGCGGCGGCTTCTGACCTTGACGCGGTCGCCTTCCTTAACGCCCATGGAAGCCGCGTCTTCGATGTTAATCTCGACGAAACCTCCCGGTACTTGCTCGTGAAGCGTGATCGACCGCCGTGTCATCGTGCCCGTATGGTAATGCGCCAGAAGCCTGCCGGTCATCAGCACGAACGGGTATTCCTTATCCGGGACTTCGGCGGGCAATTTGTGCTCCGTGACCGAGAAATGTCCCAGGCCGTCCGCGGTCGCGAACTCTTTTACGTGTAGGATCGGAGTTCCCGGGTGATCCTCGGACGGGCATGGCCAGATGAGCCCTTCGGGCTTTTCCAGACGCTCATAGGATATACCGGCATATTGCGGCGTAACCTTTCTCATGTCGTCGAAAACGTCCTCGGCGGACTTGAAGTCAAAACCCTTCAGGCCCAGCTTATGGGCCAATGCCATGATGATCTCCCAGTCGGCTCGCGCTTCCCCGGGCGGCTTAACGGCTTTACGGATGCGCTGCACGCGCCGCTCCGCGTTGGTGAAAGTGCCGTCCTTTTCTGCCCAGCAGGCTGCGGGCAGCACCACGTCTGCGAGCTCCGCCGTCTCCGTCAGGAAGATATCCTGTACGACCAAAAAATCAAGCTTTTCCAGGCGTGCGCGAATGTGGCTTAAATCCGGGAATGAAAGCATCGGGTTTTCGCCCAGCAGGTACATGGCCTTAACAGATTCGCCGGCCGCGTCGATCTGCTCCATGAGCGTCAGCCCGTATGTATCCGGCAATCCCTCCACTCCCCACGCTTTTTCCATCTTTCTCCGGCTAGCCTCGTCATCGACCTTCTGGTATCCGGAGTATACGTTGGGGTACGCGCCCATGTCGCATGCGCCCTGGACATTATTCTGTCCCCTGAGAGGGTTTATGCCCGTGCCGTGCCTCCCAAGGTTGCCGGTCACCATCGCCAGGTTAGCCAGCGCACGCACGTTGTCCGTGCCCGACGTGGATTCAGTCACGCCAAGACAATACACGATGGCGCCGTTCTTTGCCGAAGCGAACCTGGAAGCGATGTCCTTAACGACCGCGGTCGGGGTACCGGTGATCTGCTCGACATCCGCGTACTTTTCGACCGATCTTTTAAGCTCTTCATATCCGGTCGTCCGTGCCCGGATGAACTCCTCGTTCTCTTGACCGTTTTTAATGATCCAGTATATCATCGAGTTCACTAGCGCGATGATAGTTGACGGATTGAAGCGGACAAAGATGTCGGCCATCCTCGCCGTCAGCGTGTAGCGCGGGTCGGCCACGATCAGCGTAGCGCCACGCTCCTTAGCCATCAGCAGGCGCCTCGCCGCAAGCGGATGCGCTTCCGCTGCGTTGGAGCCAATGACGAAAATACAATCGGCGTTAATGACGTCGATCATCGGGTTTGTGGCCGCCCCGGAGCCCAGCGATAATGACAGCCCGGCCACTGACGGCCCGTGGCAGATGCGGGCACAGTTATCAATGTTATTTGTCTTAAAGCCGACACGAGCGAGCTTGTTCATTAAGTAGATCTCCTCGTTCGGCACGCGGCATGATACCTGAAAAGCCAGCGAGTCGGGGCCGTATTTATGACTGGTCTCCGTCATCTTATTAGCTACCAGGCTAAGGGCCTCCTCCCAGGAGGCTTCGACGAACTTTCCGTTCTTTTTTATTAGCGGCCGGGTCAGCCTTTCTTTGTCGCTCACGAACTCATAGCAAAAATTACCCTTTGGACACAGCTTCCCATCGTTCACGGGGTTCCGCTTCCATGGCTCCACTCCAACGATCTTCCCGCCCTTCACGACGAGGTTCAGCCCGCAGCCCACGCCGCAATATGGGCAGATCGTCGGCACGAGCTCAATGTCCGATAAATGATTTTTTGTCATGGAAAAGCTCCCGTATGAAAGTTAGGTCCGAGATACATGGTCTGCGTGTTACTTTTAAGACTATGAATAAATAATTATCGATATGAAGTGAAACGGCAGTTAAATCCTTTTCCACAGGATCATTGCTTGCGGCTCATGAGCATGGCCACCTAATAATAAGGCCGGACGTCGAAAAACGAGCGATAAGGTTTATAGTTATTGTACATAATTAACCTTTATGCCAGGTGTTAATAAGTTTGCTAAACTCACGAGCGTGGATGACACCATTCAAATTTTAATGGACATATGCAATCCGGTCGAGCGTATATCTCCGATCGACCTGGAATACGCGGATAATCGTATTCTCTCCCGGGATGTGGTCGCTCCCAGGAATTATCCGCACTATAACCTGAGCCTGATGGACGGGTATGCGGTCAGCGCGGAAGATACTAATGGTGCCAGAGGGGACGCCGGGAAATTTTTAACACTTATAAAAGAAGGCGCAGTTAGCCAGGGCACCTGCATGCAGGTCCACACGGGCGGCGCGCTGCCCGAAGGCGCAAACGCCGTCGTCAAGCGGGAAGACACCGCCGCGGAAAAGGACGGCATGATCGTCATGGCCGAGGCGAAAGCAGGCGATAACTTCGTGCCAGAAGGTAGCTTGCTCAAAAAAGGCGATATTGTCTATCACAAGGGAGCACAGCTCAAGCCTACGGACATAGGCACGCTTGGCAGGCTGGGCTTTACCGGGGTCGAAGTCTATGAAAAGCCAAGAGTCCTCATCATACCGACGGGCGACGAGCTTATGGAGAGAGGAAAAGAGCCGGGCCCAGGCGTTATAAACGACGGCAACAGCCTCATTTGCCAATTAACTGTAAAGCGATACGGAGGCAAGCCGGCGATCCACGATATTGTACGCGACAACCTGGAGGCACTTACCGAGGCGCTCAAAGAAGGGTCTCGCTACGACCTGATCATAACTACGGGCGGCACCTCGGTGGGGTTCAGGGACCGCATGGATGAGGCGATCGCGTCCACTGGCAAGGTGCTCGTCCATGGCGTCGCCCTGAAGCCGGGACGGCCGATGGGCATCGGCTATGTGGAATATAAGGAAAAGCGTACTCCGATCATGTTCCTGCCCGGGGTCATGGAAGCCTGCGCGGTTTCTATGTTCACGTTCGCCGGCGTGGCTGTGAGAAAACTTGGCCGTTATCCCGAGCCAAATGTCTACAAAGGCAAAGCCGTCCTCACGAGAGGCGTCCGTAAATTTCCGCATACGCTGGCAGTGACAAAGCTCTTTATCGAGGGCGGCAACGCCACGCCCGTGAATATTGTCGGGGAGCCTTCTCGCCGTGGCGAATATGCATACCTGATCGCGCCTGAAAATGGCGTATCTTACGAAGAAGGCGAAGAAGTAGAGACTGTTTACCTAGAATAACATCGTGAGGTAAATCAACTTCAGCCCTGGGGCTTATCATAAATCCCGGTAAAATAAAAAAGCCCCAAATACTCTTTTTATTGTGTGAGGTGAACGATTGGATAAGAGATAATCGCTTTATTGGGGCATCATTCAAATGATCAGGTCGCTGCTGCATGTTCGAGCCCTGCAAGGTGCCAGGGGAGAGTCTTTTTTATTAGTGTTTATTAATATACCGGCAAACACTTTTGGAGCACGCGCATGTTAGCATATTGAACAATGTGTCGGAGACCCGAATATTTCCGACAGCCATAGGTGGTCGTCTTGTAACCACTTTGACAGTATTATAAGATATTGTCTCTTTATTTAAATATTTCGTTAACCAATACATATTTGTTTAATGCTAATATAAAACAGTGAAAAAGCCAGAGGGACCGGATCATCGGATCGAGCCGCTGATCACGGGTACCGTAACCTTCCTGTTTATGCCTTCGCCAAGATAAACGATCTTGATGTCTGCACCGTACGCTTTTTTCAGGTTTTCCTCGGTGACGACGTCGTCTGCGCTGCCCATGGCGATAAACGAGCCGCCCTTCATGATGCCCACATTGTTCGCTGTCAAGAACGCGTGGTCCGGGAAATGGGAGGTCATGATCAAGGAGAGCCCCTTGTCGGCGAGCTTTTTCACGATCTCTATCGTGTGGATCTGGTTGGCGACATCCAGATGCGACGTAGGCTCGTCCAGCAGCAATATTTCCGGCTCCTGTGCCAGGACACGCGCAAAGAGTACCATCTGCATCTGGCCTCCGCTCAATTCCGTGTACGGGCTATCCTTAATGTACTCGATATTGACTGCCTTTATGGCGCCCTCGGCTATACGGTAGTCATTTTCAGATGGCGTGGATATCAAGTTCAAATGAGGCGCCCGGCCCATCAACACGACTTCTAACACGGTATAAGGGAAAGTGGGCGTATGGATCTGTGGAATGAAACCTATCCTTTTCGCTAACACCGCAGGGGACATCGTCGATATGGCGCGGCTGTCAATAGTGACGTTGCCCTGCCGCAGCTTATACAGGTTACACAGGCACCGTAGCAGCGTGGACTTACCCGTGCCGTTAGGCCCAAGGATGCAGAACACTTCGCCCGTATCGACCGTGAAGGAGATGTCCTCGAATATGTTATGCCTACCGTCATATGAAAACGTGGCATTATTCACTTCCAGCTTCGCGCACATGATCACCAGTTCTCCTTGCTCTTTTTCAGTAAATAAAGAAAGATCGGCGCGCCGACGATCGACGTGACAATGCTGATCGGGATCTCCGTACCTGAGATGTTGCGGCATATCGTGTCTACCACCAGCAGGAACGACGCCCCGAGCAGTATTGAGGTCGGGATCATGACCTTGTGGTCCGGGCCCACGAGCATTCGGCTCATCTGGGGTATCACCAAACCTACCCAGCCGACCAGGCCGCTGATACTTACGGCGGCCGCCGTGATGAGCGTCGCACAGAGTATGACGACTAGCCTCATGTGCTTCGTGTTTATCCCGAGCGCTCGGGCTTCCTCGTCCCCCATCGATAGGACATTCAGCCGCCACCTTACCAGCAATAGAATTGTCATGCAAATTATTATGACCGGCGCAATGAGGAACACACTGCTCATGTTTATGGTGGCGAAGGACCCCATGAGCCAGAACGTGATATCAGGAAGCTTCGTGTATGGGTCGGCTACGTACTTGATCATGGAGGTGGCCGCCGAGAACAGGCTGCCTACGATGATACCGGCCAGCACAAGCACTAAAGTCGGATTGCTCCTGTATACTCTGCTGATGAAGTAGGTCATGCTTACGGCCAGCAGGCCAAATGCAAAAGCGAATAATTGAACCATGTAGCTGCTCTGGTTTAATAAAATGCCTATGGCTGCACCGACTCCGGCGCCTGCTGAGACACCAAGTATCGACTCGGAGACCAGCGGGTTGCGGAACGTGCCCTGAAAAACTGCGCCGGAAACAGCGAGGCCGGCGCCCACCAGTATGACCGCTAAAGCTCTCGGAAGCCTGATGTTCCAGATGACGATTTCCATGGTCTCTGTCCAGGTGTGCTGTATGCCCCATAAGAACGCCAGCCTTATCCCTGTAAGGCCGGCGATCACCTCGCCCGTTCGTTCCAGCGTGCCTGAGATCACGATCAGAATGACCGTAAAAGGATCTATGCTATAGCGGCCCAGGAAGAGGGCGACGATGAACATGGTTAGAAGTAATACGATGAGCATCAGGTTCGTCGATAGCGTCTTGATGCCGATTGTGAGCCCTTTTTTATTATGACCACTGACGTTGATCTTATCTTCGAACATATATCTTGCTCCGGGATTTTTAGTTTCGCTTTGCGTCTATCGAATATTATAAAAAATAATTTGGGTATATGGAGCCCATGATCATACCTGGGCAAATATGAGCGCCATAACCCGATCCTTTTCTATTCCAGGCAGTGTAGGCATAATATTGTTTTTATGAGTTCATGCCTGACAAACTTGTTATGCATACCCCCACTGTGTCGCTCCCGGAGGAAGCTGATGGCTCAAGATCGAGTTTGTTTGATCATCCGTCAGGTTGTAGTCGAAGAACTGCGAATAAAAATTCTTCACTTCTTTGCTCATATCCAGGCCCTGGAACTTGTCAGAGTGGAATAGCTTGGCCATCCACTCAAGCTGAAGTATGCCCTGTTCTCCGGAGTCCCAGAAGAATGCGCCCTGCGGGCTGATGTAGACCTGGTGGTTCTTCACCGCGCTAATATCCTGTAACTTCGGGTCGCTCATGATCTGATTATAGACGTCAGTCGCTGCTGAGGTGTTCGAAGTGGCGCTAGCGCTGGGATCCGGCAGGTCGGGTGCATGGTCGATGATGATGATGTCCGGGTTCCATGCCAGTAGCTGCTCGTAGCTGACCACGACGGTCCCTGCAGTTGCGTTCTGGGCAACGTCGATGCCACCCGCTTTCGTCACGGTATCACTCATCGTGGAGTTACCGCCCCTCGTCCTGAGTGGGATGCCACTGGTCACATATACCTTAGGCTTGGCATTGTCGGGTATCGTAGATGTGACATTTGTCACGTACGCTTCTTTCTGGTCAAAGTACGTGTCGTACTCCTGGGCTCTCTGTAACGCTTCCGGCGTCCCTATGACCTGGGCATACAGGTTCAATAGTGTCTTCTGAGAATCTAGCGTCGTAGTGTTACCTACCGAGCATATTACTGGTATGCCAGCATTCGCCATCTTACCGACATTCTGGTCGTTGCCGAAATAAAAGACCACATCGGGGTTATAGTTCAATAGCGATTCTACATTCGGCGCTTGTGGATTACTCATCACCGGCAGTGAGTCCAGTTTTTTATATATGACGTGCGCCCATGCCGAATTAGTCTTATCGAAATCGGCGGCCACGGGTATGAGATTCTCTACACCCAGTATGTCCAGTTTCTCATATGCCGGCCCAAATAGAGGTATGACGCTGTTCACATGGGCGGGGAGAGTCACGGTACGGCCGGCCATGTCTACTACTGTCCTGTTCGCTGCCGGACCGCTCGCGGTAGTATTATTCGCCTGAGTCGTCAGAGTTGTTGTCTGCTGCGTACAGCCGGCTGTTACAACCACTGCCAGCAATATCGCTATGATCATAAGCATACTTATATTGAAAATATTTCTTTGATCCATTTAACCACCTCATTTTTTACCTGATTTTTTCCACCATAGAAGAGACCAGACGGGTTTGTTATCGGGGACTTCGACGGTGCCGTCGCTGTTCTTAACCAAAGAACTGTTCAGGAATTCTCGTACCTTCCTCAGTTCTCCGGCGTTGAGAGGCCCGATATCCCGCGTACTGCTTTCCACGGCATCATCGACGCTGTCATAGATAAGCCGGCTGTGGCACTGCAGGTGCTCTATATTTGCTCGAATTCCCATCTTGTGCAGAATATTAAAAATGTACACATAGTCAGGAGTATCCACACAGGGCCGGCCGAGCACCGCGTTGATACCTTTACTATGGCCGCGCTCTCCGCCTCCCCATGCCGTTATGTATACATATCGAATAGCTGCACTATCGGCCTTCTCCAGGGCGTTCCATACGTCCGGTGCCCCTCCGATGGACCTGGAGGCAATGACGATATCATGAGGCTCAATATCCTTGCCTACGATCACGTCGTCCCAGGAAATACGCACAGATGAAATGTTGGATAAGCCTTCCCTCCGGGCATCTTCGGATAATATTTTGAGCATTTCGCTTGATATGTCCAGGGCTGTCACGCAGCTTGCTTTTTTTGCGATAGGTATCGATATCGCTCCTGTGCCACAGCCGACGTCCAGTGCCGACCATCCCTCATGTATCCTTATTTTTTCCAGTAGCAGGGTAGGATAATCGTCCACGTCCATCCATTTTCTGAATCTTGGAGCCATCCTGTCCCAGCGTGTTTTCGTATCTTCCGAGGTATCCGATGGATACCTCTTCTGAGCACCCGCCGCTTCATTCCACATGGAAATCCAGTCTATATCGTCCAGCCTCATGATGACCTCATAAAATCAGGCTTTTAGCCTGCATAGGCTAATAGTGTAATATCATTTGTTAATTTAAAGCTTTTGATATACATGCGTATATTGTTTAATATTTTCATTAAATTTAAAAGTGATCAACATTAGCAGGATAGTATTCACAGATAGAAATTCGGCTTATGATTCGGTACTTAAAGAATATTGCATCGATAAAAAGTTAATTTTAGCTTTACCAGCTTAACAAGAAAAACGACCGATAGAGATGTGAATGATTAATCCTCTTTTTTCCACCATATCCTGGCGCGGTGCGAAATTCCCCTCAGCACGTACTGACCGTTCTCGAAATGCATTTTACCCTGTAAAAATTCCTTCAAAATAGCTTCCTGTCGATCATCTGTGACATTGAAGCCACTTTTCTGGTCCGCGACGGCATCATCGATGCTTGAGAATCGGTCCACGCTCTCCTCCGCGTATATGTCGACGTTCGCCATGATCCCCATCTGGTAGAGCAGATTATAAATCACGTTGTACTTTCCCATACGCTTATAAGGCATGCCATGCAGCTTTTCCCATATCTCCGTATAATTTTTTTCCCATGGCGACGAATCCGCGAACCAGTAGATATAGACATAATTACTCGTGGCATCGTTCATTTTCGCGAGCGCTTCCCTCAGATCCTCGAACCCTACTGAATAAGAAGCGATCACCACATCATACGGGGGCGCAAGATCCCTGGCGATGTCCACTTCTTCCCACGTCTTCCGGACGATCGTAATATTATCCAGCCCGTTTACCCGGATGTTCTCCCGGAGGCACGACAGCATGGCTTCGGAAGGCTCCAGTGCGGTCACGTGCTCGATCGACTGTGCCAGCGGGATCGCCAGCGTTCCCGGGCCGGCACCAATGTCTAACACCCTCGACGTTTTGGAAAGGCCCATCCGGCCGATCATATCCCTGGACCGTTTCCAGTTATCCTCTTTGACTCTGCGGTCGAATTTTCTACATTCCTCGGGATCTTTCCACTTGTCGACGCGAGCGCGGCCACTGTCTACTGAATATCGCTCCTGCATCTGTTCTTTCCAGACCTCGTTCCAGTCGATTGTGGTAATGTCCTGCATGCGTGATCACTTTAATAATAGAGTCGACATACGCCGACATGTTTGAATATATCTATGCCGGTATGTGTAATATATTTATTCGGCTACTAAAATCGAGCTCGACTGCTAGCCTCCTCGTTATAAAATTGCACAAAGGATGTATAGATACCACTCATAGAGTGATTATTAGGCAGTCCCATGCAAGGCGTAAGCCCCTAGGGAAGCCGATATTAACTAATGGCCAGTAGCATGGCCTGATAGCGATCCAAGAATAAGCGCGAGATGTGAACATTATGATAGACGTTTTAGTCGTATACGATTCCAAGTCCGGCAATACCGAAAAAGCGGCGAAGAAGATTTCCGAGGGCGTAAAAGAAAGCGGTGCCACCGTATCAGTCAAATCCGTCCAGGATGCTACTCAGGAGGACGTGAAAAATGCGAAGGGCATAATTTTAGGGTCCCTTTGTGTCGATGATAACTATTCGGGAGAACTCCGCGAATTTATCAACGATAAGCTGAAAATAGCCAAGCCTGTCGACAAGTTCGGCGCTGCG
Source organism: uncultured Methanocellaceae archaeon (assembly GCA_963780665.1). Classification (GTDB taxonomy): domain Archaea; phylum Halobacteriota; class Methanocellia; order Methanocellales; family Methanocellaceae; genus Methanocella. The sequence goes on along the minus strand of CAWACJ010000006.1, from coordinate 58,606 downwards.
TTCGGCACGTACAAAATGGACGGCGGCAACCTCAAGAAGCTGGAGGATGACCTGCACTGGTTAGGCCTGCCGCTGGTCGCCGAAGGCGTGAACGTCCGCCATAATGATGAGGAAGCGGCGAACAAGAAGCTTTTAGAGCTAGGTAAAAAAGTTGGTATGGAAGCGCTCAAGCGTTAAAAAATTTGATAAGGAGACTTTCGGACTAATGCACGAATATGGTACACTTCCATGTCGTCCGAGTTAAGATAGATCATTAAGATGAGAACGGTGCGGTACCGTTCTCAGCCAATGTACTGGTGTGTATACATTTATGCATTGATTTCTGAACAATCCAGAATAGGCGGTATACTATTTATAGATTGTGTTAAACAACTGATATATGCTTAACGATTATAATATACAAATTTCGCAATCCAAACCAATTCACCGGCCCCCGGAATATCCCCAGCGCACGGCCATGTTTGTTTAACATGATCCCATTCAAAGGATTTCTTCACAATACCTCTGCCACAGACCGACCGGTATACGCTATTCCAGTACTTTTGAGCCATGGAAGCCGGGAAATTATGTGCAAATCGATAATAATCTCCAATTTAAAGATATTTGCATAAAAAGGATTCGAAACCCTAGCGGTAATCTACATCCGGAGGAAAAAATATGCAATTCAGCGCACGCAACAAGCTACAGGGCACAGTCAAGGAAGTCAAGCTCGGGGCCGTCATGGCGATCGTGAAAGTACAGGTCGGAGAGAACATCATCGAGTCCGCCATCACTAAAGATGCGGTCGAAGAGATGAAGCTAAAAGCAGGCGACAAGGTCACTGCAGTGATCAAGTCCACGTCGGTCATGATCATGAAATGATCCGACGAGTCTGATGTTAATATTTATTAGTTAACTCAAATAGGATTAGCAACTGCTAATCGTAACGTATTTAATACATTAAACGTTTTAATCTAACGATGGCCATGAACAGTGAACATGTCGACATTAACGAACTAATGGAAAAGTATGGCGTTAGCGACCGCGTCAGGGGCTACATGCGCGATTGCGTGAAATTCCATACGTTCCCTGCGGCAGGACTTTTGCTCGGGGTCTTTATGGTGGACCTGGCGCTGGAAAAGCTGAACGCAAAGCCCGGCGATAAGCTGTACGCGGTATCTGAGTCGGGGAAATGCCTCCCGGATGCGGTGCAGGTCATCACGCATTGCACGTATGGCAACCATAAGCTCAGAGTCATCAACACCGGAAGGTTTTCCGTTACTTTTAATAGGTTCTCGGAAGGCAAGAGCTCCCGGGGAGTACGCGTCTTCGTGGATGTTGCCAAGATCGATGCCTACCCGACGCTTAAGGCCTGGTACCTGAACGATCCGTCGTATAAAGGCGGTGTCGATGGTCAAAATCTCCTGGATGACATCATGAGGGCGGGGAAGAATATACTTTCATGGGAGAACGTAGACGTACACGTCTCGTCTAAGGAAAAGTGGAAATCCGTGATGTGTCCTTCCTGCGGCGAGATGGTGCCCGAGAATACACTAGAGAGTGGCGTGTGCCGTGGCTGCGGACCTAGCTCGTATTATGATCGCGTCCCGGCAGAGATAAAAAAATAGCTATGGGTTAATAGACCGTGATGTTGCCGGCTTCATCGGAGGATATGTCGATATCGTCCAGTGTGATACGGCCCCTTACTTTATCGGGGACCTCGGTCTTTATTTTAACGATGACCATGGCCGCATCCACAGCTACCTTGATGCGCTTCTTGTCCGCCTCTTTAAATAACATCGCCGGTACCTCGTAGAGGTCCATGCCGGATGCGATCGTGACCCATACGGGCGCTTCGAGCGTTTTGAACAGCTTCAGCGTGTTCTTCGCTTTCTCGATGTTTTTCTGGGCGGTACCCTCGATGATACAGATGTTGCCTCGCGTAGTCTTCAGCTTCCGCGCAATATCCGCCTGAGATAAGCCTTTCTTTTTAAGCTTTAATATCTCGATCTGCTTATCCGTTAGAAATATGTCCTTTTCGTCCGACCTCATAGCTACCATCAGATGTGTTTAATACTTTTGTATAAGCTATCGTATATAGTTTTTTTGTCTGCCTCATCAGTGAGGCAAATTGATTATTATAAATATACCATTTTTATAAATAATGGTCTATGCACGTTGATAAGAAAATATTTATATAAATAAGCTCTAGTCTGTTTATCATCTTTGATTAATACGGCCGGATTTGAGGGTTGCCATAGATATGTATTTAACCTGTTTACTAGAATAATAACAGATTAAGGCGGAGCCTGGGTCATCACCTTGAGAGCCTGAGGGCTCATGGGTGAGCGCATGGTTCCTGTCCATTTTGAAAATAGCGGTAATAATATCCAATAGAGGTGTAACGTTTGATATCTGATGTAACGAAAAAAGAGCTGGTAAAAGAGGACCAGGAAGTGATCCGGTGTACTGACGTGACCTGCCCCGTTTGCGGCATGTCATGCGATGACGTCGAGATCGAGTTGACCAAGGATAAGGTCACGACGAAGAACGCATGCCTGATGGGGGATGCAAAGTTCCAGGAGCTTCGCAGCCACCACAGGATGGTATACCCGACAGTGTACGGCGAGAAGGCGGACTGGAAGGACGCGCTCGACACGGCTGCCGACATACTGATCAAGGCAAAGAGGCCTTTCTTCTTTATGGGCAGCGAGACGTCCAACGAGGCAATGGCTGTCGGTATCGAGATAGCCGAGCTTCTGGGCGGCATGGTTGACGGCAACGCGACCATTTGCCACGGCCCGACCGTACTGGGCCTGCAGGATGCAGGACAGGTTGGCTGCACGCTCGGTGAATGCAGGAACAGGTCAGACCTGGCCATATACTGGGGCTGCAACCCCGTGGACTCGCACCCGAGACACATGAGCAGGCACTCCATGTACAACAGAGGCTTCTTCACGGAGCAGGGCTACCAGGGCAGAAAGATGGTAGTCGTAGACCCGAGGCGCTCGCCGACAGCGGCGCAGGCCGACCTGCACGTGCAAATAAAGCCCGGAAAGGACTATGAGCTCCTGGACGCCGTAATGGTCGCATTACGCGGCGGAGAGCTTAACCCGACCGTGGAGGAAGTCACCGGAGTTTCGCAGGAAACCATCCGTAACATGGCTGCAATGATCAAGGAATGCAAGTTCGGCGTCATCTGGGTCGGACTGGGCATCGCCAGCTCGCATGGCAAGCACCACAACGCGGCGATCGCAATGAGGCTTACCCAGCTGTGCAACGAATACACGAAATTCGTGATCCTGGCCAACAGAGGACACTGCAACGTCGCAGGCTTTAACCAGGTTCTTTCATGGACCACTGGCTACCCGTTCGCGGTAGACTTCTCGAGGGGATACCCGAGATACCAGCCCGGCGAGTACTCATGCGTGGATGCCTTAAAGCGCGGAGAAATTGACGCGCTGCTGTGCATGTGCGCAGACCTTGGCGGACACCTGCCGAAGAAGGCAGTAGAGCACTTGATGGACATACCAGTCATATCTCTGGAACTAGCTCCGGGCCCGCAGGCTTTCGTGAGCGACGTCATCCTGCCGGGTGTACTGGACGGCATGGAATCCGAAGGCACGTTCTACCGGATGGACAATGTGCCTATATACGCAAGGAGCTTTACGACGCCTCCGTTCGACTTTACAACGTCCAATGAAGACACGCTGAAGCAGCTGCTGAAAGTCATCAGGCAGAAGAAAGAAGCAATGGAAAAGAAGTGAGATCATGATGGACATAATTTTAAACACCGGTTCTACGGTTTACCAGGGAGCCATAATCAAGGGCGGTAACAAGTTTACCGAGGCTTACACAAAGGAAGCCGGCTACTGTAACATCAACCCGAAGGACTTCGAGGCGCTAGGAAAGCCCTGGTTCGTAAGGCTGACCAACGAGTATAACGACAGCGTCGTCGTCAGAGCGCACAAGACGGACACCCAGCAGGTCGGCGAGGTATTCGTACCCCGTGGCATCTGGGCGAACGTAGTCGTGACGCCGGAGACGGAGAGCACGGGAAGCCCGCGCTACAAGAACCTGCCCATCAAGATCGAGAAGTGCGAAGGCCCCGTCATGGAGCCCGAAGCGCTGATGAGGCACTACTACGTCGAAGGCAAGAAATCCGACGATTACAACGCAACCAAGTACCTGGACAAGAAGAGCGGCCAGAAAGTAACTGAGCACTCGTAAGTCTGAGGCTTCACGGGCGGCATAATGCTGCCCGCAGCTTTCTTTTTTATCATACAAAAACATTTTAGTAATGCTTCACGCAGCACGTTGATTGTGGATATACCCTTTCGCGATTAGTAAAGCATTCCACTTAACTGTTGAGTGTTGCGAAATCAATACCATTAACTATATAATAAATGTTGTTCATTTCAAGGCTATAGTAATGGTTTTTCGCTGGTGGACACATGGTTGAAGAGAACGTGCCGGTTGCGGGGATTCGCGAGCAGGCGCTTACCTCGATGTATCGCGTCGTGCGTGTTGATAATAAAGAAGCGAGCGAGGCCGAGGTCGAGGTCTGCGTCGAGGATAGCGTTAACCTACAGGTGAATGGTATCAGGGTGGCCAGCCTGACGATCACGCCTGCCGACCTGGAGCCGTTCGCGCTTGGCTATACAGTTTGCGAAGGCCTGGTCAGGACACCGGAGGAAGTTCTCAGTATCGACGTGGAATACCCTAACATCAACGTGACCGTGGATGCGTTTACCGGCGACGACGCCGATCTCTGGATGGAGATCAGGAGCTCGGGATGCGTCGGCGTGAGGGCTGCGTGGGCAGACATCGACGAGCCTATAAGGTCCGACATAACGCTGGATGTGGACCAGATCTTTAAAGGGCTCGGCCAGGTCAACGAGCTTGCAAAGCTGTGGAAGAGCACGGGCGGTACGCACTGCTCGATCATATACGACTCCTCGGGCGCCCTGGTCTCATACGCGGAGGATATCGGGCGTCATAACTCCATCGATAAGGCCGTCGGCAAAGCGTTCTTGAAAGGCCGAAAGTTGAACGATTGCTTTTTAATCTGCACAGGCAGGATGCCGGCGGGCATGGTGGCAAAAGCGTACAGGGCAGGCATCCCCGTTGTAGTCAGTAACACCGCGCCGTTCACGACAGGCATCGACCTGGCCCGAAGGCTCGACATGACGCTCATATGTTTCGCCCGCTATCCGAAAATGTCAATATACAGCAAACCCGAACGCATACGGGGAATAAAAGAGCGTTGAGGCAATAAAATGGTAAAAAATGAAAGCGTCAGAGATATGGTGGCCCTGGACACGGCATATGAACTCGTGGGCGCGATGCGGGCTAAGTTTTACGATCTGTTACCTCACGAAAGGATACCTATAAATGATTCTCTTTCCAGGCGGCTGGCTTCCGATATTATTTCGACGGAGAGGTCGCCGGCATTCCACATATCCACGATGGACGGCTATGCAGTGAAAGCGGGCTGCCCATATCCACTGGAGTTGATCGGCGAGGTGTACGCGGGAGAAATGCCCGATCGTATCGATCCGGGAAAAACCGTATACATCACCACCGGTGCGGCTCTTCCGGAAGGCGCCGACGCGGTGTTAAGAATAGAGGACGCAAAGCTCGAGGGCAGCCGGCTATATGGTTTACCTCTAGAGCAGTGGACGAGCGTCATTAAAGCCGGCTCTGATTTCGAGATCGGCGATCACATCTTGAACAAAGGGACGGTCATTACGCCAGCTATGATCGGCTTGCTACACGGAGCTGGCGTGGACGAGGCCGAAGTGTACCGAAAGCCTCGCGTTGCAGTCATTTCTACGGGTGACGAGATCAGGAATGGCATGACGAAGAACACGAACGCTCCGACAGTGTGTGCGCTGCTGAATACCTGGGGCTGTGAGCCGGAAAGCCTTGACACGGTGAAGGATACTTATGAGGATACTGTGGCAGCGCTGGACGATGCCTGCTCCAGGTACGACGTGATCGTGACCATTGGCGGCGTCTCCGTGGGTAAAAAGGACTTCGTGGTAAAGACCATCACTGAAGGCGGGGACGTGGTGTTCCACGGGTACAAAATACGACCGGGTAAGCCGCTACTGGTATCCTATTACCATGGCAAGCCGGTATTCTCGCTGCCCGGAAAGCCCACGGGCGCTTATACGGCCATGGAGCTGATCGTCAGCAGGTTCTTCAGAGGAGATCTCCGGCTCGCGGGAGTTTGCCTGCCGGTCAGCAGAGACCTGGAATTTTCTAAAGACGGGTTCGAGTATATTGTGTACGTAAAGATCATCGGAGAAAAAGCGGTACCTATGGGATTTCCGGATTCGCCCCTGAAGCTGTTTAATGGCCCTAAGTACGGAGTTTCCATCGTCTCGTCGTCCCCAAGGGCAATGGTCACTGACGGATTCTTCAGGGCAAAAGAAAACATTAAGGCCGGAACTCTCGTGAGCGTGCAGCTTCTTTAGATGATCTCGATGTCGAACAAGTCATTCGCATCGCATTCCAGTACGTCGTAGTAGCTTTTCAAGAACCGCTTGAGCTTGAAGATGACGGTCTTTTCCTGGTTGAAAATTGAGTATGAGTCTGACGTCATCAGCTTCGGCCTCAAATTAAATAAAAGCCGCCCGCTTCCCAGCCTGGCACCGGTGATACCAATGAGCGAGTCCGATATGCACGGGTTCTTTCCGATCAGTATGCCCACCTCATCATTACGCATGTCCGTGTCCAGGGCAATGCTCGCGACCATGGCCATGCGCACGGCCACCGCCAGGCCGATGCACTGCTCCCCGTGATAGTTCAGGCCTTCCCGGACAAGGCTGGCCTTATAGTCCCCGGGTTTCATCTTTTTATTTTTCTCATTCCTGTCCGGGTTCTTTGCCGAAAATATGCAGTCCGACCCGACCTGGTAAGGCTTTATGTCCAGCACCGGTGTGCCGTCGATCACGTCCATGCCGGATACGAATATGAAGCGCCCGAAGCGCCGCTGTATCTTCACGGGCGTGACGGAAATGGGGTTTGGCCGGGACGGCGACCGCATTGAAAAGACGCCCTTTTCCGGAAGGTCTCGGGAAATTTTTCTGGGTGCGGCCCTCAGCACGGAGCGGTCGGCCTCATGAAGCCAGCATAGCACTAATAAGTGAGTGTTCCACTCCACGCCATCCAGCGCTGTGGCATACTCCTCCAATATTTCGATCTCCGCATCCACGCCCTGGATGGGCATGTCGTCTTTCACTCTGATCTTCGAGCGTACGACGCCGATGGGTTTTAGCTCCATGATAAACCACGAGGTAACCTGATGATGTAAATGTGATAGGATGAACGTGATATATAACGATTACTACGCTGCGGTGGACGCCGAACTCGTCACCACCGCGCTGTGGCCCTCGTTATCAGGGCTTTTTCTCATCGGTAAAATTATAGTCGAAGTCCGTGATCTTCCTGCGGTCCCTCACCGTCATGTAGAACTCCGTCTTGAATAGCGTAACGAACGCAAATACGAAGCCCTGGATGATGGCTTGCACGATTGCTACCATTATTAGGGACGGCGCGCTGAACGTGACGGGCGTGGTAAGCGCGGTATTAAACGTCGAGTTCAGTGTGGAGTTCAAAGAGGTGTTCACGGAAGATGTCATGTTCATGAAAGTCGAGTTGGTCATGTATTCCCCGGTGGCCCCGAACATCAGGGGGATCTGTACGGCATACTTGACTGCGACGACGATGATGAAGAATACCACGACCAGCGTCATGTTGCGCCTTGCGAACATAATGCTCTTGGAGAAAGCCTCCCTCACGTTCGCACCGTCTGCCACGATGGCAATATCGTAGAACTCGATGGCCATCAGCCCGATGAAGGAGAGCACGGCAGCTCCTACCAGCAGCAGCACGCCGATGAGGGGGTCTGCCAGGAATATTTCGAACGCTAAAGCCAGCGTGAACATCAAGAAATAGAATACCAGGAATGCGACGATGCCGCCCAGGAGTAACCTGACATAGTACTTCACGCCTGAGTCGATGAAAGTCTTCATGCTCGACGTATTTTTCTGCCTGGCTTCCAGTGCATACCCAAGCGCACCGCCTACGATAAAGGGCATGATGAAGATGGGAAGAACCGCGACCATGAAGCCCGAGGCCAGGTTTTGTACCATGGCATCGAAATGCCCGTATATGACTAAACCTGGCAGCGATAATATGCCCACCAGTATGCCTGCTAGCAGTAATACCGGACTGTTCGAGAGCTTTTTAATGCTCTTTTGCAGGATTGAGGAAAAGTCACCTTCCATAGCTGACACGCCTTCATCCTAGTAGCCCTGTAAGCATAAATAATTAATCAATATGCAATTTTAAGACAAACGTGGAAATACTTTATAGCTCTGGACATGATAATTTATGATTAAAAATAGAGTGTATTATGAATTCTTACAAGTGCGAGGTCTGCGGAAACGTAGCGAAGGCGACCATCAGGCCGTTCTTATGCCCTAAGTGCAAGGCACGCAGGGGTATGCTACACAAAATTGACGAACAAAAAAGTGAGTAAATACAGAGGGAAAATCATGTCGAAGATCACATCCATCATGGAAAAAACATTCACAGGAGAGACGACTGAAGTAGGCCTATATCTTGCAATGGCTAAAAAGGCCGAGCTTGAAGGGCACGCCGACGTGGCGATGTACCTGCGAAAGCTTGCGGACGAAGAAGCCGGCCATGCCTGCGAAGTTGCTACACTTCTTGGAAAGATCAAGGATACCAAGTTCAACCTGGAAATGATGCACCAGGGCGAGACCATGGCTACGAAGGAAAAGATGGATGCGGCAAAGATCGCCCGCGAAGAGGGCAACAACGATGCCGCGATATTCTTTGAAAGCGCCTCCAAGGACGAGAACCGCCACAGAGCGGGCCTGGAAACGTTTATCAAGAGACTATAAGCTTTTTTTCAATTTTTTTACATGTCGTCTATGTTCTTGTATACTTTCACCTGGGGCGCTCCCTGCACTGTGGTCTCATACACGAGCTTGCATTCGGACCTGTCGAAGGTCGCGTCATCCCCATATCCCAAGTTTATGGGACTCTCATGTATTTCATAATAAACCATACCATTTCTACGATTTCGATTACCTGATTATTGGCAATGCTTTTATAGTAACCAAATATACCTCCTATTATCAGCCTTTTATAGGCGTCACGGGCACGGCAATACGTATAAGGCATCGCAGGGTGGCGATTGGGCAAGGAATAGGTATATATGCAATACGGTTTATCGAATACCACGATCATGGAAAAGCCACTTGAAGAGGCACAGGTCGGACGGAGCGAAGCGCTCGTCAAAGTTTCTGTCATTATCCCCACGATGAACGAGCCAGCCATCAGCACGGTCATCGACGATACTCGCAAAGCATTGCGCCACTTTAATGCCGAGATCATGGTCGTTGATAAATCCACTGACGATACAGCCAGAAAAGCCAAGCGATCTGGGGCCATAGTCGTAACGCAGGATAAGATAGGCTATGGTAATGCGTATCTGCTGGGCTTCCGCAACGTCACCGTGGATACGGATGTCGTCGTCATGATGGATGGCGACAATACTTACGATCCTTACGAAATCCCCCTGCTCATCGAGCCCATAATCAATGGCGGCGCGGACATAGTTTTAGGAAACCGGTTCGCGCGCATGGAAGAGGGCGCAATGAACTCTCGCAACAAGCTCGGAAACCGTTTGATCACAGCCACAATGAACAGCCTGTACCGTCTTAACCTGAAGGATTCACAGACCGGCTTCAGGGCACTCCGCAAGAGCGCTCTGGACATGATGGAGATCACCTCGGACGGCATGCCATTCGCGAGTGAAATGATCATCGACGCGCGTAAGAAATCGCTGCACATCGTCGAAGTACCTACTACTTACAGGCCGCGCATAGGCGAGGCCAAGCTAAACGCCTATAAGGACGGCTCCCTTATCCTTACGCTCATCATCAGAATGGTCAGGGACTATAACCCGTTCATGCTATTTTTATCCATAGGCAGCATATTCATCCTGCTCTCGATATTATCGGGCGCTACAGTCATATACGAATGGTTGACGACCGGTGCGATCACCAGGATAGCGCTTACCGTCCTGACGGCCGTGATGTTCCTGACAGGCCTTCAGATCGTATTCTTCGGCCTTCTGGCCGATATCATCCTTGTCGCGCTGCGGGCAAAACGCTAGGTGTGAAAATGAGGATCGCCTTCGTCACTGACGTGGTCTACCCATATATTAAGGGCGGCGCAGAGAAACGCATCTATGAATTGTCGCGCAGGCTCGCTGCGTCAGGGCACGATGTTCACATATTCAGCGTCAAATGGTGGGAGGGCCCCTCCGTTAAGGTAGAGGACGGCATCACTTATCATGGCGTCTGTAAGCCCCGGCAGCTGTACGAGGGCGATCGCCGCTCGATCGGCGAGGCGATCGCGTTCGGGCTCTTCGTCACAGTTCCCCTGCTTCGGGAAAAATTTGACGTCATCGATTGTAACCAGCACCCATATTTTCCCATGTTCTCCTGCAAGCTGGCTTCGCTCCTTCGCAGAGAGCGATTCTATGCGACCTGGCACGAGGTATGGGGAAACTACTGGTATGACTACATCGGCAAAGCCGGGTTTTTCGGCAAGCATATCGAACGGATAACGGCAAGGCTCCCTGACCGCATCATGGCCGTGTCCGCTCGCACGGCCAATGAGCTTGCGGGCATAGGCGTTAAAACCGAACGGATCGTCGTGGTCCCGAACGGGTTCGCGGGCGAGAGCATTCAGACGATCGGGCCGTCTACCGCGATATTCGACGTCGCGTTCGCGGGACGACTAATAAAGGACAAGCATGTCGACGTGCTGATCAGGGCATGCGCGGAAGCCTCGAAAACCCGGCCTATGAAGCTGATCATCATCGGCGACGGCCCGGAGCGAAAGGCGCTGGAGACACTCGCATCCGAATTGCACTTTGAGGACAGCGTTACCTTTACAGGGCTCGTAGAGGAATCTTCACTGATCGCTTCGATCAAGGCTGCGAAGACTTTTGTTTTACCATCCACCCGCGAAGGCTTCAGCATCACTACGCTTGAGGCGCTTGCGTGCGGCGTCCCGGTCATTACGGTCAACGGCGTTAAGAATTCGGCGCAGGAACTCGTGGAGAACAGGGTCACAGGATTGATCGTAGGGTTAAGCGAAAAAGAGCTCTCTAAAGCGATGCTCGACATACTAGGCGATGAGCCGGAGAGAAAGCGCATGTCGGACCGCTGTTATAAGTCTATTGAGCGATATGACTGGGATGTAGTGACGGCCAGGCTGCTCGAGGTCTATCAGCCAGCAATCGAGAGCTGATAAGCACGTAGTTTGACGATTTAGCGAGAAACTTAATATAGGATGCCCTTAATGTAAAACAATTTAGCCGAGGAATTGTTTTGATCAGCGTAATCGTGCCAGCCTACAACGAGGAGCAGAGGATCGGGCAGACTTTGAAGGATTACCGCGAGGGCTTGCAATCGTACACCAATGACTTTGAGATCATCGTTGTGTGTGACGGCGCAAAGGATATGACAGCGGACATTTCCCGCGAGTACACGGATAAAGTTCTCGAGTTCCCCCAGCGGCTCGGCAAAGGCGGGGGCGTACTTGAAGGCTTCAAGTCTGCAAAAGGAGATATCGTCGGCTTTACGGACGCAGATAATTCCCTAAAGGTCGACCAGTTCTTACGCTTGCTGGACGAGATGGAGCGAACTGGCGCAGGCTGTGTGATCGCAGACCGTAAGTCGAAAGAGTCCATGATCATGGAGAGCCAGTACCTATTTAGACGGTTTGCCAGCGGGGCATTCAATTTCATGATGACGCGTGCCCTCTTTGGGTTACGCGTAAAGGATTCACAGTGCGGCGGAAAGGTCTTCAAGCGGGAGTATATCGATAAGGTCATTCCGAAGATGGTATGCCGCGGGTTCGAGTTTGATGTTGAGTTGTTGTGGCGCCTTCAAAAAGAAGGATGCGTGATCAAGGAAGTACCCGTCGTCTGGAAGGATGACAAAGGGTCGAAATTCAGCTTCAAGTACATACCGTCGATGTTTTTCAACCTCATGAAGGTAAGGCTCGGGCTGTACTAATAGTATATATTTTAACGTGTCCATTACATTTATGTAAATCATGGAAACAAGAAGTATAACATAAGCCTACATTTTAAAATATTTTAAGTACTATAATATTAAGTTTTTATATAACAATACTAAAGATCACATATGATATTTTCAATAGCCATACCTCCTTATAAGCATAGTATATAAATACTAATTCAACAGAAGAAAAGTGTTAGTTATACGGTGGATAAATGAAAACGACTCTTGTTGTCCCGGCATATAATGAGGAAGAGGCTTTACCTAAGACGCTCGACGAATATATGGAATATGTCGATGAGATCGTCATAGTGAACGATGGCTCAAAGGACAACACCCATAAGATCGCGCAGGAATACGCTTCGAAAAATAAAAAGATTCACTATATTAGACATGAAGTGAACAAAGGGAAACCTGAAGCGTTAAGGACAGGAGTTAATAATTCCACCGGGGATATTGTCATATTCGCCGACGCCGATTGTACCTATCCGGCAAGATATATACCTGAATTCGTGAAAAGAATCAATAACGGTTCGGATATGGTACTTGGGGCCAGGATCTTTAATAAAACTAATATACCATTTCTTAACCGTATAGGAAATAGGATCTTTTCATTGCTGATCACCTACTTCTGCTATACAAAAATACTGGATGCCCAGACCGGATACAGGGCGATGAGACGGAACATTTTTACAGAGCTGGATGTACAGGCAAAAGGCTTAGAGTACGAGACCAAAATGACGATGCGCGCGGCAAAGCTCGGGTACAGCGTGGTCGAAGTGCCCATAGAATACCGAAAGAGGGTTGGAAAATCGAAGCTTCACCCGATCAGGGATGGGTTTTACATGTTAAAATCGATCCCATCGACGATCTGGCATGAGAGCACTTTCCTACTGAAAAGTGTCATATTAGTCAATATCCTGGTGTTTTGCCTTGGCCTCGTATTTGGCTTATACTCTCTTTACGAAAAACTTAGTGTCGGTATCATATCACACCAATACTATCCGCTCCTATCGGTTGTATTGATATTAACCGCCATGCAGCTGATGAGCTTTAGCCTGATCATGGAGTTTATCATCAATAAGCTGAACAAGATCGAAGAAATTATAAGAGGAAGAAACCTTTAAGCGCGGATGATGAAAATGCAGGAAGAGCTATTGGAGCCCATCTTTCGGAAGATACGGATCGGAGTTGTAAAAAAATACCTCGATAAGGACTCCGTTTTCTGCGATGTGGGCTGCGGAAATGGTACCTTCTTGAAAACCATTTCGCCATATATATCTAGAGGCTATGGTTTCGATAAAAAAGTAAGCGAACATGCGGATGGGAACCTTGTCTTCGAGAACGCATATATCGACGAAAAGATACCGCTAGAATCGGGCTCTGTCGACTGCGTGACTCTCATAGCCGTGCTAGAGCACCTGGAAAAACCAGAGAGCGTATTAGTGGAGTGTAACCGGATCCTAAAAAAGGATGGTAAAGTCCTGATTACGACGCCGGCTCCTGTAAGTAAGCCGATACTGGAATTCCTATCTTTTAAGCTCAAAATCGTCAATCCCGAAGAGATCAAAGACCATAAGCATTATTTCTCTAAAATAGAGCTAGAGGCGGTCCTGAAAGAATCTGGCTTTACGACCGTACGAGTGAGATCATTTGAATTTGGCTTAAACAACTTTGCAACAGGTCATAAGCTATGACCGCCATTACTGATATCCTTATAGGCATTGTTTTTGCCGCGTTCGGCCAGCTATTCTTTAAAATAGGAACGGATAATACGGGTCAGATCGGGCTCCATAATATCTTCCAGTTGTTGAATATCTATATCATACTCGGGCTGATATTTTACGGGATCGGCTCCGTGTTCTGGATTATCGCACTCTCAAAAGCAGACCTCTCTTTCGTTTATCCATTCACTGCGCTTACCTTCGTGCTGATATGTCTTCTATCAGTATTTATTCTGAAGGAAACTTTAACCTGGAACCGGATTGTGGGGACAGGGATCATATTGCTTGGGGTCATTGTTCTATTCGTGTTCGAGAAGTAGTCATGCAAATTTTTCAACGTCTATCAATTAAATGCTATTCTGGTGGTTGAATGGGATATAGCGAAAAAATCTTTAAATATATATCGAAATACGATTTATTGTGCTTATTTATTTTTGTATTAATTATTTATAATCTAAATTTTAGATCAATCGGTGCAGGCGATACTGTCCCGGCTTCTCTAATGCCATTTATGATACTGGATAATCATAGTCTGTTTTTTAATCAATTTGTAGATTATTATCAAACAATTGGTACTGTCACGTACTTTTTTACTAATATAAATGGAAATTATCTGTCAACTTATCCTATTGTAACTCCCGTTTTAATTACGCCATTGTATATAGTTCCTTATTTGTTCCTAAAATTAATTCATTGCCCTATTGACATATTTAACCCGACCTTTCGTCTAGTTTTTATGATAATGGAAAAGTTAAGCGCATCAATCATTACTTCTTTATCGGCAATCTTTGTTTATCTTTCAATAAAAGAGATAACGAATAAAAAAATTGGAATAGTATGTTTAATCGTATATGCATTTGCAACTGATACATGGGCAATCAGCAGCCAGGGACTCTGGCAGCATGGGATGTCTGAATTACTGCTATCCATGCTAATTTATTTAGTGATAAAGAACGAGGCCAAGAACGATTCTAAGAACTTTATCTATATGGGCATTCTCTCCGGATTATCGATTTTTAACAGGCCATCGGATAGTATAATGTTGATACCGATTTTTGCATATGTCCTACTTAACAAGTATAAAGCGATATTACGCTTTACGTTGCCTATGATCCTGACTTGTATGCCATTTATCGCATACAATTACTATTATTTCAAAAATATAACAGGCGGATATGGTAGTGCCGCATCGCTTTTAGTATTTAATTATCATTTCGCTGTTAATTATCTAGGGCTGTTAATCAGTCCAAGCAGAGGGATATTGATATACTCACCGGTAATCCTATTGTCTATATTTGGATTTTTTTATATTAAAAATATAGATAGTATAAATATGAGGATATTTTTATATATCTCCGGACTAGCTATAGTAGCTCAAATATTTATATACAGCATCTTTCAGGTGTGGTGGGCTGGCTGGTCGTACGGCCCAAGGTACCTAATCTGTATTCTGCCTTTCCTGATCATTTATATCGCCCTATTATTGCCGAAAAAAATAACGCTCGGAGTAATAAGTAAAAGGGAACAGTTAATCCTTGGTGTACTTATCTTACTATTAATACCTTCAATATTCTCACAAATCATCGGAACATTCTATTATCCTAATGGTTATTGGGATGCGAATCCAAATATTGACTTACATCCAGAACAACTGTGGAATTGGAGTGATACTCAGATGATGAGAAGTTTTAATTCAGGATTGTATAAGCCTAATCTAACACCAATTGTTAATTTTCTAAAAGGTTCTTAGACTTTCAAGGGCTTTTGTATATTTTTGCCCTATTGTTTTCCAACTATAATCATTTGGTTCAAGCAGATCATCGCCAACATCCAGCGGGAGGACATCAACGACATTGAGCTTGGGCATGCCTTCGTGATGCTGAAAGAGCATTATGGTTATCAGTATAATGAGATCACAGAGATCTCCGGCAAAAGGCCCCAATATGAGACCTCGAAAGCGACCCTGCCAAAGCGACTAACGCCCGAAGTTAAGGCATTGGTAATAAGGGACCGGGAGATGGCAAAATGTGGTCTGACCACAGTTCCCGATGACATGGAAATGTTGAAAAGCATTATAAAATGAACGTTAACGTCATAGAGCGCATAGCTGGATTCAAAGCAGGCTTATAAGGCGATCAGGGAAGCCGAGAGGAATAGGAAAGAGGCCATGAGCTACCTTAGGAGCATGAAAATCGAGCGTGCGGATGTTCCCCCGGGAAAAACGGATGTGTATCCTGAAGTACCCGTCATCTGGAAGGATGATAAGGAGTCGAAATTCAGCTTTAAGTATATACCCTCGATGTTTTTCTGCTTAATGAAAGTGCGGCTTGGGCTATATAAAAAACCAGAAAATATCTAGCCCCTCAATTTTTATTCGATAATAAAACTATAGCTATTCAGCCTCCGACCGCCAGGTGTGAAAAATGGAATAGCTACAACACAAAGACGCGAAGACGCATCGACCGCCAGAGGCTGAATTGTTACAAAAATTTTTTGATCTTCCGCCTTATTCCCTATACAGTGGTTAGCTTAAATTTTAAAGTCATATTCTAGGTTTTTATGTGGTTTAGGCCTGATATAAAGTAATATAAAGTTATACAGGCACGGAAAAAGTCTTATTTACATTTCACCTGTAAGCATCGTTTTATATTCACCTGTCGTCGGATTATTCATGGCAGTAGAAATGTATGCTGGCCAATCTGAAATACGATCTTATCAGACGCCTCCGAAGGAAATGCATTTAACAAAAGATACTTATCTTTCGATCATCATCCCGGTCTGTAATGAGGCCGGCAACATCGCTCCGTTATATGTTAGCTTAACGGAAATTCTGCAATCGATAGGAAAGCCATATGAGGTGATCTTCATCGATGACGGGTCGACTGATGATACAGCGAAAGACCTGGACGACCTACATGATCCTCGTATTATTGTCGTGCGGTTTCAGCGTAACTTTGGAAAAGCAGCGGCACTCTCGTGTGGCTTCTCAAGGGCGACGGGCAAGTTGGTCATCACGATGGACGGAGACCTGCAGGACGATCCGAAGGAGATCCCCCGGTTCATTGAAGCGCTGGAGACATATGAAGTCGTTTCCGGCTGGAAGCAGAAACGAAACGATCCTTTGTCGAAGGTCATCCCATCGAGAGTCTTTAACGCCATGACCCGCACGGCTACCGGTATCAAGCTGCACGATTTCAACTGCGGGTTCAAAGGGTACAGGCACTATGTGGTCAAGAATATAAACATCTATGGCGAGATGCACAGGTATATACCGGCTATCGCGTACCTGAAGGGATATTCAGTCGGCGAGATCGCCGTGGAACACCACCCGCGCGTGAGTGGAAAATCCAAGTATGGCGCAAAACGGCTCTTCTCCGGATTCCTGGACCTGATCACAGTCAAGTTTTTAATGACGTATGCCAAGAGACCCATGCACATCTTCGGCACCCTGGGACTGGGATCCGTCGGGATCGGCATGCTGGTATGTCTTTACTTGCTTGTACAATGGGCCGGTGGCGTGCATATTGGAAATCGGCCGCTGCTGACGCTGGGTGTACTGCTCATTATTATCGGCATACAGTTCATTGCGATAGGCTTGATCGGCGAGCTGATCATCAACTCAAGGAATAACAACGACTGGATCGTCAGAAAGGTATGACCATGAAGCTTAACTGCCCACTGAAGACGTTTTTAAAGATAGCCGTGACCGTTGTCCTGCTCGCGTACCTGATGCTCTCGATCAACGTGGACGCTATCGCGTCCACGATCACGGGCATGGCCATACTCCCCTTGATACTGTGCCTGCCGCTTGTCGGCATCATGTATGCGATCCGCGCCGAGAAATGGAAAGCGCTACTCAAGCCTATAGGCATCGATTTGCCGTTTGTTAGCTCACTGAAGATCTACCTCATCGGTACGTTCTACGGCTCGGTCACGCCAGGCAGGGCTGGCGAGATCTCGAGGTCTTTTTTCATGGGCGACAAGAGATCGAAGACCATACCGACGGTCATCATCGACAGAGTCACCGACATCATTTGTCTTTTGGCGTTGAGTACGATCTCCATCATCGTTATTTTTAACAGCGTCATGCTGGCGGTCATCCTCGCAGTGCTGATCATTGTGTTTGCCGCCTGTTCGGTGGCTCTTCTTCACAGAGGTGCGGTCTCATTTATTTTTTCGCTACTGAAGATCGACGACGACCACAGGGAGGATTACCTTGGCACAGTGGATGCCACCATCAGGGATCGCCACGCTCTTTCATATGCGTTTGCCCTGACACTGTGCTATTATGCAGTTAACACGCTGGCTTTCTGGCTGATATTGAGATCGCTGAGCATCACGATCAACCCGGTCATCGCTCTGGCGCTTCCCATTATCATCATCATGGGGAACGTGCCCATCTCCATCTCGGGCCTGGGCGTGAGAGAGCTGGTCAGTGTCACAGTTTTCTCCATGTTCAGCAGCAGCGCAGCATACGGGTTCTCCGCATCGCTCATACTATACCTGCTGACAAGCCTGCTGCCCGGCCTCGTCGGCCTTGTTTTTACGCTGGAAGGAGTACGATCATATGGAACCGAAAAACGGGAACTTTAGGAAATACACGAGTAAAAACCCCTTGATGAGACGAGTGATCGACGGCTTCCTGTGCGATGTCGAATCGATGGTCGGCTCAGTTGACGCGAAGACCGTACTGGATGCAGGCTGCGGCGAAGGCTTTGTTCTAAGCCGGCTGAATGAAAAGCGCCTGGTGGGGGTAGATATCTCTCGCGGTGCGCTCGGCATGGCCAGGCATAACAGCCCGGGCACCTCATTGGCCTGCGGCGATATTTATCATATGCCGTTCAAGCCACAAAACTTTGACCTGGTGATGGCGATGGAGGTTCTGGAGCACCTCAGGGAGCCGGAAAAAGCTATCGCGGAATTAAGCAGGCTATCGAAGAGATATTGCCTCTTCAGTGTGCCCAACGAGCCGTACTTCAGTATCATGGACCTCCTGAGGGGAAAAAATATCTCGCGGCTTGGCAGCGATATCGAGCACGTCAATCACTGGAGCGAGAAAAGCTTCACGGACATGGTCTCGAAGAACTTCGATATCATCTCAGTAAGAAAGCCTTTCCCATGGACGATCGTCATGTGTGAAAAAAGACTGGGAGAATAAAACAGATTATGATGGTGCGTCAATGATCAGACAACTTCTTTCCAAAATTCCTTCACGTATATCGATCGTTTATCATGGGCTAATCTTAGGATTATACACGCTATTGACTGCGATACTTACATACCCCGTTATAAAGAACATGACAGGCGCCATCATGGGTACGGGAGATGCGTGGCAGGTATTATACATCCTCTGGTACACGAAGCAGGCTCTTCTCGGCGGAAACCCGGGGATAACGATGACCTATACGAATTACATATTTTATCCGAATGGTGTGCCCATGATCTTTTCCTCGTTCTCACTGTTCAATCAGCTGATCGGCGTACCGCTGCAGATGCTGTTCGGGCTGGCGGCCACATATAACATCGTATGGCTACTGTCATTCATACTAGCCGGCTATGGGGCCTTCCTGCTAGTCAGGTACCTGACCGGGAATGATATGGCCGCCTTCGTATCCGGCATCATATATACGTTTTCGCCCTACCACTTTGAGCAGGCACAGATGCACATGGGCGCGACGACCATCGAATGGATACCATTCTGCGCGCTATTCCTGATGAAAATGTTCCGTGAGAAGAGCTTAAAAAGCGCTTTTTTAGCCGGATTGTTCTTTATCCTGGTCGCGCTTAGCGATAGCCAGTACATGATGTTCATGGCCATGCTTGTCGGCCTGCTATTCTTATTTGAGATGTACTGCATATTTAGAGAGAAATCAAATACACGCGATAACGTAAATGGCATTCAAAAACTGAAGGCTGTTATTGAAAAATACAAAAAGATGCTCATCAGATACGCAGTATTTGCGATCACGGCTCTTGTCGGAGTGATTCCGGCTAACTATGACTTACTCAGCATTGCCATGTCCGGCAATAACTTTTTAATCCAAGACATCAGCGATTCCAAGACCTTTTCGGGGGACCTCTTAGGGTTTTTTATCCCGAGCCCGTTTCACCCCATATTCGGCAGCTTGGTGGCCGATGTATATACTAATTTCACTGGGAACAACGCTGAGTATATCACCTATATCGGCATGACCGTGCTTGCGCTTTCGGTTGTTGCTGTCGTGACCCGAAGAAAAGAAAAGGAAGTACAGTTCTGGGCATTGTCCGCGGTCTTTTTCATGCTCATGGTATTAGGCCCGGTGCTGCATATCATGGGATCGACCAAAAACTTCTGGACCGGGTTCAATTTACCCATGCCCTACGCGCTCGCCTATAATTATTTGCCGTTCATAAAGGATGGCCGAACGCCTGACAGGTTCGACGTACTGGTCATGCTGTCCTTCACCGTACTTGCAGGATACGGGCTCGCACGCCTGATGGACATGGCGAAGACACCGAGAAAAGGATCGATCATCGCGCTTATCGCCATGGTGCTCATCATCTTCGAGTTTATGAGTACGCCGGTTATTTCGCTGGTCGACACGCCCGCATTTTACCAGCAGCTAGGCCAGGATACGGGACATTATGCGGTGATCGAGATACCGGCGTCATACAGTTACGAAGCCGGCTTGAAATCAGAATACTATGAGACGATCAGCGATAAGCCGATGGTTGGCGGGCAGATCCCCCGTACTCCGACAGATGCGGCTCAATTCGAGTTCGACACACCCTTGATCAATGACATTACGTATCCCCCATATTCCGACCAACAGCTATCCAGCTATGATATTTTCAATCAAAACGAGACCAGGGTCGGCAATTGCATGCTGGAATCCTATAACATCAGCTATGTCATCTTGCACACGGATTTCATGGCGAATATCAGCCCGGGATGGCTAGCACATGACATGGTAATCCTGAATGCCAGCTTAAACGAAAGCCCGACGTATGTCGGTGATAATCTTATCGTATATAAGGTACCCGAGACTCCGCCTACGGTTTACATCGTTCCGGGAGAAGGCTTCGGCCTTCCCGACACGGATGGTAATATCACATGGCGGCCAGCCGAGAATGTGTCGTCCATACACATTATCAACCCTTACGACGGCAATTATACACTAAGCTTTGACGTGTCCAGCCTGGTGCCTGATTCACTGAACGTATCAATGAATGGCGAGAGCCTCGTCAACCAGCAGACGACAGGTCAATTTACTTATGTGGACATACCGGTCAAGCTTCAAGCTGGCGATAACATGGTCTCCTTTAACTCGACCACGGTGGACGACCAGACCCTGGCGATACCCGAATGGATGCAGTACACGAGGTTCATGTTCAAGAACGTATCAGTAGAGAGCGAGGATGGAGAACCTTAAAGGTTTTATTAAAATTTTCTTAATGAGAATAAGAACTGTATTTATGATTATGTCGTTTATCCTGTAATTATCGAGAGCTGACAGGTACTATGTTCATGAATAGAGTGCTATCGCAAAAATTGATCATCCAGTTAGCTCCGACAGGCATGGTACCGACGAAGGATGATACGCCATACGTCCCTATCACTCCGGATGAGATCGGGGATGATACCTATCGCGCATATAAGATTGGCGCGTCAGTCGTACATGTCCATGCCAGGGACGAGAACGGCGATCCTACCTATAAAAAGGACGCCTATGCCGAGATATTCTCGGCAATCAGAGAAAAATGCCCGGACAGAAATATCGTGGCAATAGCTCCTTAATGAAAGTGCATCCCGATGAAAAGGTCTTTGTCACTGGCAACACAATAGTGGATGCCGTATTTGATAACTTGAAGATCGCCGAAGATTCACTCATTCTAGAAAAGCAAGATGCTCGAATAAAAGTATCCAGACTTACCAGACACTAGACGCTTGACAAGACACTAGAAACATTATCATATAAGTCTTAAGATTTATAGTTAAACTGATCATATTACGGCCCAAACTTTTTATTCGGCGATATTATTCGGCCATATATTACGATTATCTTCTATTTCACATTTTTATCTTAGGAAATTGTGAAGTCACGGATCGCAAAGCTGAGCCATCTCGAGTCCATGTTATTTGACGCTATGTCCGATGGCCTGTCAGGATTATCCAGAGGTTTTATAAGTATATCGTTTACGCCTTTTTTAAACCTTACATTCAAGTGTATATTATTAAGGTCGGTTGAAACTGACTGGTTATATACTAATTTGTCGTTTACGAAGACCTGCATCCATCTCGGTTTATAAAAACTTGCCGTTTCAAATGATATCGTTGCATTTCGATCCGTATCCGAAGATACATTTTCTACCGCATACCATCCGATCCATTGGGTAGGTACATATCCGATAAGTTCCGCAGGATATGCATTTCCACTCAAGGTATTATAAGATATATAACTACTAGAAATATGGAAAATGCCCTCACTAAACGATCTCCCGATCTGCGTATCACGTATATTCCACACCCTGTCCTGACTTATGTCGATACTTGTAGGTGATGCATCCCAGCTACTTGGATAAAAAACAACTCCGACTATTTGAACGAATATGCTCCATACTAAAAATAAAACAATAATAGCATATATGATATGTTTAATGCCATTCATTTTTATAGTGCATATGTACTCCAGGGCAATACATAAAAAAACAGCCATTATGGGCAATATATCAGTTAAATATCGCGGGCCATAGCAGTAACCTGCGGTCCAATACTGAAACGAAGAATAAAGGGTTACGTTTAATAATATCGATACGAGCGAAATAATCATAAAATTTCGTATTTTCACATTACCCTTTTTACCTATCACGACCCACATACCAATTAGTGAGAAAATAAGAATGGGGGAAAATATAAATAAACCTTTACCGGGACTTATAGTTAGGCCTAGAAATCCGTTAACGAAATAAGTATTTACAGAATTGGATATATAATATACAGAATTAGTTATGTAACCTACGTAATTGGTTATGTAATTTATAAAAATTGTTATATAATTTACAGAATTGGTTCCGGAATTGGTTGCAGAATTGATAATACCAGGGGCAGAGCCCAAAGTTGACTGTACGTAGAGCCCGCCGATATTGTGAAAAAAATACTCATTGTATACGATAAAGGGTATACTGGCTAATACGGATGATATTAGATAATACAGTAATTTTTTTATATTTTTTAAACTCAAGATATAGTAAATGACCGGCAGGGTCAACATGAAATCCATTGGCCTGCAAAATATCAAAAGGATCGAAAATATCCCCATCAGGATGATATTTCTTACGTTCGTTTCTCCATTTTTTTTATAACTGATAAATACCAAATATATTAAAATTGACAATAACAGCTCGATCATTCCATGTTGCCAGAGCCCCTGGTCTGCCAATTGACCACGTTTCAGTTGCGAAAGCATAGATCATGCAGGATATAAGTGAGATCTTATCGTTAAATTGCGTCCTCAAAGCTAAATAGATAAATACTACCGATGATGAAGCGATTATCGACGCAGCCAGCTTTTCCATAATTGGCAAGACTGCGTTGTAGAAGATGGGACTGTATACAGAAATCGGTATATTGCACAGTTTTAGCACTATATACGGAAGTACATATAATGGTAAGATTAATATTGGAACGACGATCGGAGTCGTCCCGACAAAGTGGTCGCCAGCCTTTGTCAAAAAGTATGGAACCCCACCTTGGCTCATTGCGGGCGCTACGGTGTTATACTCGCTCACATAACTATCCATATAAAAAGTATGATTATCTAAAATATTAAATGGAAGTAATGTTGCATATACGGTATCTCCGCAACCTATAACCTTAAAGTTCATGTTAAAAATAATGAAACATAATAAAAATAGGGCAATTATCTTATGGTTCGTAATGAAATTTTTTATGGTTGATAATAAGCCCATATTTACTCCATATGTACCGTTAGATTATGCTTCAATGCACTTTTACATATATTAATTTATCTAGGCTTGAGTAAGGCAATGTACTTGTTTATAATGGTGTTCCAATTATAGTTCTCTTGAACATATCTTCTACCATTTTTTCCCATTTTTTCCCCTACGCTACTCTCTGTTAGTAAATAATTGAGGCATTCCCGGAACTCCTGGTAATTCTCATACCACAATCCGGCATTGCTCTTCAAACAATGTGTTTTTAACACTTTACATTCTCCGTTAACCAATGAAGGCTTTTCACAGGCCCATGCTTCCAATAGAACCATCGACAAACTCTCATATTTTGATGGAACAATTAATAATTTGGATGCATATATTGCTTTGAATTTATCTTCATCGGAAACAAAACCTAATTGGATGATATCACGATTATTCGGAATATTGATAACCGCTTTTCCTATCAAAACTAACTTTAAATTCGATTGAGTTTCACTCTTATATTTTAAAAAATATTTAAACAGTTCATTACATCCTTTCGATTCATCTATCCTACCGATATATATAATAAAATCATCCTTAATACCATTACTTCTTAAAAAGTCTGCAGAATCCAATCGCTCTGGTATTAGTATGCCAACTCCTGCAATATCACTAAGAACGTTAATATTATTAAACATAGAATTTATGAATTTTTTCTCTTCTTCGGTATTATATAATATTGCTTTCGGCTCTGTAAAAACTTTATTAAAAATATTTAAGTATATTGGAAGCTCGTCATGAGCGGTTGGAACTAATATGGCTTTATCCTTTACCAATGGTAATCCAAAGTAAGTGGTACAATATAAATATGTGAAAAAGATAAAGTAATCATAATAAGATTTATTTTCTTTTATATAAGAAAACAATTTTGTGGAGTATGGGCCTTGCAGCTTCATCCATTCTGTTTCATCATCAATAGTATGTGATTGATTAAAAAATATCTTTTCCGATTCTTTGTTGAATAATTCGACATTTCGAGTCCAATCCACTGGAAATCGGTGTACTTTTACATTATTGACAATTTCTTCACCTTGAGGATACTCGTTCTTCCATGTCATATAATCTATAGCGCAAGTCGTTAAAGCTTCCACATCATAATATTTAGATAAATGCTCAGCTACTTGCCTACAATGTAGTTCTGCTCCGCCGTTTACTTCTAAGCCATATCGTTGTACAACAAAAGCGATTCTCATTTTGACCCGATTTCCCTTAAAGCAATACCCAGCGATCTATTATCACCGTTCTGCAGAATAAATCTGGGCAAAAATTCGTCGCTGATTTCAAACTTGAACTTATAAAACCCATTATCTTTATTATCCTCTATTAACGGTACACGATACCATGTATCTGGCTGTATGACGTATTTTTTTAATATTTTTTCTTCATAACATAATTTTAGGTCATTTTCTTCTTTTAGCAGATATGATGTGAGACTTACTTCGCGATTAAAAATTAGCTCTTTCGGTCCAGAATAAAATTCCACGAAACAGCTACTATCGTTTTTATCTATCATTAAATAAATGTTAAAATCTTTTTTTGTCCATCTTATAAAGCCAATTTTTCCCCAATCTTCAACTAAGTATAAACCATCAACGAAATAATTCTTATTTTTTATATTTATATGGCCATTTGCTAACTTACTTAATAGATAAAGATTCCATCGATATTTTAAAAAATCATATTTATCGTAACCGATATTTTCAATGGACGGATCGCGAACAAGACCGTTATATATAAATTTGTCTGTCCACCATTTATACGAAGCTAAAGTAATGTGGCCACAATCTGGAATTTCTGTTTCGTCAACAACTAAATTTTTAAATGGTATGTTCTCCCTTGTATCCCTGATCCATGGCTCTTCATTTAATGGTAGCCCATTATACCCAAATTCGTTTGGACCATAACTTGGTGTTGTTATTAATAATTGGTTTTTAGATATCCTTTTCAACTCTAATATGATATTATTAAGATACGTTGGAGGAACATGTTCCAAAACTTCCATACATACGATTAGATCAAATGAACCATCTTCAAATTGCTTTAAGTTTTGAATATCACCCTGATAGATATAGTCTTTTACTGGAGACATTGATATAAAACTATTACTATATTCAAGTCCACGTGCATCAATATGTAACTTTCTCAATTGGTTAACTAGCTGCCCTATGCCGCATCCGACATCAAGAACAGTTTTTGGATTGATAACGTCTTTAATATATCTAGTCATAGCCACTGAAGACCCTATATTTTTAGTCCATTCTACGGCATAGTCTGCATTATAGAACTCTTGTTTTAATATGACATTGTTATAAATATTCTCTATCTCGGTTAATGAGAATGGTCTGGATAATTGTAATTTATTTTCGTTAGCCGTTTACATCACCTGATAATTATGTCCTTATATTGATGATCTCCGCGAATTTTCTTTCGACATCTGCTGAGTTATATCCAGCTAAGACTTCTCTTTCTTTTTTTATAATATTATCTTTAAACTTTTCGTCGCTCATAATAAGGTTAACCATTTCAGCAATATCATACAATTTTTTCTTATTTTTGAATATAACACCTGATTTGTTTAATGTAAAGGGTACGGCAGTGGATTTATATGCAAGTATTGGAATATCGAAATACATTGCTTCTATTATTGGTACACAAAACCCTTCGTGCTCGCTTGCGCATAGAAAGAGGTCTGCACATTTATAATATGATATTAGATCGTTAAATGGGATCTTACCTGTCAATACTACATTATCTAAATTTAGTACCTTAATAAGTTTTAAAAGTTCCTGATAATATTTTTCAAATCCTTCATATGATCCTATTAATATTAATCGCGACTTGTGTTGATATAATTATGATAATAATAAAATATTTTTATAAGATCACTTTGGCTTTATGGGGCGCGATTTTGCCTACAAAAATAATATTTTTAGTGCCAGCTAATGCGTCTGCGAGACTCTTGTTTATAGTAATATTTTTATAGTCATTGAAATTTATTAATATAGGCAAAACTTCAACATTTTTATAGCCTAAGTCGAGTAGTTCATTTTTATTAAATTCCGAATCGGCAATAGATTTTATAAAATCATTGCTCATCCTGCTGATGTCCTCGCGTCCTCTCTTACATAAATTCACTAATTGATTATTATACGACAAAAAATACTGATACGGGGTAATATTATGATACCTCATGATTTTACCACATTTCAGCGACCTTACAAAATCAGATATATCGCTACCTATCGAATAATGAAATATCAATACTTTTTCCTTTGAATCAACATATTTTCGATAGTTTATTATCCTTGATTTCAGCCGTGTATCAATAGTTTCGGCATATATCTTAGATCTATATCCATTAGCAATTAATACTTCTTGCATTCTTAAACACTCATTACTTACGGCATCTCCAGGGGTAATTGTCGGAAACATCTGGTCAACATCCATATTAATCACCTAACGATTTGAAAAATTGTTTATAATTATCAACGATAGTTTCCCAAGTATAATTTTCCAGCACGTATTTCCTTCCAAGGCGGCCCATCTTCTTTCTATTATTCGTGTTATCAATATAAAACTCAATGCAAGCTTCAAATTCTTCATAGCTACTGTAATACAACCTGCATTACTGTTTACACAATGTTCTCTAGTCACATCGCAACCGTAATTAACAATTACTGGCACCTCGCACAGCCATGATTCCATAATAACTATCGAAAAACTCTCATTCATAGATGGGTTACAAAAAATTGTGGCTGCTGCATAAGCGTCATAGTTATCTTGTTTTGGGACATAGCCTAAGTCAATAATATCAGTTCTATACATTTTCGGGATTCTATTTTGCCAGGGCCTATCAAAACAAGTTTTAATCCATTTTTATGGCTATCTCTATATTTTTTAAAATAATCTAACAACTGACAAATATTCTTACCGGACTCTTTTCTTCCGGCATATAAAACGAACTTGTCATATATCCTATATTTATTTCTAAACCTGTCCGGATTATGTTTAAAATCGGCATCTGTACCCCGCCCAATACCCCTGATTTCACATTTATACGGTATAACCTCTTTGCAAGGCTTCCTCCGAAAATGAATGAAAAATAATACCTTTAACATTCGAGAACATTATCATATATCTTCATGTATGCATAGCTCTCGTCATGTAGGCATGGGATCAATATCGATTTATCTGGACATTGGAAATATCGATAAAATGTCGTGCCGAACATATATGGTATTAAAATGAAATAATCATAATACCACTATTTTCTTTTATATAACGATAAAGATCGGGACTGTTCAGCATTTCTTCAATATACACGTTTTCTTCGCTACTAGTGACTTTTTGGTTATTCATCAATTTATAATTAACAGCATCAAATGCTGATGTATTTCTTTTATTCACTGGAAATCGCTTAGTGACAAGGCCATTAATAATTTCATTCCCCGAATGATAATAATTAATGCTCCAATCGCTGTAAAATGATTTTACGCAAGTCGTGAGGATTTCCACTTCAATACCACTATGAGATAAGTTTTCAGCCGTCCTTTTAGCTTCCGTTTCCGCACCGCCTGGGTTTCTCTCACTATACCAAGGAACGACAAATGCTATTTTCATGGAAATATCTCCTATATCAAATAAAAACTTTTATTTGTATTATTTTTTCGAGATTATAGCATAATCTTGTGGGCCATAAAGAGTGTCATTTAATTTATCCATGTTACTATTATATATCGATGCAAAATTTTTTTCTATTCGCGTACTGGATCTACATCAATCTTTTTGAGACGTGTATCCTTGTCACATGGTGAAGAGAAAACAAAATTATTCTCTTTAAATCCTACATACTCCATCAAAAATCGCAACGTTTTCAGGTGCATCGGCTTCTTGTGGGTCATGTCTAATGTAAAAATTGACGAATGCCTTCAGACAGAGCGGATTAACCGTCTCAATGATAATATACCCGCCTCCGCTCATCTTATCATAGCAGAGCTTCAATAATCTTACTAGATATGCAGGTTCTAAATGTTCGACTACCTGGTCCATGAATATTCCATCAATGCTGTTATTATCGACCGTTTCTAAATAAGAAACTGCATCAATTTTTTTAACATCTAGACCCCTCGATAAACAATTATCTATTTTTTCCTTTCCCCATCATAGCGTTATATTGTTTTGTTGTTAAAATCCAAAAATTTCCCTCTGCCGCAACCGATATCGAGCACATTTTTGCAGCCTTTGAAATATTTAATGAACTTCGTTTGTCTCTCTTCGATATCCGATGATGAACCTCTAAACCTATCCTCAAACGCAACATAATTAATTAATAGATCCTGATTTTCAACTTCTTCAAGTTTTCTTTCATAATAATTCAGTCAAACATACCTTGTCATTAACGTCAAAGTCGATTTTCGACAATAGTTCTTTAATTTTTTTATCGATTTCGTTATTCATTTCTATTTTAGAAGTTTCAAGATTCTTACCGACCTTAGTTAAAATATGGGCAACGTGTAAATTATACTCATTTTGTTTTAGTATACTGGGATCAGTATATCTCTTAATTTCACCATTTATTGCTTGCCTTCCTTTAACTAATATGGGCCCAATAATCGTCCTATGAGAGGCTATAATGTAATTGTTGTTCTCGATATTCCAATTGTTATTGATATAAAAATAATCGGTTAATATCGATCATCTATTATGAGGTAGCTGAACGAATCTGAATTTATTAGGCGATTGTCCTCTTCAGAATAAGCGCTCTGAGCTTTTCTCCTGGCGATGTTTTCCTTGATCTTTTTCATTATCTCTTCGACGTTAATTTCGCCATCTTTTAGTTCGGATGTATCATCCATATACCCATTCTCCCTTTAAGTCGAAAATTCCCGAGGCCTTTCCAGAATTAATAACTGTAAATATATATTTTTTATCATGCCAGTCATATGGTATGTGATTTTTCGTGTGTACTGCAACCGTCAATAAAAATTTACCGGATACCAGCGAGAGGAGGGTATATCTAGCTCAATCACTCCAGTTCCATTGATCTCGCCTAACGATATATTATGGATATCGGTATTTGTGCCATAACAATATAAGCCATTTTCGTCATACAAAGCTATCCCAAATACCGGATCCTCGACCTTCTCTTTTGCAGTATATGACAGATTTATCTTCATCGGATCATTTGTATTGAACCTATCGTTCAATTTGCCAAATTTGTCTAATAATTTAACACTTGTTATTGTAATTTTTTGGTTTCCCCAACGATCCTTATTTTCATGTTTTTGTGTGCTAGTTAGATCATTTGGCGTGGAATTTTTCTGAGGTACAGACTCATTGACATTCAGGTTTTGTGCTCCATCTTTATCAACGCCATACACGTACCGATCGATTATCTCTCTTGTCTTTCCAAAATCAATCATTTTTCCGTTTTTCAAGAATAATGTTTTATCACAAAAACGACTGACAGACCCCAAATCATGCGAGACAAAGAGCATTGTAATGCCTTTTTTCTTATATTCCGTGAACACGTCTAAGCATTTCTGCTGGAAGTCCATGTCCCCGACAGCGAGCACCTCGTCCACCAGTAATATTTCCGGCTCTCTCTGTATCGCCGTCGCGAACGCCAGTCGTACCTGCATGCCGCTGGAAAAATTCTTCAGCTTGGTATCCCGGAAATTCGTAAAGCCGGCAAACTCCAGCACATGGTCGATATTCCCGGCGATCTCCTTATCCGACATTCCCATGATAGTGCTGTAGACCTCGATGTTCTCCCTCGCAGTCATGTCCGGCTGGAAGCCTACACCCAGCTCGAGAAAAGGCGTTATCTTGCCATTTATTTCGATGCTGCCACTGGTGGGCCTTAATATCCTAGAGATGATCTTTA
Organism: uncultured Methanocellaceae archaeon; assembly: GCA_963780665.1. GTDB lineage: Archaea > Halobacteriota > Methanocellia > Methanocellales > Methanocellaceae > Methanocella. The sequence goes on along the minus strand of CAWACJ010000006.1, from coordinate 27,899 downwards.
ATAATGTGCTCTTGCCACTGCCGTTGTCGCCGATGATGCCGACGGATTCGCCGCGATTCACGGTGAAGCTAACGTCATTGATAGCGACGAACTTTTCATAGGTCGAAGGGCTGAATACGCCACGGAGATTCTCGAAGATCGTCGTCCTTCTTTCATGAGGTATGATAAATTCCTTGGTGACGTTCCTGACGACGATGGCAGGTTTTTCTGCACTGTCTTTCTCGTCTCCAGAATATTTTCCTGAAGCATATTATACCTCCTCCCCGAACCGTGGCTCCAGCCTGCTGAAAATGAGCCATCCGACTACGATCAGGATGAGTGCGATCACGGCGGCATACGCGAGATCATTAGCCATCGGGGCATACCGGTTAATTAAGACATACCGCAATGAGTCCAGGATGTCTGCCATCGGGTTCAACTTCAGGATCCAGGATTGCGGGATCCCTTTCAAGGTATCCATGGAGTACATGACGGGCGTTAAAAAGAACCCGGCCTGCATCACGACCGGCCATATCCACTGTACGTCACGCCAGATGACGTTCAGGGAGGAAATGGCGAAGCCGACTCCGAGCGCCATAATGAACTCGATGAGTAAGATGACCGGGAATAATAGCAATAGCCAGGTCGGGAATATATATGCCGTACCGTATCCCAGGAAATGATGTAGCAGGTCGAACCCTACAACGAAAATCCCGAACACGATAAATTCTATTAAGCTCATCATCAGCGCCGTGAGGCATGCGCTAATGACCAGCACTTCCCGCGGGAAGTATATCTTTTTTACCAGTTGAGGCTTTCCTACGATGCTTACCAGGCTAAACGATGTCGCCTTATCGAAAAAGCCCCACCCGATGATGCCGAATAATAGGAATAGAGGATAATTATCGATAGACTTATTGATCATCAGGCCGGTAAAGACGATGAGCAGCACGATGAACGTTAAAAGCGGCTGTAATAGCGACCAGAATATACCAAGCACCGAGTTCTTATAGCGGACCTTAAGGTCGGTGACCGCTAATTTTTTAATTAAGCCTCGATATTCCCATAAACCTGGCATGTCCTACCCTACCCTAAATCTTACTTTCTATCTACTAGACCGTCGATAGTTGATATATATTTTCTGCCGATAGCCTCGACCGAATAATGGTCCTTCACATAAGCCATACCAGCTGTCCCAAGCCTTTGCCTGAGCACCGGGTCGGATAAAATTGAGTCTAGCGCCGACTTGAACTCTTCATACGAGCTATAGCTGAAGCCAGCATTGCTTTTCTCGCAGTGGGCCTTGAGAACATTACATTCGCCATTGACGATGACCGGCGTTCCGCATTGCATCGATTCGATCGTGGAGATAGAATAGCTCTCATAGCGCGAGGGCTGGATCACTGCCATAGCAGCCCGCATGGCCCCGTATTTCTCCGAATCGCTAACATACCCTGTAGCCACGACATGGTCTTCATCAGGAATCTTCATCGGCCCTTTACCACACAGCACGAGCCTAAGATCGCTATTCAGCTCCCCCCTATAACGTTTAAAATATTCAAATAGCTGGCCGAGGCCTTTCATGGTGTCTATCCTTCCCACGTATAATATAAAATCGCCGTCAATGCTATATTTCGTGCGGAAGTCCTCCGGCGAGCCTTCGCATGCGCCGATACCCATACCTGCCACGATTCCCTTATCTTGCGCAAGCCCAAAATATCCGTCTACGAACGATTTTTCTTCATCAGTCAGGTAAATGATGCCGCTAGCCGATTTGAATATCTCTCGGTATATGCCGAACCTGATGTATGGCTCGTCATGGGCGGTCGGCACGAGAAAAACATTACGGCCTGCCGCTTTTATGCCATAATATGATGTTGCGTACAAATAGGTAACGAACACCAAAGCATCATATGAATCGTGATTATGTTTGATGTATTGTAAAAGGCCCGAAGAGTATGGACCCTGCATATTCATCCATAACTTTTCCATTGATAAAGTTCTTGGCAATTTAAGCATGAGCATATTATAAACGTTAAAAAACTTACTTCGCGTTCTATCGACTTTGAATCGCTTTACTATTACGCCATCCTCTACGAATTCGCCTTCTCGATAGTAGTTAGCCCAAGTATCGTAATCTTTTGCACAGGTCGTGAGTATCTCGACATTGTAAGCTTTAGAAAGAGCTCTGGCTAAATCGCCTGCTAATAATTCTGAGCCACCGGATACTTCCCGACCATATCTCTGCACGATTATCGCGATCTTCCCACTCATTGGATCAGCCTGAACTCTGTACAATACTGATGAATCTATCGGCCATTTTTTGGAGCGAATATCGCTCGAATATACTGCTACTAATGGATGTACTGGGTTTTTTATCCTCAAGGCATCTTATTAGAGCATTCTTGAACTCTTCCTTATTATTTGCAAGATAACCATTTGATACAACTTCGGGGTGAGAGCTATTATTGAATGCCACGACAGGCTTTCCGGCATATTGCGCCTCGATCACAGGCCTATCCTGGCCTTCCCACGAAGAGCATGTCGCATAAACTGAGCAATTAGCATAATAACTCCAGATATCCGGAACATAACCCAGCATATGTACGTTCCCGGTTTTAGACGCAAGAGCTTCCAGATATTTGTGATTTTTAATGTCACGATTCCCTATCGTGACCAGGTGAACATCTTCTCCGATCTCTCGCTTCACCCCGGAGAAAATTTCCATTAGCTTATCGACACCTTTGTATGGGGTATGCCTGCCTACGTATAAGATATATTTTTCAAATGGAGCTTTACTTTCAGGCATTATCTCAGGAAAATCTATTCCATAAGGTAATGTGTTCATGCGCCCACTATACCTGTATTTTCGTTTGAACTCGTTCCCCAGATAGTCGGATATGGGAAGCACACATCTCGGATTCCTCGCCGAGATCAATCTGGTCGCATTTACGATGGCCCAAAACCGTTTATCCTTAAGACCATTCATAACATTGAATGGAGGTATACCCGGATCATGTAAGTAATGAGGGGTATGAGTTATCGATGCTATGAGATCGAATGGTGAATAATGAGTGGATATTAAGTCGAACTGTCTTTTATCCAGGTCTTTGGCAGTACTTAAAAGCCCTGATTTTAGCCCGATCTTATATTCTAGAACGTCAAAGCCCTTCAGATCCATATCGCTACGAGTGATCGCCAGCGTCACTTTGTGGCTCTTCGCCAGCTCCCGGGCGAACTCCAGCACTGAGATGTCGATACCGTTGCCATTTACGAGCCGGTGCGTGGCGATGCATACGTTCAGCGTTTCCATGAAACTCCCTCGGATCGAGATAGCCTCTACCTTTTAACTTAAATAGTTATAGGGGTGAGGCTCCGGTCGAAAAAAAGTTCTGCCATTCGGATGTTACGGCTTAGCCAGATTGTTCCTGACAAGCTCGCTCGCCCTGAATAACGACTCGAACGTCCCCGCATCGCTCCAGAAACCATCGAGTACTGAATACGAGAGCTGGCCTCTGCGGATGTAATCGTTGTTGACGTCCGTGATCTCGAGCTCGCCGCGATTCGACGGCTTCAGCATCTTGACGATATCGAATACGCCGTTATCGTAGATATACAGGCCCGTGACCGCATAGTTTGATTTCGGGCTGGCCGGCTTTTCCTCAATGCCGACGACCTTGTTATTCTTATGGTCCACTTCAGCTACGCCGAACCTGTGTGCATCCTGCACGGTCTTTAGGAATATGCGAGCGCCAGACCTGAACGACTTGACTTGCTCACTGACGTTATCCTGGAAAATGTTGTCGCCCAAAATAACCGTAACGTCGTCCCCGGCGGCGAACTTTTCGGTCAGCCCCAGTGCCTGGGCGATCCCGCCCGCTTCTTTTTGTATCTCGTATGAAAAATTCACGCCGAACTCCGACCCGGATCCGAGGAGCTCGAGGAAATGTCCCACGTGGCCCTTTCCCGACACGATCATGATGTCTTCGATACCTGCATCCATGAGCGTTTTTAGCGGGTAGTATATCATGGGCTTATCATATATCGGCAACAAGTGCTTGTTCGTGACCTTCGTCAGCGGGTACAGGCGAGAGCCCGTGCCGCCGGCAAGAATTATCCCCTTCATATAATCACCATTAATGTAGATCTTTGGCCTGCTCATTTCTTCACGGTTAAGCCGCCGGGTGCTTTAATTTCTCCCACCACGGGCGGTTTTCCACGTACCATTCTACCGTATTCTTCAAGGCCTCGTCAAAGCTATACTCGGGCTTCCAGCCCATGTTCTTAAGTTTAGAGCAATCGAGCGAATACCGCAGGTCATGTCCCGGCCGGTCTTTCACATGTTCTATGACTGACTGGTCTTTGCCGAGAAGCTCGATGATCTTATCCGTGATCTCGATATTAGTCTTTTCTGCTCCGCCGCCGATGTTATAGATCTCTCCGGGACTGCCGTTGTGTAGCACGAAATCCACGGCTTTACAGTGGTCCAGCACGCATATCCAGTCGCGTACGTTCGTGCCTGTCCCGTAGACCGGGACTTTTTTGCCCTCCAGGAGGTTAGTCACGAATAGCGGTATGAGCTTTTCGGGATACTGGTATGGGCCAAAGTTGTTCGTGCACCTGGTGACCATGACCGGGAGCTTGTGCGTGATATGATACGAAAGCGCGAGCAGGTCCGAGCTAGCTTTACTCGACGAGTACGGGCTGGATGGAGTCAGGCGATCCGTTTCCACGAACGAGCCATGCATGATGCTACCGTAAACCTCATCCGTCGAGATGTGTACGAACTTTTTGATCTTGTGCTTCAGCGCACCCTCTAGCAGCGCGTGCGTGCCGAGCACATTGGTCTTGATAAAAGCGGAGCTGTCCGCGATGGAACGGTCCACGTGGCTCTCGGCCGCAAAATGGACGACCTGGTCTGCATGTTTCATCGCTTGATCGATCGCCGAGGGATCGCAGATATCGCCCTTGATGAACGTGTACCGGGGAGATTTTTCGATGTCCCTCAAATTGTCCGGGTTTCCCGCGTACGTTAATTTATCGAGATTAATGATATCATAGGCCGGGTATTTAGTGATCATGTGCCGGATGAAGTTACATCCGATAAACCCCGAGCCACCTGTGACCAGTAATTTCATTTTTTCGCCTCGCCTATCCGTGTTTCAGTCCCGGGGCCAGTCCCCAGTCATAGGGTATTTCCTTTGTGTCTGGCGGCAGACGGAATTCATCGGGCTCATTATAGTTATAGGGAAGCGTTGGGACACTTAAAAAGTATGCCGTTTCCGTTCCAATTCCTTTGAAGCCGTGATATACCAGGGGAGGCACGCTGATCAGAATAGGATTCTTCTCTCCCGAGAATAGTTCCATTAGCGTTCCGAACGTCGGCGAGTCCTTTCGCCCGTCATAGAGCGCGACTTTCATCATGCCCTTAATACAGGTAAAATTGTCGGTCTGTTTTTTATGATAGTGCCATCCCTTTACAACTCCGGGGTATGCCGTAGTGACATATACCTGGCCAAAGCTGGTGAACAAGGGATCGTCGCACCGCAAGATCTCCATCAGCCATCCTCTCTCATCGGGGACAACTTTCAGAGTTTTAATTTTCACGCCTTCGATAATGGCCATATTTATACCCAATTTACAAGTAATTACGATTTTGAGAAACGCCACAATATTATTTAACGCTACCTATGATACCATCGCTTAACCTAGATATCTTATGATAGTCGTTATTTTTTTACAGAGATCAGCGACTGCAAAATAATAAAAGGTGGAATGCGCAGCCTGCGATGGAACACCTGCCGGTAAAAAGTAAAAATAGCTGTTGCAGGCTAATATTTTAAGCTAGCAGGTCTTCGAATGGGTATGCGACCCCGTTAGAGTACCGATGGTACCGTAGCCCGGCCAGTTCCATTAAGGCTGGCCGTATTCGATGCATCCTGCCAGTTTCCGCCATATTCTTGCGCGTCTCCAGATGAGCGATCTTTTCCACGAATCTCTCCGCTACGTCCGGCCTGCTATACAGCATCCCGCTTTTTTTCAGGCGCCGGTAAGCACTTCCATAGAGGATCAGCGCATCGTCGATCTCCTTCAGCCTGCTCTCCCTCAGCGCCGTCATGTATTTGCCTGCGGCCGGCAATTTTCTCATCTCTCGGGCTACAAGCTCGAACAGCGACCCATTTCCCTTCGGCCCCACGTGCTGCCCCTGGTGTTTCCTGTACTGGATGAGCGGCTCTTCGATCATGCCAAGCTCGCCGATGGCCGAGCATATGACGGCCATCCAGTGATCGCCCAGGCAACCCTTTGGGATTGGCAGGAGCAATTGTTTATAGAGGCGCGAGTTGAAAGCCATGGTAGCCCCAGATGCCACGTTGTATTTCATCAGCACGTCCAGGGCGCGTCCGGACCTGACCATTTCACGCTCTTTTTTATTGAAGCGTATAGACTGCCAGAGCGTATATCCCGAAGGGTGGCCATCGGTGTCTATGACGCTGGCATCGGAAAACAATGACCCGAGCAGCGGCCGCTGCTCGAAAGCCGTGGCAAATCGCTGAAGCTTTTCCGGGTGCCATATGTCGTCCTGGTCAGCGAATGCGATCACGTCGCCCTTGCACAGCGCCATCGCCTGCTCATAGTTGCTTGTCACGCCCCGGTTCTTTTTGTTCACGATCAGCCTGGTGGGGAATGGGGCTTTGGGCAGGAATTTTTCAACGGCCTCGACCGTCGCATCATTAGAGCCGTCGTCGCAGATGATCATCTCGTCCGGCATTCTTTTTTGTGCAGCCAGGCTGTCAAGCTGGTCTTTTATGAACTGTGCGCCGTTATAGGAACACATAGCTATGGATATACTAAGATTTTTCATGATACCACCTCTATCGCACGTTTTCTATATTGATTCATAATTAAATAAGCGCATAATTATATATATTACTGTTATAATAAACAGTCATCGGTAAATAAGGGACACGCAAGGCGAATGTTGGGCATACAAGCGATGAGGTGAGATGATGATCGTACCATTTAACAGGCCATATATCACGGGCAACGAAGTGAAGTACATTGAGCATCTGCTGCGTAGTGGTACCACCATCGCCGGAGACGGCTATTATACGAAAAAGGTCAATGGGCTCATCGAGTCGTGTTTCGGCGCCCGTAGGGCGATGATGACCACGTCGTGCACTGGCGCGCTGGAGATGGCCACATACCTGTTACAGCTAAAGCAGAGGGACGAGGTGATCGTCCCGTCTTTTACATTCTCATCGACGGCGAACCCGGTGCTGCTGTCAGGGGCAAGGGTAGTGTTCGCCGATATCTCGGGGGATACCTTGAACATTGACCCCGCAGATATCGAGCGAAAGATCACGCCGCGGACGAGGGCCATTTACCCCGTACATTATGCTGGCGTTGCCTGCGACATGGACGCCATCATGGGCATTGCACGCGAGCATGGCCTCTGGGTGGTGGAGGACGCGGCCCATGCAGTGAACGCCACCTATAAAAATAAATACCTGGGCACCATAGGCGATTTCGGCTGCTACAGCTTCCACGAAACGAAGAATTACGCCTGCGGCGAAGGGGGGGCGCTTCTCATAAACACGGAACAAAAGGAGATAGCCGCGCGGGCCGAGATATTAAGAGAAAAAGGTACCGACAGGAGTCGTTTTTACCGGGGAGAGACGGACAAGTACACCTGGGTGGACATAGGCTCGAGCTATTTGCCTAGCGACATATTATCCGCCTTTCTCTACGCACAGCTGGAAAAGCTGGATGAGATTCAGCGGAAGCGGCTGGCTGTCTATCATTACTATTATAGCGCGCTGAAGCCGCTTGAGCGCGAAGGCCTGCTCAGGCTGCCGGTGATGCCGTCTTATGCAGGGCATAACGCACATTTATTTTACATACTACTGAGGAGCCGTATGGCCAGGGACGAGGTCATCAGGCGCTTGAAGTCTATGGGCGTTAGCGCGCTTTTCCATTATTTACCGCTGCACACGTCCCCCATGGGATATAGCATGGGATACCGGCGTGGCGACCTGCCTGTAACGGAGAGCGCCAGCGACCGGTTACTCAGACTGCCGCTATATGCGGGGATCACCGGCGAGGAGCTGGAATACGTGACCGCCAGCGTGATATCTGTCATAGAAAGTGTCGCGAAGAGCAAGATGCTAATCAAAGTATAAGACGACAACATTGACTTTGTTCGTGACCAGGGTCAGGAGGTTATGCGATGGAGAAACTTGAAAAAGTAGTGATATTCGGACTGGGAACTTTTGCACAGGTGGCAAAGGTATATTTAACGTGCGATAGCCGCTACGAGGTTGTGGCGTTCACGGTGGATAAAGCGTTCATCCAGGACGAAAGCGCCTTCGGGCTGCCGGTAGTCCCCTTTGAGGATGTGGAAAAGGCGTATCCCCCTCAACAGTATAAGATGCTGGTCGCGGTCGGCTATGGAGAGGGCAACGCGCTCCGTGCGGCAAAATACGATGAGGCAAAGGCGAAAGGCTATGAGCTCGTGACCTACGTGAACTCACGAACCGCCATCTGGGGTGAGGTGGAGATCGGCGATAACTGCTTTATTTTCGAGAACCAGACGATCCAGCCGTTCGTAAAGATCGGAAACAATGTAGTGATCTGGAGCGGCAACCACATCGGACATCACTCTACCATCGGCGACCACTGCTTCATTTCGTCACATGTGGTCATCTCAGGAGGCGCCACCGTGGGCCCGTACAGCTTTTTGGGAGTGAACTCCAGCTTGCGCGACGGCGTTAATATCGCCAGAGGCAGCGTCATCGGCATGGGCGCCGTTGTGGTAAAGGACACGCAGGAGAACTGCACGTACATCGGAGTGGCTGCAAAACGCTATGAAAAAGTGGAGAAACAGGCATGACGGGGCTTGAAGAAAGCCAGCAGCGACTGTATGTGAAAAAGTTCGCGCAGTTCGGCGACGACCCGCGGTCGCTATCCTGGAACGACCGGGAAAGCCAGTTCCTGCGCTTCAACCATATCGCAGAGCTGTTCAGGTATGAACGCAGCGACCGGTTCAGCGTGCATGATATCGGCTGCGGGCTGTGCCATTTTAAAGACTACCTCCACATGACAGGCCGGGAATGCGACTACTCCGGCAGCGACATCGTGTATGATTTTATCGAGCGGGACCGAGAGAAGTACCCCGAGTGCGGTTTTTATGTCCAGAGCATCGGCGACGACTTTGATAATATCGAGCCTCTGGTAAAAGGCAAGGACTACTATTGCCTGAGTGGCACGTTCCATACCAGGGAGAATAATCCTCCCGAGGCCTGGGAGTCGTTTATTTTTAAAAGCATGGAGAATATGTTCCGCATGGCCCGTAAGGGCATCTGTGTGAACTTTTTGACGTCACGCTCAGATTTTTACGATGATCGGCTCTACTACGCAAATCCCGCGCAGGTCATGGACTTTGCTTTTGGCCGCCTGTCCCGGTTCGTGTCGATAGTGCATGACCTGCCGCTGTTCGAGTTCTTCATGTACGCGTACAAGGAGGACTTTATCAAGTCCCAGTCCCCCGGCTACGAGAAGTACTTCGGGAGGGAAGAATGAAAGCAGCTATTATTCAATCTTCATATATCCCTTGGAAGGGATACTTCGACATCATCCACGACGTGGACAAGTTCGTGTTCCTGGAGGACGTACAATACACCAAACACGACTGGAGAAGCCGTAACCGGGTAAAGACACCGGGGGGCGTCAAGTGGCTTTCCGTACCTGTCACGGGCGGCATATGCCAGAATATCTGCGAGGCTAAGATCGACTACGTGCAGAAATGGGCGGAAAAGCACATGCGAACTATCCATCATAGTTACGCAGCCTGTGACTATTACAAGAGCTATCGGGACGATATTTTTAGCATTTTTAATAAAAAGTACGAGACAATCTCGGATTTGAACATCTTGATCATAAAAAGGATATCTTCGCTGCTTGGTATCGAGACGGAGATACTTGACTCGAGAGATATAGGGTCCGTGGGCAGGAAGGACGATAAGCTGATCGACATATGTGAGCGAATAGGCGCCGATACCTACCTTTCCGGCCCGGCAGCGAAGGATTACATCGTTCAGGAGAAGTTCGACAGTGCCGGCATAAAGCTCGAGTACAAGGACTATGTCGGTTATCCGGAATACAGGCAGCCATGGGGGCTGTTCGATCCGTTTGTTTCGGTCATTGACTTGATCTTTTGCTGCGGCGAGCGAGCGCCTGATTACATCTGGGGCTGGAGGAACAGGCAGCCCGCGATCGTAGAGATGGCGGATGCGCAGGGATAAGGGGGAGTTTGATGAAAATTAGCATAGTGGGTACTGGACATACGAAATTCGGTAAGGACGCACGGGACGTCGGAGAGTTGATGCGAGAAGCGAGCCTCCAGGCACTGGGAGGGAATGACTTGAGAGCGCTGGACGCGGTATACATCTCGAACTTTTCGAGCTGTTTCACCGGTCAGTGCCATCTGCCGGCAGTGCTCGCCTCGCAGCTCGGCCTGGAAACGGAGATCACGCGGGTTGAGTCGGCGTGTGCATCCGGGGGTCTGGCGCTGAAAGAGGCAGCCATTGCGATCATGTCAGGGCTGTACCGCGTGGTGCTGGTAGTCGGCGTGGAGCGGATGAGCGCTCTTCCCATGGATATGGTGACTGCCATATTATCGAGGGCGGCGGATCGACAGGAATCCAGGCACGGCGTCACGTTCCCGGGCCTGTACGCGCTCATGGCCCGCCGGCACTTCTACGAGTATGGCACGACGGAGGAGCACCTGGCAAAAATCGCAGTGAAAAATCACGCGAATGCGCTGCATAACCCGGCGGCACAGTTCCACAAGGCGGTCACTGTGGAGGATGTAATGGGCTCGAAGTCAGTCGCTTCACCGCTAAAGATGCTGGACTGCTCCCCTGTATCCGATGGCGCAGCTGCAATGCTTTTATGCGATCACAGTATAGCGACGGCTTTTTGCGATGATCCCGTGAACCTGGTAGGCATTAGCCACGCTACCGGGGCAGTGGATCTCTATGGCCGAAAGTCCCTCACTACGATGCCAGCCGTGGTCAGGGCGGCACGTAAAGCATATGACATGAGTGGGACGAGACCGGAAGATATGGACCTGGCTGAGCTCCATGATTGTTTTACGATCGCGGAGCTTATGGAGATCGAGGACCTGGGCTTTGCCAGGAAGGGCGAAGGTAAGTACTTCGTAGACGACGGCGAGGGCGAGATCGGCGGCCGCATACCTATAAACGCCAGCGGCGGCCTCAAGGCTAAGGGCCATCCCATAGGTGCCACCGGCGTGAGCCAGGCTGTTGAGGTCGTGCGGCAGATCCAGGGCAAGGCGGACGGTCTTCAGGTTCGGGGTGCGCGGAAAGGCCTGTGTTGTAATGTAGGCGGATCGGGTGCCACGGCAATCGTAAGCATTTTTTCGGGGTGATCATGACATGTGGAAACTACTCAGTTTTTCGGAGATCTCGGCACCGCTAGTCCCGCATGAGCCGGGGTATGTGGTAGGCATCGTCGAAAAAGATGACGGAGAGCGACAGATCGTGCAAATCGACGAGTATGTAGGGCTCCGGATAGGGCTGGCGGGCGATATTAAAAATGTCGAGAGCGGCCTGGGGACGCTCAGCATATTCGTTCCGACGGGGCAGGATAAGATCAAGAACGCGTCACTATCGCCGTCGCTTTATTATGTGAATGACCGCAGGTAATGCGGTCATATGCCTCGATCACGGACGGCGTCTTGCCCGTCATGGCTACATTACCTCCGGATAGAAGGATTGAATTTTCACATAGTTTGCGGACAGCGCTCATGTCGTGTGATACGAAAACGATGGTCTTCCCGGACCGCCTGAAATCCTCGATGCGAGCGGCACATTTTTTCTGAAATTGTTCGTCGCCGACTGCGAATACCTCATCGAGCAGCAATATGTCCGGGTTTGTCTCGATGGCAATGGAAAAGGCCAGCCGCACGTACATGCCAGAACTGAAATTACGCAGCCTCATGTTCTGGAATCGTTTTAGCTCGGCAAACTCCAGAATATGATCATATCGGCGGTCCACGTCCCGTTTTGAGAGACCCAGGATAGACGCGTACAAGTATATGTTATCGTGAGCCGTCAGCTCAGGCTGGAATCCGACGCCTAGCTCAAGGAATGGTGCGATCCTTCCCTTGATCCGGATACTGCCGGCATCAGGATATAACACGCCAGCCAGTAATTTTAATAGAGTGCTCTTGCCGCTTCCGTTGGGGCCGATCACGCCAAGCGTCTCTCCCTCCTTTATTGAAAGACTGACGCCGCTCAGCGCCTCGAAGGTATCATAGCTGCGATCATTCCATTGAAGCAGCCCCAGGATATTTTCGTAGATCGTGCGGCGCTTCTCTTTGGGTATCCTAAAACGCTTGCACAGCCCGTTGATCTCGATCGCGGACATTGTTCACACCTCCTCCGCAAATCGGCGGGACAGCCTGTTAAAGGTGAACATGCCGGATGCGAGTAGTGCCAGCGCGAACGCGGTTATGAACAAAAAGTCGGCCGCAGGCGGGATCGAGCCTTTCAGGAATATGTCCCTGAACATCCCCATGAGCACGGTGACCGGGTTAAGCATGTAATATGGAAGATATGCGTTAGGGACCACCGAAGCCGAGTATGCGATGGGGCAGGCAAAAAAGCCAAGCTGTATCACGACATCCCATATCTGATTCAGGTCGCGGAAGTACACGTACAGGGATGACAGGAACAGCGATATGGCGTATATGACCAGGAAACCGAGGAATAGAATGACCGGGAACAACAGGATGGTCGCATGCACGCCGGGGCCAATGATGAAGAGCATCGGCAGCAATACTACGAATTCAAGCATCGAGCTGATCAGGCAGGAGATCACGGCGCTAAGCGTGAGCGTCTCTCGCGGGATATATACCTTGGTCACCAGGCTTGGCTTGCTGACGATAGCCCGCAGGGCGGACCCTGTGCCCAGTGAGAAGAACCTCCACCAGAGGATGCCGATGAGAATGTATAATACGAAATACTCCTCGCTGCTCTTGAAAACATTGCTGAACACAAAATATAGTATGGCCATCATCGCCAGCGGGTTCAGCAGCGACCATGCGAAGCCCAGCATAGAGCTTGCGTACTTGACCTTCAGGTCGCTTATGACAAGGTTCTTGATCAATTCATGGTATTGTAGCAGATACACGGCGCACCCTCTCGACTTGAGATCTTTCCCGCCAACTGATAAGAGAAATTTCGCGAGACAAATATATAATAATGGCTAAATTAATTATCGATAATCACTCATACTTCATTTCGACCATGCGAATTAACCGCGATCCTGTGTGCCCGTCGGTGGCGATTCTTTTGCGGCGGGAATGTCAGCCCATACACTAATGAACCTGGCAACTTCAGCGGCCTTGACGCCGTATGGCCTCCGCCTGGCGATCATTCGAGGTATGCCCCTGATCGCGTCCAGCTTGGAGAGAAGAGCGACTTTGCCGTGGCCGCGTAATGTATAGTAAGGTATCACGGCCAGGCTCCTTCCGATGATCCAGGGGAGCGCGCTCCATAATAGCCTCCCTTGAAAATTCTTCACGGCATACCATATGATATTACGGTTGCCATGATAAACGGAAAAGTCAGACATGTAGCCGGACGTGGCGCTGTGGTAATGATATACCGCCGCTTCCGGCACAAACACGCACTTCCACCCAGCAGCTCTGCCGCGGAACGCCAGGTCGGCGTCCTCCATGTATGCAAAGAAGTCCTCGTCGAACAGGCCTACCTGGTCGAGCATCTCTCGTCGATACAGAGCGGCGCCGGCACAGGGGCCGAATACCTCACCCGTTGAATACTGGCCGCGGTCCTGCTCGAACATGCCGCGGTCCCAGCAGGCGCCGCTCCTGGATATGCAGATACCGGTAGAGTTGATCATGCCGGGATCCCTCATGAACAGCATCCTGGATGCACACATGCCGACCCGGTCGTCGGAAAGCATCGCGTCGACAAGCGAAGCGACCCAGTATGGCGAAGCTTCGGTATCGTTGTTCAATGTTGCGATGAGTTCGCCGGAAGACGCCTTGATGCCTATGTTGTTGGCTTTCGCGAAACCGAAGTTCTCGCCGTTCTCCATGATCTTTACCTTAGAAAAATGCCTTTCCACGTACTCCACAGAGCCATCCTTTGATCCGTTGTCGACTAATATGACCTCGAGCGATGGATACGTTTGCTCCATGATCGAGGAGAGACATTTTTTCAGGAACGCCCTGCCATTAAAGTTTACTATGATGACCGAGACCAGCGGCTGTTTGACGGATGTATCATTTAACATATTACCAGCGCCCTTCCTACCGAATATCTCTTAACCGATAAGCAATTGAACTATATGCGATAATTCAGGCTATTTTTCCAAATAGATAGATATTCGGTGCTATTACACCGTTTAAAAGGTTATATTTCGAGGCAATATTGATTTGGGAAATATAAGTCGATAAAATACCGAAAGGCAGACGATTACGACGGCATGCAAAGTTTACACTTGTAGATATATGTCTCTGAAATCCGCTGGTTTCTTCAAAGTGCATACGTACCCAAAGTCGCCCGGCAGCCGAAGGCTAATACAAAAATTTAAAGTTGCTGAGCCGCCGGAGGCTTATACAAAACAATCTTTGTGAACCCAATGTACTCAGTGTCTCCGTGTTGAAAAATAGTGCATTTCTAGAACTTAGTGGTCGTTTATGAGTTTGTCCATGTCGCTGAAAAAGATGCTCACGTCGAATTTTTTGCTACGTGCAAGACAGGCGCCTTTGTATCGTGAGGGGTCGGCGTCGATCATCTTTACCGCCTTGACGATCTCATTCTCTTTACAGCTGATGAGCACGCCGGTCTTGCCGTCCAGCACCGACTCCAGGTATCCCCCTTCGCCCACGGCGATGACGGGCTTGCCACTGGCCATCGCCTCCACTACCGTGAGGCCGAAGTCCTCATCCATTGCGGTGGTGATCAGTCCGCGGCAGCGGCTATAATAGTCGATCAGGACAGATTCCGGCATGTCGCTGATCAGCTCCACGTTTGGCGGCAGGCTTTCCCTGATCTTTTTCGCATACGCTACCGAGTGGTCGCCGGTCCCGCTGTTGCCCACGATGACCAGCTTTTCTTCAGGCATGTTCTCGAAAGCGCGTAACTGCGTCTCGATGCGCTTTTCCGGGTATAGCCTGTTCACTGAAAGCCAGAAATTTTCGTCGCTCGCGTAATGGAACTTTGAGGTATCACAGGGAGGGTAAACAATAGTGCAGTCCCTGCCCAGGTACTCCCTGATGCGCCGGGATGTGTTCTCGCTGTTCGTGGCAATGCGCTCCACCTGGCGCATGGACCAGCGGTCAAGCTTACTATGCGAGGCGGTCCACAGGATCAACGCGAGCTTTGCCAGTGGGTTTTTTTGTGATTTTATCATACGGTCACGCTGGTCGTAAAATACTCGCACGGGCGTGTGGCAATAAAATAAATTCGGATGATGACGCCTGGCGGCATAGTGAGCCCAGTTGCCGCTGAAGATGTAAAAATCATACTTGCCTCTGAAATCGCAAGTGCCGAACTTCCAGGTGGCCTGGATCTGCTTCAGGGGCATGATCTTCGTCAGCGGGCCAAGGCTGATGATATGCACGTCGTCGAAGCCCATGCACGACACAAGGTCGCGGTTGACGTCCGTCGTGATCACGTCAGCCTTCAAGTGCCTGGCTAATGTGAGCACTAGCTTCTCGCCGCCGCCTATAAAGCTGAAATAATCGTGAAATATGGCTACCCGCATCTTTCGATCTCTCGGAGGAATACATAGGCGGGATGGTATAAAATCATTTATGGTTTCGAGGGTAACTTGACGGGCTTTCTCATCGGCTCCGGGTCATGCTCGACGGCTTGCAGGTTAAAGGGCTCTGCAATGAGCATATCCATAGCGCTTAAAAAAGCGCTTACGTCGAACTTTTTCGCCTGCCTCACACATGCTTCCCGGAATTTTGCCGCGTATTGGCCCACGTCGCGCACCGCGCGGATCAGCTCGTCTTCGCTGCATTTGATCAGCCTGCCAGTCTTGCCGTCCAGCACCGTCTCCAGGTAGCCCCCTTCGCCCACGGCGATGACGGGCTTGCCACTGGCCATGGCCTCCACCGCGGCCATGCCGAAAGGCTCGTTCTCTGAAGTCGAAATAAAGCCTCTACAGCGCCCATAGTAGTCGATCAATTTTTCTTCAGGCAGGTCGCTGATCAATCTCACGTTAGGCGGCAAATTCTCCTTGATCATGCGCGCATATGAGCCTGAATAATCGCCGCGGTCCCCGCCGCCTATGATCACCAGGCTTTGTTCGGGCATGCGCGCGAATGCGCGCAACTGTATCTCAATACGTTTTTCGGGGAAGAGCCGGTTCACGGATAACCAGAAGCTCTCATCTCCCGCATAATTGAACCTCGAAGTATCCGAAGGCGGGTAGACGACCACACTTTCTCTGCCGAGGTATTTCGCAATGCGGCTAGCGATACACTTGCTGTTCGCAACGATGCGGTCTACCCTGGCTATGGATCGCTTATCATAATAGCTGTGGACGTAGATCCAGGCGCGGGCCAACAGCCGCTTTAGCGGATTTCGCAGCGCGTTGATGGTCTGCTCCTTCAGGTCATAAAAAACGCGGACATGCGCATGACAATAATACAGGTTAGGCCTGTGTCTCCTCGAAGCATGATGAGCCCAGTTGCCGCTGAAGATGTAAAAATCATACTTATCCCTAAAATCGCAAGCGGCGAACTTCCAGGTGGCCTGGATCTGTTTTAGTGGCTCGACGCCCACCAGTGTTCCGAGGCTGATGACGCGTACGTCTTCGAAGCCCATTCTGGATATCAGTTCATAGTCCACATTAGTGGTAATGATATCCGCCTTTAAGTGCCTGGCAAGCGTAAGCACCAGCTTCTCGCCGCCGCCTATAAAGCTGAAATAGTCATGAAATATGGCCACTCTCATGTACCCGTTACCCCTTTAGCCTACCCTAAAAGAGAAACAGCCATATATTTATAAATATATGTTTATAATAATAAACATAAAAAACGGCACATCCCGGTTTTAATACGGGAACTTCTTGATTAGAAATGTCCGACCTATACAGGAATATTATGGAAAGCGATAGTTAAAAAAGTTATAACTTTTCCAGGTGCCCTCGAGCGTATACGTATAGGTCCTTAAGCTTGCGCGCAATCCGCTCACTCTGATTCGCCCTTGAAACGCCCATGATCCATTTCCTTTTCTGATCCGAGTACTCGATATGCTCGAACAGGAGCTTATATGCGATGCCGTGAGCGCGTCTCCGCATCCACTGAGAGGCTTTTTTCATGCCATAGGTATCGTACATATAGCCCAGGTACAGATAAGCATGATAGTCGATATTACCGGCGTCGGACATGATCGTCGTGAAGAACCAGTAGATCGCATCGTCCATCATGCCCCTTGAATAGTAGAACTCGCCCAGCCGCCTGCAAAGTACGCTTTTTACCTTGCTCTTCGCGATGCCGTCTGTCAGGACTTTGCGGGCTTCGTCGAAGTTGCCCTTATCGAAGTGATAGGTGGCCACCCAGTAGTATGGCAAATAAAGGTCGGGCGTGCTTTTCATCGCCTCGTCGAAGATGAATATCTCCCGCTTTTCCACGTTTTCGGGGTCCTGGTATTCCATGATGGCTTTTTGCAGCTCGGGAAAATCATTTATGGTGCGCATATCGGCCATATCCCGCACCTTTATGTCATACTGGCCAGTCACGTCCACGCTGGCCGGCTCGAAGGTATCCGTATCCTCTTCTTTTTTACCCATCAGCTTATCCAGAAGTCCCATCATCATGCCACCATATATTGATTATACTTCGGCAAGGGGACTATTTATTACTTTGTGAAAAATCGAATAACGCTCAAGTAATCCATATCACGGTAAAAATAAGGCCGCCCGAATATCAAGACCTAATAGGTTTTTAATAATCTTGAAGTCTCCAAGGTTTAAAGAGGGCATTACCCGCTAAGATAAACAAGGCTCTTCACGGTTTCTTACACCGACAAAAACAAAAAATGCGCTGCCTGGAAAAAGTGTGAATTTGATTTATAGCGTGTCTAATTATAACAAGCTTCGGGAGAGCGGTATTTATTATGTCCTCATCGTGTCTTCGCTTCCGCATTGCGGGCAGACGATCGGAAAAAAACTGGGGTCCGCTTCGAATACGAAGTTGCAGGTTCTACAGACGAAGTACACTTTGCTCTGGTCAATATCTTCTCCCATGAACTATAATTTTCAATCCTGCTCGCTTATATAATGTTCGGTCTATGCCTCGCGGATTAGCTCAGGCGCGTCTTAAAAGTTATATTGTTTGGGCGCATTCAGGCTATCGGTGTGTTTGTGTCGGGACCAGTATTGGAATTCGGCGGCAACGCGATAGAGCCGGGCGTGAGAAAGCTAAGCGATATGCGCGACGTGATCTACGATACGGAGTGGCTCAAGAATGCCCAGGACGTCGACCTGTATTATATGTACCGCGATCTGGCGCTGAGCAAACATGACCGCTCGGTCATGCTGGATCACGCTCTTAGATACGATATTACGGTTATACCGCCACAAAAGCTAGGCATGGAGCACGTCAAGACGGCGGGACATTATCACCCGAAAGTAGGCAAAACCAGCTATACGTTCCCTGAAGTTTACGAAGTGCTGAAAGGCACCGCGCATTATCTGCTACAGAAATGCGAGGGCACGAGTATCAGGGACGTGATCCTGATAGAGGCGAACGAGGGCGACAAGGTCATCATACCGCCGGGCTACGGCCACGTGACCATCAACCCTACGAATAATAAAGTGCTGAAGATGTCCAACTGGGTTTCGAGGGATTTTGAGTCCAGGTACGAGCCATATAAGAAATGCGGCGGCGCAGCTTATTTCGAATTGGTCGATGGCCGCCTCGTCCGCAACGGGCGCTGCGACCATGCTCCCGATATACGTTTCTTGAAGCCCACCAACGTGGCGAAAGCGGGGTTCTCTAAGGGCAAAGAGATGTACGGCCTCGTCCGCGACGTGGAAAAGCTGGCTTACCTCAATGATCCGCAGGACTACGATTGGCTCTGGGACATGGCGCTAAGCGACAAGAATCGAGTAAAATCACCCGGCCTGATGACATAGGAAAAAAGAATGAAAAATATCAGATATTTTTGATCTTCGGCTTCACGTCGCCCTTGATACCGATGTCCTTCGCTTCCGTTACCTGTATCATGCAGTCGACGTCGTATGCCTTATTGAATATCTTATAGTCTGCCATTTCCAGGAACGCCCCGTCTATGGATACCGGCGATTCGGAGGCGAAGATACCGATGTCCTTCATGACGATGGCGCCCGGGTTCGGCATACAGTCGCAGTACTCCGTGATATCCTTCGCGAAGCTCACGTAGGAGACCTTATTTTTTCTGAATGTGGATAGGACGCCATAAGAGGCTGACGCGAGGGCCTTACAGATATTATCCTGGTGGACGAGCTTTATGGCGCCGGTCGGGCATGCCTCGGCACACATGGGACATCGCATACACAACGGAGAGATATTCCTGGCTTTTTTCCCGATGATCTCGGGCAGCGCTATCTCGCATACTTTCCTGCATTTCCCGCAGCCGATGCACTTCGACTCGTCGATCTCAAGGCCAACGGTCCTGTGCTGTCGCAGCTTTCCGGCCTGCGGCGTACACCCCATGCCAAGGTTCTTGATGGCGCCGCCGAAGCCGCTTAACGCGTGCCCTTTGTCATGCGAGACTACGATCATGGCGTCGGCCTCTACGATGGCACCGGACACCTCGATCTCTTTAAGGATCCCCTTTGTCTTGACGGTCTGGTAATTCTCGTTCCGGAGCCCGTCCGCGGCTATGAACGGCGCCATGTTGAAGCCGTTCATCAGCGCAGTGTTCATGTGGTCACACGCGTTGTTACGTAGTGCATGATAATAAGTGTTCGAGTCGGTCAGGAATGGCTTTCCCCCTGCCTCTTTGACCCTTCGGACCATGTCGTGTACGAAGAACGGCTGCACGTAGTAAGGGTTGCCCAGCTCTCCGACGTGGAGCTTAATAGCCACAAGGTCCCCTTTTTTCACGCAATCAAAGGTGCCGGCGGCGTCATAGAGACGATCCGCCTCCGTCAGCAGGTTACGCCCGGCATCCCATGGAACGAAATGAACAGTCATAATAATATATAAAATATTAAAATCACATAAAGCTTATCGATTTTTACAATGCTCAAAGTAGTGATAATGTACGTATCTTTGTGTGTAGTGTCTTCTTTATACTTTGAGTCTTAATATACGAAAAAGTTTTAAAAGATGGGTGGGTAGCTAGTTATCGGATAGATCAGTATGTTATTGTACCTATATCGGGTGATCCAATGATCGGAATGATACTTTGTGGTGGTGCTGGAAAGCGGCTGAAGCCGTACACGGATTCGATGCCTACGCCATTGATCGAGCTCAAGGATAACTGTACTATCCTTGACAAGCAGATCTTTGATTTTGCGGCTGCGGGTATCGAAGAAGTGATCCTGCTGACCGGCTATAAGAGCGACATGATCGAGGCCCGGTACGGGAACGAGTTCAAGGGCGTCAAGATCTCCTATCATGTGGAGGAGAAGCCCATTGGCACGCTGAACGCGCTCAAGGCGGGCATGGACATGTGCGGGGCCGAGGACATGGTCGTCAGGAACGGCGACGTGGTCGCGGACATCAACCTCAAGAGAATGATGCTCAAGCATACGAACGGCAAATATCCCGTCACCATGTTCGTCACCAAGATGCGCAGCCCCTACGGCATAGTGGAGCTGGGGGACGACAAGGTGAAGTCGTTCAGGGAAAAGCCCATCATTGATTATTACATTAACGGCGGAATATACTGTATTAACCGGGACGTTCCCTTCGCGCAGTTCGAGGCAGGTAACCTGGAGCAAACGTTGTTCCCCATGATGGCCGATATCGGCAAGCTGGGCTATTTTTACGAGGACGGCGTGTACTGGGCCACGGTCGATACGGTCCGCGACCTCGAGGAAGTGCGAAAGGAATACTGTAATAAGACGGATAAGCCCTGGGGCTATGAAAAGGTGCTCATCAGTACGGATAAGTACCTTACCAAAGAGCTGTACATCCGCGCCGGCTACCAGACGTCCTTCCACAAGCACCCGCGAAAGGACGAGACGATGTACATCATGAGCGGCATCGGCTACATCGAGTTCGAGGACCACAAGGAGTTCTTCCAGAAGGACGACTCGATCCGCATAGAGCCCAACGTGCCGCACACGATCGTGGCCATCGAGAACACGATCCTGCACGAGGTCTCGACCCCGCATCTTGAGGATACGGTGCGCATCAAGGACTATTACAAGGTGCGTTAACGATGAAGGCTTTCATTCTCTGCGGCGGCCGCGGCGAGCGGCTCAGGCCATTGACGGATAACATGCCCAAGCCCATGGTCAAGGTCGGCGGTAAGCCGATCCTCGAGCACCAGCTTGACCTGCTGCGGCTGCACGGCATCAACGATGCCGTCCTTTTAGTGGGATGGAAAGGCGAAGCCATCGAGGACTATTTCGGCAGCGGCGAAAAGCTGGGCATGCACATCGAATACTCATACGAGGACCCGGAGCACAGGCTCGGCACCGCAGGCCCGATCAAGGCCGCAAAGGACAAGATCGACGGCACCTTTCTCATGCTGAACGGGGACATCATCTCGAATGTCAACATTTCGGGCATCATCGCCTTCCACGTGGGCATGGAGTGCTGGGGCACGATCAACATGATCAACCTGCCCTCGCCCTTCGGCATCATCGACCTGGAAGGAAATAAGATCACCGCGTTCCGCGAGAAGCCGGTCCTGCCTTATAAGATGAACGCGGGGCTGTACGTACTTGAGCCCGAAGTCGTGGACTTAATGCCGGACGTGGGCTCCATCGAGACCGAGGTCTTCCCCAGGATAGCGAAGGCCGGAAAATTGTGCGGCTACGACTCGACCGGTATCTACTGGAGCGACGTGGGCACGCATAAGGATCTCGACAAGGTCAACAAGGACATATTGTCCGGCGTATTCAGCCTCGACGAGCATAAAACAAGATAATTCATTTTCGTTTTTTAGTACGCCACTAAGTTCTCCAAGTCACGGTTTCAACACGGAGACACGGGGTGCACGAAGTAGCACAAATGTGTTTTTGTATAAGCCTCCGGCGGCTATGCGACTCTATTACAAAGGGAGTGCGGAGGGTCACGAGTACCCCGACCTTTAGGTCGGGGATGAAGTGAACCCTCGCCTCTTGATTCTCATTTTTAAGGAACGATTTGAGTAATGGTTTTTTAAAATAAGGTTGTTCTTGGCACTGGCCTGCTGTAAGCGCTAACTTTTAGCAGGCCTGGATGTGATAAGGCTTGGAGTTGCATAGTTTCAGCCATGGCTATGGCCAAATTACTTACCACATTGTGTTGGTGCCAAGGTATCGATACAATGTATTCTATAGCGAGCGTGTTAAAAAGGATTGCGAGACGATTTTCAATGACATTTGCGTTGAGCGTGGTTACAAGATCCATGCTTTGGAGATTGTTGATGATCATGTGCATATGTTTGTGGAGTTACACCCTACGAATTCGTTGTCCGAGGTCATACAATATTTGAAGGGCGGCAGCGCATATCGATTATTTAAACTCCACCCTGAACTAAGAAAGAGGTATTGGGGAGGGCATTTTTGGTCGGATGGAAAATTTTACCGTTCAGTCGGTAATGTTACCGCAGACACAATACGCCACTATATCACCGAGTCTCAAGGCAAACCAAAGAACATCATTCCAGAACAAACTACTGAGACAGAAAAAGAAAAACCAACAAAAGGACAAAGCAGTTTCAACAATTTCTGGTAAAATCCCCGTAGTGCGACCCCGAAGCATACCCCACCCTTTAGGGTGGGGTGGGTCGCACGTCACTTTGATTTTTATTGTATAAGCCTCAGGCGGCTATGCGACTCTATTTTTATTGTATAAGCCTCCGGCGGCCGGGTGATGTGGACACTGAGAAGGTCACAAACCATTGGGTCACTAAGGGCACGTTATTGGAGTTAGAGACTCAAATTGGTTTTTCTTATGATCGTCGGCCCGTGATTTTTATATAGTATGTCTCGTTTGGTGCTGTCTTTTAAAACGCTCGCATTGAAATCGATGAATACGCCCAGTCTGTATCCTGTTAATTTTATGTATGTTAATAGTTAGGCTTTTTGGACTAGTCCCCACTCAACAATAACGTGTCGTTCGTGTAACCATGTTCTGTGGCTTCTCAGTGTCCACATCACCCGGCCGCCGGAGGCTTATACAAAAATAATAAACGAATTGCAAGGATTCTAACATAGTCGCATAGCCGCCGGAGGCTTATACAAAAACACATTTGTGCTACTTCGTGCACCCCGTGTCTCCGTGTTGAAACCGCGAACTCCGAGAGCTTAGTGAGCTTAAAAGTATATAGCCACGTATTTTGAAGGTATGCGACCAAGTGTTCTTCTTAATGTAATTGCATTTCTATGGATCGTGGTGGTGTTCGGCGTCGTTGTGTAAATGCTCGTGGGCGATTGCCCCATGGACGTGCATATGTACGTGGCCGTGCTCCTCGCCGAACAATAGAAATGCCCCGAGGACCATGAGCGGCAGCGAGATCAGGAACGTTACGCCGGGATCATTATGGAACACCAGGAACGAGATAGCTGCGCCCGCGAAAGGCGCGATGCCGAACCAGGCGCTGGTGCGGGCGGCTCCCAGTGTGCGCATTGACACGATGAAGAGAACGACGCTGAGCCCATAGCTCACGCAGCCCAGCAGCATGGCGCCGAGTATGATATATAGTGACGGCAGCCGGTTGCCCAGGATGAGCGCGAGGATGAGCGAGAAGCTTCCTGCTACCAGCCCCTTTGTAACGCCGATCATGAGCGGGTCCCTGGTGGATATGTTACGCGTGAAATTGTTATCCAGGCCCCACAGGATACATGCGGCGATGATGCCAAGCGCGCCTGCTGAAAGTCCCAGGCTGCCGCCTTGAAAGGACAGTATGATGCTTGACAGCGTAATGCAGCCCGCGGCCAGCCAGGTGCGCTTGCCCACGTGTTCCCGGAACAGGAACACGGCCATCACGGTCGTAGCCACGCACTCGAAATTCAGCAAAAGCGAAGCCGTGGAGGCCTGGGTCGCCCGTAAGCCGAACATCAGCACGATAGGCGCTGCCACTCCTCCGGCAAGCACCGCGCCGGCCAGCCATGGAATATCGGCCTTTACTAGCTTTTCGCCTGGCTTCATGCCGAGAAACGGGCGGGACAGCATGAAGAGCAATAGCCCTGTACCGCTGCCCAGATACAGTAAAGCGGCCATAAGCACCGGATCGATCGTACCTAAAAATATTTTGGATACGGGCGCGCTCGCGCCAAAGAGCACTGCGCCCAGCATGGCCATGATCATAGGATAAATGTCCGCCCGCTGCATGTCCGTATATAGTGCTTTATGGTTAAATTAAATATGCGGTTCACACGGCGGCATACATTTCATAACAACTTTTAACTCAGTGGAATATAGTATAGTATAGCTGTGCTCATGGTGTGATCATGAAAGGCCTCGAACTCACGAAAGAAGATCTCATAAAATGTGAAAACGCGATCATGGAGTCAATCGTACGCATGGTCGAGCTGAGCAACTCGAATGGCGCGGTCATTGCCCTCAGCGGCGGCGTAGACTCCTCGCTTGTAGCTACGCTGGCGTCGCGCGTTGTCGACGTCTACGGGCTCATCCTGCCCGATCCCAATTCCAATAATCCGGAGGATGCGGAGCATGCGAAGGACCTGGCGAAACAGCTCGGCATCGACTACGAGGTCATCGAGATCGGCGGCATCGTCGAGGCCATTTATAATTCCCGGCCGAAGCTCGGGCCTAAAGAGTGCAAAATGGCATATGCGAACGTGAAGCCGCGCGTACGCATGATCATGAATTACTTTGCCGCAAACCTGGACGGACGCATCGTTCTTGGAACGGGTAATAAGACCGAATGCCTGATGGGCTACTTCACCAAGTACGGCGACGGCGGCGTGGATATTTTACCCATCGCGGACCTGTACAAGACCCGGGTCTGGCAGATGTCCAGACATGTGGGCGTACCCGACGTCATCGTGAACAAAGCACCTTCTGCGGGCCTGTGGAAAGGCCAGACGGACGAGGCGGAGATGGGGATCACCTACAAGGACCTGGACCAGATCCTATATGGAACGTTCGACCTGGGACTGTCGCTTGAAGAGCTGAAAGTACAGGTAAAAGCCGACGACGCGACCTATGAGAAGGTCATGACGCGCATCAAGAATATGGGCCATAAGCTTGCCATGCCTCCGGTAGTGGACCTGAGCAACGTGATCGGGCACTGAATTTGTAGTCGTTCAAGTTGACTCATGTCGGCCTGAACGAGTTTATTTTTATCAAATTAGGCCTATTGCTGCATAGTTTACGGTTCGTGAGATAACCATTTTATACCGTCGCTTTGACATAATATTTCATGAGAAAGTTGGCCATTATTCTTTCATCGCTGGTTTTTATCACGGTCATCCTGATCCTTATATGCATATTTTTGTTCAATGTACCGCGTGCCGTCCCTAGCGATAATGCACTCCAGAGGGATATGGCCAATATGTCGAATGCGGACGCGGTTAGTATCGCGCTAAATGATACATCTATAAAAGAGCAGCTTGTGAACCATACATATGATAATTCAAGTTTTAACAATAATATATACCGGATAGAAAATTTATCCAGCGAAAATTATGGAAATACATCAGGATATCTGAATTCTTCAAACGATTATCGGCAGGTATTAATCCTCATAACGGGCACTCAGAACTATATGGATACGATCAGGTTGCTCATAACCGTCGATATGACCGAGCAAAAAGTCGCGGTCATACATCCTATTCATATGATCGCCTCGGCGCCGGGAATTCATGCAAGTATACCGCCGGGAGCTTACTGGTATCATCCGACCACATGGGGGATCGGCTCGGTAAGTGTGGAGCCGGAAAATGCTTCCGCGTACGTAGCAGCATTCCCTGCCGATGAATTTGAGAGGTTTAAGAACGGGACGCCATATAATGCAAGCGTTTACGATAGCGGCAAACCCGGCTGGGTATGGACGACAAATGCTTTCGCTGGTAACGTCTCGGGAGTGAACATCCCGTATTTATTAACTAGCGTCGTATCGGCAAACCAGAGCCCTTACTATCTTGTGGTGAAGAATGCGGGCAGTAATATGGACATCACGGTTTATGCTGAAGCTTAAACGCAGGTCACCAGCTGAGCCGTTCGCCTAATTTCAGCGACGCGCGCGTGGCCGCCCCTGCAGGAAGCTCGATCGCGTAGCGGAACGGCTTGTGCGAGAATGCCAGGCCAGTCCATGGCTTGAGGTTCTGGCGGATATCTATGATCCTCTTATCCTTATCTAGAAATGCGATATCGATAGGAAATCGCATGAACAGCATATGCATGCCGTCCCTGTTGTCGTGCTTCATGGTGAATAACATGGCGTAGCTCTCCGGCACGCTCTTCCTGAACATGAGGCCGATAACCTGTTTTAATATCGTATCGGCACGCTCCACTTCTAAAGCGACTATCGAGCCGTCATCCTTCGTAATGGCCATTAGACGATAGATGGCTGAAAAACTATATATGAATATGCTGACACTAGGTAGTCAGTCGTGGGGAAACATGGACATACTGGTATTCCTGCTCAGCTTTATTGTTATCCTGGCCAGCTGTGAATTTTTTACGAACGGTGTGGAATGGGTCGGAAAACGCTTTAAGCTCTCTGAAGGCGCTGTCGGCAGCGTCCTTGCAGCTATCGGGACCGCACTGCCCGAGACGCTTGTCCCGTTGATAGCGATTTTCGCGTTGAAGGGAGACGCCGGAAAAGAAATCGGCACGGGCGCCATCCTGGGCGCTCCGTTCATGCTTGCGACGCTAGCGCTTTTTGTGTGCGGCGTATCCGTGCTGGTTTTCGCCCGGAGAAGGAAAACTAAGACGCTCCACATCGACGGCCGTTTAATAAAGCGCGACCTCGGGTTTTTCCTGTTCGCCTTCTCGCTGGCGGCCATCGCGGCGATCGTTCCCCCTGAGCTTAGCTTCTTCAAGACAATCGTAGGCTTCGTGCTCATCCCCACATATATCGTGTACATGTTCGTCACGCTCAAGAGCGGCGAGAGCGGCGGAGAGGGGGATCTGAACGACCTGTATATCGATAGCGCGATCAAGAAGATCGCGCCCATAAAAAGTAATGAGCCGCATACGGTGCTCATTCTCATCCAGGTGTTCGCGGCACTCGCGGGCATCATCCTGGGAGCTGCATTATTCGTCGGGCAGATCAACGATATCGCGATCATGATCGGCATCAACCCACTGATATTATCGCTGATCATCAGCCCGCTGGCGACCGAGCTTCCCGAAAAGTTCAACAGCATGCTGTGGATCAGGGCGAACAAGGATACGTTCGCCATCGGCAACATCACGGGCGCCATGGTGTTCCAGAGCTGCATACCGGTCACGATAGGCGTGCTACTCACGAGCTGGCATCTAAACATATCGGATAAGGTACAATTCCTCGAGGCTGCGACTATCGCTATAGCGATCATTTCGGCCGTAGTCCTTTACTGGCGCTCGAACAACAAAGAGATCAAGATATCGGCGCTCATGTTCGGCGGACTGCTGTACCTTGTGTTCTTCGCCATCGTGCTGCTCAGCATATGACCACGGCAGCATGATGCGGCTAATGGTCTCTGTGTTTACGGTCGTTACAACTAACAGAGACTAATTTGTTGCACCATTAAGCCAT